>NZ_JBHUAV010000001.1:875167-1119246 GCF_042789575.1 Leifsonia sp. NPDC056824 | reverse complement strand
GGGGCCCCGCCCCGCCCCCCCCAGTACTGCGGGCCCTTCCGCGCGGCGCGGGGGTGGCCCGCCAGGTCCCCCCGTAAACACCCGCGGGGGGGGGGGGGGCGCCCCCCCCCCGCTACACCTCGTTAAGCAGAGTTTTCCCCGGCTCCATCCACAGCGCGCAGGGCCCGCCGGACGGGCTCCACCACAGGCCTCAGGGAACTTTTTACACACAGCCTGTGGAAACAGAAAGGCCAGATCAAAGCGGCGTTTCGGCGCAAAGTTTTTTGGTTTTCCACAGCACTTCCCACACCTTCTGCACAGACGCGTCGGCGTTTCGCCCAGATTATCCCCAAAGTTATCCACAGGTGGAGTTGTGGGCGCGCCGAGCAGGTTCGTAGGGTGGAGCGACGTCGACGGAAGCCCGCCGAAGATCGGCTCGCAGAAGGCTGCGGAGCACCCGGCGCGCCCGCGCGTCATCCAGCCGGCGGCGGCGCATGCTGTATAAGAGGGCCGCATCGAATGGTGCGCACCCGGAACAAGCAGAACTGAGGAGAGTACGTGTCGATCGCCCACATCGGTCTCGCCGACAGCCGCGAACTGGGCGAGGTCCGTTCTCCCGAGCGCACCCCACCGCACGACCTGCTGGCCGAGCAGAGCGCCCTCGGCGGCATGCTCCTCAGCAAGGACGCCGTCGCCGACGTCGTCGAGGTCGTGCGCGGCACGGACTTCTACATCCCCAAGCACGAGATCATCTACGACGCGATCCTCTCGCTGTACTCGCACGGCGAGCCGACCGACGTCATCACCGTCACCGACGAGCTGACCAAGCTGGGCGAGCTGTCGCGCGCCGGCGGCGCCGAGTACCTGCACACGCTCACGAGCCTCGTCCCCACCGCCGCGAACGCCGGCTACTACGCCAACATCGTCACCGAGAAGGCGCTGCTGCGCCGACTGGTGGAGGCCGGCACCCGCATCACGCAGATGGGCTACAAGGCGGAGGGCGAGGTCCTCGACCTCGTCAACAACGCGCAGGCCGAGATCTACTCCGTCACCGGCCACCAGGAGGTCGAGGACTACGTCCCGCTCACCGAGGCGGTGACGGTCGCGATCGACGAGATCGAGGCGGCCAAGCACAAGGACGGCTCGATGACCGGCGTGCCGACCGGCTTCGCCGAGCTCGACGAGCTGACCAACGGACTCCACCCCGGCCAGATGGTCATCGTCGCTGCACGCCCCGCCCTCGGAAAGTCCACGCTGGCGCTCGACTTCGCACGCGCCGCCGCCATCAAGCACGACATGCCGACCATCTTCTTCTCGCTCGAGATGGGGCGCAGCGAGATCGCGATGCGCCTCCTCTCCGCCGAGGCGACGGTCCCGCTGCAGCACATGCGCAAGGGAACGGTCGACAACCGCGACTGGACGACCATCGCCTCCACGCGCGGCCGCATCAACGACGCCCCGCTCTACATCGACGACAGCCCCAACATGACGCTGGTCGAGATCCGCGCCAAGTGCCGCCGCCTCAAACAGCGCGTCGGCCTCAAGATGGTCATCATCGACTACCTGCAGCTCATGACGAGCGGCAAGCGCGTCGAGAGCCGCCAGCAGGAGGTCAGCGAGTTCTCCCGCGCCCTGAAGCTTCTCGCCAAGGAGCTGCAGGTCCCCGTGATCGCCCTGTCCCAGCTGAACCGTGGCCCGGAGCAGCGCGCCGACAAGCTCCCCGCCCTGAGCGACCTCCGCGAGTCGGGCTCGATCGAGCAGGACGCCGACGTCGTCATCCTCCTCCACCGCGAGTCCGCCTACGAGAAGGACAACCCCCGCGCGGGCGAGGCCGACCTGATCGTCGCGAAGCACCGCAACGGGCCGACTAAGACCGTCACGGTGGCGTTCCAGGGCATGTACTCCCGGTTCGCGGACATGGCGCCGATGTAGCCAGAACCGTCGGCGTCGCCGTCGGTCGCGTTCCGGGAGGCCATCTCATGTCACCTCTCCGTGCAGCAGAACCACCTTCTCTGACGTGTCGATTTTGTATGCGCTCGCACGTCGTACTGCTGAGTCGACATCTGACGTCGACCAGAATCAGAAGGAGTTCATCATGTCTGCTTTCGTTTTTGCTTTCCGCAACGACCCCGCTGTGAACGCCACCGAGGAGGAGGTCGCTGCCTGGGGCGCCTGGTTCCAGAAGCTCGACTCGGCGGTAACCGACATGGGCAGCCGCGTCGGGGCGACCAAGCTGCTCGGAACGTCCGCCGGAGCCAACGCATTGTCCGGCTACGCGCTTGTCGATGCGGCTGACCTGACTGCGGCGACCGCGCTTGCCGAAGGATGCCCCGGCCTCTCCTACGGGGGCAGCGTCGAGGTGGGCGAAATCATCCCGATGTAGACCTGCGCGGTTGCCGTGCCACACTGTCGGCGTGACCCTCCTGCAGCTCGTCCACGCGTCCTGCGCCACCGCTCCCCCCTCCGGCGGGACCTGTGTCGACACCGTGGTCATCACCGGAGGGCCACCGACGTGGCTGCTCGCGGTCATCGTGGTGGTCGTCGTCGTGGTGGTCTTCGTCCGGACCTCCACCCGCTTCCGGCGCTAAGCTTCCCCGCATGGCCAAGCACCGCGTCGTCGCGCCCGTGTTCGCACCCGGCGAGAAGGTCATGGGGCCGCCTTCGTACTTCCCGAGCATCGAGAAGAACTACGGCCGCCCTGTGCAGGAGTGGCTCGACCTTGTCGTCGAGCGGCTCGACGGCGGCGCGACCTACATGGAGGCCGTCGGCTGGTTGAAGTCGGAGTACGGGATGGGTCACGGGCACGCCAACGCCCTCGTCGGCTACGCGAAAGGCAAGTTGGCCGAAGGCGCCTGAGCGGCGCGCCGACCGGGGCCGTTCGATAGCCGGTCCATAGCGTTCTCCGAGGGCGGATCATCCTCAGGGAGGACGCGCCCGCCCGCCCCGGCACGTCAAATGGAAACATGAACACCGTCCTCATCCCGTTGCTGCAGGGCGCAGGTCCCGTCGCGCTCGCGGTGGTGTCGTTCGCGCTCGCCTTCACCTGGCCTTCCCTCCTCGAACCCGTCGCGCGGCTGGGGTCCGAGCGTGCGCGGCTGGCGGGCCTCTCGGCAGTCGGAGTTCTGCTCCTGGTCGCGGCGGGCATCGTCTATGTCGCGCCGGGGGTCTTGCTGAAGGACGACTTCGGCGCCTTCGTGGCGGCGCCGCTCGCCGTCACCTGGACAATCGTGGCCGTCGCGCTGGCGGTGCGCGCGCTCTTCCAGACCGGCGTCGCCCGGGTCGTGTCGGCGGGCTTCGCGATCGCGACGCTGTTCGGCGCCGCGGCCGGCATCCTCGTCGCACTGAGCTGGAACCACCCCATCAGCGGCACCGTCCTGCCCACCGGTGCGTTCGTGCTCGTCGTCGGGGCGCTCGCCTGGCTCGTCGCGTGGGCGCGCCCGGACGCCGACGACCTCCCCGCGCTCGCCTAGCCGCGGGCGCACCATTTCCCCCCAATCTGAGGATTCGCAGCGGCGGCGGGAGGCTTCCGCGCGGCAAACGCGCAGGTAGCCCGCGACTAGACTGGGACCGCATCCTGACTGAGAGAGGTCGCCGAGTGGCACCCGCCGTTCCCCAGAATCAGGGCGATCCGAACTCGAGCCGTTATTGGGTCGTCCCCGCTGTGCGCGCGATCGTCGCGCTCGCCGCGGCCGCCGTCGTCACCTTCACCCGCGACGCGCACACTCCCCAGTTCGGCCTCATCGTCTTCGGCGTCTTCGCGGTGGCCGACGGGCTCGCAACCAGCGTCCTCAGCCTCCTGTTCGCACCGAAGGGCCTCTCCCGGACGCTATTCGCCGTGCAGGGCTGCATCGGCATCCTCGCCGGAGTGTTCGCGATCGCCCTCAACACCAGCGGGCTGGGCCTCTACCTCTACGTCGTGACCGTGTGGGCGGCGCTCACCGGCATCCTCGAGCTCTACAGCGGTCTCCGCGAGCGCCGGAACGACGCGGCCGCGCGTGACTGGCTCATCACCGGAGGGCTCACCGCGATCCTGGCCCTGGTGCTCGTCTTCGTGCCGGCCGACGCCGTGCTCGCCATCGGCCTGTTCGGGGCCTGGGCTGTGATCGTCGGCGTCTTCCAGGGCATCGGCGCGGCCTCCCTGCGATCGGCGGCCCGCTCCGCCGCGGCCGCCCGCCGGACGGAGAGCGGAACGTGACCAAGCGCGACAAGAAAGACCCCAGCGTGACCAACAGCCTCCAGCCGACCCGCCGCGACCGCTTCCTGCCCGCCGAGCTGCTCGGCATCTCCGCGGGACTCGGCGTGTTCGTCGGCCTCATCGTCCTGATCGCGACGCGGGAGTTCATCCTCGCCGGCGTCGCGCTCGGGATCGCGTTCATCCTGTCGCTCGTGCTGATGGCGCTGTTCGCCCTCGCGTTCAAGCCGAACGCGGCCGAGGTGGAGGACATCCACGAGCAGGACGTCGAAGCCCAGGAGAAGGCCGCGGGCCACGGCGACGCCCCGAAGCCGGGCACCCCGAACGACGGCGACGACCGGGAGCCCCGCGGGCACTGAGCCCCGCGGCGCCCGGCGTCTGCGGCGTCAGAGCCGGTCGACCAGCTCCGACGCCAGCCCCACGTACCCGGCGGGCGTGAGCGCCAGCAGGCGGTTCTTCGCCGCCTGACCGATCTCCAGGCCGTCCACGAACGCCGTGAGCGCCTCGTGGTCGACGCGCTTGCCGCGGGTCAGCTCCTTGAGCAGCGCGTACGGGTCGGAGATCGTGGAGCGGCCGGCGGTGACCTCCGCGCGGATGACCGTCTGGATGGCCTCCGCCAGAACCTCCCAGTTGAGGTCGAGGTCCGTCGCGAGCGCGGCGCGGTCGAGCGAGATCTGGGCGAGGCCGCGCTGGATGTTGTCGAGCGCGAGGAGCGAGTGGCCGAGGCCCACGCCGATGTTGCGCTGCGTGGTCGAGTCGGTGAGATCGCGCTGCAGGCGGCTCGTCACCAGCGTGGCGGCGAGGGAGTCGAGGACGGCGCTGGAGAGCTCGAGGTTGGCCTCCGCGTTCTCGAACCGGATCGGGTTGACCTTGTGCGGCATGGTCGAGGAGCCGGTCGCGCCGGGCTCCGGGGTCTGCCGGAAGTAGCCGAGCGAGATGTACGTCCAGACGTCCGTGCACAGGTTGTGGAGGACGCGGTTGGCGTGCGAGATGCGGGAGTACAGCTCCGCCTGCCAGTCGTGCGACTCGATCTGAGTGGTCAGCGGGTTCCAGTCGAGGCCGAGGCTCTCCACGAACTCCTGCGAGATGCGGGGCCAGTCGGCGTCGGGGTCGGCGACGAGGTGCGCGGCGAAGGTGCCGGTCGCGCCGCTGAACTTGCCCAGGTACTCGGTGGCCTCCACCTGCGTGCGGATGCGGTCGAGGCGGTGCACGAAGACGGCGAGCTCCTTGCCCATCGTCGTGGGCGTCGCGGGCTGTCCGTGCGTGCGGGCGAGCATGGCGTCGTCGCGGTACTGGACCGCCTGCGCGCGCAGCTCGCCGATGACGGCGCGGAATGCGGGCAGCCACACCTGGGCGACCGCGGCGCTGACGGTGAGCGCGTAGGAGAGGTTGTTGATGTCCTCGCTGGTCGCGGCGAAGTGCGTGAGCTCGGCGATGTGGTCGAGACCGAGGGCATGCAGGCGCTCGCGCACCAAGTACTCGACGGCCTTCACGTCGTGCTTGGTGGTGGCCTCCAGCTCGGCGAGGCGGTCGATCTCGGGCTGGCCGAACTCGTCGGCGAGGGCGCGGAGCTGGCCGACCTGCTCGTCGGTGAGCGGGGAGGAGCCGAACATCCGGTGGCCCGTCAGGTAGATGAGCCACTCCACCTCGACCTGGACGCGCGCCCGGTTGAGGCCCGCCTCCGACAGGTGGTCGCCGAGGCCGAGCACCGCGGACCGGTAGCGGCCGTCCAGGGGGCTGAGCGGCTGGGGAGGCAGGGCGGTCATGAGGCTCCTCGCGGAATCGGCGTGGTGGGATCGCCTCTATTCTCCCGCACTCGCGAGGGGCTCAGCGCTCGCGCGTGAACGGCCGGAAGATCAGGCCGATCAGCCAGGCGATGATTCCGAGCACCAGGGCGCCGAGGACGCCCCACCAGAAGCCGGCGACGTGGAGGCCGAACCCCATCAGGCCGCTGATCCACGACACCAGGAGCAGCAGCAGCCCGTTCACGATGAACGAGATGAGCCCCAGCGTCAGGATGTAGATCGGGAAGGCGACGATGCGGATCGCCGTGCCGACGATCGCGTTGACCACGCCGAAGATGAGAGCGACGAGCAGGTAGGTCAGGACGGTCGCCGTGGTGCCGGGGGCGTAGGGGACGACGGTGATGCCGCTGACGATGAGGGTCGTCAGCCAGAGGGCCACCGCGTTGATGATCACCTTGAGCAGGAATCGCATGGCCACATCCTCCCAAACGGGAGGCGCGGGGGACAGGGGCTCGCCGCTAGAGTCGCGGGGTGCCCAACCGAGACGGCCTTGTGGAGCCGGAGCCATTCACTCCTCAGCGCGAGAAGAGGGTGTACCCGCCGTTGCAGTGGTGGCCGCTGCGCGTGATGAATCCGTGGCACAAGTTCGGGTTCCTCGTCGGACTCTGGGTGTGCGGGTTCGTCATCTCGGCGGGGCTTCGGCTGTGGATTCCCTCCGACGTCGTCCTCGTAGTGTTGGCGCCGTTCACCGTAGCCGCGCAGGTGGCGCTGGCCCGGTCGTTCCGTGGAGTGGATGAGTCAATCCACGCCCGACGCCCGTGGTGGCGATTGTCTGCGCGTCCCCGAGCGGGCTGGTGGCTCTCGGGCTTCTACGTGTTGTCGATCGCAGGGTTCCTCAGGTCGAATCACCACTCGTTCGCGGAATGGATTGTCCTCGTCGAATTCGCGTTCTGGGCCGTCGCCTTCCTCAACTCGTCCATCCGCCTCACCATCGTGCGCCGTCGCACCCGACAAGGAGGAATGCAGCATGCCCAATAAGGACGGTCTTGCCGACCCGCAGCGGTCCCTCGCCGAGCGGGAGAAGATCGAGTACCCACCCCTCGAGTGGTGGCCGCTGCGAGTGATGAACCCGTCGCACAAGCTGGGGTTCCTCGTGGCGCTCGTCGTGGCCAACCTGGTCGTCGTCCGCCTCCTGGGCGCGGTCCTCCCCGATCGGTTCACGCTGATGATCACGGGGCCGTTGTGGCTGGCCGCCGTCATCATTCTCGCCCGATCGTTCCGCGGGATCGGTGAGCCCGTCCGACCGCCCCGCGCATGGTGGAAGTTGACGTCTCGTCCCCGCGCTGGGTTCCTCCTCGGCACGATGTATCTGCTGTCTTCGATCACGCTGCTCGCTCCGACGCTGCAGAGCCCCAGCGGGTGGGCGGCAGGCGCGAATGCTCTCCTCCTCGGCGTCGCCTTCCTCAACTCCTCCATCCGCCTCACCATCCTGCGTCGTCGCCCCCAATAAAGAGGAATGCGCCCGCGGGTATGCGCCCGCGACTAAGTTGGGTCTGTGACTGACGAAGACGCGCTTGGCGTGCGGCTGCGGCCCGAGATCGTGGCGGTCCCCGCCTACAAGCAGGGGCGCCCGGCGCCGGCGGACGGTTTCAAGCTGTCCAGCAACGAGAACCCCTATCCCCCGCTCCCCTCCGTCGTGGAGGCCGTGGCCGGCACCCTGGCCGAGCTCAACCGGTACCCGAACGCGGGCGGCGCCGACCTCCGGGAGCGGCTCGCCGAGCGGCACGGAGTCGAGGTCGACCAGGTCCACCTCGGCAGCGGGTCGGTCGCGCTGCTCGCTCAGCTCATCTCCGCCGCCGCAGGTACAGGCGACGAGGTCGTCTACTCGTGGCGGTCGTTCGAGGCCTACCCCGGCCTGGTCACCGTCGCTGGCGCGACCAGCGTCCAGTCGCCGAACCGGGCGGACGGCGGGCACGACCTCCCCGCGATGGCTGCGGCGATCACCGACCGCACCCGCGTCGTCATCGTCTGCACGCCCAACAACCCGACGGGTCCGGTCGTCACGGCCGCCGAGTTCGAGGCGTTCATGGCCTCGGTGCCGCGCGACCTCCTGGTGCTGCTCGACGAGGCCTACTACGAGTTCGTCACCGACGACGCCTCGGTGGATGGCATCCCGCTGCTCCCGCGCTACCCGAACCTCGTGGTGCTGCGCACGTTCTCGAAGGCCTACGGGCTCGCCGCGCTCCGGATCGGCTACGCGGTCGGGCCGGCGGCGGTGCTGAACGCGGCGCGGTCGGCGGCCATCCCGCTGTCGGTGACCGACGCCTCCCGGGTCGCGGCGCTCGCCTCGATCGATGCGGAGGACGAGCTCATGGAGCGTGTGGCGCGCATCGCCATGCGCCGCGACAAGCTGCGCAATGCTCTGATCGAGCAGGGCTGGAACGTCCCGGAGGCCTACGGCAATTTCGTCTGGCTGGTCACCGGCGAGCACACCGCTGCTGCCAACGACGCATTCTTCGACGCCGGGCTCACCGTGCGGGCGTTCCCGCCGGAGGGCATCCGGATCAGCATCGGGGAGCAGGAATCTGTGGAGAAACTCCTGCAGGTCACCGCCGATCTTGTGCGGAACCTACCAAATGGGCACCCGGGCAAGCGGTTAGGTTAGAACGGTGGTTGCGACGAACGATACCCCGCGCCCGGCGAACACCGTCCAGCTGCTGACCGCAGACGGCCGGTTCCAGCCGAGCGACCCGGCCGGAGAGTACCTCCCCTACCTCGAGCGACTCGGGGAGGAGGACTACCGCACCTTCTACCGCGACATGCTCCGCGTGCGGGCGGTCGACAACGAGGGAGCCAACCTCCAGCGCCAGGGCCAGCTCGGCCTCTGGGTGCCGAGCCGCGGCCAGGAGGGCGCCCAGGTCGGCTCCGCCCGTGCGGCCAAGCCCCAGGACAACCTCTTCCCGTCGTACCGGGAGCACGTCGTCGGCATGATCCGCGGCATCGACCCGGTCGGCATCATGGGACTGCTGCGCGGCACCACGCACGGCGGCTGGGACCCGACCGACCCGGCGATCCACGGCTTCCACCTCTACACGCTCGTGATCGGCTCGCACACGCTGCACGCCACCGGCTACGCGATGGGCGTCAAGCTCGACGGCAAGGTCGGCACCGGCGACCCGGTCGTGGACGAGGCGGTGATCGCCTACTTCGGCGACGGAGCGACCAGCCAGGGCGACGTCAGCGAGGCGTTCGTCTTCGCGGCCAGCTACCAGACGCCGCAGGTCTTCTTCCTGCAGAACAACCACTGGGCCATCTCGGTGCCGGTGAAGACGCAGTCGCGCACCCCGCTCTACCTGCGGTCGAGCGGTTTCGGCATCCCGGGCGTGCAGGTCGACGGCAACGATGTGCTCGCCGCCTACGCGGTGACCGCGAAACACCTCGACGACGCCCGAAACGGCGAGGGCCCGAGCATGATCGAGGCGCTCACCTACCGGATGGGCGCGCACACGTCGAGCGACGACCCGACCAAGTACCGCACCGACGACGAGGTGGCGTACTGGGCCGAGCGCGACCCGATCCTGCGGTTCCGGGCGTTCCTGGAGAACCAGGGCGTCGGCCAGGCGTTCTTCGACACGGCGGAGGAGGAGGCGGCCGACCTGGCCGCCGACGTCCGCCGGCGCACGCTCACCCTTGAGGCTCCGCCGATCGAGAGCATGTTCGACAACGTCTACAGTGAGCCGCATCCCGTGATGGACGAGCAGCGACGCTGGCTGCAGGAGTACGAAGCGTCGTTCGGAGGTGACGCATGAGCGACCTGAGAGGCGAGACCGGATACGTGGAGGCCGAACTGGTGGAGGACGAGACGCCGGACGGTGACAGCGCCGTGCACGACGAGCCGTTCGACGACACGCAGGCCATCGACGTGGTGGAGATCGTGGAGAGCGACCCCGACTCGCGTGTGCTCGAGGAGCATGTGGCCGAGCAGGAGTGGACCCGCGAGTTCGTGGTCGAGGACGAGACGGTTCCGGAGCAGGCTGCCGCGATCGACACGGAGTCGGAGGTCGGTGAGCCGCAGGAGACCGCGGCCGAGGCTGAGGCCCCCGCCGAGCCGGCCGGCCCGCGCATCCAGTCGATGCCGATGGTCAAGGCGCTCAACGCCGGCCTCCGGCGCGCGCTCGCCGAAGACCCGAAGGTCCTGCTCATGGGCGAGGACATCGGCCCGCTCGGCGGCGTCTTCCGCGTCACCGAGGGCCTGCAGGCCGAGTTCGGCGCGAAGCGCGTTCTCGACACGCCCCTCGCCGAGGCGGGCATCATCGGCTCGGCCATCGGCCTGGCGATGCGCGGCTACCGTCCGGTGGTGGAGATCCAGTTCAACGGCTTCGTGTTCCCCGGCTTCGACCAGATCACGACGCAGCTCGCGAAGCTGACCAACCGCCACAGCGGTGCGGTCTCGATGCCGGTCGTCATCCGCATCCCGCACGGCGGCCACATCGGCGCGGTCGAGCACCACCAGGAGGCGCCGGAGGCGTACTTCGCGCACACCGCGGGTCTGCGGATCGTCGCGCCGTCGACGCCGAACGACGCCTACTGGATGATCCAGGAGGCCATCGCCTCCGACGACCCGGTGATCTTCTTCGAGCCGATGAGCCGCTACTGGCCGAAGGGCGACGTGGACACCGAGGAGAACCCGGTGCCGCTGCACGCCAGCCGTGTTGTGCGCACCGGCACGGACGCGACGATCGTGGCGTGGGCGGGGATGGTCCCGGTCGCGCTGCGCGCCGCCGAGGTCGCCGCCGAGGAGGGCCGCAGCCTGGAGGTGGTCGACCTCCGTTCGCTCGCACCCATCGACTACGCGCCCGTGCTGCAGTCTGTGCAGAAGACCGGCCGCCTCATCGTGGCGCAGGAGGCCCCCGGCACCGTGTCCGTCGCCTCCGAGGTCGCCGCGGTGGTCGCCGAGAAGGCCTTCTACTCGCTGGAGTCGCCTGTGCTCCGCGTCGCCGGCTTCGACACCCCCTTCCCGCCGGCCAAGCTGGAGGGCGTCTACCTGCCCGACGCCGACCGCATCCTCGAAGCCGTCGACCGCGCGCTCGCGTACTGAGCCCCGCCGAACGAAAGAAGCCGCACATGAGCGAGTCCCAGTTCCTGCTGCCCGATGTCGGCGAGGGTCTGACCGAGGCCGAGATCGTCTCGTGGAAGGTCGCGCCCGGTGAGCCGGTCGCGGTCAACCAGGTGATCGTGGAGATCGAGACCGCCAAGTCGCTCGTGGAGCTGCCGTCGCCGTTCGAGGGGACGGTCAGCGAACTGCTCGTGTCCGAGGGCCAGACCGTGGAGGTCGGCACGCCGATCATCACCGTCACCGGCGGCTCCGCTCCCGCCGCCCCGGCCGAGCCGGTCGGCGAGGTCGAGGAGGCCGAGGCCGACGCCGCGCAGAGCGTCTCGCACGAGGTGGACGAGCCGAAGCCGGGCGCCGTGCTCGTCGGGTACGGCGCGGCCGGTCACGGGTCGAGCCGCCGGCGCCGGGTGACGCACCCGGGCACCGCCTCCATTCCGGTGACGTTCACGCCGGCTCCCGCGCCTTCGCAGGCTGCCGCGCCTGCCGCCGCCACCCCGTCCGCACCGGCCGGCGCCTCCCCCATCGGCAGCGCCCCCGTCATCGCCAAGCCGCCGATCCGCAAGCTGGCGAAAGACCTCGGCGTCGACCTCACGCAGGTCACTCCGACCGGTCCGATCGGCGACATCACCCGGGAGGACGTGCTCCGCGAGGCGACCCAGGCGAGCGTGTTCCGCAACATCCAGACACCGGCGTGGCCGGACGACCGTGAGGACCGCATCCCGGTGAAGGGCATGCGCAAGGCGATCGCCACCGCGATGACCACCAGCGCCTTCACCGCCCCGCACGTCAGCCTGTTCGTCGACATCGACGCCACCCGCACGATGGAGTTCGTCAAGCGCCTCAAGACGTCGCCCGACTTCGTCGGGGTCAAGGTGTCGCCGCTGCTCATCGTTGCGAAGGCGATCATCTGGGCCGTGCGCCGCAACCCGACCGTGAACTCGACGTGGACCGACGAGGAGATCATCGTCCGGCACTACGTGAACCTCGGCATCGCCGCCGCGACGCCCCGCGGACTGATCGTCCCGAACGTCAAGGAGGCGCAGGGGATGACGCTCCTCGAGCTCGCCAAGGCGCTCGAGGAGCTGACCCTGATCGCGCGCGAGGGCAAGACTCCCCCGGCCGACATGGCCGGCGGCACGATCACCATCACGAACATCGGCGTGTTCGGCATGGACACCGGCACGCCCATCCTGAACCCGGGCGAGGTCGGCATCGTCGCGCTCGGCACGATCAAGCAGAAGCCGTGGGTCGTGGACGGCGAGGTGCGTCCGCGCTACGTCACGACCGTGGGCGCCTCCTTCGACCACCGCGTGGTGGACGGGGATGTGGCGTCGCGCTTCCTGGCGGACGTGGCCTCCATCATCGAGGAGCCCGCGCTGCTGTTGGACTGAGCGCCGCACATTCGTGCCGAATGTGGCGTTTGGCCGCCCCATTCGCGACATTCGGCACGAATGTGTGCCGGGGCTTAGTGATTTTGACAATCGTTCTCAATTAGGGATACATTCGTGGGACACCACGAATTAGACAGGTCCCCATGTTGAAGCGCTCCGTCTTCGCCCTCGCCCTCGCCCTCGCCGCAGCGACCGTCGCCGCGCTCACCGGCTGCTCGGCCGGCTCCGCCGCCGACGACGGCAAGGTCCGCGTCGTCGCCAGCACCAACGTCTACGGCGACATCGCCTCCACGATCGCCGGCAACGCCGTCGAGGTGACCGCGCTGATGTCCGACCCGGCGCAGGACCCGCACTCGTTCGAGGCGAGCGCCCAAAGCCAGCTCGCCGTGTCGAAGGCCGACATCCTCATCGAGAACGGCGGCGGCTACGACGACTTCATGAACACCCTCCGCACCGGCTCGAAGAATACGAAGGCCACCGTGCTGAATGTGGTCGACGTCTCGGGCAGGAACGCCGGCGGAGGAGAGCTCAACGAGCACGTCTGGTACGACTTCCCGACCATCCAGAAGTTCACGACAGCCCTGACCGACGCGCTGTCGAAGGCCGACCCGGCCCAGAAGGCGACCTTCGCGAAGAACGCCGCTGCCTTCTCCGGCAAGCTGGCTGCCCTCCAGGCCCGGGAGGCCGAGCTGAAGGCGCAGTACGCCGGAGAAGGGGTCGCGATCACGGAGCCCGTCCCGCTCTACCTGTTGGAAGCCAGCGGGCTCGTGAACAAGACGCCGGAGAAGTTCAGTGCGGCCATCGAGGCGGGCACCGACGTGTCCCCGCTCGTGCTGCAGCAGACGCTCGCGCTGTTCAGCGGCCACCGCGTACGGCTGCTCGCCTACAACGAGCAGACCAGCGGGCCCGAGACCGACCGCGTGCGGGCGGCGGCCGCGGCAGCGGGCATCCCCGTCGTCCCCGTCACCGAGACGCTGCCGAAGGGCAAGGACTACGTGAGCTGGATGAACGCGAACCTGGACGCCGTGGGAGCGGCGCTGGCCAAGTGAGCGAGCCGATCGAACGCGTGGCCGCGCCGGCCGAGCGCGACGTCGTGCTCAGCCTGCGCGACGCCGCCCTCGGCTTCGCGGACCGCACGCTGTGGAGCGGGCTCGACCTGGACGTGCACGCCGGCGAGTTCGTCGCCGTGCTCGGACCGAACGGCTCAGGCAAGACCAGCCTGCTCAAGACGATCCTCGGCCAGCAGTCGCTCGACTCCGGGAGCATCGTGCTCGACGGCCACGCGGTGCGTCGCGGCGATCGGCGGATCGGGTACATCCCGCAGCAGAAGCTCATCCCCGCCGGGACCCCGATGCGCGCCCGCGACCTCGTCGCGCTCGGCGTCAACGGGCACCGTTGGGGCCTCCCCATCCCGAACCGCTCCGACCGCGCGCAGGTGGACCGGCTCATCGACTCCGTCGGGGCGCGCCGCTACGCGGATACCCCTGTCGGATCGCTGTCCGGCGGAGAGCAGCAGCGCCTCCGCGTCGCGCAGGCGCTCGCCGGCGATCCGGCACTGCTGCTGTGCGACGAGCCGCTGCTGTCGCTCGACCTCCAGCACCAGCGCGGGGTCAGCGAACTCATCGACCGCCGCCGCCGTGACCACGGCAGCGCCGTCGTCTTCGTCACGCACGACGTGAACCCGGTGCTCGGGATGGTGGACCGCGTGCTCTACCTGGCCGGCGGCCGGTTCCGCACCGGCACCCCCGACGAGGTGCTGCGCAGCGAGGTGCTCACCGACCTGTACGGCACGCCCGTCGACGTCATCCGCAGCCGCGGGCGCATCGTCGTCGTCGGCATCCCGGACGCCGAGACCCACGAGCACCACGACCACACCCGTACCTCGCACCCGGAGCCGGCCGCATGAACGATCTCTGGTCGCAGCTCTTCAACTTCACCGACTACGGCGAGCTGCTCGCGCTGGTGCGCAACTCGATCTTCGCGGGTGCGGTGCTCGGCGTCGTCGGCGGCCTGATCGGCGTCTTCGTGATGCAGCGGGACATGGCGTTCGCCGTGCACGGGATCAGCGAGCTCTCGTTCGCGGGGGCGGCCGTCGCGCTGCTGTTCGGCGTGAACGTCGTCGCCGGGTCGCTCGTCGGATCGCTGATCGCCGCCATCCTGATCGGGCTGCTCGGCGCGAAGGCGCGGGACCGCAACTCGATCATCGCGGTGCTGATGCCGTTCGGGCTCGGGCTCGGAATCCTGGCGTTGGCGCTCTATCCCGGCCGCAGCGCGAACAAGTTCGGCCTGCTGACCGGCCAGATCGTGTCGGTCGACGACCCGCAGCTCGGATCGCTGCTCGTCATCGGGGCGCTGGTGCTGATCGGCCTCCTGCTGATGTGGCGCCCGCTGATGTTCGACAGCCTGGACGCCGACGTCGCGGCCTCCCGCGGCGTCCCGACCCGTTTCGTCGCGCTCGCCTTCATGGTGCTGCTCGGCCTCGCGGTCGCGGTGTCGGTGCAGATCGTCGGCGCGCTCCTGGTGCTGTCGCTGCTCGTGACGCCCGCGGCCGCGGCGATGCGCATCTCCTCGTCGCCGCTGCTGGTGCCGCTGCTGAGCGTGGGCTTCGCCCTCCTCTCGATCGTGGGCGGCATCCTGCTGGCGCTCGGCAGCTCCCTGCCGATCAGCCCGTACGTGACGACGATCTCGTTCCTCATCTACGTGGCCTGCCGGCTGGTGGGCGCCCGGGGTTCCCGGCGACTCGTGAGCCAGAGAGGCTAGCCTGGAACAGTGAAGCGCAACACCTGGCAGCGGGAGGCCGTCCGAGAGGCCCTGTCCTCGACGGAGGGCTTCATCAGCGCGCAGGGGCTCCACCTGACCCTGCACGAGACGGGCTCCCCGATCGGCCTGGCGACCGTGTACCGCGCGCTCGCCGACCTGGCGGCGGAAGGCGACGCCGACTCGCTGCAGTCGCCGGAAGGCGAGAGCCTCTACCGCGCGTGCACGACAGGGCACCACCACCACCTGATCTGCCGCAAATGCGGGCTGACGGTGGAGATCGAGGCCGACGAGGTCGAGCAGTGGGCGCGCGCGGCGGCGGCGTCGCACGGGTTCACACAGGCGCAGCATGTGGTGGATGTGTTCGGGTTGTGCGCGGGGTGCACGGCGAAGGCTGCGGAATCTAACGCCTGACATACGCGTTCGCTAGAGTGGTCCGATGCGGATCGGGGTCTACGTCGACGGGTACAACCTCTACTACGGCGCGAGGAAGCACTGCGGCCGCTCGACCGCTGGCTGGCGGTGGCTGGATGTGCGCGCACTCGTGGAGCCGCTCGCCGGCTGGCCGGGCGCTCGGATCTCACGCGTGGTCTACTGCACCGCTCGCGTCGATCCCCTGGACAGTCCGGACGCCCGCCTCGATCAGTCCATCTATCTCGATGCCCTGCTGGCGGCGGGGTCTGTTGATGTGATCGCTGAAGGCCGCTATGTCTCGTGGGCCAAGGCCGAACCGCTGGTGGCAGAACCGCCGGGCACCTATCGCCCGAGCGTGTACCGGCACGACGATGAGTCGTGGGACAGTCGCCTGCCGTTGCGAGCGATCCCCTCTGGCGACGATCGGCTCGTGATGGCGACAGTCAGGAAGCGCGAAGAGAAGGGGTCCGACGTCAATGTCGCATCCCATCTGCTCTTCGATGTGCTCACCGGGGCGGTGGATGCGGCCATCGTCGTGTCGAACGACTCGGACCTCGAGTTGCCGCTGAGGCTCGCGCGCGAACGCGTGCCCGTCGGAACGGTCAACCCATCGACGAATCCGACGGCCGGCGCCTTGAAAGGCGAGCCGAACGATGGTGTGGGGCGGCACTGGTGGCGACGACTCACAGCGGCGGACTACCGGCGGAGCCAGCTTCCGGACCCCGTCGAGACGTTACGGAAGCCGACCGGGTGGTGACAAAAGAAAGACCCGCTCTCACGTGGAGAAGCGGGTTGGTGGTTCAAGCATACACAAAAGGTGGTTGTAGTGCCACGAATCGCGATTTGGCTGCGTCTGCCCCGATGCCGTAGCATAGATGTTTGGCTGAGTGGGCTCCTCCCACTCCGTTAGCCGTGTACGAAACCCCAAACGAAAACGCGTGGGAAGTCGTGCGCCGACAAGTGACCTTGGGTGGTGCCGGAAGGCATCACGGTATTGGAGAAGAAAGCAATGGCAGCAGTGTGCCAGGTGACTGGAGCCGTTCCCGGCTTCGGTCACAACATCTCGCACTCGCACCGCCGCACGAAGCGCCGGTTCGACCCGAACATCCAGAAGAAGACGTACTACGTCCCGTCTCTTCGTCGTAACGTCACCCTGACCCTGAGCGCCAAGGGCATCAAGGTCATCGACGCCCGTGGCATCGAGTCTGTGGTCAAGGACATCCTGGCCCGTGGGGAGAAGATCTAATGGCGAAGCAGCAGGACATCCGTCCGATCATCAAGCTCCGTTCGACGGCGGGCACCGGTTACACCTACGTGACCAAGAAGAACCGCCGCAACAACCCCGACCGCCTCGTGCTCAAGAAGTACGACCCTGTCGTGCGCAAGCACGTCGACTTCCGAGAGGAGCGCTAAACATGGCCAAGACGTCCAAGATCGCCAAGAACGAGCAGCGTAAGGTCATCGTCGAGCGCTACGCCGCCAAGCGCGCCGAGCTGAAGAAGCAGCTCGTCGACCCGAACGGCACCGACGAGTCCCGTGAGGCCGCGCGCCTCGGTCTGCAGAAGCTCCCCCGCGACGCTTCGCCCATCCGCGTGCGCAACCGCGACGCGGTGGACGGCCGTCCCCGTGGAAACCTCAGCAAGTTCGGCATCTCGCGTGTCCGCTTCCGCGACATGGCGCACCGAGGCGAGCTGCCCGGCATCACCAAGTCGAGCTGGTAACACCCAGCGTCGGCTGCTGAGAAGCAGCGAACGACACCCTTTGGAGGGGCGTCCGGCATCCGCCGGGCGCCCCTTCGTCGTCCCTGGGGCTGGACACGCCCTGGCAACAGGCGAAAAATCCGCGAGAATCCGCGTAATTCCGCGGGATTCTGATACATTCGAGGCGGTCAACCGACCAAAACGTTATGGCCCCCTGTGGCCTCAACCGTTCCACAAGACAGCTGAATCACCAGCACAAGGTCCGAGGAGGACACTCAATGGCTGACAACCTGAACAAGACCGAGCTCGTTGCTGCCGTCGCCGCGGCGTCGGGTCAGAGCCAGGCCACCGTCTCGAGCGTCGTCGACGCGTTCTTCGCCACGATCAGCGAGACCGTCAAGGGTGGCGGCAAGGTCACCATCCCGGGTTGGCTCGCCGCCGAGCGCACCGAGACCGCCGCTCGCACGGGCCGCAACCCGCAGACCGGCGCCGAGATCTCGATCCCGGCCGGCCACCGCGTCAAGCTGACCGCGGGCTCCAAGCTCAAGGCTGCCGTCAAGTAACAGCCTGAACCAGGCTCCACGGGGGCGGCGTCGCGACTGCGGCGCCGCCCCCGTTCCGTTGTGCCGACAGGGATCTGCGCCGCTGCGCTGTGGGCGGGCGCACAGCAGCGGAGACGTAGGCTTGACGGGTGCCCAGACTTCTCCGCGTGATCGGTCCCGCCGTGCTACTGGCGGCCGCTCTCGTGTCCGTCGTCGCGGCGCTCTCCTTCGGCGGAGGGGCCGCTGCGCCCCTGCTGCTCGACCCCGGCGCGCTGGTGCGCTGGGGCCTCCCGATCTCGACGCTCGTCGTCAACCTCAGCCTGTCGGGGACCGTCGGCGCGCTGATCCTGGCCTGCTTCGCCTTCAACGCGGACAGGGACGAGTACGGCACTGCCCTGGACTTCGCCGCCGCTTGTGCCGCGATCATGACGGTGGCCGCCGCGGTGACCGGGCTGTTCACGTTCGTCAGCGTCGCCAACGTGCCGTGGTCGTTCGACCAGACCTTCACCAACGGGCTGAGCTCGTTCGTCACCAGCGTGTCGCTCGGTCAGGCCTGGCTCGGCATCACGCTGATCGCCGCCGCCGTCACGGTGCTCTGCTTCGCGGTGCGCAACCAGACGGCGATCGTCTTCGTGGCGCTGCTGGCGATGGCCGCGGTCGTGCCGATGGCACAGCAGGGTCATAGCGCGGAGGCCTCAGGCCACGACGCCGCGGTGACCTCCTTCGGGCTGCATGTGCTGTTCGCCGCGATCTGGCTGGGCGGCCTGCTGACCCTCATCGTCATCAAGCGCACGCTGGCCGGCGGTCGGCTGGTGACGGTGCTGGAGCGGTACTCCAGCGTCGCGCTCATCTGCTTCATCGTGGTGGCCCTGTCGGGGTATGTGAACGCCGAGCTGCGCGTCGGGACGCTGGCCGAGCTGGCGACGCCGTACGGCATCCTGGTGCTCGTCAAGGTCGCTGCGCTCGTCGTCCTCGGGCTGTTCGGCCTCCTGCAGCGCCGTGTCCTCATCGAACGGCTGAAGCGGTTGGGCGAAGGCCGGACGTTCTGGTGGATCGTCACCGCCGAGCTGGCCTTCATGGGCATCGCCTCCGGCGTGGCCGCGGCGCTCGCGCGCACCGTGACGCCGGTGCCGCAGACCAGGGCCGCGACGCCGACGCCCGCGGAGATCCTCACCGGCGAGAAGCTCCCGCCGGAGCTCACCTGGGGGCGGCTCTTCACGACCTGGAACTTCGACCTGCTCTGGGTGCTCGGCTGCGGCTTCGCGCTGTTCTTCTACCTGGCGGCCGTGTGGAGGCTGCACAAGCGCGGCGACAAGTGGCCGATCTACCGAACGGTGCTCTGGACGCTCGGCATCGCCCTGCTCTTCTACATCACCAACGGCGGTGTGAACGTCTACGAGAAGTACCTGTTCTCGGCGCACATGTCGGCGCACATGGTCCTGACAATGGCGGTCCCGCTGCTCCTGGTGCCGGGCGCGCCGGTGACGCTCGCCGCCAGGGCGATCCGCAAACGTCAGGACGGCACGCGCGGTGGCCGCGAGTGGATACTGCTCGCGGTGCACTCCCGCTTCGCGGGGATCATCTCGCATCCGCTCGTCGCGGCCGGACTGTTCGCCGGGTCGCTCTGGGCGTTCTACTACACGCCGCTCATCCGCTGGGCGACGACCGACCACATCGGGCACGAGTGGATGGTCGTCCACTTCGTGATCACCGGCTACCTGTTCGTGCAGTCGCTGATCGGCATCGACCCGGTCAAGTACCGGCTGCCGTACCCGTTCCGGTTGCTGCTGCTGCTCGGCACGATGGCGTTCCACGCGTTCTTCGGGCTGTCCATCATGCAGATGAACGGCCTCCTGCTGGCGGACTGGTTCGGCGCGATGGGCCGGACCTGGGGAGCCACTCCGCTGGTCGACCAGCAGACGGGGGGTGGGATCGCGTGGAGCATCGGCGAGATCCCGACGGTGATCCTGGCGATCGTGGTGGCCATCCAGTGGAGCCGCAGCGACGAGCGCGACTCGAAGCGGCAGGACCGCAACGCGGATCGTACTGGCGACGCCGACCTGAAGGCGTACAACGAGCAGCTCGCGCGGCTCGCGGCGCGGGACGGCACGGCGCAGCGGTAGCGCCTACTCCCCCACGACGATGTCGAGCGAGCCGTCCGGGCGGATGACGACGCTGGTGAGGGACACGGCGAACTTCTCGTCGGACTCCCGGTGCTCGATGCTGCCGTCGAAGATGGATTGCACCGTCACGGAGAGGTGCGCGATCCCGACCGCCTGGGACATCGTCCAGGAAGTGTCGCCCGCCACGAGGTGGACCGCGGGGTACTGCGTCACCTTCCAGGTGGGCGCGCCCTGCACGCGGTCGTCGATCACCACGCCGAACGGGCATCCCGCGGGTTGCAGGACCTGCTGCTTCGCGCACTCGTCGAGGAAGCCGTTCAGCTCCTTCTGCACGGCCGCCGTGAAGGCGTCGTTCGGTTGCGCGTCGACCGTCGCCGCGACCGTGGCGGCCGGCGCGGTCGCGACGTTCACCGGCGCGGCGTGCGTGTACCGGTCGGAGTGGCCCAGCACGTAGAGCGACGGCGCGGGGACCAGGTATCCGGCGCTCACGCTGAAGGCGCTCGCCGGCTGGGATGGGGCGGCGGCGCGCGGGCTCACGGTGCGGCCGCCGACGGTGAAGGTCTGCGCGTGCGCGACGGTGATGTGCGCGACGCCGACCGGTGTGCGCGCGAACGCCCACGTCGGCAGGAGGCCGAGGATGGCGCCGGTCGGACGGAGTTCGAACGCGGCGGTGACCGGATGGCCGTCCGCGACGACGTGCACTGTCACCGTGCGGAGGCCGCCCGGGCCCGCCGTGTCGGAGACAACGCGGGCGTCGGTGTAGTCCGGGAGGAGGTCGGAGCGCAGCAGCTCGTCGGAGGCGTCCGCCGGCAGTCCGGCGGCGGCCAGCGCCTGCTTCGTCGGCGCAGCGCCGGGCATGGCGAGCGCGCTGGTCAGGTCGTGCGAGGCGAGCGCACCGACGTAGGCGGAGACGAATCCCTCCGGGCTGTAGAAGGCCCGCTGGACGGCGCCGAGCGCGGCGAGGAACGCTGCGACGAGGAGGATGCCGACGCCCGCCCAGAGCAGCACCGGCCGGAGTCCACCGACCCTGCCGTCCCCACCCATAACTGCCATCCTATGGGCCTGTGGATAAGCCGTCCTGGCGCTGCGCGCGGGGTTAGAGTAGTTCGGCAGGTCGCGCGAGGGAAGGGATCCGGATGGGCGGACTCTCGCTCTCGCCCGAGCAGCGGGCGGTGTTCGAGCTGATCGAGCACACGCGCGACCATGTGTTCGTGACGGGCCGAGCCGGAACCGGCAAGTCGACGCTGCTCAACCACCTGTCGTGGAACACCGAGAAGTCGATCGTCATCGCCGCGCCGACCGGCGTCGCCGCGCTGAACGTCGGCGGCCAGACCATCCATTCGCTGTTCAAGCTGCCGATCGGGGTCATCGCCGACCACGACATCGACCAGACCAGCGAGCTGCGCAAGCTGCTGAACAGCATCGACACCCTGGTGATCGACGAGGTCTCGATGGTGAACGCCGACCTGATGGACGCGGTCGACCGGAGCCTGCGTCAGGCCAGGCAGCGGCCGAAGGAGGTGTTCGGCGGCGTCCAGATCGTGCTGTTCGGCGACCCGTACCAGCTCGCCCCCGTGCCGGGCGACCACGAGGAGCGCGCCTATTTCGCCGACACCTACCGCTCGATGTGGTTCTTCGACGCGAAGGTGTGGCGGGAGGCCGACCTCCAGATCGTCGAGCTGCTGCAGGTGCACAGGCAGCACGAGTCCGACTTCCGCTACATGCTCAACGCGGTGCGGCACGGGCAGGTGACGAAGGAGATCGCCGACCGGCTGAACGAGGTCGGCGCGCGCCCGGCGCCGCGGGACGGCACGATCACGCTTGCGACCCGCAACGACACGGTGAACCGGATCAACGCGCAGGCGCTGGAGCAGCTGCCCGGCCGTCCGCTGACGGCCAAGGCCGAGGTGAGCGGCGACTTCGGCGGCCGCAACTACCCGGCGGACGAGGTGCTGGAGCTGAAGGTCGGCGCGCAGGTGATGTTCCTGCGCAACGACGTCGGCCAGGGCGACGGGCCGCGCTGGGTGAACGGCACCATCGGCACGGTGACCCGCATCGACTCCAACGTCTACGTGGACGTCGACGGCCAGGTGCACGAGGTCGAGCCGGCGATCTGGGAGAAGTACCGGTACAGCTACTCCCCGGAGACCAAGAAGCTCACCAAGGACGTGGTCGCGGACTTCACGCAGTTCCCATTGCGGCTCGCGTGGGCGGTCACCATCCACAAGTCGCAGGGCAAGACGTACGACGCGGCGATCGTGGACCTCGGTGCGCGCGCGTTCACCTCGGGGCAGACCTACGTCGCGCTGAGCCGGATCACCAGCCTGGAAGGTCTCTACCTGACCCGTCCGCTGCGCCCGAGCGACATCACGGTCGATCCGGACGTGGAGCGCTTCATGCGCGACGCCCGGTCGATGCGGGTGCCGATCGCGGCGGAGTGACCGGGCTCCGGCCCGATCCCTAGGGAGCCCGGCCCGGGACATGGCATGCTGGGCGGGGCGCGTTCGGGTGCGCCGACGAGAGGAGACGCCGATGGCGGTCATGTTCGCACTGGATCTGAGTGACGGGCAGCACGTCGAGACGGCGGGCAACGGCGTGATCGGGCGCAACCCGGCCTCCCACACGCCTGGCACCGAGTTCGACGACCCCGCGAACGTCGAGATGGTGACGGTGGCGGACGACGCCAAGTCGGTCTCCCGCGCGCACCTCGCGTTCGGACAGTACGACGGGGTCTTCTGGGTGATGGACCTCGGCTCCGCCAACGGGACGACGATCACCTATCCGGGCGAGGGCACCTTCGCGTGCGATCCGAACACGCGGCACGAGGTCGACCCGGGATCGATCGTGCGGTTCGGGAACGCATCGTTCGCGCTGAGCCGCCGGAGCTGAGCCGCCGGGGGTGAGCCGCCGGACCACGCCTTCGGTCGCTCTGGTGGCAGGCCGTCGACACCGAGGCCTTCTTGGTGTGGGCCTGCCGCCCAGTACCGACGGCAGACCCACACTCGCTAGGACGCCGTCAATCGACCGGCACGACGACAATGACCGTCTTCCGCTCGGCGGGCGCGTCGCGTTGCAGCTGTGCCAGCGGCGACAGCACCAGAACGAGTGTCGCGGTCGCGGCGACGAGGCCCCTGGCGCTCGTCGACTTGATCGCGACGGTGATGCCCTTGTGGGTGTCCTTCTGCATAGTGTGTTTCTCCTTGTCGCGGCATCCGTTTGATGCCTTCGTAATACGAAGGGATGTCGTGCTGAGTCAGCACTCCGCACGGGTCCTTCGCCAGAGAAGACAGGTGCTTGGGAGCTGAGAGCTCCCAGGCACTTCCGTCCTCCATTCTTACAAGGAGCGCTCGGGGGAGCTTCCTGCTCCCCCGGCGGCTAATCGCCTAGAGCTATGTCTGTGTGTGCCTGGTGACGATGACAACGACTGTCTGCTGCTCCCCCGGCACGCCTCGAGGTGCGCAACACGTCACCGGCAGCAGCGCGAGAGCGAGTGTTGTGATGCCGGCCGTGATCAACTTGACAAGCGTCGGGACGATCGTTGCTGTGGTGTATCTGCGCGCGTTCGATTTCACGTTGGTTCTCCTTCTCGTGGCATCGGGATTGATGCTTCACTTCCTAGAAGGCGGTCCACGCGAAGTTGACAACTTCGTGAGCCGAACTAGCTCCAGAAGAGGAGACACGGGGGGTCTCACCCTCCCGAGGGTCCAACGATCGACAACCGGGGTTTTCACTCTGGAACACGCGCAGTCCGCACGCGCGTCATTTCGACGGGCGGACGCACTCACACAGCCCGACTCCGTCAGTCACGGGTTCGGCCCGCACACTCCGCCCGATACCCGGCCTCACCGCCGCGCCGCACGAGGCGGATTGCTTTGCCGTACCAACGCCACAATCGCGTTGGCCGGCATTTTTGAAGTCACGGCACAGTAGAACCGCGCCGCCCCCAGACCGCGGCGCCGCCGTACTCAGTGGTGGTGGTGGACCGTCACTGCTGCGACACCGGCGTTCGTGGCCCCGAGCGCGGGAATGGTCACCGCGCAGACCGCGCAGGCACTGACCAGAAGCGCCGAGACGAACCGCAGCGCGCTGCCCGCGTGACGCGCGGGCCGGCCGCGTCGCAGGACGATCGCGGTGACCGCCGCGACGACGACGTCGAGCAGCGATGCCACGCCCATCGGCAGGAGAGGGAGCGTGAGCACCGTGCCCGACGTCGCCGTGGCGCCGGCCGTGGCGAGCGCGGCCCAGATCCCGACCGGCACCAGCGCCAGTGCCGGGATCAGGCCGAACAGGGGAGGTCGCTCGCGGGCCAGCGTCAGGACTGCCCAGGTCAGTTCCGCGGCGGCGACCGCCACGAAGAGCGCGAGTAGCGGGAGGGGTGCGCTGGGGGCGAGGGCGGCGTGAAGCAGCCCTGCCCCCAGCGCGGCCACGGCGAGGAAGGCCCTGGTCGCCGGAGCGACCGGGGCTGACCCCTTCATCCTGCTCATGGGAAGCGCCGTGGCCTGGTCGGTCAGGCGGCGACCGAAGAGGAGCGCACAGTCCGCTCGGCGCCGAGACCGACACCGAGGAGCACGATGGCGCTCACCAAGTGGAGGAAGTGGTCGGGGGTGTTCAGGGCGAGGATGTTCGCCCCGGTCCCGACCAGGAAGAAGCCGACGATGCCGAGGAGCAGGTAGACGGCTCCGACGGTGGTGTTGACGGCCTTCGCCGCAGCTGCCCGGGTGAGGCCGGCGATGAGCAGCGCCGCGCCGATGAGCAGGTGGGCGATGTTGTGCAGCGGGTTGACCTCGAAGATGCCGAGGATCAGGCCACCCTTGGTGGCTACGAAGCCGACGCCGCCGGTGAAGGCGAAGCCGAGCAGGCCGACGAGCAGGTAGACGGCGCCGAAAATGGTGGCGACGAGGCGGTTCGGTGATGTGCGCATGTGTCGTTCCTCCTTGGAAGACGGCGCGCGGCGTGCGCGCCTCACACAGGAATTCGGGGCACTCGGCCGATCGGATTGGACACGGCATCCGGGGACTCCGCGCGGACGTCGCCGCACGCTACAATCGCTGCCACAGGAGCGTCGGGGGGATGCGATGGGACGAGGGACAGGTCTCCGCAGAATCGTCCTCGCGGCGTCCGCCGCCGGCCTCGCGCTCGCCCTCGCCGCGTGCGGCAACACCGGCGCGAACCCCGACTTCCCGCCGCAGCATCAGGGCGCCCTCCCGGCGGCCACGGTGACGCGGCTCACCGCGGCGGTGACGGACGCGATCGCGCTCTCCGGAGGGTCGGCCGCCCTCGTCGGCGTGTGGGCGCCCTGGGCGGGGAGCTGGACGACCGCGATCGGGACCACGACCCGCGGCGGCTCGGTGCCGGTCACTCCCGCGATGACGTTCCGCGTGGGACAGCTCACCACCGCGATGACGTGCACCGTGCTCCTCCAACTGGTCGACGAGGGCACCGTGAAGCTCGACGACCCGGTCTCGCAGTGGATTCCGGGTCTCGTGGGCGTCGGCGGCGTGACGCTGCGCGAGCTGTGCCAGAACACCTCCGGCTTCGGCGACTACACAGCGCCTCTGCACCGTGAGTTCCTGGCCAACCCGGCGCGCTACTGGCCGCCGCTGGAGCTCGTGAGCGACGGCGTCGCGATGGCGCGCATCGGCAAGCCCGGCGAGAAGTACAGCCCGTCGCAGACGAACGCGCTGCTGCTCGGGATGGCGCTGCAGAACGCGGCGGGCCGCAACTGGGGGCAGCTCTACCAGAGCTACGTGTTCGGCCGGCTCGGGATGTCGGCGAGCGTGCTCCCCGACGACAGCGTCCTCACCGTGCCCGGCCCGCATCCCGCGGGCTATGTGGCCCCGCTCGACGCCAACGGCGCTCCCGTGTGCGCCAAGCCGCAGGACATCACCGCGCTGTCGCCGTCGCTGGGCTGGACGGCGTCCGGGGTGGTCTCGAACGTCGCTGACCTCAAAGTATTCGCGCAGGCGCTCGCCAGCGGCTCGCTGCTGAGCAGCAGCTCGGCGGACGCCCAGGCGAAGACAGTCGGCGCCGGGGCGTCCTGGCTGGGCTACGGGCTCGGCGTGCAGGTCGTCGGGCCGCTCCGCGGTGCGGCAGGGGCCGTCCCTGGCTACCTGTCGGCGATGTACGCCGACCCGTCGTCGGGACTGACCGTCGTCGTGGCTCTCAACGACTCGACGCCGGGTGCCGGGTTCGCACAGGCGCTGGCCGAGCGGCTGGCGTCGATCGCGTCGAAGGTTCCCGCGGTGCAGAAGGGCGCGAAAGCCGTGGCGACGCTGCCCTGGTCGGAGGACCAGGCCACGGCCGCCATGAAGGCCGCGGCGCCGTGTCCGGCAAAGGCCGCAGCGGGCTGACCGCCGGAGCATAGCGGATGGCTCCGCGATTGCAATGCATTCATTTGTCACCCGACTTGGGTCGTTACAGGATGCTGGTCAGCCCGCTAATTTCAAGAGTGCCGAAGCGTCTACCCCTAATCGGGCGCAGAGGTGAAGTGCGCACCCGAGCGTGATTTACACCCACCGAAACCCGCCGTGGTCCTGCCCTAAGACCGCGAACGACAGAGGAATACGTGAACACACACTCGCGCGATCAGCTCGTCATCGAGCACCTGCCGCTCGTCGGCTACATCGTCTCCGACCTGTGCAACCGCGGCACCCATCTCGACAGGGATGAGCTGGCCTCCGCAGGCCAGTTCGCTCTGTTCCAGGCGTCCCGCTCCTTCGACCCCGACCGCGGCGTGCCGTTCGGCGCGTACGCCCGCACCCGGATCTCCGGCGCCCTGGCGGACGAGCTGCGCTCGCAGGACTGGGTCTCCCGCGGAACCCGCAAGACGATCAAAGAGACGCTGCTGATCCGGGACGGGCTCTACCAGACGCTCGGCCGCACGCCCACCATCGACGAGATGGCCGTCTCCCTCGGCGTGGACCGCGCGACCGTCGTCGCCACCCTCCGCGAGTCCGCGACCGGACCGGTCGCGATCGAGGAGCGGTCGGAGGAGCTGGTCTCGGCCATCCTCGGCCCGGAGGAGTCGGCGGAGACGTCGGAGCGCGAGACGTTCCTCCGCGCGGCCGTCGACGCCCTCCCGGAGCGGCTGCACCTGATCGTCACCCGGCTCTTCTTCGAAGACAGGCAGGTCAAGGACGTGGCCGCCGAGCTCGGCGTCACGCACGCGGCCGTGTCGCTGGCGCGGACCGAGGCGATGAAGCTGCTGCACGAAGGCTGGCTCCTGCACTTCGACCGGGACGCCGGCGTGCTCCCGCTGCCCGACAGGAACCCCCGCACGAAGCGGTCGGCCTACCTCGCCAAGCTCGCGGAGTTCACCGCGCACCCGACGGCGGTCACGCAGCGGGTCACGGCCTGACCGATCGTCAGAGGACGGTGTCGATCAGCCTGGCGCTCTGCTCGGTGTGATCGATCTCCCCGTTCGCGCGGTAGGTCGCGGTCGACTGCGCCCGCACCTCGCGGATCTCGGTGATGACCTCCACCAGCGCGCGCAGGTGGTCGGTGAAGATCTCGGCCCACATCGGGCTCGGCGCGCCCTCGGCGAGGTCGCGCAGGAGGGCGCCGTGCGTCAGTCCCCAGGACTCGCCGAGACTCGAGATGGCGACGGCGGTCGAGAGGCTGGATTTGCCGAGCCGTCCGGTGACGACGTCGATCTCGCGGGAGGCGTGCGCCAGCCAGCGGGTCATTCCTGCCGTGCGGAGCAGCCGCTCCTCCTCGTACTTGAAGAGGAGCATCTCCAGGAGCTCCCGCTGCCGCCAGAGCTGGGCCGTCAGCTCGTTGGCCTCGTTCGTCGTCATCGGCAGTTCCATTCGTGAAGCGCACTCGGGTGTGCGGGCCGAGGTCCGCGTTGCGTACACACTACTTGCCGTCCCGGCGCAAACCGAGGGCGGGTTCCTCTCAGGCCGTTCGGCGCAGCGGCACCTGCACCCGGGCGAGGTCGTCCGTGGCGATCACCTGCTCGCCGGTGCGGGTGACCGGGTCGATGAAGATGGGCGCGAGGAGGTTCACCGTCACCTCGTCGGCGTGCGGTGTCACCACCAGGAAGACGCCGGACTCCCGGCCGGCCGGCCGGTCCAGCTCCCCCACGAAGTCCGGCATATACGCTGCCGCGTCGACCAGGAACAGCCGGATCGTCGGTTGCGCGCTCGCCCGGAGCGTGTAGGTGTCGCGGGCGCCGTCGAGCGGGGCGAAGTCGTACTCGGTGAACGACCCGAGGCCGGCGAGCGGTTCCTGGAAGCTGATCTGCACTGTCATCGGAGGTAGTCCATCAAGGTCGGCTGGATGCTTTTGGCTGTGACGGCCAGGGCGGTCTGGTACGCGACCTGCTGCGTCTGCATCTCCAGGATGGCATGCGCGGCGTCCACGTTCTGGATTCCGTTCTGGGTGGTCTGCAGCGTCGTGGCCTGCGTGGTGAGCGCCGAGGTCGCCCCGGTGAGCTGGTTCTGGGCGCTGCCGACGGTCGCCTCGGCGCCCCGGATGTTCGCGGCGACGGCGTCGATCGCGGTGAGCTGCCCGCCCACGTTCCCTCCGCTGCTCACGGTGCCGGCGATCGAGTCGATCAGCGCGAAGACCGAGGAGGCGCCGGTGCCGAGCACCGACGACCCGTCGACGTCGACCCGGACGGTCTGGTCGGTGCCCACGCGCCGGTTCACCGACGAGCCGGCCGTCCCGTTGAAGGTGTAGTCGGGGTTGAACGCGCTGCCGGCGTCGGAGGTGCCCGCGAAGACGCTCCGGCCCTGGTACTGCGTGTTCGCCAGCGTCAGCAGCGTCTGCTTCAGCGACTGCAGCTGGGTGGCGATGGCCGTGCGCGAGCTCGGGGTCTGGGTGGCCGTGTTGGCCGCCTGCACCGTCAGGTCGCGGACCTGGTTGAGGGTGTCGTTCATCGACGAGAGGGCCGTGCCCGCGGTCGCGAGCCAGGCCGTCCCGTCGCCGGCGTTGCGCTGGTACTGCGTGTTCTGCGCGAGCTGCCGTTGCAGGTCGAGCAGGGTCGCGGCGCCCGCCGGGTCGTCGGAGGTCTTGCTGATCGCGAGCCCGCTGGAAACCTGCTCGTCGAGCTGGTTGAGCCGCTGGGCGCTGAGCTGGAGGTTGCGCTGGGCCGACGCGAGCTGCGTCGACTCGGTGACACGGAATGACATGTTCGGCCTATCCCAATCCGACGAGTCCGGTGTGGTTGATGAGCTGATCGAGGATGGAGTCGAGTGCGGTCATGACACGCGCCGAGCCCTGGTAGGCGTGCTGGTACGCGATCAGGTTCATGTTCTCCTCGTCGAGGCTCACCGACTCCTGCGAGGACTGCGCGCCTGTCGCGGCGGCCTGTGCGCTCTGATCGAGCGTGGACTGCTGCGTCGCGTTGCTGGTGGCGGTGCCGAGCGCGATGACGCCCGTCGACCACGCGACGTCGGGCGAGCCGGCGCCGGCGCCGAGCTGGCCGATCGCGTCCGCGATGGAGCCGTCGGCCGCGCCCGCACCTGCCGCCGCGACGGCCACACCGGAGGCGTCGGTCGGGAGCACGCTCAGGCCGAGCGCCGCGGGGCCGCTCGCCGACATCCCGAAGAACGCGGCGTTCGTGGCGCCGGTGGAGGTCGTCCCGGTGACGCTGACGGCGTTCACCTGCTGGGCGAGTGAGGTCGCGAGGGTGTTGAGCTTCGCCGCCGTCTCCGCGATCGCGCCGCCATTGCCGGATGCGGTCGCCGGCGCCAGGAGCGAGAGGTCGCCCGCGAGCTTTCCGCTGCTGAGCGAGACGGGGCCGACGCCGTCGGACCACTGCACTCCGGCCGCCGACCCTGCTGCGCCCTCCAGGGTGGTCGATCCGGTGACCGACAGGGACCGGGCGACGGTGCCCTGCACCAGGTTCGCGCCGCCGATGCTCACGGTCACGGTCTGGTCGGCGTTGTTCGTCATGGCCGCGCCGGAGAGCGAGGCGAGCTCGGTCAGGAGGGTGCTGCGCTGGGTGATGAGCGCGTTGACGTCGCCGCCCGACGCGGCCACCGAGCGGATCTGCCCGTTGAGCTGGGCGACCTTGGACGCGTCGGAGTTCACCTGCGCGGCCGTGGTGGCCAGATCCTTCTGGGTCTGCGACCACTGCGACTGCACCGAGCGGTAGGCGGTGGCGATCTGACGGACCAGGGAGCCCGCCTTGCCGAGCAGGGCGGCGACCGGGGCGGCCGCGCCCGGCTGGTTGGACACGTCCTGCCAGGAGGACCAGAACTTCGAGAGCGAGCCGGAGATGGCGTCGCTGTTCGGCTCGCCGAGCGTCGACTCCAGCGCGCTCAGGCCCGAGGCCGTGACGCCGCTGTAGCCGGCGGCGGCGCCGGCGGACCGGGCCTGGGCGTCCAGCAGGGACGAGCCGAGCTGGACGATGCCGGCCACGCGCACACCCTGGCCGGCGGTGGCGGCCTGGGCGAAGGGGCCGACCTGGGCGGGACCGCCGACGGCCTCCAGGTCGACCTGCTGGCGGACGTAGCCGGGGGTGGTCGCGTTGGCGATGTTGTCGCCGGTGACCTCGATGCCGGCCTGAGCGGCGGCGAGGCCCGAGAAGGCGGTGTTGAGGGAGCCGAGAAGGTTGCCGGACACGGTCGTCTCCTACAGGGTCGCGTCGACGAGGCGGGCGCGTGCAGAGGGCAGGTCCGTCGTCCCGTCGGAGGTGTAGACCGACGCGCCGTCCGAGACGGCGTCGAAGGTGTCCTGGGCGGCGCGGAGGGCGTTGCGCAGCAGGCGGTCGTTGCCGGCACGCACGGTGCGGATCTCCCGGGTCAGGGTGACGAGCGCCTCCAGGTGGGCCGCGAAGATGCCCTGCCAGGCTCCCTCCGGGGCGCCAGCCGCGAGCTCGCGGAGCCGGGTGTCAGCGGGGAGGCGCCACTCGATCGCCAGGGCGGACGCGGAGACGCTCATCGAGAGCGTCGCGGTCCTCAGCCGCTCGATCACGACCTCCGCCTCGCGGGTCGCATGCGGCACCCAGCGGGCCTTGCCGGAGGCGAGGAGCAACTGCTCGACCTCGAATTTGTAGAGCAGCAATTCCAGGAGCTCTCTCTGTCGCCAGAGCTCGTTCGACAGTTCGTTGGCGCCCACCGCGCTCCACGCTCCCATCAGCCATCCATAGCAAAGGGCACACACGTTGTCTGCCGTACCTTCCGCTATCGGCAGGAACGGGGCGCTTGTAAGCATTTCGGGGGACACGGAACGGATTTCGATCGGGTGCTTACATCCGTGGCCGGGCTGCCGATAGGTCCATTCGTCGGCCCACGGATGGACCGGCTCTGCACACTCTCACGGAGGATTCGAACATCATGGCAATGACCATCAACACCAACCTGAGCGCTCTCTCGGTCACGAACTCGCTCAACTCCAACCAGGCCGCTCTGCAGAGCAGCATGAACAAGCTGTCCACGGGCTCGCAGCTGAACACCGCTGCGGACAACCCGGCCGGCCTCGCGATCTCGCAGGGCCTGCAGGCGCAGATCGGCGGCCTGAACCAGGCCGGGCAGAACACCGCCAGCGGCATCAACCTGATCCAGACCGCCTCCGGCGCGCTGTCCCAGGTGTCCAACATCCTGCAGACGATCAACAGCCTCGCCGTCCAGGCCGCGAACGACACGAACAACGTCGCCTCGCGCACGGACATCCAGACGCAGGTCACCGCCCTGGCAGCCCAGCTCACCTCGATCGGCACGTCCACGAACTTCAACGGGGTCGCGCTGCTCGACGGCACGGCCACCGGCCCTGCTGCGCTGAACTTCCAGACCGGCGCCAACGCTGGGGACAAGGTCTCGCTCGACCTCGGCACGGCCAACGTGAAGACGATCGGCACCGCCGTCGCGGCGCTCAAGTTCGACAACGCGACCGACGCGCAGACCTCGATCACCGCGATCCAGGCCCAGATCCAGACCGTCTCGACCGCTCAGGCCACCCTCGGCGCGACCCAGAACGTGCTGACGGCGACCGCGCAGAACATCGCGGTCAACTCGCAGAACCTGACCGCCGCCAACTCGCAGATCGCGGACACCGACATGGCGTCCGAGATGGCGAAGTACAGCAAGGAGAACGTGCTCATGCAGGCCGGCACCGCGATGCTCTCGCAGGCCAACCAGCAGAGCCAGCTCATCCTCAAGCTGCTCCAGGGCTGACACCCTCAGGCGGGCGGCGACTGATTCGGGTTCAGTCGCCGCCCGCACCCTTTCAACCTGATCGCGGATCGGAGGAACTCGGATGAGCTCTGTCGGAACCATCTCCCTGCCCTCCCTCACCGTGGGCGGCAACGGCCAGGTCACGGTCTCCAACCTGGTCAACAACCTCGACCCCACGGCCATCGTGAACGCCCTGATGACCGCGGAGTCCATCCCGCAGACGCAGCTCCAGGCCAAGGTCAAGACGGAGCAGACCGCCCTCTCGGCGTTCCAGAACCTCAACGTGACGCTCCAGGCGCTCCAGACGAGCGCGACGGGAGCCGCGGCCACGAACGGCCTCAACCTCCTCACCGTCGCGAGCACGGATCCGTCCGTCACGGCGACCGCGACCACTGCGGCGTCGCCGACCTCCTTCTCGCTGCAGGTGAACCAGGTCGCGCAGGCGCAGGTGTCCGTCACCGGTGTCATGACGACCTGGCCGGACGCGGGCGGCGCCATCACGATCGTCGACTCGACCGGCACGGCGCACGGCATCACGGCCGCATCCTCGAGCATCTCGGACGTGGTCACCGCCATCAACGCCGCCGGAGCCGGCGTCACCGCCGCGCAGGTGGCCTCGGGCACCGACGCCTCGGGCAACCCGCAGTACCGGCTCCAGCTCACGTCGACGCAGACCGGCGCCGCTTCGGCGTTCCAGGTCTACGCCGGCACCAGCGCCGCCTACACGGCAGGCACCGCGACGAACCTCCTCACCCAGACCGGCGCCGCCACCGTCACCGCTGCGCAGGACGCGACGGTCACCCTGTGGCCGGGCACCGCGGCGGCGCAGACGGTCTCCTCGTCCACCGACACCTTCGCGAACCTCGTCCAGGGCGTCACGGTCACCGTCGCGAAGCCCACCGCCGCGCCGGTGACGCTCACCTCCACGATGGACAGCGCCAGCATCACCTCGACCGCCTCCTCCCTGGTCTCCGGCGTGAACACGCTGCTCTCGTACATCTCGCAGCAGTCCGCCGTCACGACGACCCAGAACACGGACGGCTCCAGCACGACGGCTGCCGGGACCTTCACGGGCAGCCTCCTCCTCCAGGGCGTCTACCGCGACCTGCAATCGGCGGTGTCCGCTCCGGTCGGGCCCGGCGGCACTGTCTCCCCCGCCACCTATGGCATCTCGATCCAGTCGAACGGGTCGATCAAGTTCGACAGTGCGGCATTCCAGGCCGCCCTCGCGAGCGACCCCGCAGGGACCATGGCCGCCGTGCAGACGATCGCCTCCCGCGTGCAGGCCGTCAGCGCCACGGCGTCCGACCCGGTGACCGGCACCGTGACCGCCTCGATCACGTCGCAGCAGACCCAGATCTCCAACGACCAGACGGGCGTGAGCAACTGGACGACGATGCTCGCGGCCAAGCGCAAGCTGCTGACCGCGCAGTACACGGCCCTCGTGACGACGCTCGGCCAGCTCCAGAACGAACAGAACTACTTGACCCAGCAGATCAACGCGATGAACCCGTCGTCGTCGAACTGACGCGGCCCCCCGAGAAAGCACGAGGATCGACATGCCGACAGCGGCACAGACCTACCGCGACAACGCCATCCTCTCCGCGTCGCCGTCGCGGCTGCTCACCATGCTGTACGACCGGCTGCTGCTCGACCTGAACTGCGCGAAGGACGCGCTCGACGCCGACGACATCGCGGTCGCCGACTACAGGCTCACCCACGCGGTCGACATCCTCACGGCGCTGGCCGGCTCGCTGCGCCTGGACGTCTGGAACGCGGCCGAGAGCCTGCTGGGCCTCTACATCTACGTCTCGAACGCCCTCATCCACTGCCGGGTGACCCGGGATGTCGCCCTCGTCATCGAGGCGATCGCGCTGCTGGAGCCGCTGCGCCAGGCCTGGCACCAGGCGGCGGACTCGCTCTCGTCGGGGACCTCGTGGGAGACCGACGGCGCGGACGAGAACAGCGAGGTCGTGGCGATTGCCTGAAACGGCCGACAACGCGTGGGCCGAGGCGCTCGACGAGTTGGAGGCGCGCGCGCAGGCGGCCGGCCCGGCGGGGCTCGACCCGTGGCTCCCCGGCGCATTCCTGCCCGCGCTGCCGGCGGCGCTCGCCGAGCGCGCCCAGGCGGTGCAGGCCGCGCAGCAGCGCGCGATCGACGGGCTGCATGACCAGCAGGAGCACATCCGCGCCGAGCTGGAGTCGCTCGGCAGCGTGCAGGCGCCGCGCTCGGAAGCAGAACCTCCGGTCTACCTCGATCTGATCGGCTAGGACGCTAACGCGGCTGCCGTTCCTGCCGATAGGCCACTATGAGCACGGATAGCTCACTGCGGGCCACGGATCGGCCTCCTCCCCTGGAATACCACCATTCATGAGGTGAGCCTTGCTCGAATCCGTGACGATGAACGCGATGTCCTCCGCGCTCGACGGCTATGCCGCGGCGCAGACCGCGATCTCGAACAACATCGCGAACATCAATACGCCCGGCTATCACGCCCAGGTCGTGGACTTCGCCTCGGCCCTCGAGAAGTCGGTCGCGGCGCACAGCGGGCTGCTGCCGGCCTCCTCCATCGCGCCGACGACGAGCATGGACCCGACCCGGCTGAACGGCAACAACGTCTCGCTGGAGCAGGAGACGCTCGCCGAGGTGAGCAACGGGCTGAAGTTCCAGGCGGCCTCGCAGGCGATGTCCCAGCAGTTCAGTGAGATCCGTGCCGCTGCGACGGTGAACTGACCATGAGCTACGACGCCATCGGCATCTCCGGCACGGGCATGACGCTCAACCAGACCTGGCTGGACTCGATCAGCGACAACCTCGCGAACGTCAACGACACCACCTCCCCGAACAACCCCGCCTTCCAGGAGCGGTTCGTCCAGGCGCAGGCCAACCCCGGCATGAACGGGGTCTCGATCGGCGGCATCGTCTACGGCTCGGCCGCGGGTCAGCTCGTCTACTCCCCCGGCGACCCGAACGCCAACGCGCAGGGCTACGTGAAGCAGACGACCATCGACATGGCCAGCCAGATGACCGACCTGATCGAGGCGCAGCGCGCGTACCAGGCGAACTCGAACGCGGTGACCGCCGCGAAGGACATGTACCAGTCGGCACTGCAGATCGGAGCCAAGTGATGAGCATCCCGGCCATCGGAGCGATCTCCCTCGGAAACGTCCAGCAGGCGGCTCCGGCCGTCACCGCCCCGTCCTCAGGAGCGGGCGCGGGCGGCTTCGGCGCCGCCCTCACCGGAGCGGTGAACAACCTCCAGCAGCTGCAGAGCACGTCCGACGCCGCCAACGTGAAGGCGGTCACCGGCAACCTCAACGACATCCAGGACGCGACCGTCGCCGCGGCCCGCGTGCAGACGACCGTGCAGCTCATGGCGACGCTGCGCAACCAGGCCGTCGACGCGTTCAACACCATCATGCGGATGGGGGGCTAGGTGCCGGCCCGGCTCCAGGCGGTCCTCAAGCGCATCGGCGCGACGATCGCCGGTTTCAGCTTCGCGCAGAAGACCGTCTCGGTCCTCGCGCTGCTCGTGCTCGTCCTGGGCGTGACCGGCCTGTCGCTCTGGCTGAGCCAGCCGCAGTACGTCCCGCTGTTCAGCGGGATCTCCGCCTCCGACGCCTCGGCGATCACCACGCAGCTCCGCACCGACAACGTTCCGTATCAGCTCACGGACGGCGGCAACACGATCCTCGTGCCGCAGGCGCAGGTCTACCAGGAGCGACTGAAGGCGGCAGCGGCCAACCTCCCGGCGAGCAGCAACCAGGGCTACTCCCTGCTCGACAACATGGGCGTCACGACGTCCGAGTTCCAGCAGGACGTCACCTACAAGCGTGCGATGGAAGGCGAGCTCGCCAGCACGATCGACGCGATGCAGGGGGTCAAGACCGCCTCGGTCAAGCTGGCCATCCCCCAGCCGACGGTGTTCACCGACCAGGCGCAGGACCCGACGGCCAGCGTCTTCGTCGACGAGAGCGCCGGCACCACGCTGACGCCGGCGCAGGTCCAGGCCATCGTCCACCTCGTCTCGTCGTCGACCGTGGGGATGAAGCCCACCGACGTGTCCGTCATCGACGCCGCGGGCAACGTGCTCTCGACCACCGGCGGAACCGCCGCGGGCTCGACCGGCGACCAGGCGAAGGCCTACGACAGCGCCGTGCAGTCCAGCGTGCAGTCGATGCTCGACAAGGTGCTCGGCTCGGGCAACTCCACGGTCGTCGTCAGCGCGCTGATGGACAACTCGACGTCCACCAAGACGACCGACAGCTACAGCATCCCGACCGGGGCGCCGCAGACCAGCTCGTCGTCGCAGAAGGAGACCTACACCGGCACCGGCGCCGCGGCGCAGTCGGGTGTGCTCGGCACCAGCTCCACCACGAACGGCGTCGCCAACACCGCCGCGAACAGCGGAGGCAACGGCAGCTACAGCTCCGACAACACGACGAGCGACAATGCGCTGAACAAGACGAGCGTCACCCAGCAGATCCCGGCCGGCGGCGTCCAGCGGCAGACGGTCTCCGTCGCCGTCGACAGCGCGGCGGCGAACAAGGCCGGGGTGAGCCCGGGCCAGCTCCAGACGATGGTGGCCAACGCCTCCGGCATCGACACCACGCGCGGCGACGCGGTGGGCGTGCAGTTGGTGAACTTCTCGCAGACGAACGCGCAGGCCGCGAAGCAGGCGCTGGCACAGGCCGCGGCACAGACCCAGCAGGCACAGCTCGACTCCTGGGTCCGCACCGGCCTGATCGCCGCGGGCATCGTGGTCGCGATGATCATCGCGCTCATCGTCTTCCGTCGCCGACGCCGCAACGCGGAGGTCGACGGCGACGACCGGTACGACGAGCTGGCCGCCCCGACCCTCGCCTTCACGCAGGTCACCGCTCCGACGGCCCCGCTGAAGACCCCCCCGCCGACCCCGGTCTCGATCGAGTCGGAGCAGCGCAGGGCCGAGATCGAGCAGCTCGCCGTGGACGACCCGCGCCGCGCGGCGGACTTCCTCCTCAGCCTGATGGGTGAGAAGGAGACGACACCGTGACCGACGCGAAGGTCGCGCCCCTGACGGGCGCGCAGAAGGCCGCCCTGATCCTGATGAACCTGGATCAGGCGGCCGCTGCGCGCGTCATGCAGCAGTTCAGCGAGGCGGAGTCCGAGGAGATCGCGGCCGAGATCGTCGCGCTCAAGCGCGTCGACCGGCAGCAGGCCGAGGCGGCGCTCGTGGAGTTCCACGAGCTCGCGCTCCAGCCGGCGGCGCGCGTCAGCGGCGGACGGAGCGCGGCGATCGGACTGCTGGAGGCGTCGTTCGGCTCCGAGCGGGCCGCCGGCGTGATGTCCCGCGTGGCGTCCTCGCTCGCCGGGCGCGCCTTCGAGTTCCTGGACACTGCCGACCCCACGCAGGTCGCCCTCCTACTCGACGGCGAGCTGTCGCAGACGATGGCCACCGTGCTGGCGCACCTGCGTGCCGACCAGGCATCGCGGGTCCTCGCGGCGCTCAAGCCCGAGATCCGCACCGACGTCGCGCACTGCATCGCGACGATGGGCAGCGTGAGCCCCGAGGTGGCCCGCACCGTCGCCGACACGCTGCGCAGCCGCGCGGGATCGGTCGTCAAGACCAAGGACCAGCAGGACGCCGTCGGCGGAGTGCAGCCTCTCGTCGACATCATCAACCGCTCCAGCGTCGCCAACGAGCGCGCGCTGCTCGACGAGCTGGACCAGCGCGATCCCGAGCTCGCCGCCGAGGTGCGTTCGCGGATGCTGACCTTCGCCGACATCGTGAAGCTGGAGCCGCGCGACGTGCAGCAGGTGCTCCGCGGAATCGACGTCTCGATGCTGGCCATCGCGATGAAGGGCTCCCCGGAGGCGACCAGGGACGTCATCCGCGCCAACCTCTCCGAGCGAAACCTCGAGGTGCTCGACGAGGAGTCGTCGGTGCTCGGCTCGATCCGGCTCTCCCGCGTCGAGGAGGCCAGGGCCGAGATCGTCCGCGCGATCCGCGACCTCGAAGCGGAGGGCACGATCACGGTGCACCGCTCGGACGAGGACGAGTATGTCGAATAGCGCGTTCGCTCCCGTGCGGTACCCCGAGGTCGGGCCGTCCGGCACGGCCGTCGCCATCGACGCCGAGGGCGGCGCCTCCAGCGCGCGGGCTCGCGGGTTCGCCGCCGGCTACAGCGAGGGACTGCGCCGCGCGGAGGCCGAGCATCAGGCGGCCGAGCGCGCCCGGCTCCAGCACTGGCAGGCGGCGGAGGCGGAGTCCGCCGCAGCGACCCGGCGCGCCCTGGCGGCGCTCGCCGCGGCCGCGGAGGGGGTGCGCGCGCTTGCCGTCCCGGTCGTCGCCACCGCCGACGACGCCCTGGTGGAGGCGGCGCTCGCGCTCGCCGAGGCCGTGCTCCAGCGCGAGGTGGCCGACGGGCACGTCGACGCGGCCGACACGCTGCGCCGCGTCATCGCCGCCACTCCGGCCGGAGAGCTGGTCTCGGTGCGGATGCACCCGGACGACGCCCGCGCGGTCGCGCAGGAGACCGGCGCTTTCCCGGAGATCGTCCCCGACCCGTCCATCGCCCCGAGCGATGCTGTCGCCGTCCTGCGCGACGGCTGGCTGGACGCCCGGATCGACGCGGGGCTCGCGCGTGCGCGCACCGTCCTGACCGGAGACCCCGCATGAGCGGCTACGCGCCGGGAGGCGCCCGGTTGGCGGTCGCCGTCCGGTCGGCGGCGCCGGAGCGGATCGGCCGTGTGGCCTCCGTCGTCGGCCTGGGCATCGAGGTGGCCGGCCTGGAGGGCGCGGTCGGCGACCTCGTCGCGATCGGCGAGCCCGGTGTGGACACCGCCGCTCAGGTCGTCGCCGTTCGGCCGGGGCTGCTCACCTGCATGGTGCTGTCCGGTTCGGCCGCGCATCCCATCGGCACACCCGTGCACTCCGCTCCGGCGGCTCCCGCCGTCCCTGTGGGCGACGCGCTGCTCGGCCGGGTCATCGACGGTCTCGGCCGTCCCATCGACGGCAAGGGCCCGCTCCCGCCGACCCAGCACGTCGGCCTGGCCAAGACCGCGCCCGGCCCGCTGGAGCGCGCCAGGATCACCTCGCCCCTACAGCTCGGGGTGCGCGCGCTCGACACCCTGGTGTCCACCGGCCGCGGGCAGCGGTTGGGTCTCTTCGCCGGCTCCGGCGTGGGCAAGTCGTCGCTGCTGTCGATGATCGCCCGCGGGACGGACGCCGAGGTGTCCGTGATCGCGCTGATCGGCGAGCGCGGCCGCGAGGTGCGGGAGTTCATCGAGGACGACCTCGGCGCCGAGGGGCTGGCCCGCTCGATCGTCGTCGTCTCCACCTCCGACGAGCCCGCGCTGATGCGGCTGCGGGCCTCCCTCGTCGCCACCCGGATCGCGGAGTGGCATCGCGACCGCGGCCAGCACGTCGTCCTGATGATGGACTCGCTGACCCGCGTGGCGATGGCCCAGCGGGAGATCGGGCTGTCGGCGGGCGAGCCTCCGGCGACCCGCGGCTACCCGCCGTCGACGTTCTCCACCCTGGCGTCGCTCCTGGAGCGCGCCGGTGCCGCGGCCACGGGATCGATCACCGGGCTCTACACCGTCCTGGTCGACGGCGACGACCACAACGAGCCCATCGCGGACGCGGCGCGCTCGATCCTCGACGGGCACGTCGTCCTGGACCGCGCCCTCGCGATCACCGGACACTTCCCCTCGATCGACGTGCTGGGGTCCATCTCCCGGCTCGCCTCCAAGATCACCCCGAAGGACCGGCTGGCCGACGCCACAGCGCTCCGTTCAGTGCTGTCTGCTCGCCGGAGCGCTCAGGACCTGCTGGACGTCGGGGCGTACAAGCCCGGGGCCAACGCCCGGGTCGACGCCGCGGTGCGGTTCGAGGAGGCCATCGACGGCTTCCTCCAGCAGGGCATGGATCAGCGGTCCACCGCGGACGGGGCGTGGGATTCGCTCCGCGAGCTGACCCGAGCGTTCGGAGCAGCGGCATGAAGCGTTTCGGATTGGCCGGCCTCCTGCGCGTGCGCGACCTGGAGGAGCAGCGGGCGGCGGCGGAGCTCGCCGACGCGAACCGGGCGGTGGACGCGGTCCGCGCCCGGGGTGCCAGGACGCGCGCGTCGCTGGCCGGGGTCCGCTCCGACGCCGTCGACTCGGCCACCCTCTCGTCCGTGGTCGCCGCCCGGACGAGTGCGCAGGTGCTGCTCGGCGAGCTGTCCGCGCTGCACGAGCTCGCCGCCCGGGAGGCCGGGGAGGCCCGGTCGGCGCACGGCGCAGCGCGTGCGTCCGCCGTCTCGCTCGAGAAGCTCCGCCGGCGGCACACGGAGGCCGAGGTCGCCCGCGAGCTGCGCGAGGAGCAGTCCGCGCTCGACGAGGTGGCCATCCAGGGCTGGCGCGAGAGCAGGAGGGACGCGGTATGAGCATCACGGAGGCCGTGGGCCGCATCCAGCAGATCGAGTCGCAGATGGTCCAGCTCGCCGGTGGGCAGCCGACGCCCGAGGCGCAGGCTGCGCAGACCACCAGTTCGTCTGCCTTCGCGACGAGCCTGGCCGCGGCGACCGGGACGACCGGCGCGCAGGTCACCCCGGCGGCCGGCCAGCAGGCGAACAACGGGACCACCGGCGCGGACATCGTGGCGGACGCCCGCAAGTACATCGGCGTCCCGTACGTCTTCGGCGGCACGACGAGCGCCGGCCTGGACTGCTCCGGCCTCGTGCAGCGCGTCTACGGCGACATGGGGATCTCGCTGCCGCGGTTGGTCTCCGGCCAGGGGACGATCGGCCAGAGCGTGCCGTCGCTGGCGGACGCGCAGCCGGGCGACCTCATCGTCTGCAACGGCGGAGAGCACATCGTCATCTACGCCGGGAACGGCAAGATCATCCAGGCGCCCAAGCCGGGCGGCCAGGTCGAAGAGATGGACAACTGGATCTCCCCGTCGAACGTGGTGACGATCCGCCGGATCGTGCCGAACGCGACCGGGGCGACACCGACGGCCTCCGGCACGACGTCGGCCTCCGCACTGGCGGCGTTGCTCGGCACGGGAGGCACGTCGTCGCTGGCGGGGCTGCTGGGCTCGGGAGGCACGTCGTCGCTTGCGGCGCTGCTCGGGTCGAGCGGAGGGGCGTCGTTGGCCGGACTGCTCGGGTCGAGCGGCGGGTCGTCGCTTTCCGGCCTCCTGGGGTCCGGAGGTGGCAGCGCACTGACGGCACTGCTCGGTCAGAGCTCGGGGATGAACTCGTGAGCGCCGTCGTCACGGGGTTCGGGAGCGCGGGGGCCGCGGCCCTGCTCGCGCCCGCGTCGCCGTCCGATGCCTCCTCATCCAGTGGTGGTGGAACGGCGTTCGGCACCGCCCTCCTCTCCGCGCTTGCGGGCGACACCGCAGCGCCGACGACTCCGGCGGCTCCCGTCGACCCGGCGCCGTCCGCCGACGCCGCCGCGACCACGCCGACGACACCGCAGACCGCGCCGCCCGCGCCGACACCTGCCGTGTTCCTCGGCCTGGCGACACCCGCCCCGGCGCCGCTCGCCGACGCCGCGACGACGACCGCCCCGTCGGCTCCGGACGAGGGACCCCACGGCAAGAGCGGGTCCACGCGGACGGCCGACGCGGACCCGCACCATGACGCACCCTCCCCCGCGGTGGCCGACGTGTTCGCTGCGGGTCAGCTCGCGGTCCAGCAGGCGCTCGCCGCCGCGCCGATTCCTCCCGCTGCGCCGACGCCCGCGCCTCCGGTGCAGACGTCCGCGTCGTCCGCTGCTGTCGAAGCGCCGATCGCGGCCACGGCAGCGCCCACGGCAGCGCCAACGGCTGCGGCCTTGGCGGCCGCTCCCGCCCCGGCTCGGGAGGCGAGCGCCCAGTCGATCGCCACAGCCGCTCCGGCCACCGCCGCGCAGACTTCCGCGCCTGCTCCGGTGATCGCGCCCGCTCGGCCGGCCGCCAAGACGCCGTCCGCGCCGTCGACGCCGAACGCAGGCGACGCGCTGCCGACGACTCCCGCAGCGGCGACTCCCGTGCCGGCACCTGCTCCCGCGCCGACCTTCGCGACCGCGCTCGCCGCGGCCGCCCCCGCCGCCTCCACCCCCTCGACGCCGGCGCCGCCGCTGCAGCAGCAACTGGCCCAGCCGGTGATGACCCTCGCTCGGCAGCCCGACGGCGACCACGTCGTGATCGTGCGCGTGGCTCCCGACGACCTCGGTCCCGTCACGGTGCACGCGCGGGTCAGCGACACCGGCGTCCGCATCGAGCTGTTCGCGCCCAGCGACGCCGGACGTGACGCCATCCGGCAGATCCTCACGGACCTGCGGCGCGACCTCAACGCGACGACCGCGAACGCCTCGGTCTCCGTCTCCGACCAGAACGCGCCGGGGACCGAGAGCGGCGGTGGCGGCCGCTCCGCGTGGACGTCCCCGGACCAGGGCAGCGCGACAGGGCGCGGGTCGACCGCGCCCGCCGACACTCCGGACGAGCAGTCCCCCGTCCGAAGCGCCGATCCCGCCGACCCGGCACAGCCCGTCGCCCCTTCCGTCGCCCTCCCCGGCGCCCGAACCCTCGACATCGTCGTCTGACCACGAAGGAGAACACATGGTCACCCCCATCTCGACCGACCCCACCTCGACCGCCTCGACGACCTCGCTCTGGTCGACGCAGCCCACCCGGGCGCCGCACCAGTCGCTGACCGCCGACGACTTCATGAACCTGCTCGTCACGCAGCTCAAGAACCAGGACCCGAGCTCGCCGATGGACTCGGCCGCGATGGTCCAGCAGACCACGCAGCTCGGGATGATGCAGCAGATGACGGCGCTGGGCTCCAGCAGCAACACCGCCCTCAACCTGCAGATGCAGACCGCGGCCGCCGACCTCATCGGCAAGACCGTGAGCTACAACGACCTCGCGGGCGCGCACCAGTCGGGCGTCGTCACCGGCGTCTCGTTCTCGGGGGCGACCCCGACCGTGTCCGTCAACGGCGGCACCTTCCCCCTCTCCGGCATCCTCGGCGTCCAGCAGACTCCGGCCTCCTAGTCCCCACCACCGAAAGGCACACTCCCATGCTCCGTTCTCTCGACTCCGGCGTCTCGGGCCTCCAGGCGCAGCAGACCATGCTCGACGTGGTCGGCAACAACATCGCCAACGTCAACACCACCGGCTACAAGTCCTCCTCCGTCGAGTTCGAGGACACCCTCTCCCAGATGATCGGCACGGCCTCGGCGCCGACGGGCAACCACGGCGGCACGTCGCCCGCCCAGGTCGGCCTCGGCGTCCGGGTCGCGGCGACCGCGACCAACTTCACCGAGGGCGCGGCGCAGACCACCGGCGTCGGCACCAACCTGATGATCAACGGCGACGGCTTCTTCATCGTCAACAACGGCGGCCAGACCCAGTACACGCGCTCCGGCGCGTTCACCACGGACGCCTCCGGCAACCTGGTCAGCCCGGACGGCGCGATCGTGCAGGGCTGGCCGGCCGCCAACGGCGTCGTCAACTCGTCCGCCCCGGTGTCCAACCTCACGCTGTCGACGAGCGGGCTGTCCGCGGCGCGCGCGACCTCCAACGCCACGATGTCCGGCAACCTGGCCGACGACGCGGCCGCGGGGTCCACGCTCAACAGCCAGGTGACCGTCTACGACGCGACCGGGGCGCAGCGTAACCTGAGCACGACGTTCACCCGCACCGGCGCCGGCTGGAATGTCACCGCGACCGACGCCACGGGCGCCACCGCCTCCGGCTCGATCACGTTCACGAACGGCGCGATGACCAGCGGGCAGACCCTCACGGTGAATGGCGTCACGATCGACATGTCCAAGGTCACCGGCTTCGCGGGCTCCGGAGGCGTCAACTTCGCCTCGCAGGACGGGACGGCCGCCGGCTCCCTGCAGTCGTTCTCGCTCGAGGGCGACGGGACGATCATGGGGTCGTTCTCCAACGGCCAGAAGCAGGCCATCGGCCGCGTCGCCCTGGCCAACTTCACCAACCCGGGCGGCCTGCAGAAGGCGGGCAACTCCAACTTCATCGCCACCCCGAACTCCGGGCTCCCCCAGGTGGGCGTGGCGGGGAGCGGCAGCCTCGGCACGCTGACGAGCGGCGCGATCGAGGGCTCCAACGTCGACCTGGCGCGCGAGTTCACCAACCTCATCGTGGCGCAGCGCGCGTTCCAGGCCTCCGCCCGCGTGATCACCACGTCCGACGACGTGCTGCAGGAGCTCCTGCAGCTGAAGACGCAGTGACCCTGAGCGAGTAGCGTCGCCGGGCTTACGGAACCGTCCGACCTGCCGATAGGGGAAGGCGAGCACCTCCGTCACGGAGGCGATCCATCCCTTCCCCTCTCTGCGGAGTCCTCATGATCACGGTGACCAGGCTGAACCATGTGCCGTTCGCCGTGAACCCGGACCTGATCGAGCGCATCAACGCCGACCCCGACACCACCCTGACGATGGTCGACGGCGTGCGCTACGTGGTGACGGAGACGATGGCCGAGGTCATCGACCGGATCGCCGGCTGGCGCGCAGAGGTGCTCGACCGCGCATACCGGCTGGGACGTCCGGCCGACTCGGGCGAAGGGAGCTGACCATGGATCTGGCATTGATCATCGGGATCGTCGCGGCCTTCGGCTCGCTGGCCACGATGGTGACGATCGAGGGGGCGAGCTTCGCGTCGCTCCTGCTGGTGGGCCCCGTCGTCTTCGTGCTCGGCGCCACCATCTCCGTCGGCATCGCCGGCGCGACCGTGAAGGACGCACTCGACTCGTTCAAGGCGGTCCCCGGCGCGTTCAAGGGCAAAAAGCCGGACTTCTCCGGCACGGTCGCCACCCTGCTCGACCTCGCCGACGTCGCCCGCCAGCGCGGACTGCTCTCGCTGGAGTCGTCGGCGGAGGAGGTCAAGGACCCGTTCCTGGCGAGCGCCCTGCAGGGTGTGGCCGACGGCGCCGACTCCGAGGACCTGCGCATCCTGCTCGAGGATCAGATCGCGACCTGGTCGAAGGCCACCCGCGTCTCCTCCACGTTCTTCTCGGCCCTCGGCGGCTACGCGCCGACCATCGGAATCGTCGGAACCGTCGTCTCGCTCACCCACGTCCTCGGCAACCTCTCCACCCCGGACAAGCTCGGCCCGATGATCGCCAGCGCGTTCGTCGCCACGCTCTGGGGCCTGCTCTCCGCCAACTTCATCTGGCTCCCGCTCGGCACGCGCCTGCGCCGGCTCGCCGAGCTCGAGGCCGAGCGCAGGCAGATCGTCGTGGAGGGTGTGCTCGCCATCCAGTCCGGCACCTCCTCGCGTGCGCTGTCCGAACGCCTCACCGCGATGGTCCCCTACAGCCCCAAGCCGAAGCGCAGCAAGGCCAAGAACGACGCGTCCGCCCCGGTCTCCGAGGCAGCGCCCGCGGTCGGGCCGTGAGCCGCGGACGTCGCAGGCCGGGCGCCGACGCACACGGCGAGGGTCACGCCAACGACGAGCGCTGGATGGCCTCCTACATGGACATGGTCACCGTGCTGATGTGCACGTTCATCGTCCTGTTCTCGATGTCGTCGATCGACGCGCACAAGTTCAACGAGCTGAAGAACTCGCTCCAGACCGGCTTCGGCGAGAAGGTGAGCCAGAAGGTCGACACCGCCAAGGGCGTGATCGTCGCGGCGAAGGACGCCGAACCCACCCCGGTGCCGTCGTCGGCCTCCACCACTCCCCCGATGTCGCCCCTCGAAGCCGCGAAGCTGGAGGTCGCCGACCTGCGCGCGATCCAGGCGGCGATCAACGCCCGGCTGACCTCTCAGGGCCTGCAGGGCGCGGTCTCGTACACGATCGACGCCCGCGGCCTGACGATCGGCCTGATCGGCGGGAACGCGTTCTTCGACTCCAACCTCGCGACGCTCACGCCCCTGGCGGTGCAGATCATCGACAACGTCGGGCCGGTCCTGTACCCCACGTCGTACACGATCTCGGTCGAGGGTCACGCGGACACCCGGCCGGCCGGTCCGCCCTACGCCGACAACTGGGACCTCGCCGCGGCGCGCGCCATCTCGGTGCTCCGCCGGCTCACGGATGTCTCCGGCATCCAGGCGACGCGGATCTACGCCGTCAGCGACGGTTCGGCGACGGCGACGGCCACCGGGGATGCGGCCCAGCTCGCCCAGGACCGCCGGGTCGACATCGTGGTCCGGTCGGCGCAGCCGCAGGAGGTGCGCGACCTCATCCCGGGGATCGTCGCGGCGAAGGGAGCGGGCGGATGACCCAGACCATGACGCAGCCGGCCGAGCGCGAGGTGCGGCCGTACGACTTCCGCCGCCCGACCACCCTGGCCCGCGAGCACTCCCGCGTGCTCGAGCTCGCCTTCGCGACCTTCGCGCGCCAGTGGGGCACCCAGCTGACCGCGAAGGTCCGCGTGCTGTCCCAGGTGACCTGCGAGCAGGTCACGATGCACACGTACGACGAGTATGCGGCGGCGCTTCCGTCCAGCACCGCGATGGTGCTGTGCTCGATCAGCGATGTGGACCCGCGCGGCGTCATCCAGCTCCCCACCGGGGCCGCGCTGCGCTGGGTGAACGCGATGCTCGGCGGCAACCGCCCGCTCCCCCTGCTCGACCGCACGTTCACCCCGATCGAGCACGCGCTGGTCGTCGGGCTGATGAACGACGCGCTCGAAGACCTCCAGTACTCGCTCGGCCCGCTGTTCACCAACGCGGTGCGGATCGACGCCATCCAGTACAACTCGCAGTTCGCCCAGGCGGCGCCGACGAACGAGCTGATGATCGTGGCGCGGTTCGCCGCGCACGTCGGCGAGGACGTCGCGGAGGCGACGATCGCCCTCCCGGCCCGGGTGCTGCTGGAGCGGCTGGGCGAGTCGAACCCGACCGTGCAGGTCGACAACGCCAAGCAGCTGCTGCACGCCCAACTCGCGCAGGTCCCGGTCGAGGTGAGCGCCCGGCTCGCCTCCGCGTACGTGACCCCCGCGTCCGTGCTCGGGATGGCCGTGGGCGATGTCATCCGCCTGCCCCACCCGGTCAGCAGGCCGATCCAGGTCGCGGCGGGCGGCGAGCCGGTCGGCACCGCCGCCATCGGCGCCGCCGGGTCGCGCCTCGCCGTCGTCGTCACCACCGCTGAGGACAAGAACTGATGGAGAACCCCTTGATGCCCCAGAACGCATATGCCGCTGCCGCGCAGACTCTGACGCATGCCCCGTTGGGCATAGGCGAGCTCACCGTCACGGCCGCCGCCGAGCCGGCCGTGGCGCCGGCGACCGCCACGCACGCGGTCGTCGCGAGCTTCATCGGCTCGCCGTCCGCCGAGCTCGCGCTCGCCGTCCGCGACCAGGAGGTCGTCCTCGCCGAGACGGGCGGCCAGCTCGGGGTCGGCCTCGCCGATGTCCTGCAGCCCACCCTGGCGGCCGCGGCCGAACACCTCGGCTCCGGCGTGCTCGGCGACTCCCGGATCGAGGACGCCACCCACCTCTTCTCCGACGCCGCGGCGCACCGCTTCACCGTCACCGACCGGTCGGGCCAGGAGGTCGCCTGGTTCGCCATCCGCGGCGACGCGGTGCGCTCGGCGTCCTCCGGAACCACGTCGGACGTCGCCGGACGGCTGGGCCGCATCTCGAACGTCGAGATGGCGCTCACCGTCGAGATCGGACGTACGCGAATGTCGGTGCGCGACGTGCTCGGGGTCGAGCCGGGCACCGTGATCGAGCTGGACCGCTCCGCCGGGTCGCCCGCCGACATCCTGCTCAACGGCCGCCTGATCGCACACGGCGAGATCGTCGTCGTCGACCAGGACTACGCCGTGCGCGTCACCCAGATCCTCGACACCGCCGACGCACTGGTCTGACCCGTGGACACCCTCTTCACCGCGCTCCGCGTCGCCGTCTCCCTCGCGCTGATCATCGGACTCATCTGGTTCGTGCAGCGCCGGAGCGCGAAGTGGAGCAAGAAGAGGAGCAAGCGCCCGGTCACCGTCATCGGCCGGCAGTCGCTGGGCGGCAAGTCCCGCGTCGTGATCGTGGAGGCCGACGGCACCCACTTCGTGCTCGGCGTGACCGACAGCTCCGTCGTGGTGCTCAAGTCGCGCGAGCTGGACACGTTCGCGGACGCGCTCGCGGCCGAGGAGTCGATCGAAGTCCCCGACGACCTGGGCGAGCTGGACGACGCGCCGGAACTCTCCCCCACGCCGGCGCCCGCGCCGAGCTTCACGCAGGCGATCACCTCCCCCGACACCTGGCGGAGGGCTGCCCAGTCCCTCCGGACCCCGCGGTGAGCGCCGCCGCGCTCACGGGCGCGCGCCGCAGCGCAGCGCTCACGGGCGGGCGCCGAAGCTACGCCCGCCCGATCGTCCTCGCACTCCTGGTGCTGGCGGCGGTGGCCGGCATCGTGCTGCTCACCGCGGGCAGCGCTCACGCCGTCCCCACGCCGTTGCCGTCGCCGGCGCCCCCGGTCGGGCCGTCCGGTCCGGCAGGCGGTTCCAGCGGGCCGACCATCTCGATCAACGGCATCAACGGCACACCCGCCGACACGATCGTCACGCTGCTCGGCGTCACGCTCATCTCCGTCGCACCGGGCCTGCTCGTCATGGTCTCGTCGTTCACCAAGGTGTTCGTGGTGCTCTCGATGGCCCGCAACGCCCTCGGCCTCCAGTCGGTGCCGCCGAACCAGGTGCTGGCCGGGCTCGCCCTGTTCCTGAGCCTGTTCATCATGGCGCCGACCATCACCGACATCAACGTCCACGCCGTGCAGCCCTACCTCGCCGGCCACCTCGACTTCGGCGGCGCGCTCCAAGCCGCGGAGGCGCCGCTCAAGGCCTTCCTCGGCGCGCACACCCGGCAGGAGGACATCGCACTGATGACCCGCGCCGCCGGCCGCGCCAACCCGGCGAACCTCCACGCCGTCCCGCTGACCACGCTCGTCCCCGCGTTCGTCATCTCCGAGTTGCGCGCCGCCTTCATCATCGGCTTCGTGATCTACGTGCCGTTCCTGGTGATCGACCTCGTGGTCTCCGCCGGGCTGATGTCGCTCGGCATGATGATGCTCCCGCCCGTCATGGTGTCGCTGCCGTTCAAGATCCTGCTCTTCGTCCTGGTGGACGGCTGGGGCCTGATCATCCAGTCGCTCGTCGCGAGTTACAAGTAGGGGGCGACCGTGAACTCCGCCGCCGTCCTCAAGATCGCCACGCAGGCCCTCCTGCTGATGGCGCAGCTCGCCGCGCCGATGGTGCTGACCGCGCTCGCCATCGGCTTCGCGGTGTCGCTCATCCAGTCGATCACCCAGATCCAGGAGGTCACCCTCTCGTTCGTGCCGAAGGCGATCGGCGTCTCCATCGCACTGATCGTGTGCGGTAACTGGATGATCGAGCAGCTCGTGACGTTCACGCAGTACCTGTTCCAGCAGATCCCCACGTTGCTGGGGGGCTGACGATGAACATCCCCATCGACCTGAGCGCGATCGAGGCCACCGCGCTGGTCTCGGTGCGCATCCTGCTGTTCGTGCTGATCGCGCCGCCGTTCTCGTACCAGGCGTTCCCGCTGCAGATCAAAGGGATGCTCGCCGTCCTGCTCGGGATCGTCGTCGCGCCTCAGGCGGCGCAGCACTACTCCCCCGGTTCGACCGGCCAGTTCCTGCTCGACTTCGTCGGCGAGGCCGCGACGGGCGCCGTGCTCGGCTTCCTCGTCTACCTGGTGTTCTCCGCGATCGAGTCCGCCGGGTCGCTGCTGGACTTCTCCGGCGGCCTGCAGGCGGCGCAGCAGTACGACCCGGCCGCCGACATCAACGCCGCCCAGTTCTCCCGGCTGTTCCAGATGACGGCGCTGGCGCTGCTGTTCGTCAGCGACGGCTACCAGCTCGTGCTCGGCGGCCTGGTCCGCTCGTTCACGGCGGTTCCGCTGACGATGTCGGTCGACTGGAGGTCGATCACGCAGACCCTGTCCGGCTCGGTCACCCAGATGCTGCTCGCCGCGCTGCAGATCGCGGGCCCGATCATGGCCGTGCTCTTCGTCGCGAACGCCGCGCTCGGCCTGCTCTCGCGGGTCGCTCCCGCCCTCAACGTCTACTCGCTCGGGCCGCCGGCGCTGGTCCTCCTCGCCGTCGTGCTGTGCGCACTCGGGATCGTCGCGCTCCCGATGATCGTCCAGGCGCTCGCCGGGCAGGCCGTCCACGCGATGGGAGGCCCCTGATGTCCGCGCAGGAACGCACCGAGCAGGCCACGGAGAAGCACCTCAAGTCGGTGCGCTCGAAGGGACAGCTGCAGAAGGCCCGTGACCTCCCCGCCTGGCTGTCGGTCGGCGTCGCGACGGCGTTGATCCCGATGATCATCGCCAGTGCCCAGCAGGCCGCCGAGTCGCAGATCTTCGCGTTCCGCGACATCATCCGCGACCCGACGCCCGCGAGCGCGCTCTCCTCGCTGGGCACCGGTCTCCTGTCGGTGCTCGGCACCGTCTGGCCGCTGCTCGTCGTCGTCGCGCTGACGGTCATCGCCGCGACGGCCGCGCAGGGCGGCATCCACCTCAAGAAGCTCAAACCGCACTTCGAGCAGTTCGACCTGCTCAAGGGCATCCGCAACATGTTCGGCGCACGCAGCGCGTGGGAGCTCGCCAAGACCCTCGGGAAGGCCGCGCTGGTCGGGATCGGCCTGTATGTGGTCATCCAGGGGCTGATCCCCCTCGTCCTCCAGACCGGAGGGCTCTCCGTCCCCGCGCTCGTCGCGACCGCGCAGGGTGCGATGGGCTCGCTGCTCCAGCTCGCGATCGGTGGCGGCCTGCTCTTCGCGGCCATCGACCTCGTCGTGGTGCTGCGCCGCAACCGCACGGCGAGCCGGATGACCAAGCGCGAGGTCAAGGACGAGCACAAGAGCGCAGAGGGCGACCCGATGATCCGCGCGCAGCGCCGTAGCAGGCAGCTCGCCATGAGTCGCAACCGCATGATCGCGGCCGTCGCGGACGCGAGCGTCGTGCTGGTCAACCCGACGCACGTCGCCGTGGCGCTGAAGTACGAGCCGGGCGCGTCGGCGCCGAAGGTGGTCGCGAAGGGGGCGGACCTGATCGCGGCCCGCATCCGCGAGGAGGCCCTGGCGAAGGGCGTGCCGATGGTCTCCGACGTGCCCCTCGCCCGGGCGCTGCACGCCGCCTGCGACCTCGGCCAGGAGATCCCGGCCGAGTTCTTCACGCCGGTCGCGCACGTTCTCGCGTTCGTCATGGCGCTGAGGCGGCGCGGCGGCTCCCTCGCCGACATCCACACTCTGCCTGCAGCCACGCGGGCGCGCACTCCGATCGACACCAGGAGGCTGGCCCACTCGTGAAGAACAAGAACCTGTCGCTCCTGGCCGTGCCGGTCGGCGTCGTCGGCATCGTGCTCCTGCTCGTCGTCTCGATCCCGGCCTGGCTGCTCGACACGCTGATCGTCGTCAACATCGCGTTCGCGCTCGTCGTGCTGCTGACCACGATGTTCGCGCGCAAGCCGCTCGACTTCTCGGTCTTCCCCTCGCTGCTGCTCATCGCGACGCTGTTCCGGCTGGGGCTCAACGTGGCCTCCACCCGGCTCGTGCTGGGCCAGGGCTACGCCGGCCAGGTGATCGAGACGTTCGGCAACGTCGCAGTCGGCGGCAACATCATCATCGGCGCCGTCGTCTTCCTCATCCTCGTCGTCATCCAGTTCGTGGTCATCACGAAGGGCGCCGAGCGCGTGGCCGAGGTCGGCGCCCGGTTCACGCTCGACGCGATGCCCGGCAAGCAGATGGCGATCGACGCCGACCTCAACGCCGGACTGATCACCAACGCCCAGGCCAGGGAGCGCCGGGCGGAGGTCGCGGCCGAGTCGGACTTCTACGGCGCGATGGACGGCGCCTCCAAGTTCGTCAAGGGCGACGCGATCGCCGGCATCCTCATCATCGTCATCAACGTGATCGGCGGCATCGGCATCGGGATGCTGCAGAACGGCATGCAGATCACCGACGCCCTGAACAAGTACACGCTGCTCACCATCGGCGACGGCCTCACCGCGCAGATCCCGGCGCTGCTCATGGCGGTGTCCACCGGCATGATCGTCACGCGGTCCGGCGCGGACTCCGACATGGGCTCGCAGGCCGGCGCGCAGCTCACCCAGTCCCGGGTCGCGCTGGCGATCGCCGCCGCCGCCGCCATCGCGCTCTCGCTCATCCCCGGCATGCCGATGATCCCGTTCCTCGCGGTCGGCGGCATCCTGATCTGGGCCTCCCAGCGCATCAAGGCGCGCGCGACCAAGGCCGCCGCCGAGGCGCGCGCGAAGGCGGTCGCCGAGAAGACGACGGGCGCGAGCGACACCACGGACGACCTGCTGGAGCACATGCGGGTGCACCCGCTGGAGATCCAGCTCGCCACCGACCTGATCGACATCGTCTCGGGAGGCTCCGACGACCTGCTCGGCCGGGTGCGCGCTTTGCGGCGCAAGCTGGCGATCGAGCTCGGCATCGTCGTCCCGCCGGTCCGCACGCGCGACAACGGCGAGCTGCCGTCGGCCACGTATTGCATCACGGTGGCCGGCGTGGAGGTCGGCCGCGGCCAGGCGCCGCGCGGCAAGGTGCTCGCCCTCGGCGACGACCTCGCCGCGCTCGCCGGAGTCGACACGATCGAGCCGGTGTTCGGCCTCCCCGCCAAGTGGATCGCCGCCGAGCTGCGCTACACCGCCGAGCTGTCCGGCGCCACGGTCATCGACCGCGTCTCCGTCGTCGTCACGCACCTGTCGTCGGCGGTCACCGCCAACGCCGCCCGCCTGCTGTCCCGCGAGGACGTCCGCGTGCTCACCGAGGGCGTGAAGCGGGTGAACCCCTCCGCGGTCGATGAGCTCGTGCCCGCGCTGCTCAGCCTCGCGGAGGTGCAGCGCGTTCTTCAGGGGCTGCTCGCCGAGCGGGTGCCGATCAACGACCTCGCACGCATCTACGAGGCGCTCACCCTCCGCGCGAAGGTCTCGCTCGAACCGGAGGGACTGGTCGAGGCCGCCCGGCTCGCTCTCGGCGCCGCTCTCTCCAACCCGTACGTGGACGACGGCACCCTCCGCGTCATCACCCTCGAGCCGATGCTCGAGCAGGCCATGCTGGAGGGCCAGCGCCAGACCGAGTACGGCTCGCAGCTCGTCCTCGATCCCCCCGTGCTCGAGCAGGTCCTCACCGAGGTCCGTTCCGCCGCCACCGAGCACGAAGGCGCCGTGCTCGTCTGCGCTCCGCAGCTGCGCCCCGCGGTCCGCCGGCTCATCGCCGCGCAGGCGCCCGCCCTCCCCGTCCTGTCCTACAACGAGGCCACCACCTCCCCGGCGCCCATCGAAACGATCGGAGTAATTCGAATTGTCACCCCGACTCTGGCCTCATAACGCCTGGCGTCCGAAGAAGGACCTCCACGAGCTCGCGCCGTCCGACGTGATCGCCGGCCTGCTGGCCGACGCCGACGAGCAGGAGGTCCGCTTCCAGCACGCGAACGCCTCCTCGCAGTTCGAGGAGGTCATGGAGGAGATCATCGCCGAGACCGATCCCGAGGCGCTCGTCCCTGCGCGGTACCTGCCCGTGCCGGTGGAGCCCACCACCATCGTCATCGACCCGGCGCCGGTCCCCTCCCCCGCCCTGCGTCCCGAGCGCTTCGAGGAGCCGACCCGCCCGGCGCCCCGGCTGGCGACGAACCCCGGCGACCTCGTCTTCGTGTTCGGCCTCCGGGAGGACGCCCTGACCGTCGCGCGGGCGATGGCGCTGGCCACCCCCGCGATCGAGGTGGCCGTGGCCGGCACCGTCGGTCGTACCGGCTCCCGCCACGTCGGCGGCCGCCGGGAGGCTCTGCAGGCGCGGGCGGACGGCGTGCGGCGCAACGGCTCGACCATCGTCGCGATCGGTGTCGGCGAAGCCCCGGCGGACGCGTCCCGCTACGCCGGCATCCTCCACGACGTGGTCCCCGATCAGGTCTGGATCGCCGTCGACGTCACCCGCAAACCGGAGGACACACGGGTCTGGGCGAACCTGGTCGCGGAGGCCGGCGGCGGTGTCGACGCCATCGCCGCGATCGGCGTCGCGTACACGACGACGCCGGACTCGACCTCCTTTTTGGGGGTACCGGTCGGGTGGAGCGACCGTTGAGTTTCTCCACCTGTGGATAACTCTGTTGAAAACGGGTGGAACAACTGCCCTCAGGTGTGGAGGACACGCCCGAGATTAGAGGGCTCTCAGATTGGCTTTCAGGTTGATTTGGCAGCTGATCTGCATTTTTCGTAGGATTATCGGGAATTCGAAGAGACCTTCGAAATTACATCTTCGTAATTCACACGGTGTGCAACCCTGTGGATGATCATGTGCGAAACGCCCCCGGATTAGGGTGGGACGTGCCCATTTTCGCCGAGCTCGCGCCCACCCTCCTCGGGGTCGCCGTGCTCGCGCTGCTGGCGACCGCCGTCCTCGCCGCGTACCGCGTGCCGCACCGCTGGGCCCCGGCCCTCGCGATCCTCCGCGGGGCCGCCCAGCTCGCGATCATCAGTGTGGTCCTCGCCGGCGTCATCACCGATCCGGTCTGGGTCGCGCTGGCCCTCCTGGTCATGTTCGGCGTCGCGGCGGCGACCGCCACGCACCGCATCGGCTGGTCGGGGGAGCACGCGCTCATGATGGGGACGGCGATGCTCACCGGCGTGGTCGTCTCCTTCTCCGTCGTCTTCCTCACCGGCGCGATCGAGTTCTCGGCCCGGTACGCGCTCGCCATCGGCGGCATCGTCATCGGCAACTCGATGAGCATCGCGACACTCTCCGGCCGCCGGTTCACCGAGGCGGTCGACGACCACTGGGACGAGGTGGAGGGCTGGCTGTCCCTCGGCGCGACGCCACGGCAGTCGACCCTGGAACAGGCGAGGGGAGCGGTCTACTCGGCGCTGATCCCGTCCGTCGACCAGACCAAGACGACGGGGCTCGTCACGCTGCCCGGCGCGTTCGTCGGCGCGATCTTCGGCGGGGTCTCGCCGCTGGAGGCGGGCCGGTTCCAGGTGGTCGTGCTCGCGGCGATCATGGCGGCAGGGTCGATCACCGCGGTGATCGTCGCGGCCTGGCTCGCGCCGGTGCGGGTCCGCCCGGCACGGCTGCGCTGACCGCGGGGATCGGGCGGCCCGATGGGGGAGTGGGCGAGGGGTCGCGTGCCCGATAGGCTGGATCAATGCTGGTATTGACCCGGAAGGTCGGCGAGCGCGTGCTCATCGGGGACGACATCGTCGTCACGATCCTCGACGTCCGCGGCGACGGCGTGCGAGTCGGCATCGAGGCCCCGCGCGGCATCCGCATCCAGCGCGACGAGGTGGTCAAGGCCGTCACCGAGGCCAACCTGGAGGCGACCGCCCCTGCCGTCGGGCCGGACGACGCCGAGACCCTGATCAAGCGGTCGCTCGGGCTCTAGCGGTCAGCGCCGCGGCGTCCACCCCGGCGGGAGCGGGAACTCCAGCGCCGCGCGCTCGCGGTCGGCCTCCGCGGACCAGCCCTGCGCCGCGCCCTCGGCGTCGAAGCCGCCGCGCGCGACCCGGAAGCCGAGGTCCTCGTGCCGGGTCCGCGGCGAGCCGCCGCGCCGCACCGACGCCCGCACGCTCCAGGCGTCGTCGGCGAACCCGCCGCCGCGGAACACCCGGTAGTCGTCGTAGCGGGCGGGGTCGAGGTAGTCCCAGCACCACTCCCACACGTTCCCGAGCGTGTCGAACAGGCCGTTCAGGTTGGGCAGCCTCCCGCCCACGTCATGCGGTGCGGCGAGGCCGTCGGCGCTGGTCCAAGCCACCTCGGCCAGCGGCCCGTAGTGCGGTCCGGTGGAGCCCGCGCGGCAGGCGTGCTCCCACTCGGCCTCGGTCGGGAGGCGGTAGCCGTCGGAGTCGACGTGCCAGGTGACATCTTCGCCGTCGACGGAGTACGCGGGGTCGAGGCCCTCCCACTCGGACGCCGCGTTGCAGAACCGGACCGCGCGCAGCCAGCTGATGCCGGTCGCCGGCCGCCGGGGATGCGTCGCGGGCTCGCCGATCAGCTCGGCGACCTGCTCCTCCGTCACGGGGAACACCCCGATCTCGAACGACTCCAGTTCGACCGTCCAGCGCCGCTTCAGCCGGGCGTCGTGGAGCTGCACCGCGCCGGGCGGGATGTACGCCAGGTCGATGTCCGCGCCTTCCACGGGTCCCACCCTGGCACAAACGCCGTGCCGAATCCTCAGAATGTCTCGCAGCGCCGGTACCCACGCCTTGCATGCTCCCCGGAGGAACGCGATGATGCGGTCATGCCCGACTTCCGCCGCGTCCTCGACCTGGTGGACAGCCGCGGGGGCGCGTCGTGGCTCACCGTCGTCCGCGGAGGGGAGGTCGTCCTCGACCGCCGCGTCGGCTGCGATCGCGACGCACTGTTCTACACGTTCTCGGTGAGCAAGCCCTTCGTCGCGCTCGCCGTCCATCTGCTGGCCGAGCGCGGGATGCTGCGGCTCGACGACCCCGTGGCCGCGCACTGGCCCGCGTACGCGCGCGGCGGGAAATCCGACATCACCATCCGGCACGTCCTCACCCACCGTGCCGGCGTGCCGTACTCGACCGGCACGCTGCTCGGCGACACCGTGCGGATGACCGACCCGCGGCGGTCCGTGGCGGCCGCGGAGGACGCGCGTCCGCGCTGGGCCGCGGGTGAGGTCGTGGGTTACCACGTCCTGAGCTTCGGCTTCATCCTCGGCGAGCTGGTGCGCCGCGTCAGCGGGACGCCGGCCGAGCAGTTCATCGCCGAGAACCTCCTGCGCCCGGCCGGGCTGACCGAGACGACCCTCGGCCTCCCGGACGCGGCCGCCGGCCGGGCCGTCCCGCTCCGCGCCTTGAGCGCTCCCGAGCGGGCGAGGACCCTCCTCTTCAACCGGCCGCGCACCCGCGCGGTGCCGGTGCCGGCCGCGGCGGTGAGCACCAACGGCCGCGAGCTGGCCGAGTTCTACCACCTGCTGCTGGCGGGAGGCGACGGCGTCCTCACGCCGGAGACCATCGCCGCGGCGCGGGCCGTCTCCAGCGACGGCGAGCCCGACCGGATCATGGGCCACCCGGTGCGCTGGGCGCACGGCTTCCAGCTCGGCGGCCCGATCGGTCTGGCCCGGCCGACCGGCTCCCGGGCCGACCCGCGCACGTTCGGTCACAACGGCAGCAGCATCTGCAACGTCTGGGCCGACCCGGCGCGGGACATCGTGCTCGCCTACCTGACCAACACCGCCGACGAGCGCCGCCGCGCCCTCCGCCACCTCAGCGACGTGAGCGATGCGGTACTGGTGGCGTGCGATTGAGCGGGTCCAGACTTCTCGCAGAGACACTAGGAGGAACCATGAGCGCAGGCACCAAGGATGATCCGTGGCGGCTGACCACGGCACCGGGCACCTCGGAGTACACGATGTACCGCGACGACGCGGCCGACCCGCCCGCACTGGTCTGCCAGGTCGGCTCGACCCGCCTGAGCTACCACGCGAGCGCGATCGACGACCTCGCGACGTGGCTGCGCGAGCAGGGCGACTGGGTGCCGCTGGGCGCCGCGGACGAGAACAAGCCGGTGGTCGCCGGCACGATCGAGGCCTGGGGCCGCGACCCGGTCAACCCGGTCGGCGGCTGGTACGGGCTGCGCAAGGGCTACCGCGGGCGCTTCGGGATGTATCTGCCGCCGCTGCTGGAGCAGCTCGGGCTGATCGAGCTGACGCACGACGCGCGCAACAACAAGGCGCGGGCGAAGTAGGAGTTTCACCCTCCTGGTCAGCGATTTCACCCCGCCGCCGTCCATGCGGCATGGTTATGCTTCCTTCATGGCCACGATCACCCACACAGCTGCAACCGCTGCAGAGGCTCACCAGAGCCGCGCGGAACGACTGGTCGCGGAGATCGATGCCATGCCGATCGGAGATGTTCGACAGCGAATCGACGAGGCGCGCCGGATGACCGGACCCGAGATCGAAGAGCGCCAGCGTGTCGAGCGGCGCGAGCGCGCTGAGCGCGCGGCTGCGGCGTTGAGGTCTATCTGACTCCGTGTTCTCGCCCCATCTGAGGGTGACGGCTCGCTGTTTGCGGGACGACCTCCTCCTGTCCGACGAAGACCCTGGCCGAGACGCGCGCTCCTTTCGGACCCGACATGACGTCCTCCGGGCGTTCGTCAATAAACGCGAGGTCGCCCCTGACGAGGGCGAACCCATTCGGGGCCTCGAACCACACGGCGCGTATCTGAGCCTCCATCACAATCGATGGCGTGGAGTTACTCGCTGGGATGCCAGAAACGACGTGTGTTGGCTCCTCGCCTTCAGTCCCACCCATGCCAGCGGAGAACTCCGTGACGCCTACAACTACTTCGAATTGCTTCACGGGCGCGACGAATTGCTGCCGACCGCCGACGACTACGAGTTGCTCGAAGACATAACACCCGCCAACTTCATCGATGGCATCTCGGCTGTCGGCGCTGGTCTGTATCGCGATGCGCGCTCGAATCCGGGAACGGTGTTCAGCGAGACGTACGGGGGCGGCTCTGCTGATGTCGTGGTGGACGTACTGGTGATGGAGGACGGATCGCTTGAAGAGGGCTGGATCGCGATCGGCTTTCCCTTCGACACCCCGCTCAACGAGTACACGGCTCTCGATGTCGTCGCCCATATCCTGCCGCCGGACATCATGGTGGCGGGGCTGGAGCGCGCTGCGTACTTTGCCGGACGTCCCCTTCGACACGATGAGCTCGTCTTCAAGTGGGACGTGGCGCTCATTTAGGCAGAGGACTGGGAGCAGATCCGCTGACCAGGCGAGGTAGTTTATCCATGTGAACGATCTCCCCCTGAACCCCGCAACCACCGCCCTCCTGCTCATGGACCTCCAGCCGGGCATCCTCTCCCGCATGCCCGACGCCGACGCGTTCCTCGGCGGCCTGACGCGCGCCAGGGAGGCCGCCCGCAGCGCCGGAGTCACCGTCGGCTACGTGCGCGTCGCCCTCACCGCGGAGGAGGCGGCTACGGTCCCGTCGCGCTCCCGCTTCGCCGGAGCGGCCGAGCGCCTCGACGCGAGCCGCCCCGAGACGCAGATCGACCCGCGCATCGCGCCCGCCGAGGGCGAGATCGTCGTCCGCAAGAAGCGCGTCGGCGCCTTCAGCACCACCGACCTGAAGGAGCAGCTCGACGCACGCGGCATCGACACCCTCGTGCTCGCGGGCGTGGCGACGAGCGGCGTCGTCCTCTCGACCGTGCGGGACGCCTCCGACCGCGACTACCGGCTGGTCGTGCTGGAAGACGGCTGCTGGGACTCCGACCCCGAGGTCCACCAGGTGCTCACCGCGAAGGTGTTCGCCCGCGGCGGCGTGACCGTCACCAGTATCGACGACTTCATCGCGTCGATCGCGTAGAGCGCGACCTCCGCCAGGCCGGGAGCCAGGTCGGCCGGCGCATCCGGGCCGGCGAGGGAGTCCACCGGCAGCCAGTGCAGCTCCTGCGACTCGTCCTCGCCCGGCGCCCCGGCCGGGTCGGTGGTCGCGACGAACGCGTAGACGATGTCGGTGTGTGCGTGGTCGTCGGTGATCGGATGCACGTCCACGACGAGCGGGGTCGGCAGCACGGCCACGCCCTCGGCGCGCGCGATCCGGTGCGCCGGCTGGAGGAGCAGGAGCTGCTCCAGGTCGTAGCCGGACTCCTCGCGCAGCTCGTGCGCGACCGCGGCCCACGGGTCCTCCGCGCGCTCGACGTGCCCGCCCGGCTGCATCAGGATGCCGCGCTTGCGGTGGCGGTGCACGAGCAGGCAGGTGCGGCCGTCGAGCTCGCGGAAGATCAGCGCGCTCGCCGTGAGGTCGTACTCGCCCGGTCCGGTGTTGAGGTGCGGCATCCCCGCAGTCTCGCATGAACGGGCGGCGGTCAGGCAGTATGTCGGTATGGCGGTGGTGCGGACACAGCGGGGATTCGACCGATTGGTCAACTTCTCCGACGCCGTCGTGGCCATCGCGATCACCCTGCTGATCCTCCCGCTGGTGGATGCGGGCCCGGAGGTCGCGAAGGAGGGCATCGGTCCCTACTTCCAGCACAACTTCTGGCAGTTCCTCGCGTTCGGGATCTCGTTCGTCGTCATCGCCCGGCTCTGGATGGTGCACCACCAGGTCTTCGACTGGATCGAGAGCTACACGCCGGCGCTGCTGTGGCTCAACATGCTGTGGCTGGCATGCATCGTGTTCATGCCGTTCACCGCCAACGTGCTCTCTGACAGCCCGAGCGAGAAGCCGGACGTCTACGCGCTCTACATCGGCAATCTGCTGCTGACGACACTCGCGATGCAGCTCATGGAGATCCTCATCGTGCGCACGCCGGGGATGCTGCTGGAGGAGGCCAGGGGCCAGTCCGATCTGCTCCGCGGCTGGACGTTCATCATCCTGCTGGTCATCTCCGGGGTGCTGGCCGTGCTCTTCCCGGGCGTCGGGATGCTGTGGCTGCTGCTGCTGTTCCTCTCGCGGCCGCTCCACCTCCTTCTGGGCAGGCTGACGCGCTCGCGCGAGCACGCGGGCGCCTGACCGGACGACCCTTCCCACCGGCCCGGCCGGGGGCTATCGTCGCGGCATGCGACCCAAGACCTTTTTCGTGCTCCTCGTCATCGCCGCGGCCTATGTCCTGGGCTCACGGGCGGGCCGGGAGCGCTACGACCAGATCGTCGAGTCGGTGACCGCGTTCTGGAACAACCCGGACGTCAAGAAAGCGCGCAAAAACGCCAAGAAGCAGGCCGACAAAGCCCGCAAGCGCTACTCCTGACCCGCGAGGGGCACGTCGTTGTCACTTGTGGGCGTCACAAGTGACAACGACGTGCCCCTCGGTGGTCGGAATCGGGGCGCGCGCTCAGGGCTCGCGGTAGTCGCCTTCGGTGTAGTCGCCCTCGGGTGCATCCGCGGGCTCGTCGACGTCGGTGTACGTGCCCTCGACGTCGGCCTCCGGGCCGGGGTTCTCCTCGGTCTCGGTGTACTGGCCGTGGACGGTGCGCTCGTGCGGTCCTTCGTCGTCGGACTCGGTGTAGCTGCCCTCGAGGTTCTCGCGGGCGTCGCCGGTGGGCTCTTCAGGGTTGCTCATAGCGAGGAGATTACGCTTTCGCGGGCCGCGCGACCAGAGTCCTGCACAGTCGTGCACCGCCTGTAGACGCACCGGTCCGCCCCCCGGTACCCTGCGGGCATGGCGCGGTCGCCGTCGGTCTTCGCCACGCGCGGGCCGACCGTCCTGGAGCTGAGGATCCACGGGATCAAGAACACGCCGCCGGCGGAGATGCTCGGCGTCGCGCCGGGCGACGTGCGCCCGGACCAGGCCGACGAGAACGGCGGCTTCTACGTCCCGACCGTCGGCCCGTCCGACCCGTCCGACCCGGCCACGCCCCCGACCGTGATCCGGCGCGAGGGCTACTCGTGGGGGATGCTGGCCCGCTACGGCGGCGGCGCGCTCGTGGCGATCGGCCAGTTCTTCGTGCAGCTGGCCTGGCTGCTCATCCTGCCGTTCGGGCTGTGCAACACCGCCTACTGGACGCGCCGCATCCCCGACCAGCCGCGCACCGGCGAATGGCAGGCCGGCCGCGGGGCGGCGTCGCTGCGGGTGTTCGCGCTCGGCCTCACCCTCCTCTATGTGTGCGCGCTGGCGTCGGTGAGCCTCGACCTGATCGGGACGCAGTGCCTGGTGCGCCCGTCGCTGTGCCCGGCGCTGCCCGGCTGGGTGACCGCGTTCTTCACCTCGCCGGGACTCGACCACCGCGGGATCCGGGTCGCGCTCCTCTCGCTCGTCCCCATCGCGGGCGTGCTGCTGCTGTTCTTCGTCTCGCACCAGGCGCGCACGCGGTACGAGGCCGGGATCTTCGGCACGGCCGCGAAGATCCGCGCCGCCGGCGACCTCAGCGGTGTCGCGGAGGGCCAGGCCGCCACCCCGCGCCGCCCGCTCGCGACGGACGGGTTCTGGGGGATCACCCGGGTGAAGGCCCCGAGCGAACTGCTGCACACGGCGGCCGCGTTCTTCCTGATGGCGCTGCTGGTCGGCTGGGACGGCGTGTTCTGGACGTGCGCGCCCGCCGGCGTGGACGTCCCGCCGGAGTGCCTCGACCCGGCGACCACCCCGCTCCTGTCACGCTGGTGGCTGACAGTCGGCGCCGTCCTCGGCGCGGCCGGGCTGGTCGTGGTCGTCGCCCTGGTCGTGCGAAATGTCGACACCACCGTGCGCGGCCGAGCCGAGCGGGGGATGGCGGGCGTCCAGCCGGACCTCCGGAACGCCCGTCGGCATACGCTCATCCGGCTGAAGCTGCGGCACAGGGAGGCCGTGGCCGGCTGGATGCTGCTGGCCGCGATCGTGGTGTACGTCGCGGTCGGGGTGGCCGTGGCGCTGCCCGTCGAGCCGACCGTGGAGCACGCGCCCTCGTTCCTGGGCCTGGTGATCGCGCCCTCCATCATCCTCGGCGTGCTGCTCGCCATCGCCCTGTCGGCGCTCGGCTGGCGCCGCGGGGTGCCGCGCTGGCTGTCGGTGCTCGTCGTGGCGGTCGGCGGCGTCTCGCTGCTGGTCGCGGTCGTGTCCACCCCGAAGGATCTGCGTCTCGCGCCGCTCACAATGGCCGCGTACCTGCTCGCCGCCCTGGCCGCTGTGCTGCTCGCCGCGCTGGTGATCTTCTGGCCGATGGGCCGCCGCCGCAGCTTCGCCTACCAGGGCTGGCGCGGCACCGGCCCCGGCGTGATCATGCTGCTCTCCCTCGGCGGGGCCATGCTGCTGTCGACCCTCCTCGTGCTCGGGACACAGTGCGCGCTCGCCGCGACCGGCGGCCCGACCCCGATCTGCCCGCTGACCCCCGGCGGCCTGACGACGCCGGTCGCGTACCGCAACTTCGGCGGGACGGTGCCGGTGCTCGCCGTCGTGCTCGTGCTCTTCGTGCTCGTCGTCGCCCTCCTGCGGATGCGCACGACGCCGCGCCTGACGACGCCGGAGACCGTCGGCGGCCGGGCGGTCCGCGAGCCGCTGCACAGCTACCGCGACGGGCGGGTGCCGCAGGTGAAGTCGGCGGGGAAGCTGGACTTCCGGATGCTCAACGCCCGCCGCTCGGCCGCCCTGTTCCACCGCGGGGAGCCGGTGCTCGGCCTCCTCGCCGCGCTGCTCGCGCTCGGCATCATCGTCGCGATCGCCCTCCCGCAGCCGCTGCGTCCCGCCCTGCTCGACCTCGCCCTCCCAGCGCTCGGCCTGATCTCGGTCGCCGCTGTCGTGACGATCGCGGAGAACGCGCTGACGACGAAGGAGCGCCCGGTCGGCGTGATGTGGGACCTGATGTGCTTCCTCCCGCGCGCCGGTCACCCGTTCGGGCCGCCCTGCTACGCCGAGCGCGTCATCCCGGAGCTGCGCGACCGCATCGTGGCGTGGCTGGAGGCGGACATCGCCGCGGGCGCCGGGACGGTGGGGGACCGCCGCACCGCCGAGGAGCGCGCCCGCGACGAGCTGCGGGCGCTGACTTCGCGCCAGCGCCGCAAGGTCGTCGTCAGCGCGCACAGCCTCGGCGCAGTCCTCGCCGTCTCCACGATCTTCACCCTCGGCGCCGACACCACCGACGGTCTCAGGAACGTCGCCCTGCTCACCTACGGCACGCAACTCCGCGCCTACTTCGGCCGCTTCTTCCCCGAGCTGTTCGGCCCCGCCGCGCTCGGCACCCTCCCGAGCCGGGCGCCGTCGCTGTGGAAGGCCGACCCCTGGCTGAGGCAGGTCGTGGAGGACCACGACGTCGAGGGGTCGGGAGGCCGCGACCCCGCCGAACGCGACAAGCCGACGCTGCGCGAGCTGCTGACCCAGCCGGACGGCGCGGTGGCATGGGTGAACCTGTGGCGCCGCACCGACTACCTCGGCTTCCCGGACGCGTCCTTCAAGGACAACGAGATCGACCGCGGCGCGGACGAGTTCGGGCCGCCGCTCTACCTTGTCAAGGTGGCGACGCACCCCGGGTACCAGTCGTCCACGCAGTACATGACCGCGCTGCGAGATCTGATGCGGCGACTCTGACGCGGGGTACATTCGTGCCGAATGTCGCCTTACGCGCGCCCAGAACCCACATTCGGCACGAATGTCCACGCTTAAAACCGAGTGGTGTATGGTATTGGTCACCATCCGAAGGAGAATCATGGTCGACAGCCTTGCCCGAGCATCCGAACTCACCGTCGAGGAGAAGGCGTCGCTCACCAGCGGCCGCAGCTTCTGGGAGACCGAGGGCGTCGACCGCGCCGGCATCCCCTCCATCTACCTGACCGACGGGCCGCACGGCGTGCGCAAGCAGGCGCAGGGCGGCGACCACCTCGGCATCGGGGACAGCGTGCCGGCCACCTGCTTCCCGCCCGCGGTCGCGCTCGGCTCCTCCTGGGACGCCGAGCTGCTGGAGCGGGTCGGCGCGGCGCTCGGCGAGGAGGCCAAGGCCGAGGGCGTCGGCGTGCTGCTCGGGCCGGGCATCAACATCAAGCGCTCGCCGCTGTGCGGACGCAACTTCGAGTACCTCTCCGAGGACCCGATCGTCTCCGGCCGGCTCGGCGCCGCCCTGGTCCGCGGACTCCAGTCGCAGGGCGTCGGCGCCTCGCTCAAGCACTTCGCGGCAAACAACCAGGAGACCGACCGGCTGCGCGTGAGCGCCGACGTGGACGAGCGCCCGCTGCGCGAGATCTACCTGCGCGGCTTCCAGCACGTCGTGACGCACGCCCGGCCGTGGACGGTCATGTGCTCCTACAACCGGATCAACGGTGTTTACGCGAGCGAGGACCCGTGGCTGCTCACGTCGGTCCTCCGCGACGAGTGGGGCTTCGAGGGGCTCGTCGTCTCCGACTGGGGCGCGGTCAACGACCGGGTGAGCGCGCTCGTCGCCGGACTCGACCTGGAGATGCCCTCCAGCGGAGGCGTCACCGACGCCCAGCTCGTCGCCGCCGTGCGCGACGGCTCGCTGGCGGAGTCCGTGCTCGACACAGCGGCGGACCGCGTGATCGACCTGGTCGGCAAGGCGCTCGCCGGGGCCGACGCGGAGGCGACCTACGACGCGGAGGCGCACCACGCCCTCGCCAGGGAGGTCGCCGGCCGCAGCATCGTGCTGCTCAAGAACGAGGGCGTCCTCCCGCTCGCGACCGACGCCGGCCGCACGATCGCGGTCGTCGGCGAGTTCGCCCGCACGCCGCGCTACCAGGGCGCCGGTTCCTCCCAGATCGTCCCGACCCGCCTGGACAACGCGCTCGACGAGCTGCACGCGCTGTCGGGCGACGCGACAGTCGTCTTCGCCCCGGGCTACGCACTCGGCGTGGACGCCGACGAGGTGGCGCTGACGGCGGAGGCCGTCGGGGTCGCGTCCGGCGCCGACGACGTCGTGGTGTTCCTCGGCCTCCCCGGCGAGGACGAGTCGGAGGGCTTCGACCGCGAGCACCTCGAGCTGCCGCCCGCGCAGACCGCCCTGCTGGAGGCCGTGATCGCCGCCAATCCGCGTGTGACGGTCGTCCTCTCCAACGGCGGCGTCGTGCGCGTCTCCGGCTGGGCCGACCGTGTGCCCGCCATCGTGGAGGGCTGGCTGCTCGGCCAGGCCGGCGGCGGCGCGGTCGCGGACGTGCTGTTCGGCGTCGTCAACCCGTCCGGCCGGCTGGCGGAGACCATCCCGGTGCGGCTGGAGGACACCGCCTCGTACCTCAACTTCCCCGGAGAGAAGGGCCACGTCCGCTACGGCGAGGGACTCTTCGTCGGCTACCGCGACTTCGACGCGCGCGACGCGGCGGTCGCCTTCCCGTTCGGCCACGGCCTCTCGTACACGACGTTCGCGTTCGGGGCGCCCACCGCGACCGCGACGGCGGAGGGCGTCCGCGTGACGGTGGACGTCACCAATACCGGCGACCGCGACGGCCGGGAGGTCGTCCAGGTCTACGTGTCCGTCCCGGCCTCCCGCGTGCAGCGCCCGGTGCGCGAGCTGAAGGGCTTCGCCAGCGTGGCAGTGGCCGCGGGCGCCACCGCGGCGGCCGTGATCGACCTGGCCACCGAGGACCTCGCCTACTTCGACACCGAGCTCGGCGGCTGGACCGTGGAGGGCGGCGACTACGTCGTGGAGGTCGGGGCGTCGTCCCGCGACCTGCGCGGTTCGGCCGTCGTGACCCTCGCCGGCGACGGGCGCGCGGCGCCGCTCACCGTCGACTCGACGCTCGGCGAGTGGCTCAGCCACCCGGTCGGCGGACCCATCCTGACGGCCGCGCTCGCCCAGAGCGCGGAGGCCCAGGGCATGGGCGCCATGCTCAACGACCCGAGCCTGCGCCGGATGGCGGAGTCCATCCCGCTGGTGCGCGCGGCCTCGTTCCCGGGCAGCCCGGTCACCGCGGAGCAGCTGGACCAGCTGGTGGCCGCGGCGAACCGGTAGCGTACGCCCCTTTCGGCGACGCTGAACCCCCTTGCGGACGCAGGGGGGTTCGGCGTTTCGTGGGCCGCATGAGCGACACGAGCGGACTTCCGAACACGGACGACCTCGGCGTACCCGCCGAGGACGATGCAGAGCGCTTCGAGCGTGGACGCGGGGGAGGCAGGCATGTCGCCGGCCCCGCCGCGGATGCGCCGGGCCGGGGAGCCGACGGCGCGGGTCAGGGCGACGACGGCGCCGAGCCGCCGCCAGCGGACTTCGACCCGACCGAGCAGCCGTCCAACCCCGACCTCGTCAACGATCCGGAGCAGCCGGACGAGTGACCGGCCGCGTGGTCCGATGACCGCGCCGCAGCGACTGCGGCCCCGCCCACCGTCATCCGGGCGGGGCCGCTCTGCGTCTCAGCGCCCCGTCAGCGCCTCAGCACCCCGTCAGCGCCTCAGCGCTTCGGCCGCCGGCTCGCATACAGCCACACCGCGCCGACGATCACGCCGGCCACGAGCATCCCGATCCCGACGTCCAGGATCGACGCGTCGCCGGAGCGGGGCAGGATCAGACCCACCACGAAGAGCACAGCGCCGAGGTTGAGCAGCACCGCGGCCACCCAGCCGAGCGTCGTGCGCAGCGCTGCGTTCATTGCGGGTATCGTAGCCGCCGCCTCTCCGCGAACGCCCACAAGGGGAGGATTCGGCCCGAGCGTCAGGCCCCGCCCGGGTGGACGACCGACGGCGTGGGCGGCTCGTCCAGAGCCTCGTTGATGAGCGCGGCCACCAGGAATTTCCAGTCCGACCCCTCGTGCAGCGTCTCCAGATAGCCGACGGGGATCGCGCCGAAGACCGGCTCGTGCTCCTCGCCCTCCGCGGACACCCGGATCAGCCGCCCCAGCTCGGCGTGGGACTCGTCGAGCACGACCCACTCGCCCGGTGCCTTCTTCTCGACGTGGAAGATGCGCTCCCGATACGGGTAGCGCACGCTCGACATCTCCAGTTCGCTGGCGGACATGCTCATCCTTCCGTCGGTGGACGCTCCTTGGGAGCATCAAACGCCCGAGGGGCTGTCCTTGGCAAGATGCGCTGCCTACGCTGGGCCGCATGAGCACTCCTGACGTCCACAACATCGACGCGGCGTTCGCGCTCGTCCCCGAGCCCTGGCAGCCGCACCGGCTGACCAGCGTGAACGACTACGACGTGAAGGTCGCCCGGCTGCAGGGCTCGTTCATCTGGCATTCGAATCCGGACACCGACGAGCTGTTCCTCGTGATCGAGGGGCGCCTCGTCATCCAGCTCCGCGACCGCGAGGTGGAGCTGGGACCGCACGACGTGTTCGTGGTCCCGAAGGGCGCGGAGCACTGCCCGTTCGCGGAGGACGAGGCGCTGGTCGTGATGTTCGAGCCGAAAGGCACCGTCAACACGGGCGACCAGCCGGGGGAGCGCACGAGCGCGCTGCGGGAGCTGCCGGACTGAGCGGGCGCCGCGCTCAGCCGATCAACGACACCGCCCGCGCGATCACTAGCGCCAGCAGCACGAACCCCGCGAACGACTCAAGTGCCATCAGCAGCTTGGCCCGGTGGGTCAGCGGCATCGTGTCGGTTGGGCTGAACGCCATCGAGTTGGAGAGCGAGAAGTAGAAGTAGTCGACGTAGTTCGGCACCCAGTCCATCACCTGGCTCGAACCGCGCGAGACCTCGATCACGTCGTCCTTGTCCTCGTCCTGCGGGAACCGGAAGTCGGCCAGCGGCAGCTTCTTCCTCGGCAGGGCGATGCGCGCGACCGGGCCGCCGCGGTCCATCGTCCAGTAGACCAACGCGAACGCGATCACGTTCGTGACCCACACCTGCAGGGAGGCGAGCAGGATCTCCTGCCCGTTGCCGTGCTTGTTGAGCAGCCGCACGACGGTCTCCGCGAACGCGATCTGGTTGGCCGCGAGGATGAGCACCGCTAGCGCGATCTCCGCGCGCCGGGACCACTTCGACTCCCGGGCGAGCCGGTGCGGGTTGTAGATGATGAGCGCGACCAGCATCAGCACGCAGACGCCCACGACGGACCAGCGCGCGATCGGCGGCACGACGCTCGGCAGGAGGGCGTACGCCACGAGCGCGACCAGCGTGCCGATCACGGCGGGCCAGCGGTGCTCGGGGGCGACCGCGCGGGCGCGGCTGTCGTCGTCGTGATCGTTCACCCGACGGACAGTACGCCGCGGCGCCGCACCGCGGAATCAGTTGAAGATGGCCCACTCCGCGCGGCTGATCTTGGCGCGCTGGCCGTTGATCACGAGGTACCAGCTCTCCTCGTCGCGATGGAGGTACTGGGCGAGCATGGTGGTGTACCGCCATTCGCCGTTGACCTGGCTCCAGCGGATCAGGGAGATGAGCTGCCCTTGACGCAAGTAGGGCACCGCGACGAAGTCATCGTGTCGCGGATGTTCGGGACCACCAGTAGTGCGCCCCATCCTCGGAGTGCTCATGCGTCACTTTAACCCCAACAGGCGCGATTTGGGAACAGTTTTCAGGCTGTTGAAATGAAATAGATTGAGTGTCAATTGTCTATGGATTCGCTGGGAAGCACCATCGCCGAAGGGCACGTAAACGCCCTGAAAACCGCGGTTTCAGGGCGTCTACGTGCCCTTCGACGTTCGACGCCTCCGTTAGGTGGCGGGGAGGAGGGCGGGGATGGTGGCTACGGCGCGGGTGCGGACGGACTCGTAGGCGCCGAGGATGATGCCGAGTACCTCGATGCCCTCCTTCTGGGTGTGCAGGGGGCGGGTGGCGTCGAGGATGCTGCGGGCGAAGTGGTTCAGCTCCTCGCCGAACTCGTGCACCGGCTCCAGCTCGAGCACGGTTGGCTCGGCCTCCCCGCGCGTCTTCAGGGTGAGCGTCGTGCCGTCGGAGGTCAGGCTGCCGAACTCGCCGACCGCCGAGAACTTCTCGGTGCCCGGCGCCGCCTCGTACGCCCAGCTCGTGACGACGGTGCCGATCACGCCGTTGTCGAAGCGGACCAGCACGGTCGCCGAGTCCTCGCCCTCCATGAACGACAGGCGGTGCGTGGCCAGCATCGCCGTGACCTCCACCGGGGCGCCGCCGGCCAGGTGCAGCAGCAGGTAGGTGGGGTGGTAGCCGGTGTCGATCAGCTCGCCGCCGCCCGAGGTCGACGCGTGCGCGCGCCAGCCCATGTTGGCCGGGTCGAAGTCGTTGAAGAAGGAGTCCGTCGTACGCACCTCGTAGACGCGGCCGATCGCGCCGGACTCGATCAGCTCCTTCGCCCGGGCGACGGCCGGCAGGAAGAGCTGGTTGTGCGCGCACATCAGGGTGACGCCGGCCTCCTCGACGGCGGCGGAGACCTCGGCGGCCTCCTCCGGGGTCAGGCAGAGCGGCTTCTCGCACAGGATGTGCTTGCCCGCGCGGGCCGCGGCGACGATCGCGTCCTTGTGCAAGTGGTGCGGGAGGCAGATGTCGACGGCGTCGATGTCCGCCTCGGCGAGCATGACGCGGTAGTCGGCGTAGATCGCCGCGTCGGCCGCCGCCGCACGCTGCTCCGCGCTCTCGCGCACGGGGTCGGCCACGGCCGCGAAGGTGATGACGTCGGGGTTGCGGAGGTAGCCCTCCACATGCGCGCCGGCGATGCCGCCGGCCCCGATCAACCCGATACGAACAGTGGTGCTGGACATAGGGAAACTCCAAGTGGTCGAGGGGCACGTAAACGCCCCAAAAAGTGCCGTTCAGGGGCGTTTACGTGCCCCTCGGCTGAGGATGGTTTGGTGTGGGAGCGCGTCAGTGTGTGGGCGTCAGCGCGGGCGCGACGGGGCGGCCCTCGGCGGCGGAGGCGTTCGCGGCGACCACGACGCGGGTGAGCGCGAGCGCATGGTCGAGGTTCGCGTCGGCCCTGCTGCCATCGTGGATGCGCCGCACCCACTCGTCGAACGCGCCTGCGCCGTCGTCGGGCACCGGCAGCTCCTGCCAGCCGTCGCCGGTGTTCACGAAGAGCCCGCCCGCGGCCCCGCCGTACGAGAGCGCGCCACGGGTGCCGCGCAGCTCGATGCTGAAGTCGCCGGGAGTCTGCACGAGGCTCGCCTCGATGACGCCGATGCGGCCGCCGTCGAACTCGGCCGTGACCACGGCGTTGTCGTCGACCTCCCGGCCGGTGAGGCTCGCATAGGTCGCGGTGATCCGCTGCGGCTCGCTCCGGTGGAAGAGGCGGGTCAGGTAGATCGGGTGGCACCCGAGGTCGGTGAGAGCGCCGCCGTAGGCCTCGGCCGGGTTCCCGAACCGGTCGGGGAGCCAGCCGGCGATCCAGCCGTCGTGCGCGAGACGCACCCGGCTGTAGGCCAGCTCGCCGAGCGTCCCCGCATCCAGGACCTCCTCGATCGCGGCGGTGTAGCCGTGATGGAGGCGCGGCAGCGAGACCACGAGCGAGACGCCCGCGGCGTCGGCGGTGGCGACCAGCGCCTCCGCGTCCGCGACGGTCGCGGCGAGCACCTTCTCGGTGAAGACGTGCTTGCCCGCGGCGATGGCGCGCGAGATCACGTCGACGTGCTGGTCGGTGGAGGTGGTGACCGTGACGCCGTCGAGGGTGTCACGGGCGAGCAGTTCGTCGAGATCGGCGACGAACTCGACGCCGAACCTCTCGGCGGCCTCTCGACCGCGTTCGGGGTCGTCGTCCCAGATGGCGACGAGCGTGGTGCCGGGATGCTCCTGGGCGTCGCGGGCGTAATCCTTGCCGTGGACGTGCCAGAAGCCGAGCGCAGCGACAGCGAGTGGATTGGACATGCCTGTGAAGGCCTCCTTGCCTGGTATTCGATGCGCGCGAACCCGACCAGCCTAACCACTTCTCCTCGTCCGCCGCACGTCTTTTGCCGGATTGGCAGCAGAAGTAGTGCGCAGCGCGCGCGGGCGGTAGCGTCGGGCACTGTGACGCGCATCGCTCTGCATCGCGAATGGCACGGCGACGAGGACTCGCCGCACCCGCCGCTGCTGCTCATCCACGGCGGCGGCTCCACGATCGAGTCGAACTGGGGGATGCTGCTCCCGCTGCTCGAGCGCAGCCGCTCGGTGCTCGCGGTCGAACTGCAGGCGCACGGCCGCACGGCGGCCGGCGACCGGGAGCCGTCGTTCGAGGAGTCGGCCGACGATGTCGCCGCCGTACTCGCGGACCTGCGCGTCGGCCCGGTCGACGTGCTGGGCTTCAGCAACGGCGGTCAGGTCGCGTTCCAGCTCGCCGCGCGGCATCCCGGGCTGGTGCGCAAGCTGGTCCTGGCATCCGCCCCGCTGCGGCGCGACGCGATGGTCGACGGCTTCTGGGAGGGCCTGGCGGCGGGCCGCTTCGAGGACCTCCCCGCCGTCTACGCGGAGGCCGACCTGGCGGTGAGCCGTGACCCGGAGCACGCCAGACGGATGTTCGAGCTCGACCGCGCGCTGATGCTCGGCTTCGCGGACTTCCCGGACGCGCTGGTGGCCTCGGTCACTGCGCCGACACTGGTCGTGGGCGCCGACCGCGATGTGGTCCGCGCCGGGCACCTCGTGGCGGTTGCGGCGCTGCTGCCCGACGCCCGGCTGTTGATCGTTCCCGGCACGCACGGCGACTACCTGGGGGAAGCGCTGGCCGCGGCGGGCGACGACCGCGCGCTGCGCGCCTTCCTGCCGCACCTGCTGGCGTTCCTCGATGCGCCGTTGACCTGACGCACCGCTGACCTGACGCACCGCTGACCTGACGCACCGCTGACCTGACGCACCGCTGACATCGGGGCCAGGCCGCCCGAGCCGCCGAGTTAGGCCGCGCGAAACGCTGGCAATCCGCCCGCCGGGGCCTTGCGGGGCTGCGCGCGCTGACAGGCTGGACAGGTCGAAGGGGAGTAGCTCCCCGCGGCACGTCGACATACTGGCCGGCCACGAAGCCCGGCCCGGCGTGCCACCTCGCGGCAGCGTCCGCGGGGCGAGCGAGACCTTCGGCCACCCGTCAGCGGTGGCCGGTCTCCTCGCGCGCCCGGTCGCCGCGCGAGCGAGAGGACCGTCCGATGCCCGGACCCGCCCCCACTGTCAGGCCCGCCCCGGCCCCCGCCACCACCCGGCCCCGCCGTCCCGCCGTGCGGCTCCTCCTCCCGCTCGGCATCGTCGTCGCCGTCGCCGCCCAGGGCGTCGCGCTGCGCCTCACCGGGGTCGACCTCCCGCCGCTCGTCGGGATGCTCTCCTTCGGGCTCGCCATCGTCGCGGCCGCGTTCGCGCTCGCGTGGGCCGGGGAGGCCGCCGAGCTGGACATCTCCGGCGGCCTCGCGGTCGGCCTCCTCGCGGTCGTCGCGATCCTTCCGGAGTACGCGATCGACCTCTACTTCGCGTTCTCCGCCGGGTCCGACCCGTCGCTGGCCCCGTACGCGGCCGCCAACATGACGGGGTCCAACCGGCTGCTGCTCGGGTTCGGCTGGCCGTTCCTCCTGCTGGTCGCGTTCCTCGCGCTCCGCGCGCTGCGCGCCCGTCGTTCGCCCGATCCGGATGTGCGGCGTCGGCCGTTCGCCATCGCCCTACCGAGGGAGAACCGCACCGAGCTCGGCCTGCTCCTGATCGCGTCCGCGCTGACGCTGGTCATCCCACTGACCGGCCGGATCGACGTCGCACTCGGCGTCGTTCTTGTGTCGCTGTTCGTCTACTACCTGGTCCGCGTGGCGCACACCGAGACCGAGGAGCCCGAGCTCGTCGGCGTCGCCCGCGACCTGGGCGCGCTGCCGACGCGCGCGCGCCGTGCGACCGTCGTCGCGATCTTCGCGGTCGCGGCCCTCGTCATCCTGGCGCTCGCCGAGCCGTTCGCGCACAGCCTGATCTCGGGAGGCCGCGCCCTCGGGGTCGACGACTTCCTGCTCGTGCAGTGGCTCGCTCCGCTCGCCTCCGAGGCGCCCGAGTTCGTGATCGCGGTGCTCTTCGTCGTGCGCGGCCGGGCGGCGGCCGGCCTCGGCATCCTGCTCGCCAGCAAGGTCAACCAGTGGACGGCGCTCGTCGGCACCCTCCCGCTGGCGCACGCGATCGGCGGCGGAGGCTGGGCGCTGCCGCTCGACGGCCGGCAGACCGAGGAGTTCGTGCTCACCGCGACGCAGACCCTCCTCGGCGTGGCCATGCTGCTGTCGCTGCGGTTCGACTGGCGGTGGGCGGTGGCCCTGTTCGCGCTGTTCGCGGCCACCTTCGTGTTCCCGTCGACGGACGCGCGCTGGATCGTCTCGGCCGGCTACGCGCTGCTGGCCGTCGTGCTGTTCGCAGTCCGAGGTCGTGGATTCGCGAGAGCGCTGGCTGCGCCCTTCCGGAGGTCGGAGCCTCGGCCGTAACGGGATAGCGAGGGTGTGTCAATCCCCTTTATTCGGCCAGCACTTCGGGGTCCATCTAAGGCACTATGGCAGCTATGGGAAAACTGCTCTACGGCGCAGGTCAGGAATATGACCTCGACGATCGCGTGCTGAGCCACGTCAAGCTCGCCGTCGTCGCCAAACTCCGCCGACACGAGAGCTTCCTCCTCAACTGGGACGTCCCCGTCGACCAGGGTTCGGGGCGTGTGTCGCTCTGGATCAGCCGCGAGATCCCGCTCGCCTTCCAGTTCGCCGGCAGCCGGCCTCCCGCGATCAACTCGCAGTGGCTCGAAGCGCTCATGCACACCTCGCAGCGCACCGGCGGCATGGTCGTGATGGCCGAGGACGAGGCCGACCAGCACCTGCCCTTCTGACCGGAGCGCTCAGTCGCCGCGGGCCTCGTCGAGGGCGCGTTCGGCGTCACGCACGGCCCGTTGCAGCTCCGGGATGCGCCGCCTGAGCGCGCGCTCGGCGGCCTTCGACTCGGCGAGCTCGGCCTCGGTGCGCTGAAGGCGGCGTTCGAGCGCGTCGCGCTCGGCCTGGAGGTCGGAGCGGCGGTCGACCTCCGCGTCCAGTTCGTCGTCGAGGGTCTCGGCGTCGGCCCGAGCGCGTTCGAGAGCGCGCTCGGCCGCGCGGATCGTGCGCTCGCGCTCGCGGCGGTCGCTGGCGGACTCGGTCCCGGCGCCGGGTGCGTGATCGCTCTCCTCCTGCGGCGGGGCCGCCTTCCTGGGCTTCGCGGGCTCCGGGGCCGCCAGCGGCTCGGCGCTCCGCTCCGCGGCGGCGGCAAGCGCCTCCTCGCCCAGCGGCAGTGCGACCGCGTCGGCCAGGTCCACCGACTCCACTCCGGTCGACTCGAGCGCGCGCACCAGCATCCCGCTGCGCACCGCGGCCGCCGCGACCGGGTCCACGACGGCGGCCTGGAGGGTCTCCTCGACTTCGCGGCCGACCGCCGCACTCGTCCCCAGGTCGCGGAGGGCACGTTGCAGCAGCCGTTGCCGCTCCCGGGTCAGGTCGCGGATGGCGTCCCGGTCGCGCGCGGCGAAGGCGTCCCGCATCCGGTCGCCGAGCTGGAGGATGCGGTCGACCAGTTCGGGGTCGCGTCGCGTCAGCGCGTTGACCGCAGCGGCGGACGCCGTCGGCTTCCGCAGCGCCTTGATGCCCTTCGCCAGCTCGCGGTCGGCTCCCGCGGCGGCCGAGGCCCGCGCGGCGACGAATTCCGCGGGCTCGACCCCGTACAGCTCCGCGGCCACGTCGCGCAGGTTCATGGCGCGAGTGTACGCGTGACGGTGGGTCAGTGGTCGCGCAGCTCCTTCACGAGTTCCGACTTGGTCTTCTTCGAGTAGCCGCTCAGGCCGAGCTCTTTGGCGCGTTTCTTCAGCTCCGGCACCGTCCAGTCGTCGTAGGAGCCGGACTCGCCGCCAGTACGGCCGACGGACTTCCGGCCGCGAGCGGCGGCGGCGTTGGAGATGCGAGCGGATTTCTCCTTCGAGTTGCCCTCGTCGCGCAGCTTCTCGTAGAGCTCCGGGTCCTTCAGCGAGTTCTCCCGTCCGGGCATGATGCGCTCCTCTCGTCGTCCGGCCCGCACGGTACGCCGAGGCACGGCCGGCGCCAGGGGTTGAGAAACGTCGAAGGGGTCCACGACCGGACGGCCGCGGACCCCTTCGACGGTGGTGACTACGCGCGCGGAGCCTTCGACGCCTTGATCGCCGCGAACCACGCGGACGACGGCCGCAGCCAGATCAGGATGACGGCGACGATCGACGCGATCACCTGGATGAGGCCGAACGGGAAGCCCGGCAGGATGTTCGCCAGAGACAGCACGGTCAGCACCGTGAGGACGATTCGCGCCCAGTTGGCGCCGCGCCGCATGAAGAAGGCGAACAGCACGAACACGATGGCCCAGAAGATCAGCGTGACGACCGACAGGCCGATGGCGACGCCGATCGCCGCGGTGGCCAGCGTGTCGATGTTCTGGCCGTGCAGGTTCTGGGTCTGCAGCGTGCGGATGAACGCCGCTCGGTTGCTGCTCGCCGAGGTGATGGTGACGATGCCGCCGATCACGCTGAGCACGGCGCTCGCGATGTACAGCCAGAACGCCGTGTTGACGGTCGTCGGGATGCGGGTCGGTGCGGCGACGGGCGCCGGAGGGACGGCCGCGTACGACGGGAAGGCACCGGGCGGCGGCGGGACGGCTCCGGCCTGCGGCGCGGGAGGCGCGGGAGGGTAAGCGCCGGCGGGCGCGGCGGGCGGTGCCATCGGCGGCACAGGAGGCACGTCGGAGGCGGGGGCCGCAGGCGCGGCGGGCTCGGTCGGCGCTGCGGCCGGCTCGGTGGGCTCGGGGACCGGCGGGACGGCGCCGGCTGTGTTGCCGCCGTCGGGAGGCTGCGGCGTGTTCTCGTCCTCAGGAATGGTCATGTTCGCGACGATACTGGAATACCGAAATTCCGGCTACAGTCCGCGCGCGTGCCGCGCATCCCGTCAGACGGGCCGGCGCGTCGTGCGTGGCCCAGCGGCCGTCAGGTCAGCGAGTCGAAGTCGAACCAGAACGAGTCGTCCTCCTCGTGGTCGCTGGCCGTGGCCGGCTCACGGGGGATGCTGGCGGTCTCGATGCGCACACGGGTCTGACTGGTCACGAAGATCTCGCTCGGCGGACGGCTCGACTGCGTGATGGCCACGAAGTCGCCGTCGTTGCGGCTCGCCTGGATGACCCGCCGCTTCAACTCTTCGACGGGCTCGCGATCGACGAACGTGAACCTCAGTTCATCGATGTAGACGTGGAACACCTGCATGCCCTATCTCCCCGAAGTTGCCTTACCCGCCAGATAGTACGCGCCCATCCCCTTTCTACCAGTGCAGAACTGTATCGAGGGCCGCTCGCGGCCGGTCATTTCGTCGGATGGGGCGCTCACAGCATGTCGACGTCGAAGTCGTCCGAGCCCTCCGTGCCGAGCCTGACGAACGTCGCTCTGCGCGGGCCGAGTGCGGCCACCCGGTCGTCGAGCCCGTTCACGAAGTCGTCGTCGAGCAACTCTGGCCCGTCGAAGTGCTCCGACTCGGCCATGATCTGGCTGGCCGGCCCGAGCAGCATCACGATCTCGCCCACCGCGCCGTCCTCGAGGATCGCCGGCGCGTGCACTTCGGCGGCGGCCGTATTGGTCGCCAGGGCCGCCGCGTACTTCACCAGCACGTCCGCGATCGCGTCGCCGGTGAGCACCGAGCCGCTCGCGTAGTGAATCCTCTTCATAACCCATCAATACGTGCGGAACGGCAAGCGGTCAAGGTTGCGGCAAGGGGGTTGACTGCTCCCCGCTACCATGGGCCGGTGAGCCCGATCGCTGAGGATGACATCGTCCGCCGGTTGCGCGCCGCGGGCTGCGTCTTCGCCGAGGAGGAGGCCGCGCTGCTGCTCGAGGCGGCCGCATCGCCGGAGGAGCTGGAGGCCCTGGTCGGCCGCCGCGTTGCGGGCGAGCCGCTGGAGCCGCTGCTGGGCTTCGCCGAGTTCGGCGGCCTGCGCATCCGTGTGGATGCGGGCGTCTTCGTCCCGCGCCGCCGCACCGAGCTGCTCGCGCGGGAGGCGGCGGCGCTGACCCGGCCGGGCGACGCGGTGCTCGACCTGTGCTGCGGGGCCGGCGCGATCGGTGCGGTCATCGCCTCCCGTGTGCCCGGCGCGGTGGTGTACGCGGCCGATGTCGAGCCGGCCGCCGTGCGAGCCGCCCGGGCGAACCTCGACCCGGCCCGCGTGTTCGAGGGCGACCTGTTCGCCCCGCTGCCGACCGAGCTCCGCGCGGCGCTCGCCGTGATCGCGGTGAACGCACCGTACGTCCCGACGGACGCCATCGCGCTGATGCCGCCGGAGGCGCGCCTCTACGAGCCGGCGGTGGCGCTGGACGGCGGCGCGGACGGCCTCGACCTCCACCGCCGGATCGCCGTGGAGGGCCCGGACTGGCTGGCGCCGGGAGGCTCGATCGTCATCGAGACCAGCGACGAACAGGCGGCGCGCACCGCCGCCCTGTTCGAGGCGTCCGGGCTCGCGGCGCGCGTGCTGACCGACGACGACCTCGACGGGACGGTCGTGATCGCGTCCCGGCGGCCTCCGACGCCCTAGAACCCGCGGCGGCGCAAGGGATACCCTTTTTCCTGTTTTCGGTCTAAGTTCCACCTCATGACCAGCCTTACCCGAAGGCTGCCGCTCGGTGTGACCCACCCGACCGTCTTCGACCGCATCCGGCAGAGCGGAGTGATCGCCGCGACCGTCCTCGCGCTGTGCGGCGCGGTGTACGGATCCGGGCTCGCGGGAGGCCGGCCCATCCCACGCGTCGCGGGCGGTGCCCTCGGACCCGACGCCACGCTCCTCGCGCCGGCCGGCCCGGCGTTCGCCATCTGGTCCGTGATCTACCTGGGCCTGGCCGGCTACGCGATCTGGCAGGCGCTGCCGTCGCAGGCCGCCCGTCACCGCCAGCGCGCGGTGGGTTACTGGATGATCGCCTCGCTCGTCCTCAATACCGCGTGGATTCTGGCGGTTCAGGCCGGACTGCTCGCGCTGAGCGTCCCGGTCATCGTCCTCCTGCTCGTCGTCCTCGTCGTCGCGTTCGCGCGGCTGCGGCACGAGCCGGGCGGAACGACCGCCGACGCCGTCCTCCTCGACGGGACCGTGGGCCTCTACCTCGGCTGGGTGATCGTGGCGACGGCCGCGGACGTGGCGGCCTGGCTGCAGGCGGCCGGCTTCACCGGCTTCGGGATGACGCCGGAGGTCTGGGCGATGGCAGTGCTCACGGCGCTCGCCGTGGTGGCCTGCGCGCTCGCGGTGTGGGACCGCGGCCGGCTGACGCCCGCGCTCGCGTCGGCGTGGGGACTCGTGTGGATCGCCGTCTCGCGCGTGGTGGGCGGCCTCCCGAGCGCCGTGGTGGCGGTCACGGCGCTCGCCGCGGGGGTCCTCGTGATCATGGTCGCCGTGGCGGTTCGCGTGGCACGCGGCGGGCGCGTGCGGCGCAGCTGACCCTGGTGGAACCTGAGGTCTGACACACAGGATTTCTCGAAGATCGGCACCTACGCTGAGTGGATGCCCGCCCGCCGTACCCGCCGCCGCGCGGCCGCCGGACTCCTGGCCTACACCGCGTTCGTCGCCGCCGTGGGGTTGTGGCCGACGCCTGTCGACCGCCCGTTCGACCCGTTGCTGTTCCGCATCCTCGGTGCGGGGGCGGTCATCGGGCTCCGGCCGCTCGACGCCTACGACGCGATCGAGTTCACGGCCAACGTGGCATTCTTAGTGCCGCCCGCCCTGCTCCTGGTGCTGATCGCCGGCCTCCGCCGCTGGTGGGTGGGCCCGCTCGCCGGCCTGCTCTGCAGCATCGCGATCGAGCTCACCCAGCACTTCCTCCTGCCCGCCCGGTTCGGCACCGTGAACGACGTGATCGCGAACACCCTCGGGGCGCTGATCGGCACCGGGATCGGAGTGCTCATGGTGGCGCGGCGGCGCGCGGATGCACGCGTTTCGCCGACGACCTGACACGATCGTCCGGGGGAGACGAGAGGAGACGCCGACGCGATGGCTGGAGTGCTGACCGGTTTCGGGATCATCGCGTTCGTCATCCTGGTCGGCTACCTCGCCGGACGGTTCCGGGTCGGCGGGCCCACCGCGCCGTACGTGCTCAACCGGATCGCGTTCTTCGTCACCAACCCGGCGCTGCTGTTCGTGACGCTCGCGCACGCCGACCTGAAGGTCGTGTTCTCGACCCAGCTCATCGTCGCCGCCATCGCCGCGCTGGCCGCGGCGGGCCTCTTCCTGCTGCTGTCGCGGCTGTTCTTCCGGCGGCCGGCGGCGGAGACGACGATCGGGACGCTCGGCTCCGGCTACGTCAACGCCAACAACATCGGCCTCCCGGTCGCGGTCTACGTGCTCGGCAGCGCGTCGTACGTGGCTCCGGTGCTGCTGCTCCAGCTCATCGTGTTCGCGCCGATCGCGCTCACGGTGCTCGACATCACCAGCCGCGGGACGGTGTCGCTGTGGTCGATCCTGACCCAGCCGGTGCGCAACCCGATGATCATCGCCTCCCTGCTCGGCATCCTCGTGGACGTGCTGCACATCCCGATCCCGGCCGCGGTCTACCAGCCGTTCGAGCTGCTCGGCGGTGCCGCGGTGCCGCTCGTGCTGATGGCGTTCGGGATGTCGCTGCACGGGTCGCGGCCGCTACAGGCGGGGCACGGGCGGGTCGAGATAGCGACCGCGGTGCTCCTCAAGTCGGTCGGGATGCCGTTGGTCGCGTTCGCCGTGGCGCGGTACGCGTTCGGCCTCGAGGGGCACGCGCTGTTCGCGGCGGTCGCGCTCGCCGCCCTCCCGACCGCGCAGAACGTCTACAACTTCGCCGCCCGCTACGAGCGGGGGATGCCGGTGGCGCGCGACATCGTGCTGCTGACGACGCTCTTCGCGGTGCCGGTGCTGCTCGTCATCGCGGCCCTCCTGGCCTGACCCGGCGCACATTCGTGCCGAATGTCGCCTCTGACGCGCTCAGAGCCGCGATTCGTCACGAATGTCGGGCTCGCGATTCGTGACGAATGTCGCGTGTGGCGCGGTCAGAGGCGCGATTCGTGACGAATGTCAGAGGCGCGATTCGTCGAGCTCGCGCAGGTACTCGGCGTTGCCGCGGAGCCCCGCCTCGTAGCGCAGCAGGTCGGGGGTGCGGATGCGGTCGGCGGCGAGCTCCATGAGCTCGGCGACGGCGGCGTCGCTGCGCCCGGCCGCGTGCAGCGAGAGCGCGTGCCAGACCCGCACCGACTCGGACTCCGGGAACGCGTCCCGTGCGCGGTCGAGCACTGCGAGCGACTCGTCGAAGCGCTCCAGGTTGCGCAGGGTGCTGCCGTACTGCAGCAGGCACTTGCGGCGGATGTCGCCCTCCAGCCCCACCTCGAGCGCGCGCTCGTAGTAGCCGGCCGCCGTCAGTTCCTCGCCGGCGGTGTCGTAGGAGCCGCCCACCTCGTAGAGGACGTGCGCGTCGTCGGGGTGCTCGGCGAGTACGGCCAGGAACGCCTCGATGGTCGGCGCCATGTTCTCGCGGTCGCGCGCGGCGAACAGCAGGGCGAGACGGTCGAGCAGCTCGGGGGAGGTGGCGGGCATGCGCACCAGCCTACGGGCGCAGCACGCTCTCCACGGCCTCCCGCAGCGGCGCGGGCAGCTCCGACGGCCCCAGCTCTTCGGTGAGGACGCGCCCGTACTGCTCCTTGCGACCGGAGGTCGTGCCCAGGAACCGGTGCAACTGGGCGAGCACCGGCCGCTCGCGCTGCGCCGGCTGCCGCTGGAACGTGCGGAACAGGCCCAGGTCGCCCTCGCGCGCAAGCGCGGCCTCCGCCCGCTCGGCGCCGAGCGCCCGCAGCAGCTCGCCCTCCAGGTCCGGCCGGCACACCGACACGGACGCCTCGTCCAGCCCGGCCCGCTCGAAGTAGCGCGCCTCGCCGGCGTCGCACAGTCCGTGCAGCCGCAGATGCGCCGGGCGCAGCATCCCGACGAACCGGCGCACGCTCATCGCGCCGCCCATCGGCAGGATCGCCACCCCCGCGGCGGCCGGGTCGACCCCGAGCAGCCGGGAGGCCTCCCGGCAGGCGGCGCGGTCGCTCGCGCCCTCCACGAGCAGCGCACCGGCGAGCTCCGGCGGCACGGGGACGGGCACGGCGCCGGCCCGCTCGGACCACACCGCCGCCGCGCGCTCGAAGCGTGCCACCGCGTCGTCGGAGTCCGGCATCGGTTCCATCACCCGGCCCATTCTGCTCCTGGTGCCGTCGCCGCGGCGCGCGTACGGTGCAGCCCATGAAGGTCATCATCTTTGTGGCAGGCGTCGCCGTCGGGTTCGTGATCGGCTCCCGGGCGGGTCGCGGCACGTACGAGAACATGCGGAACAAATGGCAGGGCTTCTCCGGCTCGGACCAGGTGCAGCAGGTGAAGGACGGTGTTCGCGACTTCGCCGGTCAGGCCGCCTCCGACCTCAGCGACAAGGTCACCGAAGCCGTCGGCAAGGCGTCGGACAAGCTCGACGAGGTCACGGGCAAGAAGGCGGACACCACCCCGACCGAGGCGTGAGCGCTGGCCGGGGTCAGGCTCCCGTGCCGGCTCAGGCTCCCTGGGGCGGGTGCGCCAGCAGCTCCACGCGCTCCGCCAGATAGGCGGCGAAGCCGACGGTCTGCTCCGACGACGCGCTCCACCGCACGAGCGCCTCGCCGTCGCGTAGCAGCAGCGGGCCCGTGGTGGCCCGCAGCGCTTCCACGGTCAGCTCGATCTCCGGCGCGTCGAAGTCCACGGTCTCGCCGTCGCGGAAGTGCCCGCGCTCGGCCGCCGCGCGGTACGCACGCCGGGTCTCCGCCGACTCCGACACGTACTGGGTCCGCCCCGGCGGTGTCGCCCGCACGAGCCGGCCGGTCGCGAACAGCGTTCCGTCGCGGCCGAGCAGCAGCACGCCCAGCCGCCAGACCCGCCCCTCCGGTCGCAGCACCGGCTCGCGCGGGATGCCGAACGTGCGGCGCCGCGGCACCAGGACCGCGCGTGCCTCGTCCCGGGCGCCCGCCTCGCTCAACTGCGTCACGGCCTCCGCGAGCGCGTCGCGGATGCGGGCGACGGCCTCCCGGTCACGGGAGTCCTGGTCGTTCGGGTCAGCCACGCATCCGAGGATAGGCCGCCCGGGTGGCGCTGCGGTCGGCCGCCGTCGTGGGGCGGATCGAGAAGGAGGTCGCATCCGTGATCATCAGCAGCTCGACGCCCTGCGCGTGGCGCAGGATCACGAGGGCCGACGCGTCGGACTCGGCGACCCGCTCCACCTGGTTGAGGAAGATGCGCGCCATCTCGTCGCTGACGTGGAAGTCGCGTCCGAGCGCGTGCACGATGTACCCGGGACCGTGGGACTGAGGCGACTCGAGCCGTGTCTCCTGCCGGAACCCCTCGACCGCCGTCCTCGCCGCTGCCGTCATCGTCATCGGTCCCCTCCTCCGCTCGCGGAGCCCCGAACCCCCGCCCAGTAGACCGTAAGCCTGCCGGGCGAATGTGGCCAGGGGGTTGACGGGGGGTTAGATGGAAGCATGAAAACCCTGAGTCTTCCGAACATCGCTGTGCCCGCTTCCAACATCATCCTCGGCTTGATGCGGATCAGCCCGCTGTCCGACGAGGAGATCCGCACACTCGTCGGCACCGCCAGGGACGCGGGCGTCACCGTCTTCGACCACGCCGACATCTACGGCGGGGAGCGCCACGGCTGCGAGACCCGGTTCGGCGAGGCGGGCGCCATCCCGGCCGCTGAGCGCGACCAGGTCGTCATCCAGTCGAAGGTCGGCATCCGCAAGGGCTACTTCGACTTCTCGCGCGAGCACATCCTCACCACCGTGGACGAGTCGCTCGCCGCGCTGCGCACCGACTACCTCGACCTGCTGCTGCTGCACCGCCCCGACACCCTGGTGGAGCCGGAGGAGGTCGCGGCGGCGTTCGACGAGCTGGAGGCCTCGGGCAAGGTGCGCGCGTTCGGCGTCTCCAACCACACGCCGGGCCAGATCGAGCTGCTGCGCCGCTGGGTGAAGCAGCCGCTGAAGGTGAACCAGCTCCAGCTCAGCATCACGCACTCGCCGATCATCGCGCAGGGCGTCGCGGCCAACATGGGCGGGCTGGACCAGTCAATCGTCCGCGACCTCGGCATCCTCGACTACGCCCGGCTGAACGACATCACGCTGCAGGCGTGGTCGCCGTTCCAGAAGGGCTTCTTCGACGGCGTCTTCCTCGGCGACAGCGAGGAGTATGCGGAGCTGAACGACGCGCTCGACGAGCTTGCCGGCAAGTACGGCGTCACGCCGACCGGCGTCGCCACCGCCTGGATCACCCGGCACCCCGCGAACATGCAGGTCGTCCTCGGCACCACCAACCCGGGCCGGGTGCAGGAGGCGGCCGCCGGCTCCGACCTGCCGCTGACCCGCGAGGAGTGGTACCGCCTCTTCCGCCTGGCCGGCCACACCCTCCCGTAGCCCGCGAACTGCCGCGTACTCGTTCGCGCGCCAAGAATCCCTGGCGCGTCCGGCGAGCCGTGGGTGCCGCTGAGCGCCGGGGCGGGCTACCGTCATCCAAGTGGAAGACGTCCGGCTCGGCGCCTCGCGGCGGCTCGCGGCGAGACTGAGGCTCCTGCGCGTCGGCGGGGTCCGGCAGACGCTGGTGCGCCCGACGGACTCCCCGCAGGCGTTCGTCGCCGGCCGGCAGAGCCTCCGGGTGCTGCTGGCGGGCTCCGGTCCGGTCTCCGGCTGGGGCATCGGAAGCCACGACCTCGCCCTGCCGGGCGCCCTCGCGCGGGCGATCGCGGCGACCACCGGACGCGGCGTCGTCGTGGATGTCGTGACGCACGAGACGGCGGGCGTCCACCGGCTGGCCGGGATGGTCCGCGGCGCGGGCGCCGGACGGTACGACCTCGTCATCCTGAGCGCCACGGTCGCGGACACGATCCGCATGGTCGAGCCCGGCCGGTGGGGCGCCCACGTCGCCGCGCTGCTGCGGGAGGTGCGCGGCAGCGGTGCGGGACTGGTTGCCTGGCTCGGCGCGCAGCCGATCCGGTCGCTGCCGCCGTTCGACGACGACTTCCGCGACTTCGTGCGGCAGCACGCGGAGCGGCTGAACCGCGTGGCGGAGCACGCCTGCGCCGCCACGGGCGCGATGTTCCTCCCGCTGCCCGAGTCGCCGAAGCCCGAAGGCGGCCGACACAGGAGCCCGGCCGACTACCTCTTCTGGGCGCGCTGGATCACCGACGAACTCGCCCCGGCCCTGATCGGCCACCCCGTCGAGGCCGGGCATCACACCTCCACCGCCGAGGACCGGGTGGCGGCGATCAGACGGCTGCGGCTCGGTGAGTACAAGCAGGACGGCCGGCTGGAGGGGCTGGTCGGCACCGCGCAGCGCACGCTCGGCGCCGAGATCGCGATGTTCACGGTTCTCGACGACCGCACGGAGTGGCCGATCGCGGCCGTCGGGGCGTCGCCGCGCGAGATCCCCATCGAGCAGTCGGCGTGCCTGCACACCCTCCAGTCGCCGGACGGGATGGTCGTGCCCGACGCCGAGAACGACCCGCGGTTCGCCGCGAGCGAGCTCGTCACCGGCCCCGCCCACCTCCGCTTCTATGCCGGGTACCCGGTGGAGGCGCCGGATGGCACCCGCATCGGCGCGATGTGCGTCTTCGGCCGCTCGCCGCGGCAGCCGGCCGAGTCGGACGGGGACCTCGACGTCCTCCGCGAGCTCGCGCTGCTCGCCCAACGCGAACTCTGGCGCTTCGACCCCGCCTCCTGACCCGCCGCCATCAATTCCGGACTTGTGCACGCGACACGCCGGGCGGGGGCGTGCATAAGTCCGGAACTGTTGGCGGCGGGGTCAGGAGGAGGCGGCGGTGAGGGCGGCGCGGCAGCGGTCGAGGGAGCCGCCGAGGGACCAGCGCTCGGCGAGGGACTCCAGGGCGGCGCGCTGCTCGTCGCCGGGGACGCGCAAGCGGGCGTCGACGTCGCCGAGCGCGAGGTCGCGGACGACCTCCACGACGGTCGGCGCGACGGCGAGGTAGTCGACGGCGGCGGCGAACCTGTTCCGCAGCGCGGGCTTCATCGCGCTCGCCGGGTCGGCGGCGGCCGCCTCGATCCCGCTCAGGTCGCCGTACTCGGCGAGCAGCGCGCCCGCCGTCTTCTCGCCCACGCCGGCGACGCCGGGCAGCCCGTCGGAGGAGTCGCCGCGCATGACCGCGAAGTCCGCGTACTGGTGCGCGTGGATTCCGTACTTGGCCACGATCGCCGCGTCCGTCAGCACCTCGAGGTTGCTCATCCCGCGCGCCGTGTAGACCACGCGCACGTCCCGGTCGTCGTCGACGAGCTGGAACAGGTCGCGGTCGCCCGTCACGACATCCACCGGGCCCGGAGTGACGGTGGCGAGCGTGCCGATCACGTCGTCCGCCTCGTGCTGCGCCGCGCCGACGATCGCGATGCCGAGGGCGTCCAGCACCTCCCGGATGACCGGCACCTGCACGACGAGCTCGGCGGGCACCTCCTCCACGTCGACGCCGCCGGGGACCTCCTGCGCCACGCGGTGCGCCTTGTAGCTCGGGATGAGGTCGACCCGCCAGCGTGGCCGCCAGTCGTCGTCCCAGCAGGCCACCAGCGACTCCGGCCCGTAGTCGGTCACGAGCTTCGCGATGATGTCGAGGAAGCCGCGGATCGCGTTCACCGGGGTCCCGTCCGGCGCGCGCACCGTGTCGGGGACGCCGTAGAACCCGCGGAAGTAGAGGGATGCGCTGTCGAGGAGCATCGTTCGCCCGGTCACAGCCCGATCATGCCATGGCCGCTAAGGTGAGCGCATGGCCGGAACCATCGTCGTGGAACGCACCGACACCATCCAGACCACGCCCGAGGCGCTGCTGCCCCACATCGCGGAGCTGCCGCGCTGGGTGGACTGGTCGCCATGGGAGGGCATGGACCCCGCGCTGAAGCGCACCTACACCGGTGAGCCGGGCGCGGTCGGCTCGACCTACGAGTGGAGCGGCAACCGCAAGGCCGGGGCCGGGAAGATGCGGATCGAGTCCGTGCAGCCCGACGGCGTCGGCGTCGCACTCGACTTCACGCGGCCGTTCAAGTCGAGCAGCCATGTCCGTTTCCTGCTGACGCGGGAGGGCGACCGCACGCGCGTCATCTGGCGGATGGAGAGCGAGAAGACCTTCTTCAGCCGGTTCTTCAACCTGGACAAGCTGGTCGGCCCCGACTTCGAGAAGGGACTCCGCCGGCTCAAGATGCTGGTCGAGTCATGACGCTGGCACCGCTGCTGGTGTCGGCCGTCGCGGTGATGCGCGACCGGCGCGTGCTCATGGTGACCTCCCGCGGTCGCGATGTGTACTACATGCCGGGCGGCAAGGTGGACCCGGGCGAGACCGCGGCCGAGGCGGCGGCACGGGAGGCCGAGGAGGAGGTCGCGCTCGCGCTCGACGTCGACGCGCTCGCCGAGCTGTTCGAGGTGCGGACGCAGGCGCACGGCGAGCCGGACGGCCGGCAGGTGCACATGCGCGTGTTCCGGGCGGAGACCGCGGCCGAGCCGGTGCCGTCCGGTGAGGTGGATGCGGTGCACTGGGTGACGACGGCCGACGCCGACCGGTGCCCGCCGGCAGGGCACGCGGTCCTCGAGCGCCTCGCCGCCCTCGACCTCATCGACTGATCGCGCTGCCCGCATCCGCCGAGGGGCACGTAAACGCCCCTAAAACCGCCGAATAAGGGCGACAACGTGCCCTTCGGCGGGCTGGAGCCGGGTGTGCGGGAGGGTGACCGTTAGGGTGTGGATGTGAGTGAGAGCGGGCGCGCGCCGGGCGTGCGGGAGGTCGCGGCCGCCGCGGGCGTCTCGCGGCAGACCGTGTCGCGCGTGCTCAACGACCACCCGAGCATCCGGCCGGAGACGCGCGAGCGCGTGCTGACGGCGATGGCCGACCTCAACTTCCGCCCGAACCGCGCCGCGCGCATGCTCACCACCGCGCGCTCGCGCACCATCGGCGTGCTGGCGTCGTCGGCGTCCTCGCTGTTCGGCCCGGCCTCCAGCATCGACGCCGTCGAGCGGGCCGCGCGCGACGCGGGATACTTCGTCACCGTCGCGCACGCGGCATCCCTCGACCCGGCGGACCTCGGCGCGGCCGTCGACCATCTCGGGGCGCAGTCGGTGGAGGGCGTCATCGTCATCGCCCCGCAGCGGGCGGTGCAGGAGGCCATGACCGCGCTCTCGCTGGCGGTCCCGTCCGTCGCCCTGCACGGGGCGGGGGTCGCGGGCGACGAGGGCGTGTTCGTCGACCAGGTGGAGGGCGCCCGGCTGGCCACCCGGCACCTGCTCGCGCGCGGCCACACCCGCATCGCGCACCTCAGCGGCCCCGGCGACTGGTCGGAGGCGCGAGCACGCCGCGACGGCTACCTGGCCGAGCTGGCCGCGGCCGGGCAGGAGCCCGTGGTCTCCCGGGAGGGCGACTGGACGGCTGCGTCCGGGGCGGCGATCGGCGCGGAGCTGCTCGCCGACCCGGAGCTGACGGCGGTGTTCTCGTCGAACGACCAGATGGCGCTCGGGCTGCTGCACGCGGCGCGCGAGCGGGGTCGCCGGGTGCCGGAGGACCTCGCGGTCGTCGGCTTCGACGACATCCCGGAGGCCGCGTACTTCGCGCCGCCGCTGACGACGGTGCGGCAGGATTTCGCCGAGCTCGGCCGCCGCGGCGTCGCACGGCTGGTGGCGCTGATCGAGGGACGCGAGCTGGCGTTCGATGCGCCCGTGGCGCCGGAGCTCGTGGTCCGCGACTCGGCTTGACACCTCCCGCGGGGGATCGTCTACACTCGTTCCATCACATGTGACCGGTCACAACGGAGTGAGAGAACCATGAACACCCAGCGCGACGCCCTCGTCGCCGGACGCACGGCCCTCGGCATCGAGCTCGGCTCCACCCGCATCAAGGCCTGCCTGGTCGACGCCGACGACCCGGCGATCGTCCTGGCCGTCGGCTCCCACGACTGGGAGAACGAGTTCGCCGACCGGGTCTGGACCTACCCGCTCGACGCCGTCTGGTCCGGCCTCCAGGCCGCGTACGCCGCGCTCGTCGCCGACGCGGAGGCGCGCCACGGCGCCCGGCCGCGGACCTTCGGCGCCATCGGCGTCTCCGCGATGATGCACGGCTACCTCGCCTTCGACGCTGCGGGGGAGCTGCTGGCGCCGTTCCGCACCTGGCGCAACACGACGACCGGCGCCGCGAGCGCCGAGCTCAGCGCGTTGTTCGGCGTCAACATCCCGCTGCGCTGGTCGATCGCGCACCTCCACCAGGCCGTCCTCGACGCCGAGCCCCACCTGGCGCGCGTGCACTCGATCACCACGCTTGCGGGCCATGTGCACGAGCGCCTCACCGGCCGTCGCGTGCTCGGGGTCGGCGACGCGTCGGGGATGTTCCCGATCGACGCGGCCACGAAGACCTACGACGCCGAGCTGGTCGCCCGCTACGACGACCTCATTCGGGACAGAGCGACGCTGCCGGCCCTGCGGGACCTCCTTCCGGACGTCCTCGTCGCCGGTGAGCCGGCTGGCGACCTGACGCCGGCCGGAGCCCTTCTCCTCGACCCGTCGGGCGGGCTCCAGCCCGGCATCCCGCTGTGCCCGCCGGAGGGCGACGCCGGCACCGGCATGGTCGCCACGGCCTCGGTCGCCCCGCGCACCGGCAACGTCAGCGCGGGCACGAGCATCTTCGCGATGGTGGTCCTGGAGCGGCCGCTCGCCGAGACGCACCACGAGCTCGACCTGGTGACGACGCCCGCCGGCGACGCCGTCGCGATGGTGCACTGCAACAACGGCGCGAGCGAGCTGTCGGCGTGGGCCGGGCTGTTCGGGAGGTTCGCGGAGGCCGCCGGAGCGCCGGTCGCACCCGACGCGGTCTTCGAGACGCTGTTCCGCGAGGCCCTCGACGGCGAGCCGGACGCGGGAGGCCTCCTCGCCTACAACTACCTGGCCGGCGAGCCGATCACCGGCCTGGACGAGGGCCGCCCGCTGGTCGTCCGCACCCCGGACAGCCGTCTGACGCTCGCCAACTTCGCCCGCGCCCAGCTCTACGGCGTCTTCGGGACGCTCGCTCTCGGGATGCGCGTGCTGCACGCGGAGGGCGCCGCCCTCGACCGGATGTTCGCGCACGGCGGGATGTTCCGCACCGCCGGCGTCGCGCAGCGATTCCTGGCCGGGGCGCTGGACGCGCCGGTGTCCGTCGCCGAGACCGCGTCCGAGGGCGGGGCGTGGGGTGCCGCCGTGCTCGCCGCGTACCTGCGCGCGGCCCGCTCCGGCACGCCACTCGCCGTGTACCTCGACCGCGACGTGTTCGGAGGCTTCACCGCCGAGACCGTGCAGCCGCACCCGGACGACGTGGCCGGCTTCGCCGCGTACCTCTCCCGCTACGACGATGGCCTGGCCGCCGAGCGCGCCGCCGTCGCCTCCATCGCCCTGAAGGGAGCCGCCCGATGACCGCCACCCCCGAATCTCCGTTCGCCGAGTCCTCCGCAGTCCGCCGCACCCGCGAGCAGGTCGCCGCCCTCCACGCCGAGCTCGTCCGCTACGGCCTGGTCGTCTGGACCGGCGGGAACATCTCCGGCCGCGTCCCCGGCGAGGACCTCTTCGTCATCAAGCCGAGCGGCGTCGACTACGACGACCTCACGCCGGAGAACATGATCCTCTGCACCCTCGACGGCGAGGTCGTCCCCGGTTCGGCCGGAAGTGACCGGTCCCCCTCCTCCGATACCGCCGCGCACGCCTACGTCTACCAGAGCATGCCCGGGGTCGGCGGCGTCGTGCACACCCACTCCACCTACGCCACCGCATGGGCCGCGCGCGCCGAGGCGATCCCGTGCGTGATCACCGCGATGGCCGACGAGTTCGGCGGGCCGATCCCGGTCGGGCCGTTCGCGATCATCGGCGACGACTCCATCGGCCGCGGCATCGTCGCGACGCTGGTGGGCCACCGCAGCCGGGCCGTGCTCATGCAGAACCACGGCGTCTTCACGATCGGCCGCGACGCACGCGACGCCGTGAAGGCCGCAGTCATGACGGAGGACGTCGCCCGCACCGTCCACATCGCCCGGCAGGGCGGCCCGCTCGTCCCCCTCCCGCAGGAGGCGATCGACAGTCTCTTCGACCGCTACCAGAACGTCTACGGACAGAACCCGGAAGGTTCCCTCGCCTGATGCCGAAGCTCACGACCTCCCTCGACCACTACGAGGTCTGGTTCCTCACCGGGAGCCAGCACCTCTACGGACCGGAGACGCTCGCGCAGGTCGCCGAGCAGTCCCGCGGCATCAGCGACCGGCTGAGCGCGTCCGCCGACGTGCCGGTCCGCGTCGTCTGGAAGCCGGTGCTGACCGACTCCGACGCCATCCGACGCATCATGTTGGAGGCCAACGCCGACGACGCCGTGATCGGCCTGGTGGCGTGGATGCACACCTTCAGCCCAGCCAAGATGTGGATCGCCGGCCTCGACGCCATCCAGAAGCCGCTGCTGCACTTCCACACGCAGGCGAACGTCGAGCTGCCGTGGGGCGAGATCGACTTCGACTTCATGAACCTCAACCAGGCCGCGCACGGCGACCGCGAGTTCGGGTACATCCAGACCCGGCTCGGGGTGCCGCGCACGACGGTCGTCGGCCACGTCAGCAATCCGGCCGTGACGCAGCGCATCGGCACCTGGACGCGCGCCGCCGCCGGCCACGCGGCCACCCGCTCGCTGAAGCTCGCCCGCTTCGGCGACAACATGCGCTTCGTGGCGGTGACGGAGGGCGACAAGACCGAGGCCGAGGTGCGGTTCGGTGTGCAGGTCAACACCTGGGGCGTGAATGAGCTGGCCGACGCGGTCGCCGCCGCCTCCGACTCCGCGGTGGACGCGCTGGTCGCCGAGTACGAGGACCTCTACGGCGTGGCTCCCGAGCTGCGCCGCGGCGGCGAACGTCATCAGTCGCTGCGGGACGGCGCGGCGATCGAGGTCGGGCTGCGGTCGTTCCTGGAGGAGGGCGGCTTCGGCGCCTTCACCACCAGCTTCGAGGACCTCGGCGCGCTGAAGCAGCTCCCGGGCCTCGCCGTGCAGCGCCTGATGGCGGAGGGCTACGGCTTCGGCGCCGAGGGCGACTGGAAGACCGCCATCCTGGTCCGCGCCGCCAACGTCATGGGCGCCGGCCTCCCCGGCGGCGCGTCGCTCATGGAGGACTACACCTACGACCTCACGCCCGGTGACGAGCGCATCCTCGGCGCGCACATGCTGGAGGTCTCGCCGTCGCTCACCAGCGCGAAGCCGACCCTGGAGGTCCACCCGCTCGGCATCGGCGGCAAGGACGACCCGGTGCGCCTGGTCTTCACCGCCGACCCCGGTCCCGCAGTCGTCGTGGCGCTGTCGGACCTGCGCGACCGCTTCCGGCTCGTGGCGAACGTCGTGGAGGTCGTGGAGCCGACCGCCCCGCTGCCGAAGCTCCCGGTCGGCCGGGCCGTGTGGAAGCCGGCGCCCGACTTCACGACGTCCGCGACCGCCTGGCTGGAGGCCGGCGCCGCACACCACACCGTGATGAGCACCGCCGTCGGCATCCAGGCGTTCGAGGACTTCGCCCGCATGACCCGCACCGAACTGCTCGTCATCGACGAGCACACAACCCTGCGCGCCTTCTCCCGCGAACTCGACTGGAACGCCGCCTACCACCGCCTAGCCCGCGGCCTCTAGCCGCGCGCCTCACACTCCCGGCCGCCGGCATGTCATCGGCGTCGGCGGCCGGGTCCCAAACAATCGATTCCGGAGTTGTGTACGCGACACGCCGTGCCCCGGCGTACACAACTCCGGAATTGATGGAGGGGGTCAGGAGGTGGGGGTTACGGGGGCTTGGAGTTCGGTGAGCCAGTCGGGGCCGGGGGTGTGGCCGGTGGCCTCGAGGTAGACCTCGCGGGTGGGGCCGGTGACGTGGTAGCCGTCGGCGGCGATGCGCTCCATCAGCGCCATCCACGAGTCGCCGATGCCGGTCATGTCGCCGCGGTGCAGCAGCGTCGCAGCGAGCGGGACCTCCGGGAGGTCGACCACTTCGTAGCCGTCGCCGGGACGCGGCGGCGTCTCGGCCGGGTACGAGATGTGCACCTCCAGCCGCTCGTCCTCCCTGGCCTCGTACCAGAACACGGACGGCGCGAGCAGCGGACGCCCCGCGGCCTCCAGCGCCTGGTCGAGCGAGCCGATGAGTGGCCCGACCATCGGGCCGACCAGCTCGGGCCCCATCCCGGGCGCGGTGCCGCTGACGGCGTACACGGTGACCGGTTCCAGCAGGCGGTATTCGACGGGTGTGGTCATGATCTCTGTTCCTTCCAGTAGGCGGAGGCGTCGCTCCAGGCGATCGAGCCGGTTGCGGTCGTCGGCGATGCCGGCCGCGAGCTCGGCCCGGCGCTGCCGCAGCGCCGCCGTGAGGGCGGGCCGCGGGTCGTCGGATGCGAGCACGGCGGCGATCGCGTCGAGGCCGATCCCGAGCTGTCGCAGCTCGACGATCAGCAGCAGGCTCGTCAGCTGCGCGTCCGAGTACCGGCGGTAACCGCTGTGCTCGTCCACGCGCGCCGGCGGCAGCAGCCCGATGGCGTCGTAGTGCCGCAGCATCCGGACGCTCACCCGCCCGATCGCGGCGAATTCTCCGATGGTGTACATGTTGGAGGCCACGATCCAGCCTGACACGGTGTGAGGGTCAAGCGCCGTTAGGGTGAGCGCATGAGCGTCGCGCGTCGCACCCTGATCGGGGCCGGGATCGGTGTCGCCGCCCTCGGCATCCTCGGCGGGGGAACGGCGTTCGCCGTGGAGGAGCGGATCCTGCCCGGCCGCTCGGAGCTGCACCGGCTCCTGGGCCTGAACGGCACGCCCGGTCGCATTCCCGACGTCGCTCCCGGCCCGGCCGTCAGCGGTTCGTTCGTCTCCGCCGCGCGACTCGGCGCGACCGTCGGCTGGACCGTGAGCTACCCGCCGGGGTCGAAGCCGGGCGACGCCCTCCCGGTGCTGATCGCGCTGCACGGCTTCGGGGGCGACCACCGCGCGGCGTTCGGCTCCGGACTCGGGCTCGACCGCTTCCTCGCCCAGGCCGTGCAGCACGGCGCGCGCCCGTTCGCCGTCGCGTCGGCGGACGGCGGCAACACCTACTGGCATCGCCGCGCCACCGGGGAGGACGCGGGCGCGATGCTGACCGACGAGTTCGTCCCGCTCCTGGCGAAGGCCGGGCTGGACACGACGAAGGTCGCCTTCCTGGGCTGGTCGATGGGCGGCTACGGCGCCCTCCACCTCACCGGCGCGCTGGGCCCCGCGCGCGTCGCGTCGGTGGTGGCGGAGAGCCCGGCGATCTGGCACACCGCGAAGGAGGCCGCCCACGGCGCGTTCGACGGTGCAGCCGACTTCGCCGCGAACACGCCGTTCGGGCACGAGGCGGCGCTCGCCGGCATCCCGCTGCGGGTCGACTGCGGCACGGGAGACGGGTTCTGCCCGAACGTCCAGGATTACGTCGCCGGCCTCCACCCGCGGCCGGCCGGCGGCTTCACCCCGGGAGGCCACGACCTCGACTACTGGCGGCGCGAGGCGCCCGCCCAGCTCGCGTTCACCGCATCCCACTTTCCCTAACCCCCCGCGCGCGGCATATCCAATGACGAGGGGCACGTCGTTGTCACTTTCCTGGCGGAAAAGTGACAACAACGTGCCCCTCGCGTTATGGGTTACTCGCCGTCGGCGTTGCCGCTGCGGCCGTGCGTGGGCACGACCTGCGTGACGGCGCCGGAGGCCGGGTCGAGCAGCACCTCGCGCTGCTGCGGGTGCTTCCAGTCGAACAGCCCGTTCAGTGAGCCGGCGCGGGCGTCGAAGGACGCGTCGCCGATCCGGCCCGTGCCCCAGTTGTCCTCGATGAACTTCAGCGGGCTGGTCTGCTCGATCGCAGTGTGGTCGACCGTGTTCTGCGCGGCCCACGGCGAGACCACGAGGAACGGCAGGCGCTGGCTCGGGCCGCAGCGGTCCGCGTAGCCGCCCGCGATCTTCGTCTGGTTGGTGCAGACCGTGGAGTCGACGGCCGCGTCGTTCGAGCCGTTGGCCACGGTCGGCGCGACGTGGTCGTACCAGCCGTCCGAGTCGTCGTACGTGACGACAACAGCGGTGCTCTTCCAGTCCTTCGACTTCTGGAGGGCGTTGATCTCGTTGACGAGGAACTTCTGCTCGTCCAGCGGGTCGGAGTAGGCGGCGTGGCCGTCCTGGGCCTCCGGGGCCTTGAGGAACGAGACAGCCGGGAGGTTGTTCGCCGCCACGGCCTTGTCGAACGAGGTCAGGTCGTACTGGTGGTTCGCCTGGTCGGTGTGACCGATCGCCTGGGTCGACGTCGGCGGGAGGTGGTGCGGGTTCGACGTGGACTTGTAGTACGAGAACGGGTTGTGGTGCGGCGAGTAGTCCTTCGGCGTCGCGCCGCCGATGTTCGCGGTGGTCGCGTCGCACTTGGCGTAGCTGCCGGCCTGGCCGTTCCACGCGGTGGTCGGCGTGAAGCCGCCCTGGAACCAGCCCCAGCTGACGCCGCGCGAGTTGAGCAGGTCGCCGACGTTCTTGCCGGCCATGCCGACCAGCGCCGAGGTGGAGGTGTGGTCGCTGCCCGAGCAGTCGTCGTACACCGGGTCGGGGTCGCCGATCACGGTGCCGACGCCCGCGGCGTTCTTCGACACGACCGACGTGGAGGCCGGGAGGACCGCCCCGGTCTTCGGGTCGTAGGCGGTGCCGCCGTGGGTCTGGCCCGAGATCAGGTTGAGCGCGCCGGGGGTCGACGGGCCGAACGTGGTGTCCCACATGTTGTCGCTCATCGAGTAGTTCTGCGCGTAGTTCCACAGCCCGGTGACGGTGTTGCCGTCGTAATAGTCCATGACCAGGCCCGGCTGCCCGAACGCGCCGGTGCAGGTGTCGGTCTCGGTCTTCTGGACGAACATGTCCATCTTGCCGTTGTCCACCGCGGCCTGCTCGGCGGCGTACCCGTGGTTCTGGTCGCAGGTGAGGGCCTGCGACGGGGTCAGCCGCTGCGGGGCGTAGAGGTTCGGGTTGTTGGTGAGGGTCCCGCTGCTGGCGAGCGTGTTCACGGCGGGGGTTCCTGCGGCGGCGGTGAACGTCGTGCCGTCCGTGTTGGCGGCCTTCGGGTAGGTGCCGAAGTAGTGGTCGAAGGAGATGTTCTCGTCGAAGATCACGACGAGGTGCTTGATCGGGGTCTGGGTCTGGTTGGAGTGGTCGGGGGTCCCGTGGGCCGGGAACGCCGACGCGGGGGCCATGGCGAGGACGCCGGCTCCCACGAGGGTCGCCGCGCCGAGCAGCGCCAGCCCGGCCGAGGCGACCGGACGGCGGCGCAGACGAGAGAGTCTGGACACGATTTCTGCTTCCTTCTGTCGGTGGGTGTTTCCTGATGCCTCCGGCTCACGCGAGCATGCTGCGCCCGAGCCAGTCGGAGGAGTCGCGGGCTCCGGGGAGCGCGAAGTAGTAGCCGCCGCCGAACGGCCGGATGTAGTCCGTCAGCGGCTCGCCGGCGAGCCGCTTCTGCACGGCCACGAACTGCCGGTCGAGGTCCTGGTTGAAGGCGACGAAGACGAGTCCCATGTCGAGCGTGCCGTTGGCGTCGACGCCGCCGTCGTAGTTGTACGCGCGGCGCAGCATCCGCTGGCCGGCGCTCGCCGCCGTGCGCGGGTTGGCGAGGCGGATGTGGGCGTCGAGCTGGATGACGTCGCCGGTCGGGTCGTTCTCGTAGTGCGGGTCGTCGTGCTCGGCGGAGGCCGTGAGCGGCGCCCCCGTGTCGCGCCGGCGGCCGATCATGTTCTCCTGCTCGTGCAGGTTCACCCGGTCCCAGAACTCGACCAGCATCCGGATCACGCGGACGACGTGGTAGCTGCCGCCGGCGGTCCAGGAGGGCTCGCGTCCCGTCCCCTGCGCCCACACCAGCTGCTTCATCAAGGCGGCGTCGTGGACGTCCGGGTTGCTCGTGCCGTCCTTGAAGCCCATCAGGTTGCGCGGTGTGCCGCTGGGCCGCGGCGGGGAGACGAAGCCGTCCTGCCGCCAGCGCACGCCCATCCCGCCGCGGGTCGCCCGCGCGATCTCGCGGACCGCGTGCGTGACCGCGTCCCGGTCGTCCGCGCAGACCTGCAGCAGGAGGTCGCCGTCGCAGACCTCGCGGCGGAGGGAGTCGTCGGGGAACTCGTCCATGGTCCGCAACTGCGCAGGCTTGGCGGACGCGAGTCCGTAGCGGCCGTCGAAGAGGGAGGCCCCCGCCGAGAGTGTGACGGTGAGCCCGTCCGGCACGACCGTGGGGCCGAGGACGCCGGAGTCGCGCGGCGGCGCAGTCAGCCCGGGGTCGGGAGGGGTGCCTCCGGTGGTCAGGAAGCGTGCGCGCTCGGTGATCGTCTTGAGCAGGTCGGCGAGCTCGGCGCGGGAGGCCGCTGTCACGTCGAGCGCGACGAACGCGGCCGAGCGCTGCACCGGCGTGAGGATGCCCTGCTGGTGCTCGCCGTGGAATGGGACAGCTCCCGCGCGGACGGCCGGGGCCACGGCAGCCGGGTGCGCGCTCGCCGCGACGGGCGCCAGCACAGCGCCTGCACCTCCTGCCACGGCGGCCCCCGCCGCGGCGCCGGCGCCCGCGGTGAGGAAGTCCCTGCGCCCCAGCCCGGTCACGGTTCCCTCCTCGGGTCGCAGATGGCCGCGACCGGCGCGAGCAGCTCTGCCGTCTCGCTGAGCGCCGCGTCGACATGCTCGCGCTGGGCCGTGGTCAGCGCCGACAGCCGTGTCCAGGTCCCGTCGGCGCCGCGGAAGCCCTCCACGAGCTGCTGCGTCGCGGCGATCGACTGCTGCGTCGCGGCGAGCTGCGGGTAGCGCGCCGCGAGGATGTCGTGCAGCGGAGCCAGTGCCTGGGCCGCGCCGCTCAGGTTGGCGTCGATCGTGGCCAGCTCGGTGCCCGACCCGGCGTCGGCCGCGCCGGCGAGCACGTCGCGGATCGCGTCCTCCACGATCTCGTGCGCGCGCAGCCCCATGTCGCCCGGGTCGATCTGCGCCTTCGGGAATTGCGCGAGGAGGGTGTCGACGTCGGAGACGAGCGTCTGCGCCGGCCCGGCGACGGCCGCCGCCGGCGCGTCGGAGAACAACGGCGACTCGACGGCGTGGAAGCCGGTCAGTCCGTGGCCGGGCAGCCCGTCGATCGCGTCGCCGGCCGCGCCGAACGCGCCGTAGGCGGCGCCGAGCGTCTCATAGGTGGTGTGGGCGGTCAGCCAGTCGCGCTTCGCCGCCGGTAAGTCGCCCTCCTCGGCGTCGGCCGCGACGGCGGCCACCTGCTGGCGCAGGGCGGGCAGGCGCGAGGCGACCCAGGCGCCGTACGCCTTGGCCGGCGGGATGAGGTCGGCGCGGGTCACCGGCACCATCCCAGGGGTGAGCGCCGTGCCCGGCGGAGCCGGTCCGACCCGGACCGTCGGCCCGTGCGCGGGGTCGCCGTCAGCGGGGAGGCAGACGAACCGGTACCGCCCGGAGCCGATCGCCACGCGGGCGTGCGCGTGCGCGCCGGCGCCGATGCTCTCCAGGTCGAGGTAGACCTTCTTCGAGTCGACCGCCTGGAGGTACACCTCGACGCCGGCGATCGTCGGGTTGGCGACGTCGAAGGAGACCGTTCCGCCGAGCGCCCGGCCGTCGTCGGCCCAGCCGTGACCGCAGTCGTCCGCCCCGGCATTGACCTCGACCTCCGAGGAGGTCGCAGCCCGCACGGCGTCCGGCCGCGCCGCGACGGCCACGATCACGGCCACGACGACGAGGGCCGCCAGTACGCCGAAGAGCGCCGTGAGCCGGGCGCGCTGGGACATGGACGACGAGCCTCCTGAGGAGTGGACAGGAGCGAGCCTAGGAGCCGCCTGTGCGTCCCGGAGGGTGCTTCATCCGCTGTTCACCCGACCGTCACGGCCACGGCCCCGAACGGGGGGTGATCGGCGATCGTGCGCGAGCAGAACGGCTGTCCCACTGGACACCATCCGAATTGCGCGTACCGTTCGTGGATTTGGGTTCTTCAAAAGAGAGCGCGCCCATGAGACGATCGATTCATGAAGGATTCTCACGCTATTGATGTCGCTGAGCCCGCGAGCGCTCACGGCCCCGGTCGTGCGCCAGCAGGAATCCCCCTGACGATCCGCCTCGGCGAGCGCGAGTTCGCCGCCCTGGTCCGCATCGCCCGCCATCGGGAGACGACTGCGGCCGACCTGGTCGAGCAGCTCGTGCTGCACGCGCTGAGCCGCGCCGACGTCCCGCCGCCCGCGGAGTCCCACCCCGCCCGGAAGCACACCACGTATGAGGAGGCCACGGCCGGCTTCCGCGCCGACGCCGGGGTCCACACGCCTCCCGACATGTAGTCGAAGCGCCGAAGGGCACGTAAACGCCCCTAAAACGGCGTCTTAGGGGCGTTTACGTGCCCCTCGACGGGAGTAGACGCGCCCGCGGAGGCTACGCCCGCGGGTCGTAGACCGCGCTCGCACTGCGCATGATCTCGCGCATCGATGTGCCGCAAGGGACGCCGTACAGGGTGCCGGGGAAGTCGAGGCCCTGCTGTGCGCCCGGCCCGAGCGTCGCGTCCTCGGTGAGGACGGTGCTGGGCGCGACGGACGCGGTCGGGTCGATCTCGATCATGCCCTCACCCTAGGGGCCAGGCGGTCCGCCTAGAGCTCGGAGTGGCCGAGCAGGTGCACGGGGATGCCGAACGACAGCGCGACGCAGACGATCCCGGCGAAGAACACCAGCCCCTGCCAGGCGGGGAGCGTGTCCGCGAGGCCCAGCAGGAAGAGGCCCACCAGGAAGAGCACGAAGCACAGGATGAATGCGATCACATCGCCCATGCCGCAACTATCCACCCGGCCCCGGAGGTTGGCAAGAGCGGGAGCTTGGCAAGAGCAGCAGCTTGGCAAGAGCGGTCTGACAGCGCGATGCTGACCCTGTGGAAGAGAACGCGCGCCCCGGCCCGGTCCGCGCCGCGCTGCTCTTCGTCCGCAAGGCCGGCGTGCTCCTCGCCGACTACGAGTATGTCCTCCGGCATCAGCTCCGGGCGAACTTCGACCACGACCCTCCCGAGGCGCTCGTCGACGAGGCCGGGGAGGGCGCGCCCATCGTGCTGCTGCCCGGCATCTACGAGACCTGGCGGTTCCTGCACCCGCTGGCGCGCCGCCTCCACGCCGCCGGCCATCCCGTGCACGTCGTCACGTCCCTGGGGCACATGGGCATGTCGCTCGCGGAGGCCGCCGACCAGGTGGAGCACTACCTGCGCGAGCAGCACCTGAGCGGTGTGACGGTCGTCGCGCACAGCAAGGGCGGCCTCGTCGCCCGCCTGCTGCTCGGGAGGCCGGACGCGTCGGCGCGCATCCGCCGCGTGGTCGCGATCGCCACGCCGTTCAACGGCTCGCCGCTCGCGGCGTTGGTGCCGTTCCCGGCCGTGCGCGCGCTGCGGCCCGGCCACCCCGAGCTGGTGCAGCTGGCGGGCGACGGCGCCGACGTCGGCCGCGTCGTGTCGATCTGGGGCTGGTACGACCCGCACATCCCGGGAGGCTGCGCGCTGCCGGGCGCGCGCAACCTCCGGATGCCGGTCGGCGGCCACTTCCGCATCCTCGGCAGCCCGGCCGTTCTGGCGCTCGTGGACGAACTCACAAGTGAATGAAATCCCGGGTGAGGGCCCTGGTGCGCGCTCGCCGCGCGCGGTTATTCTCGCCTCGTGACGCGGCCCGCAGCAACGGGCGGACCGCAGAGGGGGAGAACGACATGACGCGAACGATCCGGCACGCACCGGTTCGTCTCATCGGCGGTGGCTTCGCAACAGCGGCGGCTCTCGCCCTCCTCGCCGGCTGTGCCGGCACCCCGAGCGGCGCGGCGCTCGTCGGCACCTGGGGCTCGACGGCCGCGTCGCAGCCGAACCTCACGATCGAGAACGACGGCGCCTTCTCCGGCACGGACGGCTGCAACCGTCTGAGCGGCAAGGGCTCCGTCGACGGCGACACCATCACTTTCGGCCCGATCGCCAGCACCCTGATGGCGTGCCAGGGGGTCGACGAGTGGCTGGCGAAGGCGTCCAGCGGGACGGCGAAGGGCAGCGCCCTGGTCGTCTACGACATCAGCGGCAACGAGATCGGAAAGCTCGACAAGTCGAACTGATCCGCTGCCGATAGACAGGCGCCGCCGACCCGTGGCGGAGCCGAGGCAGAGAGGGGCGGCGCATGGCGCGGCTCGAGTCAGACATCCAGACGGCGAGCGGTGACACCCGGCTCGCCCCCGCCTACACCGGCCGCCTGTCGCGGAAGAGCCCTCCGGCCACCCTGCCGGACGACGCCACCGACCCGGCGAGCACATACCGGCTGCTCCACGACGAGCTGCTGCTCGACGGCAGCTCGCGGCTCAACCTCGCCACCTTCGTCACGACGTGGATGGACCCGGAGGCCGAGATCCTGATGGCCGAGGCGTTCGACAAGAACATGATCGACAAGGACGAGTACCCGGCGACCGCGGCGATGGAGCGCCGCTGCGTGTCCATCGTCGCCGACCTGTTCCACGCCGAGCCCGGCGAGCCGACCGGGGCCGCGACGATCGGGTCGAGCGAGGCCGTCATGCTCGGGGGCCTGGCGCTCAAGTGGCGCTGGCGCGCCAGGCGGGCAGGGGTCTCGGGAGGCTCCGAGCCGGGAGGCGTGCCCAACCTGGTCCTCGGGTCGAACGTGCAGGTCGTCTGGGAGAAGTTCTGCCGCTACTTCGAGGTGGAGCCGCGGTACCTGCCGGTCGCCAAGGGCCGGTACGTCATCACGCCGGAGCAAGTCACGGCGGCGGTCGACGAGAACACGATCGGCGTCGTCGGCATCCTCGGCACCACCTATACCGGCGAGCTGGAGCCGATTGCGGCGATCTGCGACGCACTCGACGCCCTCGCGGCATTGGGCGGGCCCGACGTGCCCGTGCATGTGGACGCGGCGAGCGGAGGCTTCGTCGTCCCGTTCCTGCACCCGCACCTGGAGTGGGACTTCCGCCTCCCGCGGGTGGTGTCGATCAACGTCAGCGGGCACAAGTACGGGCTCACCTATCCCGGGATCGGGTTCGTGGTGTGGCGGTCGGCGGAGCACCTGCCGGAGGACCTGGTGTTCCGGGTGAACTACCTCGGCGGCGACATGCCCACGTTCACGCTGAACTTCTCCCGCCCCGGCAACCAGATCGTCGGCCAGTACTACAACTTCGTGCGGCTCGGCCGCGCCGGGTTCACCGCGATCATGGAGGCGCTGCGCGACACGGCGCTGCTCATCTCGAAGGGCCTCGCCGAGGACCCGGCGATCGAGGTCATCACGGACGGCTCCGCCATCCCGGTCATCTCGTTCGCGCTGAAGGACGGCACGCCGTTCACGGTCTTCCAGGTGTCGCACGAGCTGCGCGCCCGAGGCTGGCAGGTGCCCGCCTACACGATGCCGGACGACGCGACCGACGTCGCCGTGCTGCGGATCGTGGTGCGCGACGGCTTCAACGCCGACCTCGCCGAGGACCTCGTGAACGACATCCGCGCGGTGGTCGCCGAGCTGGGGGAGCAGGCGGAGAAGGCCGGGGCGACCGCGGTCGCAGCGAAGGCGACGGAGTCCGCGCGCACGCGGACGCACTTCGCGCACTAGCGAGCCGGCGTGAGCGACGGAGGAGGCGGCGGGGAGCGGAGGAGGCTCCTGCTCTCCGACGCCTCCTTCGCGGTCGGCGCGGCGTGCTTCGCGTTCGCCGCGCTGCCGTCGGTCGCGGCCGCGCTGGGTGCGATCGTCACGAATGTGGTGTTCGTGGTCGGCTCGGTGTTCTTCACGCTCGGCGCGGGGCTGGCCCTCGGCGTCCCGAACCGGAGCTCGTCCGTCATCCAGTTCGTCGGGACGCTGTTCTTCAACGCGAGCACGACGATCGCGCTCGCCGCGGCGGTCCCCGCGGGCGCTGCCGGCGGCACGGGCTGGCGGCCGGACGCCTACGGGTCGATCTGCTTCCTGGTCTCCAGCCTGATCGCCGTGGTGGCGGTCGCCCGGCAACGCGGGTCGCGGCGGGATGGCGCCGGCGCCGTGCTCAACCTGCTCGGCTCCGTGCTGTTCGGCTTCGCGGCGGTCGGTGCCTTCGAGCTGCCCGGCACCGACACCCTGCTCAGCCCGTTCTGGACGGGCGTCGGCACGGTCGGCGGCGCGGTGTGCTTCCTCGTCGCCGCCGTGCTCGGCCTGCTGCCCGCGCCCGCCGCTCAGCGGGCGGCGACGGCCTCGAAGTAGGAGCCGGCGGCGAAGTCCTCCAGCAGGGTCGGCCCGCTCGGCGCCCAGCCATAGCGCTCGCGGGTGAGCGCGCTGGAGGCAGGGATGTCCATCCCGAAGAACCGGCCGATCCAGCCGAAGTGCGCGTCCACGTCCTCCGGCGCGATGGACTCCACGGGCAGGCCGAGCCCCTCGCCGATCGCCGCCGCGATGTCGCGCGCAGGGATGCCCTCCTCGCCGACCGCGTGCACCCGCGCCGCCGGGGTGGCCTGCTCCAGCGCGAGCCGGACCAGGCGTCCGGCGTCGAGCCGGTGGACGGCCGGCCAGCGGTTGGACCCGTCGTCCACGTACCCGGCGACGCCCTTCTCGCGGGCGATGCGGACCAGCTCGGCGCTGAAGCCGTGGTCGCCGCGGCCGTGGACGGTCGGCGAGAACCGCAGCGCGACCGGCCGCACACCGCGGTCGGCGTACTCGAACGCGAACGCCTCGCCGCCGCCGCGCGGGGCGTCGGGGCCGACGTAGGGCGAGGGCACATCCTCCGTCAACAGCTCGCCTGGACGCGCCACGATTCCGGACGCGAACAGGAACGGCCGGTCGGAGCCGGCGAGCTCGTCGCCGATCGTGGCGACCACGGCGCGCTCGGTGCGGCCGGCGCCGGCGTAGTCGGAGAAGTCGTGCTTGAAGCCGAGGTGGATGACCGCGTCGGACGCCGCGGCGCCGGAGCGGATGCTCTCCAGGTCGTCGAGCGAGCCGGCGACGGCGGTCGCGCCGGTGGCGCGGATGCGCTCGGCGGACGCCTCCGAGCGGGCGAGGCCGGTCACCTGGTGACCGGCGGCGAGGAGTTCGGGGACGACGGCGGAGCCGATCCAGCCGGATGCTCCAGTGACGAAGACGCGCATGGGGATGACCTCCCGAGTCATGGGATCGTTGCGGGTGTCGATGATGTCAGTGACTGTCGTCAGTGACTGACATCACGATAGCACCGATGTCAGCAACTGTCATCACCGGGCCGGAACCGGCTACACTCGTCCCGTGGGACGCTGGACACCGGACGCGCGCGGCCGCCTGGAGAGGGCGGCCATCGAGCTGTACGCCGAGCGCGGCTTCGAGGGGACCACGGTCGCCGACATCGCCGAGCGCGCGGGCGTCACCGAGCGCACCTTCTTCCGCCACTACGCCGACAAGCGCGAGGTGCTCTTCGCCGGATCGACCGTGATGCAGGAGGCCGTGCTCGCCGCCATCGCCGCCGCGCCCTCCGATGCGCCGCCGTTCGCGGTGGCCGCCGCCGGGATGCGGGCGGCCGCGGCGCTGATCGACAGCCGCGGTGCGGACTTCCCGCGCCGCCGCTCGGCCGTCATCGCCGCGAACCCGAGCCTGCAGGAGCGGGAGCTGCTCAAGCTGGCATCGCTCGCCGCCGCGTCGGGGGAGGCCCTGCGCGCCCGCGGCGTCCGGGAGCCCGCGGCCAGCCTCGCCGGGCAGGCCGCAGTGGGTGCGTTCCACGTCGGCTTCGCCCAGTGGATCGCCGGCCCCGCAGACGCGACGCTGGCCTCCCACGTCGACGAGGCGCTCGCGACGCTCCCGACCCTCGCCTAGCCGTCCACGGGGGACGCAACACGCCGCCACGCGTCGCGGACAGCGGCATGTCGCGACCCCTCTGTGGGCCTAGCCGAGCACGCGGTCGATCGCGGCCAGCTCGTCGGCCTCCAGCGCCGGCGCGTGCACCGCGCCGAGGTTCTGCTCCAGCTGTGCCACACTGCTCGCCCCGACGATCGCGGACACCACCACCGGGTTCCGCAGCACCCACTGCAGCGCGAGCTGCGCCAGGCTCTGCCCGCGCCCTGCCGCGATGTCGTTGAGCGCGCGCACCTTCGTCAGCACGCCCTCGGTCAGGTCCGACTCGTGCAGGAACACGCTCGTGACCGCACGCGAACCCTCCGGCACACCGTTCAGGTACCGGTCGGTCAGCATCCCCTGGGCCAGCGGGGAGAACACGATCGCGGCGGCGCCCGCGGCCTCCACCGCGGCCAGGGCGCCGTCCTCCACATGCCGGTCGAACATCGAGTAGCGCGGCTGGTGCAGCAGCAGCGGGGTCCCGGCGTCGGCGAGCAGTGCCGCCGCCGCAGTGGTCTGCGCCGGGTCGTAGTTCGAGACGCCGGTGTAGAGCGCCTTGCCCTGGGCGACGGCGGTCGTCAGCGCGCCCATCGTCTCCTCGAGCGGCGTCTGCGGGTCAGGTCGGTGGTGGTAGAACGCGTCCACGTACTCCAGGCCCAGCCGGCGCAGGCTCTGGTCGAGCGACGACAGCAGGTACTTGCGCGAGCCGAAGTCGCCGTACGGCCCCGGCCACATCAGGTAGCCGGCCTTGGTCGACACCACGATCTCGTCCCGGTACGCCTTCAGGTCGGTGGCGAGGATGCGGCCGAAGAACTCCTCGGCGGCGCCGGGAGGCGGCCCGTAGTTGTTCGCGAGGTCGAAGTGCGTCACGCCCAGGTCGAAGGCGCGCAGCACGATGGCGCGCTGAGTGTCGAACGACCGCGCCGTGCCGAAGTTCTGCCACAGCCCGAGCGAGAGCGGCGGGAGCTGGAGGCCGCTGCGTCCCGCGCGGCGGTAGGGCATCGAGTCGTAGCGCGCCGGATCGGCGACGAAAGGAGTGGGCATGGGGCCAGCCTAGAGGGCGCGCCCACCGCTACCTTTGCCCTGTGAGCGGGGTGACCGGAGGCCGGATCGCGCGGGTGGCGTCGCGCGTGTCCACGATCGAGCTGCTCTTCGACCTGGTGTTCGTGTTCACCATCGGGCAGCTCACCGCCGTCATCGTGCAGCATCCCGGCGTCGAGTCGGTCGTGCGCGCCGCCGCCATCCTCGCGGTCGTCTGGTGGATGTACGACGCGTTCGCCTGGCTCACCAACCAGGCCGTGCCCGACACCGTCCCGGTCAGGCTGCTGCTGATCGCGGCGATGGCCGCGTTCCTGGTGCTGTCGCTCGCCATCCCGGACGTGTTCACCGGGTCGGGCGTGCTGTTCGGGGTCGCCTACCTGACGGTCGTGATCATCCACGCGGGGCTGTTCATCGCCCGGGGAGGCCGCGGCTCGGTGCGGGTGATGCTGCGCGTCGGGCCGCTGAACGCTCTCGCGGCGCTGCTGCTGATCGCCTCCGGGTACGCGACCGGCTGGCTGGAGTGGGCGCTGTTCCTCGCGCCGCTCGCGCTGTTCCTGGTGGGCGGGCTGCTGGCGCGGTCGAGTCCGTTCGCACTCGGTGCCTCGCACTTCGTGGAGCGGCACGGCCTCCTGATGATCATCGCGTTCGGCGAGTCCATCGTGTCGGTCGGCGCCGGGCTGAGCGCGTCGGGGCTCCGCCCGCAGGTGGTCCTCGGCGCGGTGGCCACGGTCGCCATGGTCGCGGCGCTGTGGTGGTGCTACTTCTCCGGCGACGACGAGCGGGCCGAGCAGTCGTTCGGGAGGGCGTCCGGACGGCGTGGCACGACGCTCGCCCTCACCGCGTACTACCTCGCGCACTTCGTGATGCTGTTCGGCCTCGTCGGCGTCGCTGCCGGCCTCCATCTCTCGCTGGAGGACGCCTTCGCGCCGGTCACGCCGGCCGCGGCCTGGCTGCTCTCCGGCGGTGTCGCCGTCTACCTCGTCGGCGACGCGGAGTACCGCCGCGAGCTGCGGCTGGGGCCGTGGGCGTACCGGCTCATCGGAGCTGCGGGCGCGCTCGTGGCCGGCCTCCTCGCGGCGTGGATGCTGCCCCTGCGGGCGGGCGAGCTGCCCGGCATCGCGCTCATCGCCGCGCTCATCGCCATCGTCGTCCTCGTCCTGGTGGCCGAGCGCTCCCGGCGCTGAGCGCCGCCCCGCACCGAGCATCGGGGGGACGCAACACGCCGCCTCCCGCGCGACGACGCGGCGTGTTGCGTCCCCTCGTTTCGCGGGACGGGTGTCCGCGGTGGTGAGTAGCATGCGGAACATGGACACGATCGAGTGGCTCCTCGACTCCGACCCGAGCATCCGCTGGCAGGTGCTCCGCGACCTCGCCGGCGCCTCTGACGAGACCGTCGCCGCCGAGCGCGACCGCGTCGCGACCGAGGGCTGGGGCGCGAGGCTCCTCGACGCCCAAGGGCCGGACGGCCGCTGGGACGGCGGCGTCTACCGGCCGGGATGGGCACAGGAGGACCGCCCGTTCTTCGACGCGTGGACCGCCACCCACTTCACCCTGCAGCAGCTCGCCGACTTCGGCGTCGACCCCGCGCACCCGCGTGCGCTGGAGGCCGTCTCCCATGTGCGCGACCACGTCCGCTGGGATCACGCCGGCGAGCCCTACTTCGAGGGCGAGACCGAGCCGTGCATCAACGGCGTGGTGCTGGCGCTCGCCGCCTACTTCGGCCAGGACGGCTCGAACGCCGCCGCCACGCTCGCCGGCGGCCGGCTCGACGACGGCGCCTGGAACTGCTGGGCCGAGTACGGCGCGCGGGTCTCGTCGTTCCACTCCACCATCTGCGCGGTGGAGGGCCTCGGCTCCTGGAACGCGACCGGCCGGGGCGACACGGCGACGGCCGACGCGCAGCGCACCGGCGAGGAGTACCTCCTGGCGCGCGGCCTGTTCCGCCGGCTGAGCACCGGCGAGGTGGCCGACCCGCGGATGACGATGCTCAGCAACCCGGTGCGCTGGTTCCACGACATCCTGCGCGGCCTGGAGCACTTCCGCGCCGTCGACCGCCGCGACCCGCGTCTCGCGGAGGCGGTGGCGCTGCTGCGCGGCAAGGCCGACGCCGACGGGCTCTGGAGCCTGGAGAACCGGCACGAAGGCCCGGCCTGGTTCGATTTCGGCGACAACGAGGGGATGCCGAGCCGCTGGATCACCCTGCGGGCGCTGCGCGTGCTGCGCTGGTGGGACGCCGGCTCGGCCTAGCGACTACGCCGACGCGGCCTCCGCCATGTGGTCCTTCGGCAGGCGGCGCACCTTGGTGCGGCGCTTCCGCCGGTCCGGGATCATCGAGCGCATCTCCTCCAGCTTGCCGAAGCAGAGCAGCCGGTCGCCCGCCTGCAGCTCCACGCCGCTGCGGGGGTTCGGGATGACGTTGGCGCCGCGGTGCAGCGTGAGCACCGTGATGTCGCGGTCCCACAGCCCGGACTCCTTGATCGTCTTGCCGATCAGGTCCGCGTCGCCGTGCACGAGCAGCTCGGCCACGCCGTAGCCGCGCGAGACGGTCAGCCGCTGGCGCACGTCGATCTCCGGGAACGCCACCTGGTTGGAGATGAAGTCGATGATCGCGCCCGCGACGTCGAGGCCGGTCGCGCGCTCGATCCCCTCCAGGCCCGGCGAGGAGTTGACCTCCATCACCAGCGGACCGCCGTGGCCCTCCAGCATGTCGACGCCGGCCACGCGGAGACCCATGATCTGGGCCGACCGCACCGCGGCCTCCTCGTACTCCGGCGTCAGCTCGACCTTCTCGACCGTGCCGCCGCGGTGGACGTTGGAGCGGAACTCGTCGCCGCTCGCCACCCGCCGCATCGCCGCGACCACCCGGTCGCCGACGACGAGCGCGCGGATGTCGCGGCCGCGGCTCTCCGAGATGAAGCTCTGGATGAGCACGTTCTGCTTGGTCGAGTGCAGCGTCTCCACGATCGACTCGGCGATCTTCGCCTCCGGGGCGAGGATGACGCCGATGCCCTGGGTGCCCTCCAGCAGCTTGATGACGACGGGCGCGCCGCCGACCTGCTCGATCGCCATCCGCACGTCGGCGCGGCTGTTCACGAAGGTGGTCGCCGGCATCCCGATGTTGTGCCGCGACAGGATCTGGTTGGCCCGCAGCTTGTCACGAGAGTTGGTGATGCCGTTCGCCGTGTTGGGCGTGTAGACGTCCATCTGCTCGAACTGACGCACGACGGCCGTGCCGTAGTAGGTGATCGAGTTGCCGATGCGCGGCAGGACGGCGTCGTAGTCGGATAGTAGCCGGCCGCGGTACTGCAGGTCGGGCTCGGGGCCGGAGAGGTCGATCGCGAAACGGAGGGTGTTGAGCACCTTCACGGTGTGGCCGCGGTCGCGCGCGGCCGCACGCAGCCGCTGGGTCGAGTACGCGTGCGGAGCGCGGGAGAGGATGGCGAGCTTCATCGATGGATCCTGCAAAGATAGGGGAATGGCCGGTGACCTCCATTCAAACACCCTCGTCGTGGGGTGGCGTGAATGGGCGAGCCTGCCCAGCATCGGCATTCCGTGGACCAAAGTCAAGATCGACACCGGCGCCCGCAGCTCGGCGCTGCACGCGTTCGATCTGGAGGAGCTCCCCGGCGACCGGGTGCGGTTCACGGTGCACCCGTGGCAGGACGCCGACACCGACGCCTCGGTGGTCGAGGTCCCCATCCACGACCGCCGCGTCGTGCGCAGCTCGTCGGGTCACGCCGAGGACCGCTTCGTCGTGCTACTGGAGCTCGTGCTCGGCGGACGGACCGTCCTCGCCGAGACCACGCTGAGCAACCGAGACCAGATGGGCTTCCGGATGCTCGTGGGGCGGGAGGCCCTCCGGCAGGGCTTCGTCGTCGATCCGGGCCGCTCGTTCCTCGCCGGCCGCGCGCCGCGGGATGTCCGGCGCCGCAACCGAGGTAGGGCGTAGCTCGGTGACGCGGACGGCCGTGTCGTTCAGCCGCGGCCTCGCCCTCCTCGTGGCCGCCACGTTCTTCATGGAGAACCTGGACGGCACGATCATCCAGACCGCCGCCCCCACGATGGCGCGCGAGTTCGGCGTCGCCCCGGCGGACGTGAGCGTCGCGATGGTCGCCTACCTGCTGGCGGTGGCCGCCGGCATCCCGGCGACCGGCTGGCTGTCCCGTCGGCTCGGGATCCGGCCGGTGCTGCTGACCGCGATCGTCGTGTTCACGCTCGCGTCGCTGCTGTGCGCATTCGCGCCGTCGCTGACGCTGCTGACGCTGGCGCGCGTGCTGCAGGGCGTCGGCGGCGCGCTCATGGTGCCGGTCGGGAGGCTGGCGGTGCTGCGTGACATCGACCCGGTCGACCTCCTCGACGCGATCGCCTACCTCACCTGGCCCGCGCTCATCGCCCCGGTGATCGCGCCGGCGCTCGGCGGCATCCTGTCGGACACGATCGGCTGGCGCTGGATCTTCCTCATCAACCTTCCGTTCGGCGTCGCCGCGATCGTTGCCGGGCTGGTGCTCGTGCCGCACACGGAACGGCAGCGCGACCTCCCGTTCGACGGGCGCGGCTACGCGGCGATCGCGCTCGCGCTGGTGCTGCTGACGGCCGGGGCGGAGGGGCTGAGCGCGGAGGACGGCCGGCTGCAGCTCGCCGGCGGCGCGGCCATCCTCGTGGCCATCGCGGTCGGCTGGGCCACCATCACCCGTTCGCGCGGCCGGGAGCACGCGCTGTTCGACTGGAGCGTGCTGCGGCTGCACTCGTTCCGCGCCGGGAACATCAGCGGCGGCGTCTACCGCATGATCATCACGGGCGCGCCGTTCCTGTTCACGCTGCTGTTCCAGCTCGCCTACGGCTGGAGCGCCACCGTCGCCGGGCTGACCGTCATCGCGATCTTCGTCGGGAACCTGGCCATCAAGCCGTTCACGACGCCGCTCATCCGTCGCCTCGGTTTCCGCACCGTGCTGATCTGGTCGAACCTGCTCGGGATGCTGGTGCTCGCCGCGTTCGTCGGCGTCGGGCCTGCGGCGCCGCTGCCGGTGCTGCTCCTGCTGCTGGTGGCGAGCGGGGTGTTCCGGTCGATCGGGTTCAGCGCCTACAACACCCTCCAGTTCGCGGACGTGGACGCCGGGGACACGAACAACGCGAACACCCTCGCCTCCGCGCTGCAGCAGGTCGCGACCGCCCTGGGCCTCGCGGTGGTGGCCGTGTTCGTGCGCGCCTCGACCGCGGTGTCGGAGGGCGTCACCGGCTCACCGATGCCGGGCTACCACTGGGCGTTCGCCCTCGCGGCCGCCCTGCTCCTCCTCCCGCTGGCGGGCGCGCTCCGCCTCCCCCACAACGCCGGCGCCCGCGCCACCGCCCGCCGCTGACCCGCCCGGCGCGCCGAGGGAGCCCCCCGTCGCGAACGGAGGAGATCCCACCTCCACCCACCCCCAACTCCTCCCTTCACCGCCTTTCCCGGGCGCGTCGCACCGCATCTCCTCCGTTAGCCGCAACGTCGCTAACGGAGGAGATCGCGGGCGGAAAGCGGCGGGAGGGCAGGTAACGGAGGAGATTCGGGGGTGGGGAGGGGTGGAGTCCTCCGTTCGCGGCGGGCGGGGGTGCGGAGGGGCGGGAGGAGGCGGCGGGGGTTAGTCGCGGAGGAGGGTGCGGAGGGTGGTGATGGTGTCGGCCTCGGTGGCGGGCTTGTCGTCGCGGTAGCGCTTGACGCGGGCGAAACGGAGGGCGATGCCGCCGGGGTAGCGCGACGAGCGCTGGACGCCGTCGATCGCGATCTCGACGACGGTCGTCGGCGTCACCCACACGGTTCCCGGCGTGCGGCGCACCTCGATGCGCTGGAACTCCTCGGTCTGCCAGCGCAGCAGCTCGTCGGTGAGGCCCTTGAACGTCTTGCCGACCATCACGAAGCCGCCGGGGTCGCCGAACGCGCCGTCCGGGTCGCGCGCGCCGAGGTGGAGGTTGGAGAGCATCCCGACGCGCCGTCCGGAACCCCACTCGCACGCCAGCACGACCAGGTCGTAGGTGAGCACCGGCTTGACCTTGATCCAGCTCGCGCCGCGGCGGCCCGCGGCGTAGGGCGAGTCGATCGCCTTGACGACGACGCCCTCCTGGCCGGCGGCGAGGGCGTCGCGGGAGACGCGCTCGGCGGTGTCCGGGTCGTCGGTGACCTCGCCGGGGATGCGATGCTCGCCGGCGACGCGCTCCAGCTCCGCGAGCCGGACGGACAGCGGCTCGTCCAGCAGGTCGCGCCCGTCGACGTGGAGGATGTCGAAGAACCACGGGTGCAGCAACGTCTCGCGCCCTTCGGCGCCGAAGCGGGACATCGTCTCCTGGAACGGGCGCGGGCCGCCGTCCTCGTCGAGGGCCAGCGTCTCGCCGTCGAGGACGAGGTCGCGCGCGGGCAGCCGGCGCACGATCTCCACGACCTCCGGAACGCGGTGGGTGATATCGGCGAGCGTCCGGGTGAAGACCCGCACGGTGTCTCCCGAGCGGTGCACCTGGATGCGCGCGCCGTCGAGCTTGTACTCGACCGACGCGCGGCCGGTCGTCTCCAGTGCGGCCGCGGCGGAGGGTGCGGTGGCCGCGAGCATCGGAAGCACCGGGCGGCCGACCACCAGGCCGACCGCGGCGAGCTCCTCCGCCGTGCCGGTCAGCGCCAGCACCGCCGTCGCGCCGAGGTCGCCCGTCAGCATGGCAGCCCTCCGGACGTCCGGCCCGGGCCGGTCGGCGGTGCGGGCGATGGCGTCGAGGAGGACGCCCTCCAGTGCGCCGGTGCGCATCTCGCCGAGCAGGACGCGGGCCAGGAGGTCCTGCTCGCCCGCCGTCGCACGGGCCGCGAAATCGCCCAGTGCGGCACTGCGGTCGCGCGCGGAGCCCTCCCCGCCGAGCGCGGCGAGCTCCCCGAGCAGGGCGTCCAGGTCGAGAACGGTGAGGGTCGGGATCTCCGCAGTGTCCCCGCCCATCATCGCGCCGACGCTGCGCCATCCGACGCCGACGCGTCCCTGGCGCGGCTTGCCGACCAGGAAGCCGACGGTCGGGGCGATCTCGTCGGGCTGGAGGTCGCCGAGCAGGCCCGCGAGCGCATCGACCTTGGCCAGCCGCGAGCGCGTTCCCGCGACGGTGTCCAGCGTGGTGACGATCGTGTCGAGGAGCACAGGCCCAGTGTGCCACCGGCCGCCGACGCCCGCGGGGCTCCGGCTCAGCTCGCCGCTGTCGCGATCCCGCGCCCGAACGTGATCGCCCGCACGATCTGCACGATCCCGAGCACGATGAGGCTGATCCCGGCGAGGATGAACAGCACCACGATCCCCCACAGCGGCGTGAACAGCAGGACGATGCCGGCGACGATGCTCAGGATGCCGAAGAAGATCGACCAGCCGCGGGACGGCGCGTCCCCGAGCTGCGCGAACGTCATCGCGCCCTCCACGATCCACGCGATGCCGACCAGAATGCCGATGAAGACCGCGAGGAACGCCGTCGTGCCCTTCAGGTTGGCGAACGCCACGATCGCGCCGACGATCAGCAGGATGCCGAAGGCGATGTCGAGGGCTCTCGCCCCGCCGCGGATCCCGCGGGCGAAGATGCCGATGCCGAGGTAGGCGATGCCCGAGATGAGCAGCGAGATGGCGATCAGGACCGTGAGGCCGACCGCGGCGGTCCGCGGCCAGAACACGATGATGACGCCGATGATGAGGGCGACGGCGCCACTGATCCCGAGAGCGACGCGGACGCTGTTGATGGCCGACTTCGTCAGGTCCTGCCCGTTGAGCGAGAACGACGCGAACGCGGATGGTTGAGTGCTGGACATGCTCGGAAGGTAGCGCTGCGGAACCGCGCCTGTCTAGAGCCTTCCGGTCGCTGTGAAATGAAACGTCATGCGCCTGACCGCTAGTAGTCCTCGCGTCCCTCGCCGATCACGGAAAGCGTGTCCTGGTCCTCCGACCAGTCCCGCAGGGCGCGTTCGAGCTGGCGGCGCGTCCAGTCGTGGGTCAGCTCCCCGGCGTCCAGTGCGGCGAGCCGGTCGAGACGCTCGGCCGCCGTCCCCTCGAGATCGTCCATCGTCGTTCTCCTCCCGGCTGTCGCGGCCGTCCGGCGGCGGGTGGGACCAGCCGCTGTCTGCTTGGCGCTGCCCGTGGGGTGGGCCGCCTGAAACCCGGTGCTCCCGCTCTTCTCTCACGGCTCGGCCGGACGGCCTGGCCCGCCGCTGCCCACATGGTGCACCCGTGGAGGCCGGTCGTGGTAGCCCCGAGCAGGCTCCATACCGGTCGGTATGATCGCCCGGTACCGCGATGCCCGGACGGCTTCAAGTGCTCTTCGCGACCTCGCAGAGGGTACGGACGGGAGGCCCAGACGGGTCTCGTAACGTCACCGAATGCCCTCGGACGACCCAGGCCAGCACCCCTGCCGGCCTCGTCGCGGGCGACGGAAAGGACTCATGTGAAGAACACCATCCAGAACACCTCCGGAAGCACTCGCACCGCGTTCGGCGCTCGTCGCGTCGTGATCGGCGCCGCCTCGATCGTGGCGGCTGGAGCTCTCATCGGCGTAGGGGCGCAGGGGGCTTTCGCGGCCACCGGCGACACCGGTGCTGCCGGCTCCGGCTCGGCGACGGTCTCCACCTCGACCTCGACGGCAGGCGCCTCGGGCTCGACCGGTGGTTCCGCCGGGTTCGACCTCGACCACGGCTTCTCGCTGTTCGGTCAGGTGCACGCGCTCTTCAACGGGCACATCAACGGCGCGAAGGCGCAGAAGCTCGCCAAGAAGGTCGTCGCGGACACCCCGGTCTTCTCGCTGCTGCCCGACAGCCTGCAGGGCGACCTGAAGACCCTCGCGAACGCATCGTCGCAGGACCGCACGTCGGACGCCAAGAAGCTCGTCTCGACCGCGCTGAGCGGCGGCTACGGCAGCGCCATCCAGAAGCTCGCCGACCAGCTCAAGGGCGCCACCGAGCACAGCGACGACCAGGCGGGCGACCACCAGGACGGCGACGCCCAGGGCGGCCTCGACCTGAAGGGTCTCGACGTCAAGGGCCTGCTCTCCGGCCTGCAGGGCGGCGACCTCCTCGGCTCCGGCTCGACGTCGGGCGCCACCTCGCAGCTCAGCTCCGAGGTCACCGGCATCGCCTCGGCCGTGACCGGCGACAGCCAGCTCGCGTCGAAGCTCCCGGACTCGCTGCGCAGCGACCTGTCGCAGCTCGCCGCGGCTCCGGCCTCGGCCCAGTCCGCCGACCTCCAGCACCTCGCGACCACCGCCCTCAGCGGCGGCTACGGTTCGCAGGTGCAGCAGGTCGCCGACCAGATCGAGTCGGCGGTCACCGCGGCCCACTAAGGCCCACCGCAGCATTCGCGCCCTCACCTCCTCCCGTTCGCGCGGGAGGGAGTGGGGGCGCGTTCGCGTGTGCGCGGTGCCCGGAATCGTTCGCGAGACGGATGCCGCCGGGCCGCGCACAGGCGCATCATGCGAGCATGTGGTTTCGCAGGATCATCGTCGCCGTCGCCGCCTACGCTCTCTTCGCGGGCGGGCTCGCCACGCTCTACGTCGTCGAGCAGCAGGCGGGCCGCAACGCGGTGGAGGACGCCCCGCGCGCGCTTCTCTCCACCGGGGAGGCCACGGCGGCATCCACGCAGCCCGACCGTGTCGACCTCACCACCTACCTCGGCACGTTCTGGGTGCAGTACGACGCGCAGGGCGCCCCGATCGCCGGGAACGGCTACCTCGGCGGCAGGCTGGCCCAGGTGCCGCACGGCGTCCTGGATGCCGCGAAGGCCACGGGGGAGGGCGACGCCGTGAGCTGGGAGACCGGGCAGGGCCTCCGCTTCGCGATCGTGGCCCAGCCGGTCGGCTCCGGCGTCATCGTGGCCGGCCAGTCGTTGCAGCGGACTGAGGACCGCGCGGACCGCACGCTCATCTACATCGGGCTGGCCCTCGTGGCCGGCGCGTTCGTCGTCGGCGCCGCAGTGGGCGCCGACGCGCTGCTGACTCAGCGGCGCTTGATCCCGTAGCGGTGCTCCGGGCGGCCGGTCGCGCCGTACCGCAGTTCCAGCTTCAGCACGTCGCTCTGCTCCAGCTGGGTGAGGGCGCGCTGCGCCGTCGTCCGGCTGATCCCCACCGCCGCGGCGACGTCGTTCGCCGACAGGCTCCCGTCGCCGGCCGCGACCGCGTCGTAGACCGCCTGGAGGGTCGGCGCCAGCCGGCGCAGCTCCTCCGCCTGGACGGTCGTCGCCGGCCGCAGCAGGTCGAAGACCCGGTCGATGTCGTGCTGCGTCGGCTCCTCGGGGAAGCCGCCCAGGTCCTCGTTCGCCCGCCGGAACGCCTGGAGCCGCTCCGCGAGCTGCGCGAACCCGAACGGCTTGACCAGGTAGTGCAGCGCGCCGAGCTGCACGGCCTTGCGCACGGTGGCGATGTCGTTCGCGGCCGAGATGACGATCACCGCGGGCGCCGACGGCTCGCCGAGGAGGCTCCGCACGACCTGGAGGCCGTCGCCGTCCGGCAGGTAGACGTCCATCAGCACGAGGTCCGGCCGCAGCTCGCCCGCCAGCCGGAGGGCGTCGGCGGCCGTGTGCGCCTGGCCGGCCACGCGGAAGCCGGGCACGGCCTCCACGAATCCGACGTGCACGGAGGCCACACGGTAGTCGTCGTCGACCACCAGCACGCTCAGCGACGGCGTTCCCGGCTGCCCGCTCATCGCGCGGCTCCTTCCCTGCGCACGGGAGCGGAGGCATCCACGGCCGTGTGACGCGGCAGCACGATCGTGAAGGTCGCTCCCGGGCCGCCGGACACCGTCACCGTCCCGCCGAGCTTGGTCACGGTCGAGTGCACGAGCGACAGCCCGAGGCCGCTGTGCCGCACGAGGGAGCCGCGCTTGGTCGAGTACCCGCTCTCGAAGATGCGCGGGAGCTCGGTGCTGGGGACGCCGGGCCCGTTGTCCGCGACCCGCACCGTCACCGATCCCGGCGTCTCCACGACGCTGACCACCGTGCGCCGCGGCGCGGGAGCACCGGAGAGGGCGTCGAACGCGTTGTCGATCAGGTTGCCGAGGATCGTCGTCAGCGCCTGCACCCGCTCCGGCGCCTCGCCGAGGTCGGTGTCCGGCGCGATCACCAGCTCGATGCCGCGCTCGTTCGCCTCTGCGGCCTTGCCCAGCAGGAGGCCGACGATCAGCGGCGAGCCGATGTGCGAGCGCAGGGTGGCGTCCAGGTCGGCGGTCGTGCCGCGGATCTCGTTGAGGTACTCCAGCGCCTCCTTGGTCCTGCCGAGCTCCAGGAGGCCGGACACCGCGTGCATCCGGTTGGAGAACTCGTGCTGCTGCGCCCGGATGGACTCGCTGAAGCTGCGCTCGCCGTCCAGCTCCCGGGTCAGCCCGATCAGCTCGGTGCGGTCCTGGAGGGTGAACACGGCGCCGTGCGGCCGGTTGCCGAGCTTCACCGGCATCCGGTTGATGACGAGGACGTGGTCGTCGGTGATCGCGATGGCGTCCTTGACCTCGGAGGTGCCGGTCAGGGTGTCGCGGATCGGGCCGGCGACCAGCACGTCGGCGAGCAGTCGTCCCCTGGCTCCCTCCGGCAGCCGCAGCAGCCGCTGGGCCTCGTCGTTGACGACGGTGATCCGGCCGGCCGGGTCGATGGCGATGACGCCCTCCCGGATGCCGTGCAACGTGGCTTCGCGCTCCTGCAGCAGCCGCGCGATCTCGTCCAGCTCCAGCCCGAAGGTGCGGCGCTTGAGGAGGCTGGCCAGCCCGAACGAGGCGAGCGCGCCGATGGCGAGCGCGAGCACGAACCAGGCGCCGTACGAGGGCAGCTCGGACAGCAGCTCGCTCGCCACCGAGCTCTCGCGGATGCCAACCGACACCTCCCCGACGATCTGGTCGGACGCGGGTGCGTACAGCGGGACCCTCGCGTTCGCGTTGACGCCGGTCGCACCGGTGTCGGTGCGCAGGTGCACCTTGCCGTCCGCCACGACGAAGGGCTCCGACACCTTCTGCCCGATCAGCGCCGCGTCGGGATGCGAGTGACGTATGCGGTTCCTGTCGATCACCACGACGTAGGCGGCGCCGGTGCTGTTGGCGGTCTGCGAGGCCAGGTTCTGGATGGTCGCGTCGCAGTCCGTCCCGCCGTTCGCCATGCAGTTCTGCACGTTCGGGATGCCCGCGAAGGTCTGCGCGATGTCCGCGGCGCGCGCCTGGTAGTCGGAGTCGAGGTTGCTGCGGGCGGTCTGCGCCAGCAGGAGGAAGCCGACCAGCATCGAGACGACGAGGATCGCCAATTGAGCCAGGAGTATCTGGCTCGAGAGTCGTCTGATCCGTCGTCGCATCACCCGAGATTGTTTCACCTCCTGCTGGGGAGCGCGTGCGCGCAGAATGCGCAAAACCTGCGACAACGCACACAACGCGGCGAATCGGGCGCAAGCGAGACAGCTGCGGGGCCGGCGGGAGAGCATCGGTGATCACACGGCATGCACACGCGACTCGTGCATCCGAAGACAGAGAGGTCTTGAACCATGGTCGAACACCGACCCAGAAGCGCCGCCGCGGCCCCCGCGGCCGAGGAGGCGGCGCGCATCGACATCGTCGGACTGACGAAACGCTTCCTCACGCCGAAGGGTGAGACCTTCACGGCCATCCGCGACGTGACCCTCACCGTCGAGCCCGGCCAGTTCTGCGCCATCGTCGGCCCGACCGGCTGCGGCAAGTCCACCACTCTCGCCCAGGTCTCGGGTCTGGAGCGGCCGAGCGGCGGCTCCGTCAGCGTCGGCGGCCGGATCGTGGACGGCATCACCAGCGGCGTGAGCTACATGTTCCAGGCCGACTCGCTCTTCCCGTGGAAGACCGTGCTGGCCAACGTGATGATCGGCCCCATCCTCCTCGGCACGCCGAAGAAGGAGGCCACGGCCCTCGCGATGGACTGGCTGCGCCGCGTCGGCCTCGCCGGCTTCGAGGACCGCTACCCGCACCAGCTCTCCGGCGGCATGCGCAAGCGCGTCGCGATGGCGGCAGCGCTGATCAACAACCCGCGCATCCTGCTCATGGACGAGCCCTTCGGCGCGCTCGACGTGCAGACCAAGGCGATCATGCAGACCGAGCTGCTCACCCTGTGGGAGGAGCTGCGGCCGTCGGTGCTGTTCATCACGCACGACCTCGACGAGGCCGTCGCGCTGTCCGACCGCGTGGTCATCATGACCAGCAGCCCGGGGACGGTGAAGGACGTCTTCGACATCGACCTGCCGCGACCGCGCGGCAACGTTCAGGAGATCCGGCACGAGGAGAAATTCCTCGACATCCAGGGCCGGATCTGGGAGTCGCTCCGTGACGAGGTCACGCGGGCCTACGAGCAGACGGCAGGAGCGGCGGCGTGACCACCATGACGATCGCAGAGAAGAACAACGCAGACAAGAAGACGGGCACGCCCGCCTCCACCCCGCTCGCCGAGCGCGAGACCGAACTCCGGGTCGCCGGGCGCCGCGCGCACCGCCGCCGGGTCGGCTGGATCTGGGTCGGCCGGGTCGCCGTCGCCATCGTCGTGGTCGGCGGCTGGCAGTGGTTCACCTCCGCCGGCTGGGTCGACAAGTTCTTCTACGGCCAGCCCTCCGGCATCTGGGACAGCCTGGTGCACCTGTTCACGCAGGGCACGGCGTTCGGGACCATCTGGGAGAACCTCTGGATCACGGTCCAGGAGGCCTTCCTCGGCTTCCTGCTCGGCACCCTGCTGGGCGTCGTCTTCGGCATCCTGCTCGGCTCCAACCGCTACCTCGCGTCGGTGTTCGGCCCGTACATCAAGGTCGTGAACTCGATCCCCCGCATCGTGCTCGGGTCGATCTTCATCGTGGCCTTCGGCCTCGGCGTATTCCCGAAGGTTCTCCTGGCGGCGGTGCTCGTGTTCTTCGTCGTCTTCTTCAACGCCTTCCAGGGCGTGCGGGAGGTCGACCAGAACCTGGTCGCGAACGTCCGGGTCCTCGGCGCCTCGCCGGTGCAGGTCGCCCGCCACGTCACCATCCCGTCGGCCATGACCTGGATCATCGCCAGCCTCCACACGGCGTTCGGCTTCGCGATCATCGGCGCTCTGGTGGCCGAGGTGCTCGGCGCCCAGCACGGCGTCGGCCTGATCATCAGCCAGGCGCAGGGCAGCTTCGACCCGAACACGGTCTTCGCCTGCATGGTCATCGTGGCCGTGGTCACGCTCGTGGCCGAGTACCTGATCACCCTCTTGGAGAAGTCCCTCCTCAAGTGGCGTCCGCCGAGCCGGTCCGAGGCTCAGGCGATCTGAGCACGCCAACCCCAGCTGTCCTGCAACGAAGCAGAACGCCGGACCCGTCCGGCACGAAGAAAGGAACAACCCCCATGAAGAAGCGCAGCATCGGTGCCATCGCGGCAGCGGGCGTCGTCGTGGCCCTGAGCCTCGCGGCCTGCTCCGGCGGTGGAGGCGGCACCGCGGCGGCCGGCAGCAGCTCCGGCACGGTGCCGACCGTCAAGATGATGGTCGGCGGCATCGACAAGCAGATCTACCTCCCCTACCAGCTGGCACAGCAGCTCGGCTTCTACAAGAAGTACGGCGTGAACGTCGAGCTCTCGACCGAGCAGAACGGCGGCGTCGGCGCCGAGGACGCCATGGCCTCCGGCCAGGTGGACATGGCGGGCGCGTGGTACGTCCACACCGTCGACTTCCAGTCGAAGGGCAAGGACGTCATCAACCTCGTGCAGCTCTCCGGCGCCCCCGGCGAGCGGGTGATGTGCAACCCGAAGGCGAACGTCAGCTCGGCCGCCGACTTCAAGGGCAAGAACATGGGCGTCACCGACCTCGGCTCGGGCACCGACGAGCTCACCCAGTTCCTCGCCGCCAAGCAGGGCGTGACGAAGAAGGAGTACAACACCATCGCCGTGCACGCCGGAGCGACCGCGATCGCGGCCATCCAGCGCGGCTCGGCGGACTGTGTGATGACCACGCAGCCGACGGTCGGCGCGCTCACCTCGCAGAAGCTCGCCGTCTCGGCGGTCGACATGGCGACCACGAAGGGCGCGACCAAGGCGCTCGGCGGCGCGTGGCCCGCGGCCGGTCTGCTCGCGAACGCGAGCTGGGTGAAGAGCCACGAAGACGCCGCGCAGAAGGTCGTCGACGCGCTCGTCGCCACGATGCACTGGATCGCGAACCACTCGGCCACGGACATCGCGAACAAGATGCCGCAGGACTTCGTGCAGAACAGCACCATCAGCAAGCAGCAGTACATCGACGGGCTGACCACCGACAAGGGTCAGTTCCTCCCGGACGGCATCATGCCCGCCGGCGGCCCGAAGGTCATCTTCGACATGGAGAAGACCATCGGCGTCGACACCTCGAAGGTGAAGATCAGCGACACCTTCACCAACAAGTACGCGGACGCCGCGAACAAGCTGGAGGGCACCAAGATCACCACGACGCCGGCCGGCGCGAACGGCTGATCGTTTCGCCCCTTCTGTAAGACCAGCCCGCCCGGTGTTGTCCAACCATCCAACGCACCGGGCGGGCTTCCACGTTTCCGCCCTCGCCGAAGGGCACGTAAACGCCCCTAAAACGCGCTTTTAGGGGCGTTTACGTGCCCCTCGGCGGTCAGCGCGGGCGGGTGGCGCGGATGCGCTCGACCGCGCCGGAGCGCAGGCGCTCGTGCTCCACGACCTCCAGGCCCGCAGCCTCCACCTCGGCGCGGTGCCGCCGGGTCAGGTGCTCGCCCTGCAGCGGGATGCTGAACCTCTCGAGCAGCCACTGCCCGGCATAGACCAGGGCGCGGTCGCTGCGGGTGTGGTCGACCAGCACGACGGAGCCGCCCGGCACGACGACGCGCGCCATCTCGGCCAGCGCAGCCTCCGGCCGCGGGATAGAGCACAGCGCGAGCGCGCACACGACCGTGTCGAACGCGCCATCGGCGAACGGCAGCGCCTCGGCGTCCCCCTCGCGGAGGTCCACGGTTCTCCCGAGCTCGGCGGCTCTGCGGCGCGCGATCGCCAGCATCTCCGGGCTCAGATCGATGCCCACCACCTCGACCCCGGCCGGATAGTACGGAAGGCTGCGCCCGCTCCCGACGGCGACCTCCAGCACGCGCCCGCTCGCCCGCGCGCCGACCCACTCGCGGCTGCCCGCGAGCATGGTCAGCTCCGCCTTGCCGACCGAGCGGTCGTAGCGGGCGGCCTGCCGGCGCCAGGTCCGACGCTGGCGCTGCGTCTCCTTCGAGGCGGCCGTGTTCGCGTCGGTCATGGCGCCAGTCTGGCGGCTCTACCCCACCCGCACCAGCGTCGACTGCCACCCCGTCGACCCGTTCGGCGCGATCGGCGTGCGCTTCTCCTCCTGCAGCCGTCCGGCGCGGTCGGTCGCGCGGACGGCGATGGTGTGCGATCCCGAGGTCGCGTTCCAGTCGAGCGACCACTGCACCCAGGTGTCGGCGTTGATGGGTGCGGCGAGCTGGGCCTGCTGCCAGGGGCCGCCGTCCACCTGCACCTCGACCTTCTGGATGCCGACCGTCTGCGCCCAGGCGACGCCCGCGATCTTCGTCGGTCCTGCCGCGAGCGACCGGTCGATCCGGGGCGTGTCGATGCGGCTGGAGAGCTTGATCGGCGCCTTCTCGCTGTAGCCGCGGGGCGTCCAGTAGGCCTGGTCGGTGGCGAACGTCGTGACCTTCAGCTCGGTGAGCCACTTGGTCGCCGAGACATAGCCGTAGAGTCCGGGGACGACCATCCGCACAGGGAAGCCGTGCTCCAGCGGCAGCGGCTCGCCGTTCATCCCGACCGCGAGGATGGCGTCGCGGCCCGGGTCGGTGAGCGCGGACAGCGGCGTGCCCGCGGTGAAGCCGTCGATGCTGCGGGACAGCACCATGTCGGCGCCGTTCCGGGGGCGGGCGTGGGCGAGCACCTCCCGCACCGGCACCCCCAGCCAGCGGGCGTTGCCGAGCAGGTTGCCGCCGACCTGGTTGGAGACGCAGGTCAGCGTGATCGCATACTCGCGCAGGCCCATCGACAGCAGGTCGCGGAAGCTGAACTCCGCCCGCTGCTCGACCATCCCGTCGATGGTGAGCCGCCAGGTCGACGGGTCGATCGCGGGGACGGACAGCGCCGTGTCCACCCGGTAGAAGTCCTTGTTGGGAGTGAACAGCGGCGACAGGTCCTTCAGGTGGAGGTCGGCGCCGGCCGGGACCGTGACCTTGGACAGGGGCGCCGGCAGGTGCAGCGCGGCACGGATCGCCGCGATCGAGGAGGTCGCGGCCGACCCGAGCTGTGACCCGACACCGGCCAGCACCGCGAACGCCGCGCCGGCGCCGGTGAAGAGGAGGAACCGGCGGCGGTCGACGCCCGCCGTCGCGCTGTCATGGTCGCGCGCATCCCGCCAGCGCCGCAGCGCTCCGACGAGCAGGTACAGCGCCGCCGCACCTGCGAGAGCGCCGAGCGTGGACGGCAGGAACCCGAGCGGGCTCGCGTCGGCCCGGGTCACGGTGGCGGCGACGGCCGCGATGCCCGCGACCCCGAACAGGGCGACGCCGACCCACCGCCGCCAGAGCTCCAGGATGCCGGTGACGGCCGCCGCCACGAACACCGCGAACCCGAGCGAGGACAGCAGGAAGAGCTTGTCGTTGGAGCCGAACAGCTCGATCGCGAGCTCCTTCGCCCAGCGCGGCACGATGTCGATCACGAATGATCCGACTGCGATCAGCGGCCCGGCCTCCCGGGCCGCCAGGAGCGCGACGACCTCGGCCACGGCGACGAAGACCCCACCGCTCACCGCTCCCGCGAGTGCTGCCCAGCCCCAGGCCGCGACGCTTCTCCTGTTGATCCTCATGAGTGCTGTTCGGCGCGGGGGCGGTCGGCGGATTGGGGCATGGGCGCCGGCGACCACTTCCAATCCGATCGGGCACCGAGGACGAATCCCTGTTGACGGCCACCGACGCGGCCTCCCGATCTGCATCTGCTCGGAGCTTCACAAGGCGCACCACCAAGAAGGAGAACACCATGCGATCCACCACTCGCACTCGCCTCGCCGCAGCCGGCATCCTCGCCGCCGCCGCGCTCGCGCTCACCGCCTGCTCGTCCGGAGCCGGCTCCTCGACCACCGACACGAGCTCGTCCATGCCGAAGTCGTCCCCGTCGGCGTCCGCGTCGATGGACCCGGCGGCCGACCTCGTCGGCCCGGGCTGCGCGACCTACGCCAAGCAGGTCCCCTCCGGCGCCGGCTCGGTCCAGGGGATGGCCCAGGACCCGGTCGCCACCGCGGCGAGCAACAACCCCCTGCTGACCACCCTGGTCGCCTCCGTCTCCGGCAAGCTCAACCCCAAGGTGAACCTGGTCGACACCCTCAACAGCGGGCAGTTCACGGTGTTCGCCCCGGTCGATGACGCCTTCAAGAAGATCGACCCCGCGACGATCAACACGCTGAAGACGGACGCGGGCGCTCCGACGCTGACCAGCATCCTCACCTACCACGTCATCCCCGGCCAGCTCTCGCCGAAGGACATCGTGGGCACCCACAAGACCGTCGAGGGCGGGACCGTCACGGTCACCGGCTCCGGCGACAACCTCAAGGTGAACGACGCCAACGTCATCTGCGGCGGCGTGCACACCGCCAACGCGACGGTGTACCTCATCGACTCGGTGCTGATGCCCCCGGCCAAGTAACCGAAGCCGCGCACACCATCGAAGGGCACGTCGTTGTCGCTTCCCGCACGGGAAAGCGACAACGACGTGCCCTTCGGTTTAGCTGGAGACGTGCGCGAGCGCTGCGAGGTCGTCGCGGAAGCGCTGCGGCTCGGCCGCCGGCTGGGCGGTCGCCGCGTCGAGCGCGCCGTCCAGGGCGCCGGGGGCATCCGGTGTGAGCGCCGCGAACAGCGGTGTCAGGTCGGCCTGTTCGGGACCGTCGGTCGCGACGAGCTCCAGGGTCCGGTGATCCGCTGCCGGGTTCGTGAGGCTGTCGACCAGCACGCGGGCGATCTCGTCCCGGGCGATGACGCCGTCCGCGGGCGTGCCCGACTGGGCGGTGTCGCCCTGGCGGAAGACGATCGCGCGCTGGTCGGCGCTGTTGTAGTCGAACCAGCCGGGCCGCACGATCGTGTAACGGTTCCCGCTCGCGCGGACCAGTCGCTCGCCGCGGCGCTTCCATGCCGCGTACGGAGTGCCGGGCCGCGTCGTGCCGACGGCGGTCATGAGGGCGATCCGGACGGGACGGCCTGCCGCAGCCGCGAGCACGTTGACGACACCGGCATAGTCGATGTCGCGCACGTCGGCCTCCCGGGTGCCGGAGCCGTGGGTGAAGACGATGGCGTCGGCGCCCTCCACCGCAGCGCCGAGCGTCCCCGGCCGGGTGAGGTCGCCGACGACGAGCTCGGTGGAGGACGGGAGGACGCGCTCGGCCTTGGCCGCGTCGCGCACCAGCGCCCGCACGCGGTGTCCGCGCCGGAGAGCCTCGGCCACGACGAGCCGGCCGATGCTGCCGGTGGCGCCGACGACGAGGACGGTGAGCGGGTCGTCGGTCATTTCTTCTCCTTGGTGCGGCCGGGTTTCTCAGCGCCCAGATCGGCGGCCGGGCGGCGGAACAGCCACCAGAGCGGGGGAGCGGCGGCGAACCCGGGCGCGGCCCGCAGCGCTGCCTCCACCCGGAGCAGGGCGTCCTCATCCTCCGGCAGTGCGGCGATGGTGCGCTGCACGTCCCGGGCGAAGCGGCGGCGCTCGCGCGCGGTCTCGCGGGCGGTCATGGCGTGCTCCTGGGTTCGGTCGCGTGCTCGGGGCCGTGCCGGGCGGCCTCTGCGCCGTCCTCCGCCTCCCGCTGCGTCGCCGCCCAGCTCGCGAGCAGCTTCAGCGCGTCCTCCGACGGCGTGCCGGGGTCGGCCGTGTACACGTTGATGCGCAGACCCGGCTCGCCCGGCAACTCGAACGCCTCGAAGGCGAGGTCGAGGTCGCCGACGATGGGGTGGTGCACGCGCTTGCGTCCGGTGCGGTGGTACTTGACGTCGTGCCGCGCCCAGCGGGTGCGGAACTCCTCGCTGCGGGTGGACAGCTCGCCGACGAGGTCGGTGAGGTCCTTGTCGTACGGGTTGCGGCCGGCGGCAGAGCGGAGGATGGCGACCATGTCGTCGGCCGCCCGCTCCCAGTCCGCGTAGAACGCGCGCGACTTCGGGTTGAGGAAGGTGAACCGCGAGGCGTTCGGCGGCTTCACGGGCTCGGACATCAGATCCACGTACAGCGCCCGGCCGAGCTCGTTGGCCGCGAGCACGTCGCCGCGGTCGTTGCGCACCCAGGCGGGGGCGCCGGTGATCGCGTCGATGACGCGCTGCAGGCTGGGCCGCACCGTCTGCGGGCTGCGCCGGCGGCGGATGCGCGGCGCGACGTCCGCGGCCCGCGCCAGATCGTAGAGGTGCGCGGTCTCCGCCTCGTCGAGCTGGAGCGCCCGGGCGAGCGCCTCCAGCACGCTGTCGGAGGCGCCGGACAGGTTCCCGCGCTCCAGCCGCGTGTAGTAGTCGACGCTCACCCCGGCGAGCATCGCGACCTCCTCGCGGCGCAGCCCGGACACCCGGCGGTTGCCGCCGTACGCGGGCAGCCCGGCCTGCTCCGGCGTGAGCCGGGCGCGGCGGGAGGTGAGGAAGTCCCGCACGTCGTCGCTGTTGGTCATACCCCGACGCTACGCCGCGCGGGGGCGCCGAGGGAGGCACTGGCGCGGCCTCCCTGCCCTCGGCGGGGGCGCTTAGCGTGGTGGCATGACCAGCGAACTCACCCTCAACAACGGCGTCACGATGCCCGCGCTCGGGCTCGGCGTCTTCCAGAGCCCGCCCGAGGAGACCACGCAGGCGGTGGAGGCGGCACTCGCGACCGGGTACCGGCACATAGACACCGCCGCCGCGTACGGCAACGAGCGGGAGGTCGGCGAGGGCCTGCGCCGCTCCGGCGTCGACCGCGCCGACGTCTTCGTGGAGACCAAGGTCTGGGTGTCCGACTACGGCTACGACCGGACTCTGCACGCCTGGGAGAAGGCCACGGCCAAGCTCGGCCTCGAGCAGCTCGACCTCCTCATCCTCCACCAGCCCGCGCCCGACCGCTTCGACCAGACGGTCGCCGCGTACAAAGCGCTGGAGACCCTCCTCGCCGACGGCCGCGTGCGCGCCATCGGCGTCAGCAACTTCCTGCCGCACCACCTGGACCGGCTGCTCGCCGAGACCAGCGTGGTCCCGGCCGTGAACCAGGTGGAGCTTCACCCCTACTTCACCCAGCCGGAGGTGCAGGCTGCGGACGCCGCGCGCGGCATCGTCACCCAGGCCTGGTCCCCGATCGGCGGGATCACCTTCTACCCGGGCTGGGGCGAGCAGCGCCGCAACGTGATGGAGGACCTGGCGCTCGCCGACCTCGCCCGCGCCCACGGCAAGTCCCCGGCCCAGGTGATGCTGCGCTGGCACCTCCAGCAGGGCCGCTCGGCCATCCCGAAGTCGGTGAACCCCGGCCGCATCGCCGAGAACTTCGACGTCTTCGACTTCACGCTGAGCGCTGACGAGCTGGCCCGCATCGACGCGCTCGACGCGGGCGTGCGCAACGGGCCGGACCCGGATGTGGCGCGCCCGGAGCGGTTCGCGATGGTGATCCCCGAGGCGTGAGGGGCGGGCGGCGCTAAGCTCGCGGCGTGACCCAGGGTGATGCGCCGGCGTCGGACTCCGCGCCGGACTCGGCGCACGACAGCGCGCCGCTCGTCGTGCCGCCCGGGGTGCCGCTGCGGGTGTGGGACTGGCTGCTGCCTCCGCTGCTCGTCGCCGTTCCGGCCGTCGTGCTCGCCTGGGTCCTCCCGGCGCAGTCGCTGAAGCCGTACGCGATCACGACGGCCTCGATCGTCGTCGCCGTCGCGTTGGCCCAGTGGGTGTTCGGCTTTCGCGCGTACACGCGCTGGGACGATGTCGACGTGCGATGGCTCCGGCGGTCCGAGGCGGCCGGCACAGCGGCACTCGCGATCTTCGCGGTCCCGCACCTCTTCGGGATGACGAGCGCGGCGCTCTTCGCGGGTTCCGCCTTCCGTATCGCCGACGATCCGAGCCCCGCGATCGGACGCGTGCGGTCGGCCCTCTCGCCTCGCGCCTGGACACGACTGAAAGTGGTCTCCGGGATCGTCGCGGTTGTCGCCCTCCTGGCCGATCCCCTGGCGTCGGCCTTCGGCTTCGGCCTCCTGGTCGTGATCGCGGCTTTCGCCGCCGCCGTCACCTTCGGTTTCGCGCTCCGCGCCCAACCCCGCGACCACGCCCCCCTCCCACCCCGCAACCGCCAGTAGGAGAAAGCCCGCGACACAACTAGGAATCTCCTTCCGAAGCTCGTTCAGAAGGAGATCCTGGCGTGTCTTCCTGTTGAAGGGCGGGCGCGCCTAGCCGGCGTCAGGCCGGACCGTGCTCGCCCCGACGCGCATCCCCACCGGCAGCACCACGCGCTCGTGCCGGTGCCCCGGCTGCGCCTCGTCCAGCACCAGCCGGATCGCCTCCTCGCCCATCCGGTAGCCCGGCAGGGTGATGGAGGTCAGGCTCACCCAGTCGGAGTCCGCGCCGTCGTGGGTCCCGTCGAGCCCGATGACCGCGACGTCCTCCGGGATGCACAGGCCGCCGTGCTCGCGGAGGGCGCGGAGCGCGCCGAGCGCCAGGTCGTCCGTGAGCCCGACGAACGCGAAGCGCTCGTCATCGCGGCGGCCGGCCAGCAGCTCCGCCATCGCCGCGCGCCCGTGCTCGGGGCGGAAGCCCTCCGTGGTCACCTGGATCAGCTCCAGCCCCAGCGTCGCCGCGGCCCCCTCGATCCCGCGGCGCCGGTCGGCGATGGGCTGGGCGGCGTCCGGCGGCGACACGTAGAACACGCGACGCACGCCGATGCCGGCCAGGTGCTCGGCGGCGATCCGCCCGGCCTGCCGGTTGTCCATCAGCACGGAGCACCAGTCGCCCGGCTGGTCGTAGTTGATCACCACGATGGGGCGGACGTGGCCGCGGATGCGGGTGATCCCGTCCGTCGGGTCGCTCATCGCCGCGTAGAGGATGCCGCTCGTGCGCTCCTCCGCGAAGTAGTCGAGGAACTGGTCCTGCTGGTCGGTGACCACCAGCGGCTCGAACGACTCGAACGCGTAGACGGCGTTGGCCATCAGCAGGCTCAGGCCCTTCCGTCCCGCGGTGATCTGCGCGCCGCGGGAGATGTCCACGAACAGCCGGTTGAGGATGTCCGGCACGATGAGTCCGATGCCGTCGCTCCGGCTGCGCTTGAGGTCGCGCGCAGCGGCGTTGCGGATGTAGCCGAGCGACTCGATCGCCGCCCGCACCTTCTCCCGGGTGACCGGCGCGACGCGGGACGGCTGGTTCAGGACATTGGACACCGTCGCCAGGGAGACGCCGGCCGTGTCGGCGACGGCCTGCATGGTGGGCAGCTTCCCATCCGTCACTGCGTGTACTCCGTGGTCATGGCGTGTGGCTGCTCCGGGTGGGGTGGATCGGTCTGTCCGTCATCCTCTCACGCACCTGGCGCGCACCCGGCAGCCGCTACTCCGCCTCCTGCCGCGCCCGGAACGCGACCATGTTCATCCGGTTGCCGCACCGCACGCTGCAGAACCGCTTGGACCCGTTGCGGGACAGGTCGAGGACGAGCCCGTCGCAGTCGAAGGCCGCGCAACTCCGCAGCCGGTCGTTCTCGTTGGAGCGGATCACGTCCACCAGCGCGAGCGCGACCTCCACCCTGATGCGCTCGGCGAGCGGTGCGTCCAGTGAGGTGGCGTGCAGGTGCCAGTCGAAGCCGTCGTGCCGCATCAGGTAGGGGGAGGCGTGGGCGTCGGCGAGCATGGCGTTCACCTCGGCGACGGCGGCGTCGCGCTCCATCGTCCAGGCCCGGCGGAGGCGGTCCCGGGTCTCGTGCACCTGCTGGAGCTCCGCCTCGTCGCCGTCGATGCGCCCCGAGTACTGGTTCTCGTGCATCAGGGCGACGAGCTGCGCCGGGGTGGCGAGCTCGTCCTCCCCGCTGCGGGAGGCCGTCGGGACGGTGTTGCAGAGGACCACGGCGAACTGGAGGGCGTCCTCCGCGTCAGGGGCAAAATGCAAGTTGACTCCTTACTTTGCCGAGTAGTAACGTCAGGATCATAACCCACTACGGTCCTGACACCGGCTCTTTCCGTGCCGCCGGGACCCGTCTCGCACACGCAGGCAGGAGGCCTCCGATGGCACACAACCAGACGTCCAAGGGCCTCGTCGTCGCGGTCGTCGCCGCCGCGTCGTTCGGTCTGTCCGGCGCGTTCATCAAGCCGCTGCTGGAGAGCGGCTGGTCGCCGGCCGCCGCGGTCACCGCGCGCGTGCTGATCGGCGGCGTCGTGCTGGCGCCGTTCGCGATCCTCGCCCTCCGGGGCCGCTGGGCCGCGCTCTGGCGGGGACGCTGGCGCCTGCTCGGGATGGCCCTGGTCGGCGTGGCAGGGACGCAGGTGCTCTACTTCGCCGCGATCGAGCGCATCCCGGTCGGCACGGCCATCCTGATCGAGTACCTGGCGCCGGTGGTGCTGGTGCTGTTCGTGTGGGCGCGCACCCGCCGCGCGCCGAAGGCCGTGGTCCTCGCCGGCTCGGCCGTCGCGATCGCCGGACTGCTGCTCGTCGTGTCGCCCGGCGGCGGGAAGCCGCTCGACCTCGTCGGCATCGCGCTCGCGGTGACCGCGATGCTCGGCTGCGCCGGCTACTACATCATCGCCGCGCGCCCGTCCGACGGCCTCCCGCCTGTCGCTCTCGCCGCGGGCGGGCTGCTCACCGGCGGCGTCGCGCTGGCAGCGGTGAGCGCGACCGGCCTGCTCCCGTTCGTCGTGAGCACCCGCGACGTGCAGCTCTTCGGCGGCCCCGCACCGTGGTGGGTTCCGCTGGCCGTGGTCGGCGTCCTCGCGACCGCGCTGGCCTACGCGTCGGGCATCACCGCCGCGAACATGCTGGGCTCCCGGCTGGGCTCGTTCGCCGGGCTGCTGGAGGTCGTGGCGGCGACGTTCTACGCGTGGCTGCTGCTCGGGGAGTCGCTCAACGCGCTGCAGTTGGTGGGCGGGCTGCTCATCCTCGGCGGGATCGCGCTGGTGCGCGCCGACCCCACGGCGCCCGAGCCCGCGCCCGCCGCCGCCGAGCCCACCTCCCTCACCCCCGAGCCTTCGAAGGGCACGTCGTTGTCACTTCCGGGCGTCCCAAGCGACAACAACGTGCCCCTCGGCTGAACTGCGGTCAGTGGCCGCGGGGGGTGAGTGCGTCCAGCGTGGCCACATCCTCCGCGCTCAGCTCGAAGTCCAGCTCGGCGTTCTCCGCGATGCGGTGCGGCGTCGTGGACTTCGGCAGCGGGAGGACGTCCTTCTGCAGCAGGTAGCGGAGGCTGACCTGCGCGCCGGTCTTGCCGTACTTCTCCGCGATCAGCGCGATGTCCTCATCCCCGATCAGCCGCCCGGTCGCGAGCGGAGAGTAGCCCTCGACGAGGATGCCGCGCTCCTGGCAATAGGCCGTCGTCTCGGGCTGCGTGTGCCCGACGAACCAGCGGATCTGGTCGACATGCGGCACCACACTGGTCCCGCCGATGAGCGACTCCAGGTCGGCGACGACGAAGTTGCTCACCCCGATGGACCGAGTCCGGCCGGCGTCGTACAGCTCCTCGAACACCTTCCACACCTCGATGTTCCCTGCGCGGTGGTCGCTGCCCTGGTGGTTCCAGGGCCACGGCGCGTGGATGAGGTAGAGGTCGATCGGCCCGACGTCCAGGAGCTCGGACGACCGCTCGAACGCGTGGCGCGCGCCCGCGGCGTCCTTCACCTCGGCCGGGCACTTGGTCGTGATGAAGATGTCTTCGCGCGGGAGGCCGCTGTCGCGCACCGCCCGCCCGACGCTCGCCTCGTTGCCGTAGGCGCGCGCCGTGTCGATGTGCCGGTAGCCGGCGTCGAGCGCCGTGCGCACCGAGTCGTAGGTGAGCGGGCCGTCTGGGATCTGCCAGGTGCCGAACCCGACTTGCGGGATCTCGACGCCGTTGGACAGGGCGAAGGTGTCGGTGAGGACGGGCACAGGGGGTCTCCTTTCGGCGGGCGGATGCCGGTCATCGTAGCCCCCGAGGGTTTCGGGACGCCGGGACGGTCCTAGCCACCGCCTCCACACCGTCGCTACCATCCGGCCATGTCCTCCGATGAGCGCAGGCCGAAGATCCGACGGACGCCGAACCTCGCGATCACCGTCCTCGTGACCATCTACGTCGTCGCGCTGATCAGCGCGGTCGTCCTCTACTTCGTCGGCTTCGCCATCCGCGGGACCGACGCCGCCGGAGCCGCGAACGTCTTCGCCTGGGGCAACCGGCTCGGTGTGCTCGGGGTGCTCGGCGGGATGCTGCACCTCGTCGTCGGCGCCGTGCGGCACATCGTGGAGGACAACGCGCACAGGTGACCAGGCGCGGGCCGCGCTCCGGGTGTTCCGCATCGGCCGACCGGGGTCTACGTTCGCGGTGACGCCCCGATGAGCGGAGCCGTGGAGGAGGACACCATGGACACTGACGCGCGCTCGACCGGCCCTGGCCCGTTCGCGGTGATCGGCGCCACGGGCAAGCAGGGCGGCTCCGTGGTCGACGCGCTCCTGGAGCGTGGCGCTCGCGTCCGTGCGCTCGTGCGCGACCCCGACGCGCCCGCTGCCCGGCGCCTCGCCGAGCGCGGCGTCGAGCTCTCGGCCGGCGACCTGGACGACCCGGCCTCCCTCGACCGCCTGTTCGCGGGCGTCGCCGGCGCCTTCGCGATGACCACACCGCGCGGGGGCATCGAGCACGAGACGACCTCCGGGATCGCCGCGGTCGACGCGGCCGCCCGCGCCGGGGTGCCGCACTACGTCTACAGCTCGGTCGGCGGCGCGGAGCGGCGGACGGGCATCCCGCACTTCGAAAGCAAACGCCGGGTCGAGGAGCACCTGGACGCGCTCGGCCTGCACCGCACGATCATCCGGCCCGTGTTCTTCATGGACAACCTCGCGGCGCGGTCGGTCAGCGTCGAGGACGGCCAGGTGGTCGTCCGGATGGCGCTGCCCGCGCAGGTCCCGCTGGAGATGGTCGCGGTGCGCGACATCGGGCGGGTCGCCGCCGCGGTCCTCCTCGGCGGGACGCCGGTGGAGGGGTCGAGCCTGGAGATCGCGGGCGACCGCCTCACCGGAGACGCCATCGCCGAGGCGATCGGACGCCACGCCGGGCTGCCCGCGCGCTATGAAGCGCTGCCGCTGGAAGCTGTCGCGTCGTTCGGGGACATGGCGCAGATGTTCCGGTGGTTCGCGGAGACGCCGGCGTACCAGGCCGATTTCGCGACGACGCGCGAGCTCGACCCGGAGCTGCTGGACCTGAGCGCGTGGCTGGCGCAATCGGGGTGGATGCCGGGGAGGTGACGCCGTTCAGAGCCGAGCGGGTCGATGCATCGACGCGGCGTGCTCGCGCAGCCACTCCCTCATGAACGGGACGGTGAAGTCGACCAGCCCGGTACCGGTTGCTTGGATCATCGCAGCGTCGATCAGACGCTTGCGATACACGCCGGCGTACTTGGTGGTCTGTCCCAGGCGCGAAGCGATCTCGGACGTTCGGCTCGGGCCGTTGTCGTCGGCCATCATGACCAGGAAGGTCTTATCCACGTCGGAGAGCCCGTTCACGGCGGCCGCGATGACCGTGCTGCCGAGCCGTCGCCGGGCGGCGTCGAGGGCTTCCGTCATGGCCTCGTCGGTGACTGTGCGATCAGTTCGGCGGTTCGCGAGTCGCCAGACCTGGTAGCCGACGAGCTGGATGAGGAAGGGGTAGCCGCCCGTCGACTGCGCTGCGCGCGTGAGCTGCTCACGGCTGATGCTCATGCCGCTTGCCGAGAAGGTCTCTTCGAGCGCATTGCGGACGTCGGCGATCGGCACGTCGCGCAGGTCTACCCGCTCAGCGCGCCGCAGGAACGTCGAGACGTCCTCGTTCAGGAGGTCGGACACCGCTTTCGGGATGCCCGCCATCAGCAGCGCGATCGGCTGCTCCTCGCGGATGAGGTGCTGAATCGCCGCGGCCAGCTGGGTGAGCTCGTCGCGATCCACCGCGTGGATCTCGTCGACCGTGATCAGGAGCCCAGTCTCATGACCGGACAGGATGTCCAACAGCTCGGTCGCGATCTGCCGCCACTCGACCTGCTTCTCCGGAGGGAGCTGGCGTGTGACGCCCCAGCCCGCCACGGAGATCGCGGTGACGCGCGAGCGCGTCGGGCCGTCGCCGAGCCTCTCGAGGTGCTGCTTCATCGCCGTGCCGAGCCTCGCCATCAGCCCCGGCGTCGCCGTGTCGCTGATGGTGACCCAGCCGTGCTCCTTGGCGAGGTCCTCGGCGGCCGACAGCATCACGGTCTTGCCGACGCCGCGGGCCCCGGTGAAGATCGTCAGCAGCCCGGGCGACCCTGGGCCGTCCTCGATGCCCTCCTCGAACGAGTCCAACGCGTCGCCACGGCCGACGAGCAGCGGCGGCATCGCGCCGGCGGTCGGCTTGAAGGGGTTTCGCATGGACTGTCCTTAGGATCCGTTTAGATTATTTAGATCCTTTATACCCTTTGGATTGCTTTGTGGCGAGCCGTCGCCACTTCCGCCCACGGACGTGCCAGACAACTACGCCTAGCTGTGCCGCGGCTTGCGGGGCGGGCGCTCGTCGCGCGCCGGCCGGTCGTAGCGGTCGCTCCGTGCCGGCCGGTCATCCCGCCCGCGCCGCTGCTCCCGCGGCCGCCGCTCCTCCCACTCTCCGCGCTGCCGCCGCGCCCCCGGCCCGTTGTCCGGCCGGATCTCGATCAGCTTGCCGCTGATCCGGGTCCCCGACAGCCGGGACAGCGTGTCGCCGGGGAGGTCGGCCGGCAGCTCCACCAGGGAGAAGTCGGGCATGATCTTGATGTGGCCGAAGTCCTCCCGGCTCAGGCCGCCCTCGTTGGCGAGTGCTCCGACGATCTGGCGCGGCTCCACCTTCTGCCGCTTGCCGACCTCGATGCGGTAGGCCGCCATCGGCTTGTCGCTGCGCTCGCGACGCGGACCACGCTCACCCCGCTCACCGCGCCCGCCGCGGTCGTCGCGTCCGGCGGAGCGGGTGTCGCGCCCGTCCCGCTCCACGCTCCGCGCAAGCGCGTCGTCCGAATTCAGCAGCAGCGGCTCGTCGCCCTGCGCCACGACCGCGAGCGCCGCCGCGACGTCCGCCTCCGGCACGTCGTGGTGCTCGACGTAGTGGCCGATGATGTCGCGGAACCGCGTGACCCGCTCGACCTGCGCCAGCGCCGCGGTGATCGCGTCGTCGAAGCGGGCGAGCCGGGTGACGTTGATGTCGTCCACGCTCGGCAGCTGCATCTGCGTGAGCGGCTGGCGGGTCGCCTTCTCGATGGCCGTCAGCAGGCGCCGCTCGCGCGGGGTGACGAAGCTGATCGCCGCGCCGCTGCGTCCCGCGCGGCCCGTGCGGCCGATCCGGTGCACGTACGACTCGGTGTCGACCGGGATGTCGAAGTTGACGACGTGGCTGATCCGCTCGACGTCGAGGCCGCGCGCCGCGACGTCGGTGGCGACCAGGATGTCGAGCTTGCCCGACTTGAGCTGCTCGACCGTCCGCTCGCGCTGGGCCTGCGCCACGTCGCCGTTGATCGCGGCCGCCGAGTAGCCGCGGGCGCGCAGCCGCTCGGCCAGTGTCTCGGTCTCGTTCTTGGTGCGGACGAAGACGATCATCCCCTCGAAGTTCTCGACCTCGAGGATGCGGGTGAGCGCGTCCACCTTCTGCGGGTACGAGACGACGAGGTAGCGCTGGGTGATGTTGGGGGAGGTCGAGGTCTTCGTCTTGACCGTGATCTCCTCCGGGTCGTGGAGGTACTTCTGGGAGATGCGACGGATCGAGGCGGGCATCGTCGCCGAGAACAGCGCGACCTGCTTGTCGTCCGGGGTGTCGGCGAGGATCGTCTCCACGTCCTCCGCGAACCCCATCTTCAGCATCTCGTCCGCCTCGTCGAGCACGAGGTAGCGGAGCTCCGAGAGGTCGAGCGTCCCCTTGTCGAGGTGGTCCATGATCCGGCCGGGCGTGCCGACCACGATGTGGACGCCGCGCCGCAGCGCCGAGAGCTGCACGCCGTAGCCCTGCCCGCCGTACACCGGCAGCAGGTGGACGCCGCGCATGTGCGCCGCGTAGCTCTCGAACGCCTCCGCGACCTGCAGGGCGAGCTCGCGGGTGGGCGCGAGCACGAGCGCCTGCGGCGTCTTCTGCGACAGCTCGAGCCGGGACAGGATCGGGAGGGCGAACGCCGCCGTCTTTCCGGTGCCGGTCTGGGCGAGCCCGACGACGTCGCGGCCCTCCAGCAGCAGCGGGATGGTCGCCGCCTGGATGGCGGACGGCGTCTCGTAGCCGAGCTCCTTCACGGCCTTCAGGACGTGGGCGTCGAGGCCCAGGTCCGCGAAGGTGAGGGAGGCCTCCGTCTCGGCGGGGTCGCCGGTGCTCGTCGTGTCGGCTTCGGTCTCGGCTGCGTTCTCGGGGGTGCTCACCCTTGAACGGTAGTCGCCCCCTCCAGCAACCGCACCTCCGCGCGCGGCGGGACGACCGCGGGATGCGTCCCCGCCATCCGCTCCAGCACCCGCACGACCTGGCAGGAGTAGCCGTATTCGTTGTCGTACCAGACGTACAGCACGAGGTTGGTCCCGTCGGCGATGGTGGCGAGGCCGTCCACGATGCCGGCGCGGTGCGAGCCGACGAAGTCGCTGGAGACGACCTCCGGGGACTCCACGTAGTCGATCTGCTGCCGCAGCTGCGAGTGCAGCGACACCCGGCGCAGGTAGTCGTTGACCTGGTCCTTCGTCGCCGGCCGCTCCAGCGTCAGGTTGAGGATCGCGAGGGAGACGTCCGGCGTGGGGACGCGGATGCTGGAGCCGGTGAGCTTGCCCGCGAGCGACGGCAGCGCCTTGGCCACAGCCTTCGCCGCCCCGGTCTCGGTGATCACCATGTTGAGCACCGCCGACCTGCCGCGCCGGTCGCCCTTGTGGAAGTTGTCGGTGAGGTTCTGGTCGTTCGTGAACGAGTGGACCGTCTCGACGTGCCCGCGCACGATGCCGTACGCGTCCTCCAGTGCCTTGAGCACCGGGGTGATCGCGTTGGTGGTGCAGGAGGCCGCCGAGACGATGCGGTCGTCGTCGGTGATGGTGTCGTCGTTGATGCCGTGCACGATGTTCTTGAGCGGCGACTTGCCCGGCGCCGTCAGCAGCACCCGCGCCACGCCGGGGCTGACCAGGTGCTGCGCGAGCCCGGCCTCGTCCCGCCAGCGACCGGTGTTGTCGACCACGATTGCGTCGCGGATGCCGTAGGCGGCGTAGTCGACGTTCGTCGGGTCGTCCGAGTAGATGACCTGGATGCGGGTGCCGTTGGCCACGAGGACGTCGTTCTCGGCGTCGACGGTGACCGAACCGGGGAACGGCCCGTGCACCGAGTCGCGGGCGAGGAGGCTGGCGCGCTTGTCGAGGTCGTTGTCCGACCCGCGGCGCACCACGATCGCCCGCAGGCGCAGCCCGTTCCCGTTGCCGGCGTGGTTGATGAGGATGCGCGCGAGCAGCCGCCCGATACGGCCGAAGCCGTAGAGCACCACGTCGGTCGGCCCCGCCGCGTAGGTGGAGTGCGCGTTGTCGAGCTCGGCCCGCACCCGTGCCTCCACGTCGGCGTCGTCCAGACCCCGCACCGACATGGCGAGCCGCGCGACGTCGATGGAGGCCGGCGACGGCGCGATCCCGAGCAGGGCAGTGAGCACCGTCGCCGTCTCCTGCAGCGTCAGCTCCTCGTGCCCGAGCTCGCGGGCGCGGTCGTGCACCGAGATGACGCCGGTGGCGGACAGGTTGATGAGCCGGTGGCCGTGGATCGAGGTGACGACGCCGTGGTCGCGGTAGAGGCGCCCGATGAGCGGGATGAGCTGCTCGGCCTGCACCTCCCGTGCGACCCATGCCGCGCGGTGGGACTCGAAGGCGTGCGGGTGGTCGGTGTTGAAGGTGGTCACGCTCGGTACTCAGGGCCCTTCCGCGTCGGATGAACGCGTCTGTTCGTCGGCTGCGGAGGTCGCCCGCACTGCGACCGTAACGGGCGAACGCGTGTTCTTGGCGCGGTTGAGCGTCGAAAGATCCCGCGATCTTTCGCTTCCGGCAAGATATGCGCGTTCCGCCGCGCAGGAACCCTAGAACTTATCGGGCGAGTCGATCTTCTCCCCGGCGAGCACCTGCGGCGGCGTGCTCGCGTCGCCCCCGACGGACGCGATGAAACCCTGGAGCTCCGGGTCGGCGAAGAACGCGCGGAACGCGTCCTGCGTCTCCCACTCGTCCATGATGACGACGAAGCCGTCACCGACGGCGAACTGATGGTGCAACGCACCGGCCGCCTTGGCGCGATCCGCGATCTCCCGATACTCGCCCGCGCGCTCCGTGAGCGACGTCGTGAACGCCGCCGTGTCGCCGGTGAACCGGGTTGCGATGAGGACAGACATGAGGGGTACCTCCTGCGGTCTCCCCCAGATCGGTGCCGATGGTAGCAAGGGGGGTGGAGGGGTGGCAATGGGAGTGCCGAGGGGCGGGGCATCGACCCGAACGATGTCCCGCCCCCGCGACCTCAGTTGCGAGCGGCCGCCGGATCCGTGCTGGTGACGTCGACGTCGACGTAGCGCGGACGGTAGTTGTCGACGTTCTTGTAAACATCGGCGGTGTCGAAGCTGTTCACGTTGTACGTGACGACCAGCCGGTTGTCGGTGCCGAGTTCCGGATGGGCCTTCGCGTTGTAGGTGAAGACGTTTCCGGAGGTCTCCGGGGTCGAGTAGAGCAGCGTCTTGCCCGTGAACGGGCCCGTGAGGGAGTCGCTGCGGTACATGACGATCTTGGTGCTCAGCGGCTCCGTCGCGTCGCTGGTGACGAGGGTGTACTTGCCCTGGAAGCGCGTCACGCTGAACTCGTTCGCGACGCCGCCCATGATCCGGGTGGATGCGGACTCGTCCGATGTCCAACCGGTCGCCCCGTAGTACTGCCAGTCGTCGCTGGTGAGGTGCTCCGTCCGCACGCGAGCCAGATGCATGTACTTGACCGCACCGAGGTCTTCCACTCCGTAGACATACGTGTAGCCGTGGTCTTCGTAGATCGCGGAACCCCACTCCACCAGGCCCGCGGGGCGCTGGGTGATGCTCTCGAGCTTCATGGTGGAGAGGTCGAAGGAGGCGATCGCCGTGCGCACGAAGGCGAAGTCGAACGCCTGGTCACCGGTCTTCTTGAACTCGAGCAGCGAGACCTGGAGGTGGGACCCCTCGACGGTGCCGTCGCCGAACCAGTACCAGTCGCTGTTCTCGTCTCCGCCCGGCACTCGGACCAGGGACGACGGGGCGGCAGTGGTGCCTCCCGCGTAGGTGGTCATCGTGCCGTGGTCGTCCACGACGATCGAGTTGTGGATGAAAGGGGCGCTCGTCGAGCGCGAGTGGTCGGCGTTCACGGTGCCGAGGAACGTGTCCGAGTAGAGCCACGCCACCTTTCCGCCGGGCAGCTTCACGCTGTATGCGGAGTCCGCTCCCGTCCACCCCTTGCCCGAGTCGCCGTACGTCTCGAACGTGTTCGTCAGGGACGTGTCGACGGAGGCGCTGGTGGTGATCGTCTCCTGCGCCGGGGCGGCCGCTGTGGCGGCGGGGGCGCCACCGGTGGACCCGTCCTGCGCCGCCGAAGCGGCGAGCGGGGCGGCAGAGCACGCCAGCGCGACGCCGACAGCGAGGGCTGCCGCGCTACCGAAACGGGTACGTCGTCGTAACCTCATTGTTTCTCCGATCAATTGTTGGTATCGTTACCACGTCGGATGCTACCACCGCGCGCGCCGTCCCGCCGATCCTTTCGGCCCGAACTCGATGGAGAGCACCCATGTACCTGATGCGCATCGGAGACGCAGGCTCGGAGAAGCCCGTCGTCCGGATCGACGACGAGTCCTACGTGGATGTCTCGGACGTCGTCGCGGACTTCGACGAACGGTTCTTCGGGGGCGGCGGCCTGGAGCGCCTCGAGCCGATCGTGGCCGATCGGGTCGAGCGTGGGGAGACCGCGCGGTTCGCGGGTGAGCGGATCGGGGCGCCGATGTCCCGGCCGCACCAGATCCTGTGCATCGGGCTCAACTACCGGGATCACGCCGCGGAGACCGGACAGGCCGTGCCGGACGAGCCCATCCTCTTCACCAAGTCGCCCAACACGCTGGTCGGTCCGAACGACGATGTGCAGATCCCGCGCGGGTCGACGAAACCCGACTGGGAGGTCGAGCTCGGAATCGTCATCGGCAGACGGACCAGCTACCTCGACTCCGTGGAGGAGGCTCGCGGCGCGATCGCCGGCTTCACCCTCGTCAACGACGTCAGCGAGCGGGCGTTCCAGCTGGATCGCGGCGGCCAGTGGTCCAAAGGCAAGTCCTGCGCGACGTTCAATCCCGCCGGCCCGTGGCTCGCGACCCCCGACGAGCTCGACGACGTCATGTCGCTGGGGATGTGGCTCGACGTCAACGGTGTCCGGCGTCAGACCGGTTCGACATCGACGATGGTCTTCGACCCCTATGTCATCGTCCACTACCTCAGCCAGTTCCTCGTGCTGGAGCCGGGCGACCTCATCAATACGGGCACTCCTCCTGGTGTCGGGATGGGATTCGAGCCGCCGATCTGGCTTCAGCCGGAGGACGTCATGGAGCTCGGCATCGACGGTCTCGGGTCGCAGCGCCAGCGCGTGCTGGCGCCCGTGCCGCCCGCCGGGCGATAGGGCGGCCGGTGATCATCCTGTCGGAGCCCGAGGTGGTCGTCCGGGCGCGCTCCACCGTCGGCGAGGGGCCGGTGCTGGACCCGCGGACCGGTCGGCTGTGCTGGGTGGACATCGTCGAGGGAGCCCTCTTCCAGAGCGACCTCTCGACCGGGGAGGACGCCGCGTCCCGGATGCCGACGATGCTCGGCGCTGCCGTGCCGCGTGCCGAGCGGGAAGGTTTCGCGGTCGCGGTGTCCGACGGCTTCGGCCTGTTCGCCGACGACGGGCTCGTGCTGGTCGATCGCGCGCTGCCCGAGGCGTCGCGTCGGATGAACGACGCCGCGTGCGACTCGAAGGGGCGGTTGTGGGCGGGAAGCACCCACGTCGACTTCGCGCCAGGCGGCGGGGCCCTGCACCGGTGGGACGGCGGCCGGAGCGCTGTGGTCGACTCCGGGTTCACCCTCCCGAACGGGATGGGCTGGAGCCCCGACGACACGACCATGTACCTGATCGACTCGGTCGAGCACACCGTCCTCGCGGCAGAGTTCCGGGCGGACGACGGCTGGGTCGGCGCGTTCGATCAGGCGTTCGCGGTCGAGGGCGGCCTCCCGGACGGGATGTGCGTCGACCTCGACGGCTGCCTCTGGATCGCGGTCTGGGGCGGCTCCGAGGTGCGACGCTACTCGCCGCGCGGCGAACTGCTGGCCAGGGTGGCGATGCCGGTGGAGAAGCCCTCCAGCTGCTGCTTCGGCACGGACGGCACGCTCTTCATCACGTCTGCGTCCGCGGAGCTCTCCGAGGCCGAGCTCGCCGAGCAGCCCCTCGCCGGCTCGGTGTTCGCGGTGAGTACGAGCGCCCGCGGCGTTCCCGTCCGTTCATTCGCGGGCTGACGATGGCGACTCTGGAACTCGGCTCCGCCGACATCGCTGTGACGATCGATCCCGACCGTGGCGCGGACATCCTGTCCCTGGTCCACCGGCCGACGGGGGTGGACGTCCTCTTCCGGACACCGTGGCGCGAGCACGCCGATGCCGTCTGCGCCGGACGGACTCCCGCGAGCCTCGACCCCGACGCGGTCTGGCTGGAGCACTACCGCGGAGGGTGGCAGACGCTCTTCCCCAACGCCGGCCCGGCGCGTTCCGTGTGCGGTGCACCCGTGCCGTTCCATGGCGAGGCGTCCGTCGTGCCGTGGGAGGTCGACTCGGTCTCGGCCGACGCGGCAACCCTGCATGTGGACCTCTTCTCCGTGCCCGTGAGGATCGAGCGCACGGTGCGGCTCGCCGGCGCGACGGCGACCGTCGAGGACAGGCTCCTGAATCGCAGCGGTGCCGGGCTCGACGTGGACTACGTGCAGCATCCGGCCTTCGGCGGGGAGTTCCTCAGCGGCGACGTGCGGATCGAGACCGGCGCCCGGCGCTTCACGAGCGATCCCGGGTCCACGGACCGGAGCGCGGGAAGCGTCTTCGGGTGGCTCCACGATTTCAGCGAGCACCGCGCCTCGATCGTCAACCGCGACCTCGGTCTCGCCGCCCACGTCGCCTGGGACGGCGAGCGCCTCCCGTACGCCTGGTTCTGGCAGGAGCTGAACGCGACCGCGACGTTCCCCTGGTACCAGCGTGCACGGGTCGTCGCGATCGAGCCGGCGAGCACGACGACGAGCGGGCCGGGGCGGCGCAGCACGCTGCGCCTCGATCCGGGCGCGGATGTCACGCTCACGATGAGCATCAGCCTCGAAGACGGGATGGACGATGGGCGAGCATGAGGGGCGCGTGGCGCTGGTCACGGGCGGGTCGCAGGGAATCGGGCGAGGCGTAGCCCTCGAGCTGGCTCGCCAGGGCTCCGCGGTCGTCGTGCACGGGGAGACCGAGGGGCCGGCGTGGGAGACGGCCCGCGAGATCGAGGAGCGCGGCGGCCGGGCGACCGCGCTCTGCGGGCGCATCGACGAGCGGGAGACGAGTTCTCTCGCCGTCGAGGCCGCGCTCGCGGCGTTCGGACGTTTGGACACGCTCGTGACATCGGCGGGCATCCAGCGCTACGGCGACGTGGCGTCCACCTCCGAGGCCACCTGGGACGAGGTGTTCGACGTCAACGTCAAGGGCGTCTTCCTCGCGGCGCAGTGCGCGCTGCCGCACCTTCGGCGCAGCGGGGCGGGCAGTGTCGCGATCGTCGCCTCCGTCCAGGCGACGGCGACGCAGAACGGGGTGGCCGCCTACACCGCCAGCAAGGGAGCGCTGCTCGCGCTCGCGCGCGCGATGGCCGTGGACGAGGCGCAGTACGGGGTGCGCGTCAACAGTGTCAGCCCCGGGTCGGTGGACACTCCCATGCTTCGGACCTCGGCGGCGCTGTTCGGGGACGGCTCGCAGCAGGGTGTGGAGCGCGTGCTCGCCGAGTGGGGGACCGCGCATCCGCTGGGGCGGGTGGCGACGGCAGCCGAGGTCGGCCAGGTCGTCTCGTTCCTCACCAGCCCCCGCGCCGGCTTCGTGACCGGCGACGACATCCGCGTCGACGGCGGCTTGCTGGCACGGCTCGCCGCTCCGATTCCCGGCGACACGGCCCGAGGAGGCGCCAGATGATCCAGCTGACAGAACTGCTGTCTCCGCGACCGGAGCCGGAGTGGCGCCTGATCAAGCAATGCGGTGTGAACGAGGTCGTCGGCCTCCTCAATGGCGCGGAACAGGACCAGCGGATGTTCGCGTCGGTCGGCGCGGCTGGATTCGGGGCATCCCGCGGCGGCGACTCGCCGTGGAGCGAGGCCGCGATCCGGCACGACATGGGCGTGTTCGAGGACTACGGTTTCACCCTGGTCGCTCTCGAGGACACGGCGCCGATCGACAAGGTCCGACTCGGCCTGCCGGGGCGCGACGAGCAGATCGACAACGTCCTCACCCAGGTGCGGGCGATGGGGCGGCTCGGGATTCCGACCCTCTGCTACAACTGGATGGCGATCTCCAGTTGGGCGCGGACCGCGATCGACCTGCCAGGCCGAGGAGGCGCCCTCGTCACCGGCTTCCGGGCGGCCGATCTCGACGGCCTCGAGCCCCTCGCCCAGCCGGGTGAGATCACAGCCGAGCAGCTCTGGGGTGGGCTGCAGTACTTCCTGGACGCCGTGGTCCCCGTCGCCGAGGAGGCCGGCGTCCGCTTGGGGATGCACCCGGACGACCCTCCGCGACCGGAGGTCCGCAACGTCCCGCGCATCATGTCGTCGCCCGAGGCGTATCGGCGGATGCTGTCGCTGCGCCCCTCCGCGAGCAACGCGATCACGTTCTGCCAGGGAAATTTCGCTCTGATGGCCGACGACCTCCCCGCGCTCATCCGGGAGTTCGGACGCGGCGATCACATCGCCTTCGTGCACTTCCGGGATGTCCAGGGCACCGTCGAGGACTTCCGCGAATGCTTCCACGACGAAGGGCAGAACGACATGCCCGAGTGCATGCGCGCCTACGCCGAGATCGGATTCTCGGGTCCGATGCGCCCTGACCATGTGCCGACGATGTTCGGGGAGACGAACGACCGACCGGCCTACGGAACGCTCGGGCGCATCTTCGCGCTCGGCTACATCCGCGGGCTGGAGCAGTCGGCATACGGAACGCGGACGAGGGAGCTGGGCTGATGGAACTCGATGGACTCAAGGCGATCGTCACCGGGGGCGCCTCCGGAATCGGCGCGGCGACAGCAGCACTCTTGAGCGAGCGTGGAGCGAGGGTCGCCATCCTGGATCGCGTCCTCGGCGCTCCGGTCGAAGGCCGGCTCGCCGTCGAGTGCGATATCGCGGACGATGAGTCGGTGCGCGCCGCCGTCGACCTCGTCGCCGCCGAACTCGGGGGCATCGACATCGTGGTCAACAATGCCGGGGTCGGCGCTCAGGGCACGATCGAGGCGAACGGCGACGACGAGTGGCACCGGGTGTTCGACATCAACGTCCTCGGGATGGTGCGCGTGTCCCGCGCCGCCCTTCCGTACCTTCGGCGGTCGACGAGCGCGGCGATCGTCAACATGTGCTCGGTCGTGGCGACGGCCGGCCTCCCGCAGCGGGCGTTGTACAGCGCGTCGAAGGGGGCCGTGCTCTCCCTCACCCGCGCGATGGCCGCCGATCATCTGGCCGAGGGGATCCGCGTCAACTGCGTGAGCCCGGGAACCGCGGACACGCCCTGGATCGGGCGGCTGCTCTCCAGTGCAGCCGACCCGGCCGCCGAACGCCGCGCGCTGGAGGCGAGACAGCCGCACGGCCGCCTCGTCTCGCCCGACGAGGTCGCCGCGGCGGTCGCCTATCTGTGCGGCCCGCTCGCCGGATCGACGACCGGGGTCGGTCTCGCGGTCGACGGAGGAATGGACGGCCTCCGCCTTCGACCGGCCGGCTGACCGGCGGATGCTTCGCCTGGTAACGCTACCGGCGGTCCGTTAGCATGAGTCCCGCGCCACCTGACATCACCTGACCCGAGGAGCCACAATGCAGCACGTCGCTCAGGTCGGCGGTACTCGGCAGCCGACGGTCAAGGAGGTCGCGGAGCTTGCGGGCGTCAGTCCCATGACCGTCTCGCGGACTCTGGCCGGCGGCAAGAACGTGCGGCCCGAGGTGCAGGAGCGCGTCCTCGAAGCGGTGGCCGAACTCGGCTACCACCGGAACGAGAACGCGCGCAGCATTCGGCCGGGCCAGCCGAGCGGGCTCGTCGGCGTCGCGATCACCAACCTCGGCAATCCGTACTACGGCAACTTCGCGCTGGGGGTCGAAGAGGTCGCGTCCATGTACGGCCGGCGGATCGTTCTCGGGAACACGGGTGAGAACCCGGAGCGCGAGCGACAGCTCATCGCCGACTTCATCGGCCGCCAGGTCGAAGGCCTGATCGTCGTGCCGGCGGGCGACGACGCCGTCCACCTCCAGCCCGAGGCGCTGCGCGGCGTGCCGCTCGTCCTGGCTTCGCGGATGGTCGACGGAGTCGACGCGGACTCCGTGGTGCTCGACGACGTCGGCGGCGCGTACCGGGGAACGCGGGTCCTGCTGGAGGCCGGGCACACGCGGATCGCGTTCCTGGGAAACGTCAGCAGCGTCTTCACCGGTCGCCGCCGGTTCGAGGGCTACGCGCAGGCGCTGAGCGAGTCCGGCATCGAGGTGGACCCTCTCCTGGTCAGGCGGGACCAGCAGGACATCGGGACCGCCAAGGCGGCCACGAAAGAACTGCTCGACCTCGCGGATCCGCCGACCGCGGTGTTCAGCGCGAACAACCGGAACACGGTCGGCGCGCTCAAGGAGATCGGCGCGCGGATCGGAGCGGGGAGCGGCGCAGGTCTGTTGCCGTCGATCCTGAGCTTCGACGACTTCGAGCTGGCGGAGATGATGCCGGTGCCGGTCACCGTGGTCGATCACGACGCGCACGAGCTCGGGCGGGAGGCCGGCCGGCTGCTGTTCTCCCGGCTGTCGGGGGAACGGGACGATCCGGCGACGCGGCGGATCGAGATGCCGACCCTGGTCCGCACCGTTCGGGCGTAGCCGGAGGTCCCGCCGGATCATCGTGTCATGCGGCGCCGATCAAAATCTGGTAACGTTACCAACAACGGACAACGCGCAAGAGGAGAGGAGTGTCGTGCCGACCCTGGCTATCGATTTCGGTGGAACCACGATCAAACTCGGCCTCGTCGCCGACGGGTCCATCGCGGCGCACGCCGCCCTGCCGAACACCGGCGGGGGAGCCGACCTGGAGGGGGTCCGCGAGACCGCGCTCGGGCTGCTGACACGCCACTCGGGCGATGGCGCCGCGTTCTCCGCGGTCGGCATCGCGATGCCGGGTGTGGTCGCGCGGAGCGGCGCGCTCGTCGCCGCACACGACAAATACGGCTGGGCGATCGGCTACGACATCCGCGGCTGGGCCGAGGTTGCCTTCGGCGTTCCTGTCGTCGTCGAGAACGATGCGCGAGCCGCCCTGGTGGGCGAAGTGACGTCCGGCAGCGCCGCGGGCGCGACCGATGCGGCCCTCCTCATCCTGGGTACCGGCATCGGCACCGCCGCGATCATGGACGGGCGGTTGGTGCGCGGTGCGCACGGGCATGCGGGCATCCTGGGCGGCCATGTCACCGTCGAGCTCGACGGCCCCGCCTGCAACTGCGGGAACATCGGCTGCGCGGAGGCCGTCGCAAGCACTTGGGCTCTGGCCCGGGATGTCGCCGCCGGGCGATCCGGGAGCCTCTCCGGCCGCGATGGCCTGAGGGAACTGATCGAGGGGGCGGACGACCCTGACGCGTCCGCCCTCCTCGATCGCTACGTCCGCGCGTGGGGAGCCGCCACGGTCTCCCTCTGCCACGCCTACGACCCGGACGTCGTGGTGGTCACCGGCGGGGTGATGCGTGCCGCCGGCGTCATCCTCCCGCGGCTCGAGTCGTACGTGGACGCGCACCTCTGGTCCTCGTCCAACCGGCCGGCATTCGTCGTCCCGACCGCACCTGAGCACTCTGTCCTCCTCGGGCTTTCGGCGTTGGCTGACGGCCTCAACGATATGCAATCGGCCCCTTCGGGCTTTCTACGAACGGACCCTCGATGACCACGATCGACGCACGACCGAGAACCGGGTACGACAAACAGCCGTCCCTCGCCCTGCCTGAGGGCGCGAACGTCTGGACCGGCGCGGCCGCGTGGTCCGAGATCGATCGGTTCGCCCGCCTCGCGACGGCCGGCCGCTCACCCCTCGTCGTGATCGACTGCTACCCCGGGGTCGAGCTGGCCGAGCTGCTGGACGAGCTGCGCCGCACCCTGCCGGAGTACCAGGTCGTCGACGTCGAGGCAGAAGCCGCTCTCCCGAATGCGGCCGTCGAAGCCATCATCGAACGGAACCTCACCGACGACCGTGTCTTCGGCGTGATGAGTCACTTCGCCCTGGCCGAGTTCTACGACGCCGACCAACTGGAGGCGCTGGCGCAGAGGGTTCTCGGGTCGGACGTGCCGACGGTCCTCGTCGGCTGGGGTGCGAGTCTCGTGCCCGTCCAGGCGGACGTGATCGTGCTCGCGGACCTCGCCCGCTGGGAGATCCAGCAGCGGCAGCGCGAGGGCGCCACGAACTGGCGGGCCGGCAACGGAGGCGAGGATCCCCTCCGGAAGTACAAGCGCGGCTTCTTCGTCGAGTGGCGGGTCGCCGACCGGCACAAACGGACCCTTTTCGACCGCGTCGACTTCGTGCTGGACACGAACGCCGGAACCACGGACGCCAAGCTCATCACCGGGGCGGCGTTCCGCGAGACCCTCCGTTCTGCGACTGCGGGCCCGTTCCGGGTCGTCCCGTTCTTCGACCCCGGCGTGTGGGGCGGCCAATGGATGAAGCGGCGTCTCGACCTCGATCCCGCGAAGTCGAACTACGCCTGGTGCTTCGACTGCGTTCCGGAGGAGAACTCGCTCCTGCTGGAGGGGGCGGGCGGTGTCGTCGAGGTCCCCGCGCTCGATCTCGTCCTGATGCACCCGCGCGAACTGCTGGGCGAGAAGACCTTCGCCCGGTTCGGCGCCGAGTTCCCCATCCGGTTCGACTTCCTGGACACGATGGGCGGCGGCAACCTCTCGCTGCAGGTGCACCCGCTGACGGAGTACATCCAGGACACGTTCGGCATGCATTACACGCAGGACGAGAGCTACTACCTCCTCGACGCCGAAGACGACGCCGTCGTCTACCTCGGCCTGAAGACCGGCACGGAGCCGGCCGAGATGCTCGGCGCGCTCGACGACGCCTCGCGCGGGGTCGCGCCGTTCCTCGCCGAGGAGTTCGTCAACCGCATCCCGGCGAAGAAGCACGATCACTTCGCGATCCCGGCCGGGACGGTCCACGCGTCCGGCGCGAACTCGATGGTCCTGGAGATCTCGGCCACGCCGTTCATCTTCACCTTCAAGCTGTGGGACTGGGGGCGGGTCGGCCTCGACGGCCTGCCCAGGCCCATCCACCTCGAGCACGGCGGCCGGAACATCCAATGGGATCGCGACACCGAGTGGGTCTCCGAGCACCTGCTCGACCAGGTGGAGCTCGTCCGGGAAGGCGATGGCGTGCGCGAGGAGCGCACCGGCCTGCACGAGCTCGAGTTCATCGAGGTGCGCCGGCACTGGTTCCAGGACCACGCCGTCCACGACACGGAAGGCACCGTCAACGTGCTGAACCTGGTCGAGGGCGACGAGGTCGAGGTGGCGAGCCCCACGGGGGCCTTCGCTCCCTATGTCATCCACTACGCGGAGACGTTCATCGTCCCCGCGTCGGTGGGGCCTTACGTGATCCGCCGTACGGCGGACTCGATGTCCGAGAGCTTCGCGACGGTGAAGGCGTACGTCCGGGGCACGCGGACGAACGATGACTGAATGACTGACTGACACGACAACTCAATACCGGTAACTGCACCTGAAAACAGCAACAGCATCACACTCGCGTCCTTGCAGAGAAGTACCAACCCTGCTAGCTTGGCAAACGGTCTTGATAACGATACCAATTCGTTCGAGGCAACCACATACAATTGCCGAGGCCATCCCGGGGGCGCACCACGGCCGTGTCGCACACTCACCGCGACACACGAACAAGGGAGTTCACTTGAACACGAAACGAAAGATCGCTCTGATCGCCCCCCTCCTGGCGGTGAGCCTGCTCCTGGCAGCCTGCTCCGGCGGAGCCAACGCCGGCGGCTCCGCCACCGGAACGCTGAAGTTCTACACGGACAAGGCCGCCTGGAAGCCCCAGTTCCAGTCGCTGAACCCGACGTCGAAGAAGGACGTGAAGATCGACCTGGCGACGACGGGCTACTCCGACGAGAACCAGTACCAGGCGTTCGTCAAGCAGTCGTTCCGCACCCAGCAGAGCCCTGGGCTCTTCACCTGGTCGACGGGTGACAACCTCAAGCAGCTGGTCGACCAGAAGCTGGTCGCGGAGACCTCGGACATCTGGAAGCAGGCGATCGCCGACGGCAACGTCAGCAAGGACCTCGAGAAGTACTACACGTTCAAGGGCAAGCAGTACTGCGTCCCCATGAACATCGCGTACTGGGTCATGTACTACAACAAGACGATCTTCGACAAGTACGGCATCTCGAAGCCGACCTCCTGGAACGAGCTGATGGCCGACGCCGCGAAGCTCAAGCAGAACGGTGTGACGCCGTTCTACCAGACCAGCCAGCTGTTCACCTTCCCCTGGTTCGAAACCCTCGTGGCCGGCACCGACCCCGCGCTCTACAAGGGGCTCTCGGACGGCTCGGTCAAGTACACCGACCCGCGCATCGTCAAGATCATGGACGAGTGGCAGTCGCAGGAGAAGAAGGGCTGGTTCAGCGACGCCGGAAGCACCACCGATCCGGCGCAGATGCTCAAGCAGGGCGACGCGGCGATGATCAACTTCGGCACGTTCTTCGGAGCGTCGCTCGACGGTGTCGGCATGAAGGCGGGCACGGACTACGACTACTTCCTCATCCCGGCCGTGTCCTCCAAGGCGAGCCCGACGCCCGTCCCGGTCGAGACCGGCCCGCTGTGCGTCGCGGCGACGTCCAAGCAGAAGGACCTCGGTCTCAACTACTCGAAGTGGTGGATGACCGCCGGCGCGCAGACCGCATGGAGCAACGCGCGCGGCGACGTTCCGTTCAACCCGAAGGCCCAGGCGAAGGACGCGGGCCTCAAGGCTCTCGGCCAGACGGTCGCGAGCAGCAAGTACCAGCTCGTGACGCGCTACTTCGAGGCGGCGCCGACTCCGATCCTCAATGTCGCACTCGAGCAGTTCGGTGCGTTCGAAGCCAACCCCGGTGACCCGATGCCGTACCTGACGAAGATCCAGGACGCGGCGGACCAGTACTGGGCGACCCAGAAATAGTCCTCGACTGTGAAAAAAGAGCAATACAGGTGGGCCGCCCTGGGCTTCGTCGCCCCGGGCGCCCTCCTGGTCGCCGTCCTTCTCTACCTCCCGCTGCTGTGGACGCTGTTCCTCAGCTTCACGAACTACAACGGGCTCGCCGACCCGGCCTGGGTCGGTCTCGCCAACTACAAGCTGATGTTCGAGGACCCTGACTTCGTCGGGTCCATGATCAACACGCTGCTGTGGGTCGCGGGGACCCTCATCGTCCCCGTGGGACTCGGCCTCGTGCTGGCCCTGCTGACCTTCAACATGAAGGGCGGCGTCTGGCTGCGGGTCCCGTTCCTCATCCCGTATGCGATCTCCGGCATCGGCGTCGGTCTGATCTGGTCGTTCGTGCTGCAGAGCAATGGCGCACTCGACCAGGCCATGCACTTCTTCGGCGTGATGAGCACTCCCCGCTGGCTGCTCGACGCGCCGACGAACACCATTGTCATGATCCTCGCCGCAGCCTGGCAGGGCGTCGGTGTCAACGCGCTCCTCTTCACGATCGGTCTCCAGTCCATTCCCAAGGAGCCGTTGGAGGCCGCGAGACTCGACGGTGCGAACGGGTTCCGGCTGTTCGCCAACATCCTGTGGCCGATGCTCCGCCCCCTGACCACCGTCGTCATCGGTCTCTCGATCGTCGCCAGCCTCAAGACGTTCGACATCGTGCTCGGAATGACCAAGGGCGGGCCTGGACGCATCTCGGAGACGCTCGCCCTCACCATGTACAAGGACACCTTCGTCAACAGCCAATACGGCCTCGGATCGGCGATCGCCGTGTTCCTCACCGTCGTCACGCTGGTCGCGTCGATCCTCTATCTGCGCCAGCAGTTGTCCCAGAAGAACGCGATCTAGGAGCGTCGAGATGGTTTCCCGTATCACGAAGACGTCGCTGCTGGTGCTCGTCGGCATCGTCTGGCTGCTCCCGGTCTACCTGTTGGTCATCAACGCGGCCAAGTCGCCGGAGTCGTACGATTCGCGGCAGTCGTGGATCCCGAACGGCATGTCCCTGATCCCGAACATCATCCAGGCGTGGAACCTGAGCAACCTCGGGGACAGCCTCCTCAGCACCACGGTCTACAGCCTCGTCTCGCCGGCGATCGCCGTGATCGTCGGCGCAGCGGTCGGGTTCGCGATCGTCGCTCTCGGGCTCCGCCACGGCTTCTGGTGGTTCGTGTTCATCTTCGGCGGCACGGTGTTCCCGCTCCAGATGGTGCTGCTGCCGTTGTTCGACGGGTACTCCCGGACGGGGCTCTTCGACACGCAGACCGGCATGATCATCGTGTACACGGCGATCTCGATCCCGTTCGCCGCCTTCGTCATGCGCAACTTCTTCACCGGGATCGCGCACAACGTCTTCGAGGCCGCGGTGATCGACGGAGCCTCCACGGTCCGCATCTTCTTCCGGGTGTACGTGCCGATGGCATCGAGCGCCCTGGTCGCCGTGTTCATCCTGCAGGCGACGTTCATCTGGAACGACCTCCTGCTCGGGCTCACCCTGAGCCAGTCGGACAACGTGCGGCCGATCGTGACCACACTGAGCGGTATGCAGAGCACTTACGGCGGGGCACAGCTCTCCACCGTTCTCGCCGCCGGACTCGTGATCTCGCTGCCGACGGTCGTCCTCTTCCTCTTCACCCAGAAGTTCTTCTCCCGGGGCCTCGCGCTCGGGCAGTACTAGTCACCCGATTCGGAGTCAGCATGACGAAGACGATCCCCTCCGTCGAAGACCTGGCGGCGGATGAGATCTCCCACCACTACGACGACATGGTCGCGCCGGCGGGTCTCACCAATTTCCTCGGAACCACGGCGGTCGGGCACGACCTGACCGGGATCTACGCCGTGACGTTCCCTCCGGTCTCCCAGGGACTCGCATCGACTGCCGTCCTCTTCGTGGACGGCAGGGTCTTCGAGTCGTTCGGCGTCCCGGTGGCCCACACCTGGCGGCCCGACCGCGTCGTCCGCCGAGCAGTCCTCGGCGACCTCTCGATCGAGACGACGACAGTGTGCGTGCCGGGTGAGACCGCTGTCGCGATCGACGTGCGGGTGACGAACACGTCGTCCGAATCGCGTCCGGTGAGGTTCGCCCTCGCCGTGAACGCGCGAGCGGTGAGCGCCGAGGGGCAGTGGCCGAACGCCGAGGCGCCCAGCGTGCGCAACACTCTCGAGACCGACGAAGCCCGGGTGAGGCTGACGTTCTGCGACGACGAGGCGCGAGCGTGGAGCGTGCAGGGCCTCGACCGGGCGGGTCAGGTCAGGCGGAGCGCCGTCCCGCCGACCCCTGTCGACGAGTTCGAGGTCGGGATCGGCGGCGCCGGTCGCGGTGGGGAGCTCGAGACCGAGTTGCTGATCGCCGCCGGAGCGACGGAACGATTCGGCTACGTCCACGCCGTCGGCACGACACGGGAGGCGGCCGAGGGCGCCTTCGATCGTGTCGCGGAGGACGTTCCCGCAGCCGTCGCCGCGTCGGAGACCTTCTGGAACGGCCAGCTCGAGGCGATCTTCACGCCCGGCAACACCGAGTACTCCGGCCACCTCCCGCAGCTCCACACCGAGTCCGACACCCTGCGCCGCCTCTACTGGTGGGGCGCGCTCGGTGTGATCTGGTTCCGCCGCGACTTCGCGGGCAACGTGCTCGGGCGCTCCTACGACACCCTCATGCCGAACTACTGGTCCACGACCACCTTCATCTGGGACTACAGCCTCAGTTCACTCGTGCACGCCCTGCTCGACCCCGCCGAGATGCGCAGCCAGCTGCGGCACTGGATCGAGACCGACATCCACGCGTACTTCGGAACGTCCTCCCTCACGGGTGGGGGCGTCGGCCGGTGGTACTCGGTCAACGACTATGCGATGACCCGGCTGGTGAGCGACTACCTCCGTTACAACCGCGACGACGCCTTCCTCGGCGAGAGGATCGGTGCCGCGGGCGCCGCTGCGCTCCCGGTCTCCGACCATGTCGTCGACTGGGCCGAGGCCTGGATGGCATTGCGGTCCGGGTCGAAGCTCGCCGACTACGGTGAAATCGACAACCTGCTCGAATGCGTCAGCTCGTACACGCACGAGGTCGCAAGCCTCAACGCGGCGAACGTGTGGAATCTCCGGACCGCCGCCGAGATCCACGCACACCTCGGCGACCACGAGCGGTCCGGGCGACTCGCCGCCGCTGCGGCCGAGCTGCTCCCCGACGTCGCCGGACTGTACGTGGACGGCTCCGGGCACTTCGCCGCCGGCCAGCCGGACGGCACGCGCATCCCGGTGAAGCACTGCTACGACTTCAACATCGTCGGGACCACCATCGCCGATGACCTGGACGAGTCGACGCGCTCCGAGATGGTCCGCTTCTTCCAGCACGACCTGCAGACGCCGAACTGGATGCGTGCGCTCTCGCCCTGGGATCCCGACGCGAGTTTCAGCGTGCGTCCTGACCACCAGTGGAACGGCGCGTATCCCGCGTGGCCGGCCGACGCCGCCCGTTCGCTCATCGCACTCGGTGCTCCGGACGTCGCCCTCGAGTGGCTGCACGGCCTGGTCCGATCGACGAACCAGGGGCCGGCCGGGCAGGCGCACTTCGTGGAGGAAGCCGAGCCGGCCATCCACGGAGGAGCGCGAAAGGCACCGCCGCAGCTGCCGTACATCAACGACTGGGCGTGCTCGTCATCGGGTGCCTGGGTCGACCTCGTGCTCACCTCGATCTTCGGGGTCGCCGTCGCTATCGACGGCACCGTGAGCGCCGACGGCTGCGTCGCGCAGCTCGACCCGACCGCGACGCTCTCGGGCTTCCGGGTGGGAGACGCGTCCTACCGGATCGACTCCGCGGGGAAGGTCGAACAGGAGTGATCCGGGTGCCCCTGGTCGACGGCCCGGTGGAGCTCCGCGGAGCCGTCCGCGTCGAACGCACCGAGCGTGGAGTGCTGCCCAAACGGCTGAGCGTCGAGTCGGAGCGCCAGATCCCCGACGACTTCATGCGGGCGTCCGTCTCCCAGTGCGCCGGCATCCGCCTCGCCTTCCGCACCACCGCCACGCGGATCGAACTGCGTGTGCTCGCGACCAAGCTCATCGAGAGCGAGATCGCCCCCATGCCGCCGGCGCACTACGAACTGTGCGTGGACGGGGAGCTCTTCCAGCGCCGGTCGTCCACGGCGGGCAACCGCCTCGTGTTCACCTTCGAGAAGCCGGACGCCTACCTGGTGCCCGGTGAGCCGGACACGCTGCGGTTCGAATCACTCCCGCCGCACGAGAAGGACATCGAGCTCTGGCTCCCGTACACCGACGAGGTGGAGCTCCTCGAGCTGCGGACCGACGCCCCGGTGACCGGCCCGGCGCCTGCGGAAGGACTGCGCTGGCTCCATCACGGTAGCTCGATCAGTCACGGATACGTGGCGTCGAGCACCACCGCCACCTGGCCGGTCGCAGCGGCCCAGGCGGCGCACGCGGAACTGACGAGCGTCGCCTTCTCGGGCAACGCCATGCTCGACCAGTTGACCGCACGCACGATGCGCGATGTGCCGGCTGACTTCATCAGCCTCAAGGTCGGCATCAACCTGGTCAACGCCGACGCGATGCGGATGCGCGTGTTCACGACCGCCGTCCACGGTTTTCTCGACACCATCCGTGACGGCCATCCGGCGACGCCCCTCCTCGTCGTCTCCCCGATCTTCTGCGGCCCGGTCGAAGATGCCGCCGGGCCGACGATCCAGGACCCGGCGCGCACCGAGCCATGGACGACGACCGCGGGGACCGTCGAGGAGGCTGCGGCCGGCAAGCTGAGCCTGACCGGCATCCGCGCCGAGCTGTCCCGCATCGTGGAACAGCGTCGCGAGTGGGACCCCGCGATCCACTACCTGAACGGCCTGGAACTTTACGGCGCCGCGGATGCCGAGACGATGCCGATGCCGGACAACCTGCATCCGGGCGACGACGTGCAGGCCCTGATGGCCGCCCGCTTCGTGGAGCTCGTGTTCGACGCGGACCTCTGCGGCCTGAAGTAGTTGCGGGCGCGGTCGTAACAGGTCGGCAGTGCGTCCGTCACTCGACGTAGCCCGGCTGGCTGATCTCGTGCTTGTCGAGGTACTCATTCACGGCGTACTCGAGAATCGAGACCCAGTCCGTACCTTCGGTCTCCTTCGGTTCCGGCGCGTACGGCAGCTCGAGATCGAAAACGGGCAAGCCCTCGCTTCCGAGCGGAGTGACGCACCGTAGTGTGCCCACCGCGTCGCCGGTGTCGAGGATGTGTTCCGGCATGGTTTCTCCCGGGTGAAGGATTTAATCGAAATAAACGGCCTATTCCGTCCAGTATCTAACGTCGCGATCTGAGTGTCCATCTGCGTCATAGCCGAGAAAGTCCCCAAAGACGCACATTGTTGGCCCGCGCACAACCGTTGTGGAAGCGCATCTGGCGACTTATTCTGGACGAAATAGTTCCGTAGATCGAATGGGGTCCACCAGCATGGACAAAGACTCATCCTCGTGGGTGACCGCGTTGAGCGGTCAGAGCGCTGAGTGTCGCGCCGCGCAGTCCCGCCTCCATGAGCTGCTGCTCAAGGTCGGTCTGAAGGAGGCGTACCGGCGCGGCCCGGCAGCCCGCATTGGCGGTCCGGAGCTCGACGACATCGCCCATCAAGCCGCAGACGACGCAATGGTCGCCCTGCTCGAGAAGCTCCCGACATTCCGTGGCGAGAGCCGCTTCACGACATGGGCATATCGTTTTGTCGTTCTCGAGATCGCAAGCAAGTTCGGCCGCCACTTCTGGCGCCGCCCGACGGTAGCGATGGAAGCTGAGGACTGGGACCGATTGCCCGAACGATACGGTGCGGCGGATCCGCTGGCCCACGCACAGCATCGGGACCTGATCGAGGCCGTACAACGGGCTGTCGACACGCTGACCGACCATCAACGCCGTTTGTTCGTCGCGGTTGTCGTCAACGAGGTCTCCATCGATGCGATGTCCGCCCGGTCCGGCTCCACGCCCGGCGCGATCTACAAGACGATCTTCGACGCACGTCGTAAAGTGCGTGCGTACCTCACTGCTCATGGTTATCTGGACGGGCAGTCGCGGGTGGACCGTATGACGCAGCAACGGGTAGGGGTTGAACGAGCGTGAGCGGCACGCCGGAGTGGATCGAACGGCTTCTGGCCGCGGACCCACGCGATGTCGGATGCGACGAGGTGATGGCGGTTATGCACGTCTATGTCGACCGGCGGGCTGCCGGACTCGATCCGGAAGAGCGGTATGTCGGAGTCACATCGCATCTCGATTCGTGCGGCGCCTGTGCGGAAAGTGTCCGCGGCCTGCTTGCGGCGGTCGTGGACGCCGATCTCCAGAACGGTATGGACACGTCCGCGCCGGGTCGTGCGCCCCTGGCCGAGTGAGAGGCAAAGGAGTCGCCACGGAGTTCATCGGACGGGTCCTGGACGAGCTGCGCCACAACGGTCGACTGGTCACGGTCTATTGCCCGTTGGTGCGTTCGTTCATCGACAGCCACCCGCAGTACGCGGACATGGTCGATCGTGAGCACCCGGGCCTGCCGTCTCACGCGGAGGGATGAGAGCGCGGGCGATCGAGGAGGAGGTCCTTTCGGGGACGTCGCGCACTCACGCGGCGTACATTCGGAGCAGGCCGATCGCGCTATTGAGCGAGGCCTGCAAAGGCATCACATCCCTCCAGGTCTGACACAACAGGAAACCGCCTTGGAGGCCGGCCAGAAGCGCGGTGGCGAGGAATTTGTTGTTCGCTTCCGGTCGAATCAGTCCCAGGTCCTTCATGCGCTGAACTGCGTCCATCAAAGCGAGCTCCCACCGCTGAAAGCTCCGAATGAGCAACGCCCGAGTGAGGTCGTCGCAGTCCACGAGCTCGCGTGCAAGGGAGCCGAGGGGGCAGCCGCCGATGCACTCCGCATCCCGTTGCGCATCAACGATGAAGTCGCGCCAGTCGTCCCAGCTTTCCCAGCCGGAGACAGTGGAGAGAAACGGATCGTAGGCGCTGAGAATACGCTCGGTGTGCGACTCGATCACGGTCCGAACAAGTTCGGCTTTGTCGTGGAAATAGTGGTAGATCTGCGACTTGCCGACTCCCGCGGCCTCGCAGACGGTCTCGACAGTCGTGCCGGCGACACCATCCTGGAACATCAGAGACGCAGCGACCTCGACGATCTTCGCGCGCGTCCGCTCGCCCTTCACCGTCAACGAACGGGCAGCTGTGGTCTCGGTCACTTTTCCTCCTGATTCTGGACTCGACATTCCATTTGCGTCTCGGTGTCGAACGACTCTTACGAAGACCTCGACTGGACCGAAATCTTCGGCGCCAGTACGAAAGGTCGACGGGCCTGGCGACGCTAACGGGTGACCGTCATCCGTATGAACGAAAGAAGGGTCTGACATGTCCGACAACCACTTCCTCGAAGACGCGATCAATCGAAGCGGGGAGACGAGCGCCGACCGCGCCGCCCTTGCGGGCATGGTTACGGCTGCGGGAACCGACGACGCGGCCGCTACGACGCCGGAGATCAGCGACGGCTCGATCCTGAACTTCGCGCTGAACCTCGAGTACCTGGAAGCCGAGTTCTACCTGCGTGCGAGCGGCATGACGTTGCCGGACGAGCTGACGACCGGTACCGGCACGCGCGGCGAGGTGACCGGGGGGCGCCCGGTGCCGTTCAAGAGCCGTGTAATCCGGAGGATCGCTGCGGAGATCGCCGGAGACGAGCGCGCGCACGTCGTCTTCCTGCGCAACGCGCTGGGCAACGCGGCGGTTTCCCGCCCGGCGATCTCCCTCGACGAAAGCTTCACTGCAGCTGCTCTCGCCGCCGGGCTCATCAAGCCGGGGGAGACCTTCGACGCGTACGCCAACGACCTCAACTTCCTGTTCGCCGCCTTCCTGTTCGAGGACGTCGGCGTCACCGCCTTCAAGGGCGCGGCACCGTTCATCACCAACAAGACCTACCTCGACGCCGCGGCAGGGCTCCTCGCCACCGAGGCGTACCACGCAGGCATCGTCCGCACGTCCCTCTACAACGAGGGCATGATCGACGACACCGTCTTCAACGCGGTCGAGAAGATCTCGAATGTGCGCGGCGCCGTCGATGGTGTCGGATACGACGACCAGAGCATCGGAGACTCCGAAACGCTCAACCTGGTCCCCAACGACGCTGAAGGGCGCGCGTACGGCCGTTCCCCCGAGCACATCCTGAACATCGTGTACCTGACCGGCGACCGCGCCACATCGGGCGGCTTCTACCCGAACGGCCTCAATGGCGACCTCCGCGAGAGCGGGCAGACGGCCTAGATCGCGACCGCGTTCATCTCCTGCGTACACTCCAGTGACCACACGACGCGTGATTCTCGCCGCCGGAGGTTTCTGGGGTGCGCAGGAGATGCTCCGGCGCCCGGCTGGAGTAATCGCCACCCATTCGGCTACACCTGTCACTAGGTCCGTCCCGACTGGGTGTTAGGCCCGGCCCGGATCGCGGGTGGAGCTGCGACGGAGGAGCAATGAAAAACACGAAGCCCAAGAATCCGCATACCTTCCCGGTGATGGACGGTGCCGGCCCAGCGCCGCGGGCAGACCAGATCGCAGGCATCGTGCAGCGGGTCTGGGCCGATTCGATGGTGTACCACCAGGATGTCGAGACGCTCCTCAGGGAGTGGCTCGGCGTCGAAGGATGCGTCGTCCGCGACGAGGAGTTCGCGGCCTTGCTGGCGAAGGCTCGAGGTGAATTCGCGAGAGTGGCCACCAGTTCAGAGGAGGGCGAGGCTCCGCACTGCCCCGCGCACGACCTTGTCGAATGCCTCTACTGGGACGTGCAGAAGTTGGAGCGTCGCGGGGCCGCCGGCCTGGGATGAGCAGGAGTCGTGTGCGGTCGCCTCAGCGAATCGCGGCGGCGACACTGTGCCTGATCGCCGGGATCACATCCGATTCGAACCAGCGGTTGCGCGCCTGCCATCGGAAATTCAGCGGCGAGGGGTGGACGAGCGGCAGGAATTCGGGCAAGTACTCCCGGAACGCGTAGACCGTCTCTGTCAAGTTCCGCTTCGCTCGCCCGCCCAAATAGTGGTGTTGCGCGTACGTGCCGATCAAGACCGTAAGCCGGATGTCGGGCATGAGTTCGAGCAAAGGCACATGCCAGCGTTCCGCGAACCCTCGACGCGGGGGGAGGTCGCCACTCGTTCCCTTACCGGGGTAGTAGAAGTCCATCGGGAGGAGCGCGAACAGGTTGGGGTCTCGGAACTCTTCCTCCGAGACGCCGAGCCAGTTCATGAGGGTTATCCCGCTGGCGTCGTTCCATGCGATGCCTGACTCCTGAGCTCGACGACCGGGCGCCTGGCCGATGATCGCGATTCGGGCGCGTGGCCCGGCCGCGTAAAGCGGGAGGTATCCCAGGTCATGTGCCCAGGCATTCTCCGCGGCTGTGATGAGTGCTGTGTTTATGCTCTCGAAACTCACTCGAGCATCACAGCCGGCCGGTGTTCTTCACACCAGGGTTCTCAGGATCCACCAGCGATTCGAACTCGGGATGACTGTCGATGAAAGTACGGACAATCGGACAGATGATCGTCACCGTCTTCTTCTCTGTTTTCACGTCCTCGAGAATCCGCCGGATCATCTCCGTCGCAACGCCCTGGTTGCGGAACTCCGGGTAGACCGACGCCGCAAGAAGCACAATTCGATTGCCCTGCAGGGAGTACGTCACACCGCCGATTTCGGTATCTCCGACGAATGCGATGTAAACGCTGTTCTCGTTGTCATCGACCAACGCGAAGTCGAATCCCGGTTTCGACTCCTCATCGAGGACCTCGTCGATGAGAACCTTTTGGTCTTGACTCAGGGTGCCGACGCCGTCCGGGTAGCCGGCGGTGTCGGGGTACTCGAAGTCGTAACGGGCTGGCTCGAATGTTCCAGACATGGGGTGTTCCTTTCAGTAGGGTGATCCGCGGCTCAGGTCGAATCCCCGTCATGTGCCGAATGGTCCTCGACATACCCATGAGCGGTCAAGTAGGCGCGAATCTTACGACGCGCATCGAACACCGTCTTGTAGATCGCGCCTCGATCGGAGCCGGATTCGGCTACGACGGAACGATTTCGTCCATATAGAAATCAGGCCAGATCGTTCGCTCGGTGCAAAACTGGGACCAAAGGGACGAAATGCCACTGGCGGGACGCTAATACCTGGGTTAGACTGGACGATATGGTTCCAGGACGTCGTCGCACCTGATCCAGCGACTGCGCCGAACGGTGACCGTTGGCGACTGCGGCGCTGCCCTCGGCAACGATCCTTGTCAGATTTATGCGGGCGGCCGGCCGTAGGATGACGTCGTGGAGGAGAGCTCGGGGACAGGCGCAGTCACGCGCTTGACGACTCGTGGCATCAGGACGAGGTCGAAGATCGTGTCGACCGCAGCCGACCTGATACGCGTGCGCGGAGTCGGAGGAACGACCCTCGATGATGTCGTGTCCACGAGCAAGGTGAGCAAGTCACAGCTGTACCGCCATTTCGAGGACAAGCCTGCTCTTGTGCGGGCGGTGATCGAATACGTCGGTGACCGGAAGATCGACGGTGAGCGGGAGCGGCTCGAGAACGTCCGCACGTTCGCCGGGTTGAGACGGTGGCGCGACGCGATCGTCGAAACGAATGCGTTGCAAGACGGTCGCTACGGCTGCGCTCTGGGATCGTTGGCGAACGAGGTGGCCGACAACGATTGGGTCGCACGGCTCAAACTGAACGAGTTGTTCGACGCCTGGATAGAGCTTTTCCGTGTTGTGCTCCGGCGCTTTCAGGAAGAACGGATCATTCCGCCCTCCGTCGACGTCGAACAGCTCGCGATCGGATTCGTCGCCGCCGTCCAGGGCGGCTATCTGCTGGCTCAGACCGCACGAGACGTGGCGCCGATGGCCTCGGCCATCGACATGGCGATAGCCCATCTCGAACTGCTTTCGCGCGTGAACGAAGACACCCTCAACGAGCTGCTCGCCTGATCTCGGCTGCCCGGCTGCCCGGCTGCGCGAGGAAGCAGTCAGGTCCTGATCGAACTCGTCCGGTCCACGAGGTAAGACCGAGCACTCGCGCGACGCCAACGGTCGAGCTTTCGCCACTTGGGGCACGAGTAGAAGGAGCCGAACGATGAGCCTTACGACCGCGATCCAATGAACGCAAGTACAACCGTCGCGGACATCGAAGGGCCGGCCGTCCGGCTTCGATTCGCTTTCGCCGCAGCGATCATCGCCCTGATCGCCACGTTCGCCACAGTGGGGTCCACTGTGCCGCTCTTCAACGTCTACCGAGCTCAGGATGGGTTCACCAACGCAGGAATATCGGTCGCCGTCGTCGTCTATTCGGCTGCGACGCTCACCACTCTGCTCGTGCTCGGCCGGTTGTCCAACCACGTCGGCCGTCGTCCGATCTCGATCGCCAGCCTGAGCCTGCTCCTGCTCGGGTGCGTGCTGCTGCTCAACGTTCACGATCTCGGGATTCTCGTCACTGGACGGCTGCTCCTCGGTCTCGGCGCAGGACTTGCAAGCAGCAGCGTGACCTCCTACATCGTCGATACCGCGCCGGCAAAGCCGGCGTGGCTCGCCTCCGTCGCATCGAGCCAGACAGTGATGCTCGGCCTCGCCGTCGGCGCGGTAGCCTCGGGTGCGCTGGTGCAATTCGGGCCGTGGCCGCGGCAGCTGATCTACCTCGTCGACGTCGTCGCGCTCCTCGTCTCCATTGTGCTCATCGTGCTCAGCCCGGAAACAGTGAGTCGAAAGCCGGGCGCACGACGCTCGATGATGCCGAGTGTGCGCGTGCCACAGCGCGTACGGCACCTGATTCCGATCACTGCGGCGGTGCTGCTCTCAACCTGGTCGGTCGGCGCGTTCTACCAAGCGTTCGTGCCGGCATTGGTGGAGAACCAGCTTCACACGGCCAGCCCTCTCATCCTCGGGTTGGTGTTCGCGGCGTACATGGCGCCGAGCGCGTTCGGCGCACCGCTCGGCAGCCGATTCGCACCCGCGACCGCCCAACGACTCGGGATGGCCGTGTTTCTGATCGGCATCATCGGGGTCATCTCCGCCATCGCCACAGGGGCGCTGCCGTTGTTCATCGCATCCACGGTCATCGCGGGCGCATCGCAAGGAATCGCAATCAGCGCGGCGACGCGAGGATTGTTGTCGGGAAGCACCATCGATGATCGGGCACCGACTTTCAGTGTCATCTATCTCATCAGCTACAGCGGGGCGACCGTACCGGCATTGATTGCCGGACAGCTCACCAGTGTCCTGTCCCTGTCGCAGATCGTGCTCGGATATGGTGCGTTCGCGTTGATCGCCACTGTGTGGACCCTACTCGGCGCCAGAAATCCACATCCCGCTGGATCGTTTGAGGCGCTGTGAACTGCAGTGGGCTCAGCGCCGCTTCGTGAGCCGCCGCCAGACAGTGCCGATGCCGGACCTCGGTGCGCTCCGTCTGTCGTCGGAGCTCCTCCGCTCGTCCGCGATCGTGGGCCGTTCAGGGACGAATTCGACGTGACCGCAGTGATTGCAGTCATTCGTGAACTGGTGGACCGCTAAACCGATGCCGTAGTACGGGTTCCGCTCCGTCTTCATCCGATGGCCACAACGAGGACAACGCTTCACGGGTGGATTTCCTTTGAGCGTGAGGCTGCGTTGGGAGGGCCCCGGCAACCCGAATGCCGGAGCCCCGCTCGGGCGGCCATGCCACACCAAGCGGCGCGCCATGGGGGATGACGCGCCACAATAAGGATACTGAAATTGGAACAACAATCAAAATTGATGGGTCAATAAAAATTCGGAGACCGCGTAGCGTCGTTGCGCAGGCGTCAACTCAGTGGAGTCGAAAGAGAGTTCAGGCTGCGGATTCGAAGGGATTTCCACCGAACAGGCGCCGAGTCGCAATTTCGACTGCCTCCGGGGATCCGGCTTCCCACGCACTGAGCAGGCGATGGTGGTGTTCGGTGAGTGCGACCCACGCAATGGGCTTCGTCTTGAGCGCTACCAGGACTTTGTAGCCGAGTGAGCGTGCCGAATGGTCGACCGCCTCGAGAAGGCTCCGATTCGGGCAGATGGCCCTGACCTCGAGGTAATAGTCGGTCATCCGAGCCGCATACGTGTCCATATTGTGCTCGTCGATGCCGGTTAGGGCATCGCGTAATCGGGCCACCACGCCTGCACGCTGATCGGCGTCCGCGACCCGAATGGAGGCATTCGTTACGCCGGCAATGAGGACTCCGACGGCTTCGAGATACTGCTCGGCCTCTTCGGATCGAGGCTTCACTACTCGAGTGTGTGCTTGAGGGGCGGTCTCAACGAAACCTTCCAGGGTCAGGGCGAAGAGCGCCTGCCGGATCGGAGTTCGTGAGATGCCGAGCCAACGCTGCAGCTCTGCATCGTCGAGTTGCTCGCCGGGCTCCAGGACGCCGGCGAGGATCGCGTCTCTGATCGCGTCATGAGCCTGATCGCGGATGAGGCGGCGAGGGCCACTCGACTCCAAGCCGTTGAACACTGACACGCTGCCTCCCGCAGCTGAGTTGTCTCCGCTTCGGGTAGCGGACTGCAGACCAACCCAGAACCATTCAAGAGTGCCCGAATAGTGCCCAAGTTTCAAAGCGAGGGCATCTGCTCCGAAGTGCACGGGAGCGAGACGGGGATTCGCAGGCACGGGTTCCGTGTGACGCCGAATCAGCATCCACGACCATCGGCACCACTAGAGCGAGCGTTGCAGTGCTTTCGAGACCGTTGCGGTGAGTTTCCGCCACGAGTCCTCGAACTTCGCGACACCGTCAGCGAGCAGCCTGTCGGTGACGTTCTCATACGATATGCCGACAGCCTTCAGGCGTTGGAATGTGTCGACAGCACCCGCGTAGCCAGCGGTGATCGAGTTCGCGCTCACCGCTCCATGATCGGCGAAAGCCGCCAATGTCGCCGGCGGCATCGTGATGATCGTCTCAGGAGCGATGAGCTCGTCGATGTAATAGGTGTCGGCGAGGTCGGGGTTCTTGACGCCGGTCGACGCCCATAGCAGGCGCTGGATGTGCGCGCCGCGTGCGAGAAGACGCTGCGCGCGCGGAGTCGCGAACTCCTGCTGATAGACCCGGTAGGCCAGTCGTGCGTTCGCAACGCCGACTGTTCCGCGGAGTTCTGCGGCGTCAGGGGTCTCCAGGCCGCTGAGCCGGCCATCGACTTCGGCGTCGACGCGGGAGACGAAGAAGGACGCGACGGAGTGGATGCGGGTGATGTCGTGCCCGGCCAGTTGGGCCCGCTCCAGGCCGGAAAGGTACGCGCGGATCACGAGACGGTAGACGTCGACGCTGAACAAGAGCGTGACGTTGACGCTGATACCCGATGCGGTTGCCTCGGCGATCGCCTCGATGCCTTCGGGGGTGGCGGGGATCTTGATCATGAGGTTCGGTTGGTTGATAGTCGTCCAGAGGTCGGTCGCCTGCTCGAAGCTCAGATGTGCGTTGAACGCCAGTGCAGGTTCGACCTCCACAGACACTCGACCGTCGTATCCATTGGTTCGTCTGTAGGTCGGTTCGAGTAATCGGGCGGCGTCGGTGATGTCCGATCTGATCAGAGCGTGGATGGCCTCGTCCACTGTCGCACTCTGGCGGGCGAGCGTCCGGAGTTGGGGGTCGTAGGCGTCGGTACCGCTGAGCGCGGATGCGAAGATCGTCGGATTGGTCGTGACCCCGACGACATTGCGCGTGGCGATCAGTGTCCGGAGTTCGCCGGATGCCACGGCGTCGCGCGAGAGGTTGTCCAGCCAGATCGACACGCCGGCGCGGCTGAGTGCCTCGGTGTTCGGGCTCGGCTCGATCCCAGCTGCGCGGTTCTGCTCGAAGCTCTCGGTTGAGTTCATTGCTGCACCTCTCAGCGCGTGGTTTCAGGGTGAGGCTGCAAGGGACATCACGCCGATGCTCCCAACGCGGTTAATTCCTAGTCGTACTGGACTGGAATATCGAGTACAGAACGAGATGCGTGGTCGAGACGGGCTCCTGCCGATCTGCCGCATGATGCTACGGGTAGACTATTCGATGTCATCGAGTCGCCCGAGAGTGTCAAAAATGGATGAGATCAGTCAGCTGCTGCGGATAGCGCGGCTTGAAGCACGCTTGGACACCCGGTGCTTGCTCGGCGGTTCCACCACGATGGAGCCCGGCCCGCGCGCACCGCGAGAGATCCCGTTTCATGTCCTGCTCGAAGGCGAATGCGATCTCGAGGTCGGCGGGACGCTCCATCACATGACTGCCGGCGACGTGGTCATCGTCACGACCGGAGAGCGCCACCGCATCATCACCGCGGGCACTGGACCGAAGAGATCGATCGCCATCCGCGACAGCGCCACGTTCTCGATCAAGACCAGCGACGACGACAGGGAACCGGTCATCGACTTGTTCTGCGGTCACTACACAGTCGGTGCGGGCGCGGGAGCGATCCTCTTCGGGTCCCTGCCCGCTCCGACCCATGTCTCTCTTTTCAACGACACCCGAGGGCGACACACCCTGGGCGGACTCAGTGAGCTCATGCGCGCGGAAGCGGAGCATGACGGCACGGGATCGGCCGCGATCATGTCGGCATTCTGCACGGTACTCATCGCACTCGTGCTTCGGACCGCGGCCGCGACTCCGAACGCGCATGGCAGGCTGTGGACGGCGGTTCCCGACCCGCATATCAGCCAGATCATCCAGGAGATCCTGGCTCGCCCGGCCGACCGCTGGTCTCTCGAAGGACTCGCCGCACAGTCCTCGATGTCGAGAGCCACATTGATTCGCCGGTTCCGAACGGCGACCGGTATGACGTTCGGTCAGTTCTTGACGCGGGCACGACTGATGATCGCGGCCGACCTGCTGGACAACTCCGACCGGAACATCGCCGTCGTCGCCGCTGAAGTCGGCTACCAGTCCGAGTCGGCCTTCACGCGAGCATTTCGTTCCGCAACGGGGCAGACGCCATCGGATTTTCGTCGAGCACCCCGACAAGGGACCATCGCGGCAACTGATTACCTGCCCTGACCCTAAGTGGTCTATATCGTCCACTTAGGTTCGGTTCCACCACCTGTGCCGACGCGCAGCCTACTGCTGGTCGCCGGGCTCGAGTGAGAACGTGCGCAAGTGGTCCACTGCGGCATAGAGGGCGTCCTTCAGCGGCGCGATCTCCTGTGCGACCTGGGCGAGGAGTATTCCGCCCTGATACGCGGCGATGAACATGTTGGCCAGCCGAACCGGGTCGGCCGACGGGGCGAGTCGTCCACGCCTCTGCATCCGCTCGAGGCCTTCGCTGAAGACATCTCTCCACTGCTGGAAGGCGTGTGCGAGCGCGTCGTGGATGTCGAGGTCGGTCTTGATGAGCTCACCGGCCAGTGAGCCGAGGCTGCAGCCATCCTGAAAGGGCCGGCCAGTGAGGACATAGAAATCGGCCCAGGCTTGGAAGGCCTCGATCGTGTCGAAACCACCGAATTCGTCGCTTCGATGGAACTCGAGAATGTCGGCGGCCTGCCAGTCGATGACCCCGAGGACCAGACCCTCCTTTGTGGGGAAGTAATGGGTGAGCTGTGATCCGCTGACGCCGGCAGCGCTGCGGATCGCATCGTTGTTGGTCGCTTGGACGCCGTTCGCGTAGATCAGCTCCGCCGCGTGCTTGAGAATCCGATCGCGTGTGGCCTCCCCCTTGGCGGTGAGCTTCGGTGAGGTCCTCGATTCCAGCGTGCTCATCATGCCGTCACCCTATCATCAAAACTGGGCTTGACAACCCAGTTTGCATGGTTCACACTCGTGGAGTGGACGAAATAGTCCCTAAATGACCACAGAGGAGCACTTGCCATGTCGCGACTGACCGCACCCCAGCCCGAGGAGATCCCCGACGGGGCGCAGAGCATCCTCGACACCATCCAGAACCAGTTCGGGTTCGCGCCAGGGATGTTCACCACCATCGCGGCCAACCCCGCCGTCCTCGAGATCGTGATGACCCTGCAGCGCAGCATCGGCAGACTGCTCGACGCCAAGACGCGACACACGATCGCGTTGGCCGTCTCGCGCTCGAACGGGTGCGACTACTGCCAAGCCCTCCATTCGTTCGTGTCGTCCGAACTCGGTGGCATGACGTCCGATGACATCGAGCTGGCGCTCGCTGGAAGCTCGACCGATCCTCGTCGAGCCGCCGTCGCCCGCTTCGTGCAGCGTGTCGCCGAAACGCGCGGGCAGGTCGGTGACGCGGACATCGCTGCGATCCGTGGCGCCGGCTACACCGACGCCGAAATCCTCGCGATCGTGACGATCACCGTGGTGTTCCTCCTCACCAACTTCATCAACAACGTCAACCAGACGGTGGTCGACGTGCCCGCCGCCGACGCGAAGGCGGCCTGACATGCCCGGTTCCGAGCTTTACGAGAAGTTCCTCGCCCTGCACGCAAAGGACGACGGCTTCGTCATGCCGAACGCGTGGGACGGCCTTTCGGGACAGCTCCTCGCAGCTGCCGGGTTCGAGGCGATCGGCACATCCTCCTTCGCCCTCGCGGCTTCGTTGGGGCGCCCGGACGGCCGGCACCAGGTGACTCGCGACGAGCACCTGACGCACGCCGCGTTGCTCGCCCGTCTCACGGGGCTGCCCGTCAACGGCGACTTCGAGGACGGCTACGGGGACACACCCGAAGATGTTGCGGCGACGGTGAACGCAGCGATCGAGCACGGGCTGGCAGGAATCGGCATCGAGGACACCTCAGCTGATCCGGCCAACCCGATCCGCGACTTCGACGAGGCTGTGGCGCGAGTGCGCGCCGCCGCGAACGCGGCACACGGTCGCATCGTCGTCACCGGCCGGACCGACAACTTCCTGCACGGGCGGCCGGACCTGGACGACACGATCCGTCGGCTCACCGCGTTCGCCGAGGTCGGAGCCGACGTCGTGTACGCGCCGTACCCTCCGGACGCTGGCGCGCTTCGGGCGATCGTTCGCGCCGTTGCGCCGACACCGGTCAACGTCCTGATCTCCCCGGCTGACGCCGTCCTGTCGGTGGACGAGCTGCGCCAGATCGGCGTGAAGCGCATCAGCCTCGGCCCGGCCCTCTATGTGCATGCGATGGGGGCGGTCGAGAAAGCGGTCGCCGCACTCGGACGAGGAGACATCGCGGCCGCGACTGACGGCATGGATTTCGGGCGAATCGACGCGCTCCTCCACCGCGGCGACCAGTGACCGCATCAGGTCCACGTCGCCCCTCACGACCCAACCACCACGAAACGAAAGAAGAACACTGATGGATCTCGACAAACTGATGAGCAAACACCTGACCCGGTACTTCGATGGCACCAAGACCATCCCCGAGGAGACGCTCGATCAGCTGCTGCGCTTCCTGCGCTCCACGCCGTCGTCGGTCAACATCCAGCCGAACCATTTCTACGTGCTTTCCACCGAAGCCGGGAAGCGGAAGCTGGCCGATAACCTCGGCGAGCGTTTCCAGGACAACGCCGAGAAGGTCATGAACGCCTCGCAGGTGGTCATCCTCACCACGCGCACAGACGTGCCGGACGCCCACCTCGATGCGATCTTCGCCAAGGAGCGCGCTGATGGGCGTTTCCCCGAAGTCGCCACGCACGACCTCTGGGAGTCGATGACGCGCGACTTCCTCAACATCCGCGGCACCACGTATGACGACCTGGACCACTGGATGGAGAAGCAGACGTACATGGCGGTGGGAATGACCATGATGGCGGCCGCCGAGCTCGGAATCGACGCCACCCCTCTCGAGGGCTTCGATCGGGACAGCGTCGATTCCGCTTTCGACCTTCCGGCGACCGGCTACACGACGACAGTGCTCCTCGCGCTCGGTTATCCGGACCCGACGAAGGTGTACGCGACACCGATCTCGAGGTTCGACCACGATCGCATTTTCACCTTCATGTAATCGACCGGAGCTCGGCCGGCGCAGACGACTGCGCCGGCCGTGTTCCGGCGACCCGAACACGAAAAGGAGACAAGAAATGGCTCAGAACACGCCAGTGCAGCTATGGGCTGCGACTCGGGCGGACGGATTGCCGGGCGCTACTCGATCACATCAGTCCACGGGCGACTGGGAGGTATGGAAAGTGTCGGGCAAGGTGTTCATGCTCCAGACCGCGATGCCGGGAGAACCCGTCGTCATTCTCAAGGCGGATCCCGCAGATGCGCTGGCGTTGCGCGAAGCTCACGCGGACATCACGCCCGGCTACCACATGAACAAGGTGCACTGGATCACGGTCCATCCGGGCGGATCGGTGCAGGCGGAGCTCGTCGGCGACCTCGTCTCCGATTCGTACCGACTTGTTGTCGAAGCCCTGCCGCAGGGACAACAACCGGTGGACCCGGAAACCTTCCGGTGAAGCTCGACTTCAGGCCACGATCTTCGTGAAGATCTCGTTGAAGGCTTCCGTCGTACTCGGGTGGGTGTAGATCCCGTTCTGCAGCGTCGTCGCGGTGACACCCTGTTGCATCGCCAAGGCGACCACGTTGATCACCTCCTGGGCGTCGATGCTCAGAATCGCCGCGCCGAGGATGAGGTCGGTGTCTGCATCGAGGATGAACTTCATCACTCCACGAGTCTCCTCGACCGTGTATGCGCGTCGGAACGCGACGATGTTCGCGACCTTCTCACGCGCGACCGTGATGTTCAGCCCGCGCTCTCGGGCCTCCCGCTCCGACAGGCCGACGGTTGCCAGAGGCGGCGTGATGAATACGGTCCGCGGGACGGCCACTCGATCTCTCGTGCTCCGTTTGCCGTCGCCCAGCAGCTGGTCGAGCACGATCCGCGCGTCGTCCAACGAGATGTAGGTGAACTGCGGTCCGCCGTTGACGTCGCCGAGGGCGAAAATGTGCGGCTGCGACGTCCGTAGATACTCGTCGACGACGACTGCACCTCGAGGTGCGACCTCCACGCCGGCGGCATCGAGGTTCAGCCCGTCGGTCGCGGGCTTACGCCCTGTTGCCGGCAGGACAGCGTCACCCTGGACTGTCTGGGCAACGCCATCCTTGACGTAGGTGACGACCGTCCCCCCGTCTACATCCTGAACGCGGGTGACAGCTGAACCAGTGATCAGCGTGATGCCGTCACCGGCGAGGATTTCGGTTGCAACCTCTGCCACATCCTCGTCCTCCTTGGGCAGAAGTCGGTCCGCCGCCTCCAGGACGGTCACCTCGGACCCGAAGTGCCGGTAGATCGATGCGAATTCCAGCCCCAGGTAGCCGCCGCCGATGATCACCAAGTGCTGAGGCAGCGTGGCCAGGCGAGTGAGGTCGCTGCTGCTGACCAGATGCTCGCTCGACTCGATTCCCTCGATCGGCGGAACGATCGGCTCAGATCCCGTATTGATGAGGATCGTCGACCCGGTGACGGTGATCTCATCCGTGCCCTCGCCGACCGCGATGGTGTGGGAGTCGACAAAACGTGCTTTCCCGGTGATGACGGTGGCGAGGTCTTTGCTGTCGATGGCGTTGAAGTTGGCGGCGCGACCAGCTGCAGTCAGTGCCCGAACTCCCTCCATGGAGCTGGCGAAGAACTCCTGGGCCGCGTCTTCAAGGCGCCTCGAGTTCGAATAGTGCACGAGCATCTTTGTCGGGATGCAGCCGACATTCGGGCAGGTCCCTCCGTACATGTCCTCGGACTGTTCGATCAGGATGATGCGCTTACCCGCGCTTGAAAGCGCGTGAGCCGCGGTCTTCCCTCCCTTCCCGAATCCGAGAACGATGACATCGGCCGTGAGAGCTGTGGAAGTGTCCATGCATCGAGTGTCGTACGCGCAGGATGTTACAAACCGGCTACTGGGTGTCAGATACTAGCCCTAGAGTTCCAACGCAGGCCTTGTGTGTGCTGCCTGGGGCGAGTGAAGAGTGTTTCCGTGCGGAAGCGATCGACGGCCTTTCTCTCGGCTGGGGGTAAGAGCGGCCGCACACGTCGACGCCGATGAAGTGGGCAAGCTCGCCCAAGCTCGGCAGTGCAGAACAATCGCACACGGACTTGCAACTCTAGGGCGAAAAATCGACACGCAATGGGCTGTGTGAATCAACTGGGCTGGGAGAGACTCAAGACATCGACGCACACCCAGTGCGAAATACAGCAGTCATGCGAGCGGAAACTAACGCGTCACAGGATAGGAGAACATCATGATCGGGATTGGAGCCCAGGTTGTCGACGGGACCGTGGAGGTCCTCGACCTGCCCACTCCTCGCCAGCCGGAAGCAGGAGAGCTTCTGCTTGAGACCATCACTGCGGGTATCGGGCCGTGGGACGCCCTCCTGCACATCACCAACGGGTGGGACGTCGAGCTGAAGCCGCCGGCCGCGCTCGGCGTCGAGGGTGTCGGGCGCGTCATCGCGATCGGCGCGGACGTCGCGGCATTCACGGTGGGCGACGTGGTCGTTGTTCACGACACGCCTCTGCCCGGCGGAAGCGGATTCTGGGCTCAGCAGGTCCTCGTGCACGCCTCCAGCGCAGCACTTCTGCCGTCGGGCTTGAGCCCGGAAGCGGCGGCCGCGTTGCCGGTCGCTGCCCTCACGGCCAGTCAGTCCCTCACGGAGCTCCAGGTCGCACCTGGAACCCGGCTGCTTGTCGTCGGCTCGGGTCCCACGGCCGTCATGGCGATCCGGCTCGGCGTGCTCGCCGGCGCCGAGGTCGTTGCCGCTGCGAGCCCTCGGCACAGCGACCGGCTCCGGAAGCTGGGCGCGGTGGACATCATCGACTCGCATGCCGACGACTGGGCTCGGACGACGGATCGTCGCTTCGACGCAGTACTCATCGCTGCCGACGGCACCTCTCAGGAGGCGATGAAGCTCATCGACGACGGCGGCCGTCTGACTTCGCTCACGTCCGACGCGCCGGAGCCGACCCGCGGGATCACGACGAACAACCTCTACATCGTGCCTGACGGTGCCGACCTGGAGCGGCTCGCGAAGCTGGCCGCCGCCGGGGAACTGACCTTGGATGTGACGACGGTCAGAGCCGAGCAGGCCCCGGCTACCGAGGCCATCGTCGCGACGGGTCGCTCACGCGGCGTGAAGTACGTGATCGAGTTCGATACTTCCACCGAAGCGGAGAACTCCGCCGCCTGACGAGTTGCGGCGCCGCTCTGATGAGGGGCGGCGCCGCTCCTGATCTGCCTTCGTCGACTGGAGCTCGCCGACCGCTGGGCACGATTCGTTGATTTGCTGAAGCGACGAGCAGGGATCGACCCAAAAACGGAGCGAGTGACGGGAATCGAACCCGCGCTATCAGCTTGGGAAGCTGAAGTTCTACCATTGAACTACACTCGCATGGCCCGGAATCCCAGTAAAACACTGGGAATTCAGGCTTCCGCCAACACTACCCGCTCTCCGTGAATCGGCCAAACCCGCTCACGGGTCGTGCCGCGGCTCGTAGCTCACCAGCCCCACAGTGTTCCCTTCACTGTCTTCGATGAACGCCATCCACTCGTCGTTTCCCGCGGGGCCGATCGCATCGTCATGGTGCGTGAAGATCACATGCGGCTCGGTGGTCACGGTCACACCGTCGCCGCGCAACCGCTCCACCGTCTCGGCCACATCGTCCACCTGGAGGTAGACCAGCGCCGACGGGGCGCCTTTCTCGAGGAGGAGGCGGCCGATGCCGATGTTGAAGAAGAGGAGGCCGGGCGGGTCGAAGCGGGCGGCTGCCGTCTCGCCGAGCAGGTTCTCGTAGAACGCCGCGGCTCGGTCGAGGTCGTCGGCGTGCTGTGCGACCTGCAGAATCTCCACGCGCTCAGTATCCGGTCAGCCGTGCTCCGGCACCAGTCCCTTCGATCCCCGCGCCCGCAGCAGCAGCGCGACAGCGGCAGCCACGATCCACGCCTCCTGCAGGACCGACACCGCGACGGCGGCGATCAGGCCCGCTTCGCTGAAGATCGCCACGATTCCGGAGGCCACGAACAGTCCGGCGATGACCAGCGCGAGCGGGCCGAACGCGCGTGGGAGCACCGAGGTGAAGCGCAGCGCCAGGCCGGTCGCGGCGAACAAGGGGGGCGCCGTCGCCAGCGCGGACACCCTCGCGAACACGCCGCTCAGCGTGAGCGCGGTCAGTGTCCCCTCGGTGGAGCGAGCCGCGGCTGCCGTCGGGACCGCGATCAGGAGTGCCGCCTCGACCACCGCGACGCCGATCAGCAGCGCGACGCCAACGGTGACGAGCTGGCCGATGAAGCAGGCCCCTTTGCCGGTCCGCGTGACGAGGACGAGGAAGAACACCGCGCTCAGGAGGGTGCCGGTGACCAGCAGCCAGGCGCCGGCGGAGAAGAGGGTCTCGTGCGAGCGCACGGACGTCATGAGCTGGGAGGCGGTCACGACGGCGAAGGGCGGCCGGCCCGCGAATGCGGTGACGACGAAGGAGGCCGCCAGGAGCACGGGGCCGGCGATGCCGAACCAGCCGCCTACCCGGGCGAGGCGCGGGCTGGTGATCGCGGGGTCTTTCATGGAGGTCCTCTCGGCAGCGTCAGTGCGCTCGGTCAGATCCTGCCATGTGACAGTATCGGGAGCGTGGACTCCGAGCCGGGCAGCGCCGCGGCCGATCGGAGGCCGAGGTGGAGTCAGGCGCGCCGGGTCGCGATCGTGCTCGGGCTGAACGCCGCCCTGATCGTGGGGCTGGTCGTCGTGGGCGTGGTCGCCGGATCGGTGAGCGTGCTGGCCGCGGCCGGGGACACCGTCGCGGACTGCCTCGCCCTGGCCCTCGGCCTGGTCGCGATCGCTCTGCGCGACAGGGACCCCGAACATCCGCACGCGAACCGGCCCATCGCCGTGGCCGCGCTCGTCAACGGGACCCTCCTGCTCGTGGTCACCGCGACCGTCGTCGTCGAGGCGGTCGCCCGGCTGCGGGAGGGCTCGCCGCCGGTCGAAGGTCTCCCCGTTGTCATCGTCAGCCTGGTGACCATGATCGTGATGCTGGCGGGCGCGTTCGTCCTCGGCTTCTCGGCCGGCGACGAGGACATCCACATGCGGTCGGTGCTCCTGGACGCGCTGGCCGACGCCGCAGTCGCCGCCGCCATCGTGATCGCCGGCGTCATCATCCTGGTCACGGGCGGCGCCTACTGGCTGGACCCGGTCCTGGCGCTCGGCGTCTCGCTGGTCATCGCCGTCGCCGCAGTGCGGCTGATCGTGAAGGCCGTGGCCGCGCTGCGCGGACGAGCCGTCGACTTCGACGACGACTGACCGGGGAGTCCCCGCGACCTCAGCGGGCGTCCTCCCGCTCCGGCTGCCAGGGACGGGCCGCGGCGCCGAGGGCGTTCCACGCGTTGATCGTGACGATGAGGGAGAGCATGGCGCCGATCTCGTCGGGGCTGAAGTGCTCGGCGACGGCTTCGAAGTCCTCGGCGGGGACATGTGTGGAGGCGACCCGGGTCACGGACTCGGTGAAGGCGATGGCCGCGCGCTCGCGGTTGGTGAAGAACATCGACTCCTGCCAGACCGGCAGCGCGAAGATCCGCTGGGCCGTCTCGCCGACCGCGAGGGCGTCGCGCGAGTGGGTGTCGACGCAGTAGGCGCAGCCGTTCAGTTGGGAGGCGCGGATGCGGATGAGCTCGCGGAGGCGTGCGTCGAAGTCGACGCGGTCCAGCTCGCGGGTGGCGGCGTTGTCGAGGTGGTTCATCGCCTTGCCGAAGATCGCGGCGTGCGTGTCGAGGTCGAGGCGGACGGGGATGGTCGTTGTCGTCATGCTGCAAAACTATTGGCCAAGAGGCCCACGAGTAAGATCCAATCGCATGACAGAAAGATGGGCCATTTCCGGCCGTGACCTCCACGTCGAGGTCGGCGGCAACGCGGTGCGGACCTCGCTCGAAGAGTCGCTCCGGCTCGCCGTGCGCGAGGGGAGGCTGCCGGCCGGCGCCCTGCGGCCGCCGACGCGGACGCTGGCCGCCGACCTCGGGATCAGCCGCAACACCGTCGCGAACGCGTACGACCAGCTCGTCGCGGAGGGCTGGCTCATCGCGCGGCAGGGGTCAGGCACCCGGGTCGCCGACGCGGCCGTCGAGCCGTCCCCGAGTCCGGAGCCTCTCGCGCCTGCGCCTGCCCCTGCCTTCGACCTCCGCGCTGGCTACCCCGACGTCTCGTCGTTCCCGCGGTCGGCCTGGATCGCCGCGTCCCGAGCCGCGATCAACGCGGCCCCGGCGAGCACGTTCGGCTACGCCGACGTGCAGGGGCTGCCCGTCCTCCGCGAGGCGGTGTCCGGCTACCTCGCGCGGGCCAGGGGAGTGCGCGTCACGCCAGAGCGGGTGGTGATCTGCTCCGGCTTCACGCACGGCCTCTCGATCGTGGGAGCGGTGCTCCACGCGCAGGGCGCCCGCCGCGCGGCGGTCGAGTCGCACGGGCACCGACAGCATCGCGATCTGCTCGCCGGGCTCGGGCTGAGCTGTCAGCCGGTGCCGGTGGACGCGCTCGGCGCGCACCCGCCCGAGGCCGGCGCCGCCGACATCGCGCTCCTCACACCGGCCCACCAGTTCCCCCTCGGCGCGGCCCTGGACCCGGTCAGGCGCGCGGCCTTCCTGGAGTGGGCGACGGGCACGGACGGCGTGATCGTGGAGGACGACTACGACGCCGAGTTCCGCTACGACCGACGCCCGATCGGGGCGATGCAGGCGCTCGCTCCCGAGCACGTCGCGTACCTGGGCACCGTCAGCAAGACCCTCGCTCCCGGCATCCGGCTCGGGTGGATGGTCCTCCCGGCCCGGCTGATCGGGCCGGCGGTCGAGCGGCTCGCGCGGGACCTGGCCCTCCCCTCGGTGCTGGATCAGCTGACGCTCGCCGAGCTGATCCGGTCGGGCGGGTACGACCGCCACATCCGGCGCAGCCGTCTCGCCTACCGTCGCCGTCGTGACGTGCTGGTCCGGCAGCTCGCGCGGACGACGCCCGCGCTCGAGCTGGAGGGCCTCCCCGCCGGGATGCACGCCGTGCTCTCGCTGCCCCACGGTGCCGACGAGTCGGCCATCGTCGCGGATGCTGCGTCCCGCGGGCTGGCTCTGGACGGGCTGGCCCACTACGCCGCGCCGGGACAGCTCCGCCCGTCCGCGCTCGTGATCGGCTACGCCACGCCGCCGGAGCACGCCTACACGAGCGCGCTCGCGCGGCTGACGGCGACGATCCAGGGCGCGGGCCGCTCCGGTTGAGAGCGGCCCGCGTCCCGGGCTACCCGTCGAGGCGCTTCCGCCAGCGCGCCGAGAAGGCGTTCGCCGCGAACCCGATCGCGTCGTTGACCTCGAGCATCGGCACGTTCTCCTCCGCGTTCACCGTCTCCACGAGCGCGCACCCCGGGAACCGGGCGGTCAGCTCGCGCAGGTTGGCGAGCTTCAGCAGCATCCCCAAGCGGTGTCCGCGGTGCTCGCGCAGCACCAGGGTGTCCATCTGCTCGGCCGGACGGTCGGACTCGCTGGACACGTCGAGCTCGGTGAACCCGACGGCCTGTCCGGTCTCCTCGTGGACCACGATCGACGTCAGCGCGACCCTCGGGCTCTCGGCCCAGAGGTCGTCGACGGCGCGCACGCGCTCCGCCGTCCAGACGTCGGTCAGCTCGATGCCCGCGTTGGGGGCGTCGGTGTTCATCCTGGTGCGCAGGAACGCGATGGACTCCACCCACTCCTCCGGCGTCCGGCCCTGCCAGGAGACCGTCCGGTAGCCGGCGGCCGCCGCGACCGCGTCGGCGAGAAGCGTGGCGAGCACGTCCGCGTCGACCGGCAGCGGCAGGGCGCTGATGCGCCCGACCTGTTCGAGCGAGAAGCCCTGGCGGAGCAGGAACCGGGTCGACGGGAGGCCGATCGGCACCGACCCGAAGCCGGTCGGCGCTGCGACCGCCTCACCCTCGACGCCGGCCGGGTAGGTCGACTGGTTCTGGATGGTCGCGCGTCCGGCCTCCCTGGCCAGCTCCTCCAGGCGGGCGAACAGCGCCGAGCCGATGCCGCGGCCGCGGAACTCCGGGAGGACGGAGACTGCGCCCCAGCATTCCGGCGCGTCGGCCGGCAGGGCCAGGTTCGCCCGGGCGACGACGCGGCCGTCGACCTTGGCGACGAGCCCGGCCATCTGCCGCGACTCGTCCCTCCAGTCCGGCAGCAGCTCGGCGGCGGTCATGACCTCGCCGGCGTGGCCGCGCTGCTCCGCCTCGACGGCGCTGCGCACTGCGGCGAAGGCGACGAAGTCCGCGGCATCCGCGGCGTCGACGCTGACCGGGACGACGAGCGGCTCGACGGTGAAGCCCGTGAGCGTGGTGGTGGTGTTCTCTGACGTAGACATGAAACCTCTTCGTTTGCAGGGTCGATCGACTCACCCACGGTCGTGGGGAGGAAGGGGCTCTGCTAGAGGATCACGAGGGAGAGCATTCCATAACGGCCGCCCGGATCGCAAGAACCAGTAGGTGTGTCCGGCCTCCCGGGAGTACTGTTCCCGTGTGGACGCTCTCAGGCGCGTGCAGAGCAGCACGGGCGACCCGGCGGAGGCCGACGCACTGCTGCGCGAGGCGGGCGGCCGGTTCGCGTTCTCGCGCGACCCCGGGTCGGACTTCGCCTTCCGGGTGAACCAGGCCGGCGACGAGGGCGTCGACGTCGGGGTGTACCGCATCGACGGGGAGTGGCAGTCCGATGGCGAGTTCGACCGGTTCGGCGTCTCCGGCGTCTTCTCGGGCGACTACCGCTGGGAGATCGACGGCGACCGCGACTCCGGCTACGCGACACCGTTCCTGTCACGGCCCGGGCACGAACTGTTCGGCCACGGCGACGACCTGACGATCGTCAACGTCTACATCACCCCCGAACGACTCACGGAGGTCGCCCGTCAGGTCTACGCCGACGACCGCATCGCCCCGGTCTTCGACTCGCCCCGGCCGATCGACCCGCAGCGCAGCCTCGTCATGCTGCAGACCCTCCAGGTGGCCGCGGAGTACGTGCGGTCCGGGGCGATCGGGCATCCGCTGGTCCGTGCGAGCCTGTTCCACCAGCTCGCGGTCGGCGCGCTCGAGACCTTCCCGCTGCTCCGGGACGGCGAGCGTGCGCCCGTGACGCGGCGCGCCGAGGCGACCGTCTACCGCCGCGCGACGCGGTTCATCGACGACTGCCTGTCGCTGCCGATCACGCTCGGCGACGTCGCCGCCGCGGCCGGAACCGACCTCCACACCCTCACCGCGGTGTTCCGGTCGCGCACGGGCACCGGAGCGGGCAGCTACCTGCGCGGCGCCCGCCTCTCTGCTGCGCAGGTCGACCGGATGGCGGAGCCCGCGCTGAGCGACGCGGCGCTCGCCGCCCGCTGGGGATTCGCCTCGGAAGACCGTTTCCGCCGAGCGTACGGGTCGGCCTTCGGCGCGGCGGAGGGACCCCGCTAGCCGAATCAGCCGCCGGGTGTAACGTTCACCACGAATCCGAGGAGGCTGACATGCCCGACTTCTACGTCAGGGTCGCCAACCGCCGCCTTGACCCGGTCACCGATCTGGAGACCACCCGCGCACAGATCGTCGACGCCGTGCGGGAGGGCGGCGACTTCGTGGACTTCGTCGACGGCGCGCGCGTGATCAGTGTGCTCATCACGCCCTCCACCACCGTCACCGTGCATCCGCTCGCGGAGGCGGCGCGGACGCTCCGGCCCGTGCCGGTGGGGCCGAACGGGCTCGACGCGGTCTTCCCGTCGTTCGACGCGTACGAGGACTATGGCGTCTGACCAGCGGTCCTACCGCGGCGCGACCGCGAGCCTCGAGCGCACCTTGAGCACGGACGCGCCGGCCGCGCCGGTCTGCGGGATCGCCCCGAGGGCGAACTCCTGGATCGCCCCGGGCCGGAAGACCAGGCACTCGGTGGAGCCGCCGAACTGGAAGTAGCCCAGTTCGTCGCCCTTCCCGACGCGGTGTCCGGGCACGATGTCGTCGCCGATCACACAGGAGGACACCTCCACCATTCCCACCGGCACCACCGCCATCAGCCCGATCGCCGGGTTGTCCGCCCGGATGAGGATGATCGCCCGCGCGGCGACATGGGCGAGGTAGCCCTGCGAGACCGTCGCCTCCACCGCCTCCGCGCCCTCCGAGTCCGCCTCGGAGAAGTAGGTGCCGGGCTGCACGAACGCGCGGACGATCGTTCCTGCGACGGGGCTGTGCCAGCGGTGGTAGTTCAGCGCGCTGAGGAAGCCCTGGTACACCGTCCCGCCGACGAACTCGTCCACCGACTCGTCGTCGGCGAGCATGTCCTGCAGCGAGTACGGCTGGTTCTTGATCCAGAACTCGCTGTGCCGGGCGACATCCCGGCTGATCCGGTACGGCGTGGACTCGCAGGCGCTCACCACCACCGCGTCGTCGTCGGGGGAGTCGACCGGCCGCGCGCCCTCCTTCAGCCGGCGGGTGAAGAAGTCGTTCCAGGAGGTGAAGCCCCAGTGCTCGGCGTCGGGGTCGTGCTCGAACTGGTCGATGCCCACGACCTCGCGTGCCTTCTCGGACATCCAGCCCTGCGGTGAGTCGTTCAGCACCGAGAGCGAGCCCGATCCGTTGAGGAACTCGGCCCAGGCGTCGAGGACCTTCTTCAGGATCGAGTTGACCCGCGGGTCGCGATACGCGGCCATCCCGGAGGGGGTGCCCATCGTCCAGTCGAGGATGCCCGTGAGCGGTGTGGTCACCATCGCGCCCTCGCTGAACTCCGGCGCCGTGTCCAGCACGTCGTCGATCAGCCGGAGGAGCTGGCCGACGCTCTCGATGTGACGCGTGCTGTACCGACGGGTCTGCGGCACCTCCTGGATCATCCGGGTCAGGTACATGCGCACGATCGCGTCCCGGCCGATGAGGTCGGCGAACTCCTGGATCACGGGATGCCGGTACGGGGCAGTGTCGTCGTCGCCGAGCCGCTCGATCCGGCCGTCCAGCCAGGCCTCCAGCTCGTCCTGGTCGTGCGGGAGCCAGCCGCCGCGGCGCTTGAGGTCCTCTGATCCCCGGGTCATGTCAGCGGTCGTCCGCTCCGCCGCCCGAGGCGGTGTCGGCGCCGTCGTCGGACTCTTCAGACTGTGGGCCGGAGCCGTCGGGGAGGTCGTCGGGGTCGGGGTGGTGCGTGTCGCGATCGGTCATCGTTCTCGTCCCTCCTGTCGTTCGTCGTGTCGTCGGCAACGTACGCCCGGGCCGCCGTGAGGGCGAGCCTGCACGCCGATCGCGCCGCCCGCGGGTACGGTCCCTGATGTGATCCTCAGCCCTGCCGACGTTGCGCTTGCCGACGAACAGGACTTCGAGCGGTCCCGTGCCGCCTTCCCGTGGTGGGGGTGGCTGCTGGCCGCCGTCCTCCTCTTCGCCGCGTCGGTGCTCGGCGTCCGGCTGGCTCCGCCGGGCAGCCAGGTCGCGATCTGGTGGCCGGCGGCAGGCCTCGCCGTGCTGCTCGTGCTGCTCGTGCGCGGCCGGAGGGAGCGGGCCGCGGCGCTGGGCGTGGTCTTCGTGGCCACAGCCCTGGCGAACGCCGTGGCCGGGCGGCCGCTCCTGGTCTCGTCCGCGTTCGGGCTGGCGAACGCCGTCGAGGCCCTTGTGGTCGTCGCGATCCTGCTCCGTATCGGAGGCACGGGCTTCCGCCTGCGCGACCTCGACTCGGCGCTGAGGTTCACCGCCGCGGTGCTCGCCGGTGCGGTCACGATCGGGGTGCTGGCGGCCACCACCGTCGTCGTCTTCGAGGGCGGCGGCTTCGTCGCCACGGCGGCGTTCGTCGCCGCGTCGCACGCGGCCGCCGTGTTCATGATCGCTCCGTTCAGGCTGCTCCCGCCCACCCTTCCGATGCGCGCGAACCTCGTGGAGGTGGGGGTCCAGTGCGTCACGCTGGCGGTCGTGATCGTCATCGTCTTCCATCCCGCGACGAGCCTGCCGCTGGAGTTCCTCCCGTACCCGGTGCTCTCGTGGGCGGCGTTCCGGTTCCCCATCCGCATCGCGGTGACCGAGACGCTCCTGGCGTCGATAGCCATCCTCGCGCTCACCATCGCCGGCGGCGGCCCGTTCAATCGGTCGACCGTGGACCTCACGGAGCGGGCTGCGCTCGCGGAGATCTTCCTGGTCACCTTCGCGGGCTTCGCGATCGTCCTCGCGGCCGCCCAGTACGACCTGCGGTCCACCACCCGGCAGCTCCAGGCCACCACCCGGCTCCTCTCCGGCAGCCTCGTCGAAGCATCCGTCGGACTGCTGATCGGGGAGCGCTCCAAAGCCGGCGAGCTGCGGGTGATCTGGCGCAACCCCACCGCCGAGGCTCTGCTTCCCCAGGGGAACGGCCGGCGATGGGAGGGGGAGCTCGCGGACGCGGCGCGGTGGGCGCTCGCCGACGGGGCGCCCGTCACGGTCGCCGACGAGTCGCGTACGCTCACGGTCGCGGCGAACGGCATCCCGGACGAGCCCGACCGCTTCGCCGTGCAGCTCGTCGACGTGACCGAGACGCTCCGGTTGCAGGCGGCGACGCTCGCCGCCGAACGCGAGCAGGAGGCGGCACGCACCACCCGGATGGACCTGGAGCGGCAGCGGGAGGACTTCGTCGCGACGACGAGCCACGAGCTCCGCACCCCGATCACCAGCATCGTCGGATTCTGCGAGCTGCTCGCCGAGTCGGACGCGCTCGGAGACCAGGAGAAGGCCTGGGTGGAGGTGATCGACCGGAACGCGGCGCGGCTGTCCTCCCTGGTCGAGGACCTCCTGACCCTGGGGGCGACGGTGGGGAATCCCGCGGGCGCCGCGCCCACCGAGGTCGACATGGACGCGCAGATCCGCGACGTGGTGACCGCGTCCAGCGTCATCGCAGCGAAGAAGCACATCGATCTCTCGGCGATGGGTCACGCCGGGATCGCCCGCGCGGAGTCGGCGGACGTGGGCCGGATCCTGACCAACCTGATCGCCAACGCCGTCAAGTTCACGCCGGAGGGCGGGCGCGTGACGGTCACGTCGTCCGCGGACGAGGCGACGATCACCGTGGTCGTGGCGGACACCGGGCCGGGCATGAGCGAGGAGATCCTCGCGCACGCCTTCGACCGGTTCTATCGCGCGCCGGGGATGCAGAAGGCCGCCGTACCCGGCACGGGTCTGGGGCTGGCGATCGTCGCGGAGCTGGTGGAGCGCAACGGGGGCTCCGTCCGGCTCGCGTCGCCCGCGAACGGCGGCACCCTGGCGACGATCGAGCTGCCGAGAAGCCTGCCCGCGGCGCAGTGACGGCAGGGACCTCAGCCGGTCGCCGCCGCCGACGCGACCGTCGTGTCGATCCCCGCGGTCACCGGGCGCTCCACCCGCCGTCCATGGTGTAGCTCGCGCCGGTGACCATCCCCGCGTCCGGCCCGGCGAGCCAGAGCGCGAGGCTGGCGACCTCGTGCGGCTCGACCAGCCGCTTCACAGCCGACTCGGCGAGCAGCACCCGTGACAGCACCTCGTCTTCGTCGACCCCGTTGAGGCGGGCCTGGTCCGCGATCTGCTTCTCCACGAGCGGGGAGCGCACGTAGCCGGGGTCGATGCAGTTGCTGGTCACGCCGTGCTCGCCGCCCTCCAGTGCGGTCACCTTCGAGAGCCCCTCCAGGCCGTGCTTGGCCGAGACGTAGGCCGCCTTGTACTTCGAGGCGCGAAGCCCGTGCACGCTGGACAGGTTGATGACGCGCCCGAAGCCGCGTTCGTACATCCCTGGGAGCGCGGCGCGGATGAGCAGGAACGGCGCTTCCAGCATGAGGCGGAGGATCAGCGAGAACCGCTCCGGGTCGAAGTCCTCGATCGGGCTGACGTGCTGGATGCCCGCGTTGTTGACGAGGATGTCGGTGTCCAGCCGCAGGTCCGCGAGCGCGCCGGTGTCGGCGAGGTCCACCTTCCAGCTCGAGCCGCCGATCTCGGCGGCGACGCGGGAGGCCGCGTCGCCGTCGATGTCGGCCACGGTGACGTGCGCGCCGGCGGCGGCGAACGCACGGGCGCAGGCTGCGCCGATTCCGCTCGCGCCGCCGGTGACGAGTGCGCGGCGTCCCTGGAACGGGCTCATGGGTGGTGCCTTTCGGTGGGGTGGGTCGGGGTCAGCGCGCGACGGACGGCGCTGCGCTGCGGACGTCGCGGGCGGCGTCGGCCTGGTCCACGGCCTCCAGCGAGATGCCCTTCGTCTCGCGCAGCGTCAGCACGGCGACCAGGGTCACGACGCAGGCGATCACGATGTAGACGGCCACCGGCATCCAGCTGTGATAGTCCTTCAGCCACGCCGTCGCCAGGATCGGCGCGAGCGAGCCGGCCACGATCGACACCACCTGCGAGCCGAGGGAGACGCCCGAGTAGCGCATCCGGGTGGGGAACAGCTCGGCCATGATGGCGGGCTGCGGGGCGTACATGAAGGCGTGGAACACCAGGCCGATGGTCACCGCCAGGACGATCAGCGGCGGGTTGAGGGTGTCGAACAGCGGGAAGGCGAAGAACGCCCAGGTGGCGGCGAGCACTGCGCCGACCAGGTAGACCGGCTTGCGTCCCACGCGATCGCTGAGGCGGCCGACCTGCGGGATGACGAGGAAGTGCACGACGTGCGCGATCAACAGTGCGAGCAGCAGCTGGCCGGTGTTGTAGTCGTGCACTTCCTTCAGGTAGACGATCGTGAAGCTGACCACGATGTAGTAGAAGATGTTCTCCGCGAAGCGCAGGCCCATCGCCTTCAGCACGCCTCCGGGGTAGCGCTTGAGCACCTGGCCCACGCCGTAGCCGCCGCGCTGGTCGCTCTCGGCCTGCGCCTTCGCCTCGATGAAGATCGGCGCCTCGCTGACCCGGGTGCGGATGTAGAAGCCCACGAGCACGATCAGCGCGGACAGCCAGAACGCGATCCGCCAGCCCCAGCTGAGGAACGCCTCCGGGCTCATCACCCACGACGACACCAGGAGCACGAGGGTGGCGAGGAGGTTGCCGACCGGCACGGCCGCCTGCGGCCAGCTCGACCAGAACCCGCGGCTGCGGTCGGGGCTCTGCTCGGCCACCAGCAGCACCGCGCCGCCCCACTCGCCGCCCAGCGCGAAGCCCTGGACGAAGCGCAGCGCGACCAGCAGGGCGGGCGCCCAGTAGCCGACGCTCGCGAAGCCGGGCAGGCAGCCCATCAGGAACGTGGCGGCGCCGACGATGATGATGGTCGCCTGCAGCGTGGGCTTGCGGCCGAGCCGGTCGCCGATCTGCCCGAAGACGATCCCGCCGAGCGGGCGGGCGATGAATCCCACCGCGTACGTGACGAATGCGGCGATGACCCCGTCCAGCGGACTGCCGGTGGCGGGGAAGAAGAACGTGCCGAAGACCAGGCTCGCGGCGGTGGCGTAGAGGAAGAACTCATACCATTCGACGACCGTGCCTGCCATCGATGCGGCGACGATCGTCTTGAGGGTGCGGGGACTCGCGGTGGTTTCCATACTCTCTCCTTCGATGTCGACGGTGACATCCGCGGGCCAGTCAACCCGGGGTACAAGTGCGAATCAATGCCCAAGGATGCGATGGCGCTGTGCATAATTGCACACATGGACGCGTCGAAGAAGCCCAGATCGGACGACCTGCTGGTCCTCCTCGCGGTGGCGCGGGCCGGCCGGTACGCCCGCGCGGCCGAGCAGCTCGGCGTCGACCACACCACGGTCTCCCGGCGGATCGACGCGCTCGAGGAGACTCTGGGCGGACGGTTGCTGACCCAGGCGTCCGGGGGCTGGGAGCTCACGCCGCTGGGCAGCCGCGCGGTGGACGTAGCCGGCCGCATCGAGGCGGCGGTGGCGGCGCTCACCCGTCCCGAGGCGGAGGCGGACCCCATCGACGGGGTGGTCAGGATGTCGGCGACCGACGGTTTCAGCGCGTACATCGCCGCCCCGGCGATCGCCGCGCTCCGCAGGGAGCATCCGGGCCTCTCGGTGGAGATCCTCACCGTGACCCGGCGTGCGCTGCAGCACCGCTCGGGGCTCGATATCGAGATCGTCGTCGGCCGGCCGGAGACCCGTCGCGCCCACACGGTCGAGCTGGGCTCCTACGCGCTCGGGATGTACGCCTCCCACGACTACCTCGAGCGGAACGGCACCCCGACGACGCCGGACCAGGTCTTCGCGCACCCGCTCGTCTACTTCATCGACTCGATCCTGCAGGTGGACGACCTCGACCTGCCGCGGCGCCTCGCCCCGCAGATGCGCGACGCGCTGACCTCCACGAACGTGTTCGTGCACGTCGAGGCCACCCGCGCGGGCGCCGGCATCGGCCTGCTGCCGTGCTTCATGGCCGACCGCCACGACGACCTGGTGCGGCTGCTGCCGGACCAGCTCCACGCCACGCTGCCGTACTGGATGGTCGTCCACCCGGACTCGCTGCGGCATCCCGCGGTCGCCGCCGTCGCGCACGCGCTGCGGGAGGGTGCGCGGGACGCCGCGGACATCCTGGCCGGACGTTCGGCGGGGCGACAGGCGAGCGCTACCTGAGGATTCCGGGACTTTTCGCACCGAGTCCGCGGCGGGCGCACAGCAGCGACTTGCTTGACTGTGAGGGTGAACGACACCCCCAAGCGAGATCGCCGGCTCGAGGCCCAGAAGCGCGCGGCCGAGCTGCGGCGGCAGGAGCAGCGCCGGGCCCGCCGCCGCCAGCTGCTGATCGGAGGCGGTGTCGTGGTCGCGGTGCTCGCCGTCGGCGGAATCGTCGCCGCGGTCGTGGTAAACGGGCAGCCGTCGTCGACGTCCGCGTCCGCGGGGCGCACCTCCACCGCCTCCGCGAGCGCCGGAGCCTGGACCGCCCCCGCCGATGTGGAGGGCGCCGTGCGGGCAGCCGGCCTGCAGATGCTGACCGCAGAAGGGTCGGCGCTGCACATCCACCAGCACCTGACCGTCACGGTGGACGGCGCGCCCGTCGCCGTTCCCGCCGGCATCGGCATCGACGAGGCGCAGCAGCGGATCTCGCCGATCCACACGCACGACGAGTCCGGGATCATCCACGTCGAGTCGGCGGAGGTCCGGACGTTCACGCTGGGCCAGGTGTTCGACGAGTGGGGCCAGAAGCTCGGGCCGGGCCAGGTCGGTGCGTACCGGGACGGCGTCGACGGCCAGACGGTCACCGTCTTCGTGAACGGCAAGCCGTTCACCGGCGACCCGCGCACGATCACGCTCACCTCGCACGAGGACATCGACTTCGTCGTCGCGAAGAAGGGGACGACGGCCTCCGCGCCGAAGGCGTTCGCCTGGCCCGCCGGGTACTGACGAGTCGGGCTCACGCCGCCTCGGGACCGAGCCGCGGCGAACCCGGCGCGGGAGCGGCCCGGTCCAGCTGCCGCCAGACCGGGAACACCAACGGCGCGATCGTCGCGAGCAGCATCACCATTCCTGCGCCGACGCACGCCCAGGTCAGGCCGACGCCCTGCGCGAGGAGGCCGCCGAGCAGCGACCCGAACGGCACGCCCAGGTAGGCGCTCGCCTTCATCGCCCCGAGCACGCGGGTCTGCAGCAGCGCGGGCACCCGCTCGTACTGCACCGCCCCGATGATCGGATTCGGCACCCCGCCGAAGACCCCGCAGACGAAGAACACCGCGGCGACGGCGACGACGGAGGTCCAGCCCGCCACCGCGAAGAACGGCGGGGCCGACGCCAGCAGCGTGCAGCAGGCGAAGGTCAGCCAGCGCGGGAGCCGCCGGCCCAGCCACGCGGTGAGCAGCACTCCGGCGAGCATCCCGAGCCCGGAGGCGCCGCCGACCGCGCCGAACGCGACCGCGTCGTGCACCCGGTCGTGCGCCCAGACCGGGAGGAACACTGCGCTCATCGCCTGGTCGAGCAGGTTCGTGAGCACGATCAGGGCCATCAGGCTGAGCAGGAGCCGGTCGGCGCGGAGGAAGCGCAGCCCCTCCCGCAGTTCGGCGAAGTAGGCGCGCGGGCCGAGCCGTGGCGCGGCGGCGGGCGTCTCCGACTCCGACGTCGGCTGGACCCGCGGCACCGTCGCGGCCACCACCACGACCGCGCAGAGGAAGCTCAGGCTGTCGATCAGGATCGTGACCGCCGGGCCGACCAGCGCGACCAGCACGCCGGCCAGCGGCATCCCGACCAGCAGCGCCGCCCGGTTCGCGCCGGAGTAGAGCCCGACCGCGCGCTCGTCGCTCCAGCGGGCCAGCCGCGCCAGCGGGGGGATCATCGGCGTGGAGGCCGCGTCCGCAGCGCCGCGGACGGCGCCGGCGACTGCGACCAGCGCCACCAGTGCGCCGAGCGGCAGGTCGTGCAGCGCGCCGAGCAGGAACACCGCGAACACGGCAGCCGCGGCGACGAGGTTGCCGATCAGGAAGGTGCGGCGCAGACCGACCCGGTCGACCAGCGGCCCAGCGGTCGCCTGCAGCAGCACGTACGGCGCCATCTCTGCGAACCCGACCAGGCCGGTGGCGACGGCGCTGCCGGTCGTGACGAGCACGAGCCACGGGATGGCGATGGCCGACAGGGCCGTGCCCGCGCCGGAGACCAGGTACGCGCCGATCAGCCCGAGCAGCGGAGTGCGGCGGGGCGCGATGTCGGTCATGGCTCCGGGAACAGCTGGAACTGCGCGTGCACCCGGACTCCGTCGCCGGCGTCCGCCCCCGGCTCGCGCCGGAACCGCGACACGAGCTCGCGCACGGCCGCCGTGACCTCCCGGGCCTGCTCGACGCTGAGGGTGAGCGGCCAGTCGCTGACCGTCCACGGCAGCTCGGGCAGCTCCTCCACCCGGCTGGACAGCGTGTCCACCCAGGCCAGCACGCGCCGGTGCGACTCCTCGGCGTTGAGCCGCACGAACTGCACGGCCTGGTCGACGGTCTCCTCGGTGGCGGCGTCGCCCGGCACACGGAACGAGAAGGAGGTCGACCGGTGCACCGCGCGCCACCAGCGGTCCCGGTCGTTGCCGCGCTCGGCGTCCTCCACGATGAAGCCGTGCTCGGCGAGCACCCGGAGGTGGTAGCTGGTGACGCCCGTGGACTGGCCCACCCGCCGGCCGAGCTCGGTCGCGGTGGACGGTCCGTCGGCCTGGAGGAGGTCGAGCAGCCGGAGTCGCAGCGGGTTGACCAGCCCGCGCATGGCAGAGGGGCTGAGCAGCACATCATGTGCGGGATCGAGCTCCGGGAACGGGGACGGCTCGTCGGTCATACCGGGCAGTGTAATCGCAGAAAAGATTCTGCAAAAGAGTTTCTGCGGTTTTGCTCACAAACAAACTGACACAAACTCCCAAAACGGAGTTACCATCCAAAAGGAGGTGAGTGTCATGAAGCAGGAGACCCGGAGATGGTGGGCGCTCGGCGCCGTGAGCCTGAGCGTCCTGGCCGTCGGGATCGACGGGACGGTCCTCTCGATCGCCCTGCCGACCCTCGCCGGCGCGCTGCACGCGTCCGAGACGCAACTCGAATGGTTCTCGTCCGGCTACCTGCTCATGCTGGCCGCCGCCGTGCTCCCGCTCGGCCTCCTCGGCGACCGGTTCGGCCGCAAGGCCGTGCTGCTCGTCTCGCTCGCCGCGTTCGGGGGCGGCTCGGCGCTGTGCGCGTTCGCGACGACGCCCGAGGTGTTCCTGACCGCGCGGCTGCTGATGGGCGTGGCGGGCGCCGGTGTCGCGGTCATGGCGCTGTCGGCGCTGACCGTGTTCTTCGACGAGGCCTCCCGGCCCCGGGCGGTCGGCGTGTTCGCGGCGGCGAACTTCCTGTCGCTGCCGCTCGGGCCGATCCTGGGCGGCTGGATGCTCGCCAACCTCTGGTGGGGCTGGGTGTTCCTGCTCAATCTCCCCGTCGTCGCGATCGGCCTGGTCGCCGTGGCGCTGCTCGTCCCCGAGTCGAAGGCGGAAGAGCGTCCGTCGTTCGACGCGGTCGGCGTGCTGGCCTCGGTGGCCGGGCTGGTCGTGTTCACCTACGGGATCATCGAGGTCGGACAGCACGGCTGGTCGGACGCGGGGGCGCTGACCGCGCTCGGCCTCGGCGTCGCCATCCTCGCCGGGTTCGTCGCGTGGGAGGTGGCGCTCACCCGGCGTGGTCGCTCGCCGCTGGTCGACACGACGCTGTTCCGGTCCCGGACGTTCACCGGGGGCGCGGCGCTCGCCGGGGTCGCCGGCATGGGGATGGTCGGGCTGCTGTTCGTGATGCCCCAGTTCTTCCAGGCGGTGCAGGGCGTGGACGTGTTCGCCTCCGGGCTGCGCCTGCTCCCGTTCGTCGGCGGCATGCTGATCGGCGCGCTGCCGGCCTCCCGCATCGCCGCGGCCATCGGTTTCCGCGCGACGGTGACCATCGGCTTCGTCGTGATCGCGGCGGGCTCCGCGATCGGATCGTGGACGACGGGCTCGACCAGCGAGGTCGTCGTCGCGGCCTGGATGGCGACGGTCTGCGCGGGCGCCGGACTCGCGCTCACCTCCGCCATGTCGGCCGCGCTGTCCCGGCTCACCGCCGAGCACAGCGGGGTGGGATCGGGCGTCGTCCAGGCGCTCCAGAAGACGAGCGCCCCGCTCGGCACCGCCATCCTCGGAAGCGTGGTCGCGGCCGTCTACACGGCGCAGCTCGCCTCGGTGTTCGCGTCGGCGCCGGTGCCCGCGGCGGTCGCCTCGGCGGCGAAGTCCAGCGTCTACGCCGGTATCGCGGTGGCCGACCGGCTCCACTCGACCGCGCTCGCGGCGGCCGTGCGCGACGCGTTCACGCAGGGGATGAGCGTGTCGCTGTGGGTCTCCGCCGGCATCGCGGTCGCGGGAGGCATCATGGCGATGGTGGTCCTGCCGCGTACGGAGCGCGGTGCGCACCTCGCCTCGGCGCCCGCAGCGGTGGCCGCCACCATCCCGGACGGAAGGAGCACGCATGCCGGACGGCACGTCTGACAGGCCCGGCCTCCGCGAGCGCAAGAAGGCGCGGACGCGGGCGGCCATCCAGTCGCACGCGCTGCGCCTGTTCACCGAGCAGGGCTACGACGCCACGACGATCGACCAGGTCATCGACGCGGCCGAGGTGTCGGCGAGCACGTTCTTCCGATACTTCCCGACCAAGGAGTCCGTCGTCCTCTTCGACGACTTCGACCCGCAGATCGTCGCCGCCTTCCTCGCCCAGCCCGCCGACGTCCCGCCGATCGCGGCGATGCGCGCCGCACTCCGGGAGGCTTTCGGTGACCTGACCGCGGAGCAGCTGAAGGAGCAGCGCGAGCGCCTCGATCTGGTCCTGGCCGTCCCCGCCTTGCGCGGCGCGATCCTCGACCAGCTCATGCAGTCGATGCTCCTGGTCTCCGAGACGATCGCCGACCGTGCCGGCCGCCCGCGCGACGACTTCGCCGTCCGCACCCTGGCGGGGGCCATCATCGGCAGCATGTTCGCGGTGCTCTCGGAGCTCGCGGAGGACCCGGACGCCGAGCTCGCCCCGCTCGTGGACAGGGCGTTCTCGTTCCTGGAGGGCGGGCTGCGGTTGTGACCGTCGACCTCCGGCGTAACCCCCGATCCCGCTCCCCGCGCACCCGATAGGCTGGGCGCGTGCTTCTCTCCGATCGTGACATCAAGGCCGAACTGGGTGCCGGGCGGATCGCGCTGGAGCCGTACGAGCCGGCGATGGTCCAGCCGTCGAGCATCGACGTGCGGCTCGACCGCTTCTTCCGGCTGTTCGACAACCACAAGTACCCGTTCATCGACCCCGCGATCGACCAGCCGGAGCTGACCCGGTTCGTCGAGGTGGACCCCGACCAGGCGTTCATCCTGCACCCGGGCGAGTTCGTGCTCGGGTCCACCTTCGAGCTGGTGAGCCTGCCCGACGACGTCGCCGCGCGGCTGGAGGGCAAGAGCTCGCTCGGGCGGCTCGGCCTCCTCACCCACTCCACGGCCGGCTTCATCGACCCCGGCTTCTCCGGGCATGTGACCCTGGAACTGAGCAACGTCGCGACGCTGCCGATCAAGCTGTGGCCGGGGATGAAGATCGGCCAGATGTGCTTCTTCCGGCTGTCGTCCGCGGCCGAGAAGCCGTACGGGTCGGCCGAGTACAGCTCGCGGTACCAGGGCCAGCGCGGGCCGACGGCCTCGCGTTCGTTCCTCAACTTCCACCGGACCGACGTGTCCGCTACCGAAGCCGGACGCCCGTCCAGCTAGTCCCCCCGACCCGAGAGGGCTGCCCATGAGCGAGTCGACCGATTCCCTTTTCGCGCGAGCCCTGATCGCGGCCGAGCCGACGCCGGAGCGTCCGCAGCGGATGCACCTGTTCGGGCAGCTCGTCGGGAGCTGGCGGGCCGACGTCCGCTTCCTCGACGAGGCGTCCGGCGCGTGGACGGAGCGGGTCGAGGAGTGGGTGTTCGCGTACACGCTCGGCGGCCGGGCCGTGCAGGACGTGCTGGTGGCGCCTGATCCCGAGCATCCCGGGTCCCTCGTCGCCCACGGCTCGACCGTGCGCGTCTACGACTCGACGCTCGGCGCGTGGCGGGTGAGCTGGTTCGGCGCCGGGGCCGGCGACTTCTGCACCCTGGTCGCCACACCGCATCGCCGCGACGGCATCCGACAGGACGGCACCCAGACCGACGGTCGGCCGATCCGCTGGAACTTCTCGAAGATCACCGGCGAGTCGTTCGAATGGGACGGCTGGGTCTCGAACGACGAGGGCCGCACCTGGTGGCTGGAGCAGCACGTCGACGCGGTGCGCACGGGCTGATCCGTTTCGCGCAGTGGCCGTGCGGTCCCGCAACTGCTACCCCGGCGAACTGCTTCGTCTCCGAATGGATTCGCTTCGCGGCATACGCGCCGCGGAGTTATCCACAGTCGATTACACAGGTGGAAAATAGTGAGTCAGACTCACAGCTGGCCTGAAGCTTCGGGTGCATCGTCGGCATAGAGGGCGGGCAGCTGGAGGGTCAGCCAGGGGCTGAACGCCCACGGTGTGGCCTCCACCGCGGCCAGCAGTGCGCGCGGGTCGACCCACTCCCATTCGGCGACTTCGTCGGAGGACGGTTTCAGGTCCCCGGCGATCGTCGCGGTGAACACCGGGCAGACCTCGTACTCGACGATGCCGCCGGCGTCGGTGGCGCGGTACTGGAAGTCGGGGATCACCGGCACCAGGTTCTCCACCGCGGTGCCGAGCTCGTCGGCGGCGCGGCGCGCGATCGCGTCCTCCATCGACTCGCCCGGCGCGGGATGCCCGCAGAACGAGTTGGTCCAGACGCCCGGCCAGGTGGCCTTGCTCAGCGCGCGGCGGGTCACGAGGATGCGGCCCTCGCCGTCGAAGAGATGGCAGGAGAAGGCCAGGTGGAGGGGCGTGTCCGTGGTGTGGACGGTCGCCTTGTCCGCGGTCCCGATCGGGGTGCCGTCCTCCGCGAGCAGGACGACCTCTTCGCGCGGTGAGGTCATACGTCCATCCTAGGCGCGGGCGGGACGGGGTGAGGGGGCGCACGGAGGGGACGCGGCGAGGGGGCGCGGCCGGTGGTCGCGTCCCCTCGGGTCCGGGCCGGCGGGTCAGTCGGCGTCGGTGCCCTCTTCGGTGCCTTCTTCGGTGTCAGTGGTCGTGGCGGACTCCTCGGCCTCCTGCGCGTTCGGCGTCCAGCCGAGGTTGCGCGCCATCGCCTCGAGGGTGGCGAGCGTGGTGGCGAGGTCGGCGGGATCGATGCCCTCGGAGGCGGTCGCCCGCGCCGTGCGGATGCGCTCGGCGGCGCCGTCGTGCGCCGCACGTCCCTCGTCGGTCAGCGTCGCGCGGTCCCCGTCGAACCAGACCCAGCCGCGCTCGACGAAGTCCGCGAGGATGCGGTCGACGCCGCCGCGGCAGCGCCCGTCGAAGCCGTGCCCGCCGGCGAACGGCGGGCGACCGTGCCCGGAGTGCTCGTGAGCCCACGCGTCCGGACCGAACCGGCCGGGGCCGTAGCCGCGTCCGTAGCGGCCGGGCCCGAAGCCGCCGTAGCCGAACCCGCCTGGGCCGAAGCCATGCCCGGCGTGCGCACGCTCGACGCCGCGGACGAAGCCGCGCTCGAAGCCGCGCTCGAACGCCTGCTCGGCGCCGTGGTGGTCGTGGTGGGAGTGGTCGTCGTGCTCGTGGTGGTGGTCGTGGTCGTGCCCCTGGTGGTCGTCGCTGTGGTCGTGCCCGTCGTGTACCTGGTGGGCGTCGCCGTGGTCGGGTCCGTAGCTGTCGTGCCCCTGCTGTTCGTCGCCGTGCGCGTGTCCGCCGTGGTCGGGTCCGTGGTGGTCGTGCCCGTCGTGGTCGTGCGGCCCGGCCTGCGCGCGGGCGCTGTCGTGCTCCATCCACGCGCGGTACATCTGCTGGCGGCGCTCCCACTCGCGCCGCATCCAGTCGGGGTGGCCGCGCCACTCCCGCGGCGCGGCGGCCGCGTGGGCTTGCTCGCCGGAGGGGGCGTCGCCGTCCGCGCGCACGTCCGCCTCGGCTGGACGGTCGGCGCGGGTGGGCCGGCCTCCGAATGTGCCGCCGCGGCGTCCGCGGTGCGGGAGGGCGGCGTAGAGCTCGTCGGCGGTGGCCGGGCCGTCCGCGAGGGTGTGCAGCACGCGCCAGCCTCGGCGCCCGAGGTCGAGCTCGTGGAGCTCGTCGCGCGTCCGGGCGCGGAGGCGCCCGCTGATCTCGCCGAACCAGAAGTACGGCGGGGTATCGGATGAATCGTGGGTGTTCGAGTCGTCGATGGTCGTCATCGGGAGACTCCCTTCGGTTTCTATGTACTGTTACAAGTAAATGTATAGTTACATGCATGGCTGAGGATCGTCAAGAGCAGGACCGTTCGCCCGAAGCGGACGTGGTCGCACTCATCGAGCGCTCACTGGTCGCCGTCCGCCGTGACCAGTCGCGCCGCCGCCCGACGGGACCGTGGGACCACGGCGCCTACCCCGGCCACGGCCACGCGAACCACGACCACGGCAACGGCACGGACCAGACCCGCGCCACCGATGGCGCCGACCAGGACTCCATGCACTCCGCCGGCGACAGCACCGACTCCCGCAACGGCGCCACCCCCCACGACCATCACGGCCACTCCCACCCCACCCCGCACGGCTTCGACCCGCACACCTGGTCCCCGCGCGGCCCGTGGGCCGGCTTCCCCGGACCGTTCGGCGACTCCGCCCGCCCCGGCCCCGGTCGCCGCGGACGCGACGGCTCGCTCGGCCGCTTCGCCCGCATCCGGATGCTGGAGGCGCTGGCGGCGGCCGACGCGGAGGGGCGGCAGCTCTCGGTCAGCTCGCTCGCCACCGCGATCGGCGTCGATCAGCCGCGCGCGAGCCGGCTCGTGCAGGAGGGCGTCGAGCGCGGGCTCGTGCGGCGCGTGCCAGACCCGTCCGACGCACGGCGGGCGCTCATCCAGCTCACCACTGCCGGACGTTCACAGCTCGGCGAGGTCCAGGACCACCGCCGCTCCGCGGTCGAGACCGCCCTCGCCAGTTTCACCCCCGAGGAGGCCCGCACCTTCGCCGAACTCTTCGCCCGCTTCGTCCAAGCCTGGCCCCGCTGACCGGCCCGCCCCTGCCGCCCCTGACCCCGTAGCCAACGGAGGACTTCCCACTCCCCGCAGCCCCGATCTCCTCCGCTCACTGCCACACCCCGGCGCGTCGCCCCGGATCTCCTCCGTTCGCTACCGCGGCGACCGCACCGGAATCAGCAGCACCAACCCCACCAGCAGCACGACCACGATCCCGAGGATGCCCCAGTACTGCGCCCCGCCGATCGCGACGAACAGCGCGAACAGCAGCGGCGCCACGAACGACACCGCGCGCCCGCACGTCGCGTACAGCCCGAACACCTCGCCTTCGCGCCCGGCCGGCGTGACCCGGGTCAGGAAGGTCCGGCTCGCGGACTGCGCCGGCCCGACGAACAGACACAGGATCAGCCCGAACACCCAGAACGCGATCGCCCCGCCGTCGTGGAGGAAGAACACCGCGAGTCCGGCGATCACCAGCCCGACCAGCGCCGTGACGATCACCGGCTTCGCGCCGAACCGGTCGTCGAACCGCCCGGACAGCACCGTGCTCAGCCCCGCGACCACGTTCGCTGCGATCGCGAACACGATCACGCCCGACTGGCTGAACCCGAACGTCCCCTTCGCGAGGATGCCGCCGAACGTGAACACGCCGACCAGCCCGTCCCGGAACAGCGCGGACGAGATGAGGAACAGCACCGTGTTCCTGCTCTCCCGCCACAGCACCCCGAGGTCGCGGAACAGCTGCCCGTACGACGCGAAGAACCCGACCCGCGGCAGCCGCCGGTTGGCCGGCGCCTCCGGCACCTTCAGCAAAACAGGGATGGACAGCGCGAGCGCCCAGATCGCGGCCACCAGTGCGACGAGCCGGTAGTTGAGCCCCTGGTCCGTCGAGACGTGGAGGACGCCTCCCGTGCCGTCGCCGTTGGGGGACGCGAGCAGCACGAGCACGAGGACGAGCAGCAGGATGCCGCCGAAGTAGCCGCTGGCCCAGCCGAGTCCGCTCACCCGGCCGACCGTCTTCGGCGTCGAGACCTGCACCAGCATCGCGTTGTAGTTGACGGTCGCGATCTCGTAGAACACGGTCCCGACCGCGACGAGGACGACGCCGAACAGGAAGAACGACGGCTCGCCCACGACGAAGAACATCAGCGCGGTGATGACCACCACGACGCCGGTGTTGATCCCGAGCCACAGCTTGCGGCGGCCGGACCCGTCCGTTCGTCGGCCGAGCACGGGCGCGAGGACGGCGACGACGATCCCGGCGATCCCGATGCCCCACGCCAGCCCGCTGGAGAGTCCAGCGATCGCGCCGGTCACCGCGTGGTGCGCCGGGCCGGAGGCGTCCTTCTCCGCGTCCTGCGCCGAGACGAGCGCGGGGGAGATGAAGTAGCTGCTGGTCAGGTAGACGGTGAAGACGAACGTCGTGATGACCGCGTTGAAGGCCGCGCCGCCGGCATCCCACAGCGCCCACGAAGCCACCCAGCTGCGCGGGATGCGGCGCTCGGTGGAGCTGTCGGCGAAGATCGGGCTCGCCGCGGTCGCGAGGGCGTCGCCGTCGCCGCCCGCCGGTCGTTCGGTCGTCATGGGGACAGCGTAGGGCGTGGCGGGGAACGCGCGGTGAACCGCGTGTCCGAGGTCAGCTCGTGCCGTCGCCGCCGTCGAGAACGTTCACCCGCAGCCACTCCGTCACCGGCTCGCTGTCGTGCAGGAACCCCGCGATCCGCTCGGCGGCCTCCGGCGTCGCGAACCAGTCGGGGACGCCCCACTGCTCCCAGGTGATCAGTCCCTTGTACCGCAGCAGCTCGGCGCGGGGATGGTCGGCCGTGAACCCGCGCGGCGCCGTCTTGAGCTGGTCGGTGCCCTCGATGCCGATCCCAGCCGCCCGCACGGCCTCCACCGCAGCCGTCAGCTCGCCGCCGGTATTCGGGGCGTCCACCGCGCGGCGGTACCGGTCGAGCTGCTGCTTGTCGAGCTGGTGCGCGCCGGCTCCGGCGGCCAGCCCCTCGGCGGACACCTGCACGTAGCCGCCGCGTTCGAAGGTCATCGCCGCGTGCAGCTTGTACGGCGACTTGTCCGCCGAGAACCGCACGTCGCGATACGGCCGGAACAGCTTCCCCGCGCCGAACTCCGGCTCCAGCGCGTCGGCGAGCGCGTGGAGGGGGCCCGCGACGCGCGTCTCGTAGCGCTCCCGGTTCTCCAGCCAGAATGCCTTGTCGTTGTGCACGGTCAGCTCGCGGTAGAACGCGAGCGCGTCCTCGTCGAACCCGGTGAATGTCATGGCCCGATCGTACGTCGGCGCGCGGCCCGCTCGGATGAGAGGTTGTCCAGGAGGCCATTGGTGCGGATGCTGTCGGTATGGACACGATGAAGGTCGCAGTCGCCGGTGGCACCGGCGTGGTGGGCGCTCGCACGGTCGACGCGTTGAGGAAGGCCGGGCACGAGGCGGTGGTGCTCAGCCGCTCCGCGGGCACGGACCTCCTCGCGGCGGCCCACGACACCGGTGAGGCGCACCGGCTCGCCCGCGCCCTCGACGGCTGCGCGGCCGTCGTGGATGTGACGTCGGTGACGACGATGGGAGGGGCGGCCTCCACGCGCTTCTTCGAGGCGGTGACGACGGCGCTCCTCACCGCGGAGCGAGCGGCCGGCGTGAAGCACCATGTCGCGCTCTCGATCGTGGGCGCGGCGGCGGCGCCGTACGCGTACTACGCGGGCAAGGCCGCGCAGGAGCGGCTGGTGATGGCGAGCGGGGACGGCTGGAGCCTGCTGCGGGCGACGCAGTTCCACGAGTTCGCGTCCCAGCTCGCGGCCCGTTCCCGCGGTCGCGTGAAGGCGGTTCCGGCGGTGCGCTCGCAGCCGGTCGCGGCGGCGGAGGTCGGCGCGCGTCTCGCCGAGCTGGCGACCGGGGAGCCGATCGGGCTCAGCCGCGACCTCGGCGGCCCGAAGGTGGAGGACATGCCCACCCTCGTCCGCCGCTACCTCGCCGCAACGGGGTCGCAGGCCCGCGTCTTCGCGGTGCCGCTGCCCGGCCGCTGGGGCCGCGCCCTCCGCGACGGCACGCTCCTGCCCGGCCCCGACGCGCAACTCGGCACCACCACCTTCGACGACTACCTCGCCACTGTCGCGCGCCGCGATTCGTGACGAATGTCGCGTTTCGCGCGCGCTAAGCCGCGATTCGTGCGGAATGTCCGTCCCGCGATTCGTGACGAATGTCGCGTTTCGCGCGCGCTAAGCGTCGATTCGTGCGGAATCGTCGCCGTGATGGTGGCGCGGGCCGCCGCGGAGCGGCACCCCGACGACGGCGAGGATGAGCGCCAGCACCGCGCCGCAGAAGATCGCGATGTCCGCCACGTTCCCGATGAACCAGTTCGCGTAGGCGATGAAGTCGACCACATGCCCCTGCCCGAACGACGGCGCCCGGAACAGCCGGTCGCCCAGGTGGGTCACCGCGCCGCCGAGCAGGAGGCCGAATGCGACCGCCCACGATCGCGCGCCGACCCGCCGCGAGAAGCAGAGGAGCGCGACGACCGCCAGCGCGGCGATGATCGTGAACACCCAGGTCTGGTCCACCAGGAACGAGAACGCCGCCCCCGAGTTGTAGATGAGCTGGATGCCGAGAAGGTTCCCGATCAGCGAGTGGTAGACGCCCACCTGGAGGCCGGCGGTCGCCCACAGCTTGGTGAGCTGGTCGGCGAGAACGACGACGACGGCGATGACCAGGATGAGGACCAGCGCGCGCGAGCGGCGCCGCGGGAATTCGGCGTCCGTTGACGGCTCGGACGGTTCGGTGCTCTCGCTCACCGGGTTATCCTCGCATGCTCGCGGCGCGCGAATCGACGAGCGCCCTGCTACACCGACACCGGTAACGCGTACTGCTCCGCCCCGCCGTCCCCGCGAACCTGCCGGTGGATGTCCTCCATGGTGATGTCGAGCTGCCCCGCCGTGCCCGCCGCCGCGGTGAGGTCGCGCAGCAGCGGCTCCGGCACCTCACCGTCGTACTTGTAGTAGATCTTGTGCTCGAGGCTCGCCCAGAAGTCCATCGCCACCGTGCGGAGCTGCACCTCCACCGGCACGGCCACCGGGCCGCCGCTGAGGAAGACCGGCACCTCGACGATGACGTGCAGGCTCTTGTAGCCGTTGGGCTTCGGATGCGCGATGTAGTCCTTCACCCGCAGCACGCGCACGTCCTCCTGCGCCGTCAGCAGCTCGAACACGCGGTAGACGTCCGAGACGAACGAGCACACGATCCGCACGCCTGCGATGTCGGTGATGGCCTCCCGGATCGCGTCGAACGACGGTTCGCAGTTCTTGCGGATGACCTTCTGCTCCAGGCTCTCGGCCGACTTCAGCCGGCTGGAGATGTGCTCGATGGGGTTGTAGTCCTGCAGCTCGGCGAACTCCTCGCGCAGGATGGACACCTTGGTGGAGATCTCGTCGATGCCGAACTTGTACGGCATGATGAACCGCGCGAAGTCCTCGCGGAACGCCTGCACCTCGCTCAGCGTGGCCGGGTCGATGCTCTGCAGAGCCTCGATAGCCCGGGTGGAGAGCAACGGGGCCGGGTCCGAATCCATGCTCACGACGCTATCGACGCGGGTTGTGGAACGGGTGTGAATCGGCTGTCGCCAAACCTGCGCCCGCTGTGCTTTCCTGTGCGCATGAGCGGCGGGGACGGCGGGGCCGGCGGGGACGCGCCTTTCAACGTCCGCCTTGCGATCCTGCTCGCGATGGCGATGTTCGTGCTCGTCGTCGACACCTCGCTGATGAACGTGTCGATCTCCGCCGTCGTCCACGACCTCCACACCACGGTCAGCGGAGTCCAGGGCGCGATCGCGCTCGAGGCCCTGGTCTCGGCCGCGTTCATCCTGATCGGCGGCAAGACCGGCGACCTCATCGGCCGCAAGCTCGCCTACATCCTCGGCCTGCTCGGTTACGCGGTCGGCGCGATCGCGATGACCCTCGCTCAGAACCTCCTCGCGATCGTCATCTTCTGGGCGGTGGTCGGCGGGATCGGCGCCTCGCTGCTGCTGCCGGCGATGCAGTCGCTCATTCACGGCAACTTCGAGGGCGCCCACCAGAAGCGCGTTTATGCGCTCGTGGGCGCCTCGGCGGCCATCGCCGCCGCGGTCGGGCCGCTGCTGGGCGGGTTCATCACGACCTTCCTGTCCTGGCGGGTCGGCTTCCTGCTGGAGGCTGTCATCATCGCGGTGGTGCTCGCCGGGATCGGGCTGGTCCACGACGTCCCGTACACCGGCTCGCGTTCGATCGACCTGGTCGGCGCGCTGCTGTCGGTGGTCGGGATGGGCGGCATCGTCACCGGCATCCTGGTCTGGCAGGAGGGTGGCCAGTACGTGCTCCTGCTCATCGTCGTCGGCGTCGCGGCCCTCGTCGGCCTGGTGTTCTGGCTGCGGTCGCGCGCCCGCCGCGCCAAGCCGACCCTCCTCGACCCCGCGCTGTTCTCGTCGAAGCTGTTCCGTACGGGCGTCAGCGGCCAGCTCCTCCAGCAGGTGGCGCTCGGCGGCACCATGATCGCGCTGCCCATCTACCTGCAGATGGTGCTGGAGTACAACGCGCTGCAGGCCGGCCTCTCGATCGCCCCGCTGTCGCTGAGCATGTTCGTCGTCGCGCTGCTCGCCGGCCGGAGGGCGAAGGGCCGCCCGGCGAACCTGATCCTGTGGGGCTTCCTGCTCAACGTGGCCGGCATCGCGATCCTGCTGCCGATCGTCCCGATCGCCACGAACGGCTGGTTCCTGACCATCCCGCTCATCGTGTCGGGCAGCGGCCTCGGCCTCCTGGTCTCGCAGCTCAACAACTACACGCTGTCGCCGATCAGCGACGAACGCGTCAGCGAGGCCGCCGGTGTCAACTCCGCCGCCGGCTCGTTCGGACTGTCGTTCGGCCTGGCGTTCGCCGGCGCGATCATGCTCGCGACGCTGGCCTTCGCCTTCACCTCGCTGACGAACGCGAGCACCGTGCTCCCGGCCGCCGACAAGCAGCAGGTGGCGACCGCGCTGGAGGAGGACGCCCAGGTGATGTCGAACACCCAGCTGGAGAAGCAGCTCGCCACCGAGACGCCGGAGGTGCGCGCGGAGGTCGTCCGCATCAACACCGAGGCGCGGCCGCTCGCGCTGCAGGTCGCGTTGCTGGTCCCGCTCGCCGCCGGCCTGCTGGGCGCGGGCAACGCGCTGCGGATGCGGCGTCTGCCCGACCCGGCGCCGTCGGACAGCGACGCCCCGGTTCTGGGCTGAGCGGAACCGGATGACGTTACCTCAAACCAGCGACTCGCTCCCGTTGCGTGTGGCTGTGTCGGCGGGCTGAGGCAGGATTGACGTATGTCAACCGCCGCGCATTCCGAACCCGACACTGCCGAGGTTCGGAAGGCTCGCGGTGCGTTCTTTACGCCGCAGAGAATCGCGGACTTCATTGCCTGCTGGGCGATCCGAGGTGAACACGAAACGGTAATGGAGCCGTCGTGCGGCGAGGCTGCCTTCTTGCTATCGGCTTCGCGACGGCTCAACGAGCTCGGAGCCGACGATCTGTCGAGCGGTCATCAGTTGCATGGTGTTGAACTTCACGCTGACTCGGCTGCGCGCGCGGCGGCGCTTTTGGCGGCGCAGGGGGCCGGTTCGACTATTGACGTGGGTGACTTCTTTTTAGTTGATCCATCACCGCGATTTGACGCGGTCGTCGGCAATCCGCCTTACGTTCGTTACCAGAGTTTTTCTGGAGAGTCGCGGGTCCGATCGCGAGGCGCCGCGCTTCGGGCCGGCGTCAACCTCACGGCCTTGGCCTCCAGCTGGGCCGCATTCACGGTGCACGCAGCCTTGTTCCTCAAGAGGGGCGGTCGGATGGGTCTTGTCCTCCCCGCGGAACTCCTGAGTGTCAATTACGCTTCCCCTGTTCGTAAGTTCCTCTTTGAACGCTTCCGTGACGTGAGCATCGTGCTTTTCGAGGAACGCGTGTTTCCGGGCGTCTTGGAGGAAGTCGTTCTTCTTCTTGCGGACGGATTCGATGAGGGATCAGCCGGGCACGCGTCCATTTTTCAAGTCAAAGATCCGACGGAGCTCTCGGACAACTTGACGGCGCAGAAATGGACGCCGGCCTCGCCCGAAGCTAAGTGGACTTCATCAATGATGTCCGGCGGCGCGCGCGACATCTATGCGTCGATCGTGGGTGGTGATTCCTTCGCCCGTTTGAACACCTGGGGTGAAACCACGCTGGGTGCGGTGACCGGGAACAACAAGTACTTCGCTTTGTCGCCGCACCGCGTGCGTGAGCTTGGACTGGAGCGCAAAGACGTCATTGCCCTCGCCCCACCGGGGAGCAAGCACTTGAGGTCGCTTCGCTTCTCACGCTCTGACTGGAATGCACTAGGGGCGTCTGGGAGTTCGACGTACTTGTTCCGGCCTCCGTCGGAGCCGTCGAAGGCCGCGCGCGAGTACATCTCAAGCGGCGAGGCTGCCGGTGTGAATGAGGCCTACAAATGCCGGGTGCGGACACCCTGGTGGCGCGTGCCACTTGTTCCAGCCCCGGATCTTTTCGTTACCTACATGAACTCAGACACCCCGAGGTTCGCTGCCAACTCGGCCCGAGTCCACAACCTGAACAGCGTGCACGGTCTTTTCCTGCATCCGGAGCTCAGATGGGTAGGCTCTCGGGCCCTCCCGTTGGCCACTTTGAACAGCATCACGCTTCTGGGATCTGAGATCGTCGGCCGATCTTATGGCGGGGGGATGTTGAAACTGGAACCACGAGAGGCAGATGAGCTTCCTGTTCCCAGCGTGGACGTCGTCGAACGCTCGATCGAGGACCTGCTGGCCATCGAACGCACCGTCCGAGCGCGCCTCAGATCGAACGACCTGCTCGGAGCGGTTGGTTGCGTCGACGAGGTTCTCCGGCGCAACGGGTTCACCATCGGCAACGACGCTTTGGAGCACCTACGAGAGGCGAGGCGGGGGTTGACCGCGAGGCGTGTTGCGAGAGGCGCAGAGCCCGGCCAAGGTTGAACGATGGCACGAACCGATAGCTTTTCCGCGTTTGACGATCTTCTCGCTGACCTCATTCCAGAAGATCCGTGGATTCACGAAGCGGGCGACGAGCCTCACTACGCGCCGGACTACGATGCTTTCGAGCAACTGCTTGAGATCCCCATCAAGGCCGGCAAAGCGTCGGCAACAGGCGCGTTGGCAAACGCTGTGGATTCGTGGTTGTCCTACGAATTGCGTCGCGCGGGATTCGGCCTGGACGAAGTGTGGCCCCGGCCAGTTCGCCCGCGCATTCTCCCTCGCGATGTCGCGGTACTTCTTGAGCGGCTTCCGTTAGCTCTCGCTCAGGAGGTCCGCGCCAGAGTCGAATCCATGCCTTCGGTGGCTCCGTCGGACGCGCACTTCCTGGGGCGTGCGTACGAAAAGCAAGTGGATGTAGCGATCGCGCGTTGGGATCGAGGGCCGGAATTGCTCCTGAGCACGAAGACACAGGTGTCTTCATTCGGCAAGAACCTGCCCAATCGGTTCGAAGAGGCATACGGCGATGCAGGCAATTTGCGTGGCCGTTACCCTCTCGCGGCAGTGGGATTCTTCTTCGTCCAGCGGGCGACGATCGTTGACTCTGAGCCGTCTGCATTCGAACGGACTGTGGACATGATGCGCAAGCTTCGCGACGTCGGAGGCAACAACGGGTACACGGCGACAGGGCTAGCTCTCGTTTCTTGGGAAGACGGTGATTCTGCTCGACCCACGATCGAGCTTGACCGAGTTCCCGAAGACATTCGCCCTGCACAGTTCATGACCCGAATGGTCTCTCAGGTGCTCGCTGCGACTCCCGTGAATCAGCACGTTCTCCCGCGTGAATTGATAGAGCGTCGAAGCCTCCCTGTGATCGAAGAGGACGAGGTGTTGGCGGAATAAAGGGGGATTCGCGGTCAGCGATCCACGCAGGCTGCGCGGCGCGTGGCTGGTCCCGGCCGTGCGCCGCGGCGTCCGGGAAGCGCTCGCCGCCGCCCTCGTCATGGCCTCGCCCCCGAGAGCGCGCCCTCGTAGCGCATGGTCGGTGAGACGACTCAGCCTCTGACCAGGAATTCCTCGGCTGAGCGGAATAGCCCGGTCGCTCTCAAAGTTGAGTCAAAGGTACTCAAGTTTTGATCCGCGCGGCTTGACAGCATCCCACCCGGGATGTCAGGCTTGAGCCGTCGAGGCTCAACTCTTGACCCCATGACTTCACCGGCTATCCACGCCAGCAACAAAGGAGAGAAAGCACATATGTCACGAGCAGTAGGAATCGACCTCGGAACCACCAACTCCGTCGTCTCGGTGCTCGAGGGCGGCGAGCCCACGGTCATCGCCAACGCGGAGGGCTTCCGCACCACCCCGTCCGTCGTCGCGTTCACCAAGGACGGTGAGGTGCTCGTCGGCGAGACCGCCAAGCGCCAGGCGGTCACCAACGTCGACCGCACCATCTCGTCCGTCAAGCGCCACATGGGCACCACCTGGACCCAGGAGATCGACGGCAAGAAGTACACCGCCCAGGAGATCTCGGCCCGCATCCTGCAGAAGCTCAAGCGCGACGCCGAGCAGTACCTCGGCGACACCGTCACCGACGCGGTCGTCACCGTTCCGGCGTACTTCAACGACGCCGAGCGCCAGGCCACCAAGGAGGCCGGCGAGATCGCGGGCCTCAACGTGCTGCGCATCATCAACGAGCCCACCGCCGCGGCCCTCGCGTACGGCCTCGACAAGGGCAAGGAGGACGAGCTCATCCTCGTCTTCGACCTCGGTGGCGGAACCTTCGACGTCTCCCTCCTCGAGGTGGGCAAGGACGACGACTTCTCGACCATCCAGGTGCGCTCGACCGCCGGTGACAACCGCCTCGGCGGCGACGACTGGGACCAGCGGGTCGTCGACTGGCTGATCAAGCGCTTCAAGGACTCCACCGGCGTCGACGTCTCCAAGGACAAGATCGCGCTGCAGCGCCTCAAGGAGGCCGCCGAGCAGGCCAAGAAGGAGCTCAGCTCCTCGATGAGCACCAGCATCCAGCTCCCCTACCTGTCGCTGACCGAGAACGGCCCGGCCAACCTCGACGAGACGCTCACCCGCGCCCAGTTCGAGCAGATGACCAGCGACCTCCTCGACCGCACCAAGAAGCCCTTCCAGGACGTCATCCGCGAGGCCGGCATCAAAGTGTCCGACATCGCGCACGTCGTCCTCGTCGGCGGCTCCACCCGCATGCCCGCCGTGAGCGAGCTCGTGAAGCAGGAGACCGGCGGCAAGGAGCCCAACAAGGGCGTGAACCCGGACGAGGTCGTCGCCGTCGGCGCCGCCCTGCAGGCCGGTGTCCTCAAGGGCGAGCGCAAGGACGTCCTCCTGATCGACGTCACCCCGCTGTCCCTCGGCATCGAGACCAAGGGCGGGATCATGACCAAGCTCATCGAGCGCAACACGGCCATCCCCACCAAGCGCAGCGAGACCTTCACCACGGCCGACGACAACCAGCCGTCCGTCGCGATCCAGGTCTTCCAGGGCGAGCGCGAGTTCACCCGCGACAACAAGCCGCTCGGCACCTTCGAGCTGACCGGCATCGCCCCGGCCCCCCGCGGCATCCCGCAGATCGAGGTCACCTTCGACATCGACGCCAACGGCATCGTGCACGTCTCCGCCAAGGACAAGGGCACCGGCAAGGAGCAGTCGATGACGATCACCGGCGGCTCCAGCCTGCCGAAGGACGACATCGAGCGCATGGTGCGCGAGGCCGAGGAGCACGCGGCGGAGGACAAGAAGCGCCGCGAGTCCGCCGAGACCCGCAACCAGGCCGAGCAGCTCGTCTACTCGAACGAGAAGCTCATCAAGGAGAACGAGGACAAGCTCCCGGAGGACGTCAAGAACGAGGTCCAGGGCGACATCGACGCACTGAAGACCGCGCTCGCCGGCGACGACGACGAGGCCCTGAAGACCGCGTACGACAAGCTGAACGAGAGCCAGCAGAAGATCGGCCAGGCCATCTACTCGGCCGCACAGGCGTCCGAGGCCCCGGCCGGCGACGCGGGCGAGGCGGGCGCGGACGGCGAGGGCTCCTCCTCCGACGATGAGGACGTCATCGACGCCGAGGTCGTCGAGGACGAGGAGAAGAAGTAACCATGGCCGACAAGAACCGAGACGGGCAGGGTTCCCAGGAGCCCGAGCGCGAGGAGCCGATCATCCGCGACAAGCGGAGGATCGACCCCGAGACCGGCAAGGTTCGCGAGCCGCAGGGCGACGAGCACGACCTCTCGCACGAAGAGCTGGTGGACGTCGGTCCGGCCGACGAGGAGGAGGCGAGCGTCCTGTCGGACGACGACCTCGACATCCTCTCCGGCCAGACCACGTCCGACCAACTCGCGGCGGAGCGGCTCGCCGACCTCCAGCGGGTGACCGCGGAGTACGCGAACTACCGCAAGCGCACCGAGGCCAACCGGGAGATCGAGCGCGAGCGCGCGATCGGGGACGCCGTCAAGGGTCTCATCCCGGTGCTCGACGACGTGGAGCGCGCCGACAAGCACGGCGACCTCACGGAGGGCAGCGCGTTCGCGACCATCGCGGCCAAGCTGCGCACCGCAGTCGAGCGGCTCGGCCTCACCCCGTACGGCGAGAAGGGCGAGCCCTTCGACCCGCAGGTCCACGAGGCGATCTTCCAGCAGCCCACACCCGGCGTGACGGCCGACACCGTCGCCGACGTGGTGGAGACCGGCTACCGGCTGGGCTCCACCGTGGTCCGGGTGGCCAAGGTGGTCGTCGCCACCCCGGCCTGACCGGCCGGACGACGAGCGCCAGGAGCGGCGGGATGCGTGTCCCGCCGCTCCTGGCGCCACGACACATGCAGACTTCGACACAGACAGCGGGCCCCACGAGGGCACCGACCACGACAGCTCAGGCAGGAGAGGAGGCGCCGTGGCAAGCCAGGACTGGTTCGACAAGGACTTCTACAAGGTCCTAGGCGTCTCCAAGGACGTCAGCGAGGCGGACCTCAAGAAGACGTACCGCAAGCTCGCGCGCAAGTACCACCCGGACTCCAACCCGGGCGACCCGGCCGCCGAGGCCAAGTTCAAGGAGATCAGCGAGGCGCACTCGGTGCTCGCCGACCCCGAGCAGCGCAAGGAGTACGACCAGATCCGCGCGATGGGCTCCGGTGCGCGGTTCACCGCTCCGGGCACGGGCGGCCAGGGCGGCTTCGACGACGTGTTCGGCGGGATGTTCGGCGGCGGCCAGGGCGGCCAGCGCTACACGTTCCAGCAAGGCGGCCAGGGCGGCTTCGACGACGTCTTCGGCGGCCTGTTCGGCAACGGCCGGTTCGGCACGACGAGCGGCGGCTACCGCGGCTACGGCGGACCGACCCGCGGCAACGACGTGACCGCGCACACCACCATCGATTTCCTCACGGCCACCAAGGGCGAGACCATCAGCCTCCAGGCCGCGGACGGCAAGCCGTTCAAGGTCAAGATCCCCGCGGGCGTGGCCGACGGCCAGAAGATCAAGCTGCGCGGCAAGGGCCAGCCCAGCCCGGACGGCGGGGAGGCCGGCGACATCGTCCTCACCGTCACCGTGCGCAAGCATCCGGTGTTCGAGCGCGACGGCCTGAACCTCCGCGTCACCGTGCCGGTCACCTTCGCGGAGGCCGCGCTCGGCGCGACCATCGAGGTGCCGACCCTCGGCGGCGAGCCGGTCAAGCTGCGCGTGGCCCCCGGCACCCCGAGCGGCCGCGTGCTGCGGGTGAAGGGCCGGGGCGTGCAGACCGCGAAGGGCACGGGCGACCTCCTCGCCGTCGTGCAGATCGCGGTGCCGTCGCACCTCTCCAGTGACGCCAAGGAGGCTCTCGAGGCCTTCGCCGAGAAGCTTCCCGACGAGAACCCGCGAGAGGACATCCTGGCCAAGGCTCGGGGCTAGCCATGGACGAGAACACCCAGGTCTTCGTGATCTCGATCGCCGCCGAGCTGGCGGGGATGCACCCGCAGACGCTCCGGCAGTACGACCGGCTCGGGCTCGTGAGCCCGGGCCGCACGGCCGGCAAGTCGCGCCGCTACTCGATGCGTGACGTCGAGAAGCTCCGCGAGGTCGCGCGGCTGGGCTCCGAGGGCGTCAGTCTGGAGGGCATCCGCCGCATCCTGGAGCTGGAGGATCACGTCAGCGCGCTGAGCGACCGGGTGCGCGACCTGGAGTCGGCGCTCGCCGACGAGCTGCTCAACCGCCCGGGCCGGCGCGTCTTCGCCGCCGGATCGGAGGGCGAGGTCGTCTCGATGCGCGCCGGCACCCGCGTCCGCCGCAGCAACCAGATCGTCGTCTGGCGCCCCCTCGAGCGCTAGCCGCGCCCTCCCCGCGCCCGAACGCCGAGGGGCACGTCGTTGTCACTTTTCCGCGTGGAAAGTGACAACAACGTGCCCCTCAGTCGTGTTGCTAGCGCTGCGAAGCGGGGAGGACCTTCGTCCCCTCGATCTTCACCGCCTGGAGGGCGCGCGGGTCGAGCCCGAGCTGGCTGAGGATCGTCGGCGCGATCTGCGTCGTCTCGACCGGGGCGCCGATCCGCTGCGCGTGCTTCGCGCCGGGGGCCGAGACCAGGATCGGGACGTTGCGGTCGTCGGCGCTCGCGCCGCCGTGCTCCGCGATCTTCGAGGTGCCGCCCGTGTAGACGACGCCGGTCTGCGCGATGCCCAGCACGTCCGGGATGCGCGCGTCGGTGGAGGCGGTGCCGAAGTACTTCGCGACGCCCGCTCCGGCGTAGATCGTGGTGAGGCCGGAGGCCTGGACCGTGACCGGCGCGTCGGAGATGTTGTTGCCCGCCGCGGTGTGCGTCGCCAGGTACTGCTTGGCGAAGTCGGCCGCCGCCTGGGTGCGGTCGTTCAGCCAGAGCTGCATGATGTCGTCGTCCGTCGAGAACGCGACCAGGTCGCCCGCGGCCGGGTGGGCGGCCTTCCACGCGGCGTTGAGGCCGGCGATGATCGGGCCGTCGTCGACGCGCTTGAGGGCGGCCGGGTTCGTCGGGGATTGGCCGTGCTTGGCCGACAGGATGATCGTCGTGTCGCCCGCGTGACCGGTCTTCTTCAGCTCCGCGGTGAACGCGCCGAGCGACGCGTCGAGGTAGCCGAGCGCCTTGCTCAGCAGCGGTCCAGGGGTCGAGCCGTCGGCCAGGTAGCCGCCGGTGAGGCCGTCGGAGGTCGGCAGCTTCTGCGCGGTCGAGACCGTCTGGAAGTTCATGCCGAAGATCCCGGGAACCGGTGCGGTCTTCGTGCCCGAGTGGTCCTTGCCGTCGATCTCGTTGAGCACGGCCTGCACCTTGTAGCCGTCGTACTGCTGCGTGGCCAGGTTGTCCTTGGTCCAGTCGCCGGTGAACGGCGCTGCGGCGTTGCTGTTGATCTCCGGGGTGAAGAGGTCGTCGACTCCGGTGCCCGACGGGCCGTTGAGGATCTCGTAGGCGGGGTGCTTGTCGCTCCACGCCGTGTGGAGGCCGGCCTGCTTGGCGACCTCGAAGATCGTGTTCACCTTGATGTACTGGTGCGGGTAGACCGGCTTGCAGGTGGCCGGGTCGACCGGGAGCTGCGCGGGGTCGAGCAGGGAGGCGGGGGTGCCCGTCATCGACAGGATGCTGCCGGGGAGACCGGCGAGGCCCTGGCCGGCGTCGATGCTCGTCTGGTCCTTGTCGGCGGCCTCCGTGAAGGCGACCTCGGCGCCCGGCTTCACGCCGGCGCAGTTCGTCGTGCCGGCGGGCAGGAGCGCGTGGTTGAAGGTGTCGTCGTAGTAGACGCCCGTGGTGCCCGGGTTGCCGCCGGTGGCCTGGGCGACCATCCCGGGGAACGAGTCGGACGGGACCGGCGTGGAGGCGTTCGTATAGTCGGTGCCGTGCGCCGCCAGCGCCGCCATCGCGGACGCGGGGTGCGTGCGGACGTACCAGTCGAGGTCCTTCTGGTGGAGGCCGTCCACCGAGAGCAGGAGGACGTGCTTCACATCGGCGCGGGCGCCGTGGCCCTGCCCTTCGTCGGCGAGGGAGGGCGCCGCGGTGACGCCGACGAGCAGCGCTCCGCCGGCGATGGCGGCGCTGGCTGCGAGGACCCGGGGGCGCGCGGTCCGTCTGATGGGGGCCATCAGCATCCTTTCGAGAGGTCGCCCCCGAACGGGGGCGTTCAACCTCGTCGATCGTGGCCCGCGCGCGCACGGGACGCCATGCGCGCACGCAACTGCTCGCCCACGCTTCACGCGGCGTTCACCGGGCGGGGGACGGCGCCCAGGCGCCTCTCAGCTGGACGGCCGCGCACCTGCGGAGACATACACGATCGAAGGGCACGTAAACGCCCCTAAAACGCACTTTTAGGGGCGTTTACGTGCCCCTCGGCGGTCGTCGTCAGAGCGAGGTGGAGGCGCCCTGGCCGACGTAGAGGGTGTTCCGGAACTCGCGCGCCTCCTCGGCGGCGATGTCGCTGTCAATCCCGGCGCGCACCTCGCGCATCAGCTTGTGCAACTCCTCGTGCTTGCCCGGCACGCGCGCGTGGCCGGTGCTGTCCCAGAGGTTCGAGACCGGGAGGGTGTCGCCGGCCTCCACCGCCAGCGTCCACTCCTCGGTGGTCGCGAGGGCGGCGAACTCCGAGTCCATCGTCATGAGCACGCTGATGTGGAGGGCGTCCGCGGAGATCGAGCCCGCTTCGTTGACGAGGTCGAGCGTCCCGGTGGCGTCGGACAGGAACTCGACGGTGAAGCCGAGCGCCGCCGCGTCGCGTGCCGTGCCGGCGCAGCAGTGCTGGGTCATGTAGCCGGCGATCGCGACGGTGTCGATGCCTTCCGAGCGCAGCCAGTTTTCGAGTTCGGTGCCCGCGAAGGAGGAGACGCCCTGCTTGGTGACCAGGAGGTCCGGCTTCCGGTCGGCGACCGACGAGTGCAGGGCGGCGCCCTCCGATCCGCGGGCGAACAGCGGCGACCCTTCGTCTTCGACGTGCTGCACGAGCACGAGCTTCACGTCGTGGTCGGCGGCCGCGTCCATCGCGACCTCGATGTTCGGGATGGAGGTCATCAGGTCGGGGTGGCAGATCTTCAGGTTGCCGGTGACGTACTCGTTCTGGACATCGATCACGATGAGTGCGCGCTTCATGTCCGCACTCTAACGCTGCGCGGCCGGAAGCGGACGCCCCATCGAACCGGCCCAGGCCTCCCACCGCTCCGGCAGCCAGGCGCGCCCGGCGAGCTGCGGGTGGCCGGGGTGCCTGGCCTGCGCCCACAGCACGAACAGCAGCTCCGACCAGTGCGAGTAGACCCGCCAGGTGACCGGCCCACGATCGGACCGGCCCTGCAGCACGACCGTGTTGAAGGCGACCACCTCCATGAGGTCGACGGACGCCCACTCCCACCAGAACGTGCCGGCGCTGGTGACGATGAAGAAGCCGAGGTTCGTCACCGTCAGCAGCCCCGCGTGGTCGGGTCGCCAGACCACCTGCGCGTCGGCCGCGGCCTGCGCGCGGGCTGCATTGTTCCGCGAGGCGTTGGCGGCGAGGGTGCCGGCGGTCACCGCAAGACCGATCACGCCCACCCCGAACGCGAACGAGCCGGTGCGCTGGTAGCTGCCGTCGCCGAGCGCGCGCATCGAGTCGAGCGTGTACGTGCCCTGTGCGAGCGCGACCTCCCCGTCGTGGAGCGGGAACAGCGTGCGGATGCCCTGGTCGGGCACGACGCCGCCGGTCACCGAGTCGAGGATGCGCGCGGTGTGCCAGAGCGCGCTGTCGGCGTCCATCCACTCGCGGCCGCCCGCGGGGAGGGCGGCGCCGCCCCCGCTGCCGCCGACCAATTCGCCCGCCATGCCCGAGAGCTTACTGACCCGCACCCGTCTCGCATCCGTCATCTGTGCCGTGTGCGCCCGTGCCGCGGGTAGGCTGGTGCGCGGCCTCCACGCTCACAAGGCACGGCGGCCACAGCGAAGACGCACACGCACGACCCACGAGGATGGCGAACATGAAGGCCCTGTTCAAGAGCGAAGCCGCGCCAGGTCTGGCCCTGGTCGAGGTTCCGGAGCCCGTGATCGGGCCGGAGGACGTCAAGATCCGGGTGCTCCGCACCGGCATCTGCGGCACCGACCTGCACATCCTGCGGTGGGACGACTGGGCGGCCTCCGCCGTCGCCGCACCGCTGGTCCCCGGCCACGAGTTCTACGGCGAGGTCGTGGAGGTCGGCTCCCTCGTCCACGACGTGGAGGTCGGCGACAAGGTCTCCGGTGAGGGCCACATCGTCTGCGGCACCTGCCGCAACTGCCGCGCCGGCCGCCGCCAGATGTGCATCCGCACGCAGGGCGTGGGCGTGCAGCGCGACGGCGCGTTCGCCGAGTTCCTGGTGCTGCCGGCCACGAACGTGTGGGTGCACCACAACGGCATCGAGCCGGAGGTCGGCGCCCTGTTCGACCCGCTCGGCAACGTCGTCCACACCGCCCTCGCGTTCCCCGTCGTCGGGGAGGACGTGCTCGTCACCGGCTGCGGGCCGATCGGTCTGATGGCCATCGCCGTCGCCCGCCACGTCGGCGCCCGCTTCATCGTCGGCACCGACGTGAGCGCGCAGCGGCTGGAGCTCGCGAAGGGCATGGGCGCGGACTTCACCGTCGACGTCTCGAAGCACGACATCCGGGAGGCCCAGCGGGCGCTCGGCATGCGCGAGGGCTTCGACGTCGGCTTCGAGATGAGCGGCGCCCCCACCGCGCTGCCCTCGATGATCGAGAACATGAACCACGGCGGCCGCATCGCGATGCTCGGCCTCCCGTCGCAGCAGATCGCCATCGACTGGGGCATCGTCGTGACGCACATGCTCACGCTGAAGGGCATCTACGGGCGCGAGATGTTCGAGACCTGGAACGCCATGGGCGCCATGCTGCAGACCTCCAAGCCGCTGCACGACTCCATCGCCTCCATCGTGTCCGACCGCTTCGCGGCCCGCGACTGGGAGAAGGGGTTCGCTGCGGCTGCGGCGGCCGGCGGCGGCAAGGTCATCCTCGACTGGACGGAGCTCTGATGTACGGGACGTTTCGCGACCACCTCGCGGCGCAGCTGACGGAGATCGAGGAGGCCGGGCTCACCAAGCGCGAGCGCAGCATCCACGGTCCACAGGCGGCGCTGATCACCGCTGACGGCGCTGAGGTGCTGAACTTCTGCGCCAACAACTACCTCGGCCTCGCCGACCATCCCGCCCTCCGCGACGCGGCGAAGTCCGCGCTCGACGACTGGGGCTACGGGATGGCGAGCGTGCGGTTCATCTGCGGCACGCAGGAGCAGCACCTCGAACTGGAGCGGCGGGTGTCCGCGTTCCTCGGAACCGAGGCCACGATCCTGTTCTCGTCGTGCTTCGACGCCAACGGCGGTGTGTTCGAGACGCTGTTCTCCGCGGAGGACGCGATCGTCTCGGACGAGCTCAACCACGCCTCCATCATCGACGGCATCCGGCTGTCGAAGGCGCAGCGGTTCCGGTACAAGAACCGCGACATGGCCGACCTCCGCGCCCAGCTCACCGCGGCGCGTGACGCCGGCGCCCGCCACACGGTGATCGTCACCGACGGTGTGTTCTCGATGGACGGCTACATCGCGCCGCTCGCCGAGATCTGCGACCTGGCCGACGAGTTCGGCGCCCTGGTCTTCGTGGACGACTCGCATGCCGTCGGCTTCGTCGGCGAGCACGGCCGCGGCACGCCGGAGTTCTGCGGCGTCGCCGACCGCGTCGACATCTACACCGGCACCTTCGGCAAGGCGCTCGGCGGCGCGTCCGGAGGCTACGTCTCCTCCCGCCAGGAGGTCGTCGACCTGCTGCGTCAGCGCGCCCGGCCCTACCTGTTCTCGAACACGCTCGCGCCGTCGATCGTCGCCGGCACGCTCGCCGCGCTCGACCTGCTGGAGCAGTCCGACGAGCTGCGCGCGCGCCTCGTGTCGAACGCCGCGCTGTTCCGCGAGCTGATGACGGAGGCCGGCTTCGACCTCCTGCCGGGCGAGCACCCGATCGTGCCCGTGATGTTCGGCGACGCCGCGCTCACCGCGCGGATCGCGGACGAGATGCAGAAGCACGGCGTCTACGTGACGGCGTTCTCGTTCCCGGTGGTGCCGCGCGGCAAGGCGCGCATCCGCGTGCAGCTCTCGGCCGCGCACACCGACGACGAGATCCGCCGCTGCGTCGCCGCGTTCACCGCCGCGCGCGACACCGTCGCCGCGTAGCCGCGCCGCGATTCGTGACGAATGTCGCGAATAGCGACGGGAAACACCACATTCGGCACGAAAGTGCGGGGCGTGGGCGCTACGCGGCGTCGGCCTCGGCGCGGAGCCGGCGCCCGCGGCGGAAGAACAGCAGCAGCTGCGCCCCGAGGAACACGGCGAGCACGCTGAGGTCGACGATCGTCACCGTGCCGGCCACGGCCCCCGCCTGCGTCAGGCCGCAGGCCCGCGCGTTCACGTCGGGAGTGCAGAGCAGACGGTCGGCCTGCGGCGCCACCGCGCCGGACGCCAGCCAGACGCCGATGAGCTGGTTGTACGCGGTCTTCAGCCCGGGCTCCAGCGCCTGGGTGTGGGTGGAGTCGGGGACGGCCCAGTAGGTGACCTTCCACCCCGCCTTCTCTGCGGCCGTCGCGGTCGCCTCCACCTGCGGGCGGAAGTGCGGGTCCAGCGCGCCGGCGACGAAGATCGCCCGGGTCGGCTGCGGGTAGTGGGTGGCGGCGAGGATGTTCTCCGGCCAGGCTGCCTCGTAGGTCGCCTGGCTGCCGCCGTAGTAGGTGTCGCGCGTGTAGGTCGGCCGGTGCTCGCCCGGCTTGTCCGGCCCCGAGATGGAGACGACGTTCCCCCAGATCCCGGGGTGGGTCGCGCCGAGGTAGGCCGCGCACTCGCCTCCGTGCGAGTATCCGGCGATCGCCCAGTTCGCGCGGTCGCCGCTCACGGGGAGGTTGCCGCGTATCCAGGCCGGGACGTCCTTCGACAGGTAGGTGTCGATCTTGCCTGCACTGGTGTCGCTGCACGGCGGGTTGGCCTCGACGTTCCCGAGCTGGTCCACGACGAGGATGAACGGGGCGTCGTTCAGCCGCTCGTCGCCGATGCCGTGGAGGGCGTCGAGCGTCGCGCCCAGGGTCGGGTTGCCCGGCTGTCCCATCATCATCTCGACGACGGGACGCGTGCTGGACGGGTCGCGCAGCCAGCCCGGCGGCACGAAGAGGTGCGCGTCGCGGGCGGAGAATCCGGAGGCGGTCGGCGGGATGTGGACGGTGAGCTGGGCGCCGTCGGTCAGCGTCTGCTCGGTGACCGGCACGGCCTTCCGCGCCACGGTCGCCGTCGCGAGGGTTGGGGCGATCGTGAGCGTCCCGGCGGCGACCGCGGTCAGCGCGGTGACGGCCGTGAGCGCGATCGAGAGCACCCGCAGCCGGCCGACCGACTGCAGCGCGTCGCCGAGCGCGAGCGGGATCCCGACGGCGGCGATAGCGATCGCGAACCAGCCGATCCCGCCCAGGTCGGCCCGCGGCGCGAAGAGGCACCACGCGAGGATGAAGGCGAGCCCGGCGACCTGGCCGATGACGACGAAGCGTACGGTCGACCCCGCCCGGAACCGCCATCCGCGCGCGGCGAAGCGCACCACCGGGTAGGCGGCGAGCAGCCCGAGAGCGAGCGTGAGCCAGGCGAGAGTCCCCACGGGTTAAAGCGTAAGCGGGCAGTGGAGGCGTTCGGGGCGGAGAGCGGCCCCTTAACCGGGTGCCGCTCGTGAAGGGGTGGTGTCGTCGTCAGCGCGTCGGCGCGGCCGACGACTCCCGCCCCACCAGCCGGATCGGCGGCGCCTCCAGCAGCTCTACCCGCTCGCCCGCGCGCATGCGGGCGAAGGCATCCAGCAGGGTCCCCGCGAGTGCGTCCGCATCGAACGTGACCGTGCTCAGCCGCGGCAGGAAGTCCGCAGCGCCCGGGTGGTCGTCGGCGCCGACCACCGACAGGTCGGCCGGCGCGCGCAGCCCCGCGTCCGCGAGGGCGCGGATCGCGGCCATCGCGAGTCCGTCGTCGGAGGCCGCGATGGCGGTGGGCGCGTGCGTGTCGTAGCGGAGGCCGTGCGCCCAGTCGCGGAGGGTGCCGGCCGAGGCGGCGGCGTGCGTGACGTCGAGCCGGACGCCGAGCAGCTCGGCGGTCTCACGGGCGCCGGTGAGGCGGTCGGCGGCGGCGGGGCTGGGCGTCGCCGGCGCGAGGTAGACGATGTGTTCGTGGCCCAGCGCCACGAGGTGCTCGACGGCGAGGCCGCCGAACGGGCGCTGCGGGATGACGAGCGACGGCGCGTAGTCGACCGCGGCGGTGCCGTGCACGACGAGCGCGCGCACCCCCGCTAGGCGCAGCACTTCGGTGGCCTCCGCGTCGCAGCGCGCGGCCTCGGCGAGCACGGCCTCCGGCCGCAGCTTGGCCCAGAGCTGCCCGGCCTCGGCGCCGGTCGTCGCGGTGTCGGCGTGCCGGAGGGCGTCGATGCCGTCGTCGACGGTGCGGGCGAGCAGTGCGTCGAGCGCCCGCGCGACGGTGGCGCCGTGGTCGATCGCGGAGGACGCGACGAGCAGCCCGGCGACGGACTCGCCGCTCGCCAGTGACCTGGCTGCGGTGTTGGGCGTGTAGCCCAGCAGACGGGCGGCCTCCAGGACGCGGTGCCTGGTGTCGTCGGAGACCCGGGAGTTCGGCTTGTCGTTGAGGACGAACGACACGGTCGCGCGCGAGACGCCCGCCGCGAGCGCGACGTCGGCGCTGGTCGGGGCTTTGACGACCTGGGGCGTGAACATGGTGTGCTCAGTCTAGGTCTCGGCAATGGTTTTGCTTACTCGCGTCAGCAAAACCGACCGATGGCTTGTATTGGGGGAGAACCCTGGCGTATGGTTACGCGTGTTAGCACGCAACGTCGCCTGCTCTGAAAGGACACTTCCCCGTGACAACGCCGTCTGATGACTTCCCCGAGGGCCCCCGCCCGGTCCAGCCCACCCTCCCGCCGAACCTCTCCGGCGCGCCCGACAGCGTGGCGTTCGGCTCCACGCTGACCACCGCCGACTCGGCGTTCTCGGCCGCGCCGACCTCCGCTGTGTCCGCTCAGGCGCCGCAGAAGGTCAAGGTGCGCGGCAAGCTCCTGAAGCTGATGCTGTGGATGTCGCTGGCGAACATCGCCGTCTTCGGCATCTGGGGCGCGGTTCCCGGCCTGCTGCTTCCGACGCAGATCACGAACATCGTGGGCAAGGACGCGAGCGTCGGCGCCTTCGGCCTCATCGCCACGATCGGCGCGTTCGCCGCGATGGTCGCGCAGCCCATCGCCGGCCTGGTCTCGGACCGCACGCGCAGCCGCTTCGGCCGCCGCGCCCCGTGGATGGTCGCCGGCGGTCTGCTCGGCGGGCTCTCGCTGATCTTCATGGGAGCGTCGAACTCGATCGTCCAGGTCGGCATCGCGTGGGTCATGATCCAGGTCTGCTACAACTTCGCGCAGGGTCCGCTGTCGGCGATCCTCCCCGACCGCGTCCCGAGCGGCGCCCGGGGCACGTTCTCGTCGCTGTCCGGCCTCGGTCTCATGATCGGAGCACTCGGCGGCAGCATCGCGGGTGCGATGTTCCTCTCGAACGTGGCCACCGGCTACCTCGTCTTCGCCGGCTTCGCGCTGATCGTCCTGGTGCTCTTCGTCGTCTTCAACCCGGACCGCTCCAACAAGGGCGAGCCGAAGCCGCCGTTCAGCCTCGGCGCCTTCCTCCGCACGTTCTGGGTCAACCCCGTCAAGCACCCCGACTTCTTCTGGGGCTTCACCGGCCGCCTGCTGCTGTACGCGGGCTACTTCATGGTCACCGGCTACCAGCTCTTCATCCTGCGCGACTACGTCGGGCTCGGCACCAAGGCCGGCGCGTTCGTCCCGGTGCTCAGCCTGATCAGCATGGCCGGCACGATCATCACCACCCTCATCGGCGGTCCGCTCTCCGACAAGCTCGGGCGGCGGAAGGTCGTCGTCATCGTCGCCGGATCGGTGCTGGCCCTCTCGATGGTGTTCCCGCTGATCTTCCCGTCGCTCGTCGGGATGATGCTGTTCGCGTTCGTCGCGGGCCTCGGCTTCGGAGCGTTCCAGGCCGTCGACACCGCGCTGATGAGCGAGGTGCTGCCGTCCAAGAACGACTTCGCCAAGGACCTCGGCGTGCTGAACATCGCCGCGACCCTTCCGCAGACGCTCGCCCCCGGAATCGCGAGTATCGTCATCCTCTCGCTCGGCGGTTACGCCGCGCTGTTCCCGATCGGGATCGTGATCGCCCTGCTGGGCGCCTTCGCCGTCCTCCCGATCAAATCCGTCCGCTAGGAGCACCACCGTCATGACCGACCTCACCACCGCCACCGACGTCGCCGACGAGTTCCTCGACGGCCTGCTCGGCTCCCTCTCGCTCGAGCAGAAGGTGCGCCTCCTCACCGGCGCGTCCTTCTGGACCCTGCACGACGAGCCGCAGATCGGCCTGGAGACCATCGTGGTCTCCGACGGCCCGGCCGGCGTCCGCGGCCAGCTCTGGGACGAGCGCGACTCCTCCGCCAGCCTGCCGTCGCCGACCTCCCTCGCCGCGTCCTGGGACGTCGAGCGGGTGCACCGCCTCGGCCAGCTCATCGCGGCGGAGGCCCGGCGCAAGGGCGTCGGCGTGGCGCTCGGCCCCACCGTCAACATCCAGCGCTCGCCGCGCGGCGGCCGGCACTTCGAGGCGTACAGCGAGGACCCGTGGCTCTCGGGCGTCGTCGGCACCGCGTTCGTGAAGGGCATCCAGTCCTGCGGCGTCGGCGCAACGCCCAAGCACTACGTTGCGAACGACAGCGAGACCGACCGGATGACGGTCGACGTGCAGGTGGACGAGCGCACCCTGCGCGAGGTGTACCTCGCCCCGTTCGAGCGCATGGTCGTGGAGGGCGGCGCCTGGCTGGTGATGTCCTCCTACAACTCGGTCAACGGCGTGACGATGACCGAGAACGACCTGCTGCGCTCGCCCTTGAAAGAGGAGTGGGGCTTCGACGGCGTCGTGGTCTCCGACTGGATGGGCGTGCGCGACACCGTCGCCGCGGGGAGCTCCGCGCAGGACCTCGCGATGCCCGGCCCGGAGGGCGTCTGGGGCGACGCGCTGGTGCAGGCCGTGCAGGCCGGCCAGGTGGACGAGGCCGCCATCGACGAGAAGGTGCGCCGCATCCTCCGCCTCGCCGGGCGCCTCGGCGCTCTCGAGGGTGTGGAGGCCGCGACCCCGCTCGCCGAGCCGTGGCCGCAGGAGCGCATCGACGCCCTGCTGCGCGAGGCGGCGGCCGACGGGATGGTGCTGGTGCGCAACGACGGCGTGCTGCCCTTCGATCCGGCCGCCGCGCCGACCCTCGCCGTGGTGGGCGAGCACGCCCGGATCGCCCGCACGCAGGGCGGCGGCTCCGCGACGGTGTTCCCCGACCACGTCGTCACCCCCTTCGACGGGCTGGTCGAGGCGTACGGCGCAGAGCGGGTCCGCTACGCGGCGGGCGTGAAGTCGTCGGAGTCGGTCCTCCCGATCGACGCTCGCGTGGCGACCGACCCGGTGACCGGCGAGCCCGGCGTGCGCGTCCGGTTCCTCGCGGAGGACGGCGCCGTGCTGCTCGACGAGCACCGCGCCTCCGGCAAGCTGGTCTGGCTCGGCGACCCGATCCTCGGCGAGACCGCCGTAGTGGAGGCCACCGCCGACTTCACCGCGCCGGAGGACGGCGAGTACTCGGTCGGCTTCGCGGGCCTCGGCCTGTTCCGCTTCGAGGTGGACGGCGAGCTGAAGAGCGACGGACTGTTCTTCCCGGAGGGCACCGACCCGTTCATGGCGTTCCTCAACCCGCCGAAGCAGTCGTTCCCCGTCGACCTGAAGGCCGGCCAGAGCGTCTCGCTGCGGCTGGAGCACCGCCCGCAGCAGCAGGCCGGGCTGGCGGCCGTCATGTTCACCTTCGGCTACGAGGAGCCGTTCGCCGACCCCGAGGCCGAGCTGGCGCGCGCGGTCGAGCTGGCCGCGGCCTCCGACGTCGCCGTGGTCGTCGTCGGCACCACCGAGACCCTGGAGTCGGAGGGCTTCGACCGCGCGGGACTGCGCCTCCCGGAGGGCCAGGACGAGCTCGTCCGCCGCGTGCTCGCGGTCAACCCGCGCACCGTGGTGGTCGTCAACTCCGGCGGCCCCGTCATCCTCCCCTGGCTGGAGGAGGCTCCGGCCGTGCTGCTCACCTGGTTCCCGGGCCAGGAGACCGGCGGCGCGCTCGCCGACGTGCTGACAGGCGCCCGCGAGCCCGGCGGCCGCATCCCGACCACCTGGGCCGCGGACGAGGAGGACGTGCCGGTCTGGCAGGTCGAGCCGATCGACGGGAAGCTGTTCTACGACGCGAAGCTCGACGTCGGCTATCGCGAGTGGCTGCGCCGTGCAGCGCTCGGCGGCCCGGCTCCGGCCATCCCGTTCGGCCACGGCCTCGGCTACACCGAGTGGGAGCTCGGCGAGGCGACCCTCGACGGGCACGCGGTCAGCGTCCCGGTCACGAACGTGGGCGGCCGCGCGGGCAAGCAGGTCGTGCAGGTCTACCTGTCCCGGGTGTCCGAGTCCGACATCGAGCGCCCGGTGCTCTGGCTGGCCGGCTACGCGCTGATCCGCGCGGAGGCGGGGGAGGCCGCGGTCGCGACCGTCGAGCTGGAGCCGCGCTCACTGCAGTACTGGTCGGTCGACGACCACGCCTGGCGCACGGAGCCGGGCGAGTACGCGGTGCAGGTCGGCACGTCCGTTGCCACGCTCGGGGAGCCGATCCGGTTCACCGTGTGAGTCCGGGGCGGCCGTGCGCCGTCTTTCTGAAACCCGCCCCCTCGGCCGTGATGACCCGGCCGAGGGGGCGCACCATTTTCCGGCTGTTGCCAGCCGAGGTTGCGCGTGTGAACGGTCGGGTGATCATTGGGCCGAAACGCCGGGCGGCGCTCGACTCGGGCCCGCTCGCCGTGGCGGGCATCGTGTTGAGTAGACCGACCCGTCTTCCATCCGGCCGGTCGCGTCCGTCCAGTCGCGGAATCGGGTCTTCGACTGACGCGGGAGCAGGTGGGCATGCGAGTTGTTCGAGTGGTGGGCGCCGCGGTGCTCGGCGTCGCGCTGATCGTTGGACTGACGGCCTGTTCACCGATAAGGAATCGCCTCATGACACCAGACCCTCCCGTCAAGGAACAGCAGCGAGCGGCCGCGCTCTACTTCCGTGACGAGTGGCAACCGAACGTCGAGAAGGTGCGGTTCACCCAGGACGGCCGCAGGCCGGCCGCCGGTGCGTCGTGGAGAGCAAATGCGATCGCAACGGTCGATGGCAGTGAGTATCACGTGATCATCAGCCCAGACCTCGGCCCATCGTTCGTGGGCGGTGACGGCAGGCCGCCCGAAGCGCCGACGCCTGCCCCGCATCTCGCGTTGACACTGGTCTACAGCGACGGAACATCGGAGGTGATCGAGTGACGACTGCGGAAGAGTACAGGGACCTCGCAAACAAGGCGTACGACGTAGACCGACTACATCAAGACCCTCCGCTGAGCGTAGGCGAAGAGTTCGACGCTGGTAGCGGAGACCACACGCAGGCTTACCAGGTCATCGACACCCAGGACCACCCCGCGAACGGCTTCCAGGCAATCGCGGTCGCACCCATCGTGGACGGCGTGCCGGACATGTCGCACATCGTCGTGTCCTACGCGGGTACGAATCCCGATCACCGTGCCGACCTCCTGGAGGACGTCGTGACTATCGTCGGCAGCACGCAGGGCCCGTTGAGCCAGGTGGCCGACGCGAAGCAGTTCGCCGACCGGGTGAGCAAGGCGCATCCTGATTCATCCATCTCGACCGTGGGGCATTCGCTGGGCGGGTTCCTCGCGTTGCTGATCGCGGCGGAGAAGAACTGGGACGCGACGACGTTCAACGGGCCGGACCCGTGGGAGTGGCTGTCCCCCGAGGCGAAGAAGCGGTTGGAGGCGGAGAAGCTGGCGGGTCGCAGCCGGCTGCACAACTACGTCAACGAGTGGGACCTCATCGGCAACCTCTATGGCAATCGGACGGGCGCCGCCGATTTCGTGACCGATGAGCGTGGCCGCGAAGCGTTAGAGTACCACAACATCGGTAAGGGTGGGGCGTTCACATTCGATCATGGTTCGATCGTGGGCGCCGGCGTTGAAGGCCATGGCCTGGAGGACATCCTCGCGAACATCGTCGATTCGCTCCTTCCCGGGGTGTCCGAGGCGGTTCATCCGCTCATCCTGGGACTGGCGGGCATCACGCGTAACCCGGTGGCGATGAAGACGCTCGCCAAGAACGCGTCGGGGGCGATGGTGGCGGTCGACTCGATCGCCGCTCTGAGCCTCGGGGCGAGCGTCGGCGGCGCCGCGACCGCGCTGGTCGCCATCAAGCAGGCCAACGGCCGGGTCGTCTCCCGGATGGAGGACGGTCTGCTGTCGGCGAAGAACGCCGCCGCGGTCCTGCCCACGATCACCGCCTTCGACATCGAGCACTGCATCGAGAAGAACCGCTTGCACGTCCACCAGAACGTCGATCGGGACGCCGTGCGGGAGGTCGATGACCGGGTCGACCGCCACCTCGTGCGGGTGGGCCAGCTCAGCGAGGGCATCACCCGGTCGGTGCGTCACGCCCTCGCGCAGGACGCGCAGTGGGCTGCGACGTTCGGGCTTGGCGGGTAGGAAAAGACATGGACCCCGCAGATTTCGTGCAGGAGCTCTTCGACGGCCTCGACCGCGAGATACAGTCCGGCGTCCAGGAGGTCCAGGACTGGATCGAGGCCCAGGTCCACGGTGCGGCGGTCCAACTCCTGGACAGCCTGATGCCGCCGATCGTCCACGCCGGCAACTCCGCCGTGAAGGTCAGCGAGTCCGCGATCGTGGTCTCCGCGGCTGCCGGCATCGGTCTCGCCCTCGGCTCCGCCGAGGTCGGCAACACGGTCCTCGCCGGCGCCGTGGCGGACACAGTTCAGCGCGGAATCGGCGAGCTGAAGGCCGAGAACGACTATGCCAAGGGGGTGAACAGCATCGCATGGTGACCTACCGATCGCTGGCAGAGCTTGAGGACGCCCAGGACGACGAGCGCAGGGCCGCACGGATGCGAATCGAGGCGGCCGAGCAGTACATCGGCCACTACCGCTCCAGGATCGACCAGGTGCGAGAAGCGTTCTATCGTCTCGGCGCGCACGAGGGCGTGGGTGACGACCCGGGCTTCCGGCAGGAACTCCAGCGCGTCTCGGACGCCGCGGGCGAGAACGTCGCGTACGCGGGCCGCAGGATCGGCGAGCTGGAAGAAGAGTACGACGCGATGCTCAGGGAGCACGACGAGCTGCGGGACCGCTTCCTCGCAGACCGCAACAACACCGACTGACAGCGCTCGGGCGCACCATTTTCCGCTGTTGCTTTGTTCATGACTATGTTCTATGGTTTATTTACTCCTGAACAAAGGCAGGCAATGGCGCTCTCCTCCCTCTCCCGCACCGATGTGAATCGCACGGCGATCCTCGCCCACCTCGGCGCGCAGGGCCCGGCATCGCGGGCCGACCTGGCCCGCAGGCTCGGCGTCTCCCCGGCGCTGGTCACCCAGCTCACGCGCGACCTCCTCGCCGACGGACTGCTGGAGGAGCTCGACCACGCCAGCTCCGGAGGCGGCCGCCCCGCCCGCATGCTGGGGCTCGTCTCCCGCACCGCGTCCTCGATCGGCGTCAAGGTCGCCCCCGACCACATCGCCTTCGTGGAGGTCGGCATCGACGGCTCGGTGCTCCGCTCGGCCACGGAGGAGTTCGACGCGGTCTCGCCGTTCGCCGCCTCCGGTCTGGTCGAGCGCCTCCGCGCCTTCATCGCGTCCGGCGACGGCACCCCCGTCCTCGGCGTCGGGGTCGGCTTGCCCGGCACCGTTCTCGAACAGGGCGTCGGAGTGGTGGACTCGACCCAGCTCCGCTGGAACCAGGTGCCGCTCGGCGCGACGCTGCGGCGCGCCCTCGATCTCCCGGTCGTGGTCGAGAACAACGTGAACGCGCTGACCGTGGCCGAGAAGCTCTTCGGCCAGGGCCGCGACTTCCAGGACTTCCTCGTCGTGACGATCGGCAACGGCGTCGGCGCCGGTGTCGTCGCCGCCGGCGCGATCCTCCGCGGCCGCGCGGGCGGCGCCGGCGACATGGGGCACGTCCCCGTGGTCCCCGACGGCCCGCTCTGCCAGTGCGGCAACCGCGGCTGCCTGGAGGCCATCGTCGGCCAGGGCGCACTCGTCGCCGCGGGCCGGGAGGCCGGCGTGCTCGGCGAGACCGACGGCATCGACACGCTCCGCGCCGCAGCGAACGCCGGGGACGAGCGCGCCACGCAGATCTACGCCGACGCCGGCCGCGTCTTCGGTCGCGCGCTCGCCGGCGTCGTCAACGTCCTCGACCCCGAGCTCGTCGTCCTCCTCGGCGAGGGCGTCGAGGCCTGGCAGCACTGGGCAGCCACGTTCGAGCCCGCCCTGCGCGCCTCGCTCGTGCCCGGAAAGCGCGGTGTCGCCGTCGCCGTCGAGAGCTGGCAGGACGACCGCTGGGCGCAGGGCGCCGCGGCGCTCGTGCTCGCCACCCCGTTCGACTCCAGCGGTGTCGCCGGCGAGCAGGGCCGGCTGGTCCGCGAACGTCTCGTCTCCACGGCGGGAGGCCGCTGATGGTCATGTCGGCCGTGCGGCCCACCGAGGTCGCGGAGCGCAAGCCAGGCGGCTCGCGTCCGTCGCGCAAGCGACCGCTGAAGCGCCGCCTCGGCTACGGGGGCATCGTCGCGGTGTTCCTCCTGCCGAGCCTCATCCCGTTGCTCGCGTTCGTGATCGGCCCGATGATCTCGGCGGCGTGGACCAGCCTCCACGAGTGGAACCTCATCGGTGACATGAAGTGGGTCGGCTTCGACAACTACGCCCACCTGCTCACCGACCCGGCGACGCAGCAGGCGTTCCTGCACACCGTCTACTACATCGTGGGCTACCTGCCGCTCGTCTACGTCGGCGGCCTCGGGCTCGCGCTGGCGCTCAACTCCAAGCTCAAGGGCCGCTCCTTCCTCCGCGGCGTGTACTTCCTCCCGGTCGTCACGAGCTGGGTGGTGGTGGCGCTGGTCTGGCGCTGGCTGCTCAACCCCAGCGTCGGCGTCGTCAACTACGTCCTCGGCCTGGTCGGCATCCACGGTCCCGGCTGGTGGGCGGACCCGGCATGGTCGATGCCGTCGATCATCCTGGCGTCCGCATGGAAGGACCTCGGCTTCGTCATGGTCATCCTGCTGGCCGGCCTCCAGACCATCAACCCCGACCTGTACGAGGCCGCGGAGATCGACGGCGCGGGCTGGTGGCGGCGGCTGTTCAGCATCACGCTGCCGATGCTGTCGCCCTCGACCTTCTTCGTGATCGTGCTCTCCCTGATCAACGGCTTCCAGGTCTTCGACCAGGTGTACGTGATGACGGGAGGCGGCCCGAACAACTCCAGCCAGGTGGTCGTGCAGCAGGTCTACGACCTGACCTTCCGTTACGGACAGGCAGGCATGGCCTCCGCCCTCTCGTGGCTCCTCTTCATCGTCATCCTCATCGTCACGCTCGTGCAGTTCTACGGCCAGAAGAAGTGGGTGAACTATGCGTAACCCGGTCGCGAAGACGCTGCTCTACGTCGCCGTCACCGTGGGCGCGCTGGTGATGATCTTCCCGTTCGTCTGGACGGTCGTCACCTCGATCAGCCCCGGCGCCAGCCTCACCAGCACGCCGAAGCTCATCCCGGACAACCCGTCGCTGGCGCCGTACCTGGCCCTGTTCGAGCGGGTGCCGTTCGCCCAGGTGATCCTGAACTCGCTGATCATCGCCGTGATCAGCACGGCGTTCCAGCTCGTGACGAGTGCGATGGCCGCCTACGTGTTCGCGCGGCTGCCGTTCCGGGGCCGCGGAGCGATCTTCCTGCTCTACCTGGCGACCATGATGATCCCGTTCCAGGTGCTCATCGTGCCGCTGTTCGTCGAGATGAAGTCGCTCGGGCTGATCAACACCTACGCGGGAGCCATCCTCCCGACGATCGCGTCCGCGTTCGGCGTCTTCCTGCTGCGGCAGGCGATCGGCACCGTGCCCTACGAGCTCGACCAGGCGGCGACCCTCGACGGCGCAGGCCACTTCCGGGTGTTCTTCCAGATCGTGCTCCCGCTGATCCGGCCGGCGCTCGCCACCCTCGCGGTCTTCGCGTTCCTCAACACCTGGAACAGCTTCCTCTGGCCGCTCATCATCCTGCGCGATCCGCTCATGCAGACGCTGCCCGTCGCCCTCTCCAGCCTCCAGGGCCAGTACTCCACGCAGTGGGACGTCCTGATGGCCGGCTCGGTGATCAGCATCCTGCCGATGTTCGCGCTCTACCTCTTCGCCCAGAAGTACATCGTGCAGGGCGTCGCAGGCACCGGTCTCAAGTAGCCCGGCAGCCCCTCCATCCCCACCCCCCATCCCCCGAATACACAGTCACAGCATCGAAGGAGATCGCACCCCCATGAAGAAATCACTCGTCGCCGGCATCGCCGTCGCGGCCCTCGCCGCGGTCGGACTGGCCGGTTGCTCGTCCTCCGGCAGCTCGGACGGCGGCAAGGCCACCGTCACGTACTCCAACTTCATCTCGAACGGAGGCAACGAGAAGAACCTCCAGGCCATCGTCTCGGCGTTCGAGAAGGCCAACCCGAACATCACGGTCAAGGTCACCACCACCGACTACGCCAACTACTTCACGAAGCTGCAGACCGACCTGTCGGCCGGCACGCAGGCCGACGTGTTCGACGTCGACGCGGGAAGCTACGCGACCTACCAGGCGGACGGCGTGCTCGCGCCGCTCGACAACGTGGACTCCGCCAAGTACCGCACCTCGGTGCTGGACACTTACAAGACCGGCGGCAAGCAGTTCGGCCTGCCGACCTCGTTCTCGAACGTCGTGCTGTTCTACAACAAGAGCCTCTTCGACAAGGCGGGCGTGAAGTACCCGACCAAGGACTGGACCTGGGCGGACGAGAAGGCGGCGGCCGAGAAGCTGACCGACAAGTCGGCCGGAGTCTGGGGCGACTACCAGCCCGTCACGTACAACGAGTACTACAAGGCGGTCCAGCAGGCGGGCGGCCAGTTCCTCAGCAGCACGGGCAAGAAGGCCGCGTTCGACGACGCAGCCGGCCAGAAGGCCGCCGACTGGATCGCGGGCAAGTCGGGCACCGTGATGCCGACCGCCGCGCAGGGCGCCGGCACGGCCGACTTCGACACCAACCTGTTCAAGGCGGGCAAGCTCGCCATGTGGCACACCGGCATCTGGATGTTCAGCACGCTGGGCACGCTTCCCTTCGGCTGGGACGTGCAGGTCGAGCCGGGTGACACCCAGAAGGCGAGCGCCACGTTCTCGAACGCGGTCGTGGTCTCCAAGGACGCGAAGGACAAGGCGGCAGCGCAGAAGTGGGCCGACTACCTCACCAGCTCCAAGGAGATGGTGGACGTGCGCCTGAAGTCGGGCTGGGAGATCCCCGCGATCAGCGACGACGCGCTGCTCAAGCCGTACCTGACCGCCGGAACGCCCGCGAACCGTCAGGCCGTGTTCGACTCGCTCGACCACGTCGCGACCGCTCCGCAGCTCGGCGCCAACTCGCAGAAGATCCAGGACACCGTGACGAACGCCCTCGGCGAGATCGCCGCGGGACGCCAGAAGACGTCCTCCTCGATCCCGTCGACGGCCGACCAGGTCACCTCACTGCTCAAGTGAGAAATCGTCCGGCCGCGTCGGAGTCCCCCCACTCCGGCGCGGCCGGGCCCGCTCAACCACAACACGGAAGAACCGACGTGCCCCGTTACACCGCCTCCCCCCTCGCCGAGCACAGCCGCGCGCTGATCGGCCGCCTCCAGACGCCGGAGGGCGCCTACCCGGCCAGCCCGACGTTCTCGGCGTACACCGGCTACTGCTGGTTCCGCGACGGCGCGTTCATCGCGGACGGCATGTCGGCGGTCGGCGAGGCGGAGAGCGCCGAGCGGTTCTTCGACTGGTGCGCCGCCGTCCTCACGGAGCGCGCTGACCACATCCGCTGGATCGTCGCGGAGACGGAGGCCGGACGGCCCCCGGCCGGCGCGCAGATGCTGCCCGCCCGCTATACGTTCGCCGGCGGCGTCGGTGACGACGAGTGGTGGGACTTCCAGCTCGACGGTTACGGGACGTGGCTGTGGGCGCTGGTGGAGCACACCGGTCGCCACGGCGCGGACGCCGCGCGCTGGCTGCCGGCGATCGAGCTGACGGTGGACTACCTCGTCGCCTCGTGGGACCGCCCCTGCTACGACTGGTGGGAGGAGCACAGCGAGCATGTGCACGTCTCCACGCTGGCGTGCGTCGCGGCCGGGCTGGACGCCGTGGCCGACGCCGGCCTTCTCGACGGCACGCGGGAGACCGGCGCCCGGCAGGCCTCGGCTGCGATCCGCGAGCTGGTGGCCGAGCGCGGGACGCTTTCCGGTCACCTCGTGAAGTGGCTGGGCAGCACGGCGGTCGACGGCAGCCTCGCCGCCGCGCTCGCCCCGCTGGGCTTCGCCGACCCCGCCTCCGGGCTCGGCGCGGCGACCATCGATGTGCTGGAGCGCCACCTCACCGTCAACGGCGGAACGCACCGGTATCTCGGTGACACCTTCTTCGGCGGAGGCCAGTGGCCGCTGCTGAGCTGCTTCCTCGGCCTCGCCCAGCTCGCCGCCGGCGACCGCGACCGCGCGGTCGAGCTGTACGACTGGGCGGCCTCCACCGCCACCGAGGAGCTCGACCTCCCCGAGCAGGTCGGCGCCCATCTGATCGCGCCGCGCATGCGCTGGGAGTGGGTGGAACGGTGGGGGACCGTGGCCACGCCCCTGCTTTGGAGCCATGCCATGCTGCTGCGCCTCGGCGCCGCCCTCGACGCCACCGCTTCTGATCCCGCTACCGACTCCGTCCTGGAAGGACTCGCACGATGATCCGTCACCGTCCCGCCGGCTCCGGTCACCCCTACTCCGTCGACACCGAGCAGCGCTGGCCCGTCGAACCGGAGGCCGGGTCGACCGCAACCCTCGGCGTGCGTGCCGACGCCACGGTCGACGCCGTCACCGCGGAGTTCGTCTGGACGCCGGACGGTGGCGCGGCCCAGACCGTCGAGCAGGCACAGACCGCCGAGCTGACCCTGGAGCGCGTCGCGACGACCTCCCGCGGCCGGGTCACCGACGGCGGCCACCTCGCGTCGGCACAGGCCAAACTCGCCCGCGCGGTCGGCGGCTGGCAGGTCGCCACCCCGGCGCTCCTGGCCGGCGGCACGTACCGCTACCGCTTCACCGCGCACCACGAGGACGGGCGCGTCGAGCGCACCCGCTGGTTCGACTTCCGCGCAGCGACCTGGCGCCCCGCGCCGGACCTCGTGGCGGCCATCGGCGCCTCCCGCGTCGTGCCCGGCTCGATCGAGGCCCTCGACGACGGCGTGCGCGTGCACCGGGTGCGCTTCGCCCTCCGCCTGGCGGCCGGCGAGCACATCACCGGGTTCGGCGAGCGTTACGACACCCTCGACCACACCGGCACCGAGCTCGACTCCGTCGTCTTCGAGCAGTACAAGAGCCAGGGCGCGGAGCGGAAGACCTACCTCCCGATGCCCTTCGCTCATGTGATCGGCGGCGACGGCTGGGGATTCCACGTCGTCACCTCGCGCCGGGTCTGGTTCGACCTCGGCGCCACCGACCCCCAGGTCATCGGGGTGGAGGCGCAGACCGGGCCGGACGGCTCGCTCGATGTCCGCTTCTTCGACGGCGACCCGGCGACCGTGCTGGGCGGCTTCCTTGACGGCGTGGGCCGCGCAGAGGAGCTGCCGTCTTGGGTCTTCCGGCTCTGGGCGAGCGGCAACGAGTGGAACACCCAGGCCGAGGTCATGCGGCAGATGGACCTCCACCGCGAGCACGACATCCCCGTCGGCTCCGTCGTCGTCGAGGCGTGGAGCGACGAGAGCACCTTCACGGCGTTCCGGGACGCCCGGTACGCGGTGACCGAGGACGGCGCGCCGCACCGCCTCGCCGACTTCGACTTCCCCGCGGAGGGCGCCTGGCCCGACCCCAAGGGGATGACCGACGAGCTGCACGCGCGCGACATCCGCCTGCACCTGTGGCAGATCCCGCTGATGAAGATGCGCCCGCACCCGCAGGGCCAGGCGGCGGCCGACGCGCAGGCGGCGATCGACGCCGATGTCCTGATCGCCGAGCCGGCGCCCGGCGGCGGGACCCGTCCGTACCGCAACCGCGGCTGGTGGTTCCCGCTCGCCCTGATGCCCGACCTCACCGACCGCCGCGCTGCGGAGTGGTGGACGGAGAAGCGCCGCTACCTCGTGGACGAGGTCGGCGTGGACGGCTTCAAGACCGACGGCGGCGAGCACGCCTGGGGCGGTGAACTGGTCTACCTCGACGGCCGGCGCGGCGACGAGAAGAACAACCTCTTCCCGGTCGCGTACGCCGCGGCCTACGGCGACCTCCTGCGCTCCTCCGGCAAGGCGCCCGTCACGTTCAGCCGCGCCGGATACTCCGGCTCGCAGGCGCACGGCGCGTTCTGGGCCGGCGACGAGAACTCCACCTGGGACGCTTTCCGCTGGTCGGTGAACGCCGGCCTCTCCGCCGCCGCGAGCGGCGTCGTGTACTGGGGCTGGGACATCGCCGGGTTCTCCGGCGACATCCCGGACGCCGAGCTGTACCTGCGCGCGACCGCGGCGAGCGTGTTCATGCCGATCATGCAGTACCACTCCGAGTTCAACCACCACCGCACCCCGTCGCGCGACCGCACCCCGTGGAACATCGCCGAGCGCACCGGCGACGAGCGCGTCCTCCCGCTGTTCCGCGAGTTCGTGCAGCTCCGCGAGCGCTTGCTCCCCTACCTGGCCGAGGAGGCCGCGAAGACCATCGCGACCGACCGGCCGCTGATGCGCCCGCTGTTCTTCGACCACCCCGGCGACCCCGAGGTCTGGCGGGCCGGCGGCGAGTGGATGCTGGGCGACGACCTCCTGGTCGCCCCGGTGCTGGAGCCGGGCGCCGACACGGTCGCCGTCTACCTGCCGGAGGGCGACTGGGTGGACGTCTGGACCGGCGAGCGCATCGCCGGAGGCCGGACGGTCGACACGGCCGCGCCGATCGACCGCATCCCGGTCTTCGCCCGGGCCGGTGCGACCGAGCGGCTGCGTGTCGCGTTCCCCTTCGGCGAGGGGTAACCTCGTCCCGTTCGCCGAGCACGGCAGCCGGCGGGCGTGAGGGGGATCGCATGACAACACTCCAGGGCCGCGAGGGCTCCGCGCTGCTCGTGATCGACGTCCAGAACGGTGTCATCGGCGGCGCGTACCGCCGGGACGACGTGGTCGACAACATCCGCGGTCTCGTCGACCGGGCGCGCTCGGAAGGCGTCCCGGTCGTCTGGGTCCAGCACTCCGACGAGAACGTCGAGTACGGCAGTGAGGCCTGGGAGTACGTGCCCGAGCTGTCGCGCGACGAGGCGGAGGCCCTGGTGCCCAAGCACTACGCCGACGCGTTCGAGGAGACCCAGCTGGAGGACGTGCTCGCCGCCGCGGGCGTCGGCCGGCTCGTCGTCACCGGATCGCAGACGGACGAGTGCATCCGCTCGACCATCCACGGCGGCCTCGTGCGCGGCTACGACGTGACGCTGGTCGGCGACGCCCACACCACGGAGGACCTGAGCGAGTGGGGCGCGCCGACGCCCGACCTCGTCATCGCGCACACCAACCTGTACTGGGGCAACCACCGAGCGCCGGGGCGCACGGCAGAGGTCGTCGGGGCCGCCGACGTCACGTTCTAGGCGGCGGGGACCCCGGAGACCGCCACCACCTCGAAGATGGTGACCGTCTGCCCGCCCTCGCAGCGGTCCACCCGGATCGGCATCCCCGGCAGGTCGACGGCGAACCAGAACACCAGCGTCGCCTCCCCGCGCCGCACCCGGTAACGGAGGCAGCGGCGCTGCTCCAGCGGCCCGAGGAGTTCCACGCGGTCGATCGTCGTGTGCTCCACGGGGAAGGCGGCGTGCTCCTGCAGCTCCAGCCAGCTGGACCGCTCACGCTCGACCGCGCCGGCGGGCCGGCCCTCCTCGTCGAGGGGCGTGTCCTCGATCCAGGCGCCCTCGTCGTCGCCCTCGACGAAACGGATGGCGGTCAGCCCGTCCCGGTTGCGGACCACCGACACCCGGCCTTCGGGGCAGCCGGTGCGGATCTCCGCGGCGGTGAACGGCGTCGGCGCGAGTCCGGGGGCGAGGACGTGCGGGTCGGGGTCGGTCATGGCTCAGGAGTACCACACCGCGCGGCCCGGTCTGGTTGACTGAACCGGTGTTCCCCTACGAGCGCCTCCGCCGCCGCCCCGACGTCGAAGCGCCGAACCTCTTCGGGTCGGACGCCGCCGACCGCCTCGTCGCCGACCTCGCCGGCGACGATGTCCTCCGCGACGGGCTGGTCGTCATCGGCGACGCGTACGGGGCGCTCACCCTGGCCGCGGCGGCTCGCGGCGCCCGCGGCATCCGCGTGCACCAGGACCCGCTCACCGCCGAGCGGGCGCTCGACGCCAACGCCGCCGACCTCGGACTCGACGGCACGTACGAGCATCGGCCGCTCGACGCCTCCCTCGTCGCCGGCGCCCGCACCGTGCTGCTGCGCCTGCCGCGGAGCCTGGAGGCGCTCGCCGAGATCGCCGCGCTGACCGCCGAGCACGCGCATCAGGAGGTCGTGGTCTTCGCGGGAGGGATGCTCAAGCACATGACGACCGCGATGAACGGCGTGCTGGGGGAGGTCTTCGGCGACGTGCAGGCGTCGCTCGCCCGGCAGAAGGCCCGCGTCCTCACGGCGCGCACGCCCGAGCCGGCTGCCGCGACCGCGCTCGACCGCTGGCCCGACCGGGCGTTCGACGACGCGACCGGCCTCCACGTCTGCGCGTACGGCGCGGCGTTCGCGGGCGCGACGGTGGACATCGGGACGCGGTTCCTGCTGACCGTGCTCGGCGACGCGGTGCCGGAGGCCGGCACGGCGATCGACCTCGGCTGCGGGACGGGGGTGCTGGCCTCCGCGCTCGCCGCCTCCCGGCCGGGCCTGCGCGTGATCGCGACCGATCAGTCCGCGGCGGCGGTCGCGTCGGCGCGGGCGACGGCCGTGGCCAACGGCGTCGCCGACCGGGTGGAGGTCGTTCGCGACGACGGCCTGGCATCCCACCCGGACGCGTCGGCCGACCTCATCGTGCTCAACCCGCCTTTCCACATCGGCAGCGCCGTGCACACCGGGATCGCGCACCGGATGTTCGCCGACGCCGGCCGGGTGCTCGCGCCCGGAGGCGAGCTGTGGACGGTGTGGAACTCGCACCTCGGCTATCGCGCCGTCCTGGAGCGCGCCGTCGGCCCCACGCGCCAGATCGCCCGCAACCCCAAATTCACCATCACCGCCTCGGTCTCACAACGGCCGAGGGGCACGTAAACGCCCCTAAAACGCGGTTTTAGGGGCGTTTACGTGCCCTTCGGCGCGAGGACTTCGCGGACGCCGGAGACGACCATGCCGGAGGCGCCGCGTTCGCGTGCGGTCTCGGCGCCGGTGGCGTCCGGAACGACGTGGGCCAGCACCGGCTTGCCGAGCTTCCGCATCCGCTCCCACACCGCGCGGGAGCCGTTGTAGTCGAGGCCCAGCGTCGTCCAGCGCGCCTGCGTCGACGGCAGCAGCTTCTTGTCGGCCTCCACCTCCGACGCGTAGTAGTACCCCCAGCCGCGGTAGCCGCGCGCGGCGGCCTGGCCCGGCCAGTCGGTCGCCGTGCAGTAGCCCTTGGCCACGAAGGCGCGCGTCGGCGACGGCGCGCGCGACATGATCGCGAACAGCTCGGGGAAGTGGATGCCCGGAACGACCTTCGGGTCGACGTAGAGCACATGGGTCGCGGCAAACGCGGCGACGATGTCCTCGAAGCGCGCGTACGGCTGCGCCGGTTGCGACGGGTTCGTGGTCCCTGCGGCCGAGATCCGGTGCCGGGAGACCTCCGCCCAGGTGTGCTCCGCCGCCACGAAGTCCGTGGTCCCCGACGTGCGGTCGAGGGTGGCGTCGTGCAGCCCGAACCAGACTCCGTCGCGGGTGCGCGCGAGGGAGACCTCCAGAGCCCTTGCCCCGAGCCGGACGGAGTTGCGGTAGCCGAGCATCGACATCTCCGGCCAGTCCCGGGAGCCGCCGTGATGCGCGACGGTCAGCATCGCGGAGCCGGTGGGGGACGTCCCGCCCGGTGCGGACCGGTCCGCGGAGAGCAGCGAGCCGACGCCGACCGCGCCGGCGGCCACCACTGCGACGGCGCCCACCGACACGCCGATGACCGCGCGCCGGGAGACCTTCCCGGGCTGCCGCTCCTCGTCGCCGCTCATGCGCAACCCTAGGCACACTCGGCCCCCGAATTGAAGACACCCCGTCGGGGGTCGACCGCATCGCCCTGTGCGTGGACTATGCGACGCTTCCAGGCTTCTCACGCTGACCGCACAGGTCGCAGCGCAGCCATAGCACGCGCGTTCTACCGTCGAAGCAGGAGAGGAGGACGCTGTGACCTCTCTCCCGCGTCGCCCGCGCCCGCTGCGATCGCTGCGCGCCCTGTGGGCCGCGCCCGTGCTCGGGCTCCCGGTCGAGGCGCACCAGGTGAGGACGGCGCGCCTGCTGCTGCGGCCCTACCGCCCGGCGGACGCACCCGATTGGCGTCGCATCGAGGACGACGAGGAGGTGCGCCGCGGCCTCGACTGGCCGCTGCGGACCTCGCGTCAAGTGGACGCGCACCTCCTGGCTCGCACGGCACACCGCACGCTCTCCGCTCCCGGCGATCTCCTGGTGCTCGCGGTGGAGCACGACGGCCGCGTCATCGGAGACGTCTCCCTGCACCTGCGCACGGTCGCGCCGGAGACCCGGATCGCGGAGGTCGGCTGGCTGCAGCTCACGTCGGAGGGCGGCCACGGCTACGCCACAGAGGCCGCCCGGGCGATGCTGGACGTCGCTTTCGACGAGCTGAGGGCGTGCCTGGTGACCGCGGTCGTGGAGCGATCCAATGTCTCGTCGGCCCGGCTGGCGCTCCGGCTGGGCTTCCGCCTCGCGGGAGGCACGGTCGAGCGTGCCACCTTCGTGCTGGCGGAGGCCGATCACACCGCTGCACGCGCGGCCCAGCCGTCCCGCGGAGCCGTCGAGACCCCGCCGTTGGGAACGGAAAGTGTCGAAAATCTCTGAGTAGCCCGACATCCGCCTCGGTTTTCGTCTGTTTTCTTCACATTCACAACCGATTTCGTGGCGAAAAGTCTTGTCCTCGGGTCCGGGAATTGCTAACGTCCCCCTGTCGCATACGCGACCCTAGCCAGGGAGAGCAATGACGCAGGAATATTCCCGGCCGGATTCCGTAGCACTCGGCAACGGAGCCGACCCTCGTGGGGGCGAAGACAAGCACGCACTGCAGGCGGACGGGGTGAGCGCCGCCGGCTCCATCGTGATGGCCGTGGCGGGCAGCGCCCCCGCGTACTCCATCGCAGCCACGACAGCGACCCTCGTGGGCGCCGCAGCACTCGGCGCGCCCGCCGCGCTCCTCTGGTGCGGCATCCCGATGCTCGGCATCGCGTGGGCGTTCCTCTACCTCGGCCGCGCCGACGTGAACGCGGGAGCCTCGTACTCCTGGGTCGCGCGTGCTCTGCACCCGATCCTGGGGTTCCTCTCCGGCTGGGCGCTCGTCATCTCGGCGACGATCTTCATGGTCGCCGGCGCGCTTCCCGCGGGAGCGATGACGGTCACCCTGTTCGCCCCGGACCAGGCCAATAACACTCTGCTCGTCACCGGCGTCGGGTCCATCTGGTTCCTCGTGATGGCGGCCTGCGTGCTCTTCGGCGTCCATGTGACCGCGCGGGCGCAGTGGATCATGTCCCTCATCGAGGTCGGCATCCTCGTCCTGTTCGCCGTGCTGATGATCGTCCACGCCTCGGGCGGGACGCACGCCGGGCCGTCCTTCTCGTGGGATTGGCTGGGCTTCAGCCACCTCACGGGCGCCGGCGTGTTCGTCGCGGCTGCGCTGGTCGCAGCCTTCTACTACTGGGGCTGGGACGTCTCGTCCAACCTCAACGAGGAGACCAAGGACGGGCACAAGAACGCCGGCTCCGCCGGCATCATCGGCGTGGTCATCGTCTTCCTGCTGTTCGAGATCTTCACCATCGCGACGATGGTCATCCTCCCGGCGAAGACGATCGAGCACAACAGCGCGAACGTCCTCTCGGTGCTGGGCGAGGCCGTCTGGCCGGGCTGGGGCGGCAAGATCCTGGTGATCGCGGTCGCCCTGTCGACCATCGCCACGCTGGAGACGACGCTGATCCAGGTGACCCGGACGCTGTTCTCGATGGGCCGCGACAACACGATCCCGAAGGTCTTCGGGACGTTGCACCCCCGCTGGCGGACGCCCGCCTTCGCGACGCTCATCGTCGTCGGGGTGTCCATCCTGCTGTTCATCGGATCGAACCTCGTGGGCGGCAGCATCGGCGACATCATGACCAACGCGATCGCCTCCATCGGCATCCAGATCGCGTTCTACTACACGCTCGCCGGGGTGGCGGTCGTGGTGGCCTACCGGCGGGTGCTCTTCAAGTCGGCGAAGAACTTCATCCTGATCGGGCTCTGGCCGGCCGTCGGCGCCGTCTTCATGGGGTACATCTTCGAGGAAGGCATCCGGCTGAACTTCGTCAACGCCGCCTGGATCGTCAACATCCTGGGCCTCGGCTTGATCGTGCTCGGCCTGGTGCCGCTCGCACTCTTCTACCGCAAGGCGAAGGGCTACTACACCCGTCGTCCGCTCGAGCTCCCGGCTGAGCTCGACGCGAAGGCCCCGGCCAACATCGACGACAGGGACCCGGCCGCGCTCTGACCCGAGCACAACGCGGCCCTTCCTGCCCGACGCGACCGCCGAGCCCCCACTGACCCCGGGGGGCTCGGCGGCCCGCGTTCGTGGGCGTAGCCGGTTCTTCGACGCCGCGTAGAGTGGGGGCATGAGTTCGCGCGGAGCCCGGGTCGTCCGCGGCTTCGCGGCCGCCGGCGTCGCGACGCTCGTCGCCGCGCTGTTCCACATGGCCGGAGGCGGCCAGGCGCCCAGCGCCCTCGCCCTCACGCTCAGCCTGGTCTTCTCGTCGCTCGCGAGCATCGTCCTCGTCGGCCGCCGGGTCGCCCTCTGGCGCGTGACGCTGTCGGTGGCGGTCAGCCAGTTCCTCTTCCACGCCCTGTTCACTCTGAGCCCGTCGGCGAGCTTCAGCGGGATGCCGATGGGCGGCCACCTGCACGCGGGCATGCACCTGACGCTCGTGCCGGGCGCAGGCGTTGCGCAGGACGCGGTGACGGCCGGCCCGACCTTCCTCGGGGAGGACGCCTGGATGTGGCTGGCCCACGCCGCGGCCGCCGCTCTGACCATCGCCGTGCTGCTGCGCGGCGAGCGGGCGCTGCTCGCCGTCGCGCGGTTCACGTTCTTCCGGCTGCGCCGGTTCGTCGACCGCGTCGCCGCGGTGACGCCCGTCGCACTGGGCCGTGCCGTCACGCCGATCGACACCGTTCCTGCGACCCTGCGCGGGGTGGAGGCGCTGATCGGCGCGCTGCGGCACAGGGGTCCGCCGCGGGCCGTCCTCCCGGCCGGCTGAGCGCTCGTGCTCGTCGCCGGGGAACGCAGCGCACCCTCCCACCCCACCCGGCCGCCTCCGCGCGGCCGAGAAACCGGACGAACATGAACAGCACTACCGCGCGCACGCACGCGCGCACCCGCACTCGCAGTTGGAGCATCGCCGGCGCCGCCTCGATCGCCGCCATCGCCCTCGCCCTGGCGTCGCCGCTCGCCGCCAGCGCTCACGTCACCGTCGGACCGAACCAGGCCTCGCCCGGCAGCTACCCGACGCTCACCTTCAATGTCCCGACCGAGTCCGCGTCCGCGGGCACCGTCAAGCTGGAGGTCGACCTCCCGACCAGCACCCCGCTCGGCTCCGTCGTCTACCAGCCGATCGCCGGCTGGAGCACGAAGGTGGTCACCGAGAAGCTGGCCACGCCCATCAAGACAGACGACGGCACGGTCACGGAGGCGCCGGTCAAGGTCATCTGGACGGCCGCGTCCGGTGTCCAGGTCGCGCCGGGCCAGTTCCAGCGGTTCGTGATCTCGGCGGGGGCGGTCCCCGACACCGGCAGCATCGTCCTCCCGGTCCACCAGTACTACTCGGACGGCACGGTCGTGAACTGGGACCAGAAGACGCCGGCTTCCGGCGCCGAGCCCGAGCACCCCGCGCCGACGGTCTACATCAACGACGCGCCCCCGGCCGACGGCGCGTCGAACGTGCTCGCCACCACCGGGGCGACGGCGCCGTCCAGCGCGGCCGCCTCGCCCGGCGCCGCGGCGGTCGCGATCGGCCTCGGCATCGGCGGCCTCGCGCTGGGCGCCATCGCCCTCGTCGTCGCGGTGTTCGCGGCGACCCGGCGGCCCCGCGCCCAGAAGGAGCAGTGACATGACGAGAATGACGACGCGCATGATCGCCGGGGTCGGCGGCCTCCTGGCGACGGTCGCGCTGGCACTGGTGCCGTCCGTCGCCGCGAGCGCCCACGACTACCTGGTGGACACGTCGCCCGCGAGCGGCGCCACGCAGACCGAGCCGCTGAGCCAGGTGAAGCTGACGTTCAACGACCGCGTGCTCGACCTGGGCGGCAACGGGTCGTCGGCGCTCCTCCGGGTCACCGACGCGGCCGGCAAGCATTACGAGACGGGATGCCCGACCATCCTCGACACCGCGGTCTCGGCCCCGGTCGCGCTCGGCGCCGCCGGCGGGTACACGGTGGACTGGCAGATCGTCTCGGCGGACGGCCACACGGTGTCCGGGTCGTACGGCTTCACGTACCAGCCGCCGGCCGGGACGTCGGCCGCGGCCGGCCGTACGACCCCCGGCTGCGCCGCCGCGTCGAACGTCGTCGCGACCCCCGGCGCCGCCGCGCCAGCGCCGACCTCCACCGCGTCGACCGCCGTCCCGACCAAGGCCTCTTCCGGCAACGACCTCGGCCTGGTCATCGGCATCGCCATCGGCATCGTTCTGCTCGCGGTGATCGGCGTCGTCATCCTCCTCCTCACACGCCGGCGCCCGCAGCCAACGGAGGAGTCCACCCCCCACACCCCCACCAACGACGCCTAACGGAGGACATCCACCCCTCCCGCCGCCGCAACTCCTCCGTTGCCGACGCCCCCTCCGGCCGTCGGCAACGGAGGAGTCCCAGCCCCCATCCCCCGCGATCTCCTCCGTTAGCTGCTGAGCGGCGGAGTGTCGGCCCGGATCTCCTCCGTTAGCGACGTCTCGTAAACGTCCGCCAGCGACTGGAGGCAACCCCGCCAGCCGTGCCCGTGCCGGTCGGCCTGGTCGTCGGCCTCGAACCGGGAGTGCACGATGCTGACCTGCGTCCCGCCGGGGTGGTCCGTGAACTCGACGTCGACGATCGTCTCGAACTCGTCCTCGTCCCATTTCCAGGTGAACGAGAGGCGATCGATCGGGGCGACCACCAGATAGCGACCGGAGGTGGCGTACGTCTCCTCGCCGAAGTGCATCTCGAAGCGGTAGCCGCCTCCGACCCGCGCGTCCACCCACGCGGTGGTGGGAGCGTAGTCGGTCACCGAGGGGCGCATCCAGCGGGAGGCGTGCTCGGGGGTGGTCCACAGCGTCCACATGAGAGAGCGGTCGATCGCGAACACCCGCTCGATCCGTACCTGGAGGTCGGTCATCGTTCGGCTCCTTCGTCGTTGCCGAGCTGCATCCCGAGCTCGGCGATGTAGGCGTCGAGCGAGTCGAGCCGGCTCTCCCAGAAGCGCCGGGTCTCCAGCAGCCAGGTCTGCGCGACGGCGAGACGGCCCTCGTCGATGACGAGGTCCTTCTCGCGCCCCGATCGCCGACGCACGGCGAGGCCGGCCTTCTCCAGCGACGCGACGTGCTTGTTGAGCAGCTGTGGTGAGATGCCGCGGGCGGCCGCGATCGCCGACATCCGCATCGGCGCACGGGTCGCCAGAAAGCGAAGGAGGTCCCTTCGCACGGGATGGGCGAGGGCGGCGAACACGGCGTCGAGCTCGACCTCCGACGCGGACTCCTGCACGTAAACCATGTGGTTGAGTATGCGCCGCCCATGGGGCACTCTGCAATTCGTCACAGACACCTTGCGTAAACCAATCGGTTTAGTGAGAATCGGATCGCACACACACGTCCGAAGGAGAAACCCATGAGCAATTACCTGATCCTGTACCGCGCGAGCGCGCCCGCGTCCCAGCAGATGGCCGACCAGGACCCCGCGGCCGCCGCGGAGGGCATGAAGCCCTGGATGGACTGGGCCCAGAAGGCGGGCGACGCTCTGGTCGACCTGGGTTCGCCCACCGAGACCGTCGACGGAGCCGACCCCGGCGCGACCTCGTTCATCGGCGGCTACTCGATCCTCCAGGCGGACTCGCTGGAGGCCCTGAAGAGCGTGCTCGACGGGCACCCGCATGTGGCCTGGGGCGGCACGATCGAGATCCTCGAAATCCTGAGCATCCCCGGAGCCCCGTAACCCAGCACCCCAACGCGTGACCCGAGGGGCACGTCGTTGTCACTTTTCGCCCGCGGAAGTGACAACGACGTGCCCTTCGGCGACTCAGGAGCGCGGGTGCTCGGAGCGCGCGTCGTCGCGGGCGCGGCGCTTCGCACCGGGCGCGTCCAGCAGCGACAGCCAGAACAGCAGTCCGAGCAGTCCGAAGATCAGCAGCGCCAATAACAGGTCGGTCCACTCGAACGGGATGAGCGTTCCGTCGATCGACATCACCAGCACCAGCTCCACGATCCCGAACGCGATGAAGAACAGCGCGAGCAGCGTGCGCGTGAGCCGGATGCGCCCGCGCCGGTGGACCTCCACCCTCCGAAGTTCGACCATGAGTGTCAGCAGCAGCAGTGGGAGGACCTGAGCGAGCGTGGCCGCGGTCTCGCCGTCGAGCAATACCACTCGCGCGTCCAACGGGTCGATCATGTGAGTCAGGGTAGCCGCATCGGAATACCTCTGGCAGAACCAAAGTTGCGCCTACTAGACTCAACTTTGTCACAGGACTTCGAAAGGAAACCCACCAGCATGGCGAACATGCAGGGCGCCCCCTCCACGCAGGAGGACGCGAAGAGCGCGCTCGAACAGTACGGCATCAACCTGACCGAGATCGCCAAGAGCGGCAAGCTCGACCCGGTCATCGGGCGGGACGCCGAGATCCGCCGCGTCAGCCAGGTGCTGACCCGGCGCACCAAAAACAACCCGGTGCTCATCGGCGAGCCGGGCGTCGGCAAGACCGCGGTCGTGGAGGGCTTGGCCCAGCGCATCGTCGCCGGCGACGTCGCCGACTCGCTCAAGGGCAAGCAGCTCGTCACGCTCGACCTCTCCGCCCTGGTCGCCGGCGCGATGTACCGCGGCCAGTTCGAGGAGCGGCTGAAGGCCGTCCTCAAGGAGATCAACGACGCCGAGGGCGAGATCATCACCTTCGTCGACGAGCTGCACATCCTGATGGGCGCGGGCGGCGGGGAGGGCTCGGTCGCGGCCTCCAACATGCTGAAGCCGATGCTGGCCCGCGGCGAGCTGCGCCTCATCGGCGCCACGACGCTCAACGAGTACCGCGAGTTCATCGAGAAGGACGCCGCGCTGGAGCGACGCTTCCAGCAGGTCTACGTCGGCGAGCCCAGCGTGGAGGACACGGTCGCCATCCTGCGCGGTCTGAAGGGCCGTTACGAGGCGCACCACGGCGTCACGATCGAGGACTCCGCACTGGTCGCCGCGGCCTCCCTCTCCAACCGCTACATCACCGCGCGCCAGCTCCCGGACAAGGCGATCGACCTGATCGACGAGGCCGCCAGCCGGCTGAAGATGGAGATCGACTCCGCCCCCGTGGAGATCGACACCCTCCAACGCCAGGTGGAGCGCATGAAGCTGGAGGAGTTCGCGCTCAAGAAGGAGAAGGACGACGCCAGCAAAGCCCGCCTCGAGCAGCTCCGCGAGCGCCTCAACGAGCAGGAGGGCACCCTCGAAGAGCTCCAGGAGCGCTGGCGCGCCGAGAAGGCCGCACTCAACCGGGTGGGCGCGCTGCGGTCGCAGCTCGAGGAGGCCAAGACTCACCGCGACCTCGCGCTGCGCGACGGTCGCTACCAGGAGGCCTCCAAGATCGAGTACGAGACCATCCCGAACATCGAGCGCGAGCTGGCGGAGGCCGAGCAGGCCGAGCACAGCCACCCGCGGATGGTGAACGAGCAGGTCACCGCCGACGACATCGCCGCGGTCGTGGCCGCCTGGACCGGCATCCCGGTGGACCGGCTCACCCAGGGCGAGACCGAGAAGCTGCTGAACCTGGAGCACGAGCTCGGCCGCCGCATCATCGGCCAGAAGAAGGCCGTGCAGGCGGTCGCCGACGCCGTGCGGCGCACCAGGGCGGGCATCTCCGACCCCGGCCGCCCGACCGGATCGTTCCTGTTCCTCGGCCCGACCGGCGTCGGCAAGACCGAGCTCGCGAAGGCGCTCGCCGCGTTCCTGTTCGACGACGAGAAGGCGATGGTGCGCATCGACATGAGCGAGTACGGGGAGAAGTTCTCCGTCTCCCGGCTCGTCGGCGCCCCTCCCGGCTATGTCGGTTACGAGCAGGGCGGCCAGCTGACGGAGGCCGTGCGGCGGCGTCCGTACTCGGTCATCCTGCTGGACGAGGTGGAGAAGGCGCACCCCGAGGTGTTCGACGTGCTCCTGCAGGTGCTGGACGACGGCCGCCTCACCGACGGCCAGGGCCGCACGGTCGACTTCCGCAACACCATCCTGATCCTGACCTCCAACCTGGGCAGCCAGCACCTGGTCGACCCGACCCTGAACGAGATGGAGCGCGAGGAGGCCGTGCTGCAGATGGTGCGGCAGGCGTTCAAGCCGGAGTTCGTCAACCGGCTGGACGACATCGTCGTGTTCTCGACGCTCACCCAGGAGGAGCTCGGCGAGATCGTGGAGCTCAACATCGACCGGCTGATGCGCCGGCTGGAGGAGCGCCGGCTGGAGCTGGCGGTCACCCCGGACGCCCGGCGCTGGCTGGCCGAGCGCGGCTACGACCCGATCTACGGGGCGCGTCCGCTGCGCCGGCTGATGCAGCGCGAGATCGAGGACCGGCTGGCCACCGAGCTGCTCGCGGGCGAGATCCGCGACGGCGACACGGTGCGGGTCGACCTGGACCCGTCCGGCGAGCGGCTGGCCGTCGCGCCGGTGCGCGAGGAGCAGGCCTAGCCGCAGGTGCGGGTGCCGGCCGTCAGCGGTCGGCCTCCGTCGCCATCAGCAGGTAGCCGAACTGCTCGGCGACGACCGCGAAGCCGTGCCGCTCGTACAGCCGCTGGGCGCCGAGGTTCTGCTCCCACACCGTGACGGTGAGCCGGCGGTGCGTGGCGAGCAGCCCGGTCAGCACGCGGGAGGCGATGCCGTGGCCGCGGCGCTCGGCGAGCACGGCGAGCTCGACGACGTGGGTGCGGCCGTCTTCGTGGTGCAGCGTGACGGTGCCGACCGGCTCCCCGCCCTCCAGGACGATGGCGGTCTCGGCGGCGGGGTAGCGGTCGCGGCGGTCGGCCGAGTGCGCGCGGTACTTCGGCCCGAGCGCGGGATCGAGCTCTGCGCCCTCCGCCCCCGGGAGCTCCCAGCGCCGGGCGTCCCGGAAGACGCGGCGGAGGAACGCCTCGTCGGCGGGGGTCGCCGGCCTGAGCGTCACCACGCCAGGAGGGCCGGCAGGCGTCGCGTCGGGCGTCGTCTCCACGGGCTCGACGGGACGCAGCCGGACGGTCCGCGGCTCCCCGGCGCCAGGCTCGGACGCCCCGAGCACGAGCATGCGCAGCGCCGTCACGGCACGTCGCGACACCTCGGGCACTGGCGATCCTTCCTCGGCTCCTCGGCGGGGGTTCCGTGGAGCACGGATGCGAGCTTAGGGCATCCACCGGGCGCTCCTCTGGCCCGCAGAGAGGGGGTATTCACCTCCCACGCGTAGGCTGGAGGCATGCTTGCGACCATCATCCACGGAGAGCGCGACGTGCGCCTCGAAGAAGTCCCCGACCCCGTCCTCTCGACCGGTGGCGACGCCATCGTGCGCGTCGTCGCGGCCTGCGTCTGCGGGTCCGACCTGTGGCCGTACCGCGGCGTCACCGCGACCGACTCCCCGCGCCGCATCGGCCACGAGTTCGTCGGTGTCGTGGAGGAGGTCGGTCCCGACGTGAGCACGATCTCGGTCGGCGACTTCGTGATCGCCCCGTTCTACGACTGCGACATGACCTGCGAGAACTGCAAGAACGGTGTCAGCACCTCCTGCCTGCACGGCGGCTGGTGGGGCGGCGATGACCAGGTCGGCGGCTTCGCCGACGGTGGCCAGGGCGAGAAGGTGCGCGTCCCGCACGCCGACGGCTCGCTCGTCGCGACGCCGGAGTATCCGCGCGCGGAGCTGATCCCGAGCCTGCTGACCCTGTCGGACGTGATGGGCACCGGCCACCACGCCGCCGTCTCCGCCGGCGTCACCGAGGGCAGCACGGTCGTCGTGGTCGGCGACGGCGCGGTCGGCCTGTGCGCCGTGCTCGCGTCCAAGCGTCTCGGCGCCTCCCGCATCGTGGCCATGTCGCGGCACGAGTCGCGTCAGGCGCTCGCCCGCGAGTTCGGCGCGACCGACATCGTCGCCGAGCGCGGCGACGAAGGCATCGCGGCCGTCAAGGAGCTGTTCGGCGGCATCGGCCCGGACTGCGTCCTGGAGGCCGTCGGCACGAAGGAGTCGATGGACCAGGCCATCCGTTCGGCCCGTCCCGGCGGGATGGTCGGCTACGTCGGCGTGCCGAACGGCGGCGCCGAGCTGCCCATCCGCCCCCTGTTCAACACGAACGTCGGCGTGAACGGCGGCGTGGCCCCCGTCCGCAACTACGTGGAGGAGCTGCTGCAGGACGTCTGGTCCGGCGCGATCGAGCCCGGCAAGGTCTTCGACCTCGAGCTGCCGCTCTCCGAGATCGCCGAGGCCTACGCCGCCATGGACGAGCGCCGCGCCATCAAGTCCCTCGTCCGCCCCTAGCCACACCGCCCAGACGTGTGAAAATAGCGGAGGGCGTAGGGTGGTTAACGCCGGATAGAACGAATGGTGGGGGGGGGGGGGTGTTAGAGAGGAGGGAGGGCGACCC
>NZ_JBHUAV010000001.1:704122-875157 GCF_042789575.1 Leifsonia sp. NPDC056824 | reverse complement strand
TTTAATCTTCCCCCCCAACACCGCCCCCCGCCCCCCACTCCCAACCCCCCCATTGTTTCATTAGGGGGTTTTTTTTTTTTTTGTAGCCCGTTTATTACCCACGTTTCGGGGGTTGGGTCAGGAGTTGACGAGGAGGACGTCGTCCAGGGGGGTGCGGGTGCGGGGGGCGAGTTCGCGCTCGCGCAGCGGCTCGGGCAGCGCGTCCACGTCGCCGAGCATGCCGACGGCGGTGACGGAGACCGGAACGAAGCGCTCCTCGACGCCGAACGCCGCGCGGATCCCGGCCGGGTCGAAGCCGCCCATCTGGTGGGTGTGGAGGCCGTCGTGATGGGCCTGGACGCTGAGGTGCGCGACGGCCTGGCCGACGTCGTAGGTGGCCCAGCGACGCTCGGCGCCCTCGGCGTCGACGACCTCGGCGAGGGCGACGACGAGCGCTCCGGCCGCGCCGGCCCACATCTGGTTGAAGCCCATCAGGTTGGCGACGATGGCGTCGAACGCCTCGCTGCCGCGTCGCGCGACGATGAACCGCCACGGCTGCGAGTTGTTGGCGGACGGCGACCAGCGGGCGGCCTCCAGGGCGGCGGTCAGCTTGTCCTCATCGATCACGGCCTCGGTGTCGAAGGCGCGCGGGCTCCAGCGCTCGGCGAGCGCGGGCAGCAGCGGGAAGGACGTGTCGGCGGTGCGGGTGACGGTGTCGGTCAGCGACATGGGGTGGGAACTCCTCGACGGTGGAAACGGGATCACGAGGCTCCATTGCCCAGCTCTATCGATGTGAACACATGGACCTGGGAAGGTATTCCAGGATTTTGGTGACGTGTCCCCGGCTCGGTCAGCCCTACAGCCAGTCCTTCCGCCTGAACGTCAGATACAACCCCCCGCACCCGACCACCATCAGCAGTGTCGACATCCACAGCCCGCCCATCGTGTTGAACCCCGGGTACGGCAGGTTCTGCCCGTAGAAGCCGGTGACCGCAGCCGGGACCGCGATGATCGCCGCCCAGCTCGTCACCTTCTTCATGATCACGTTGAGCCGGTTGCCCTCCATCGCGATCTGCGTGTCCGACAGCGCCGTCACCAGGTCGCGCAGCGAGTCCGCCCACTCCACATGGTGCACGCCGCGGTCGTAGAGGCCCTGGAACAGCGGGAACAGCCCCTGGCTGACGCAGTCGGCCTCGCGGCGCAGCAGTGCGTCGACGGCGTCGCGCAGCGGCAGGAGGCAGCGGCGCAGGCGCGAGGCCGACTTGCGCAGCTGGTACACCCGGTTCTGGATCACGGCGGGCTTCGCACCGGGGGCGAGCAGGATGTCCTCGATGTCGTCGAGTTCGTCGTCCAGCGCGTTCAGGGCGGCGCCGGCCTCGCCGAGCAGCTGGTCGAGAACGATCCACAGCAGCCAGCCGACGCCCTGGTCGCGGTGCCGCTTCTCGGTGGCGAGGCGCGCCCGCAGCGGCTCGAAGTCGAAGCCGCCGTCATGGTCGAGGATCAGCAGCCGCGGCAGCACGTAGATGTGCAGGTCCGCGACGACGAGCTGGAACGTCGGCTCCTCCAGCTGCACCCGGTGGGTGGACAGGCGGACGTGCTCGCCGGCGACCATCGGCATGTGCCCGGCGGAGGCCGACGCGGGCGGGTGGACGAGGTCGTGCGCGCCGAGGCGGTCGGCGAGCTCGGCGAGCTGCAGCCGGTCGGGGTCCTGGATCTCGAGGTAACCGAAGCCGGTGGAGGTCTGCAGCTCGTCCATGAGCTCGGCGAGCGACCCGACGTCCGTGCGCTTGTCCCCGTCGAAGAGCGTCCCCGAGAGCTGGAGCGACTCCTCCTGAACCTGTTGCGACACACGACCTCCTCGTTGGCTGACGCTCCAACCTACGACCTCCCCGCTGAGTCGTCGCCGGTTGGAGGTGATGGAGTTCTCAGGAAACGGGTGCGGCGCCGCCCCGGTTGGGGTGGCAGTTCCCTGGCGCAGGGCCGCTCAGGGCACCAGGTCCTGGTACTGCGGCAGCGACCCGTCCAGCACCGGCACGTTCAGCGTCTCCGTCATCGTGCTGGTCTGGAACGTCACCGGCTCCAGTGCCCCCGGCTTCACGTCGAGGCTGTCGAAGGTGACCGTCTGGCCGTCGGGGGTGCCGAGCTGCACCGACTCGGACGGCTTCACCGTCACCGTCTCGGACCCGGCCGTGGTCACGATGCGCACCTCTTCGCTCGAGTCGCCCTGGTTGACGAGGGTCGCGACCAGGCTCACGGGGGAGGTCGCCTGCGCGGTGAGAAGCACCGCGTTGCCGATGAAGATCGGCCCGATGTCGCCGTTCACACCGTCCGCGGTCTCCTGGATGTACTTCGTGTCCTGCGGGGCCAGCAGGTCGCAGCCGGTCAGAAGGCCCAGGACGGCCACCCCGACGAGTGCGGCGGCCACGCGTCGACGCGTCCGCGTGCGCCTTCCGTCGTGTCGGACGGTGCGGGGTGCGAAGCCGGCGTCTGCGCTCACGGCGTCAGCATAGCCCCGGCCCCGACGCCCGCAGTAGGCCCGATCGACCGGTCGACGGCCCGGCGGTCAGCGCAGCCCGAGCCGCTTGAGGGTGTGCTTCTCGCTCTCGCCGTTGTCGGTCTCCACCTCGTCCACCGCGATGGGGATGTTCGGGCCGATCGCCAGCCACACGAAGCCGTCGCGGTGCACCAGCGGGACGAGGTCGGTGGTGCCGTCGCGCAGGAGGGTCCGCACGCGCTTCAGGAGGGCGTACCCCTCGGACGGCAGCGTGACGTAGGTCTTCCGGCGGTAGTGGACGACGTGCGCCACGGTCTTGGCCTTGAGGCCGGCGATCTCCGCGGCGGGGAACGGTTCTGCGCCGGCTGTCGACGCGGCGTCCTTCGGGTCGGTCATGGGAGGCACGGTACGCCTCCGCGGCGGGCGGCGGCAGCGGGATACATTCGACGGATGCGCCAGCACGAGCCCGCCGACCACGCAGAGCCCGCCGACCTCGACCGTCTCGCCGACCGCGGCTGGCCGGCGCTGGAGCGCGAAGAGCTGGGAGGCTGGACGCTGCGGGCCGCGGACGGCGTCACCAACCGCGCCAACTCGGTGCTGACCTGCGGTGAGGTGCCGGACGTGGAGGCCGCGATCGAGCGGGCAGAGCGCTGGTACCGGGAGCGCGGCATCCCCGCGGTGTTCCAGGTGAGCCCGGCGACGGCGCCGGCGCTGGTGGCAGCGCTCGCCGCCCGGGAGTACCGGGAGCACTCGCAGACCGACATCCTCGTGGCCGACCGGGCGGAGGTGGTGGCCGCGGCAGCCGCAGACACCGCAGCCCCGATCTCCACCTCCGACACCCCACCGCCCGGCTGGCTCGCCACTTGGTGGGCCGTCGACGGCCGCGGCGGCGACGCCGAGCGCGACATCGTCGCCCGCATCCTGAACGCCGGCGCGGCTCTCTACGCCTGGGCCGGCCCAGCGGAGGCCCCCGACGCCGTCGCGCGCCTCGCCCTCGCGGAAGACTGGGCCGGACTCTACGCCGTCGCCACCCTCCCGGCCGCTCGCCGCCGCGGCCTGGCCCGCGCGCTCGCCGTCGCCCTCGCAGACGAAGCGGGCGGCCGCGGTGTCCGGCACCTGTGGCTCCAGGTGCTCGCGGACAACGCCGGTGCCCACGCGCTCTACTCCGGGCTGGGCTTCCGTCCCGCGTCGCAGTATGCGTACTGGACGGCGCCCTCCGGCTGAGCCGCTCAGCCGCTGCGCTTCATGAGGTTCGGCTGATACGACACCGTTAACCCACGATGCCGGGCGGTGTGGATACTAGGGTTACTCCACACAGCCCGGCATGCGTTTCGGGGTTATCGCCGGAGGATTATTCGGGTTCCTCCGCCGACTCTTAGAGACTACCAAATCTGTCGGCCAAATGGAGGACATTCTTGTACCCCGGTCTGTCCCCAGTAGAGGGGGGTGAGGCCGGTCAGGCCCTCAGTTCGGCGACCAGGGCCGCGACGAAGTCGTCGATGTCCTGCTCGGTGGTGTCGAACGAGCACATCCAGCGCACCTCGTGGCGGGCCGCATCCCAGTCGTAGAACCGGAAGTGCTGCCGCAGCCGGTCCGCGACGCCGGCCGGAAGGGTCGCGAAGACGCCGTTCGCCTCGGTGGCCTGGCTGAACCCGACGCCCTGGATGCTGCCGTCCGCGATCCCCGCCTCCAGCGCGCCGCGCAGCCGGGACGCCATCGCGTTGGCGTGCGACGCCGAACGCAGGTAGAGGTCGTCGTGCAGCAGCGCGATGAGCTGCGCCGAGATGAACCGCATCTTGGAGGCGAGCTGCATGTTGAGCTTGCGCAGGTAGAGCAGCCCCTCGGACGCCGCCGGGTTGAGGACGACGACGGCCTCGCCGTACAGCATCCCGTTCTTGGTGCCGCCGAAGCTGAGCACGTCGACGCCGGCGTCGGTGGTGAACTCTTTGAACGGCACGCCGAGGGTGGCCGCGGCGTTGGAGATCCGGGCGCCGTCCATGTGCAGCTTCATGCCGCGAGCGTGGACGTGGTCGGCGATCGCGCGGATCTCCTCGACGCTGTACGCCGTGCCGAGCTCGGTGGTCTGGGTGATCGACACGACCAGCGGCTGCGCGCGGTGCTCGTCGCCCCAGCCCCAGGCCTCCCTGTCGATGAGCTCGGGGGTCAGCTTGCCGTCCGGGGTCTCGACGGGCAACAGCTTGAGGCCGCCGACCTTCTCCGGCGCGCCGGCCTCGTCGGTGTTGATGTGCGCGGTCTTGGCGCAGACCACGGCGCCCCAGCGCGGCACCATCGACTGCAGCCCGGTCACGTTCGCGCCGGTGCCGTTGAACACGGGGAAGACCTGAACGCCGTCGCCGAAGTGCTCGGCGAACACCTCGTGGAGGCGCTCGGTGTAGACGTCCTCGCCGTAGGAGATCTGATGGCCGTTGTTGGCCGCCGCGATCGCGTCGAGGATCTCCGGGTGCACGCCCGCGTAGTTGTCCGACGCGAAGCCGCGCAGGTTGAGGTCATGGAGTTGTAGCGTCACTGTTCCATCCTAGATTCGCGAAGCTCGGTCGAATTCGTGCCGAATGTCGCCTTTCGACGCGCGAAAGTCACTATTCGGCACGAATGTCGAGCGCGATGCGGGTGCCGTTGAGGCGAGGGGCCGGGGTGCGCCAGAGGCGCACGACGGCGTCGGCGAGGGCGGGCTCGAGGCCGGCGAGGGTTTTGACGACGAAGACGACGGCGGCCGACTGCGGCGCCTCCTTGCCGAGGCCCTGCGCGACGGCGCGCGTCCACGCGTCCGCCGCCGCCTTGGCCGCGGCGTAGTTCGCGCCGCCCGCGTACGGCTTGTCGACCGCCGTGGAGGAGACCACGGCCAGCCGGCCGGCGGGGGAGGCCACCAGATCGTCGTAGAAGACGCGCGTGGTGTTCCGCAGGGTCTGGAAGCCGCGCTCCAGGAAGTCCCAGTCCGCGTCGCTCTGCCCGGCGATGCCGCCACCGCCGCGCCAGCCGCCGACCAGGTGCACCAGGCCATCGATCCGGCCGAACTTGAGGTGGATGCGCATCGCCAGCTCGGCCACCGCGTCGCGGTCGGCCAGATCGCAGACCCGGGTGTCGACGCCGGGGACGGCCTCCGCCAGTGCGTCCAGCGCCTCCTGCCGGGTGCCGACCGCGAGCACCGTCGCGCCCTCCGCCCTGAGTGCGCGCGCCACCGCCTCGCCGGACGCGCTGGTCGCGCCGGCGATCAGTACGAGGCGCCCGGGGACGCCGTTCGCCGGCGCCGGCGCGGTCCCTTCGGGTGAGAACCGCGCCGGCGTCGAACCTTCCTGATCCGTCACGCCTCGTCCGTCGTCCCCGTGATGCCGGACGTGGACTCGATGACGGTGGCCATCTTCTTGTTGAGCGCTTCGTAGAACATGGAGAGCGGGAACTCGTCGTCCAGCACCGCGTCGGTGTAGCCCTTCGGCGGCCCCGCCAGGGTCTCGTCCGGGAGCCCGCGAGCCCAGTTGGAGGCCGGGTTCGGGGTGAGGGTCTGGGTGAGCATCTCGTAGGCCGCGAGCCAGTGCGCCACCTTGGGCCGGTCGATCGAGCGCCAGTACAGGTCGTTGATCCGGTCGGAGAGGGCGACGACCACGTCGGGGACTTCGTCCCAGTCGATGGTGAGTTGGGTGTCGGTCCAGTGCAGGACGTCGTGCTGGTGCAGCCAGGCGAAGAGGAGCTGCCCGCCGAGACCGTCGTAGTTGCGCACCCGGCTGCCGGTGATCGCGAACCGGAAGATCCGGTCGAAGATCACCGCGTACTGCACGAGCTTGGCGTGGTCGCGGATCTGCTGCTGCGGCTGGGACAGCTCCGACTCGGGCAGGGCGCCGAGCTCACGCTGCAACCGCACCGACTCGCGGAACGCGGTCAGGTCGCAGCGCAGCTCTTCCAGGGAGTAGAGGAAGAACGGCATCCGCTGCTTGATCATGAACGGGTCGAAGGGCAGGTCCCCGCGCATGTGGGAGCGGTCGTGGATGATGTCCCACATCACGAAGGTCTCCTCCGTGAGCCGCTGGTCCTCCAGCATCCGGGCGGCATCCTCGGGCAGCTCCAGCTTCGTGATCTCCGCGGCGGCGCGCACGACGCGGCGGTAGCGGGCGGCCTCCCGGTCCTGGAAGATCGCCCCCCAGGTGAACGACGGGATCTCGCGCATCGCGACGGTCTCGGGGAACAGCACGGCCGAGTTGGTGTCGTAACCGGGAGTGAAGTCCACGAAGCGCAGCGCGACGAACAGCTTGTTGCCGTAGTCGCCGGCCTGCAGCGCCGCGATGAACTCGGGCCAAATGACCTCGACGAGGACGGCCTCCACGAGGCGGTTCGTGCTGCCGTTCTGCGTGTACATGGGGAAGACCACGAGGTGGCCGAGCCCGTCGACGCGGTGCTGCTGCGGCTGGAACGCGTTCAGCGCGTCGAGGAAGTCGGGCACGCCGAAGCCCTCGTCCGCCCAGCGGCCGAAGTCGCGCTGCACGGCTGCGAGGTAGGCCGCGTCGTGCGGGAAGAACGGGGCGAGCTCCTCGATGGAGCCGACGATCGCGGCGGTGAGCTCGGCGGCGGCGGGCTTGTCGGAATCCTGCTCGACCGAGCCGTCCTTGACCTGGAGCGCCTGGAGGGCGGTCGCCGCCTCCTTGAGCCGCAGCCACGCGGGGTGCGTCGCGACCTCGCGCACGGAGCGGGCGTCCTCGACGACCTCGGGCTCCCCGACAATGGCTCCTGCAGTGAACTGCGGGACGAATTGAGACATGACGAACCTCCCGTCGTGCGATCGGCCGCGTTCGCGGCACTGCGACGGAGCGTCGTTTCGGCGCTCCGATTCGAGCCTAACCGCGAAGTCCGGACGATTTCTTGACTGTTTCGACAGAAAGCTGCGCACGGGCGGCTGATCGCGCACGAAAACGCCGCAGCGTCATGGCCGGCGCACGCGCAGGTCTCTTCAACATGACCTCGCACACCGACTCCGTCCTCGCCCCGCACGTCGAGCGCATGCTCGCCTCCCGCTCCGGCGAGTGGATCCTCATCTCCTGCGACTGTCCTATCGGGGAGGACCACACCTACGCCGAGTGGGTGGAGCGGTTCGGCGGTCCGGCGGTCACCGCGTCGTGACGAGCTGCGCCGAGACGACCAGGTTGTCGACGGACGCGGTCTGAGCGGGCGTCTGGAGGCAGGTCAGCAGCACCAGCCGCCCGGGGACGTCCGCCCACAGAGCGGCGTCGGCGTGAACGTCCGGTTTGTGGACGCTCTCCGAGCCCGTCACCCGGTAGTGGAGGGCGCCCACATAGACGTCGGCGCCTACCGCGACCGACGACGTCCCTGCCGCCAGATCGGTCAGATAGTTGCCGGGGCACACCGCTCCGCCGCGGCACGAGTGCATCACCACGAAGACCGTCCCGAGACCGGCGTGCGCGAGCTGCGTGCCGTAGTTGCGCACCAGGTAGGCGGAGGAGAACCCCGGCGGGTCGATGACGCCGTCGACCTCGTTCAGCTCACCGAGGGGCACGGTGAGCCCGGCGGCCGGGACGCGCAGGCTCAGGCCGGCCACCTGGGCGACAGCGGCCGTCCGCTGCTGCACGGCTCGCGACGGCGCCGGGAGGTCGACGGGATTGCCGCGCATGTCCGTGGGCCTGCTACTGCCGCTGAGAGAGGCGGACACGGCGACGCCACCCGCGACGACCGCCACTGCGCACAGCAGCAGTGCGATCGCGAGGCGCGCCGGCCCGGGCCGGCGACGACGTGCGGCCGGCCGCCTACCCACGGCGCACCCGGGGCCGGCCCGACCGCCAGAGGTAGCCGCCGCCCGCGACCACCGCGGTCGCGAACCCGGCGGCCCACGACGGGAACCCCGGTCCGGTGGCCGGTTCGTGCCCGCGCGCGACAGCGGCCTCCGGGGTCGGCGTCACGCGCTCGCCCGTCACGAGGATCCGCTGGCTGTTGATCCCGAGCGGCGTGCAGGTCACCAGGGTGACGAGGTCCTTCCCCGCCACCGGGTCGAGCGTCTTGGTCTGGTCCGGGTCCACGACCGCGATGTTCGAGACCCGGTAGTCGAGCGTCTCGCCGAAGACGTAGAGCGTGAAGGCGTCGCCGTCGCGGACCCGGTCGAGGTTCGTGAACAGCGTCGCAGAGGCCAGCCCGCGATGACCGGCGAGCACGGCGTGGGTGCCGGGGCCGCCGATCGGGAGGGACGTGCCCTCGAGGTGGCCGACGCCCTCCGCGAGGGTCGCGTCGCTGGTGCCGTGGTAGATCGGGAGGTCCGTGCCGATCGACGGGATGACGATGCGCCCCATCAGGCCGTACGCGTTCGCGGCCAGGAGCCGGTCGTAGTCGAAGCCCTGTGGCAGCGCGGCGGTGCCGACGGGAACGCGTTCGTCCGCCTTCACCGCGCCGCCGCCGGTGAGCGCGGAGTTGTACGCCGCGGCCTCCTTCAATGCCTGGAGTCGGCTGGCCGGCCCGATGGCCCTCACCGCGTCGCCGTACTGCGCGAGCCGGGCGGCCTCCTGCGCGGCGCTGAACCAGCTCGCCGTCGCCGGGTAGAGCGCGACGCTCACACCCAGCAGGCACAGCACGGTGACCGCCACCGACAGGGCGGAGAGCCGCCACCGTCTCCCGGTGGCGGCCCTCCTGTGCTGCGAGGAGGTCACGCGGCCGGCCCCTCCTCACGCGTGCGCCGACGGACCACGAGGACGGCCGCGGCGACCGCGAGGGCGGCCAGGGCGAGGCCGCCGACCACGAAGACCGTCGTCCCGGTGGAGCCCGTCAGCGGCAGCGCGATCGGCGGCGCCTGCGGGTCGGTGACCGTCACGGTCGGGTTCGCTGCGCCGGGGGCCACTGTCTCCGCGTACCCGCCGGCCGCCTGCGCGAACGCGGGCGCGATCGTGTACCCGGCCGGGGCCTGCGTCTCCACGAGGTAGTAGGTCAGGTCCGCGCCGGCGCCGTCGTTCTGCGCCTTGAGGCCGTCGATCGCGACAGCGCCGGAGGCGTCGGAGGTGAAGGTGGTGGCGCCGTTTACCGCGACCGGGTTCGATAGGTTCTGCGCATCCGCCGGGGAGGTGAACACCTGGAACTGCGCGCCGGCCAGGGCCTTGCCGTTCGGGTCGACCTTGTGCAGGCTCACGTCGCCCCAGGTGTCCTGCACCGGGTTGGAGGGCGTGGTGACCGTCGTGCCCGTCTGGGTCGAGATCGTCTGGTCCGCGATGTTCTGGATCGTGCCGCTGCCGACCGTGCCGATCACGGTCGGGATCGTCGCGGTGACGACAGCGCCCGGGTTCGCCGTGAGGAGGGCGAGACCGGAGGCGGTGAAGTCCACGGTCACGGTCTGGCCGGCCACGCCGACCGTGTAGTCCGCCGCCGGAAGCGCGATCGCCGCGCCGGTCGAGGAGGCCAGGGACACCGTCACACTCCCTGGCGTCGGCGGGGTCAGCCGTGCGTCCAGCGGATCGGTCAGCGAGTACTGGGTGAACGCGTTCCCGGCGACCTGGTTCGGGACGGTGGACGCCACGCGCCAGGTGACGGAGGCGCCGACGCCGTAGGCGCCCGTGTCGTCGACCGCCTTGACCGGGGCGCCCTCCACCGTGTTCTTCGGGTACACGAACACGTTCGTCAGCCAGTTCCCGCCCTGCGGCAGCGGCAGCGTCACCAGGAACGGCGCGCCGAGCTCGGTTCCGGCCGGGGCGCTCGTCTCGGTGACCTCGTAGACGGCCGGCGTAGAGGTCGTGTACGAGGTGATGCCGGAGCCGCCGGTCGCCGGCAGGGCGGTCGTGGCGCCGGTCGTGTAGCTGGTGCCGCCGCCGACGACCCGGCCCGCGCTGTTCACGGTCAGGCCGGCAGCGGTGGTCCAGCCCGCGGGCGTGGTCAGGTCGACGCCGTTCACCGGCGCGACGCTGAACACCACGCCGGGGATCGGCGTGAGGCCGCTGGTCTGGGCGGTGCCGTCAGTGGGGGTTCCGCCGCCGGGGGGATTCTGGAGTTTCGTGATCGTCAGCGTGTACGGACCCGCGGGCGCGTTGCCGCCGGTCGTGTCCGCGCTCGCGGGGCCGGCGAACGCCGCCGCCCCCAGCAGGGCGACGGCGCCGACGCCGATCGCGGCGGTGAGTCTTCTGATGGTCATGGGGTTCCTGTTCTGTGGACGGGTAGGGAAGAGAAGGGGTCTGCCGCGGTCAGCGCGGGAGCCTGCGGAGCCGGCGCCGCAGCTGCCACGCCGCCAGCGCCGCCGCCGCGGCGAACGTCCCGATCGCCGCGAAGGCGATGACGTCGGTGCCGAGGCCTCCGGTGAGCGGCAGGACGATCGCCGGAGCGCCCGGTGTCTGCGCGTGGTACTGGTCGGCTGCGGCGACGGGCGCGCCGGTGAAGGCACCGGTGCCGGTCGCGGTCGCGTCGTCGGCGTGGACGGCGTTGAAGCCGAGCGCGCTCAGCGTCGCGGTGCAGTGGAACGTCGCGCCGACGGCGAACGGGCCGGTCCACTGCGTCCCGGTCGACCCGTCCGGGAAGGCGCAGCTCAACCCGGTGACGGTCGCCGAGCCGGCGATGATCGCGTCGGTCACCGTGACGTTCTGCAGCGGCTCGCCTCCGGTGTTGGTCACGGCGAAGGTCAGGCCGGTCGCCTTCGTCGCGTCGAGCGTCACCGCCGTGGCGGCGGTCGGCGCGTGGTGCCCTGCGGCGTCGGTCTTCGTGATCGTGACGGCCGGCGGCGTCGCGACCCGGATGCCGACCTTCACGGGCTCGGCTGGAAGGAGCGGTCCGCTCGGGCTGGAGGCCGCGTACGCGAGCGAGTTCCAGGCGACCTGGCCCGGGGTGGCCGACGCCGGAAGATTCATCGCGTAGTCGACCTCCACCGTCTGACCCGGCTGGAACGTCAGCGCCGTGGCGTCGATGCGGACGGCGCGCACCTGCGTCCAGTCCGTCACCTGGGCGGCGGTCAGCCAGGTCGGGGCGCACCCCGCGGGCTGGTTCGGGTAGACCTCGGGCCGGCACGGGTTCGCGCTGAGCGAGTACGTCGCCGTCACTCCGGCCGGGAGGGTCGGCGCGCCCGCGAGCGCCGGCTGGAACTGGGAGCCGCGGGCCACACCGCTCTGGCCTCCCGACACCCCGGTGTCACCGACGGAGGGGAGCACGTCGTAGACCACCAGGTTCGTGATCGGCGTCGAGCCGAGCGAGCCGATGTTCAGCCGCCACTGCGAGGTCCCCCCGGCCGGAGAGGTGCCGACGGCGGGCGAGCCGGGGACCGAGAACAGGTACTGGCTGTCGAACTGGCCCTTGACCTCCTTCTGGGCGCCGGCCTGCGCGGACGTCCCGGTCGCGAAGGACGCGGCCGAAATCGTGCCGTTGTTGCCGCTCGGCGTCCAGGTCGGGTCCGCGTCGTCCCAGACGCCGGCGGTGTTGGTCTGCGTCGTGGCTCCTACGCCGGGATTCACGACCGTAGAGAACTGGATCGTGAAGGCCTGCTGCCGGTTCAGGACCGCTGTGGGCGGGAAGGAGAACGTCAGCGTCTGCCCGCTCTGCGTCACTGTGAGGCCGGCCGTCGTGTAGGAGGGGTCGTACGTGTAGGAACCGGAGGCGCTGGTCACGACCGCGCTGCCCGGCACGTAGCTGACCCCGGCCGGAAGCGTGTCGGTGATGTGCACCGGCGCGTCGAGGTAGTGCGCGTCCCCGGCAGCGCCGGTGTTGGAGACGAGAAGGCTCCACGGTGCGACCTGACCGGAGAGCAGGGCGTTCGGGCCGCCGGTGTAGGACTTGTGGATCAGCAGCGACGCGGCGGCGAGCTTGAAGTACGCCACGGCGCACGACTTGTCCTTGTCGCCCAGGCTGGCCATCGGCGTCGGCGGCGCGTTCGTGATCGACCACTGGGCGCAGTTGGTCTGCGTCATCGGCACGTAGCCGTCGCCCGCGGTCAGACGGCCGTCCACGTTGATGTAGAGCGTCGTCCCGGGATTGACGGCGTACGACGGCAGCGCGATCGAGTAGCCCGCGATCAGCCAGCCGGTGGGAACGACGTACGGAACGGTCCCGTCCGTGGACTTCGTCACGCTCTGGGTGGTGCCGTCGGCGAGGAAGAACGTGAAGGCCGACCCGGACGGGACGCTCTCGAACTTGGTGATCGTGAAGCCGGGGTTGCGGCAGTCTTGCGGGAGCGAGTTGCTCAGCGGGGCGCTGCCGCACGGCGGATAGTCGTAGAGCGTGCCCCCGATCGGGACCTGCCCGGTGTTCCTGACCTGGAGGTTCCAGTTGTAGTTGGCCGTCTTGAAGATCGCGCTCGTGGCCGCCAGGTTCGGGGACACGGTCTTGGTGAAGAGGCCGGAGCCTGCCGAGGCGTTCGCGAACGTGTGCGTCACGCTCGCGGTCGCCGACACGGTGGTCGGGTCGGTGACGGTCGTCGCCGTGAGCTTCGCCGTGTTGGTCACCGTGCTGGTCGGGCCGAAGGTGCTGGAGGGGTAGGTCACGTCGACGGTGGCCCCGATGGTGGAGTTGTTGGCCGCCGAGCCGGCCGGCCAGGTGACCGTGTTGGTGGCCGGGTCGTACACGCCGCCGTTGGTGGCGCTGACGAAGACCGCCCCCGCGGGAAGGGTGTCCACCAGGGTGGGATTGGTCGTGATCCAGTCGCCGGTGGCCAGGATGAAGTCGTTGAAGGTTCCCGAGAGCTGGTACGCCGTGATCCCGTCGAGGACCGAGTTGCCCTCCAGGACCTTGGTGACGTTCAGCACTGGCCTCGCCGTGATCGTGATCGGCGCCGCCGTCGCCGTGGCCGGTGCGCTCGCCGAGTCGGAGGTGAACGTCGCCGTGGCCGCGAGGGTCGACTGGTCCGGCGTGGTGCCGGCGGCCGTCTTGCACGCGAAGGTCAGCTGACCGGAGGCGCCGACCGGGATGCTGTTGCCGGCGGCGGAGCCGATGAAGCCGGTCGACGTGGCGGTGAAGTCGCCGTTCGCCGTTGACCCGCCCACGGTGCAGGTGATCGCGTGGCCCTGCGGCGAGAGCTTGGCGACGGTGATGGTGATGACCGCATTCGCGCAGGAGGTGACCGACGGGTCGACGGACGAGCACTGGTAGTTCACGGTCCACTGCGCTGTCGCGCCCGCCGGGATCGGCGTCGTCGCGGGGGTGATCGTCACCGAGAGGCTTGCGGAGCCGCCCGCGCCGAGCGCCGGTCCGCCCGCGACCAGGGCGACGGCGCAGACGAGGAGGGCGCAGACGAGTGCGGCGAGCCGGCGCACGAGGGAGCGGCGCGCGGCGGCTGCGGGTGCGGCTGCTGTGCGGGCGGCGTGCAGGATGGGCGCAGACACGTCGGGGTCCTCCGAGGGTTCGGGTCTTCGGGTGGGGCCAGCCGGGCGCGGATCGGGTGATCGAGACTGGTTCTGAAGTTAAGGAGCGATTTCACCTCTCGGCGTGACGCTGCCGGTCCTGTGAGTTCGCTGACCGTGCCAGTGGGTGTGGGTGCGCGCGGGCCCGCGACCGACCGGTGGGGACGGGGCGGTCGGCGTGGGGGTTGGTGTCGGCGTCGGACCTGGGGTCGCCGTCGCCGTCGGTGGCGGAGTTGGCATCGGGCTCGGAGTTGGCGTCGGGCTCGGAGTTGGCGTCGGGCTCGGAGTCGGACGTGGGGTCGGGGCCGGCGTCGGGGCCGACAGGGGGGCCGGCGTCGGCGCCGCGGTCGGCGGGAAGACCGTGCCGGTGGTCGCCTGCGCCGGGGTGGCGCCATCGGTCGAGTCATCGGCGGTCGGGTGCGGAACCGGATCCGGCACGGACGCCGGAGGGGCGACGGGCGCGGGCGCCGGAGCCGGCCTCCCCTCGGAGCCCACAGCATCCGGGACTCCGGGCGTGGCCGTCGCCGACGGTGTCGCGAGGTCCGCGACCGGCACTGACGCCGTCTCGCGGGGCGCGACCCCGAGCGAGACAGCCACGATCGAGGTCGCCGCGACGACGGCCGCCCCTGCCACGACGCCCCACGACCCCCACGACCCCCACGCCCGCCACCACCCCGCCCCGCCCGGCGGTTCGGCCGCGCTCGCCGGGGGCGCCTCGCCGTCCCCCGCACCGCGCGCGAACGCCGCCACACCACCGGCCGCCGCGGCGAGCGGGAGCAGGACGAACCCGATGTGCCGGTTCGCCTCGGCCGCCTCCGCGGCGACGACGCGGCAGTCCGCGCAGTCGTCGAGGTGCGCGTCCAGGCGCTGCTGCACGCTCGTCGCCAGCCGTTTGCGCAGGCCGATGCCGAGGTGCTCGATCGCCCAGTGGTGCTCGGAGCCCTCCGGCACGGTCGCCAGGTGGGCCTGGATCCAGGCGGCGCGTAGCCCCTCCCTGGCCCGGACCGCCAGCGCCGCCACGGAGTTGGCGCTCATCCCGAGCAGCGGTGCGACCTCCCGCGGCGGCAGGGCCTCGACCTCCGTGTACCAGAGCACCTCCTGCCACCGCGGCGGGAGGGCGCGGAAGGCGGTGGCCGCCAGCGAGCGGTCCAGCTCCGCCAGGCGGCTCGCCTCGGTGAACCGGAGGTCCTCGATCTCCTCGGCGTGCTCGATCGCGATCTCGTGCGACGCCCGGCGGCCCCAGCTCGCCGCGGTGTTCCGGATCACGGTGAACAGGTAGGGCCGGAAGCCGGTGGTGGGGCCGCCTCCGCCGGCGATCGCCGCGAACATCCGGGTGAACGCCTCCGACACCAGGTCGTCCGGGTCGAACGTGGTCGTGTACGAGCGCGCGACCGTCACGCCCGCGCGGTAGTGCCGCTGCCAGAGCTCGGCGTAGGCACGCTGATCGCCGTCGCGGGTGCGGTCGACGAGCTGGCTGTCGGACAGGGAATCGATGGCGTCCTTGCGGGCAGCGAGACGGGACACGGGCTCTCCAGATCGGGACTGGTCGGCGTCGCCGGGGGACGACCGTGTCAAAGAGAGCGCCGGACACCGGTTCCATGACGAATCCCATCGCGCGGGATTTCACCCCTCCGCCGCGTCATGGATTCCGGAGGGCCCGCTCTCTCACATGCCGGTACGTCACTCGTGCCGACCGGTGCAGCTCGAGGGGAGGCTGCTCGCGGGGTGCCGGTGCATTCGGGAAAGGCCGGGCACCCCGCGAACCGAACCATCCCCGTCGTCCCGTCATCCCAAGCGCTTAGAGTGCTCTCGTGACCACGGAGCAGACCGCCGGCGCCGTCATGGCGGCATTGGCCGCGGTGGCCGACCCGGCCGACGCCGTCTTCCTGCAGCGCTTCTTCAAGACCGGCCCCGGCGAGTACGGGGAGGGCGACGTCTTCCTCGGCGTGCGCGTGCCGCAGACCCGCGCGGTCGCGAAGCGCTTCGCCGGCCTGCCGCTCCCGGAGGTCCGCGCGCTGCTGGACAGCCCCGTCCATGAGCACCGGCTGGCCGGGCTCATCGTTCTCAACGCCGCCTTCGCCCGGGCGAGCGGCGCCCGTACCCGCGACGACGCCGAGCGCGAGCGGCTGGCCGCCTTCTACCTCCGGGCCGTGCGCGACGGTCGCGTGAACAACTGGGACCTCGTGGACGCCTCCGCCGAGTACGTGCTCGGCGAGTTCCTCCTCGACCGCCCGCGCGGGCTGCTGGACGAACTCGCCGCCAGCCCCGTGCTGTGGGAGCGCCGGGTGGCCGTGCTCTCCACCTTCGCGTTCCTCAAGGCGGGCGACGCCTCTACGACGCTGGAGCTCGCGGCACGCCTGCTGGACGACCCGGAGGACCTCATGCACAAGGCAGTCGGCTGGATGCTGCGCGAGACCGGCAAGCGGGTCGACCGCACGCTGCTCACCGGCTTCCTCGACGAGCACGCCGGCCGGATGCCGCGTACGATGCTCGCGTACGCGACCGAGCACCTCGACGCCGCGACCAGGGCCGCGTATCGGGCCGCGCCTCGCCGGAGTTGAGGGGGCCTGAGATGATGGACCAATGGCGAGAACGGTTCGAGGCGCACGCGTCCTGATCACCGGAGCGGCCTCCGGGATGGGCCTCCTGTACGCGGAGCGCGCTGTCCGGGAGGGCGCCCGCGACGTCGTGCTCTGGGATCGCGACGAGGCCGGCCTCACCCGGCTCACCGACCGCCTGCGCGCCGAGGTGCTCGCGGGCCGCACCGTCACGGCCTGGGGCGCGCCCGCCGGTTCGCCGAGCTCAGGCGCCGGAGGCACGGCCTCCGGGACGAGCATTCACCCGTACGTCGTCGACCTCCGGGAGCTGGGCGGCATCGCCCAGGCCGCGCAGTCGGTGCGCAAGGAGCTCGACGGCATCGACGTGCTCGTCAACAACGCCGGCATCGTCCGCGGCAAGTTCTTCTGGGAGCACGACAACGGCGACGACACCCGCGCGACCATGCAGGTCAACGCGCTGGCGCCGATGTACACGACGCGGGAGTTCCTGCCCGGGATGATCGCGAGCGCCCGCGAGGCGCGCATCGTCAACATCGCCTCCGCGGCCGGCACGCTGGCCAACCCGCGCATGAGCGTCTACGCGGCGAGCAAGTCCGCCGTCATCAACTGGAGCGACAGCCTCCGCCTCGAGCTGGAGCAGGAGGGCTACGGCCACGTCAAGGTGACGACCGTCGCGCCGAGCTACATCGACACCGGGATGTTCGAGGGCGCTCGCGGGCCGCTGCTCACCCCCATCCTCACCCCGGAGTACGTGGTCGACCGGGTCTGGCGGGCGATGCTCGCGGGCAAGCCGGTGCTGCTGCTGCCGTGGTCGGTGGGGCTCGCGAAGACGCTGAAGGGCGTCCTCCCCACCCGCGCCTGGGACGCCGTCGGGCGCCTGTTCGGCGTCTACAGCTCGATGGACGAGTTCACCGGCCGCTGACCTGACGATCCGTGCCGGTCTCGCGACCGGACCTGGATATCCGTGCAGCCGTACGCCGCCGGGCCGCTCCTGTCGCCGAGCCTGGATGCGCGGGCCGAAACGGGGCCCGTTCGTTCGAAAGGCAACATCATGAAACGGATCGGTACACGGATCGGGTCGGCCCTGGCGTTCGTCGTCGCGCTCGGCGTCGGACTCGGCGCGCTCACCGCGTCGGCACCCCGCGCGGAGGCCGCCCCACGCGACTTCTCCGGCCTCCGCTGGGAGGCCACCGACACCCTCCTCGGGGCGACCTACCGCCGCGTCGACCTCGACGTCGACCGGATCGAGAAGGCGCACGAGGGCATGCACACCCCGAAGCTGAGGCTGTCCGGCGGCCAGCCCGTCTGGGGCATCCCGTACTACTTCCTCGGAGTGGACCCGGCGACCGGGAGGTATCGACCGGACAGCATCCTCGTCTGCGTCGACATCCTGCACGTCGACTACCAGGTGCCGGACGGGTCCGAGTACTTCGACCTCGCGACGGTGGTTCCGCCGGAGACCGCGGTCCGCATCTCGCGGGTCCTCAACGCGGGCCTCCAGTTGGCGCAGGAGCGCGGCCTCACGATCGCCACCGACGGCAGCCGGCCGCTCACGTTCGGGACCGGCGAGGCGTCGGAGATCATGCTCGCGGCGCAGGTCGAGGCCTGGTACCTGTTCGCCAGGGACAACCTCCTCGAGCCTCTGCCGTTCCTGGAGCGCGGCGACTTCTCCGTCGACCGGCGGACCACGGGGCCCGGCGGGGTCACGGTGTCGGTCGAGCCCGTCGACCTGCCGGCGCTCCACGCCGAGCTCGACGCGCTGCTCGCGCGCTTCGAGGCGACCCCGGACTTCGCGTCCGATCCCATCACGTTCGCCGACCGGGTCACCCTCACCGACGCCGACGCCCTTCGCGGTTTCACCCTGGAGGTCGACCCCGCCGCCTCCACACCCGGGTACGACGACTACCTCGGGGCGACGACCTCGGCGGACGGCAGCATCCACGTCACGAAGAAGAAGCCGCTCGATCAGCCGGTGACGCTCGGCTTCCGCAAGACGTTCACGCACGCCCTGGGCGGCGGTTCGCCGCTGGGCAGCGGGGTCCGTGCGGCGAACGACCAGATCAAGACGGTGCTCTCCAACCTGTTCGCGAGCGCCTTCGAGGTCCCGTTCGCCGAGGACCCCGGGCCGGTCGGGCCGCCGCCGCAGGACCCGATGACACTGCCCGCGGTGTCGATCGCCAAGGACGACGGCCGGACGGTCGTCACCGCGGGCGAGCGTCTCGACTACGTGCTCGTCGCGGCCAACGTCGGGGACATCCCCGCACCGGACGTGGTCGTGGCAGACACGCTCCCCGAGCACCTGGACTTCGTGGAGTCCTCGGTCGCGCCCAGCGCGGCGTCGTCCGGTTCGACCCTCGTGTGGGAGCTCGGCGAGCTGGCCGTCGGGGAGCGGCGGGAGATCGTCGTCTCGGCGAACGTCCGCGCCGACGTCGAGCAGGGCACGTCGATCGTGAACACCGCGTCCATCACCTCGGACGGCGTCTGCGAGGACGACCCGGTGACCGGGGCGGTCTGCACGGACGACGACACCGACATCGTGGTCCCGCCGCTCGACCCCGGGACGGTCGGCGAGGAGGGTGTGACCCCGGCGAGCTCGAACGTCGCCCCGGCCGGGTCTCTCGCGATGACCGGCGACGCGCTCGCCAACGCGTGGAAGCCGGCGGCGCTCGCCGTCGTGCTGCTGGTGACGAGCGGCTGCCTCGCGCTCGGGCAGGCGCTGAAGCGCCGGTCGAGCCGGACGTAGCCGCTAGAGCGGCACTGCGACGAGTGGCGGGTCCGCACGCGGTCCCGCCACTCGTCCGCGCGCCGCGACGCCCGCGACGGAGGCCCGGAACTCGCGCGGCGACATCGCGTACCGGCCGGTGAAGAGACGGCTGAAGTGGGCCGCGTCCTTGAACCCCCAGCGCGCAGCGACCTCGCCGATGCGGAGGGCGGCGAACTCCGAGTCGGCCAGGTCGCGCCGGCAGCGCTCCAGGCGGCGCAACCGCACCCAGGCAGCGACGGTGCTGTCGTGCGCCCCGAAGAGCGCGTGGAGCTTGCGCACGGACATGAAGTTGGCGCGCGCGATCTCCGCCACCGAGAGGTCGGGTCGGGAGAGGTTCACCTCGATGTACTCGATGACCTGGTCGAGCTGGGACGCGCTCGCGCCGCTCTCCCGATCCTGCAGCGTCTCCACCACGACGGCGCCGAGCATCCCGACCGCGCTCTCGACCAGGCGCCGGCCTGCGCCGCCCTCGAGCCGGTGGGCGGTGCGGCCGAGCTGCACGCCGAGCGGATGGACGATGCCGACGAGCGGACGCTCCCGCTCGAACCGCACCGCCACCACATCGTCCACGGTGCTCGCGGGCACCGGCAGCGCGCGGTGCGGGATGCGCACGATGAGGCTCTCCCCGCCGTGGTCGAGCAGGAAGGGGCGCGCGGCGGTGTACGCGGTGATGTCTCCGGCCCGCACCGTGGCGGCACGGCCGTCCTGCTCCAGCGTGCTCTCCCCGGTGAGCTGGATGTGGATCATCGTGTTGGCGCCGGTCTCGCTCGCGCCGTGCTGGTCGGGCTGCTCGACCGTGTGCCGTGAGCCGCTGATGGCGTTGAGCACGATGCCGCCGACGATCGCGCCGCTCACCGCGGTGCGGAAGGTCTGCGACTCCGTGGTCGTGCAGAGCAGCGGGACCGTCGTCTCGCTGAACCGGCGGCGCGTGTCGTCGTAGTCGAGGAGCAGCCGCGCGAATCTCCGATCCGGCGGCTGCTCCCCAGGCTTCATGGTGACGGCCCGTTCTCTCGTTCCCGGTCTCCCGGCGATCCCTCACCGTGAGATATGACATTCCTGGGCGAGAACCTAGCAGAGCCGTTCGGGTGTCAGACGAGGCCTCCACGGTCGACGTCGTCGCGCCAGGCGCCCGTCTCCGCGGGCTGCGCCTCGATGAACTCCTTGAAGTTGCGCAGGTCCTTCTTGACGGCGTGGTCGTCGACGCCGAGCGCTGCGCCCAGCTTCTCCAGCGCGTCGCCGGGCTGCCAGTCGAACTGCACCGTGACGCGCGTGCTGTCCGCGGAGAGGTGGTGGAACGTGACGACGCCCGCGTGGACGACGTCGCCGGCCACGCTCTTCCACGCCACCCGCTCGTCCGGGTGCTGCTCGGTGATGACGGTGTCGAACTCCCGGGTCGCGCCGCCGATCTTCACGCGCCAGTGGTTCGTGGTGGCGTCGACCTGACGGATGTCCTCCACCTGGTCGAGGAACTGCGGGAAGCTCTCGAACTGGGTCCACTGGTTGTAGGCGGTGGTGACGGGGACGTTCACGTCGATGCTCTCGGTCACTGCGGTCATGGGCCGATTCCTTTCCTCGATGCGTGCGGATTCGGCGACGACGCTAGGCGGGGTCCCCGCAACAGGCGAGGGGCTCGACAGTCACCCGGGATGGTGGGAAGGGGCAGGCCCAGCGGGGTGTCGGCTTCAGCCGGGGTGTCAGGCCCAGCGACGGTTCGCCCACCGCTCGAACAGCCCGACCAGCGAGTCGGTCAGCTTGCCGAGGATCGCGAGCAGGATGATCGCGAGGAAGAGCCGGTCGGTGCGGCCGTTGTTCTGCGAGTCGCTAAGCAGGAAGCCGAGCCCCATCGAGGAGGCGATCAACTCGGCGGCGACGAGGAACAGCCACGCCTGGGCGAGCGCGAGCCGCAGTCCGGACACGACCGACGGCAGCACGGACGGCAGCTGCACGGTCGTGAACAGCCGCACCCCGCCGAGCCCGAACGCTCGCCCGGCCTCCACGAGCTGCCGGTCGACGTGCCGGAGGGCGGCGGCGACGGTCGTGTAGACCGGGAAGAACGCGCCGATCGCGATCAGGATGATCTTGGAGTCCTCGCCGATCCTGAACCACAGGATCAGCAGCGGCACCCACGCGAGCGACGGCACCGCCCGGATCGCACCGAGCGTCGGGCTGAACAGGACGTCGCCGAGACGCGACAGCCCGACGATCGCGCCGAACAGCAGCCCGAGGGCAGCACCGAACGCGAAGCCGATGAGGACCCGCTGCGTCGAGATCGCGATGTAGAGGCCGAGCAGGCCGCGCTGCGCGAGGTCTACGCCGGCCTGCACGACCATCGCGGGCGTGGGGAGCTGGGAGGAGGAGAACGCGCCCGACGTCGAGGCGAGTTGCCAGACGAGGAGCAGCACGACCGGGATCAGCGCGCCGCCGACCACCCGCACCGAGCGGCGCGAGAGGAACGGCGTGCGCGGGGAGCCCTCCCGCGGCGCGGCCTCCCGCGGCGGGGCCTCGCGCGGAGTCTCGCGTGCGACGGAGGTGCCGCCGCCACGCGGTCCGCCGACCACGATCAGCGGCCCGTCGCCGTCCGGCGCGTTCTGGTAGCTCATCCCGCGCTCAGCCCCCGATCGCGCTCGGGTCGGCCTTCTTCGCGAAGGTCGGGTCGAGGAGGCTATTGAGCGCCTTGTCGATGTCGGCCTGCGTGCGCACGTCGCCGGACTCCACGAAGATCGGGCCGACCTTCTTGAGCACAGCGAGCTGCGCCGGGCCGGGGATGTTCGAGACGCCGAGGTTGGTGCGCTCGGTGATGACCGTGGTCGCCACCGCCGGGTCGATGCCGGCGACGTCCGCGAGGATCTTCGCCGTCTGGTCCGGGTGCGTCAGCGCCCAGTCGCGCGCGTACTCGTACGTGTTCACCACCGTCTGCGCGACGTCCGGCTTCGTGGTGAGGAAGGACTCCGTCGCGTTGAGAAACCCGTACGTGTTGAACTTCACGTTCCGGTAAAGCAGTTTCGCCCCGGACTTCTGGGCGTTCGCCATGATCGGGTCGAGCCCGCTCCACGCCTGCACCGAGCCGTTCTGCAGCGCCGTCCAGCCGTCGGCGTGCTGGAGGTTCTGGATCGTGACGTCGCTCGCGGACAGCCCGTTGGCCTCCAGCGCCTGCAGCAGGAAGAAGTACGGGTCGGTGCCCTTGGTCGCCGCGATCTGCTTGCCCTTGAGCTCCTTCACCGAGGCGATCGGCGAGTTCGGGCCGACCACGAGCGCCGACCACTCGGGCTGCGAGAAGATGTCGATCGCCTTGATCGCGGACCCGTTGGCGCGCGCGAGCAGCGCGGCCGAGCCCGCCGTGGACCCGACGTCGATCGCGCCGGAGCGGAGCGCCTCGTTGGCCTTGTTGGACCCGGCCGACTGCACCCAGTCGACCGTGATGTCCTGCTTCTTGAGCGCCTTCTCGAGCCAGCCCTCCTTCTTGATGACCAGGCTGAGCGGGTTGTAGGTCGCGAAGTCGATGGTGAGCGTCCCGCCCTTCGTGACCCCGGCGGTTGAGCCGGAGGCCGCGCCCTCCCCGGCGACGCACCCGGAGAGCAGGAGGGCTGCCGCGGCCGCGAGGGCGGTGACGGCGGTGACGATCGTGGGTCTGCGGTGCATGCGGGGTGCCTCTCGTGTCCGGTGATGCGTGGTGGCTCGTGCTGTGGTTCGAGCCTCCCGGATGCGCGGACGGGCCGGGCTCGATCCGGTGAATCTGTAGAATCAGTAGGGGAAGACCGGGATTGTGGAGGACAGTTGGTCGTCGAGCGCCCTCCCGTGCCGGTCGATCCCGAGCCCGTCGAGCAGCTCGGCCCGGAGCTCGGCGAGCGCCGCGGAGCCCCGGTCCCGCGGCCGTGAGCCGGGGACCGTGACGACGCGACGGATGGTCGCGCCGTCACGGCCGTCCTCGCGGCCCAGCAGGATGACGCGGTCGGCGAGCTGAAGCGCCTCGTCGACGTCGTGCGTGACGAGGAGGATCGTGGCGGGATTCGCGGCGTGGACGTCGAGGAGCAGGTCCTGCATCCGCAGCCGCGTGAGCGCGTCGAGCGCCCCGAACGGCTCGTCCAGCAGCAGGACTCCGGGGTTGCGGGCGAGAGCGCGCGCGAGGGAGGCGCGCTGCGCCATCCCCCCGGACACCTCCCGCGGCCGCAGCGAGGCGGACGTCTCCAGCCCCACGAGCTCGAGCAGCCTCCCGACCCGCTCGCGCCCCTCGGCCCGGTCGAGCCCGCGCGGCAGCCCGAGGGCGACGTTGTCGGCGAGCGACCGCCACGGCAACAGTCGCGGCTCTTGGAACCCGACGGCGCACCGCCCGTCGATCCCGGCGACGGGCGACCCGTCGATCCGCGCCGCCCCGGCCGTGGGCGCGTCGAGCCCGCCTGCGATCCGCAGGAGCGTCGACTTGCCGCAGCCACTGGCGCCCAGGATCGCGACGACCTCCCTGGCCGCGACGTTCAGCGAGACATCCCGCAGCACGGGCCGCGCGACGGGCGCGACCCCGCTCCGCCGAGGCCCCGCGAACGCCCGCCCGACCCCGACGAAGTCGACGGAGAACGCGGACGCGGGGGAGGCGGAAGGCATGGTCCTTCGACGCTATCGACAGCGGCCCAGCGGGCGCTCGCGGGGGCGCAATGCGGCGTAACGAAAAAAAGTTGCCCGGGGGTTGCACGGATCGCGTGTGTGTGAAATTGTCGTCTGACATTGAAAATTCAACCCAGCGAAGGAGCATCTGATGAAGACGAAGCGCACTTTTATCGCTGCGGCAGGAGCCGCTGCACTCGCTCTAGGCGGCCTGCTCGTCGCCGCACCGGCTGCAAGCGCGAACGAGGCCGGCATTCATGAGCTGCCGCAGGATCGGGACCTGCCGTCGTTCCCTGGATTCGCGCCCAGCTTCGACACCGTTACCGTCGTGGATGCGGAGACGGGCGCCGTCGTGGGCACGCGCCCCAACCTCCAGGGCCGAGGCGTCACTATCATCGGCCCGGGCTGCACAACGACCTCCCTGTGCTTGTACTCGAATCCGTACCGCGGGTATCAGGGCACGGGCAGTATGGCTGTCAGCGTCGGCGGGGTCAGCACCTACACCAACGGAAATCGCATCGGACAACTGCAATGGAAGTCCGGCAGCGCCACGATCACGGGACCCAAGACCCCCGGTCCCGTTGCGATCAGCGGCGGCCCGGTAACGATCGTGAAGGTCACCCTCTTTTAGGCCCAGGCGGCCCCCGCTGCGTTGCGACAGAGCCGTCCCTCACCCTCACGCGCTGACCGCAACCTCCTCTCCCCGCCGCGCCACCGCCGTCACCAGCAACGTCACCGCGATCAGCCAACACCCCGCCATGATCGCCGAGCTGAAGTCCTCCCCGTAGTCCACGAAGCTCATCCCGTTGAAGAACGCGCCCACCGTGAAGAGGGCCGCGATGCCGGTGAGCCAGCGCCAGCCGCGCACCCGTCCGGCCAGGCAGCGGACGAACAGCGCCAGCGTCCCGAGCGCGAGCAGGAGGGCGAGCCACGCGTGGAGGAGGAGCGCCGGGCCCGCGCCGCCGCTGAGAGCCCAGCCGAGGCTCGTGAACGACCGCGAGAAGTATTCGGCGCCGGTGCTGCCGGGGTGTGTCTTCGGGAGCTCCACGAACAGGTTGAGCAGCATCCCCAGCGCGAACTGCACGCCGAAGGCGATGAGGAGGGCGATGGCCTGGGGGCGCGGCGCAGTGCGCATGAGTCCGGGATACCGCGTAGCGGCACGCGGCGCAATCAGCGGGCGACGCAATCAGCGGGTCGGGCTCACCAGATCATCGGCCGGTCGTCGTCGTCCTCGTCCGTCGCGGCCTCCGCCAGGTCGACCAGCACAGGGACGTGGTCGCTGGGCGCGTCGCCCTTGCGCTCGTTGCGGTGGATGCTCGCGTCCGTCACCCGGTCGGCGAACGCCGGCGAGCCGAGGATGAAGTCGATCCGCAGCCCCTCGTTGCGCGGGAAACGGAGCTGCTTGTAGTCCCAGTACGTGTAGCCGTCGGGCACGATCGGCCGCACGACGTCGGTCAGTCCGGCCTTCTCGAACGCGGCGAACGCCGTGCGCTCGGGCGGCGAGATGTGCGTGGAGGCGCCGGGAACCAGGGTCGGGTCTCCGACGTCGGAGTCGAGCGGCGCGACGTTCCAGTCGCCCATCAGCGCGAGCTGCTGGCCTGGGTTCTCGGTCAGCCAGCGCTGCGTGTCCGCGGCGAGGGCGGCCAGCCAGTCCAGCTTGTAGACGTAGTGCGGGTCGTCGAGCGAGCGGCCGTTCGGGACGTACAGGCTCCACAGCCGCACCCCGTCGACCGTCGCGCCGATCGCGCGGGCCTCCTTCGGGAGGTCGGGGCCATCGTGGTCCTTCAGGAACCCGGGCATGTCGGGGAACCCGATCTCGACGTCCTCGATCGGCAGCCGGGCGGCGATCGCGACGCCGTTCCACTGGTTGAGGCCGTGCAGGACGACCTCGTAACCGGCCGCCTCGAACGCCTCGTAGGGGAACTGCTCCGGCTTGCATTTGATCTCCTGCATGGCCAGGACGTCGACGTCCTCCCGGACCATCCAGTCCACCACCCGGGCGACTCTGGTGCGGATGGAGTTCACATTCCAGGTGGCGACACGCATGCCCCGATCGTATCGGGGACCGCCGACCCCGTTGCCGGGTACCGGTTAACCGTAGAATGTCAGACGTGACGGACGCACGACAGCAGCTCATCGACCACATCTCCGCCGAGGCGGTCTTCCACGGTGACTTCACGCTCACCAGCGGAAAGAAGGCCACCTACTACGTGGACCTGCGCAAGGTGAGCCTCGACCATCGGGTCGCGCCGCTGATCGGCCAGGTCATGATCGACCTGATCGCGGAGGTTCCCGACGTGGTCGCCGTCGGCGGGATGACGATGGGCGCCGACCCGGTCGCCGCCGCGATCCTGCACCAGGGCGCGGCCCGCGGGCTCGCCTACGACGCGTTCGTCGTCCGCAAGGAGCCGAAGGACCACGGCCGCGGCAAGCAGGTCGAGGGCCCGGACCTCGAGGGCAAGCGCGTGATCGTCCTGGAGGACACGTCCACCACCGGAGGCTCCCCGCTGAAGGCCATCGAGGCCCTGAAGAAGGTCGGCGCCGAGATCGCCGGCGTCGCCGTGGTCGTCGACCGCAACACGGGCGCGCGCGAGGTCATCGAGTCGGCCGGCTACCCGTACTTCGCCGCCATCGGCCTCGAGGATCTGGGGCTGGCGTAGTGGCGGAACACCGCGAACCCCCGGCGGGGGAGGAGCCGGAGCAGCCGACGGGATCGGAGCAGCCGACGGAGCCGGAGGTGGGGAGCTCGGAGTGGTTCCTCGCCCAGCTCAGCGGCGGGCGCCCGTTGACGCGGCCGCCGGCGCCGGGTGCGGCGCGTGGGTCGCGCTCGTCGCGCGGGGCTGCGCGGTCTGAGCCGGAGGAGCCGGCTTCGTCCACGGATGCTGCGCCGGCGGTCCCCGCTTCGCCGGTGGAGGTTGCCGCGACTGCTTCGCCCGAGTCGCCGGTGGAGCCTGCCGCGCCTGCCGATGATGCTCCGACCGAGCCGGCCGATTCCGCGCCGGTCTGGCCTTTCGCCACGCCGAATCCGACCCCCGACGGGCCCGTGGCTCCGGCCGAGCCTGCCGCTCCCGTCCCTCCGACTCCCGCGCCTTCGTCCGCGTTCGAGGATCTCCTCCGCGACCCGGACGCTCCCGAGCCCGCGGCCGACGAGAGCGCCGCCGCCCTGCCGGACGCAACGCCCATCGCCCCGACCGCCCCCGGCTTCACCTGGAACCTGACGTCCCGCGAGAACCCGGAGCCCGAAGCGCCATCCCTGTTCGCCGAGGCCGAGCCCCCGGACGCCGAGGACGACGTTCCTCCCGTCCGCCGCTCCAACTTCGTCGAGCCGACGCCCTCGCAGCCGACGGCGGTACTTCCCGTCGCCCCGGAGTCCGGGGCCGAGCCGACCGCTGCTCTACCCGTGCCGGGCTCGATGTCGGAGCCGAGCGCCGCGCCCTCGCTGATCCCCGAGCAGTCGCCTGCCCCGGTGTCGGAGCCGAGCGCCACGCCTGCGCCGACGTTCGAGGAGCAGCCAGCCCCGGTGCGGGATTCTCGCGCCGCGCTGACGCCGCAGGAGGCGTCCGATGTGCTGTCGGAGTCGCCCGCCGCGCTGACGCCGCAGGAGCCGTCGGCCCCGCTGTCGGAGTCGCCCGCCACGCCGACCGAGCCGGCCCCACCCGCCGCCGCGCCGCCGACCCAGCCGTTCGAGCCGAGCGGCTTCGTGGCCGCGCTGCGCATGCCGCAGCCTCCGGAGGTCGGCGACCGCTTCTCCGGTCCCGATGAGGTTCTGGAACCGACCACGGCGGATCAGGCCGTGCCCGGCTTCCCCGCCCACGAGCCCACAGCGCCGGAGTCCGCGGCCTCTGAGGTTGTGGCCCCCGGACCCGCAGTGTCTGAGCCCGCAGTGGCCGAGCCCGCAGTGTCCCAACCTGCAGTGTCCCAGCCTGCAGCGTTCGAGCCGACCGCCGCCGAACCCGCCACCACCGAGCCCACAGCAGCTGACGCCACCCCGACCGGCCCCGTCGAGGGCCACGGGTTGGCGGCGCTGCTCGGGATGTTCGAGGAGGAGCGTCCCGCGCCGCGTCCGCTGCTCGGGGACACCACGGGCATCATCCCGATCCAGGCTGCCCCGCTGACCCGCAAGGACGCACTCCAGGCCGAAGCCGACGCCCAGGCGCAGGCTGACGCCGACGAGGGCGCGCAGGCGAAGGAGCAGGCCGAAGCCGACGCCCAGGCGCAGGCGATAGCCGAGGCCCAGGCCATGGCCGAAGCCAAGGCCCAGGCGCAGGCGATAGCCGAGGCTCAGGCTCAGGCCCAGGCCCAGGCAGAGGAGCAGGCCAGAGCCGACGCGCAAGCACAGGCCGACGCCCAGGCGCAAGCGGAGGCGCAGGCGAGAGCCGACGCTCAGGCACAGGCCGACGCGCAGGCGCAAGCGGAGGCGCAGGCGAGAGCCGACGCCCAGGCACAGGCAGAGGCCTACGAGCGCGCCCGTGCTGAGGAGCAGGCCGCGGCAGCGCGGGCCGAGGCGGAGGCGCAAGCGCGCGCCTGGTCGGCGGCCGGAGGCGCCGGCGACGGTCACGATGCCGCTCCGACTTCACTTCCCCTCAGCGAACCGGGCGTCGCGCCCGTCGCGTTCGACGGGGCCGCCCAGACCGAGGCAGTCCTCGGCGCGCCGCCGTCTCCCGCGACCAGTCCGTTCGACGCGGAGGCGCTCGCCGCGGCCTCCGCTGCCGGACCGGATGTCTTCGCGCCGCTTTCCGACTCGACACGGGAGGGTGCGGCCGACCTTCCCGCGTCCGAAGCCGCCCACGAGCCGGACGACGAGGAGCAGGACGGCATCGCCGCGCTCTTCGGTGACTTCGGCATCGGCGAGGAGTCCGACGACGCCCACGACGAGGAGGGCGACCACGCGCAGCGCCCGGCCGCCGAAGTCGCCGGCCAGGATCTGCCGACGCCAGTCGATCAGGCGCCCTTCGGCGAGCCCACCGGGCGCGTCGAGCCCTCATCCGCCGAGCCGGTCGGGCACGGCGCGCCCGCCCCCTCCGGCGAGCCCTCGCAGCCGGCCGACCAGGCGCCGACGCCGGGCGCCGACGCGCTGCTCCCCGCGGCCGCCCTGGGGATCGATGCGATCCTCTTCCCCGAGCTCGCGGCCGAACAGGAGCAGGACGCTCAGCCGGAGCCCGACGCTCTTCCGCGGCACGAAGCCACGGCCCCTCACGCCACCCCCGCCGAGGACTCCGCAGGGTTCGCGTTCGACGAGCCGTCGGCCGGGCTGGAGGGTCCGCAGGTCGGCTCCGGGACGGGCGGATTCGACGCCCTCCTGACGCCGACAGCGGCCCTCGACGCCCTTGACACGCCGACCGTCGCGTTCGACGCCGCTGCGGCAGCCCGCGACACGACGCCGCCACCCAGCGCCGCTGAGCAGACGTCCCCAGGCCCCGCTTCCGCCGCCACTGGTGCCGCAGCCGCTGCCGCTGGTGCAGCCCCCGCTGGCGCCGCCCACGCCGGCGCCGCCCCCGCCGGCGCCGCTCCGGCGGCAGCCGGCGCTGCGCCACCCTGGATCTCCCCCGGCACCTCCACCACCCCCGCACCCCCCACCTCCACCACGCCGGCACCCCCTGCCCCGCCGGCCTCCGGACAACCCCTCACCAACCGGCGCCTCTTCCTCATCCTCGGCATCTTCGCGGTGCTGCTCGTCCTGGTCGGCCTGTTCGCGCTCGGCACGCGCCTCCCGTCGCTGTTCGGCGCGTCCGCCGCCGCACCGAAGGCCTCTACGTCCGCGACCCCGTCGAGGACCCCGACGCCGACGCCCACGCCGACGCCCACGGTCAGCCCGAAGCCCGCTGCGGCGGTCGGGCCGGGCACCCACGCGTGGAACACGCTCGGCGGTGGCGAGTGCGTCCAGCCGTACACGAGCCCGTGGGCGGAGACCTTCACCGTCGTGGATTGCACCGCCGGGCACACCGGTCAGCTCGTCTACACGAACCTCGTCTCCGCCGACCCTGCCGCCCCCTACCCGGGCGTCGACGCGCTCGCGCAGCAGATCAACACGCTGTGCACGGCTTCAGGCGTGATCGACCTGAGCGCCGCCGCCGCGTACCCCGATCTCCAGGTCCAGGGCGCGTTCCCGGCGACGGAGGCGCAGTGGACGAGCGGGCAGCGGTCCTACTACTGCTTCGCGAACCGCTCCAGCGGCCAGCCGATGACGTCCTCGGTGGCGGGGCCGGGTCCGACCGGCTGACCGCCTCAGCGGGGTGGACTCAGAGGTCGGTCTCGACCGGCGCCGCCTCGACCAGCTCCTTCACCCCGGACAGGATCTCGTCCGGGCGGAACGGGTAGCGGTCGATCTCCGCCTGGTCGCTGATCCCGGTCAGCACCAGGATCGTGTGGAGGCCGGCCTCGATGCCCGCGACGACGTCCGTGTCCATCCGGTCGCCGATCATCGCCGTGTTCTCGGAGTGCGCGCCGATGCGGTTGAGTGCCGAGCGGAACATCATCGGGTTGGGCTTGCCCACCACGTACGGCTCCATGCCGCCGGTCGCCTTGGTGATCATCGCCGTGACCGCGCCCGTCGCCGGCAGCGGGCCTTCGGCGCTCGGGCCGGTGGCGTCCGGGTTCGTCGCGATGAAGCGTGCCCCGGCGCCGATCAGGCGGACGGCCTTCGTGATCGCGTCGAACGAGTAGCTGCGGGTCTCGCCGACGACCACGTAGTCCGGGTTCGTGTCGGTCATGATGAAGCCCGCCTCGTGCAGGGCGGTCGTCAGCCCGGCCTCGCCGATGACGTAGGCGCTGCCTCCCGGCTTCTGCGACTTGAGGAAGTCGGCTGTCGCCAGCGCGGAGGTCCAGATCGACTCCTCCGGCACGTCGAGGCCGGAGGCGCGCAGCCGGGCCGCGAGGTCGCGCGGGGTGTAGATCGAGTTGTTGGTGAGCACCAGGAAGGGCGTGCCCTGGTCGCGCCACTGCTGGATCAGCGCGGACGCTCCAGGGAGCGCGGAGTTCTCGTGGACGAGGACGCCGTCCATGTCGGTCAGCCAGCATTCGATCTCGTCGCGTCGCGCCACGCAGGACCCCTTCCGATGATGAAGTGCCCCACCAGCATATTGCCCGGGGGTTGCGGCAGGGTTTCCGTCCGCTGTCGGGATGCCGCGCGACGGGTCCGGCTACGCTGAGTCGGTGAGTCAGAACCCCGAGCCGAGCGAGCGTCCCGGCGACCTGCCGCCCTCCGCCGAGCTGACCACGCACGGCGTCGGCCCGTGGCCGGGCGAGTGGCCGGACGACGACCGGTACGACCCCGAGCTGCTGAGGAACGGCGACACCCGCAACGTGATCGACCGCTACCGCTACTGGCGGATGGAGGCCGTGGTCGCCGACCTGGACGAGCACCGGCACCCGTTCCACGTCGCGATCGAGAACTGGCAGCACGACATGAACATCGGCTCGATCGTGCGCAGTGCCAACGCGTTCGCGGCCGACACCGTGCACATCATCGGCCGGCGGCGCTGGAACAAGCGCGGCGCGATGGTCACCGACCGCTATCAGCACGTCGTCCATCATGACGACGTGGCGGCGTTCGTCGCCTGGGCGCGGGAGGCCGGCCTCCCGATCGTGGCGATCGACAATGTGCCGGGCTCTGTGCTGATCGAGACGTACCGGATGCCGCGCGAGTGCGTGCTGCTGTTCGGTCAGGAGGGCCCCGGCCTGTCCGACGCCGCCCTGGAGGCCGCCGACGTCGTCGTCGAGATCTCCCAATTCGGCTCCACGCGCTCCATCAACGCCTCTGCCGCCGCCGCCGTCGCCATGCACGCCTGGGTCCTCCAGCACGTCCCCTTCGCCTAACCAGCCATCAATTCCGGAGTTATGCACGCAACACGCCGAGCCGGGGCGTACACAACTCCGGGAGAGATTGCGTGGGGTCAGCGGTTGGCGCGGCGGTGGACGAGTTTGAGAGCCGACCAGTCCTGGGAGATCGCGGCGACTTTGACGTCCACGAGGCCGCGGGCGAGCGCGGTGTCGCGGATGAGGTTCTCGTCGATGTCGCTGACGTGGCCGGCGGCCTTGCGCGGCCAGGCCGCCCAGATCATCCCGGACGGGTGGATGCGCGGCGCCAGCGTGTCGAGCTCGGCGACGTAGTCGGCCGCCTCCCGATAGAACGCGACGATGAGCCCGGCCGGCTCGGTCGAGGAGGGCCCGAGCCACTCGACGTCCACCGGGCCGTCCTCCACGGGCACCGCCCAGCCCGGGTCGGCGTGCAGGAGCTGGGCGCGCATCCCCGGCTTGAGCCCGAGCTTCTTCCAGAGCGGCGTGCCCGAGTAGCCGGCGCCGCTCACGCGCGGACCTGCCAGCCGGAGTCGGCCGCGATCCGGGCGATCGCGTCGGCGTCGAGGTCGTACACGGTCTCGCCGTCGTCGGCCGCCGGCGCGCGGACGACGTGGGCACGCACTGGCCCGTCAGCCGCCAGCTCGACCAACGCGAACCCGGCGCCGCGTTCCGCCCGCTCCCGGGGCGGCGGCCAGAGCACATCCGTCGTGTTGGCGACGGCCGGGGCCACGACGACGGGGATGGCGCGGACGCCCGCCGAGGTGAACAGGGCGTGGTGGTAGTGCCCGGCCAGGATCAGCTTCACGTCGCCGGCCGAGCACACGTCGAGCAGCGGTTCCGGGTCCACGAGGCGCAGCGTCTCGAACAGCCCGGTCGTCGGCGGAACGGGAGGGTGGTGCAGCACCACGACCGTGCCATGTGCGCTCGGCTCGGCCAGCGCCTCCCGCAGCCGTGCGAGCCGTTCGTCGCCGATCAGTCCGTAGCCCGCGCGTGCGACCGTGGTGTCGACGGTCACGACGCGGAAGCCGCGCACATCCAACGTCGTCTCGCGCGGCCCGAGCACCTCCTCGAAGGCGTCGGGGAGGTCGTGGTTGCCCATCGCGTAGGCGACGACGGCGCCGCGCTCCGCGGCCCACGGCTCCAACCGCTCCTGCAGGAGCCGGTACGACGCGGCGGTGCCGTCGTCGGACAGGTCGCCGGAGGCCACCACCAGGTCGACGCCCTCCAGTTCGCCGGCGCGCACGAGCACCCGGTCGAGCGCCGCGAGCGTGTCGACCAGCCCGTACTGGAGGCGGCCGTCGCCGTACAGGTGGGTGTCGCTCAGGTGCAGGATCCGGAGTCCGTCGGTCACGCCGCCCACCCTAGCGCGACGCTCCGACGCCCCCGCGTGACGCGACTCAGCCGATCAGCGACGGCCGCAGGTCGCGCAGCGTCCGGAAGTGCGTCATCCGCGTCACCCCGATCGCCGACACCAGCAGCGCGACCAGCATCCACACCGCGAGCACGCCCGCGTCCGCCCACGCCGTCGCTGGGTTGCCGCCGTACATGAGCTGGCGGATGCCGTCCACGGCATACGACATCGGCAGTACGTGGTGGAGCGCCGCGAGCGGCCCGGGCAGTGTCTGCCACGGGAACGTGCCTCCGGCGGTGACGAGCTGCAGCACCATGAGCACGAGCCCGAGGAACTGCCCGACGCTGCCGAGCCAGACGTTGAGCGAGAGGATGATCGCCGCGAACGTCACCGAAGCCAGCGCCATCATCCCGAACATCCCGAGCGGGTTGTGGATGCCGAAGCCCAGCGCTCCCGCGACGATCGCGAACAGCCCGATCATCTGGACCGCGCCGAGCAGGCCGGGCGTGAGCCAGCCCGCGAGCGTGATCTTCACCGGCGAGTGGAGGGCGGTGATCGCCCGCCGGGACACCGGCTTGATGATCAGGAACAGCGCGTAGATGCCGATCCAGCCCGCGAGCGCGACGAAGAACGGGGCCAGGCCCGCGCCGTAGGTGCCGGCCGAGGTCACGGAGTCGTTCTTCAGGTTCACCGGGTCGGCGATCGTGGACGCCTGCTTCTTCTGCAGGGCGGGGGAGTTGTCCGGGATCTGCGCGACGCCCTTCGTGAGCCCGTCGTTCAGCCGGGTCGCGCCGTCGTGCAAGGTCGTGAGCCCGTCCCGGAGCTGCGCCGAGCCGGTCGCCGCCGCGGAGGCGCCGGTGGCGAGCTGGGCGGCGCCGGCCTGCGCCTGGGACGCCCCGTCAGCCACCTGGGACGCGCCGGACGACACCTGCGCCGCCCCCGCCGCGACCTGGTCGGAGCCCGCGGCGAGCTGGTTCACCTGGCCGACGGCCGACTGGATCTGCGTGTTGCCGGACTGGACCTTCTGGTCGATGCCGCTGAGGCCGGCCTCCACCTGCGCGATCACGGCCGGGTCGACGTGCGCCGCCTGGAGCTGCGCGATGAGCTGCTGTCCGGCGGCGGGCGCCTGGACCGCGAGTTGCGCCGCGGCCTGGCCGGCCTGCGTCGCCTTCGCCGCGAGCTGGTCGTTGCCCGCCGAGACCTGCGCGGCGCCTGCGCTGACCTGCGCCGCGCCGTCGCGCACCTGCGCCGCGCCGGAGGAGAGGTCGCCGAGCTTGCTCGCGAGCGTCTGCGCGCCTGCGGCGAGCTGGGCGGTCCCGTCGGCGAGCTGGGAGGCGCCGCTCTGCGCGCTGGCGCTGCCGTTCACGAGCTGGGCGGCGCCGTCCTGGGCCGTCACCAGGCTGGTGCGGATGTCGGCGAGGCCGAGCAGGAACCGCTGGGCGGCCTCCTGGTTCACCTGCTTGACGATGGAGGTGCGGATCTTCTCGGCCGCCTGCGTTCCGATGGTCGACGCCAGGTAGCTGTTGGTGTCGTTGGTCGTCAGCGTGACGATCGCGCGCTGCGGCGTCGTTCCGGAGGCCGAGGCGAGCGCCGTCGAGAAGTCGGACGGGAAGGTGATGCTGAAGTCGTACTTCGAGTCGTCCACACCCGTCGCCGCCGAGCCCGAGGCGACCCGGTGCCACTGGAACGAACCGTCCTGGATGAGCTGGTCGGCGACCTGGCTGCCGTAGTTCACGGTCTTGCCGTCGACGGTCGTGCCGGTGTCGTCCACGACGATCGCCGCGGGGATGCGGTCGAGGTTCGCGTACGGGTTCTGGTTGGCCCAGAGGTAGAGGCCGCCGTAGAGCACCGGGACGCACATCAGCGCGATGAGCGCCACGATGGACATCGGGCTGGCGGTCAGGCGGCGGAACTCGGCCGCGATCATCTGGGGGATGCGGATCTTCATGCGCCCTCCACGGACGGCTCGGTCTCGATCAGGTCAGGGAGATCGTCGGTGTCGTCCCGGCCCGGGTCTTCGTCGAAGGTCTGAGGTGTTGTGTCGGTGTCGTCGCCGGTGAACTGCCGCGACACGAGCGCGGACGCCGCGATGGCCGCCGCGGAGGCGTCGCCCGCGACGACGAGCACCGCGATGCCGCGCCCGGCGAGCTCGCGCGCGAACCGCCACCACTCCACGGGGTCGCCGCCGTGCCGGTCGGGCGAGACGATCACGACGCCCTCCACGCCCGTCCGCAGCAGCGCCAGCTCGGTGAGGAGTCGGATGCGCACGGTCGGCGGGACGGTCCCGATCGCGTACCGCGCGTACTCGGCGGCGCCCAGCTCGGCGAGGCGGCGGCGCACGGCGAGCGGGTGGGAGGCGAGGCCCGCGAACATCAGCTCCTCGGCGACGATCCCGGCCACGGTCACGTCGGGCGCCGGCTCGCAGACGTCGGGAGCGTCGACCAGCGCGATGCGCCGGCGCATGGCACCGAAATCGGCGCGGCCGTCGATCGTGACGGTGCCGGAGTCGGGCCGCATCCGCCCGGACGCGATCAGCCCGAGCACGGTCGGCCGCTGCTCGGTCTCGGCGCGGGACAGCGTGGACCGGCCTGTCTCGAAGCTGACGGAGGTCGCGGGGAGGGCGGCGTCGCGCGTGCCCTTGGCGACGGAGTCGAGGGTGAGCTTCATCGGGTGGTCGCTTCCGTGGTGGCCTGCGAGGTTCCCTGTACGGCGTCGAAGGCCAGCTCCGGCGTCCCCGCCAGCAGCTCGCCGGCCTCCTGCCACCCCATCCCGGCGGCGGACAGCGCGGCCAGGATGACCAGCCGGTGCCCATCGCGGTCGGAGAGCTTCGAGCGCGTCGCCTCGTCCAGCACGGACACGGCCGCGTGCTCGATGAGCCGCGTCACCGTCTCCCGGTCCAGGTCGGTGCGGATGGTGCCGTCCGCCATCCCGCGACCCACGGTGTCGCGCAGCCGCTCGCGGGCAGGGTCGAGCGCGCTGCCGACCAGCTCCCGGTGCGGCCCGCGCACGGCGAGGGCGGCGCTGACCCGGATGTGCTCCACCTCGGCCCAGAGCGTCGCGCCGAACAGCGCGATCTCCACGCGGGCGTCGGGATGCGACACCGGGTCGAGCAGCGCGGCCAGGCGGGCGGCGCCGCGCGTGAAGACGTCGATCAGCAACTCGTCGCGGTTGGCGAAGTGGCCGTAGACCGAGCGGCGGCTGAGCCCCGCACGGGCGGCGATGGCCTCGAGGGAGGCGTCGATGTCCTCGTTGAGCGCGGCGGCGGCGGCGACCAGGAGGGCCTCCCGGTTCGCGGCAGCGTCACGCCGTGGCGCGCGGGCGGGCGCGCCGGGGTCGGGCGCAGGGGTGGTGGGCATACGACGATCGTACTCTTCTTGCACACGAGTGTGCAAGTTAAGCGATCAGGCCGCGACCGCCCTCCCTCCCGCGACCGTCGGCAGCCGCACGCTGCGCCGCGCCGCGACGGCCGCCAGCGTCAGTGCGAGCGCCCCGACCGCGTACACGAGCAACGGTCCACACGAGCCGAAGGCCGCTCCCACGTCAGCGTTCGCTGCCGCGCGTAGCATCGCCAGCGCCGGCGCCGTGGGCAGGGAGGCCGCGAGCGACGTCAACGCGGCCGGCACGGTCGACGACAGCCCAGCGGTCAGTGCCACAATCCCCACGACCAGCGCCACCAGGCGGCCGACGCCCCCGAACGCCGCCGCCAGCGCCTGGTTGAGCACGCCGAACACCGCCCCGACGAACGCCGCCGCCAGTGCGAAGCCGAGCCACACGTCCGGCCGCAGGCCGAGCCCGAACTGCACGGCGCCCGCGACCACGACGCCCTGCGCGGCCCCGATCAGCGCCACGATCCCGGCCGACCGCAGCGCGATCCACGCAGAGGGGGTCGTCGTGAGCAGCATCCGGGACGGCACCGCGCGCCGGGCGAGCGCGGTCGCCATCCCACCCAGCCAGAGCGCGAGGACCGCATAGAGCGGGAGCGTCCCGACTCCCGTCGGCGGAGCCTTCTGGACCGCGACCACCGGCTGCGCGGCAACCGCGGACAGCGTCGTCATGTCGCTGTCGCTGTAGGTCGGGATGGACTGGGTCGCCTGCGCCAGGCCCGAGGCGAGCTGGGCCGCGCCCTGCGCCGTCTGGTCCGCGCCGGTCGCGGCGGAGGCGGCCCCCGAGCTCACCGAGGCCGCGCCGGAGGCCGTCTGCGCCGCACCGGAGGCGACCTGCGACGCTCCCGACGCGGAGGCGTCGATCCCGTCGACGACCGCGGGCATCGCGCTCGCCAGGGCGGCATTGCCGGAGGCGACGGCGTCCGAGCCCTGCGCGAAGGCCGACAGCCCGCTGTTCGCCTGCTGCAGCGTGCCGAGGGCGGCCGTGGCCCGGGTGCACAGCACGGCGGGACCCGTCGCGCAGAGCTGCGCGACCACCTGCGCGAACTGGTTCGTCGCGGAGCCCACCCCCGCCGACGCCTGGTCCGCCGCTCCCGCGAGCGCCGCGGACCCGGCCGCGAGCTGCTGGGTCTGCGCCGGCAGCGGCTGCGTCTTGGCGCTCAGGGTGTCGAGCCCTGCCGCGAGCGACTGGGCGCCGGCATCCAGCGACTGGGTGCCCGAAGCGAGGGTGGCCGCCCCGCTCGCCAACGACTGGGTGCCCTGCGCAAGCGTGGCCGCACCGGACGAGAGGGAGGCCGCACCGGAAGCCGCCGACCCGATCTGCTGGTCGATCGTGTTGAAGCCCGCGTACACGTTCTGGAGGTACTGGATGGTGAGCTGCCGGTCGAGCGCGGCCGTCGCCGCCTGCGTGACCGCCGCGGCCAGAGCGGGATCGACCAGCGCCGAGGCCGGACTGGTCTGCACGGTCACCTTCGCCTGCTTCGCGCTCGCCGCGGCGCCTCCGATGGAGGTCGCGTCCGCCGAGAACGACGACGGGATGGTGAGCACGGCCGCGTACTGACCGCTCGCCAGCCCGGAGGCCGCGTCCTTGTCGTTGGTCAGCACCCAGGTGAAGTTCGTGGAGTCGGTGGACGGCGGCGCCTCGGTCGGGCTCGTGCTCCCGGAGGCGGAGACCGTCGAGGCGCCCGCGATGAGAGACCCGGCGAACTGCCGCCCGAGCGGGATGGTCTTGCCGTTCTGGGTGACCGGAGTGTCATTGTTGACCACGGCCGCGGTCACCCGGTCGAGGTGCTGGACGGGTGAGAACAGCCCCCAGCCGAGCACGGTCACGACGAGCAGCGGCGCGAGGGCGAGCCCGACGAGGGTGATCACGCGCGTGCGCTCGGTCCCGGCGCGGGCGCCGAACGGCGCCCGGCCGGCGGATGGATCGGTCATGGTGCGCTCCTGTCAGGAGGGAAGGTGTGGGTCGAGTGCGGCGTCGTCGCGCTCGTCGGGGGTGGTGGGGGACTGGGGCTGGGCATGGCGGGGATGGGAGGGGTCGGGGTGTGCGTCGGGAGGTTCGGGGGTGGTTGCTTCTGCGGTGGGAGCATCGGTGTCTAGCGCGTCTTCATCGGGAGCCTGGCCGCCGTCGACCCGGGGCGCCGCGACCGGCAGCACGTCCGCGACCCCCTCCGGCGCTGTCGCCGCCAGCACCACCGCCGCACCCGCATCCGCCACCCGCTGCAACTCCTCCGCGAGCCGGCGCCGTTCCTCCCCGACCACGGCCTCCGCGCCATCCACCACGACCACCGCCGGCCGGCCCTCCGCCGCATCCCGCACCGCCGCGACCGGGTCCGCTGCCCGGCCCAGCCGCGCGACTCCCGCCCGGGCCCGCACCGACGACCGCCGCACCGGCAGGAGCAGCCCGTCCACTTTCATCCGCCCCGCCGTCAGCGGCGCGCGTCCTGCGATCGCCAGCGCGAGCGCCGTATGACCCGGCCCGGTGACCACGATCGCGCCGCCCGGCGGGACCAGCGCGTCGAGCGCACCCGACCCTCCTGCCCGGGCGCCGTCCGCCGCAAGCGCGTACACCGTCCCGGGCGCCGGCCACCCGGCCGCGTCGAGCTCCGCCTGCACGCCCTCGCCTTCGATGTCGAGCACGGGCAGCACGCGGTCCCACGACCGCGGCATCCACCAGGTCGCCCTCCCGAACAGCACCAGCACGGCCGGGATGAGCGTCATCCGCACCACGAAAGCGTCCACCGCGACCCCGACCGCGAGGCCGAGCGCGATCGGCTGGATCTGCGCGTCGCCACCGGGGATGAACGCCGCGAACACCGCGAACATGATGACCGCCGCGGCCGTGACCACCTTCGCCGACCCCTGGAAGCCCTTGTGCACGGAGCCCTTCGTGTCCGCTCCCAGGATGTGCTCCTCGCGCATCCGGCTCGCCAGGAACACCTCGTAGTCCATCGCCAGCCCGAACAGCACGCCCATGACGATGATCGGCATGAAGCTGATCACCGAGCCGATGTGCGCGACCCCCAGCGGCCCTGCGAGCCAGCCGCTCATGAACACGAGGCTGGTCACGCCGAACGCCGCACCGATGCTGAGCAGGTAGCCGAGTGCGGCCGTCACCGGCACCACGATCGACCGGAACACGATCGCGAGAAGCACGAGGGACAGCCCGACGACGAGGAGGGCGAACGGCAGTAGGGCGCCGCCGAGCCGCGCCGAGATGTCGATCCCGGCCGCCGTGTAGCCGGTGATGGAGAGGTCGATGCCGTACTCGCGCTGGAAGTGGTCGTGCATCGACCGGAGCTTCGCCACGAGCTCCTGCGTCGCCGCGGAGTCGGGAGCGCCGGTCGGGACCACCTGCGCGATGCCCGTGTCACCCGGCTCGTTCGGGGTGGAGAGCGGGACCGCCGCGACGCCGGGCACCGTCTTCAGCTCCGCGCCCAGGTCGTTCATCAGCCCGATCGGATCGGTGCTGCCGATCACGGAGCCGGTGGCGATGAGCGGACCGTTGTAGCCGGGGCCGAAGTGCTCGGCGATCAGGTCGTAGGCGATCCGGGCGGGCTCGTGCTCGTCGAGCGAGCCGGCGTCCGGCAGCGCCAGGCGGAGGGTCGCTGCCGGGAGCGCGACCAGGCCGAGCAGGGCGACGACGAGGACGACGGTGAGGATCGGGATGCGGGTGACCAGCCGAACCCAGAAGCCGGCGATCGGGTGACGGACGGCGGAAGGCGGTGGCGGCTTCGCCCCGTCCTGCTTCGGCCCGTCCTGCTTCGCCCTGCCCGGCTTCGCAGGCCCGACCGCCCGCGGCTTCCGCGTCTTCGCGTCACCTCGGTACCGCTTCGCCACCACCCGCATCCCCGCGAACCCGAGCAGCGCCGGCGTCAGCGTCATCGAGATCAGCACCGCGAACGTCACCGCGAGCGCCGCCGCCACCCCCATCGTTGTGAGGAACGGGATCCCCGCCACGCTCAGCCCCACCAGCGCGATGATCACTGTGACCGCCGCGAACACCACCGCCGAGCCCGCCGTCGCGACCGCGCGGGCGGCGGACTCCTCCGGCGCCATCCCGTGTTTCAGCTGCTCCTGGTGCCGGGAGATGATGAACAGCGCGTAGTCGATCCCGACCGCCAGGCCGAGCATGAGCGCGAGCAACGGCGTCGTGGAGGCGATGGTCAGCCAGTGCGTCGCCGCGAAGATCAGCGACAGCGACAGCCCGGCTCCGAGCAGCGCCGTGATGAGCGGGAGGCTCGCGGCGATCACCGACGCGAAGGTCGCGATCAGCACCGCGAACGCGACGACGATGCCGAGCAGCTCGGTCACGCTGATCCCGGCGACCGTCTGCGAGAAGAGCTGGCCGCCGACCGCGACCTGCGACCCTTTCGGAAGCGCGGCCTCCAGGTCGCTGCCCGCCTTCCGGATCGCGTCGGACGTCGACGGCAGCACCGCGGTCTGCGCGACCGAGAGCTGGACGGGCACGATGACGGCCGACCCATCCGCCGCGATATTGCCCGTGGACGGACCGCTGTACGGGGAGGACGCCGACGTGACCTGCGGGATCTTCGCGATCGCCGCCGCCGACGACTCGACCGCCGACTGGAACGCCGGATCATGTACGTCCGTCCCCTTCGGCGCGACCGCGACGAGCTGCGCGGAGGTGCCGCTGACCTGCGGGAAGGTGCGCGCGAGCGCGTCCTGCGCGTTCTGCGACTCGGTGCCCGGGATGCTGAAGGTGTTGTCCGTCCCGTTGCTCAGGAGCGCCGCACCGCCGAGCAGCAGCACGAGCGCTGCGAGCCAGATGACCAGCACGCGTCTGCGCGCCCGGAAGGCGGCGCGGCCCAGCAAGTACAGGAGCGACGACATCCCGGCCAATGTAGAGCTTCGCTCAGGTTCGCGACAATGCCCGTCTCTGCCCGCTGAGATCCCGCCGAGGGGCACGTAAACGCCCCTAAAACGCGCGGATAAGGGCGTTTACGTGCCCTTCGGCGGCCCGCAAAACCCGTCGCGATAGGATCGAGTGCGACGGTCGTCCGCGAGGCGCCGACGCACTCCCGACCCTCGAGAGGACGAAACGTGCCCGCGATCGTGATCATCGGCGCCCAGTGGGGCGACGAAGGCAAAGGCAAAGCCACCGACCTGCTCGGCAGCCGCATCGACTACGTCGTCAAGTTCAACGGCGGCAACAACGCCGGCCACACGGTCGTCGTCGGCAACGAGAAGTACGCGCTGCACCTGCTGCCGTCCGGCATCCTGACCGAGGGCGTCACGCCCGTGATCGCCAACGGCGTCGTCGTCGACCTCGAAGTGCTGTTCCAGGAGCTCGACGGGCTGATCGCCCGCGGCGTCGACGTGTCCCGCCTCAAGGTCAGCTCGAACGCCCACGTCATCACCCAGTACCACCGCACCATCGACAAGGTGACGGAGCGCTTCCTCGGCAAGCGTCAGATCGGCACGACCGGCCGCGGCATCGGCCCGACCTACGCCGACAAGATCAACCGCGTCGGCATCCGCATCCAGGACCTCTTCGACGAGAACATCTTGCGGCAGAAGGTCGAGGGCGCCCTCGACCAGAAGAACCACCTGCTGGTGAAGGTCTACAACCGCCGCGCCATCGGCGTGGACGAGGTGGTCGAGGAGCTGCTCAGCTACGCCGAGCGCCTCCGCCCGATGGTGGTCGACTCCTCCCTGCTGCTGCACCAGGCGCTGGAGGACGGCAAGTACGTGCTCTTCGAGGGCGGCCAGGCCACCATGCTGGACGTCGACCACGGCACCTACCCGTTCGTCACCTCCTCCAGCTCGACGTCCGGCGGCGCCGCGACCGGCTCGGGCATCGGCCCGAACCGCATCGACCGCGTCATCGGCATCGTGAAGGCGTACACGACGCGCGTCGGCGCGGGCCCGTTCCCGACCGAGCTGTTCGACGAGTGGGGCGAGTTCCTCCGCGAGCGCGGCTTCGAGTTCGGCACCACCACCGGCCGCCCGCGCCGCACCGGCTGGTACGACGCGCCCGTCGCCCGCTACACGGCCCGCATCAACGGCGTCACGGACTTCGTCCTCACCAAGCTGGACACCCTCACCGGCATCGAGCGCATCCCGGTCTGCGTCGCCTACGACGTCGACGGCGTGCGCCACGACGAGGTGCCGTCCTCGCAGACCGACTTCCACCACGCGACGCCGATCTACGAGGAGTTCCCCGGCTGGACCGAGGACATCAGCGGCGCCCGCACGTTCGAGGACCTCCCGAAGAACGCGCAGGACTACGTGCTCGCCCTGGAGGCCATCTCCGGCGCCCGCATCTCGGCGATCGGCGTCGGCCCGGCCCGCGACGAGATCGTCGTGCGGCACGACCTGGTGGACTAGGGGCGCTGCTCGGTCAGGCGCCGAGCAGCGCCTGGAGCTCCGGATCGCTGCGCCGACGTGCCCGCGCGGCGATCCGCCAGTCGAGCGATCCGAGCTCGTCGATGATCGTAGTGACGGCCCAGACGCGGTTGCGCTGGCGGTTCGTGATGCGGAGCGTGATCCCCGCGTGCTCCACCCGCTCGAGCGCCTCATAGGTCGCGGACGTCGAACGCCCGATCCGTGCCTCGACCGACTCCGCGTCGAACACCGGGCTGTCGAGCAGACCGTCGACGACCGCCGCCAACGCGCTGCCCGGGCGGGGTGAGAGCGCTGCGGCCCACTCGCCGGGGAGCGCGCGGATGACGCGCACGGACTCCAGCGCCTCCTCGGCTGCGATCCTGGTGGCGTCGGCCAGCTCCCGCACGATCGGCGTCGCCACCCCGCGGCGGTACTCGGTCAGGAGGTCGAAGTAGCCGTCCTGGTCGGCGGCGAGGGCGGAGGCGATCGGCGGCGTCGTGATCGACGTCATCCCCCTGCGCCGGTAGATCGCACCGATCAGCGCCCGGCCGATGCGCCCGTTGCCGTCGGTGAACGGGTGGATCGACTCGAACTGCGCGTGAGCGATCGCGGCCTGCGCGATGACGGGGATGTCGTCGCGGTTGGCGAAGGCGAGGAGGTCGTGGAGAAGCGGGAGGACCCGCTCGGGAGCGGGCGGGACGTGATCGGCGCCGATCGGCGAGAAGTCGCTGCCGCCGATCCAGTTCTGTATGTCGCGGACCCGGCCGGCGTAGTGCGCCTCGCTCGGATCGTCGGAGAGCAGTGTCCGATGTGCGTCGAGCATCGACTCGAGCGTGATCCGCCCCGTGGTGCCGGCATCGTCGATCATCCGCGTGATGGCGCGCGACGCCGAGACCATCGCGGTGGCGCTCGTGTTCGCCCGGACGCCGGCGAGCGCGCGGGCGAAGTCCTCCGGAGTGGCCTCGATGTGCTCGATCTTGGAGGAGGCGATGGACTCGGTGCGGATCAGGAACGCGGAGATCGCGCCGACTCCCGGGCCGGTGTCGGCGTCGAGCGCGGCGAGGGCGCGGATCGCGGCCTCCTGCGCGACCTGGACGGCCGGGTCGCCGGAGTACACCCGGTCGGCGATGAACGGCGGGATGGTCGCATCGACGGACGTGAGTGTCCGGTCGGCGCGTGATCCGCGACCGCTCCTGCTTCGCCACGGGACGGCCTCGAGCTCGTGCGGAACCCAATCGCTCGCATCGCTCATGGCGCCCCCAAACCCGGAATGACAACTCCGCTATTCCGATTCAAGCACCATTCCCCGGAATAAGCGACTCGTTATTCCGGTTTTCACCCCCTAACCCGGAATAACTATCCCGTTATTCCGGCCTCCTCCCTCAGAACCACGTACTGAGTCGCGGCGGAACCGTCGTCCGGAACAGCCGGTCGAGTGCCTCCGCGTCGCCGTGGAGGCGTCCCGCCAGCGCCAGCCCGCGCGCCAGGTCGTGCCCGAGGTAGACGCTGCCGAGCGCCTCGACCGGCAGCGTGACGTCCGGGGCGTCGGTGGTCGACTCCACGCGCGCCTCGCCGTCCTCCACGATCAGGCGGTAGCGTCCGCCGGCGAAGCCGAGCCCATCGCTCACCTCCAGCACGAGGTCGCCGTCGCTCTCGTAGCGGCGGGCGGTGAGCGTCGCCGGGACGTCGAGGATGCGCACCCAGAGGTGGTCCTGGACGCTGGTGATGCGGGCGCCGCGGATGTCCTGCACGAGCAGCTGCACCGGCTCGTCGACGCCGCGCGTCCAGGCCTTCACCTCGGCGACGAGGTCCAGTTCGAGGAGATAGCGCCAGAGGGCGGTGAGCGCGGCGTCGGTCGCGGCCGCCAGGTAGTTCACCTCCACGACGTGACGGGAGAAGTCCTCCTCACCCCCGCGCACCACGTAGCTGACGAAGCCCTCCGGCCGCCCGTCCGGGGAGTCGTAGCGCACCAGGAGGTACCGCGCCGCGTCGTCGTCGCCCTTCAGCGGGCCGAGGAGGCGGTCGGCGAGGTACGGTTCGAGGCCGATCTCGCCGTGGCGGGAGACCATGGCCTCGGCGAGGACGGCGCGGCCGGTCTCGCGGTACTCGTCGGGCGTGGTGAACGAGAGCCGGCCCGGGGTCGGGGCGCCGGTCCAGCGCACCCGCTTGGCGTCCACGCTCCAGCCGGTGACGAAGGTCGCGGGCCCGAAGCCCCAGCGGCCGTAGATCGTGGACTCGGAGACGGTCAGGATCGCAGCGGGGATGCCGAGCGCGTGCGCCGTCCGCAGCTCGGCCCCGAGCAGCGCGGTCGCGACCCCCCGTCGGCGGTGCGTCGGCGCGACCGTGACGGAGCTGATCGCCCAGGAGTTCAGGCTGCCGCCGCCCGGGACGGTGAGCGGCGCGACCCACGAGTTGACCGTGCCGACCGGCGTGCTCACGCCCTCGTCGTAGACGGCGGTCGTGCGCCGCCCGCCGAAGCTCGTCCGTGCCTCCTCGAGGACCTCCGCCGACGGCCGGCGTCCGTGGAAGCCGCGCATGTCCGCGACGATCCACGCGTCGAGGGCGGCGGTGTCCTCCAGATCGACCAGGGCGAGCCGGAGGCCGGCCTCCGCCAGGTCGGCCGTCGAGCGCGCGTCCAGGGGTGCGGTGAAGTGCGACTGGGTCATGGCTCCACCGTATCGGGGCGGTTCGGCGTGAGAACAGGACCGTCATCCGCCGACCACTGCGGCCGACGTCCCCCCTCCGCCCGGTAGGGTCGGAGCATGGCTGAGAACGAGTCGACCGTGCAGGCGCTGGAGCGGCTGCGGAGCATCCGGCAGAGCATCGACAACATCGACGCGGCCGTCATCCACATGCTCGCCGAGCGGTTCAAGTTCACCCAGCAGGTCGGCGCTCTGAAGGCCGAGCACGGCCTCCCGCCCGCCGACCCGGATCGCGAGCGCGAGCAGATCCAGCGCCTCCGGGTGCTCGCCGAGGAGAGCCACCTCGACCCCGCGTTCGCCGAGAAGTTCCTCAACTTCATCGTGGCGGAGGTCATCCACCACCACGAGCGCATCGCGTCCGAGAACGGCCGTTAGGCGGTGGCCTGGGACCCGACTGAGCTTCCCGACGCCCACGACAAGACCGTCGTCATCACCGGCGGCAACGCCGGCGTCGGCTACTTCACGGGTGAGCAGCTCGCCAGGGCCGGCGCCCGGGTGGTGCTCGCCTGCCGGGACCAGGAGCGCGCGGAGGGCGCGGTCGCGGCCATCCGCCGGCGGGTTCGCGGAGCCCGGGTGGAGGCCACGCCGCTCGACCTGACCGACCACGCCTCCATCGACGCCCTCGCCGCCTCCCTGCTCGAACGCGAGCGGGTCGACGCCCTCGTGCTCAACGCGGGGATGGTGCACCCGCCGCGCGAGCACCGCACCGACCGCTACGGCAACGAGCTGGTCCTCTCCACCAACGTGCTCGGCCACTTCCGCCTCGTCGCCCGCGCGTTGCCTGCCCTGGAGCGCAGCGAGGGCGCGCGCATCGTCTCGCTGGGGTCGCTCGCGAGCCGGCTGGGGACGCTCCGGCTGGACGACCTCCAGCTCGAACGGTCGTACACGTCGTGGCGGGCGTACTCGGGCTCGAAGATCGCCGCGCAGGTGTTCGGGTTCGAGCTGGAGCGCCGGCTCCGCGCCGCGGGCAGTGGAGCGACGAGCCTGGTCGTCCATCCCGGCTACTCGACCTCCGGCCGCACGCCCGGCGTCCACGGCGTCAACCAGCCGAGCCGTGCCAAGCGGTTCGCCGACAACCTGCAGGCGGCATGGACGCAGGGCAAGGACCACGGTGCGTGGGTCCCGGTGCGGGCCGTCCTCGATCCGACCCTGACCGCCGCCGGCTACCTCGGGCCGGCCGGGCTCACGAAGGGCGCGCCGTCGAGCGGGCGGGCGACGCGGGCGTCACGCTCTCCGCGCGCCGGGGCTCGACTGTGGCCGCTGCTGGAGGCCGCGTCGGGTCAGGAGTTCACCGTCCGCTGACGAGCGGACCGTTCGCGCGTCAGTCGTCGACGACGATGGAGAGCAGCCGCTGCCCCTCCGGCACCTTGGCGCGCAGCGCGTCCCGGGCGGCCGGATAGTCGGCCCCGTCGGCCTCGATGTGCTGCGTCGCCGACTCCCGGATGACCGCGGTCGCGATCACGCGCCCGCCGCGGGGCATCGCGTTGTGCACCTCCAGCAGCTCGAAACCGTCCGGCACCTGCTCCTTGACGGCCGCGCGTGCCGACTCGGCGTCGTCGGCCTCGGCGGTCAGCTCGCGGGTCTCGGTGGTCTGCGTCACGCCGTGCACTCTCATCGCACGCAACGCTACCCGAATCCGTGTACATCAGGATCCTGGGCGCGCTCTCAGCGGACGCTCAGTCCCGTCGACTGGGCTGTCCTCATGGACATCGCCTACACCGCCATCGCGCACGCCTCCGGAGGCGGTCGCGACGGCCACGTCCGCAGCGAGGACGACCTGCTCGACCTGGACACCCGCCCGCCGCGCGAGCTCGGCGGCTCGGGAGAGGGCACCAACCCCGAGCAGCTCTTCGCGGCCGGCTTCGCCGCGTGCTTCCTGAGCGCCATCCACGCGGTGGGCCACGCGCACAAGCTGGACACGTCGGACTCCGCCGTCTCGGCGAGCGTGGGCATCGGCGACAACGGCGCGGGCGGCTACGGCCTCACCGTCGAGCTGGACGTCTACATCCCGCGCCTCGGCCGGGAGACGGCGGAGGAGACGATGGAGAAGGCGCACCACGTCTGCCCCTACTCCAACGCGACGCGCGGCAACGTGCCGGTCAAGCTGACGCTGGTCGACTGACCGCGTCCTGCTCCGGTCGCCGCGTCAGCCCGCCGCGACCCGCCCGACCTTCTCGGTCTTGTCCCAGCGCGCCTCGGCCCCGACCAGCTCCTTGAGGTAGGAGTCGAACGTGATCGCGCAGAGCAGCGATCCGTATCCTGCCAGGTAGATGAGCGTGGGCGCCAGCCAGCGTCCCGCGCGGGTGCGCTCCGACCGCCGGGCGAGCCAGGCGACGACCATCGAGAACGGGATCCAGATGTAGATCGCGAGCGTCAGGATGAACAGCGCCTCCGCGCTCAGCGTCATCCCGAACAGGCCGGGCAGCCAGACCAGGGTGATCGGCGGGAACAGTGCCGTGATCATCACGAGCATGTTGATGATGCCGGGGAACAGCAGGATGTGGCCGAGTTCCTTGCGACTGGTCTTGGCGTCGGTGAGCGAGCCGAGGATGAGCACGAACAGGTAGGCGAGCGCCGCCGAGATCCAGAGGACGCGGAAGACGGTCGCGGCCAGCTCGTTCTGCAGGAAGAGCAGCCCGGCGAGCCCGATCGCCGAGGTGATCATGATCAGCGGCAGCAGCCACAGGCTGAACCAGACGATGCCGAACGTCCACGCGCCCAGGTGGTGCACCTTCGACGGGCGGAACCAGACCTTCGAGTAGCGCGACGTGACGGACACGTTGCCGCGCGCCCAGCGGAGCCGCTGCTTCCAGAGCGCGTCGACCGCGCGCGGCTCCTCGGCCAGGACGTGCGCGTGCGGCTCGAACACGACCTTCTTGCCGTGCAGCTGCGTCTCGAAGGTCGTGATGGTGTCCTCGGCGAGGGTGGAGGTGTCCACGCGGCCGCCGATGGCCAGCAGGTTCTCGCGGGTGTGCAGCTGGGCGCCGCCGGCGAGGCAGGCCTGGGCGCCGAGCACGTTCTGCGCGCGCCGTGCGGCGGGCTGCGAGAGGACGTACTCGACGCTGACGAACTTGGTGAGGTAGTTGCGGTCGCGACTGCCCTCGCGGATGTACGCGGAGACCGCGCCGACCTCGGGGTCGGCCAGGTGCCGGGTCATCCGCCGCAGCGAGTCGGGCAGGTAGATGACGTCGGCGTCCATGATGAGGAGCGCCTCCATCCAGTCCTCGGCCAGGATGCGCTCGATGCCGTGGTTGAGGGTGTGCGCCTTGCCCTGGCCGCCCTGGTCCCGGCGCAGCAGGAACACGCTGCCCGGATACTGCTCGGCGCGGGCGCGCACGACGACGGGGGTGTCGTCGGTGCTCGCATCATCCACCACGTAGATCCGCAGCGCGTCCTTGGGGTAGTCGAGGCTCATCAGCCGGTCGATGGAGGCCCCGATGACGGCGCCCTCGTTCCAGGCCGGCACGACGATGGCGACGCGCGGGAGGTAGGGCGCGGCCTTCTTGTAGTGGTTGATCCAGGCGTGGAACGGGATGACGACGAACGTCGCCGCTGCCGCGATCACCGGGATCAGCCCGGTCAGCGCGAGGATCAGGCACACCGCGGCGCCGATCCACTCCAGCACGCCCAGCACGTCCACGCCGCTCCCCTTCGTCTCCGACAGAGTACCGCGAGCGGGCGGCCGGGCAGGCCCGCGCCTCAGCTCCGCGCCGGGCCGCCCAGCGTCCCACCCGCCGCCAACCGCATCAGGTCGGACCCCAGGTCGATCCCCAGCTCGTTGCCGCCGGCCGAGCCGTACTCGTGCTGGTAGCTGTTCCACGACGTGTCCTTGATGCGGGCCTCCACGCCGGTCTCCATCAGCACGACCAGCTCGCGGGCCGCGCGGTCGATCCGCTTGCCGAGGGAGTTGTCCTGCCAGTCCTCGGTCGACGCGAAGACCGAGGTCGGCGCCGTCATCGTCCGCAGGTAGGCGAACATCGAGCGCATCTGCTCGTCGACGACCAGCGCGTGCCTGGCCGTCCCGGCGGTGGCGCCGAGGATGACCGGCTTCGCGATCAGGAGGTCGTTGTCGAGCACCTGGAAGAACGAGCTGAACAGCCCGCTCGGGCCGGCCTTGTAGACCGGAGCGGTCGCGATGATGCCGTCCGCCGCCGCGAGCGCCTCGATGGCCGCCGTGAAGCGCGGGCCGAGGTGGCCGGACGCGAGCGCGCCGGACAGCTCGGGGAGCAGCTCCCGCAGGTCGAGGTTCTGCGTCTCGACCGTGTGGCCGTCGCGCTGGGCGGCGGCCTCCACGCGCAGGGCGAGGCGGTCGGCGAGCATCTTGGTGGACGACGGGTCGCTGACGCCCGCGTTGACGACGACCACCCGGAACGGGCGCTGGTCGGTGCTGGTCATGGTGTCCTTCTCTCGCAATCGGTGCGCCAGGCGCTCAGAGCGCCGGGTAGTCCGCCTGGAACTCGTCGGCCGAGTCCTGATAGGGGGAGGCGCCGGTCACGTTGTCGCCGCGATTCGCGTTCGGGCGCGGCTGGCGCGGCGCGGCGTCGCCGTACTTGGCCGCGACGAGCGACGCGTGGGTCGGCGCGTCGGGCGTCGACGGGTCCTTGCGGGCCTCGGTCTCCTTGCGCAGCACCGGAATGACCTCCTCGCCGAGCAGGTCGAGCTGCTTCAGCACCGTCTTCAGCGGCAGGCCGGCGTGGTCCATCAGGAACAGCTGGCGCTGGTAGTCGCCCGCCCACTCGCGGAAGGTCAGCGTCTTGTCGATGACCTCCTGCGGGCTGCCGACGGTCAGCGGGGTCGCCTCGGTGAACTCCTCCATGGTCGGGCCGTTGCCGTAGACCGGGGCCTCGTTGAAGTACGGGCGGAACTCCTTCTTGGCCTCCTGCGAGGTCTTGCCGATGTAGGCCTGGCCGCCGAGCCCGACGATCGCCTGCTTGGCGGTGCCGTGGCCGTAGTGCTCGAAGCGCTCGCGGTAGAACGCGATCAGGCGCTGGTAGTGCTCCTTCGGCCAGAAGATGTTGTTCGCGAAGAAGCCGTTGCCGTAGAACGCGGCCTGCTCGGCGATCTCGGGGGTGCGGATGCTGCCGTGCCAGACGAACGGCGGCACGTCGTCGAGCGGGCGCGGGGTGGAGGTGAAGCCCTGCAGCGGCGTGCGGAACTTGCCCTCCCAATCCACGACGTCCTCGTGCCACAGCCGGTGCAGCAGGTTGTAGTTCTCCAGCGCGAGCGGCAGGCTCTGGCGGATGTCCTGCCCGAACCACGGGTACACCGGACCGGTGTTGCCGCGGCCGAGCATGAGGTCCATGCGGCCCTTCGACAGGTGCTGCAGCATCGCGTACTCCTCGGCGAGGCGCACCGGGTCGTTCGTGGTGATCAGTGTCGTGGAGGTCGTCACGATCAGCCGCTCGGTGAGGGCGGCGATGTGCGCGAGCAGCGTGGTGGGCGACGAGGAGAAGAACGGCGGGTTGTGGTGCTCGCCGATCGCGAAGACGTCCAGGCCGACCTCCTCCGCGTGCGTGGCGATCTTCACGATCGCGTCGATGCGCTCCGCCTCGCTCGGGGTCTCGCCGGAGACCGGGTCGCGGGTGATGTCGCTGACGGAGAAGATTCCGTACTGCATTGCTGGCTCCTCAGGTTCGTTCTCGCCGTATCTATGCAAACGCATATAACGACGCCGAGCTGGAAGTATTCCCGGCGGGGTGGCACCAGCATGGCGCATCGGGCGGAGGGTGAGCCAGAACCAGCGATCTCCCGCCGTGCGTATATCACACATCAGGCTTTTCTCAGCCGAGTACGGCAGGCTGGAGCGTTATGGGGGAAGAGAAAGAATCGAATCGATCACGTCGTCGCGGCGCGTCCGCGGTGGCCTTCGTCGGGCTCAGCGTGACGGCCGGGGTGCTGGTCAGCGCGATGGTGGCGCCGGTGGTCGCGGTCGCGGGGGTCGCGACGGAGACCGGCATCCATCTCTTCGAGACGATGCCGGAGGCGCTGACCGTGGACGCGCTCGCGCAGACGACCGACATCTATGCGAAGAACCACGACGGCGAGCCGGTGCTGCTGGCCTCGGTCTACGAGCAGAACCGCAAGAACGTGGGATGGGACGACATCTCCCCGTTCGTCAAGGACGCCCTCACCGCCACCGAGGACCCGCGGTTCTACACGCACGGCGGCGTCGACATCCCGTCGGCGCTGCGCGCTGCGATCGGCAACGCGTCCTCCGGCAAAGTGGACTCGGGCGCATCGACCATCACGATGCAGTACGTCAAGAACATCCTGATGCAGCGCGCGGAGGCTATCCGCGACAAGGACGAGCGCACGGCCGCTTACAAGGAGGCCACCAAGACCAGCATGGACAGGAAGCTCCGCGAGATGCGCCTGGCCATCGGGCTCGAGAAGGCGCTCCCGAAGGACCAGATCCTGCTCGGCTACCTCAACATCGCGCACTTCGGCGGGACCGTGTACGGCATCGAGGCCGCGGCCGAGTACTACTTCGGAGTGACGGCAGCCGAGCTGACGCTCGCACAGGCCGCCGCCCTCGTCGCGACGGTCAACGCGCCCAACGACTTCCGCATCGACGACCCGGACAACATCGGCGACAACAAGTTCCGCCGCGACAACGACGTCCTCGCCGCCATGCTGGAGGAGAAGAGGATCACCAGGGCGCAGCACGACGAGGCGGTCGCCACCCCGATCGAGCCGAACATCACGCCGCCGTCCACCGGCTGCCGCACCGCGAATCCGCTCGGCGCCGGCTTCTTCTGCGACTACGTGCAGCGCGTGATCGAGAACGAGAACGTCCTGCCGGATGCCGCGGACCCGTCGTACAGCAGCTTCAAACGGGGCGGCTACGACATCTACACGACGCTCGACCTCGACCTGCAGGCGTCCGCCGTGGCGGCCGTCGACGCCTACGTGCCGAAGGCGACGGAGGTCCTCGACATCGGCTCGTCGCTGGTCACCGTCGAGCCGGGCACCGGCCGCATCCTCGCGATGGCGCAGAACAAGGACTTCAACGCCGACCAGGACGAGACGTCGGCGGAGAACACGGCCGTCAACTACAGCACCGACTCCGACTACGGAGGATCGAACGGCTTCCAGGCCGGCTCGACGTACAAGGTCTTCACCCTGGCGGAGTGGCTGAAGAACGGGCACTCGCTCAACGATGTCGTCAACGGCGACTCGCGCGCGCTCACTCTGTCCTCGTTCAAGGACAGCTGCCAGGGATCGGGCTCCGGCACGTACTCGCCCAAGAACGACAGCGGTCAGAAGCAGGGGAACATCTCGGTGCGGGCCGCGACCGCCGGGTCGGTGAACGGGGCATACTTCTCGATGGCGCAGAAGCTCGACCAGTGCGAGATCCGCAAGACGGCCGAGGCGTTCGGCGTGAAACGCGCCGACGGCAAGCCGCTGACCTCTTATGTCTCCGACGTCCTCGGCACCAACGAGGTCTCGCCGGTGCGGATGGCCGCCGCCTTCGCCGGGATCGCCAACGAGGGCGTCTACTGCGCCCCGATCGCGATCGACCGCATCGTCGGGCCCGACGGCACCGAGGTCCCGGTGCCGGGCTCCTCCTGCTCGGAAGCCGTGAGCCCGGAGGTCGCCGCGGCCATGACCTCCGCGCTGCAGAGCGTCGTGCGCAACGGCACGGGCTCGGCGTCGAACCCGGACGACGGCGTGCCCGTGTTCGGCAAGACCGGCACGACCGACTCCGAGAAGGACACCTGGTTCGTGGGCTCCACCACCCGCCTGGCCACCGCGGTCTGGGTCGGCAACGTGACAGGGGACGTGTCGCTGCGGCGGTCCAAGGTCGGCGGCGTCCAGGCCGACCAGCTCCGTCACCGGGTCTGGAAGCAGTACATGACGGCCGCGAACACGGTGTACCGCGGGGAGGGCTTCCCCGAGGCGTCCCCGCGTCCCGTCCGCGACTAGCCGCCACGTCCGATTTCCGCCGGTCGGCGTCGGCGGGAGGCCATATCCTCGACGAGTGAAGGTCGCTCTGCAGTTCGTCGCCATGGGTCTCGTCTGGGGCGCCAGCTTCCTGTTCATGAAGGTGGCGCTGGAGGGCGTCTCGTTCGGGCAGGTGGCGTGGGCGCGGCTCGTGTTCGGGGCGCTGACGCTCGGGATCATCGTGCTCGTCACGCGCAGCAGGCTCCCGAAGCAGCCGATCGTCTACCTGCACTTCGCGGTCGTGGCGGTCACCTACTGCGTGGTGCCGTACCTGCTCTTCGCGTGGGCCGAGCAGTACGTGTCCTCCAGCCTCGCCAGCATCTACAACGCCGTCACCCCGATCACCACCGCGATCCTCGCGACCGCCGCGTTCCGGGTCGAGAAGCTCAACCGGGACCAGGTGCTCGGCGTGCTCGTCGGCGTCGTCGGAGTGGTCGTCGTCGTGGGGCCGTGGACCATCGCGGCGCTGTCCGGCAGCGTGTGGGGCCAACTCGCGTGCCTCGGCGCCGTCACCTGTTACGGCTTCAGCTTCGGGTACATCCGGAGGTTCATCAGCCACCGGGACATCCCGGCGACGTCGGTCGCGTTCCTCAACATCGGCATCGCAGCCGTGATCATGCTGCTACTGACCCCGGTCGTGGCCCTGTCGCCGGTCGCCTTCAGCTGGCCGGTGCTGCTCAGCCTGCTGGCGCTGGGCGCGCTCGGCACGGGCGTCGTCTACATCTGGAACATGAATGTGCTGCGCGCCTGGGGCCCGACCGCGACATCCGGCGTGACCTATGTGACGCCGGTGGTCGGCGTCGCGCTCGGCATCCTCGTCCTCGGCGAGCACCTGAGCTGGAACGAGCCGGTCGGCGCCGCGGTCGTCCTGTGCGGCATCCTGCTGACGCAACAGCGCGTGCGCCTCTTCACCCGCCGCCAGGCCGCCCTCGTCGCCGACTAACCTCGCCGAGGGGCACGTAAACGCCCCTAAAACCGCGTTTTAGGGGCGTTTACGTGCCCTTCGACAGAAAGGCGGGAGCGTTACGCGACCGTGGGGCCGAAGTGCTCGGGGAGCGTGGAGCGGTGCACGCCGCGCAGCTCCTCGATCCCGACCGTGAAGAGGTCCTGCACCTCGAGCACGGGCTGGGCGCCGACCTCGGCGTCGGTGACGCCGATGCGCAGCAGCGGCACGCCGCGTCCCTCGCAGAGCCCGCGGAACTTCACATCATCCTCGCGCGGCACCGAGACGATGACGCGGGCGGTGGACTCGCTGAACAGTGCGGTCGCGGCGTCCACGCCGTCGCGCTCCTGCAGCTCGCCGAGCCAGACGCGCGCGCCGACGCCGAAGCGCATGACGCTCTCGGCCAGGGCCTGGGCGAGGCCGCCGTCCGCGAGGTCGTGCGCTGCAGAGACGAGGCCCTCGACCGAGGCCGCGTGCAGCGTCTCGGCCAGGGTGCGCTCCGCCGCGAGGTCGACCGCGGGCGGGCGGCCGCCGAGGTGGCCGTGGATCGTGCCGGCCCACGCGGAGCCGTCGAGCTCCTCGCGCGTGACGCCGAGCAGGTAGATGTTCTCGCCCTCGTCCTGCCAGCCGGCCGGGACGCGGCGGGCGACGTCGTCGATCACGCCGAGCACGCCGACGACCGGGGTCGGGAAGATCGGGGTGTCGCCGGTCTGGTTGTAGAAGGACACGTTTCCGCCGGTGACGGGGATCTCCAGCTCGAGGCACGCGTCGGAGAGGCCCTGCACCGCCTGCGAGAACTGCCACATCACCTCGGGGTTCTCCGGGCTGCCGAAGTTGAGGCAGTCGGTGACTGCGGCGGGCACGGCGCCGGAGGCCGCCACGTTGCGGTACGCCTCCGCGAGGGCGAGCTTGGCGCCCTGCTTCGGGTCGAGCTGGCAGTACCGGCCGTTGGCGTCGGTCGCGATGGCGAAGCCGAGGCCGCTCTCCTCGTCCACCCGGACCATGCCGGAGTCGTCCGGGAAGGAGAGCGCGGTGTTGCCGCCCACGAAGTAGTCGTACTGGTCGGTGATCCAGCTCTTGTCGGCCAGGTTGGCGCTGCCGAGGAGGGCGAGCACCTGCTCGCGCAGCTCGTCGCCGGTGGCCGGGCGCGCCAGGACGGCGGCGGTGTCGGCCTGGAGGGCGTCGATCCAGGTCGGGTAGGCGACCGGGCGCTCGTACACCGGGCCGTCGACGGCGACCGTGCGCGGGTCGACGTTGACGATCTCCTCGCCCTTCCAGTTGATGACGAGGCGGCCGGTCTCGGTGACCTCGCCCAGCACGCTGGTCTCGACGTCCCACTTGGCGGTGACGGCGAGGAAGGCGTCGAGCAGCTCGGGCTTGACCACCGCCATCATGCGCTCCTGGCTCTCGGACATGAGGATCTCCTCCGCCGTGAGCGTTGGGTCGCGCAGCAGCACCTTGTCGAGCTCGACGAACATGCCGCCGTCGCCGTTGGAGGCGAGCTCGCTGGTCGCGCACGAGATGCCCGCGGCGCCGAGGTCCTGGATGCCCTCAACGAGCTTGTCGCGGAACAGCTCCAGGCAGCACTCGATGAGCACCTTCTCGGCGAACGGGTCGCCGACCTGCACGGCCGGGCGCTTGGTCGGGCCGCCCTCGGAGAACGTGTCGGAGGCCAGGATGCTCGCGCCGCCGATGCCGTCGCCGCCGGTGCGGGCGCCGAACAGGACGACCTTGTTGCCCGCGCCGGACGCGTTGGCGAGGTGGAGGTCCTCGTGGCGCAGCACGCCGACCGAGAGCGCGTTGACCAGCGGGTTGCCCTGGTACACGGAGTCGAAGTAGGTCTCGCCGCCGATGTTCGGCAGGCCGAGGCAGTTGCCGTAGAACGAGATGCCGGAGACGACGCCGTGGACCACGCGGGCGGTGTCCGGGTCGTCGATGCGGCCGAAGCGCAGCTGGTCCATGACCGCGACCGGCCGGGCGCCCATCGAGATGATGTCGCGGACGATGCCGCCGACGCCGGTCGCCGCGCCCTGGAACGGCTCGATGTACGACGGGTGGTTGTGCGACTCCACCTTGAAGGTGACCGCCCAGCCCTCGCCGACGTCCACGACGCCCGCGTTCTCGCCCATGCCGACCATGAGGTTCTTCTTCATCGCCGGCGTGACCTTCTGGCCGAACTGGCGCAGGTAGATCTTCGACGACTTGTAGGAGCAGTGCTCCGACCACATCACCGAGTACATCGCCAGCTCGCCGGAGGTGGGGCGGCGGCCCAGGATCTCGCGGATCTGGATGTACTCGTCCTCCTTGAGGCCGAGCGCCGCGAACGGCTGCTCCTTCTCCGGAGTCGCGGCGGCGTTCGCGACGGTGTCGACGACATGCTGGACGGTGGTGTCGGTCACGCGGGCACTCCAGGCTGCTGGCGGTGGCGGGGGATGGATCCCAGTCTACCGGCGCTCAGGGGCGCACTGTCCCGGGCGAGTGGCAGGATGTGGACAGGTGCCGTTGTGCACAGACCACCGCCGGACGAAAGGTCACGACCATGCAGATCCCACGACCGTCGCAGGAGACGATGGAGCTGTTCCGCTCGGTGGTGCCGGACGCTCCCGGCGTCGAGGTGAAGCCGATGTTCGCCAACCTGGGCGCGTTCGTGAACGGCAACATGTTCGCCGGGCTCTTCGGCGAGAGCGTCGGTGTGCGCGTGCCCGACGACGCCGTGCGGGAGGAGCTGCAAGCGATCGACGGGACCGGGCCGTACGGGCCGGCCGAGCGCCCGATGGGCGGCTACGTGTCGCTCCCCGACGCCTGGCGCGACGACCCCGACCTCCTCCGCGAGTGGATCGGCGTCGCCCTGGAGCAGGTCGGCCGGATGCCGCCGAAGGAGAAGAAGCCGCGCAAGGCCCCGAAGCCCCGCGCCCCGAAGGACTGACCGCGATCGAAGGGCACGTAAACGCCCCTAAAACGCGGTTTTAGGGGCGTTTACGTGCCCTTCGGCGGCCGGCGGCCGGCGGCTAGGCGGTCGGGACCGCCGCGCGGGTGAGCTGGTCGACGTCGCGGGCCGCGCCCTGGTCAGCGGACAGCGTCATCGCGGCGTACGCCCGCAGCGCGGCAGACACGGGGCGCTCCCGGTCCAGCGGACGGAATCCCCGGCCCGAGGCCAGCGCCTCCCGCCGCGCGTCGAGTTCGGCGTCCGACACCTCCAGTCGGATGCTGCGCGCCGCGACGTCGATCGTGATCGTGTCGCCGTCCTCCACCAGCGCGATCGCGCCGCCGGCCGCCGCCTCGGGCGAGACGTGCCCGATCGAGAGACCGGAGGTCCCGCCGGAGAACCGGCCGTCCGTGATCAGCGCGCACTTCGCCCCGAGGCCGCGGCCCTTCAGGAACGACGTCGGGTACAGCATCTCCTGCATCCCGGGGCCGCCGCGCGGACCCTCGTAACGCACGACCACCACGTCCCCGGCCTGCACGCGCTTGGTCAGGATGGCGTCGACGGCCTCCTCCTGCGACTCGACCACCACGGCCGGGCCGGAGAAGACCAGGATGCTCGGGTCGACGCCCGCGGTCTTCACTACCGAGCCGTCGGGAGCGAGGTTGCCGCGCAGGATGGCGAGGCCGCCGTCCGCCGAGTACGCGTGGGCGACATCCCGGATGACACCGGTCGCGCCGTCGGTGTCGAGGGACTCCCACCGCTCCGACTGCGACGACGCCTGCGCCGACCGCACCCCGCCCGGGGCCGCGTGGAAGAGCTCGATCGCCTCGGGCGTGGCCGATCCGCCGCGGATGTCCCAGTCCGCCAGCCACGCCTCCAGCGACGCCGCGTGGATGCTGTGCACCCCGCGGTCGAGGAGACCGGCGCGGTCGAGCTCGCCGAGCAGCGCGGGGACGCCGCCCGCCCGGTGCACGTCCTCCACCAGGGCCGCCCCGTTGGGCGCGACCTTGCTGAGGCACGGAACGCGGCGGGACAGCCGGTCGATGTCGCCGAGGTCGTAGTCGATCCCGCCTTCGCGGGCGGCCGCGAGCAGATGGAGGATCGTGTTGGTCGAGCCGCCCATCGCGATGTCGAGCGCCATCGCGTTGCCGAAGGCCTCCCTGGTCGCGATCGAGCGCGGCAGCGCCGACTCGTCCTCGCCGTCGTAGTACCGGTGCGCGAGTTCGACGGCCGTCGCGCCCGCCTTCTCGTAGAGCGCCCGGCGGGCGGTGTGGGTGGCCAGCGTCGAGCCGTTGCCCGGGAGGCCGAGGCCGAGCGCCTCCACCAGGAAGTTCATCGAGTTCGCGGTGAACATGCCCGAGCACGAGCCGCACGTCGGGCAGGCGGCCTCCTCGACCCGGAGCAGGTCCTCGTCGGACACCGCGTCGTTCGCGGAGTCGGCCATCGCGGAGATGAGGTCGAGCTTGCGGACCGTGCCGTCCACGAGCACCGTGCGCCCGCCCTCCATCGGGCCGCCGGAGACGAACACGGTCGGGATGTTCAGGCGCAGCGCGGCCAGCAGCATCCCCGGCGTGATCTTGTCGCAGTTGGAGACGCAGACCAGCGCGTCCGCGCAGTGGGCGTTCACCATGTACTCGACGGAGTCGGCGATCAGCTCGCGCGAGGGGAGCGAGTACAGCATCCCGCCGTGGCCCATCGCGATGCCGTCATCCACCGCGATCGTGTTGAACTCACGCGGGATGCCGCCCGCGGCCTGCACGGCCTGCGACACGATGCGGCCGACCGGCTGGAGGTGGGTGTGGCCCGGCACGAACTCGGTGAAGCTGTTCGCGACGGCGACGATCGGCTTGCCGAAGTCCTCGCGGGCGACGCCGGCGGCGCGCAGCAGTGCGCGGGCGCCGGCCATGTTGCGGCCGTGGGTGACAGTGCGGGAGCGGAGAACGGGCATGCTCCCATCGTGCGGGCGCTGCCCCCCGGCCGGAAGGCGGCGTCACTACTAGTAGTGGGAGCACTAGTATCGTCGGCGTGACCGAACAGGACGACCGCCGCGGCGAGCTGGGACGCTTCCTGCGCAGCCGCCGCGAGCAGGCCCCGCGCGCGGAGTACGGCCTCCCGCCCGTCGGACGGTCGCGCGACCTCGGGCTGCGCCGTGAGGAGGTCGCCTACCTGTCCGGCGTGAGCGTCACCTGGTACACCTGGCTGGAGCAGGGCAGGCAGATCAACCCGTCCCGCTCGGTGCTCGATGCGGTCGCCCGCACGCTGCGGCTCACGCCGCCCGAGCACGAGTACCTGCTGTCGCTCGCCGGCTTCGGCTTCCCGTCGCTCGTGCCGTCGCGTCCGGTGGAGGATGCGCCCGCGCACGTCCAGCGCCTCCTCGACGCGCTCGGCGCGAACCCGGCGTTCGCGCTCGCTCCCGACTGGGGCATCGCGGGCTGGAACGCAGCGTACGCCGACCTGTATCCCAACGTGGCGCGGGTGGCGCGCGAGGACCGCAACCTGCTCTGGCTGGTCTTCACCGACCCCGCGGTGCGCGAGCTGCTGCCGGACTGGGAGGAGACCAGCGCGCGCTTCCTCGCGGAGTTCCGGGCCGAGACGGGCACGCGCGCCGGCGACCCGGCCGTCCGCGCGCTGGTCGAGCGGCTACGGGAGGCCAGCCCCGCGTTCCGTGCCGCGTGGGAGCGCTACGACATCCGCGGCTTCGCCTCACGCGAGCGCCGCTTCCGCCACCCGCGCCGAGGCGCCGTCACCCTCGAGCACCACCAACTCACCCCCACCGACCACCCCGACCTCCGCCTGGTCGTCTACACCGCCCTCGGCTAACCAGCCATCAATTCCGGAGTTGTGTACGCCGAAACACGGCGTGTCGCGTACAGAAGTCCGGAAGAGATTGCGGCGGGCTACGCGTCTACGAGGGTGGAGCGGATGACGGACGTGAAGAAGGTGAGGCCGTCGACGCCGGAGCGCATGGCGGCGGCGGTGTCGGGGCCGAATCCGGCCTCGACCGCGTGCTCGGGGTGCGGCATCAGGCCGACCACGTTGCCGCGCTCGTTGCGGACGCCCGCGATGTCGTCCAGCGAGCCGTTCGGGTTCACGCCGGTGTATCGGAAGACGACGAGGCCCTCGCCCTCCAGCCGCTTCAGCTCCTCGGCGGAGGCGATGAAGCCGCCCTCGCCGTTCTTCAGCGGGATGACGATCTCCTGGCCCTGCTCGAACCCGTTGGTCCACGGGGTGTCCGCGTTCTCGACCACCAGGTGCTGGTCGCGGCGGATGAAGTTGCCGTGGTCGTTGCGGATGAGTCCGCCCGCGACGAGGTGCGCCTCGGCGAGCATCTGGAAGCCGTTGCAGATGCCGAGCACCGGCATCCCCTTGCCCGCCGCGTCCACGACCTCGGTCATGATCGGCGAGAGGGAGGCGATGGCGCCGCAGCGCAGGTAGTCGCCGTAGCTGAACCCGCCCGGAAGGACGAGCGCGTCGACACCCTGCAGGTCGTGGTCGCCGTGCCAGAGCGCGACCGGCTCGGCGCCGGCGATGCGGACGGCGCGCAGCGCGTCCCGGTCGTCCAGCGAGCCGGGGAAGGTGATGACGCCGATGCGCATCAGGCGTCCTCGCCCGGGTAGTGGATGCCCACCACGTCCTCGATGACCGAGTTGGAGAGGATCTCGCCCGCGATCTCGGCGACCGCGGCCTTCACCTCGTCGTCGATCGGGCCGTCGACGGTCAGCTCGAACCGCTTGCCGACGCGGACTCCCGAGAACTGGCCTTTGCCGATCCGCCCGAGGGCGCCGGCGACAGCTTTGCCCTGCGGGTCGAGCAGCTCAGCCTTGGGCATGACTTCCACAACGATCGTCGACAAAGGGTGATCTCCGCTCCACTCGCGCATCCGGGCACAGCGATTCTACCGTGGGGCGGAGGCGCCTCGGTCCGCCCGGGCGGTCACCCCCGCGAAGGCGAGCGCGCGGCCGGCGAGCTCGGCGTGGAGGCGCGCGAACAGGGCGGCGGAGGCGGCGCCCGGCCAGTCGGCGGGGAGGGCCGCGGCGGGAAGGCCGGGGTCGCGGTACGGGATGACGCGCCACTCGTCGAGGAGGCGGACCCACAGGGCGAACGCGTCGCGGTCGTCGGCCGGGGCCGTCGCGGACCTGAAGCGCGCGAGGAAGGCCTCGTGGAGGGCGCGGAGGGCGGGGAGGTCGTACCAGCGGGCGAGGGCGGACGGCAGGTCGGCGGCGGACGGGGTGCCGGCGAGGTGCGAGCCGGTGAACAGGTCGGCGCCGAAGGCGTGCGCGACCTCCGCCAGCTCGGTCTCCAGGGCGTCCGGCCCGATCCACAGGCCGTCGGCGACCGTCCCGCAGCCGAGCGCGGCGAGCGTCCGCCGCAGCCGGTGGCGCTGCGAGCGCTGACGCTCGGGGAACGAGAACGACACCAGGCACCAGGAGGCCGGCGCGGCGCGCTCGCCGAAGATGCGCGCGTCCCCGCGCTCCAGCATCGACACCGCGGCCGGGTCGAGCGCGTAGCCGGCGACCCCGTCGCGCGGCGCGCGGACCAGCACGCCCCGCGCGCACAGCCGGGCCAGGCTGGAGCGCGCGGTCGCGGCCGGGATCCCGAGCGCGGCCATCAGCTCCACCGCTCCGGCGGCGCTCATCCAGCCGCCGAGCGGCCGCAGGGTGCTGCCGACGACCGTGCGTAGCATGGCGGTGGCGGAGCCGCTGCTGGCTTCGAGGTCCTCCCGCACCTCCCGCACCTCCACCGGGCCGCTCATTCCGTGATCAGCTCGCCCAGCACATCCCGCACCGCCGCCAGCCCGACTGCGACCTCCTCGAAGCTCGTGCTCAGCGGTGACAGCCCGATCCGGAGGCCGTCCGGGTCGCGGTAGTCCGGGATGACGTCGCGCTCCCACAGCCGCGCCGTGACCTCCCGCATCGCCGGGTGACTGAGGGTGACGTGGCCGCCGCGCTGCGACGGGTCGCGCGGGCTCGCGAGGGTGACGCCGAGCGGCGTCAGCCAGGTGTCGGCGAGCCGGACGGCGAACGACGTGAGCGCGACCGACTTCGCGCGCACCGCGTCGATCCCGCACTCCCCGATCATCGCGACCGTGTCCTGCAGGGCGAGCATCCCGACGATCGGCGGCGTGCCGGAGATGAAGCGGCGGAGGCCGTCGGCCGGCAGGTACTCAGGCCCCATCAGGAAGACGTCGCGCACGCCCATCCAGCCCTGGATCGGCTGAACGAGCCAGCGCTGGAGGCGGCTGTTCACGTAACCGAACGCGGGCGATCCCGGGCCGCCGTTCAAGTACTTGTAGGTGCAGCCGACGGCCAGGTCCGCGTCCCACTCGTCGAGTTCGACGGGCACGGAGCCGGCGGAGTGGCAGAGGTCCCACAGCACGAGCGCTCCGGCGTCGTGGACGATGCGCGTGATCGTGCGCGCATCGGCGAGGAATCCGGAGCGGTACGCGACGTGGCTGAGCACGACGAGCGCCGTGCGCGGTCCGACCGCCGCCGCGACCTGCTCGGGAGTCACGCCGGACTCGGTGTCGGCCTCGATCCAGACCAGCGTGAGTCCGCGCTCGCGGGCGATGCCGTCGAGCACGTAGCGGTCGGTCGGGAAGTTGTCGGTGTCGAGGACGATCTCGCTGCGCTCGGGCAGGGAGTCGACGGCGGCGCGCGCCAGTTTGTAGAGGAGCACGGTCGTGGAGTCGCCGATGAACGCCTGGCCGGGCGCGGCGCCGAGCGCGGTCTCGCCGAGCGTGTCGCCGATGCGGAACGGCAGCTCCATCCACTCCTCGTCCCAGCCGCGGATCAGCCGTCCGCCCCAGCCGTCCACGAGGAACCGCTGGATGCGCTCGACGCTCGCCCGGACGGGCCGCCCGAGGGAGTTGCCGTCGAAGTACGCGACGACAGGGGAGGCCGTGCCGGCGCCGGCGGTCGCGACGCCCACGAACCGATCGCGGTAGTGGGCGAGCGGGTCGGCCGCGTCGAGGGCGCGGGCGGCGGCGAGGGGATCGCCGGCGAGGGTGTCGGCGTCGGCCGCCGCGACCTCGTCGTCGATCGGGTCGTAGGCGAACAGGTCGTCGGGGATGTCGGTCATGGGGTGTCCTGTCCAAGCGGTCGGGAGGGGAGGGTGAGGAGGTCGGGGACGCGCACGCCGCGGGCGGTCGCGAGCCAGGCCGGCAGGTCGCGGTCGTCGGCGGGAGGCGGGCTGGCGATCCAGGCGACGCGGGGGCCGAGGGCGGCCGCCGGCTCGCCCGCGAGCGTGCGCACGAGCGTGTCGCCGGTCAGCCCGGCCTCCTGCAACGCGGCGAGTTCGCGGGCGTTCACGCCGACGGGGAGGTTGCCGTTGCCGAGGTCGGTGCCGTACAGCACGCGTCCGCCGGCGCCGATGAAGCGGCGGAGGTTGTCGACGGCGATGCGGTAGTGCTCGGTCGGCGTGCCCCAGCCGTGGATGTCCAGGGTGCTGATCCACGTCATCCCGCGGCGGACGGCCTCCGCGACGAGCGCGTCGTCGAGCCGCTCGGTGAACGGGGTGTGCGCGAGCTGGTCGACACCGGCCGCCACCGCGCGGGCGGTCTGGCCCGGGCCCTGGACGTGCGCGACGACGGGGAGGCCGGCGGCGTGGGATTCCTCCACAACTGCGGCCAGCGTCGGGTTGTCCACTGTTTCCCCCGCATCGCTGTTGAGGGCGACCTTGATGCGGGAGGCTCCCACCATGACTTGTCTCCGCACCGCTTCCGCGGCCTCGCGCGGGCCGCCGACCTCCGCCGCAGCGCCCTCCGGCGCCCAGCCGGACGCCACCGGGTAGCCGCCGGGGGCGGTGATCAGCGCGCCCGCGATCGCGACGTCCGGTCGGTCGTCGGAGTCGGGAAGCCACGAGGCCGCGACGTCCGGTACCCAGCCGAGGTCGACGGCGTGCGTGATGCCGCCGGCGAAGAGTGCGGCCGGGTCGGAGAGGCCGAGGTGCGTGTGGTGGTCGGTCAGCGACGGGAAGAGAGTGCCGCTCAGCGGGAGGTGTTGGCCCGCGCTGGGGAGGGCCGGGTCCGAATCGGCGGCCGCGGGCACGAGACGCTCGCCGTCGACGCGGAACGTCGCACTGCCTTCGAAGCCCGCGCCGCCCCAGACGGCGTCCACCTGGATGGCGCGTGCCTGAGGGCGGGCGTCGCTCACTCCGGCGCCCCGATCTCCGTCCGCACGGCGAACAGCTCGGGGAAGAAGGTCAGGTCCAGCGGCTTCTGCAGGAAGCTGACACCGGTGGACCCTCCGGTGCCGGTCTTCATGCCGATGGTGCGCTGCACGGTCTTGAGGTGGCGGAAGCGCCAGAGCTGGAAGTTGTCCTCCAGGTCCACGAACTCCTCGCACGCCTCGTACTCGCTCCAGTGCTCCGAGGCGTGTTCGTAGATGTCGCGGAACACCGGGACCAGCTCCGGGCTGAACACATGGGCCTCCGTCACGTCCCGGTCGAGCACCGCCTGCGGCACGGCATGCCCGGCGCGCGCCAGGTAGCGCAGGAACTCGTCGTACACGCTCGGCGCCTCGAGCAGCTCGGTGAGCAGCGCGAGCGCGCCGGGGTCGTCGCGGAAGACCGACAGCATCCGCCGGTTCTTGTTGCCGAGGACGAACTCCACCGCGCGGTACTGGTACGACTGGAACCCCGACGAGTTGCCGAGGAAGCCGCGGAACTGGGCGTACTCGGTCGGCGTGAGCGTCGCCAGCACCGACCACTGCTCCGTCAGCGTCTTCTGGATGTGCTTCACGCGCGCGATCCGCTTGAGGGCCGGCTGCAGCTCGTCGGCGCGCAGCAGATCGCGCGCCGACTGCAGCTCGTGCAGCACGAGCTTGAGCCAGAGCTCGGTGGTCTGGTGCTGGATGATGAACAGCAGCTCGTCGTGATGCTCCGGCACGCTCACCGGTTTCTGGGCGCTGAGCAGGGTACCGAGGTCGAGGTACGACCCGTACGACATGCGCTCGCGGAAGTCCGTGACGATGTCCGGATCGAACTCGCGCGTGTTCTGGTTCGACGTCATGTTGCGATTCTGCGCCGATCGTCACGGAAGTGCAACAGGCGCGCCCGCCGCGGCGCGCGGCACGCGGACGTTCGCTGTCGTTCACCGCCCGGTTACCTGGAGTTGCCGCCTCCGTCGTCGCCGCCTTCTACGTTCGTGCAGGGACTTCCTGCGGACGGGAGACGGGAATGGGCAGGCACTACGACCTCGCGATCGTCGGCGGAGGCATCGTCGGGCTGGGGCATGCGGTGGCGGCGCTGCGGCGCGGGCTGACCGTGGCCGTGGTGGATCGCGCCTCCAGCGTGGAGGGATCATCGGTCCGTGGCTTCGGCCACCTGTGCATCACCGGCCAGGAGGGCGAGGCGAGGGCGTACGCGGAGCTCGGTCGCGAGCTCTGGCTGACGCTCGCCGTGGAGGCCGGATTCTGGCTCGGCGAGGCCGGCACCGTCGTCGTCGCCCAGGCGCAGGACGAGCTGGCCGTGCTGGAGGAGTTCCGCACCACGCGCGGTGGCCACGATGTGCGGATGCTGACCCCGGCCGCCGTGCGCGAACGCGTCCCCGTCGCCGACGGCGTCGCGGTCGGGGGCGCGTTCTTCCCCGCCGACCTCCAGGTCGACCCGCGGGAGGCCGCACCGGCGATCGCGCGCTGGCTCGACGCGCACGGCGTCGACTTCTTCTGGCAGACCACCGTGACCGGCGTCGAGACGGGCCGGGTGCACACGTCGCGGGGCCGGGTGTCCGCCGACGCCGTCGTGGTCGCCGTCGATCACGAGGTGGATCGGCTGTTCCCCGGTATCGCGGAGGCGCACGGCATCCAGCGCTCCGGGCTCGACATGCTGCTCGTGGAGGCCGACTTCGACCGGCCGCTGACGGCGCCGGTGCTGACCGGACGATCCCTCACACGGGCCTCCGGGTTCGCGCACGTCCCCGGTGTCGACGCGCTCCGGGAGCGGCTCGCCGCCGAGCGGCCGGACCTCCTCGCGTTCGACATCGACCAGGTGTTCGCGCAGCGGCTGGACGGCTCCGTCCTGCTCGGAGCGGCCAGGCGGAGCGGCGACGACGTCCCGCCGTTCCAGTCGGAGACCGCGTTCGAACTGCTGCTGGACGGCGCGCGGGCGCTGTTCGGCCTCGGCCGGGTGCGCGTGGTCGAGCGCTGGCAGGGCGTCCACGCGTCCGCCGCCGACGACTTCCTCGTGTCGTCCCCCGCGCCGTCCGTGCGCGTCGTCTCGGTGACCTCCGGCATCGGGATGACCACCGGGCTCGGCCTCGCCGACCGCGTGGTGGACGAGCTGTTCGCCACCGCGCCGGGAGTGCTGACCGCGGCCGGGGCCGCACGCACGCGCTGACCACCCGACACCACTCACCGCCCGACACCATTGACCGCCCCTGCCGACCACCGAAGCTCCGCACAGAAAGGCACCGACCATGTCTCCTGAAGGTCTCATCACGAGCGAATTCGACGACGCCGCCATCATCGACACCGAGGTCGACGCGGCCGCGGTCGTTGCCGTCGACGCCGACGACCCCGACGCCATCGACCACGACGAGCTAGCGGACCTCGAGCTCGTCGTGCTCGACCTCGCGGGCACCACCGTCGTGGACGACGGCCTGGTCGAGCACGCGTTCCTCCGGGCCGTCGACGCAGCAGGGCTCGCCGTCACCGACGACGAGCAGCGCCGGGCGTGGGCGTTCGTTCGCGACACGATGGGTCAGCCGAAGCTCGCCGTCTTCCGCGCGCTCACCGACGACGAGGACCAGGCGGAGCACGCCAACGCCGTCTTCGAGTCCGCCTACGCCGAGCTCGCCGCCGACCAGGGCCTCCGCCCGGTGCCCGGCGCCGAGGACCTCATCCGCCGCCTCCAGTCGCTCGGCGTGGCCGTCGTGCTCACCACCGGCTTCTCCCGCACGACGCAGGACGCGGTGCTCGCCGCCCTCGGCTGGCGCGACCTGGCCGACCTCACGCTGAGTGCGTCGGACGCTCGCCGCGGACGCCCGTACCCCGACCTGCCGCTCACGGCGCTGCTGCGCACCGGAGCGTCGAGCGTGGAGGGCATGGTCGTCGTTGGCGACACCGCGAGCGACATCGTCTCCGGCCTCTCCGCCGGCGCGGGCCTCGTCGTCGGAGTGCTGACCGGCGCCCACGACGAGGAGACCCTCACCGCCGCCGGCGCGGACGCGGTCATCGCCAGCGTCGCCGACCTGGCCGAGCTGCTCGGCCTGGACGAGCTGGAGCGCGCCGACGAGCTCGACGACGAGTTCGACGACCTGGACGAGCTGGACTTCGACGACGACCCCGACGGCGAGCCGGACGACCGGGACGCTCGGGACGAGGACGACGAGGACGACCTGGACGACCTGGCCGACGCGGCCGACCAGGACGACCGCGACGCGACCTCCCCAATCCCCGCCGCCCCGAAGGCTGCCCTGCGTGCCGTCGACCGGCCGGAGGGGCAGACCCGCCGGTGACGATCAAGGCAGTGACCCCACGCGTCGTCGCGCCGCCGGCGAGCCTGGGGATGGGGGTGAGCGTGTATCCGTCGGCGACCGCGATGGTGTGGCAGGGCGTCGGCCACCGGCACGAGGCCGTGGCCGTCCCCGGCGTGCGGCTGGCTCCGGGCGACGCGCTCGTGGAGGTCGAGCTGGCGACGGTGTGCGGTTCGGACATCCACACGGCGCTGGGCCACCGCCTGGCGCCCACGCCGCTGGTGCTCGGTCATGAGCAGGTCGGCCGGGTCGTCGCGCTCGGCCGCGGCGGAGCGAAGACGACCGACGGGCACCGCGTGGCGCTCGGAGAACGCGTCGTGTGGTCGGTCGCCGTGCCGTGCGGCCGCTGCGCGCGCTGCCGCCGCGGCCTCCCGCAGCGCTGCGTCAACCTGCAGAAGTACGGTCACGAGCGCATGCGTCGCGGCTGGGAGCTGTCGGGCGGTTTCGCGACCCACGCTCACCTGCTCGACGGCACCTCGATCGTGGTGGCGCCGGAGGAGCTCCCCGCCGCCGTGCTCGCGCCCGCGTCCTGCACGACCGCGACCGTCGCCGCCGCCCTGGAGGCCGCGGCCGCGATCGTCCCCCTCGACGGCGCGCTCGTGCTGATCACCGGCGCCGGGATGCTCGGCCTGACCGCGTCGGCCATGGCGACGGAGGCCGGCGCGAAGGTCGTCGTCAGCGACCCGATCCCCGAGCGCCGGGAGGCCGCCCGGCTGTTCGGCGCCGCCGCCGTCGCCGACCCGCGAGCCGCTCCGGACTCCCGCTCCGGCCTGCCGGCGGCCCTGGCGAAGGCCGGCGGGCGGCAGTCCGCGCCCACGATCGCCCTCGACTTCTCCGGCAACCCGTCGGCCGTGCGGTCGCTGCTGCCCGTGGTCGACGTCGGCGGCGTCCTGGTCCTGGCCGGCTCGCTCTCGGACGGCCCCGAGCTGCCGCTCGTGCCGGAGCAGCTCGTCCGGCGCCTCCTCACCGTCCGCGGCGTCCACAACTACGCACCGCGGCACCTGGAGCAGGCGGTGCGCTTCCTGGCGGAGGCGGGCACGACGTACCCCTTCGCGGAGCAGGTCGGCGCCGTGTTCCCGCTCGCGGAGGTGGATGCCGCGCTGGCGGCGACCGGCTACCCGCGCGTGGCGGTGCGGCCGTAACGGCGCCACATCGAAGGTGGTCACAACGCCTCGGGTCATGACTTGTTCAGGTTGGACACGCGCGCATCGGGCGATGGAGTCGATGACCTCATGGATTGCCTCTAGAAACGCGGACTCGTCTCGGCGTTGTCTCCTGATCCGCATTTGCGGATTCTTCACTCGATTTCATCGACCAGCTCAAAGCCATGCCGTGCCGCCAAATCAGCTCCGACCGCGTCAAATGACTGGGCCGAACCGACGATGGTCAGACTCGGTCTCGCGACTGCGTGCTGGTCTGTGAATGCCTTCGACATCTCATCGACGCCAACGCGCTGGACTGCCTCGTGGTGGTCGTCGACCCAGGAAACGGGGAGCCCGTTGGCTAACGCACGAACGATATTCGCGCTCAGCCAGCGTGGTGACGAGGCATTGTGAGTCGCTCGGCCAATCAGCACGCTCACCGCTCTTTCATGATCGGAAGCGGAGAAACCGGCCCGGGCGACCTCCTCCATAACAGCGAAATAGTCGCCGACGATCCCGCGCGCCCCGGTGTGAGACGAAGCAGATGCGGAGAAGCTGAAGAGTCCCGACATCCCGAAGGACGCGAACTGTGCCGTCGCGCCATAGGTGTGACCATGCTTCTCCCTCATCTCGGCGTTGAGTATCCCTCCCGTTCCGCTCGCGAGGGCTGCCGCCGCGAGTTGAAGGGCTGGCCACTCGGTCGAGGTCATCGTTGGAGACCGATGCGCTACAAGGATGTCGAGCTGCTTCGACGTTGGCTCGTTCACATTCGAAAGCCGGCGCCCTAGCAGCATCGGGTCTGTGCTGTCCAAGAGAGGTTCCCCACCAGCATTCGATGTCTGGGCTGCTGGGGACGCGTCCGCGCCACGTTGATCGGCCCGCTGCGAGGCGAGGTCTCCGACGATGACGACGACGAGATTGTCCGGCTGGAGGACGTGGCGAGAATGCGCCCGTACGACGTCGGGGTCGATCCCCTCAACGCTGCTGCTGTCGCCCGAGCTCGGCTTGGCGAATCTCGAGGCTGCGCCGAAAAGCAGACCCTGAACATGTGAGCGCGCTCTTGTGCCTGGGAATCGTGCTTCGGTCACGACCCGCTGTTTCGCAACCTGGAGCGCGCGAAGCGACGACATCGACGTGAAGTCCGGGCGCGCGACGGCGTCGAAGATCAGGTCGAGTGCTTCATCGAGAAACGGAAGAGCCACTTGGATGTCCACGAAGGACCCCGCATAGTCGGGGACAACGACCGCGCGTGCGGGCAGCGCCTCAAGCTCATCGATGAGTCGGCTGCGACCGTTTCGGGCCGTCCCGAGCATCTCGAGAACTAGCGGATTAATCCCCCATCGCTCGCGGGCTTCACCTATGGCGGGGGAGGTAGACAACACGACGACCGATGCCATGAACTGCCCGGGAACGTCGCAGGTGACGACGCGAACACCGTCAACGGTCGCCACTGCACCGATGTGGTGCCGCTGCCAGGGTGGAAGCTCGCCTGCTTGGGGTCGAGGAATCGCGATCATGATCTCAGGCCGCCACGTCGACGGTCAGACTGTCGAACGCGAACAGTTCCGTGAGACGCCCCGGCGTGGTTCTCGAGTTGGGGAGAAACCCTTCCGTCAAGGAGGCCGTCGTGTCCCCGTTGACTGCTACAAGCTCGCTCAACACTTCGGCTCGGTGACGCAGATCTGAAAGCCTGGCGAGATGATCGGCCGTGCGGCGGCGAACGGCGCTCGCCCACTCCTGTTCCGCAAGCCCCGCAGCGCAGGCCGAGCTAAAAGCGTCGCGAGCGCGGTCAGCGAAGCCCTGAATCGAACGTGAATCCGTCGATCGGATGAACACGAATCCGACGCTGTAGGAGCGATGAAGGGGGATGTCTGACACCGACACATCATGATCGCCAGTCGGCGACAGATCGAGGTGCCGTCCGAACGGGCCGGTTTTCTGCCTACCAATCGCATCGAGCGCTGCGGCTGCCTGCGCGTAACGGCTCGACGGCGATGAAGGGAGCTTGATCGCGAGCCCGGCTATGACCGGGGTTTTCGAAGTCGGAACTAATTCGGCGGCGTGAACCACTCCATCCCTGAGACCGTCGATCGTGGATTTTGGCGGGTTCTGCACCGCCGCGAAGTAGCGTTCGATCAATGCGAATCCTTCGTCCGCCCTCACGGCGCCCACGAGGGTGACGACCGCGTTTTGCGGTACATGATGACGATCCGCGAACGCGTGGACGTCATCGATCGTCAGCGTTTCGAGGGCGTCGACATCTCCGATGGCGTTGTGGCCGTAGTTAGCCTGTGAAGGGGCCAGCCTCCCCACGAGACGGTCGAAGAGGCGAGCTTCCGGCTTCCTGGCTCGCTGTGCCGCCTCCTGCCGGATCACTGCAAGCTGGTCCCGAAGGCTCTCGGGCGGAGTACCACGCAGACGCGAATGCATTCGGTCTGCCTCGAGCCAGAGCGCCAGTTCCAGCGAGGCGCGCGGCACACTCATGAAGAACGACGTTCTATCGAATCCTGTTGTCGCGTTGGGCGAACCCCCAGCGCGGTTGATCAGTTCAGTGAATTCGCCACGTTCTGTTCGTTCGGTCCCTTGGAACATCAAGTGTTCGATGAAGTGCGCGATCCCGAACCTACCCAGCGGTTCATCGCGCGACCCAACCTTGTACCAGACATTGATCGAGACGACTGTGGCAGCAGGATCGGGCGCCACAACCATGCTCAAACCGTTATCGAGGCGGCGATGCATGAACGGCACCCTCTCCGCGATGAGGTTCTCGAGTTGCATCAGCCGACTCGGCTCCCTGCGGAAGAGAGCAGGTCGTCGATATCGTGCAGCGCCGCCGCCTGACCTTGGGTCTCGAAGACGCCCGCGGGGCTGAGTACGACCTCGTCGACCCCCGAGGCAAAGTAATCGTCGACCGTGGCCCACACCGTATCGGCGTCACCGAAAGCGAACACGCCGCGGTGACGTAGCTCACCCGCCAACGCGTTCGGGGCCTTGTCGATGACGTCCATCCCCGCAAGTCGGAGCATCTCCGCGTAGTGCGGCAGCGAGACATGGAGCCCTATTGCTGCGTTCAATTGATGAACCGCGGTGCGGCCCGGTCGCGCAAGAGCAAAGGGAACGATCGCCACGGTCCTCGCCCGTCTCCCGGCCTTGCTCATTTCCTCGATCAGGACGTTCTGAATGTACGTGGGCGGAGCGAGCCACGTCGTTATCAGGTCCGCAGATCGTCCAGCCGCCCGGGCGGCTGCGGGGCGAAGCACGCCGGCGCCGACTTCAACGACCGGCTGAACGCTGTTCGAGGCAATTGGATTGAGTGCAGCGTCGATTTGGAAGTATTCGCCGTCGAGCGTCGCATGGCCGCTCTCGAGCAGAGAGCGAACTACCGACACGTACTCTTCGAGTGCGCGGGCCGGCCGACCATAGGCGCGGCCGGTGAGGCTTGCCACCGCAGATGGAGTTGCGGTGCCGAACGATGCCGACACGGGAGCGCCCGTGAGCTGAGCCAGTGTGCGAAGCTGAAGGGCGGCATGGTACGGCGAACTCAACGGAGTCAGCGCGACGCCCAAGCCCAGCGGAAGAGAGAAGCCACTTCCAGCTAGGTGCGCGAGGGCCATGAGCGTGTCGAGGGAGAACGACTGCCCCAACCACAAAGTGTGCGCTGCGCCCGGACCCACGCGCCGTGCGAATTCCTCAACCGATGACATGGATTCGGGTTGTTTGGGCAACATGATGGACACCCGTTGTGATGATTCGATCTCAGGAGTCACGGTGAGGACTCATCTCCCTTCAGGGGTGCAATCAGCTGACGCTCTGCGAGATTCCTGTAGACGTGGCTCGACTTCAGGAGCTCGGTGTGAGTTCCTTTGTTCTCTGTTCGCCCGTCGTGCAGTAGGACTATTTGGTCGGAGTCGGCGACAGTGGCCAGGCGATGAGCGATGATCAAAACGGTCCGTTGTCCCTTGCCGCTGCGAAGAAGTTCTTGGAGGGCCTCCTCGGTCACGGAATCCAGACTCGACGTGGGCTCGTCGAGGAGGAGCACTTCCGGATCCGCCAAGAGCACCCTTGCCCAGGCAAGTCGCTGGCGTTGACCGCCTGAGAGCATCACACCCTGCTCACCGACCAAAGTGTCCAGGCCATCCGGAGCATTCGAGATGAACTCATCGAGTCTCACCGAGGCAAGGGCGGCCAACATCTGTGCGCGTGTCGCATCTGGCTTCCCGATTCGAAGGTTGTCGGCGACCGACCCTGCTAGAGCGGGAGCATCCTGCTCGATGTATCCGATTCGGGCGCGAAGTTGATCCCGTGGCAAGGCGCGGACGTCGACTCCGTCGAGCGCGATCCGCCCGTCGTCGACTTCGTAGAACCTCTCGATCAGGCCCATCAATGTACTTTTTCCCGCGCCGGAGAGCCCGACGATCGCGTTCTGGGTTCCTCGCTCGACCGAGAAACTCACGCGCTCCAAGACACGCGACTCAGCGGTATAGCCGAACCCGACGCGATCAAACTCCAGAAATCGACTGCCGCGGCCGTCATGGATGACAGCGACATCGCCGTCTGATGACTCATCTTCTTCAGGCAGCCGCTCGATCTCCGCGACGCGGTCGAGCGCGGCCATCGCGAGTTGCAGTTCAGCGACTGTCCCGAGCACCTGAGCCACAGGCTGCAGGAACAGGAAGAGATACAGGATGAACGTGACCAGCTCACCTATCTCGAGCTGCCCTGAGGCGACACGCAGCCCCCCGACGGTGACCACGATGAGAAAGCAGCCCTGAATGAAGAGCGAGAGTGCCGGCCGAATGAGAGCATTCAACCTGACGGTACGAAGCCCGCGCTGATAGACCGACTCAATCCGATCGTTCAGGGATGCGAGCTCTTGGGCGGTGGCTCCGGAGGCCCGCACAGTTCGAACACCCCCGATCGCCCGGTCGATTTCGCTGGCCAGCCCACCGATCCCGCTCTGGACATCGCGGTTCGCGATCCGCAACCGTTTCGAGATCAGGACGCTGGCCACGGTCCCAAGCGTGACGGAGAGCGCCACCGCGCCGTAGAGAGTCGTGTCAATGCTGAGCATGAACGCGGACGCGGCGATGAACATGATGCCGGCGGAGAACAGCTCGAGTAACCCCGAAGTGACCACCGATCGAAGCATTGTCGAGTCCGAGGTCACCCGAGCGATGAGATCGGCGCGCTGACGGACGTCATATTCGCGAATCGACAGGATCAAGAGCTTGCGGACGAGACCGCGCCTCACGGTCTTGACGAAACGTTCGGCCGACCCTTGGAGAAAGAGGGTCTGCAGCCCGGAGAAGATAGCCTCCCCGACCGTAATGAGAAGCAGCGCGGCAACCAAGGCCGCTACGGGTCCGCCGCTCGGGATGGACGTGACTACTTGCTGAACGAAGAGCGGCTGCACGATCTGTGCCCCTGTCGCCAGCAAGGAAAAGACCGCACCAGCGATCAACGTCCCTCGCGTGCCCGCGGAATAAGGAATGAAGTCCCGTAAGCGAGCCTTTTGATTCGACTTCGCTAGCCGGGGGTTGCGCTGGCTCATCGATGACCTCCCCCGAAGATTGCGCAAGATGTTTCTTATTACATAATAGACGAACAGTGGTCATGCCTGTTATGTTCAATTCCAGTAAGAACATGATGACAGTCATCGAGGGGTCTAGATGAGCGACAGTCTCCGGCTTGAGCGTTTTGCAACGAGGAATCCGTACTTCTTCCGCGCACCTGATGCAGCAGAAGATCGAGGACTTCGCTTTCACATCGCGCTTCCTGATGGCTGGAATCTTCGCGAGCAACCCGAGTGGACGCATGCTTCCGAGGAGAACCATCCACTCGAGACACAGGGCTGGAAGGTGCATGTGAGCGCTGTGCCGGACCACGCTGAAGAGATCCTCGCGCGTTCGGCGGAGGTGGCTGTTCGCCATCGGGTCGCGTTCAAGTACCTGTCGACGATGGCGCGTCTCATTGCGCGGAACGGCAAAGACACTCCACGGGAGCACGCTGGAAAGTTCATCACCCTGTATCCATCGGAGGAACAACTCGCCGAGCTCCTCACCGAGCTCGATGAGTCTCTTTCCGGTCTGAAGGGGCCTTACATCCTCAGCGACCGCAGATGGAAAAAGGCTCCCGTCTACTTGCGCTACGGCGCATTCCAGAGACTGATGCTCGAGACGAGAACGGGCGAGGTCCCCGCGCTCGTCGGGCCTGACGGCCGTCTGGTCCCGGATGAGCGCTCCGTGCCATTCCGCTTCCCCGACTGGGCTCCTCGGCCCGAGGTCCTCGAGTCCTGGCTGACAGGCAGTCCTCCGAATGAGGACGAGCCGGCCCTCCCTTTCGACATTACGGCTGCGATCAAATTCTCAACCGCGGGCGGAACGTACGAAGGAACGATGGCGTCCTCGGGTGGCGGCATCGTCATCAAGGAAGCACGATCCGATGTCTGTCATGACTATGACGGCTCGGACGCGGTGGATCGCTTGCGCCGCGAATCCCGGGCGATGCAAGCTCTGTCGGACCTGCCAGAGGTCCCGGGCGTCGTGTGGACCGGTCCGCTCTGGGAGAACTGGTATTTGGCGCTCGAGAGGCGTCGCGGAATCACCATCAGAAAATGGGTGATCAACAACTATCCCGCGTACCTCCCCTCGTCCGAGAAGTTCGCCGCGTACCTTGATGCCGTCCTCGATATCGCCATCCGCGCAAAGGACATGGTCGACCGGTTGCATGCATCGGGCTGGTGCCATCACGACCTCCATTTCGACAACATCCTCGTGTCTGACGATCACGAGCTCACGCTTATCGACTTCGAGTTCGCCAAGCCGGCCGGATCACCAGCGCAGCCTCACGTCTTCGCCGCATCTGGATTCAGAGCCCCCTACGAATGTCGCCCCGAGGAGGCGGACTGGTTCGGGCTTCGCCAAACTGTCGCCTTCATGCTTCTTCCGATCGTGCAGCAGACCGAGCTCATCCACGAATATTCAAAGCAAACGCGGCTCCTCGCTGATTACCTCTTCAGCGGTGCAGATCACAGTGGCGAAGCGCCTTCCGAATTCCTGTCCGTTCTCGAACTTCTCGGGGAACTCGATCGCCTGGTGGGCGGTGATGTGGCCGAGCCAAACGTGAACATCTACGGGTCTTGGTCACTCGGGCCTTTCCTCGAGACGTTCACGTCGCCAGCAGACCTTCTGCAGCGGTTGCTGGCAGGGGCTGATGAAACACGGGAGCATTGGCCACACCAGGACCGGATGCTCCCCGTGCATGCCTACGCCCTCGACGATCCGCTGACAGGCCTCTCGTATGGCGACGCCGGAATGGCGATCGGCCTCGATGCCGCGCTGAAGGGAACGAAGGGCAACGCTCGACACGCCTTCTGGCGCACCCCGAACAGCTTGACGGGGCTCTTCCGCTCGGCGGAAACCGAAATGGATGGGTCGCTATTCAAGGGGGGAATGGGAAACGCCCTCGCGCTGGCAGCTCTCGGTGCCCCTGAGCGCGCTCGGGATCTCGTTGACTCGCGGTGGGATGCGTGGACTCACTCCTCGCTGCCCCGAGTTTTTGACGGACGCCCCGGCATGCTCCTTTCAGGTCTGCGACTCCACTCGTTCGGGGCTCTGTCCGATGGGATGCTCGCCCGAATCTCCGACGAGATGGAGCGGATTCGACAGGATTATATTCAGAACGCTGAGAGGTTCGCGCCGATGGGAATGGTGCGGACCAACACCGGCAACACCCCGGATGACATGAGTTCAGGCCTCCTGTTCGGACATCTCGGACTTGCCTGGCTCTTTTCGGAGGCCTGGAGGGCGCTTGGAGAGGAATCTTTCCTCGACGCGTGCAACTACGCCATGACGTGCGAGCTGAGTTCTTACTTCTATGACCCGGATCTTCAGAACCTGCAACTCAGCCAGACGACGCGCGTTCTGCCGTATCTCGCCAGCGGCAGCGCCGGCTTCGGCGTCGTGCTTCCCGATCTTCCAAGGGATGCGGTCGACACTGACGTAGTCGCGAGCGCGCCAGCGCTCTTGGCGGCCACGGAGGCGCTGTTTTCCGTGTTCCCCGGCTTGCTGGAGGGTTACTCCGGGCTGAGCCTCGGCAACGCAGGCATTCGGAAGTTCCTTGGTCTGCCTCGTCGGGATCCCGAGCACTTGATGCGGGTTCTTGCAGGCTACGCCGTAGATAGTGGCGACGGCATCGTCTTTGCCGGCGACAGCGGACTGCGGGTCACGGGTGACTTCGCATCCGGCGCTCCAGGAATCGCATGGGCCGTCACGCAGCTCTGCGCTGACTCGAGTGATCTCCTCCCTAGGGCACTAGCTCCTCGATCCCAGTGATCGAGGTCAACTCGACACGAGAGAGGAGGTGAAAACAATGGAAGCGAAGATTCTGGAACTCCAGGCGTTCGAGGCTGAGCAGGAGTCTGGTCCGATGGACCAGGTGGCATGGAGCACGTCGTCGCTCTCGCACTGCAACTCGTTCACGAGCAGCTGGGAGAGCCGCACGTACTGCTGATCACCAGCACTAGTCGGTCGTGGGTGGCAGGCGTTTTGTCACCCACGACCGACGTTGTCAGTTTGAACCACAGGTGCGTGCAGCGCCAAACAAGAAGTAGGACATGACGGTGAACGTTGATCCGCAATCACTAATAAATTGCTACGCCTTGACGAAGGCATTCGGCGGCAAACGTGGCGCCCCGTCCGTCTCAGTTCTGCGGGATATCACGCTCACAATCGCGCCCGGCGAACTCGTCGCGATCGTCGGCAAGTCTGGTTCGGGCAAGTCCACGCTGCTTCACTGCCTGGCGGGGTTGCAGAAGCCGACTACCGGTGACGTCGAGATCCTGGGAGCCTCGGTCGCGGATCTTTCGATGTCGAAGCTCTCACGCCTCTATCGCGAAAACATCGGGTTCGTCTTCCAGGAGTACAACCTCGTCCCCTCCCTGAACGTGTGGGAAAACGTGGCGCTACCTTTTCGGCTGCGACAACACCGCGTTGACATCGCCAAGGTCGACGACATTGTTGCCTCTGTCGGACTCAGCCACAGACGCAAGGCGCTCCCGCAAACGCTCTCAGGCGGCGAACAACAGCGAGTCGCGATTGCACGAGCGATCATCTCACAGCCCGCAGTGCTGTTCGCGGACGAGCCAACCGGCGCGCTCGACACCCTTGCAAGCGACGACATCCTCAAGCGGCTCGAAGGAATGATCGGCGAGCAGAACAGCGTCGTTCTCGTCACTCATGATGTGGATGCCGCCGCTCGGGCCGATCGCGTCGTCGTGCTTCGAGACGGAGAGATCAGCTTTCTGCTTGACAACCCGACGGCAGAGACCATTGCGAATGCAATCGCTCATGGCGAAGAAGTCGCATGTTGACTCTCATTCGCGCCGAGATTCTGAGGAACCGGCTCGGCATCGTCGCTCCAATCATCGCGAACGCGATCGTCTCCGCTCTGACGGCGTTGGCCTTCTACTTCCTGATCTCGGTGAACTCTCCGCGCGGAATCGACCAGCTCGCGGCCGGCGGTCCGAGAGCGGCCAATCTCATCCAGCAGCTCACCGTGTTCCTGTTCATCGCGGGCGTCATCGTTCCTGGGCTTGTAACCCTGGTTGCCGTTGCCGCAGCGAGCGTCGAGCGAAATCGCACGTCGTATGCGCGATGGAGGCTTATCGGAGCATCTCCTCGGCAGGTTTCCGTCCTGGTTCTCGCCCAATTCGGACTGGGAGCGCTCATCGCTTCCCTCGCAGGTGCGCTGATCGCTATCCCCTTCCTCGGCCTCGGCTCGCGCTATCTCCTCTCCGTGACTGACTTCGGAGTGGACCTGACCGTCGCGCCTTCGCTCTCCGGCCTGCTGTGGACGATGGGACTGTCGATCGCGGTGACATTGATCGGCGCGGCGGGTCCGGCGTTGAGGATCGGACGAATCGAGCCGATTGCTGCGATTCGCGTAGATCAGCACGTCAGAGTGCGGATGACCTGGTTTCGGTGGACTCTTTCCGCACTGGCGCTGTTCGCCTGCGCCCTCACGGCGGCCTCGGCGATCTCGGAGTCAAGCACCGGCCCCGCCTCGAGCGCTGTCCTGCTGTCGGGCGTATTCCTTCTCATCGGTCTCGCAACGGCAGCACCTGTGATCGTCCCGCGACTGACGCTGTTCTGGAGCGCGATCGTCCCTGCTCGTGTCTCGGCGGCATGGTATCTCGCGCGACATCAAGCGGCGCATCGCATCAGTTCGACGACCGCGGCGGTTGTTCCGCTCGGCGTAGCCGTAGGGCTCTTCGCGGTCTACTTCGGGGCCGCTGCGACATGGGAACAGGCGGTCGGAGCAAGCGCAACGGAATCGCGTTCCAACGCTTTGCAGGGACTCGTGTTGTTCGCGCCAGCGGGTGTCATCGGCATTTGCGGAAGCCTGGCGGTCCTCCTCCTGGCCTCGAAGGCGAGCCAGCACGAAGGAGCATTGGTCCGGAGCATCGGCGCACGCCGTTCGGACCTCATCTGGCTCCCGGTCTTGGAGTGCGTCATCCATACCTGCACGGCGCTTCTTCTTGGATTTCTGGCTTCAGTGCTTTCGACACTCGTTTACAGTGTCTCGCTCGTCGTCAACACCGGCACATGGACATTCGTTGTGAATCCTGTTCCTTCATTGGCTCTGGCGGGAATCGGTTTCGTCTTTCTCGCGGCGACTCTTGCTATTCCGCGACTCATCACGCTGGCGGCGGATGGGATTCAGGACCTTGGCCGTGTTGGCTGAGATTTCGTTGGCGTTCGTCTCATGAGCTCGATCGAAATCGGCTACTCTGCGACCCTCGAGCAGTTTGCGCCGGGTGAAGCGGTCGAGTTCGCTGTGCATGCCGAATCCCGGGGCTTCTCCGGCGTCATGGCCTCCGATCACTTCCAGCCCTGGCTGCCTTCTCAAGGTCAGTCCGCGTTCGTGTGGAGTGTCCTAGCCGCTTTGGCGGAGCGAACACGGGGGAATTTTGGTCCGGGCGTGACGACGCCGACCTTTCGTTGGCATCCGGCGATCGTTGCGCAAGCGGCCGCCACCCTCGAGGCGATGTATCCAGGACGTTTCTGGCTCGGTGTCGGTTCCGGCGAAGCGCTGAATGAGCACGTCCTGGCGCAGTATTGGCCGGAGGCGCCCGAACGCATCAATCGTATGTTCGAGGCGGTCGACATCATCTCCAAGCTCTTTTCGGCATCAATCTCCGGCCGAGACGTGAAGCACTCCGGTGCCTACTTCAAGTTGGAGAGCACACGACTGTGGACCATGCCCCCCTCGGCTCCACCGATATTCGTTGCTACTTCAGGCCCTGTTACGGCCAGGCGGGCAGGTCGTGTGGCGGACGGTTTGATCACCGTGGGGTCATCGTTCGACAGGGTGGCGATGCTGTTGGATAAATTCGATGCCGGTGCGCGGGATGGAGGACGGGATCCGAAGTCCTTGGTGCGTGTGTTGCAGCTGCACCTGAGCTGGGCGCCGACGGAACGCCTGGCGCTTGAGAACGCCTTGCTCGAATGGCCCAACGGAGGGATGAAGTTTCCGAAGGCAGACATTCGCTCACCATTCGAGTTCGAACAAATCGCCAGGCTTGTCCGCCCCGAGGACTTCGAGGATCGAATGGTGATTTCCGCAGACCCCGATGTGCACCGGCTTTCGATTCAACGGTTCGCCGACCTGGGATTCGATCGGATCTATCTCCACAATGTCGGCCGTGATCAACACGACTGGATCGACCTTTTCGGCAGCCAGGTGCTGCCGAAGATCGTGCGATAAGTGTCACCCGCCTATTCGGGGGTTCATCACGAGCAGGGACGCCGACGGCGGCCGTGTTGTCAGAACACGACCAGAGGGCCATGATGACGCGGATGCTTGATCACATCGCACTTCAGACCGTATGCCTCTTCGATGGTTTCGGGGCGAAGGACCTCGGTGGGGGTGCCGGTAGCGACTATACGACCCTCTGCAATGAGAATCAGGAAGTCGCAGAACGCGCTTGCGAGGTTGAGGTCGTGAAGCGCGACAATGCATGTCGTGTTCAACGAGCCTAGGCCGCCGAGGAACGACTGCTGCGATCGGATGTCGAGATGGTTGGTCGGTTCATCGAGGAGCAGAAGCTGAGGCTCTTGAGCGATGGCCCGGGCGATCCGTACCCGCTGTTGCAGCCCTCCGCTGAGTGTCGACCACCTGCGTTCCGCGAGGTCCACGATTTCGACCCGCCGGAGCGCGTCCATCGCGACTTGTCGGTCGTCCATACGGTCGAATCTGCCGAGGAGTCCAGTCCGGTGCGGAATTCGTCCGAGCAAGACCACCTCGATCACCGTCATGTCCGTCGCCGGTTCAGCGGACTGTTCGAGAAGCGCGATTCGCTGGGCCGATTCGCGCCGATGCAGCTCAGAAAGATCCTGTCCGGCGAGGAAGAGGGAGCCGGAGGTGGGGGTGAGCACTCCTGCCAGAGCCTTGAGCAAAGTACTCTTGCCCGCCCCGTTAGGGCCGAGGAGTCCCGTCACCGACGCCCGTCGAACCTCTGTGGAAATGCTGCGGAGGAGACTCCGGCCTCGCACTGTCACAGTGAGGTTGCTGAACAAGACAGTCATGTGATGACCCCGCGCCGCCTGATGAGGGCGATGAGCAACGGGGCCCCGACCGCAGCGGTGATTACTCCGACGGGCAATTCACGCGGGGTGAAGGCCGTGCGCGCGAGAGTGTCACAGACGACAAGGAGAAGCGCGCCACAGAGCCCGGAGATGGCCAGGAGGCGGCGATGAGATGTGCCCGTCATCGGCCGCGCAAGGTGCGGAACGACGAGACCAACGAACCCGATCGCGCCGCTTTGGGAGACCATAACCCCGGTCAAAAGCGCGACCGACCCCAGAAGCATCCATCGGATCTTCGTCACGTCGACACCGAGCGCTGAGGCAGTGGTTTCACCGAAAGCAAAGGCATCCAGTTGCGGAGCGAGAACGATGAGAATCGGACAGATCACGCCGAGGGCTGCCCAGGCGATCGCTGCGCTGGTCCATGAACTCGACGCGAACGATCCGAAGTGCCAGGTCATGATCTCACGGAGGGCGTCGCCTTTGGCCGACCAGAAGATCAGGAACGAGGTCAGGGCCGCACAGAGTTGCCCCATCGCTATTCCCGCCAAGATCATTCTTCCCGGTGAGACAGCGAATCCCGCGCGAGCAATCGCCAGGCTCCCGAGAAGCGCGATGAAAGCGCCCAGAAACGCGGCGACAGGTAGAGCGAATGTGAGGCCGATGACGAGCACACACACCGCGCCGACACTCGCGCCGGAGGAGATTCCGAGCAGATATGGGTCGGCAAGCGCGTTGCGCGAGACACTCTGCATGACGACACCGCTCAGCGCGAGACCCGCTCCCACCGCGGCTGCCGTTGCGATTCGCGGTAAGCGCAGCCCCCACACGATCGAGTCGATGAGTGCAGGAGGCCGTTCGAAGAGGGGAACGCCGAAGTGAGAGGTAACCGAGCTCACTACGTTGGCGACGCTGATACTCGCGGCGCCCAGCCCGATCGAGACAACTGTGGCAACGAGCAGCCCGCACACCAGCATTCCGGCCATCAACCCCACTCGCTGCCCGCGCCGCCGCGAGTCCAGGAGCTTGGAACCTAGTTGAGGCTTTTCCATTGCGAGATGACGCTCTCCACTGCATCGATGACGCGCACTCCTGCTTCCGTTGCCGCGAACGGCAGGATGATGTACCGCTGGTTGACGACGGCGTCGATGTTTTTGGTGGCCGCATTCGATTCCAGTGCTTCGATCTTTCGGGCCGCCGTACTCCAACTCGAGTCCGCAAGGATGATCAGCGACGGATCCGCGGCCGCAATGCTTTCCCAGCTAACCGACCCCCAGGTGTCTTTCATTGCGTCGAAGGCGTTGCGCACGCCGACTGTCCTCATAATGAGCGCGGGCGCGCCCGTTCCTCCGCCGATGTAAGGGAGGGTCACGTTGCTCGAATACCACACGGCAGTCGGACTGCCGGGAATGGGGGTGACGGTCTCTAGGCGCTCCTTCTGACGTCTCACAAGTTCCGCGGCGCGTGCGCCGGCACCGAGCGCGCGGCCGGTCTGCTGAATCTCCGTGAAAAGATCACCGAAACTCAGCATTTCGGTAACACGTTCCGGGTCCTTGCAAGCCGCTGGCGAGACCAGAGTGGTAATACCAAGCTGCCCCAACGCATCTCGACTGAGCGGACCGGAACCAGGGAATGTCGATTCCCATCCCGAATAGACGAGGTCCGGATCAACATTCAGGAGAGCTTCCGCGTTGAGAGACTGCTCGCTCAGGATCTTGGCCGAGATATCGGCTCCGAAACTCGGAGGCAGAGGGCCATCAAGTTGAGCGATGCCAACGATCCTGTCTGCGAGCCCAAGAGCGGCCGCCATCTCGGTTGCCGTCGACTTGACAGTGACGATGCGTTGCGGGGCTGAGTCTGCCGGCACCTTGGTCCCGCAGTTGTCGATTGTGGGGGGCTTGGTGGCGAGGGGAACCGATGGCTCGGCGGAGCACCCGCTGATCGCGAGGATGCCTGACAGCACCGCGATCGGCCATAAGCGGCGAAGGAACATTGATGAAATCTCACTGATCGAGAAAGGCCGAAGGAAAGTCGCACGGCCTCCCGAAGCATCTCGCTCCAGCTCGACGCAAAATCCAATGCGCAGGCGTGTCACTTTTTATACTAGTGGTTCACAGGTTTGTGAGACATGCCAAGAATCGAAGCCACGCAACGGCGGCCGGACCGCTGACCTCCGCGTCTTCGGCGTCGGCGTGGCATCGTAGGGGAATGGCCGCAGACCCGTTCGCTCGCTTCTTCGAGCTGCTGCGCGCGTTGCCCGAGCCGGACGACGCCGAGGCTCTGTACGGCGACGATCCGGAGGGCCGGCGCCGGGAGCGCAACCTGCGGCGGTACTTCGCGATGCCGCACGCGTCGGTCCTGCTGCTGGGGGAGGCGCCGGGCTGGCGGGGGATGACGGTGACCGGCGTCCCGTTCGTGTCGGCGCGGGAGGCCGAGGCCGGGGTGGTGCCCGGGCTGGAGCTGCCTGAGCATCCGCAGGCGCAGTGGGAGGCCTCCAGCCGGGTCGTCTGGGCGACGCTGAAGGACTGGCGCGGCCCGGTGCCGCTGTCGTGGCCGGTCTACCCGCTGCACCCGTTCGTCGCGGGCACGCCGCACAGCAACCGCACGCCGCGTCCCGCCGAGGTGCGTGCCGGCGCGCCGGTCGCGCTGGAGCTGATCCGCGCGCTGGAGATCGAGACGGTCGTCGCGGTGGGCAGGAAGGCGCAGGGCGCGATCGCGACGGCGGGACTGGAGGCGCCCGCGATCCGGCATCCCGCGCAGGGCGGCGCGGCGCTCTTCGCGGAACAGCTCATCGAGTTGAACCGGGCGCTGCTGCGGTAGGTACGGCGGCTCGCCCTAGCGACCGGCCCGCTTGGACCCCGGCGCCGTCACGTCGTCGATGCTGTCGATCGCATCGCGGAGCTGGTCGAGGAACCGGATGACCGTGCGGGACTCGTCGTCGTCCAGCGTCGCGGCCACGTCGACCAGTTCCTCCCGCACGTCGCCGAGGATCGCGCGGTGGATCTCGTCGACAGGGACCGCCGGCACGATGATCAGCGCGCGGCGGTCGAACGGGCTGGGCTCGCGGCGGATGTGGCCGGCCTTCTCGAGCCGGTCGAGCAGCACGGTGATGGACGAGCTCTGGATGCCGAGGTAGTCGCCGAGCTCCTTGGGGCCGACGGCGATGCCGCGCTCCCTGGCGCGCAGCAGGTAGCGGAGCGCCGAGATGTCGTTGACCGTGAGGTTCATGCTCTTCTCGGAGCGGCGCTGCATCGCCGACTCGGCGACCAGGTAGCTCCGGAGGCCTTCGAGGACCTCGAGGGCACGCCCGCGGTCCGCGCCCGGTCGTCCGGACGCGGGTGAGGTGGAATCGGGTCTGCCCGTCGCCATGCTTCGATGATAATCCTGCGGACCAGCGGGACGCGTCAGACCGCGACGGGTTCGGCCGCGACGGGTTCGGCCGGCTGCGGGGCGAAGAACAGACCGCTCGGGCGCGACGTCTGGTCGGCGAGTGCGTTCAGCCAGCGGTCGTCGAGCCGCTCCGGGGTGGGGGACACGAACTCGTAGCGGAGCGGGATGGCGTTGTCGATCCAGAGCGCGTGTCGGCCGATCGGGTCGGCCCCGGCCGGGTTCCAGGACAGCAGGAACGGCTCCCGCCTGCGCAGCTTCATGGTGATGACGGCCTGCAGGTGCGCGAGCGCGCGGTCGTCGAACTCGAACGACTGGTTGTCGTAGATCAGAGCGCCCATCATCGTCTCCTTCCGCCCGGGTGTGTGAGCGTGGAACGATCATAGCGCTAGCTAGATGATCTAGCTATCCATTTCTTGTAACATTTTTATCCGGTCAGGGACTGACGTTCATCGGTCGGCTGGTCTTGTTAGCTAGTCCACCTAGTTACATCCGCCCATTGCCGTCCGGCCACTAAGCAGCGGATCGTGACAACGACCGAACGTCGGGCTCTTGACGATGAAATGCCCCTGACGTACTATTCCACTTGGAATAATCCCTTCCGATCATCGACCACCGAAAGAGCCTGCTCGAGAGACCCATGCCGCACTCCCCGACCCTCACCCCGCTCGCCGTCGCAGCGCTCGCGCTGCTCGCCGAGGGGCCGACGCACCCGTACGAGATGTATCAGACGCTCGTGCTGCGCTCGGAGGACCGGCTCGTCAAAGTGCGGCCGGGCTCGCTCTACCACACGGTCGACCGCCTGGCCCGGCAGGGGCTCGTGCGCGCGACCGGCACCGAGCGCGAGGGCAACCGCCCGGAGCGCACCACCTATGAGATCACGGAAGAGGGCACCCAGGCGCTCGGCGAACGCGTCGCGGACATCATCGCGACCCCGGTCAACGAGTTCCCGGAGTTCCCGCTCGGCCTCGGCGAGGCGCACAACCTCCCGGTCGAAACCGTGATCGACCTCCTCCGCAACCGCGTCGGCCTCATGCGCGCCGACATCGCCCTGCTCGACGACGGAATCCACCGGGTCCGCGCGAAGGGGCTGCCCGAGAAGTACTGGCTCGACGTGCGGTACCTGCGCACGACGGCGGAGGCCGAAGCCGCCGCCCTCGAAGCCCTCATCGACGACCTCGCCTCCGGAGTCATCTCCTGGGACGAGGAGAAGCAGCACTGAGAGAAAGAATCACATGGAACGCCAACTGAAGCCGTGGCCCGCCCTCTGGGCGCTCGTCATCGGGTTCTTCATGATCCTGATCGACACGACCATCGTGTCGGTCGCCAACCCGTCGATCATGAAGGGCCTCAACCTCGGTACGGACTACAACGCGGTCATCTGGGTCACCAGCGCCTACCTGCTCGCGTACGCCGTCCCGCTGCTGATCACCGGCCGCCTCGGCGACCGCTTCGGCCCCAAGAACATGTACCTGATCGGCCTCGTGATCTTCACCCTCGCCTCGGCCTGGTGCGGATTCTCCGGTGTCATGGCCGGCGGTGGCATCGCGATGCTGATCACCGCCCGCGTCGTCCAGGGCCTTGGCGCCTCGCTGATGACCCCGCAGACGATGGCGGTCATCACCCGCATCTTCCCGCCGGACCGCCGCGGCGCGGCCATGGGCCTGTGGGGCGCCGTCGCGGGCGTCGCCACGCTGATCGGCCCGCTGCTCGGCGGTGTGCTGGTCGACTGGCTCGGCTGGGAGTGGATCTTCTTCATCAACGTCCCGGTCGGCGTCGTCGCCTTCATCCTGGCGATGCGGCTCGTCCCGAAGCTCCCGACGCACACGCACGCGTTCGACATCCTCGGCGTCGTGCTCTCGGCGGTCGGCATGTTCCTGCTGGTGTTCGGCATCCAGGAGGGCGGCACCTACAACTGGGGTGTCATCGGGGACGGCCCGTTCTCGGTCTGGGGCCTCATCATCTCCGGCATCATCGTCCTGATCGCGTTCGTGGTCTGGCAGGCGCTCAACAAGAAGGAGCCGCTGCTGCCGCTCCCGCTGTTCCGCGACCGCAACTTCTCGCTGTCGAACGGCGCGATCACGACGGTCGGCTTCGCGGTCACCTGTATGGCGCTCCCGCTGGTGTTCTACTTCCAGACCGTGCGCGGCCTCACCCCGACCCAGTCGGCGCTGATGCTGGCCCCGACCGCCGTGTTCTCCGGCGTGCTCGCCCCGATCATGGGCAAGCTGATCGACAGGATCAACCCGAAGTACATCGCGACGCCCGGGCTGGTGCTGTTCTCGCTGTCGCTGTTCCTCTACTCGCGGATGCTGACCCCGGATGTGAGCATCTGGTGGCTGCTCATCCCGAGCGCGCTGATGGGCATCGCGATGTCGGGCGTCTGGGGGCCGATCTCGGCCGTCACCACCCGCAACCTCCCGATGAACCAGGCCGGTGCCGGCTCCGGCGTGTTCAACACGACGCGCCAGATCGGCGCCGTGCTCGGAAGCGCCTCCATCTCCGCGCTCATCACCGGCCGCCTCGCCGCCGACCTGCCGAAGGCCCCGAGCGGCGCGGCGCCGACCGCGACCACCGGGACGGAGCTGCCGAGCTTCCTGCACGCAGGGTTCACTCAGGCGATGTCGGAGGCGCTGCTGCTGCCAGCGGCGGTCGCCCTCCTGGGCGCGCTCATCGTGGTGTGGTGGGCGAAGCCGAAGCCGCCGGCGTGGGGGCCGCGGGCCGCAGGCGGTCAGGGTGCCGCTGGTGAAGCCGGTGCCGGGGTGCCCGCTGGTGCTGCGGCGGCCGGGGAGCATGTCGGCGTCGCGGAGTCCGCAGCGTCCACGCACGGCGCACACGCGGGCTCCGGCCCCGTGGACGTGGCACGGCACGGCGTGCACGCCGCCGAGCCGGTCGCCGACGCGCCCCGCGACGGCGAGGAGCACCACGGCATCCACGCCGCCCCCGCGACCGACTAGCGGCCGCGCAGCGCAACAACGGAGGACTCCCCGGCCAACCCGGCCGGGGAGTCCTCCGTTAACTGCTTCAGGGTGGCGTGTCGCCCGCGATCTCCTCCGGTTTCTATGCCTGTGTTGTCGATGTCTCGGCAACCACCCGCACAACATTCGCCCACGGATCATCGAACGCCACCGACCGCCCGTCATCCCGCGTCGGCACCTTGTAGTGCCGCATCCGCTCGCTCAGCGCCCCCACATCATCCGCGCCGGGCAACCGCAGCTGCACCTCACCGAGTCCGAGCGCCAGCCGCCGCACGCCCGCTCCGCGGCTGTTCCAGGTGTTCATCGCCATGTGGTGGTGGTACCCGCCCGCCGACACGAACAGCGCCGACGAGCCGAGGGAGGCCGTGGCCTCGAACCCGAGCCGGTCGACGTAGAACGCGCGGGCCGAGGCGACGTCCCCGACCGACAGGTGCACATGGCCGACAACGGCGTCGCCGAAGCGCGGGTCGTCCACGGTCGAGCCGTCCAGCGTGGGCAGCTCGGCCAGCGCCGCGCCGCGGTCGCTGAGGTGCTCGCGCAGGAACGCAGTCGGGTCCAGGTAGAGCGTGTCCATCTCGACCTGCCCGTGCGTCCAGCTCCACAGGCTGCGGTCGCGGTCCCAGTACAGTTCGACGCCGTTCCCCTCCGGGTCGCTGAAGTAGAAGGCCTGCGAGACGAGGTGGTCGGCGCTTCCGGTGAACGTGCCCGGGGCGCGGCGCGCGACCGAGTACACCGCGGCGGCGAGGGCCTCCTGGCTGTCGAACACGATCGCGGTGTGGAAGAGTCCGGCCTCACCAGGCGAGGCGTGCTTCAACTCGGGGGCGTGCTCCAGGATCACCGACGGCGTCGCGCCGCGGCCGAGGATGACGCGGCCTCCCTCGGCGGCCAGCACGGAGAGCGTGACGGCGTCGCGGTAGTAGGCGGTCATGGCGTCGAGGTCGGCGACCCGGAGGGTCACCGCACCCATCGCGGAGTCGGCGGGGAGCAGTTCGGGCATGGCTAGTGCAACACGCGAGGGGCCGCGGGTATTTCAGGTCTCGATGGCGCCGCCGGTCTCGGCCAGGTAGCGGCGGAGGGTGAGCGACGGGTCGGCGGCCTGGAGCTCGCGGTAGCGGGCGAAGTCGAGCTGGGCGCGCAGCGACATCCCGGCCCGCATCCGCTCGGACTGCGCGCCCTCCACCGTCTGGATGCGCCGCGCCTCGGCGAAGAGCTCGTCCCGGCGGTCGGCGCCGACCATGAGGATGCCGTCGTCGTCGGCCACGATCCAGTCGCCCGGTGTGACGGCGACGCCGTCGAGCATGGCGCTGCGCATGGCGGCGCGGGCCGGCGGGACCCGGCGCGGGCCGAACGGGTTCGCGCCCAGGCTGAACAGCGGGAGGCCGATCTCCCGGAGTTGCGCGGTGTCACGGTGCAGGCCCCAGATCACGGCGCCGGTGAGGCCGGCCTCCCGCGCCTCCAGCAGCATCAGGTCGCCGACGCACGCCTCGTCGCGGCGGCCGCCGTTGTCGACGACGAGCACGGCGCCGGGAGGTGCGTCGTCGATGGTCTCCAGGAGCACGTCGACGCTGCCGAGGTGCGTGACGGGTGCGGCGGGGCCGTGAAACGGACGGCGCGGGAGCAGCGGGATAAGCGCGACCGGGGCCGCGGCGACGGGGATTCCGAGGCGGACGGCCGCGTCGGCGACAGCGGCCGTGGGGAGCGGGTGGGCGTCGGTGCCGGTGGTTTCCATGTCGTGACGCTACCTCCGCGCCCCTGCGGGCGGGGGAATGCGCCCACCGGTCGATTGAGCGCGGAGCGCGCGCCCTACCTCCCGGTCAGCCGCTCCAGCAGCTCGCGGTAGCGGGCGGCCGTGCGCTCCACCACCTCGGCGGGGAGCTCGGGCGGGGTGCCCTGCTTGTCCCAGTTGGCGGCGAGCCAGTCGCGGACGATCTGCTTGTCGAAGCTGGCCATCCGCGCCGACGGGGTCTCGGCCGTGGCGAACACACGGGCGTCCCAGTAGCGGCTGGAGTCGCTGGTGAGCACCTCGTCCGCGAGGGTGATCTCGCCGGTGGCGCGGTCGGCGCCGAACTCGAATTTCGTGTCCGCGATGATGACGCCGTGCTCCTCGGCGATGGCCGCGCCGCGCGCGTACACGTCCAACGACAGCCGGCGGAGCTCCTCCGCGACCTCCGGGCCGACCAGCTCGACGGTGCGCTCGAAGCTGATGTTCTCGTCGTGCGCGCCGAGCGGGGCCTTCCACGCGGGCGTGTAGATCGGCTCCGGCAGCCGGTCGCCGTCCGTGAGCCCGGCCGGGAGCGGGACGCCGCAGACGCTCTGCGTCGCCTGGTACTCGGCCCAGCCGCTGCCGGTCAGGTAGCCGCGGACGACGCACTCGATCGGGAACATGTCGAGCGGCTTCACGAGCATCGCGCGGCCCGCGACCTCGGCCGGGATGCGCTCGACGACGCGGTCGCCCTCCAGCGTGTGATCCGGGATGAGGTGGTTCGGGACGCTGCCGAGGCGGTCGAACCACCACAGGCTCAGCGTGGTGAGCAGCTCGCCCTTGCCCGGGATACCGGGCTCGAGAACGTGGTCGAACGCGCTCACCCGGTCGGAGGCCACCACGAGGACGGCGGCCGTGTCGTCCAGCCCGTCCGCCCCCTCGGGGACGTAGAGGTCGCGGACCTTCCCGGAGTAGACGTGTTTCCAGCCTGCCAGTTCGCTCACCCGTCCATCGTAGGGGTCGCGACGCGGTCAGATCGTGCGGCCGCCGTCGACGGCGAGGACGTCGCCGGTCACGTACGACGCCGCGGGGGAGGCGAGCCACGCGACCGCCGAAGCGACCTCCTCCGGGGTGCCCATCCGGCCGGCCGGGACGTAGCCGCCGATCCGCTCGCGCGTCGCGTCGTCCAGCCGGAGGTTGCCGCCGGACATGATCGGGCCGGGCGCGACCGCGTTCACCCGGATGCCCGACCGTGCCTCGTCGAGCGCCGTCGTCAGGGTCAGGCCGATCACCGCGTGCTTCGCCGCCGCGTACGCCGACATCCCGGGGGCGCCGCGGGTCCCGGCCGTGGAGGTGATGTTGACGATGGCGCGCGGCCCGGCGGACGCCCGCAGTGCCAGCACCTCGGCGCGCATCGCGACGGCAACCGTGCGGAAGTTCACCGCGACGAGCTGGTCGAACACGTCCGCGGGCATGTCCGCGAGCGGGGTGGGCATGTGGCCGCGGCCGACGTTGTTGACGGCGACCGCGAGGCCGTCGCCGAGCCCGGCCGCCGCGGCGATCGCGGACTCGAGCGCGCCGTCGTCGGTGGCGTCGAGCGGGAAGGTCTGCGGGCATTCGACGCCGGACGCGACGAGCTCGTCCTGGAGGGCGCGCAGTGCGTCGGAGTCCCGTGCGGCGGGGGCGATGAGGAGGTCGTCCGCGCCGAGCGCCCGGCAGATCGCGTTGCCGATGGCCCCGTTCGCGCCGAGGACGAACGCGACGCGAGCTGTGCCGCTCACGGCCGCACCTCCTCGCGCGAACCGGCCCGATCCCGCACCTCACGCCGGTCCAGTGGCAACAGGAACCCCGCCGCGATCAGCCACGCGATCCCCGCGAAGCGCCCGATCGGGATCAGGAACTGCAGCGGCTCGACGGCGAGGGACAGGAACGAGAGCTCGGAGAGCGCCGCCACCACCAGTCCCGCCCACGCCAGCCAGCGCGGGAGCAGGCCGAGGATGAGGCCCGGCACCGCCATCCCGGCGATCAGCAGGCCGAGTCCGACGACGTAGCCGACGCCTCCGGAGACGAACGCCAGGAACGAGAACGTGAGGGCCAGGCGCGGGTCCGACGTCAGTTCGGGACGGCTCAGCAGGTACGTGCCGAACGCCGACACCATCAGCAGGATCGAGGCGGTGAGGCCGCCCGTGAAGCCGATCGCCGGGCCGGGGACGCGCACGCCCAGACGCTGGAGGCGGGCGAACGCGGTGGCGGCGTAGATGCCGAGGGGCACGGCGGAGCCGAACTGCAGCATCGCGCCGACCCGGATGGCCGCCCAATCGGCGTGCGCGTGCGCGGCGACCGCGTCCGCGCCGGCGAACGGCGAGAGGAACGCGCCGGCGCCGGACAGCACGAATCCGACGATCAGCGCGAGCATGAAGAGTCCCGCGTGGACGACCGCGAGGATGCCCAAGGGCGGCCCGTCCGGTCGGCGGCGACGGGGAGTCGGCTGGATATCGTTCATAATTGAAATGATTACACTGTGTAATCGTTACGCGCAAGCGCTATTCTGGATTCCGTGACGTCCATTCCCCAGCGCGCCCGCCGCGGCGCCCCGCCGCGCACGGCGTTCCTGCTCGCCCAGATCGGAGCGGACGCCGCAGACCGGTTCGCCGAGCGCGTCGCCACCCTGGGGCTGACGCCGCGGGAGGCCGGCGCGATCCGGGTGCTCGGTCGACGCCAGGGCCTCAGCCAGCGGGAGCTCGCCGAGCAGCTCGGAACGGTCCCGAGCCGGCTGGTCGCCCTGGTGGACGAGCTCGAGGCGAAGGGGTTCGTCGTCCGCGAGCGCAGCGAGGGGGACCGCCGCAACAACGTGCTCACCCTCGCGCCGGAGGGCGAGCGGATGCTCGCGCGGCTGCGGGAGGTCGCCGAGGCGCACCAGGACGACCTCCTGTCCCCGCTCGACGACGACGAGCAGGTCGCTCTCGCGGCGCTGCTCGCCAAACTCGCCGCCGCCTCCACCGTCCCGCCCGACGGCCATCCGGGCTTCCGCCGCTGACCGTCGGGTCCGCGAACGGTCAGGCGAGGAGACTCGTCAGGCCAGGAGACTCGTCAGGCCAGGAGCTTGGCCTTCGCCGCGCTGAACTCCTCGTCCGACAGGATTCCCTGCGAGTGCAGGGTGGCGAGCTGCTGGATCTTCGCCATCATGTCGTCGGCCGGCGGAGCCGCCGGAGCCGCGGCCTGCTGCTGCGCCGCCGCCTCCTGCGCCGCCTGCTGCATCTGCGCCTGCTGCTGCTCCTGCTCGTACGCCTGCTGCTCGTACTGGTTCTGCTGGCGCTGCGCCTGCCGCCGTTGCACGTTGCCGGAGACGGCGGTCGCCGTCCCGGCCACGACGGCCGTGCGGGCCGCCATCCCGATCAGTCCCGGGCGTCCCATTCGTCCTAAAGGCATGTCCCCACTCCTCAGCTCTCGACCGTCTCGACATCGGCGTCGGACTCCGCGAAGTCCTCGAACTCCCCGGCCACGACCGCGTTGACGACCGGCGCCGGGATGCGCTCGCTGTGGACCACCAGACCGCCCGCCTGGAAGAACTTGCTGGCGAGGTCCTTCGCCCAGAGGTGCTCGATGACCAGGATCGCGCCGGTCGTGCCCGGCTCGATCAGCTCGGCGATCGAGTCCACGTCCTCCCCGCCCGCGAGGCCGCCGGCTTCCAGGGTGATGTCGGCCATGCCGATCTCGTCGCCGATCTCCTCCAGCTCCACGATCTCGATCCCGCCGTCGGCGTGACGCATCACGAACAGGAGGTCGAGCAGGCGTACCGTGCCGCTCTCCACCAGGTCGAGGATGGCCTGGACTACCCCGGGCGACGGTCTGTCGTTGTCGAACTGGGCGACGATGAACTCCGCCGGGCCGTACTCGAATTCAGCCATCTCACGCCTCCGTCAGCAGGCAGGTCCCGCTTTCACGGCAGACGATACACAGGCGTACTCAGCCCGGCAATGACCGATTTGCGGCCGAGGGGAGGCGCGAAATGTGCACGGTCACATCCCTAGACTGGGACCCTGCGGACACCGCCGTCGACGTCGAGAAGGGACCCTGGTGGAGAAGAACTGGGCAGGAAACCACGAGTACCGGGCGCAGCGGATCGCGCGCCCGACCAGCATTGACGAGCTCCGGGAGGTCGTGACAGGCGCGGCCTCGGTGCGGGCGCTCGGCAGCAGGCACTCGTTCAACGACCTGGCCGACACCGACGGCGTCCTGGTCAGCACGGCCGGCCTCCCGGCGGACATCCGCATCGACGCTCAGGCGCGCACGGTGACCGTGGGCGGAGGCGTTCGCTACGGCGACGTCGCCCGCGAGCTCCAGGCGGCGGGCTGGGCGCTGCACAACCTCGCCTCGTTGCCGCACATCTCTGTCGCCGGCGCCATCGCGACGGCGACCCACGGCTCGGGCGATCGCAACGGCAACCTGTCGACCGCGGTCGCAGGGCTGCGCATCCTCACCGGGTCGGGCGAGCTCGTCGACTTCGCGCGCGGCGACGCCGGCTTCGAGGGAGCGGCGGTCTCCCTCGGCGCCCTCGGGGTGGTGACGGAGGTCGTGCTCGACATCCGGCCGACCTTCGACGCGCGGCAGCGGCTGTTCGGCGGCGTCCCGTGGGAGGCCGTGACCGCGCGGTTCGACGACGTCACCTCGGCGGCGTACAGCGTCTCTCTCTTCACGACCTGGGACGAGGACACCGTCTCGCTCGCATGGCTGAAGGAGCTGGACAGCGCCGCGACGACGATCGGCGACGACTTCTTCGGTGCGCCCGCGCTCACCGAGGCGCGGCACATGATCCCGGCGATGGACGTCCGCAACACGACGGAGCAGCTCGGCGTGGCCGGCCCGTGGAGCGAGCGCCTCGCGCACTTCCGGTTCGAGTTCACGCCGTCCAACGGCGAGGAGATCCAGTCCGAGTACCTGGTGCCGCGGGCGCGGGCGGTGGAGGCCATCCAGGCGGTGCGCGAGCTCGCCCCGGTGATCGCGCCGCTGCTGCAGATCAGCGAGATCCGCACGGTCGCGGCCGACGACCTGTGGCTGTCGAGCGCGTACGGCACGGACGCGGTCGGCCTCCACTTCACCTGGTTCCGCGACCAGGCCGGTGTGGAGGCAGTGCTCCCCGCGCTGGAGGCCGCCCTGCTCCCGCTCGGCGCCCGCCCGCACTGGGGCAAGCTCTACCTCGACGTCGACGGCGTCGTCCCCGCCCTGTACCCGCGCCTCGACGCGTTCCGCGCCCTAGCCACGTCGCTCGACCCCGAGCGCCGCTTCACCAACCCCTTCCTCACCCGCCTCCTCGGCTAGCCGCTCCAACAATTCCGGAGTTGTGCACGCCTCTGAACGGCGTGTTGCGTACATAACTCCGGAAGAGATGGCGGCGCGGCTGCGTCAGGCGTGTGCGACGCGGGCGGCGATGTCGGTGCGGTACTGGGCGCCGGGGAGGTGGATGCGGGCGACCGCGTCGTAGGCGCGCTCGCGGGCCTCGTCGAAGGTCGTGCCGCGGGCGACGACAGAGAGCACGCGGCCGCCGGTCGCGAGCAGCGCGCCAGTCTCGGCGTCCAGCGCGGTCGCGGCGTGCGCGATGGTGACCTCCGGGACCTGCGCAGCCTCGTCCAGCCCGGTGATCGGCCGGCCGGTCTGCGGCGCCTCCGGGTAGCCCTCGCTCGCCAGCACCACGGTCACCGCGGTGTCGAACGCGAACTCGGGGCGCGGCATCCCGGCCAGTTCGCCCGTCGCTGCCGCGTAGAGCAGCGACGACAGCGGCGTCAGCAGCCGCGGCAGCACGACCTGCGTCTCCGGGTCGCCGAACCGCGCGTTGAACTCGATCACGCGGATGCCCTTCGCCGTCACGATCAGCCCGCAGTAGAGGAGGCCGATGAACGGCGTCTGCTCGGCCGCGAGCTGCCGGACGGTCGGGAGGGCGACGGTCTCGATGACCTCGTCCACGAAGTTCTCCGGCAGCCAGGGGAGCGGCGAGTACGCGCCCATCCCACCGGTGTTCGGGCCGGCGTCGCCGTCGAGGAGGCGCTTGTAGTCCTGGGCCGGGCTGAGCGGGAGGACAGTATGGCCGTCGCTGACCAGGAACAGCGACACCTCCTCTCCGTCGAGGAACTCCTCGATCAGGACGCCGCCCTGCGTCAGGTAGTGGCGGGCGTGGTCGACGGCCGCGGCGCGGTCGGAGGTGACGATGACGCCCTTGCCCGCGGCCAGTCCGTCGGCCTTCACGACGTAGGGGGCGCCGAACTCGTCGAGTGCGCGCTCGGCCTCGGCGAGGGTGCTCGCCCGGGCGGCGCGGCCGGTCGGGACACCCGCCTCCTCCATGATCCGCTTGGCGAAGGTCTTGGAGCCCTCCAGCTGCGCGGCGGCGCGGCCGGGCCCGAACACCGGGATGCCGCGCGTGCGCAGCGGGTCGGCGACCCCTGCGACCAGGGGCGCCTCGGGGCCGATGACGACGAGCTCGATGCCGTTCTCGATCGCGTACTCCGCGACCGCGGCGCCGTCCAGCGGATCGAGGCCGGTCTCGACCGGGACGTCGGCCGCGATCCCGGCGTTGCCCGGGGCCGCGACGATCGCGTGCCCGGCCTCCTCGGCCAGCAGCGCAGTGATGATGGCGTGCTCGCGGGCACCGGAACCCAGAACCAGAATCTTCACCCGACCCATGCTAGAGGTCGCGCCCACCCGCCATCGATTCCGGAGTTGTGTACGCCCGGGCACGGCGTGTTGCGTACACAACTCCGGAAACGATGGCTCGGGGGCGGTGGGAGGATGGGGGCGTGGCACGAGCGAAGATCAGCGACGAGGTGGGGGGCGCTGCGGTGCGCGGTGCGCTGGGGGAGGGCGCGGACCGGGATACGACGGCGACGGCGGTGCGGTACCTGCTTCAGCTGCTGGCGGAGCGGGCGCCGGGCAACACCGTCGAGGTGCGGGTGCCGCCGTTCGGGGCCGTGCAGTGCATCCCCGGCCCGCGGCACACGCGCGGAACCCCGCCGAACGTGATCGAGACCGACGCCGCGACCTGGCTGGCCCTGGCCTCCGGGAGCCTCACCTGGGATGCCGGGATCGCGTCCGGCTCCGTGCACGCGTCCGGCCAGCGGGCGACGCTCGAGGGCCTCATCCCGCTCCGCTTCTGACGGCGCTCATAGCCCGCTCAGCAGTGGGCGTCCGCTCAGTTACGGTGCGAGACAATGGAGGCATGAGCTCGAACCCGGAGGAGTCCTCCGTGCCCGACGAGGCGCACGTCGCCGACACTTCGGCGCCAGTCCCCGACCCGGAGGTCGACGCCACGGTCACCGAGGCCGAGGTGCGCGTCCACCGTTCGCCGAGGTACTTCCGCTTCATGCTCACCGGCGCCATCGTCTTCGCCGTCATCGCGCTCATCCTCACCTTCGCGTTCCCCGCGAACCCCACCTACGACCGCGGCCAGGTCTTCGGCTTCCTGCTGGCGATCTGCGCGACGATCGGCGTCGCCGTCGGCGCGCTGGTCGCCCTCCTGATCGACCGCTCGGTCACCCGCCGGGCACGCACCGTGCAGGCGGATAGAATCGACGTGCGCCTTCCCGACGCCGGCGCCGAGCTCGACACCGAGCGCGGCGCGGAGCCGGGTCCACGATCGGACGACGCACGGGGCAACGGCTCCAGCCCGTCCGTCGACAGCTGAACATCCCGACACACCCTGACGAAAGGGGCCCGCTGTGGCCGGAGGCGACGGTCGCCTGAGTCATGAACTTCTGCCCGGCGAGAAGGGCCCGCAGGACGCCTGCGGAGTCTTCGGGGTGTGGGCGCCCGGCGAGGAGGTCGCCAAGCTCAGCTACTTCGGCCTCTACGCCCTGCAGCATCGCGGGCAGGAGTCTGCGGGCATCGCGACGAGCGACGGCAGCAAGATCCTCATCTACAAGGACATGGGCCTCGTCTCCCAGGTCTTCAACGAGAACGCGCTCAACTCGCTGACCGGCCACATCGCCGTCGGCCACACGCGCTACTCCACCACCGGCGCCTCCAGCTGGCAGAACGCGCAGCCGACACTCGGCCGCACCTCCAGCGGCACCGTCGCGCTCGGCCACAACGGCAACCTGACCAACACCGCCGAGCTCATGCAGCTCGTGCACGACCGCTACCCGCAGCTCGACGGCGAGCTGTCCCGCGGCAACACGACCGACACCGCAGTGGTCACCGCGCTGCTCACCGGCGACCTCGACCACACGCTCGAGGCCACCGCCCTGGAGGTCCTGCCGAAGCTGCGCGGCGCCTTCTGCCTGGTCTTCATGGACGAGCACACCCTGTACGCCGCGCGCGACCCGCAGGGCGTCCGCCCGCTGGTGCTCGGCCGGCTGGAGCGCGGCTGGGTGGTCGCCTCCGAGACCGCAGCGCTCGACATCGTCGGCGCGAGCTTCGTGCGCGAGGTGGAGCCCGGCGAGCTGATCGTGATCGACGAGAACGGCCTGCGCACGCAGCGGTTCGCGGAAGAGAAGCGCGCCGGCTGCGTGTTCGAGTACGTCTACCTGGCCCGTCCGGACACCACCATCGCGGGCCGCGGCGTCTACGAGGCGCGCGTCGAGATGGGCCGACGGCTCGCCCGCGAGCACGAGGTGGAGGCCGACCTGGTCATCCCGACGCCGGAGTCCGGAACCCCGGCGGCGATCGGGTACGCGCAGGCGTCCGGCATCCCGTTCGGCCAGGGCCTGGTGAAGAACTCCTACGTCGGCCGCACGTTCATCCAGCCGTCGCAGACCATCCGCCAGCGCGGCATCAAGCTCAAGCTGAACCCGCTCAAGGAGGTCATCAAGGGCAAGCGGCTCGTGGTGGTCGACGACTCGATCGTGCGCGGCAACACCCAGCGCGCGCTCGTCTCGATGCTGCGGGAGGCCGGTGCGGCCGAGGTGCATGTGCGCATCTCCAGCCCGCCCATCACCTGGCCGTGCTTCTACGGCATCGACTTCGCCTCCCGCGCGGAGCTGATCGCGACCGGCCTCGGCGTGGACGAGGTCCGCCAGTCGATCGGCGCCGACTCACTCGGCTACCTGTCGGAGGACGGCATGATCGCCGCGACCGAGCAGCCGCGCGAGCGCCTCTGCACCGCGTGCTTCACGGGTGTGTACCCGATCGAGCTGCCCGACGCGCACCACCTGGGCAAGAACCTCCTGGAGCGTCCGGAGGAGCGCGCGGCCGCGGTGGAGCCGACCGACACCGGCGCGGACGCGACGAGCGACGGCTGCGAGCCGGGACCGGACTCGGAGTACGAGCGCCTGATCGCGTACGGCGACCCGGGCCGCCAGGAGTAGAGCGCGAGCGGGCCCGTCGCCGGCGGATACGATGGAGCGGTGACTGAGCCCACCGCATCCTCGTCGTCCTCCTACGCCGCCGCCGGCGTCGACACCGCCGCCGGCGACCGCGCCGTCGAGCTGATGAAGGCCGCGGTCGCGCGCACGCAGGGCCCGCAGGTGCTGGGCGGGGTCGGCGGCTTCGCGGGCATGTTCGACGTATCGGCGCTGAAGGTCTACCGTCGCCCGCTGCTCGCGACCTCCACCGACGGCGTCGGCACCAAGGTGGCCATCGCGCAGGCGCTCGACAAGCACGACACCATCGGCCAGGACCTGGTCGGGATGGTCGTGGACGACATCGTTGTGGTGGGCGCTCGTCCCCTGTTCATGACCGACTACATCGCGTGCGGCAAGGTCGTCCCCGAGCGGATCGCGTCGATCGTGGCCGGGATCGCCCGCGCCTGCGAGGCGACCGGCACGGCGCTGGTCGGCGGCGAGACCGCCGAGCACCCCGGGCTGCTCGGCCCGGACGACTACGACGTCGCGGGTGCCGCTGTCGGCGCGGTGGAGGCCGAGGAGCTGCTGGGCGCCGAGCGCGTCCGCGACGGCGACGTGGTGCTGGCGCTGGCGTCGTCCGGCATCCACTCGAACGGCTTCTCGCTCGTGCGGCACATCCTCGCGCAGCGCGGCATCGCCTTCACCGACCGGCTGGACGAGTTCGGCGGCACCGTGGGCGAGGCCCTCCTGGAGCCGACGCGCCTCTACACGTCGCCGCTGCTGCGCGTGCTCGAGAGCCCGTCGTTCGCCGGAGCCGTCCACTCGCTCAGCCACGTCACCGGCGGCGGCATCGCCGCGAACCTGGCCCGCGTCCTCCCGATGGGCTCGTGGGTTGAGGTCGACCGCTCGACCTGGTCGCCCCTCCCGGTGTTCCGCGTGCTGAGCGACCTGGCCGGCAGCACCCTGGAGTCGTCGGAGGGCACCTGGAACCTCGGCATCGGGATGTTCGCCATCGTCGCCCCGGAGGCCGCCGACGCGATCACGGCGGCGCTCACCGCCGACGGCATCCCCACCTGGCGGTCCGGCGTGGTCTCCACGGCCGCCCGCGACCTGGCCGGCTTCGAGCAGGGCGCCAAGGGCGTCGACGGCGGCGCCGTCCGCCTCACCGGCACCTACGCCTCCTGACCCCGCCCCCTCCCGCAGCTAACGGAGGACTTCGCCCCCAAGAGCAGGCCGATCTCCTCCGCTGACCGCCATCCGGCCACTCCAGCCGCGTGATCTCCTCCGTTAGCGACAGCGCAAAACGTGACCCGTTCGTGGACGCGCGGGCGGCTGCGGCCTCCCGCTAGAGTGGCCGCTGTGACCCCCCATGCCAGCCTCCGCTTGGTGTGCGCGCTGGGGGTGGCGCTCGTCGCCGTGGCACTCGCGGGGGCGCCGGCGTTCGCGAGCCCGACACCGACTCCCACACCGACCCCGACGGTCGCGTCCGACGCGCTCACTCCGCTCGTCGACTGCGTGCAGGATGCCCCGCTCGGCGCCGTCACCTCGCGCACCGTGGTCCTCGGCTACCGGTCGTCGGCCTCCGCCCCGGTCACCGTGACCCCCGGCTCCGGCGACGACCTCTCGCCGGGCGCTGCCGACCGCGGGCAGCCGTCGACCTTCCTCCCGGGCGAGCACCACGGCGCGTGGCTGCTGACCGTGGATGCCGCGGCCGAGCCGTCGCTGACCTGGACGCTGGGCAGCCGCTCGCTCGTCATCGACTCCACCGCGCCTGCGTGCACCGACGCCACCGCGCTCGTGCTCAGCGCGCCGACGGCATCCTCCGGCACCGTCTCCGTGTCCGCGACCGTCACCCGGTTCCTGCTCGGGGCGCCGGAGGTCGGTACCGTCGCGTTCTCCGTCGACGGGGTGGCCACGACCGCGCCCGTCGGCCCTGGCGGCGTCGCCCGCGCCGACCTGACCGCCCCGGCCGGCGCGCACACGATCACCGCGACCTTCACGCCCGCGAGCGGGTCCACCCTCCGCCCGGCGACGGCCACCGCGGCGGTGACCGTCACCGCGCCCTCCGGCGCCCTCACGGTCGCGGCCGACAGCGTCGTCACGGGCAGCAAGTCCGTCACCGTCCACGTCACACGCACGGGCGCCTCCGCCCCGGTCACCGTCGACTTCGCGACGGTCGACGGCACGGCCCACGCCGGACCCGACTACGTCGCCGCGTCCGGCACCCTCGCGCTCGCAGCCGGCCAGGCGGCCGCGACCGCCACTCTGAGTCTGCCCGTCCGCGCGGCCGGCTCGCCGGCCTCCGTGTTCTTCGTGGTCCTGCAGCACGCGACCGCGGACGTCAGCGGCGCCGTCGCGATGGTGTCGCTGCCGGCGGTCCCGGCCGCGGCCCCGGCGTCGGTCGCCGCAGGAGGCACGGGAGGCGGCGGTGCGGCGACCGCTGCGTCCGCGCTCCCGCAGGGCGACCCGACCGCGCACACACCGATCGCGAGCGCGCCCGTCGGCCAGGACCTCCTGCTCCTGCTCGGTGCCGGCCTGATCACGATCGGCGGCTTCGCGGGCGTCATCGGCCTGGTCCGGTCGGTGCGCACCCGCGACGCGTTCTGACGCCGGCCCATGACAAACGTCACCCCGAATCCCTGACGCGCCCCCTGCGCGGCCCCGCCGCCCACCCGGCACTCTGGGATGGTGAACACCTCACCAGCAATCCGCCTCAGCGGCCTCCGCAAGACCTTCGGGTCGCTCACCGCCGTGGACGGCGTCGACCTCACCGTGCGGGCCGGGGAGGTCATCGCCCTCCTCGGTCCGAACGGCGCGGGCAAGTCCACCACCATCGACCTCGCGCTCGGCCTCGCACGCCCGACCGCCGGCACCGCCGAGCTGTTCGGCGGCGACCCGCGCGCGGCGATCCGGGAGGGGAGGGTCGGCGCGATGCTGCAGGGCGGCGCGCTGCTGCCCACCCTCACCGTCGCCGAGTCCGTGGCGCTCGTCGCGTCGGCGCACCGGCATCCGCTCAGCGTCGCCGAAGCCCTCGAGCGCGCCCGCTGCACCGAGATCGCCAAGCAGCGCGTCGCCAAGCTGTCCGGCGGCCAGATGCAGCGCGCACGGTTCGCCGTCGCCGTGGTGTCGAACCCGGACTTGCTGTTCCTGGATGAGCCGACCGCGGCGATGGATGTGGAGGCCCGGCGCACCTTCTGGCTCTCGATGCGGGAGTTCACCGACCAGGGCCGCACCGTCGTCTTCGCGACGCACTACCTCGACGAGGCCGACGCCTACGCCGACCGGATCGTGATGCTCGCCCGCGGCCGGGTGGTCGCCGACGGCACTCCCGCCGAGGTGAAGGCCGTCGTGTCCGGACGCCGGATCGCCGCCACCGCCGGCTTCGCCTGGACCCCGGAGGTCGCCGCCGAGCTGGGTGCCCTCCCCGGAGTCCGCACGGTCGACCAGCGCAACGGCCGCCTCTCGATCGTCAGCGACGATTCCGACGCCACGCTCCGCGCCCTCCTCGCCGCGCACGACGACCTCCACGACATCGAGGTCACCGCGCACACGATGGACGACGCGTTCCTCGCCCTCACCGAGTCGCGGGACGACGCGACCGCGCCGACCCCGTAACACCTCTCCGAAGGAGCCCTCCGATGAGCATCGCCTACCTGGGCCGCGAGTCCCTGCGCCAGCTCAAGAACATGCGCGCCATGATCTTCACCCTCGCCGTCCCGCTCGTCATGCTGCTGGCCTTCGGCGGCACGTTCGGAGGCCGCGGGCAGGTCGACGCCGTCACCCACCTCCCGTGGATCGTCGTCACCACCATCCAGGTCTCCGCGTACGGCGGCATGATGGCCGCGCTGTCCCAGGCGTTCAACATCGTCACCGAGCGCTCGCTCGGCTGGAACCGCCAGCTCCGGGTCACCCCGCTGACCGGCACCGGATACCTGATCTCCAAGCTGGTCGCGGCCCTGGCGCTCGCGCTGCTCAGCATCGTGATCATCGTCACGGTCTCGATCGGGCTCTACCACCCGGACCTCCCGGCGATGAGCTGGATGCTCGCCTGCCTGGCGATCTGGGCCGGCGTCGTGCCGTTCGCCCTGTTGGGCATCCTGATCGGCCAGTTCGCCAAGCCGGAGTTCGCGCAGCCGCTGTTCATGGCCGTGTTCATGGGGATGGCTGTGCTGGGCGGTCTGTGGATCCCGCTGCAGATCTTCCCCGCCTGGGTCGCGAACGTCGCGCAGGCTGTGCCGTCGTACTGGCTGAACCGGGTCGGGCAGCTCGGCGCGCTGCAGAGCGGCGACGCCCTCACGCCTGCACTCGTGCTGACCGCGTGGACGCTCGCCCTCGGCGCGCTGATCGTGTGGCGCTACCGGCGCGACGCAGCGCGCGGCTGACCCGCGGGCGACGGCTGGCTAGGGTTAGGGACGTGTTCAGCAGCGAGGTCGAGGAGTACCGGCCCACCGGCGTGTGGGCGCGGCTGACGCACCGCTCCGCCTTCCGCTGGTACCCCGGCGCGGTGATCGGCCTGCTGTACCAGATCTCCGTGATCGTGAGCCTGTGGACGTCGTCCGGCGCCCTGAGCACCAAGATCGTCGCGACCGCGCTGCTCACGCTCGTCTACGTCGGCTTCCTCGCCCTCCCGCCCATCCTGTGGTGGGAGAGCGAGCGCACGCGGCTGAACGGCGTGCTGGCGTACTTCGCGCTGACGCTGACGCTGCTCCCGTTCATCGGCATCGACACGCTCTGGACCTGGGTCTACGTGGCGTGCGTCGCCGGGATGTCGATCGCGCGCACCTGGGTCGCGAACACGATCATCGGCGCCCTCGGGGCCGTGCAGGTCATCGTGTTCCTGCTCTCCGGCACGTTCGCGGACGCCTGGTTCATCGCCCTCATCACCGTCTCGATCGGCATCATGATGAGCGCGTTCGCCCGCCAGATCGACACCCTCCGCCGGCTGCGGAACGCGCAGGGCGAGATCGCCAGGCTCGCGGTGGTGGACGAGCGCGCCCGGTTCTCGCGCGACATGCACGACGTCCTCGGCCACTCGCTGACCGTGGTGACGGTGAAGTCGGAGCTCGCACGCCGGCTGATCCCGGTGGACCCGCGTCGCGCGGAGGACGAGCTCGCCGACATCGAGCGTCTGACCCGCTCGGCCCTCGCCGACCTGCGCGCCGCCGTCGCCGGTTACCGCGAGATGAGCCTGTCCACGGAGCTCGCGGCGGCCCAGGCCGGACTGGCGGCCGCCGACATCCAGGCGCACCTCCCCCGCAACGGCGAGGACGTCGCGCCCGAGCTGCGCGAGCTGTTCGGCTGGGTGCTGCGGGAGGGCGTCACGAACGTGATCCGGCACTCCGGCTCCCGCAACTGCTGGGTGACGGTGGAGCCGGACGCCCTGCGTATCGAGGACGACGGCCGCGGGCCGGCCCCGTTCGCGGAGCGGCGCGAGCTCGTGCGGGGCTCCGGGATCGCCGGGCTGACCGACCGGGCGCGGGAGTTCGGCGCCGCAGTGACGGTGGAGGCCGGACCACGCGGCGGGACGCTGCTGACCGTGAGGAGGCTGACCGCGTGACCATCCGCCTGCTGCTCGCCGACGACCAGGCCCTCGTCCGCGGCGCCCTCGCTGCCCTCCTCGACCTCGAGACCGACCTGGAGGTCGTCGCGCAGGTCGGCCGCGGCGACGAGGTGCTCGACGCTGCGCGCTCCGCTGCCGCCGACGTCGCGTTGCTCGACGTGGAGATGCCGGGGGTCGACGGCATCCAGGTCGCCGCGCTGCTCGCGCGCGATCTGCCGTCGTGCCGCTCATTGATCGTGACGACGTTCGGCCGGCCGGGCTACCTGCGACGCGCGATGGAGGCCGGGGCCGCGGGGTTCATCGTGAAGGACACGCCCTCCGGCCAGCTCGCGGACGCCGTCCGCCGCGTCGCCTCCGGGCTGCGCGTCGTCGACCCCGCGCTGGCCGCCGAATCACTGGCGTCCGGAGCTTCGCCGCTGACGGTGCGGGAGGCCGAGGTGCTCGCGGTCGCAGGCCAGGGCGGGACGATCACCGACATCGCGCGCCGCCTCCACCTCAGCGACGGGACCGTGCGCAACCACCTGTCGAGCGCGATCGGCAAGACGGGCGCGCGCAACCGCTCCGAGGCGGTCGCGATCGCGACGCGGCAAGGGTGGCTCTGAGCGCGCGAGGGTGCGTTCGAAGGATCGTCAGCGGTTCACGCCGCCCGCTCGGGTGATCGCGGGGATGACGCTGGCGCGCTCAGGCGCGCTTCGGCGTCTCGGACTCGCTGTCCTCGTACTCGTCCTCGTCGGCGTCGTCGTACCCTGGGGTGTCGTCGTCACCATCCGGGTTGTAGTCCGCCCACGCGTCGTAGTTGTGCTCGTCGTCGTGGTGGGAATGTCCGGTGAGCTCACGCTCGAGCGCGTCGTAGTTGACGTTCGGGCTGAACGACTTCAACTGACGAGCGATCTTGGTGTGCTTTGCCTTTTGACGGCCGCGCCCCATGCGTGACCCCCTTTTGGTCCTGCCCGGGGAATGGCACCCGGGGATCCAGTAGAAACAGTGAAAACTAGCATCGAGTTTAGCATGGTGACCCTCGGGGACCCCGAGTTCCCGCACAGCGTCGGATGATGGAATGAGCGCGTGATCAGTGGCATGACCGACACCCAGGTGGTGATCGTCGGCGCCGGGCAGGCCGGGCTCGCGGTCGCGTACTACCTGCGCCGGTTCGAGCTGGTTCCCGGCCAGGATTTCGTGATCCTCGACCGCGGCCCCGGCACCGGCGGCGCCTGGCAGCACCGGTGGGACGCGCTGCGCCTCGGGAGCGCCCATCATGTGAACGACCTCCCAGGGATGGCGGAGCTGGGTCTCAGCTTCGAGACCGCGGACCGCGCCCTCCCGGCCAAGGACATCGTCGCCGGCTACTACCGCCGCTACGAGGAGCACTACGGCCTCCAGGTGCAGCGTCCGGTGACCGTCTCGCGGGTGTTCGACCGCGGTGCGGACCTGGTCGTCGCGCACGACCGCGGTGAGACGCGCACCCGGGTCGTGGTCAACGCGTCGGGCACCTGGGGTGCGCCGTTCATCCCCTGGTACGCAGGGATGAACGACTTCGCCGGCCGTCACCTGCACACGTCGTCGTACGTCTCGGCGGAGGAGCTCGCCGGGAAGTCGGTCGTGGTGGTCGGCGGCGGCACGAGCGCGATCGGCTTCCTGCTGGAGCTGGAGGGCGTCGCCGAGAGCCTGACCTGGGCGACCCGCCGCCCTGTGGACTTCCGCAACGAGTCGGAGCTGACGATCGAGGGTGGTGTGGCCGCGGTCTCCGCCCAGGACGCGGCGGCCCGCGCCGGCCAGGCGCTGCCCAGCATCGTGAGCGGAACGGGTGTGCCGCGTACGCGCCGCGTCGCGGCCGGGATCGACCGTGGGCTGCTCGTGGAGCGGGAGATGTTCTCCCGCATCGAGCCCGACGGCGTCGTCTGGGCGGACGGTTCGACGACGAAGGCGGACGCGATCATCTGGGCGACCGGTTTCCGCCCGGAGCTCAGGCACCTCTCACCCCTGAAGCTGCGCGAGAAGTCGGGCGGCCTCACGGTGGCGTCCGGCGCGTCCTGGCAGGATTCGCGGATCTTCCTCGCCGGTTACGGCCCGCAGGCGAGCACGATCGGCGCGAACCGCGCCGGCCGCGTGATCGCCCGCCAGATCATGGCGCAGATCTAGGCCTCAGATTCGTGCCGAATGTGGCTTATCGCCGCGGCAAACGCTACATTCGGCACGAATCTGCAGGGTGTCAGACCTCGAGGTCGCGGGGCGTGCCCGCGAAACGGAGGCCGCTGACGCGGATGCTGCCTGCGCCGGGGGTGGGGCGCACGTCGAGCGATCCCGTCTGCGCGTCGGCACGGAGGCCGAGGCGGGCCGAGAGGACCGCGACCGCCGCGGCCGCGGACCAGGCCTGCGGGCGGCAGGCGGCGGGGTAGGGGATCGGTGCGCTGGTCTGCTCGGCGGAGTCGCCCGAGTGCAGTTCGGGCATCCGGTAGCCGAAGCCGTCCGCCGCGGCCAGCAGGCCGTCGGCGAGGAGGTCGGCCTCGGCCGCGTGGCCGTCGCGCGACAGCCCCACGATCGCGATCGCGGTGTCGTGCGCCCACACGGAGCCGCCGTGGTAGCTGAGCGGCCAGTAGCCGTCCGCGTCGGTCGACATGGTGCGGAGGCCGTAGCCGGAGCACAGCTCGGGCGACGCCAGCCGGCGCGCGATCACGGTCGACTGCTCCGGGGTGAGGATGCCGGTGCCGAGCAGGTGGCCGATGTTGCTCGTGACGGTGTCGACCTTGCGCTTGGCGGCGTCGAGCGCGACGGCGGGGTAGGCGCCGGCCGGGTCGTCGATCCAGAACGCCTCGGCGAAGCGGGTCTTGAGCTGCGCGGCCCAGTCTCGCCACTCGTCCGCGCCCTCCAGGCCGAACGCCTCGAGCAGTTCGGCCCCGCCGACCGCGGCTTCGTAGGCGTAGCCCTGGACCTCGCACAGCGCGATCGGGCCGTCCGCGAGAGTGCCGTCCTTCCACTGGATGGAATCGCCGGAGTCCTTCCAGCCCTGGTTGGCCAGGCCGTGACCGGTGGTGTCGACGTACTCCAGGAAGCCGTCGCCATCGCTGTCGCCGTGGTCGCGCATCCAGGCGAGCGCCGCCTGCGTCGCGGGGAGCAGCTCGCGCACCTCGTCGTCGGGCAGGCCCCACTTCCACGCGTCGTGGAGCAGGCCGATCCAGAGCGCGGTCGCGTCGACGGTGCCGTAGTAGAGCGGTGGCAGCACGACGCCCTCACCCGGGATGGTGAGCGCGGCCGGCCGCAGCTCGTGCATGATCTTGCCGGGCTGCTCGGCGGTCTCGCCGACGGTCTCCGTGCCCTGGAAGTGCGCCAGCACGCGGAGCGTGGAGGCGGCGATGTCGGTGCCGAGCGGCAGCAGCAGGCGCGCGGCCCAGATGGAGTCGCGGCCGAACAGCGTGAAGAACCACGGGGCGCCGGCGGCGAGGAAGGTGTCGTCCGGCCGCGCTGTGGTGGACATCCGCAGCGACTGGAGGTCGGCGAGCGCCCGGTCGAGCCAGGACGCGAGGCGGGAGTCGCCGGTGCTGGCGCGGAAGGCGGCCCACTCGGCCGAAGGGGCGGCGCCGGCGACGACGGCGGTCGGGTCGTCCACGTCGATGGTCCAGTCGAGCGTCACGGACCCGTGGGCCGGCACCTCGACGTCCCAGGCGAGCGCCGCGTCCTGGCCGTCGACCACGACGCGCGCGCCGGGCGCGATCAGCCGTGCGGTCACGGGTCCCGAGCGGAAGACGACGCCCTCCGCGACGGAATCGGCCGAAACGGCGTGCTCCGCACCCGTCAGCCCGGCCTTGACGATCTGCATGGGGGTGAAGTCGCCACGGACCGAGACCTCGACGGTCGTCGCGATCGGGGTGCGGAGGGCGTTACGCAGCACGATCCGCTCCCGCAGGCTCCCCGCCACGACCGTGCGCGTGCGCTCCAGGCGGACGCGCGGGTCGGCCGTGGCATCGTCGATCCGGCGGGCGAGCGCGGTGAAGACGGCGCTCGCGGCGTCGGGGCCGGCTGTGGCGATGTGCTCGGGCAGGTCGCCGCCGACGGTCAGGAGGATGCGGTCGAGCACCCGGAGGTCCGAGTGGTAGAACCCGTGGATCCCGCCGCCGTCGACGGTGCCGTCCGCGGCGGACCAGGCTTGGCTGGGCGCGGTCAGCACCACGACACTGTCGTGCAGCAGGGGTTGGAGCGGCTGGGTCATCGGGGCGTTCGCGCCTCCTCGATCGGGGATGGGGATGGGGATGTAGACGTGGTGGGGGATGCGGCGAAGGGTGTGGATGCCGGGAGCACCCTGGGCTCGATGCGCGTCTCGGTCACGCCGCGCCGCCCATCGGCGTCCGTGCCCTGCACGCGCCAGACGGCCGCGCCCTCCCGTTCGGAGACGACGTCGACCAGGGTCCAGCCTTGGTAGACGAGGCCGGTGCCCTCCTCGAGCGCGTACCCGCCGGAAAGCTCGCCGGAGGCGACCGCCGCGTGATGGGCCGGCCGGCGGCGCGGGTCGGAGTCATAGTGCACCGCGAGCGACCCCGGCACCAGGCCGAGCCCGTCGGGCAGCGCGCAGATGTCCGGGCCGCGGGAGGCCGTCGTCCCGCCCTCGTGCCAGCACAGCGCACCGGCCGAGCCGCCCGCCAGCACGACGCCGCGCTGCCAGGCCTCGGTCAGGACCGCGTCGAGCCCGTGCGCGCGCCAGACGGCCAGCAGGTTGAGCAGGCTCCCGCCGCTGACCCACACCACGTCCTGGGCGAGGATGTGCTCGCGCAGGTCCGGGATGTTGGGGTGCGGGAAGAACCGGACGTGACTCGCTTCGACGCCCGCAGCGCGCGCGGCCTCCAGCTCGCCGCCCTCGACGTGCCGCTGGTCGCCGCCTGCGGTGTTGATGTGGGCCACTTTGGGCCGCCGTCCGACGACCTGCGCCAGCTCGATCGCGTACTGGAGGAGGGGGCCGTAGTGGGAGTCCGTCCAGTCTCCGGCGACGAGGCCTCCGCAGGTGGCCAGGATGGTCGGTGCGCTGGCTGTCACTCCTTCACCGCTCCGTCGCTGGAGTTCATGATGCGGCGCTGGAAGATGAAGAACAGCACGGCGACCGGGATGGTCATGATCGCCGCGGCGGCGAGCTTGATCGGGTACTGGCTGCCCTGGCTGAGCTGTCCGCTCGCCAGACCCGCAACGCCCTTGGTCAGCGTGGTGAGGGCCGGGTCCTGGGTCGACACGATGAAGTGCGCGAGCTCGTTCCACGACCCCTGGAAGGACAGGATGATGATCGTGATGAGCGCGGGACGCGCCATCGGCAGAACGATCGACCAGAACACCCGGAAGGTGCCGGCGCCGTCGATGCGCGCCTGCTCCTCGACGCTCGCCGGGATCGACTCGAAGAAGCCCTTCATGATGAAGACGCCGGCCGCGTCGGTGAGCAGCGGCAGGATCATGCCGGTGTACGAGTCGTACATGCCGAGCTGGTTGATCACGAGGAACTTCGGGATGAGCAGCACGACCATCGGCACCGACATGACCGCGACCAGCCCGGCGAACACGAACCCGCGGCCGCGGAAGTGCAGCCGTGCGAGGGCGTACCCGGCGAGCGAGTTGAAGAACACCCGGCCGAGGGTCACGACGACGGTGACGATCGCCGAGTTCATGAACCAGAGCGGGAAGTCCGAATTGAGGAACAGCTTGGTGTACGCCGCCGTGGTCCACACCTGGGGGATCAGCGAGACCGGGTTGGCCGACGCGTCCGCGTCGGTCTTGAACGAGGTCGCGATCTGGATGAGGAACGGCATGATGTACACGACCGCGAGGACGACGAGGATCGCGTAGCTGACGGACGTGGCGGCGATGGTGCCGGTCGTGCGGCGCCGGCGCACCGGCCGCGGAGCGGAGGCGCCAGGCGACGTCGCGGTGACCGGCGAGACGGTGGACGTGGTGGCGGTCATGCCTGGCCTCCCTTCAGGCCGGAGCCGGGCGAGTTGTTCGGCGCGGTCGCCGCGATGACCATCGCGTCGTACGGCCGCATGCGCCGCTTGGACACCTTCCGCTCACGCAGCACCCAGCGCTGGAAGATCGTGAACAGCACGATGATGATGAACAGGATGAACGCGATCGCGGCGCCCTGGCCCCACTCCTGGTTGGTGAACGAGGTCTGGTACGACAGGTAGGCCGGGGTGAGCGTGGTCTTGCTCGGCGCGCCCTTGCTGCCGGTGTAGATCTGGTCGAAGACCTGCCAGCAGCCGATCAGGCCGAGGGTGAGGACGGTGAAGAGCGTGGGGCGGAGCTGCGGGAGCGTGATCCGCCAGAACCGCTGCCAGCCGTTGGCGCCGTCCATCATGGCGGCCTCGGTGATGTCGCCGCCGAGGTTCTGCAGGGCCGCGATGAAGAGCAGCATGAAGGTGCCGCTCGTGGTGAACACGGCCATGATCATGTAGGCCGTCATCGCAACGGACGGCCCGCCCAGCCAGTCCCACCAGGAGACGCCGAGCAGCGTGTTCTGGGTGAGGGCGGCGGGGCCGGTGGTGACGCCGAACAGCCCGAGGAAGTTGTGGATGATGCCGCTCGGGTCGTTGAACCAGTTCGGTCCGTTGACGCCGAACCAGGAGAGCACCTTGTTCACCGCGCCCGTCGTGCTGAACAGGAACAGCCACAGCACGGTGATGGCGACGGAGCTGGTCACCGACGGGAAGTAGAAGGCGGTGCGGAAGAAGCCGCGCCCGCGGAGGATGGCCCGGTTGACGAGCACCGCGAGGAAGAGCGCGACGGCCGTCTGGATCGGGACGACGAGGACGACGTACCAGGCGTTGTTCTTCAGCGCCGTGCCGAAGTCCGACTCGGCGAGGCCGCCGCCGGCCAGCAGCGTCGAGTAGTTCTTGAGCCCGACGAAGTTCACGTCGGACGCGAAGGGGCTGCCGCGCCCTCCCCAGTCGGAGAAGCTGACCCACAGCGCCATGAGCACCGGGATGACGAGGAACACGCCGAGCAGCAGGATGACCGGGGCGGTGAACAACCACCCCGAGGCGGCCTCGCCGCGCCGGATTCCGGAACGGCGAGACCGACTCGTGGCTTGCGACATGGTGTCTGCGATCCTTACTTCAGCGCTTCGAGGTTCTTCTGCGTGGCGTCGAGGATCGTCTTCGGGTCGCTCGTGGCCAGCGTCTCCAGCTTGCTGTTGAGGTCGGTCACGACGTCGGCCGCGCCCTTCGCGGTCGGCACGCCCTTGGCGTAGTCGGCGGCGTTGAGGAACGGCACCAGGTCGGGGTTGGCCGACTTCCACTCGCTCGCGGCGGACTTGATCGACGGCATCGGGCCGAACGCCTGAGAGAAGGCGAGCTGGTCGCTCTTGCTGGTCAGCTTCTCGACGAGCTTGAGCGCGGCGGCCTGGTTGGGGCTGTCGGCGGCGATGCCCCAGCAGTTGGTGAACTGGAGGGTGCCCTGACCGGCAGGGCCGGCCGGGAGCTCGGCGACCTTGTACTTGATGTTCGGGTAGTCCGACTTCATGGCGCCGGTGATCCAGTTGCCCTCGATGGTCATCGCGGCCATTCCCTTGCCGAACGCCTCGCCGCCCCAGCCCGCGCCGAGGTTCTTGGCGTACTTGAGGTCGCCCGCGTTGAGCATCGTCTTGACGAAGTCGAGCGCCTTGACGTTGGCGTCGCTGTTCGCGGTCGCCTTCGTGCTGTCGTCGTTCATCAGGTTGCCGCCTGCCTGCACCATGAAGGAGCCGATGCGAGCGTACTCACCCGAGATGCCGAGGCCGACGTGGCCGTTGCCGGTGAGCTTCTTGGCGACCGCCTGGAGCTGGTCCCAGGTCTTGGGGATGTCGCTGTCCGTGAGGCCGGCGGCGCTCCACATGTCCTTGTTGATGATGAGCTGGAGCGTGGAGAAGTCCTTCGGCGCGCAGTAGAACTTGCCGTTGTAGGTGAAGGACTTGACCAGGCTCGGGTAGAAGTCGCCCTTGTTGCCGAGCTGGTCGCCGTACGCGAGCAGCGAGCCGTTGGAGGCGTAGCCGGCGAGCGCGTCGGTCGAGAGGTAGAACACATCCGCCGGCTTCTTCGCCGCGAAGCCCTGCGAGAGCTGCTGGTTGAGGTCGGCCGCGGCCACGACGCTGGCCTTGGTGCCGGAGCTCTTCGACCAGTCGCCGACGGCGGACTTGACCGCGGCCGTCTCGGCGTCGCCGGACGAGCCGATCATGACCGTCAGCGCCTTGCTCGACGAGGTCAGCTTGCCGGTGTCGCTGCTGCCGCTGCCGCTGCCGCCGAAGCCGGAGCCGCAGGCCGTGAGGGCGAGTGCGGCCGCGGCGGCGACGGCGCCGCCCGCGAGCCAGCGGGATGTGATTCTTCGCATGTGTTTCTCTCCTTGGTGTGAGTGTGCCCGAACGGTCGGGCTCACGCGGTGTGGGTCGCCGAAGTGGTGGATGGTTCGCGTCGGACGCGGACCTGTGGAGGACATCGCGGAGGGAGCGCTGGGATCGCCCGCTGCTCTGCGCGCATCCGACCTCCTGTGGTCTTTGTTCCGGGGGACTCCTCTTTGATCGATCAAATTCGATGATGCTACAGTGCATTTTGAACGATCAAACGGGGACGCTGTCACCATAGTCACGGCCTTCGGGACGTGTCAAGCGGGGGCAGCGGGCCAGCGCGAACGCGCACCGGTAAGGTCTGTGACAGCGTCCCGGGCCGTCCCGGGAACGCGTCGGGAAGGAACAGCATGGGCGCACAGCCGACGGTCAGCGATGTCGCCGACGCCGCGGGCGTCTCGCGGCAGACCGTCTCGAACGTGCTGAACACCCCCGCGATCGTGCGCCCGGAGACCCGCGAGCGCGTCGAGGAGGCCATCCGCGCGCTCGGCTACCGGCCGCACGCCTCCGCGCGCCGGCTCCGCACGCAGAAGAGTTCCACCATCGGCATCCGGCTCGACCCGATGACCAGGGACGGCATCTCGGGCAGCGTGCTCGACCGCTTCCTGCACGCCCTCACCGAGCAGGCCGACCGCAAGGGCCTGCGCGTCCTGCTGTTCACCGCGGACGGCCCGGAGGACGAGATCGAGCAATTCCGACGGCTCTCCGACGGCGCGGACGTGGACGCGTTCGTGCTGACCTCCACTTTCCACGGCGACCCGCGCACGGAGTGGCTGATCGAGCACGGCCAGTCCTTCGTCACGTTCGGCCGCCCCTGGGGCATCGACGACATGACCGACCCGCTGCACCTGTGGGTGGACGTGGACGGCCGCGCGGGGCTGCGGGAAGCGACCGACCACTTCCTCGCGCGTGGCCTCCGCCGGATCGGCTACCTGGGCTGGCCGGCGGGCTCCGGCACCGGCGACGACCGCCGCGCGGGCTGGCTCGAGGCGATGCGGGACGCGCAGGTCGTCGACGACGCGACCCTCGCGACGCTGGAGGAGGCCTCGGAGGACGGCGTGACCTTCGGCGCGGAGGCCATGCGGACACTCGCCGCCCGCGCCGACGTGGAGGCCGTCGTCTGCGCCTCCGACTCGCTTGCCCTCGGCGCCCTGACCGCGACCCGGGGTCGCATCCCCGTGATCGGCTACGACGACACCCCCGTCGCCGCGTCGCTCGGCTTCTCCAGCGTGCGCCAGCCGCTGGAGGAGGTGGCCGCCGGCGTGCTCGAACTGCTGACCGGCGCCCACGGCGGCCGCGTGCGCTCCAGCGTCGACGACCCGCGGCACCGCCTGGTGACCCCCGAGCTCGTCGTGCGCGACGGCGGCACCCTCCTCGCCCCCCGCTGACCGCGCCCAAACCCCGCCCACATCCGCCGAGGGGCACGTAAACGCCCCTAAAACCGTTTTTTAGGGGCGTTTACGTGCCCTTCGACGGAACCTCGCCGCCGAAACGTGGGCGTAACCCGCGGCGGCGACAATGGACGCATGACTCCACAAGAGCCGAACGTCTCCGCGCCACAAGCGCAGAACCCGGACTTCCCCCCGCGCATCCCCGTCACCGTCTCCATCACCCGCCGCGTCGACCCCGACCGCCTCCCCGAGGTGACCCACTGGGTCCAGGCGGGCGTCAACCTCGCCAACGGCTACGAGGGCTTCCTCGGCTCCGGCTGGGTGCGCGCCAACGCCCACTCGCACGAGTGGCACATGCTGTACCGCTTCGCCGACGCCGCATCTCTGGAGGTCTGGGAGGCCTCCGACGAGCGCGCCGAGTGGCTGTATGCGGGCCGCGAGCTGGTCGAGGTGTCCCGTGTGGAACGCCGCACCGGCATCGAGGGCTGGTTCGACGAGCCGGAGCCCGGAGCGCCCGCCGCCCCGCCGCGCTGGAAGCAGGCCGTCACGATCTGGCTCGGGTTCTTCCCGCTCTCGCTGGTCTTCACCTACGTCACGTTCTATCTGGTGCCCGGCTGGCACCAGCTCTGGCCGCTGGCCACGGTCCTCATCACGACCCTTCTGCTGACGCCGACCATGACGTACTTCCTGCTCCCCTTCGTCACCCGCCTCCTGCACCCCTGGCTCGCCCGCCCGCGCCGCTGACCCCCCTCGCCATCCGTTCCGGAGTTGTGTACGCCGCACCCCGGCGTGTCGCGTACACAACTCCGGAACGGATGGCGCGGGGGTGGGGGATGTCCCTGAGGTGACCCTGAGATTCGTGGCGGGCGCTTGCGCTCGGTCAACTCGCGATATATCGTGAATACGTCAACATCGCGATATATCGCGAGTCACCGAAGCAAGGAGTACAAGAGCATGGCGCAGGAGAAGTGGCTCATCCAGCCCGGCGAGAGCCGCACGATCGACGTGGAGCTGGTCCGCTCCCTCAAGGTCGGGATGCTGGGCGGCCAGATCGACATCATCGGCCACGACGAGCCGGGAGCCCGCGTGGAGGTCCACTCGGTGTCCGGCCGCGACCTCAAGGTCAGCATCGACGAGGACCGCCTGGAGATCGACCACCCGCAGCTGCGGTGGGACAACTTCATCGACGTCTTCAAGTCGATGCGGTCCAGCGCCCGCGCCGACGTCAGCGTGCTGGTGCCCAGGGATGTCGCGCTCAAGTTCGGCGTGGTCTCCGCCGGAGCCCTCATCTCGGGCCTGAAGACCGACGCCCGGCTGAGCACCGTCTCCGGGGATGTCGTCATCGACGGCCTCGAAGGCGCCCTCGAGCTCAACTCCGTCAGCGGCGAGCTCTCGGCCCGCGGCCACACCGGGCGCATCAGCGCTCACACGGTGTCGGGGGACATCACCGCCACCGGGACGATCCCGCGCTTCAGCGCCGACGGCGTCTCGGCCGACATCATGGTGGACCTCTCCGGCACCCCGGACGAGGTCCAGATCAACACCGTCTCCGGCGACACGACCATCCGCATCCCGGAGGCCCTCGGCGCCCGTTACCGCGCCAACACCGTCTCCGGCCGGGTCCAGCTCGACAACGTGATGGTCGTCGGCTCGGCGGGAAAGGGGTACACCGCGACCACCGGAAGCCTCGACGGCTACTGGGTCGACATCACGGTCAACTCGGTGTCCGGCGCCGTCTCGGTGCTCCGCAGCTCCGCAGCTCAGGAGGAGGCGTCGGCGTGACCCCCGTCTTCGCCCACGGCAACCTCCGCCTCTACCTGCTGAGCCTCCTGGCGGAGTCGCCCCGCCACGGCTACGAGCTCATCCAGGCGCTGAGCGACCGCTTCGGCGGCACCTACGTGCCGAGCGCCGGCACCATCTACCCCCGGCTGGCGAAGCTGGAGGAGGAGGGGCTGGTCACCAAGACGACCGACGGCCGCAAGACCGTCTACGCGATCACCGACGCCGGCCGCGCAGAGCTCGCCGCCCGCGAGCACGAGCTGGACGCCATCGAGGACGAGGTCACCGACTCCGTCCGCCGGCTCGCCGACGAGGTCCGCGCCGGCGTGAACGACGCCATGCGCACCCTGCGCGCGGAGCTGGCCTCGGCGGCGCGGGAGGCCAAGCGCGACGCGACGCGGGTCGACCCGCGGCAGGAGGCGCGCGAGGCGGGCCGCGACGCCCGCTCGGCCGCCAATGCCGCGGCGCGGGAGGCGGAGGTCGCGATCAACGAGTTCCGCCAGCAGCTCCGCACGGACTTGCGCTCGCAGGCCGCCCGCGGCGCACTCCCGGAGAACGTCGTGCCCCTCCTCAAGGAGGAGCTGACCCGCGTGCGGCGCGCGATCGTCGAGGCGATCGGCCGCGGCTGAACCGCCCGGTGAGAGCGGTATTTCGGAAAGAACTCCAGAAAGTCCCAGCTCATGCTCATCTCGCTCCCAGTGAGGCCGATGACGAGCCGACTCCCGCGAGAATCCGCGGCAACGGATGCTCCGCGGGGTGCCGACCCAGTGTTTGCGGAATCGCCTTCCGGCGCTGACGCGACGCGCCGATTTGACAGCGTTTTGGCAGCGAGTATTCTCGTCCCTCGTGACAAATGAGGGGAGATCCCCGAAGCGGTGGCTGATCGGCGACCCGCTTCCGAGCGAAAAACTCGAAGGACAGCTACTCCCGAAGCACCTCGCGCTCCCGATCTTCGCGTCAGACGCACTCTCCAGCGTCGCCTACGCTCCGCAGGAACTCCTGATGATCCTGCTGCTCGGCGGCCTGTCGTTCCTGACCTTCGCCCCCTGGGTCGCCGCGGCCGTCGTCGTCCTGATGATCACGGTGGTGCTCAGCTACCGCCAGCTCGTCAAGGCCTACCCCTCGGGAGGCGGCGACTACGAGGTCGCGCACAAGAACCTCGGTGAGAAGGCCGGCCTGGTGGTGGCCTCCGCCCTCCTGGTCGACTACGTGCTGACCGTCGCCGTGTCGGTCGCCTCCGGCGTCGACAACGTGATCTCGGCGCTGCCGTTCCTCGCATCGTGGCGGGTGGAGCTCGCCGTGGTCTGCGTGATCATCCTCGTCGCGGTCAACCTCCGCGGCGTGCGGGAGTCGAGCAAGGCGTTCGCGCTCCCCACCTACATCTTCATCGGCAGCATCTTCGTGATGGTCGTCACGGCGCTGGTCCGCACCGCGTTCGGCCACGCGCCGGTCGCCGAGTCGGCCGGCTACTCCGTGCACACCAGCAGCATCACGCAGGCCGCTGTGGTCCTTCTGCTGTTGCGCGCGTTCTCCAGCGGCTGTTCCGCGCTGACCGGCGTGGAGGCCGTCGCCAACGGCGTGCCCGCCTTCCGCACGCCCAAGATCCGCAACGCCCGCACCACGCTCGCGCTGATGGGCGGCATCGCGATCGTCCTGTTCGCGGGCCTCACGGTCACGGCGCTGATCAGCGGCGTGCACTATGCGGAGAACCCGTGCGACCTCCAGGGCTGGGCGCAGTGCGCGACCTCCCCGCAGCGCTCGCTCATCGCGCAGATCGCCGCGGCGACGTTCGGCAACAACACCTTCTTCTTCTTCATCGTGCAGGCCGCCACGGCGGTCGTGCTGCTGCTCGCCGCGAACACGGCGTTCAACGGCTTCCCGCTGCTCGGCTCGGTGCTCGCCCGCGACTCGTACGCCCCGAAGGCGCTCAACACCCGCGGCGACCGCCTGGTCTACTCGAACGGCATGATCCTGCTGGCGCTCGCCGCGACGGTCCTGCTGCTCGTGTACCAGGCGAACCTGACCCAGCTCATCCAGCTCTACATCATCGGTGTGTTCGTGTCGTTCACGCTCGGTCAGTCCGGGATGGTGAAGCACTGGGTCACGATGCTGCGCGGCAGCGGCAAGGACGGCGCGGCGGTGCTGAGCCAGCGCGAGCGCAGCAGCATCGTCCGCTCGCTCTGCATCAACGCGTTCGGCGCGACGCTGACCTTCGTCGTGCTCATCGTGGTCACCATCACGAAGTTCACGCACGGCGCGTACCTCGTGTTCATCTTCATGCCGATCCTCTGGTTCCTGATGCTCGGCGTGAACCGGTACTACCGGGACGTCGAGAAGGAGATCGAGGTCGACCCGGTCACGACCTTCGGCAGCGTCGGCGACCACGCCGTGGTGCTGATCGGCAAGATGCAGAAGCCGGCCCTGAAGGCGCTGGACTACGCGATCGCCGCGCGGCACGACTCGATCGAGGCCGTGCACGTCTCCATCGAGGAGGAGGCGACGCAGAAGCTGCAGCGGCAGTGGATCGAGCAGAACATCCATGTCCCGCTCACCGTCATCGAGTCGCCGTACCGCGATTTCGGCGTCCCGGTGATGAAGTACCTGAAGCACCGCCGCGAGGAGCACGGCTCCGAGGTCGTGACGGTCTACCTGCCGCAGTACATCGTCGGCCACTGGTGGGAGTCGCTGCTGCACAACCACCGTGCCCGCCGGCTGAGCAAGCAGCTCATGCTCTGCCACGGCGTCACCGTGGCGCTCGTGCCATGGCTGCTCGACTCGTCCTCGCTGATCTACGGCCGCCGGTCGCGCCCGCTGCCCGGTCAGGACCGTCGCGGCGAGCCGGTGCGCCCGGTCGCGCGGCGTCCGCTGGCGCCGGCGTCGGCGGCGCGTGCGCGCATCCACATCCACAACACGCCGATCACGCTCGGGGAGCAGAGCGAGTTCGCGGCGCCGGGAGAGCTTGCGGTGCCGCCGGTGGCGGCCGAGGAGCGGACGGCGCAGGACGAGCAGCCAGCGGTGCCGGCCAGGACGAAGCGGTAGCGCGCCCTACAACCGCAGCGCGGGCCCGTGGCCCGGCAGCACCCAGCGCGCGTCGCACAGGCTGAGCCGTCGCGCGCTCGCCTCCGCCCCGGCGGCGTCGTGGTGGAAGAACGTCGGAAGCCGTTGGAGCTCCCCCGCGTCGGCGAGCAGGGCGTGCCCGGTCACGAGCGCGTCGCCCGTGATCAGCACCTCGGCGTCCGGCTCGAAGAAGCACGCGTGCCCGGTGGTGTGGCCGGGCGTGGGCACGACCTCCAGGCGGTGGCCGGTCGACAGCTCGATCGCCTCGCCTACGATGGCCTGCGCGGACGGGACGCCGACGTCGCCGAGGCCGCCCGCGCGGATGGCCGCGACGGCCCAGGGGATGGTGCCGCGGCGGAGAGCGACAGGCAGCAGGTCGGCGACGGTGACCTGCTCTGTGATCTCGCGGCGGACGTTCGGCAGCTCGCTCTCGGCGGCCAGCACCTCCACCCCGGAGCCCTCGCTGAAGTCGCGCGCCGCGCCCAGGTGGTCGGAGTGCCCGTGCGTGACGATGATGCGCCTGAGCGCCGACGCGTCCAGCCCGGTCGAGCGGATCGACTCCTCGACCAGCGGACGGTCGGCCGGGTAGCCGCAGTCCACCAGCTCGACGTGGCTGCGCCCGTGGAAGACGGTCCAGTTGGAGGCGGGGCCCTCGACGAAGAGGATGCCGGGGGCGACAGCGGTCAGGGAACGGAGCTCACGCACATCCACGACAGTATCGCGCAGCGCTTGACCTTGACGTAACGTCAACCTCTACCGTTGTTTCTGCACCCCACGAGAGGAGACAGACATGGTGGAGGCGACCGTGGACTGGAGCATCCAGGACATCGCGCGCATCGCCGGCACGACGAGCAGGACGCTGCGTCACTACGACGAGCTGGGCCTGCTCCGGCCGAGCCGGGTCGCCGCGAACGGTTACCGACATTACGACCGCGACTCCCTCGTGCGGCTGCAGCGCATCCTGCTGCTGCGGGACCTCGGGCTCGGCCTCCCGGCCATCGCCCGCGTGCTCGACGACAGACGGGATGCGGTGCCCGCCCTGCGCGACCACCTGACGTGGCTGCGCAGCGAGCGGGAACGGCTGGCGCGGCAGATCGCGTCGGTCGAGTCGACGATCCACGCTGTGGAGGAAGGAGGGGAGATCGTGGCTGAGGAGATGTTCGACGGCTTCGACCACACCCAGTACAAGGAGGAGGTCGAGGAGCGCTGGGGGAAGGACGCGTACGCGTCGTCCGACCGCTGGTGGCGCGGGATGACCGCCGAGGAGCGTGCGGGCTGGCAGCAGCGGCAGAAGGCGCTCGCCGCCGACTGGACGGCCGCCGCGGCGCGCGGGGTCGACCCCGCGTCGGAGGAGGCGCAGTCGCTCGCCCGCCGGCACGCGGACTGGCTGGCCGACATCCCGGGCACGCCCGGCTACGGCACGGGCGCGCCACCCGCGGCGTACCTGACGGGCCTCGGCGACATGTACGTCGCCGACCCCCGCTTCGCCGCCAACTACGGCGGCGAGGAGGGCGCCACCTTCGTGCGCGACGCCCTCCGCATCTACGCCGCCGCCCACCTCGCCTAACCCAGCCATCAATTCCGGAGTTGTGTACGTTCGCACCCGGCGTGTCGCGTACATAACTCCGGGAGAGATTGCTGGCTAGGCGCGGCGAGGGTGGCGGGTGCGGGTGCGGCCGGTGAGGCGGTCGTCGAGCCAGTGCGCCTCGATGAGGCGGGCGCCGCGGCGCGCGGCGGGCGGCTCGGCGGGGGCGCGGTCGGGCTGCGGGCCGCGCACCAGCGGGGAGTCCGCGCGGTCGACCGAGCGCGTCCGCGTCGCCGCATCGGATTCGAGCAGGATGCCGTCTCGCACGTCGAAACGGACGGCATCCCGCTCGTCCGCACCCTCCGCGCGGAGGCCGGGGCCCTGCTCCGCCGTGCCTTCGAGTTCGCCCTCCAGCTCGGCGTCCGCGGGCGCGGGTTCCGGCATCCGGATGGCGAAGAACGGGAGGGTGAGGCTGCACAGCGGCCCGACGAGCAGCGCGAACGCGAGCGTCCCGACGCCGACGTTGCCGCCGAGGAACCAGCCGATGATCAGCACCGTGACCTCGATCGCCGTCCGGACGGCCCAGATCGGCCGGCCGGTGCGGGCGTGGAGGCCGGTCATCAGCCCGTCGCGCGGGCCCGGCCCCAGCTTCGGCCCGATGTAGAGGCCGGTGGCGACGGCGAGCAGCAGCAGCCCGGCGACGAACACCAGCACCTGCGCCCACAGCACGGTCTGCTGCGGGATGATCCAGAGTCCGAGCTGTGCACTCGGCCCGACCAGGAGGACGTTGAGCACGGTCCCGAGGCCCGGCCGCTGCCGCAGCGGGATCCAGAAGGCCAGCACGACCAGGCTGACCAGGTTGGTCACCAGCCCGAACGGGATGCCGGTCTTGTACGAGACGCCCTGGGCCAGCACGTCCCACGGCGAGACGCCGATCCCCGCCCGCACCATCAGCGCGATGGCGATGCCGTACAGGAACAGCCCGACCAGCAGCTGGCCGAGGCGGCGGGTGAGGAAGAACCGGGACATGATGACAATCCAATCGCTCGATTGGCCTTACATCAAGATGCCAATCCGGATAAAGTGGCCCGCATGCCCGACGCTCAACTCACCGCCCGCTCGCTCGAGTCGCTGCTCGGCGACTGGCGCGGCGCGGCCCCCGGCTACCAGTCGCTGGCCGATCGTGTCCGCCTGCTCGTGCTGGACGGCCGGATCCCGATCGGCACGCGACTCCCGGCCGAGCGCGACCTCGCCGGCCGGCTCGACCTGAGCCGCACCACGGTCAGCTCGGCCTACCGGCAGCTGCGCGACGGCGGCTTCCTCGACAGCGTGCGCGGCTCCGGCAGCGTCGCGCGCCTCCCCGGCCCGGCGCTGGCCCTGCCGATGATCGGCGGCGAGGGGATGCTCGACTTCACGAAGGCCGCACTGCCCGCCGCGGCCTCCCTCCCCGCCGCCGCGCGCGCCGCCGCGGAGGAGCTGCCGCACTTCCTGCCGGACTCCGGCTACGACCCGGTCGGCCTCCCGCACCTCCGCCAGGCCATCGCCGACCGCTATGTCGAGCGCGGCCTCCCGACCACGGCCGACCAGATCCTGGTCACGGTCGGCGCGCAGCAGGCCATCGCGCTCATCGCGCGCACCTTCCTATCGCGCGGCGACCGCGCGCTGGTCGAGATGCCCACCTACCCGCACGCGACGGAGGCCCTGCGACTGGCCGGCGCCCGGCTCCTCCCGATCACGGTCACGCCGCCGGACGACGCCCCGCACGCCCTCGACCCGGACGGCCGTGAGCCCGCCGGGGACGACGGCTGGGACGCCGACGCCGCCGAGCAGGCGATCCGGCGCGCGAGCCCGGCGCTGGCGTACCTGATCCCGGACTTCCACAACCCGACCGGCGCGTCCATGTCGCCGGCGACGCGCGAGCGCATCCTCGCCGCCGCGGCCGCGCACGGGACGATCGTGGTCGGCGACGAGACGACGGCCGACCTCGACATCGACCGGCCGGGCGAGTACCTGCCGCTGCCGACCTACGCCCACCGCAACGCGGGGGACCCGCCCGTGCTGCTCATCGGCTCGGCCTCCAAGAGTCTCTGGGGCGGTCTCCGGATCGGCTGGATCCGCGCCGAGCGCCCGCTGATCCAGCGGCTGATCGCGGCCAAGCCGTCCACCGACCTCGGCACGCCGATGATCGAGCAGCTCGTCGTCGCGCGGATGCTGCCGCAGACGCGCGAGATCCTCGAAGAGCGCCGCGTGCAGCTCGCCGCGGGCCGGGAGACCGTGCGGCGGCTGGCCGGGGAGGTCTTCCCCGAGTGGCGCATCCCCCGCCTGCACGGCGGCCTCGCGGCCTGGATCGGGATCGGCGCGCCGGTGAGCTCGTCGCTCGCGCTCGCCGCGCGCAACCACGGCCTCCTCATCGCCGCCGGTCCGCGGTTCGGGCTGGACGGGGCGTTCGAGCGGTTCCTGCGCATCCCGATCACGTACAGCGAGGACGAGACGCGGCGGGCCTTCGCCGCCCTCGAACGCGCCTGGGCGGTCGCCTCGACCGAGCCCGCGCCCTACTTCGACGCCGGCGCGCTGCCCAACGTGGTCTGAGCGTCCACAGCGGTCAGCTCCGCGGCCACCGCCCACAGCGAGGCGGGGAGGTCGCGACCCCGGGCGCTTCGCGGGATCTGCGCCCGGTGGGTCGGCCCCACCAGCGCCATCCGCGACGGTCCGTAGTACGCGCCCTGCACCGCGGCGGGGTCGGCGGCGGCGAACAGCAGCGGCTCGGCCCCCTGCTCCACGCCCTGCGAGGGCAGGAGAGTACGGCTGGACGGCTCGAGCTGCTTCTCGTCCCCGCGAGCGAGGTTGCGGCCGGCGGTCTGCAGGTTGGTGCGCGTGTAGCCGGGGTGCGCCGCCGTGCTGATCAGTCCCCAGCCCTGCGCGTCGGAGAGCTCGGCGAGGCGCAGGGTCATCAGAAGGTCCGCCAGCTTGGACTGCGCGTAGGCGCGCGGAGCGCTGTAGCGCCGCTCGAACTGCAGGTCGCGGAAGTGGATCGACCCGAAGTCCGCCGTGCCGCTCGACATCGTGGCCACCCGCGGATTCGGCGACTCCAGGAGGCGCGGCAGCAGCAGGTTCGTCAGTAGGAACGGCCCGAGGAAGTTGCTCTGGAACTGCAGCTCGAACCCGTCGACCGTCTCGATCCGCTTCGGCGGGATCATCACGCCGGCGTTGTTGACGAGGGTGTCGAGCTGCTCGCCGTCGGCCAGCATCCCCTCGGCAAAGGCGCGCACGCTGGCGAGGTCGGCGAGGTCGATCCGCCGCAGTCGGAGGTCGGCCCCCGGGACGCGCTCGAGCAACTCCGAGCGCGCGGCCTCGCCCTTGTCGAAGTTGCGCACGGCCATCGTCACGCGGGCGCCCGCAGCGGCGAGGCGAGCAGTGGCCTCCTTACCGGTGCCGCTGTTGGCGCCGGTGACGACGATGTGCCGTCCGGTCTGGTCGGGGACGTTGTACACGGTTTCCTCCGCTGGTCGTGAAATAATGAACCGCTGGTCTGTTACGGGATACGCTAATAGACCGATGGTCTGTTAGCAAGAGGGAGGGTGATGTCCCAGGCGACGTTCAGCCGGGCGCGCAGCGAGGAGCAGCGCGCGCGGCGCAGGGAGGACATCCTCACGGCGGCCGCGGCCATGCTGGACGACACCCGCGTCGCCGACCTCAGCCTCAACGAGCTCGCCCGCCGCGTCGGCCTGGCGAAGTCGAACGTACTCCGCTACTTCGAGTCGCGGGAGGCCGTCCTGCTGGAGCTCTACGGGCGCGAGTTCGCGGCCTGGCTCGACGCGCTGGAGGAGCGACTGGCCTCCATCGCCGACCGCACGCCCGAGTCCCTCGCCGAGGCCGTGGCGGACACTGCCGCCGAGCGCCCCGTCTTCGCCGAACTCTGCGCGGCGGCGCCCGGGATCCTCGAGCACAACATCTCCGGTCCCGTCGCGCTCGCCTACAAGCGCGCACTGCTCGCGGACGCAGCCCGGCTCGGCGCGCTGGCGGCGCCGTGGATCGGCGACGACCCTCGCGGCACGCTGGTCTTCGTCGGCGCCGCCACCCTCGGGATCGGCGGCATCTGGTCGACCTGCCGGCTCTCGCCGGGGATGGCCGAGGCGTACGAGCTCGACCCCGAGCTCGCGCGTTTCCGCATCGACTTCCGCGAGAGCCTGGAGACCCTGCTGGTGACGGTGATCCGCGGGCTGCGCTGAGGCTCGGGCGCTGGGCCGTCGAACCCCGGTGCCGGGGCCACGTCGTACTACGGCATGAGGAAATTGCACAGCCTGCAATGAGAGAATTCTGCAGCGCCTCCGTCGTCGCCACCAGTTCAATCATTTCCGCCGAGGGGACCCTCCGTGCATTTTCTCGCCGTTCTCAGCATGAAGAACCGCGCCCTCATCGCGCTCGTCACCATCGTGGCCGCCATCTTCGGCGGGGTCGCGCTCGGCAACCTCAAGCAGGAGCTCGCGCCGTCGATCTCGTTCCCGCAGCTCGTCGTGCTGTCGACCTACCCCGGCGCGTCGCCCGAAGTCGTCAACCATGACGTGAGCACGCCGGTGGAGGCCGCGATCCAGGGCGTGCCCGACCTCGATTCCACCTCGGCGGTCAGCAGCACCAACCAGTCGATCATCACAGCGAAGTTCACCTACGGCACCGACCTCGCGACGGCCGAGCAGAAGATCGACCAGGCCATCAACCGGATCAAGTCGACGCTGCCGTCCGGGGTGAACCCGCAGGTGCTTTCCGGCTCCATCGACGACCTCCCGGTCATCCAGCTCGCGGTCAGCAGCGACACCGACCAGCGCACCCTCGGCGACGACATCACCAAGCTGGCGCTCCCCGACATCAAGGCCGTCACCGGGGTCAACGACGCCCAGCTCGTCGGCGAGGTCGGCCAGCGGATCACCATCACGCCGGACACCGCCAAGCTCGCCGCCGCGGGACTCAGCGCCTCGGCGATCAAGGACGCGCTGCAGCAGAACGGCGTCCTGCTGCCCGGCGGATCGATCACCGAGAACGGCAAGACGCTCACGATCCAGTCCGGGGCGCAGCTGACGTCGGTGGCGGACATCCAGGCGCTGCCGCTCATCAAGTCGTCCACGGGTGCGACGGCGTCGTCCGGTGCGCCTGGGGCGACCGGTGCTACTTCGGGCGGGGCAACCGCGGGAGGGGCGACCACGGCAGGTGCGGCCTCCAGTCAGGCCGCCGCCGCTGCGGCAGCCGCAGCCGCCGCGAACTCCACGCCGCACACGATCGGCGACGTCGCGACCGTCGTGCAGAACGACGACCCGATCACCTCGCTCTCGCGCGTGAACGGCAAGCCCGCGCTCACCATCGCGGTCACCAAGCTGCCGTCCGCCAACACCGTCGCGGTGTCGCACGCGGTGGCCGCGCTCATCCCCAGCCTGGAGACCAAGCTCGGGAACCACGCCACGATCACCGTCGTCTTCGACCAGGCGCCCTTCATCACGCAGTCGATCAACTCGCTCGCCGAGGAGGGCCTGCTCGGCCTCGCGATGGCGGTCATCGTCATCCTGGTGTTCCTGCTCTCGGTGCGCTCCACACTCGTCACCGTGGTCAGCATCCCGACCAGCGTGCTCATCACCTTCATCGTGATGTGGGCGAGCGGCTACACGCTCAACATCATCACGCTCGGCGCGCTCACCATCGCGATCGGCCGTGTCGTGGACGACTCGATCGTCGTCATCGAGAACATCAAACGGCAACTCGTGCCCGGCGTGGACCGGGCGGTCACGATCATCCGCGCCGTGCGGGAGGTCGGCGGGGCGATCACGGCGTCCACGATCACGACCGTCGCGGTGTTCCTGCCGCTCGCGTTCGTCGGCGACGTCACGGGCGAGCTGTTCCGGCCGTTCGCCCTCACAGTGACCATCGCGCTGCTGTCGTCGCTCCTGGTCGCGCTCACGATCGTCCCGGTGCTCGCGTACTGGTTCCTGCGCGCGCCGAAGGCCCGCAAGCACGAGGGCGGGGAGCAGTTCGACGACGAGGCCGCCCACCTGTCGGTCGCGGAGGCCACTGCCTCCGGCCACGACGAGCTCGAGCACCCGTCGCGCCTGCAGAAGGGCTACCTCCCGATCATCCGCTGGACGCTCAAGCACTCCGTGCTGACCGTCGTCGCCGCGGTGATCGTGCTGATCCTGACCTTCTTCTCTGTCCCGCTGCTCAAGACCAACTTCCTCGGTTCCAGCGGCCAGAACTCGCTCACCGTCTCGCAGACGCTCGAGCCGGGCACCAGCCTCCAGGCGAAGGACGACGCCGCGCGGACGGTGGAGGACAAGCTCCTGCACACCAGCGGCGTGAAGACCGTGCAGGTGTCGATCGGCTCCAGCGGCTCCTCGCTGCGCGATGCGTTCACCGGCGGAGGCGGCGCGACGACGTTCTCGGTCACGACCGACCCGAACGCCGACCAGGACAAGCTCCAGACGACCATCCAGAACGAGATGGCGTCGATCTCCGGCGCCGGCGACATCACCGTGTCCGCGTCGAGCGGGTTCGGCGGGTCGACCGACATCCAGGTGGACATCAGCGCCAGCTCGAACGCCGACCTCCAGAAGGCCACGGACTCCGTCGTCGCCGAACTGAAGAAGAAGCAGTCGCTGAAGCAGGTCACCGACAACCTGAGCGCGTCGCTGCCCTATGTCTCGGTTGCCGTCGACCGGACGAAGGCGGCGGAGGCCGGCCTCAGTGAGGTGGCGGTCGGCACGCTCGTCTCCCAGGCGATGCAGCCGACCCAGATCGGCTCCGTCGCGATCGAGAACTCGACGCTCAACATCTACTTGCAGAGCGACAACCCGCCGACCACGGTCGCCGGGCTGTCCGACCTGCCGATCCCGACCGCCAAGGGCGTCGTGCCGCTGAGCTCCGTGGCGGCCGTCACCGAGGCCAAGGGACCGTCGACCGTGACGACCGAGCGCGGGCTGCGGACGTCCACGGTCACGGCCACGCCGGCCACCGACAACCTGACGACCGCCAACGCGGATGTCAACACGGCCCTCAAGGCCGCCGACCTCCCGGCCGGCGCCACGGCGAAGATCGGCGGCGTCTCGTCCAGCCAGTCGAGCGCGTTCGGTCAGCTCGGGCTCGCACTGCTGGCGGCGATCCTGATCGTCTACATCGTGATGGTGGCGACGTTCCGGTCGCTTCGTCAGCCGCTGCTGCTCCTGATCTCGGTGCCGTTCGCGGCGACCGGCGCCATCCTGCTGCAGCTGGCCTCGGGCATCCCGCTCGGCGTCGCGTCGCTCATCGGTGTGCTGATGCTGATCGGCATCGTGGTGACCAACGCGATCGTGCTCATCGACCTCGTCAACCAGTACCGCGCCCGCGGACTGACGGTGAGCGACGCCGTCGTGCACGGTGCATCCCGTCGTCTGCGCCCCATCCTGATGACGGCGCTCGCGACCATCGCCGCCCTGACGCCGATGGCCATCGGTGTGACCGGGCATGGCGGTTTCATCTCGCAGCCGCTCGCCATCGTGGTGATCGGCGGCCTGATCTCGTCCACCGTGCTGACGCTCGTGGTGCTGCCGACCCTCTACAACCTGGTGGAGGGGGCGCGCGAGCGGCGCATCGCCCGCCGGGCGGCGAAGGGCGGCGGCGCGGCCGCGGCGGGCGCCCCGGGCGTTCCGGGCGGCCCGGGCGGAGCCGCGCCGGACGGCGAGACGCCGGAGCCTCCGGTGTTCACGACCCCCGCGGGCGGCCGCCAGCTCTGACCGCTGGCCCCGTCGCTTCGCACCCAGCACCACCACCATGCCGCCGAGGGGCACGTAAACGCCCTTAAAACGGACGCGGGTTCTAGCGGTGATCGCAACATCTGGTGTTGAAGGGTGGATGTTGTGGTGGTTGAACGGTTTTCGATGCGGGTGGTTGGGCCTGCGGTTCATGAGTTGTGGGATTTGCGTGAGCAGGGGTTGATGCTGGCGGAGATCGCGGCGCGTACTGGGTGGTCGGTGACGGCGATCAAGACGCATTTCCGTGAGCATGGTGGGGTTCGGCCGCGGTGGGGTCGGGATCTGGCTGGGCGGTCGTTGTCGTTCGAGGAGCGGCAGCTGATCATGGTGCTGAAAGCGCAGCGGCTTCCGGTGCGGCAGATCGCGGCCCGGTTGGGGCGGGCGCCGTCGACGATCTCGCGGGAGTTGACGCGGAACACGAACGAGTCGGGGCGGTATCGGGCGACGGCGGCGCAGGCGCGGGCGTTCAACCGGGCGCGGCGGCCGAAACCGGCGAAACTGGTGGTGAACACTCGTTTGCGTCGCTTCGTTCAGGGCCAGTTGGCGTTGAAGCGGTCGCCGGAGCAGATCACCGGACGGTTGCGGCGGGAGTTCCCCAACGATGCGGAGATGCAGGTGTCGCACGAGACGATCTATCAGGCGGTCTATCTGCTGGCCCGCGGCGGGTTGAAACGGGAGCTGGAGACGGTGCTGCGCACCGGCCGGAGCCTGCGCAAACCGGCCCGGCAGGCGGGGCAGCGTCGGGGCCGGATCAAGGACATGGTGTTGATCGCCGAGCGGCCGGCCGAAGCCGCCGACCGGGCCATCCCCGGCCATTGGGAAGGCGACCTGATCATCGGCAAAGACGGCAAGTCCGCCATCGGCACCGTCGTGGAACGCCACTCCGGTTACCTGCTGCTGCTGCACCTGCCCACCGGGACAAACCGTGTCGAGGCCGTCACCGACGCCCTCACCACCCGCCTGGCCGACCTGCCCGACCTGCTGCGCCGCACCCTGACCTGGGACCAAGGCAAAGAACTCGCCCAGCACAAACAGATCGCGATCGACGCCGACATCGACATCTACTTCTGCGACCCGCACTCACCCTGGCAACGACCCACGAACGAGAACACCAACGGGCTGCTGCGCCAGTACTTCCCCAAAGGCACCGACCTCTCCGTGTTCAGCCCAGAAGACCTCGCCTACGTCGAGTGGGAAATGAACGACCGCCCCCGCAAACGACTCGACTTCGCCAAACCCAGTGAGATCATCGAATCCGTCCTGTTGCAATGACCGACTGAATCCGCCGGACTTTTAGGGGCGTTTACGTGCCCCTCGACGCGGCGGTGAGGGCGCGCGTCCGGGATACCAGACAACGGAGGCGGGGTGGCGCGCGCCGGCGCGGACGGGCGTTGCTACCGTCGCGGTATGAGCCTCTCCGTCGATCCCCTCTGGCCCCGCGCCGGGTCCTGGCCCTCGCTCGCCGAGCTCCCGGATGGGCCGGTCGATCTGGCACTGATCGGCCTCCCGACCTGGCGCACGTCGCTGTCCCCGACGGGCGCGCACGCGACGCCGGGCGCCGTGCGGGAGGCGCTGCGGCGGTACTCGCTGCACGCTGCGGAGCTGGCGGTCGAGGCGCTGCGGTTCGCCGACGCCGGCGACGTGGCGGAGCCCGACGGCCCCGAAGGGGAGCGCCGGGCGATCGACGCCGTGCGGGCGGCCGTCTCGCGCTCGCGCCTGACCGTCGCGGTCGGCGGCGACAACTCCCTCACCGTCCCGGCCGCGCTCGGCGCCTGGGGCGAAGACGTGTCGACGGCCGGACTCGTGACGCTCGACGCCCACCACGACCTCCGTGACGGCATCTCCAACGGCTCGCCGGTGCGCCGCCTCGTGGAGGCCGGACTCGACGGCCGCCGGATCGTCCAGATCGGCATCGCCGACTTCGCCAACTCGGCCGCGTACGCGTTGCGGGCGCAGGAGTACGGCATCACCGTCATCCCGCGCGACGACCTCCACCGCCGCCCGATCGACGACGTGATGGCCGAAGCGCTGGAGGTCGCGGGCGCGGCCGGCGGGCCCGTTCATGTGGACCTGGACGTGGACGTGTGCGACCGATCCGTCGCCCCCGGCTGCCCCGCCTCGGTGCCGGGCGGCCTCGCGGCGTGGGAGCTGCGGAGGTTCGCGCGGCTCGCGGGCGCGGACTCCCGCGTCCGCTCGATCGACATCGCGGAGGTCGACGCCACCGCGGACGCGCCCGACCAGCGCACGGTGCGTCTCGCGGCACTGCTGGTGCTGGAGGCGGCGGCGGGGCTCGCGTCGCGCTGAGTCTGTGCGGCTACTGCGGCGGCGTGAAGCCGGAGGCCGCCGGCGGAGCCGGGTTCGTCGCGGCGGGGGCGACGGCCGGCTGAGCCTGCGGGGCTGTGCCTGGCGGAGGCGGTGGAGCGGTGCCTGGCTGCGGTGGCAGGGGCGTTGCGCCCAGCTGCTGCGGATACTGGTGGTGAACGTGGGGCTGCGGTGATTGGGGGTGCGCGTGGGCCCTCGGCTCGGGGAACGCGTACGGCGGATACGGCCGCAACTCCGGACCCGACTGGTCGCCGCGAGGCGCCGGCTTCGCGTCGAACGCCCGCACGATCAGCGGGATGACCGCCGCGACCGCCGCGACGAGGGTGGTCGCCGACGCCAGCCGCCACCACCAGTCCGGCCAGACCGCCGCCGGGAGGATCGCCGGGAGGGCGAGCACCACCGCCGTCGCCCAGGCGAGTGCGAGTGTGACGACTCCGCCGATCGACGCCACGCGGGAGGTGGCCCGCGTCACGAAGCGCAGCCCGTACACTTGCGTCAGCAGCAACGCCAGGCGGGCGAGCGCCACCACCCCCACGAAGCGCCAGAACTGCACCGCCCAGACCAGGGCGTCGGCGGTGTCGTCGGGCTGGAGGACGCCGTTCCACAGCTTCAGCAGCCCGACCGCGACCAGGACGGCGTTCGTGATGGTCGACGCCGGCAGGTACCAGCGGTTGGGGCCGTTGGACACCGTCGCGTCCAGCGCCACCGCCCCGGCGAACGCGCCGACGAGCAGCAGCGTCATCCAGGCGCGGCCGGCGATGTTCGCCTGGTCCCCGACGACGATCAGCACCGCGCCGAACACCGCGGAGGCCGCCAGGACCCCGATCGTCAGGAACAGCGCGGCCTTGCGCGCGCGTGGACGGCTGGTATCGGTATCGGTCATGGCTCCCCTGGAATGTCAAACTCCAGTGTAACCTATCACCGCGCTCAGGCGACGAGCGCGCGAGCCACCACCGGCACCCCCGCCAGGTACGGAATCGGGTCACGATTCGGCACGAATGTCGCCATTCGCACCGCGAAACCGCACATTCGGCACGAATCGCCGTTCCGCACATTCGTGCCGAATCGCGGCTCCAGCGCCGCGGAACACCACATTCGGCACGAATGGTGGACGTCAGGCTACGTGCGTGCGCGACACCAGCGGGACGCCGGGGCGGTACGCGAGGTGCACGTACGAGGGCGCGTCGAGCACGACGTAGTCGGCCCGCGCGCCCGGGCGCAGGTGGCCGATGTCCTCCCGACGCAGCGCCTCCGCGCCACCGAGCGTCGCCGCCCGCAGCGCCTCCGCGACCGTCATCCCCATGTCGCGCACCGCGACCGCGATGCAGAACGGCATCGACGACGTGAACGACGAGCCGGGGTTGCAGTCGCTCGCCAGCGCCACGCGCACGCCGGCGTCGATGAGGCGGCGGGCGTCCGGGTACGGGTGCCTGGTCGAGAACTCGACGCCGGGCAGGAGGGTCGCGACCGTTCGCGATCCCGCGAGGAGCGAGACGTCGCGGTCGGTGAGGTAGGTGCCGTGGTCGACGCTCGCCGCGTCCAGCTCGACGGCCAGCGCGACGCCGTCGCCCGGGCCGAGCTGGCTCGCGTGGACGCGCACGCCGAGGCCGCGCGCGGCGCCGGCCTCCAGGATGCGCCGCGACTGCGGGACGGTGAACGCCCCCGTCTCGCAGAACACGTCGACCCAGCGCGAGAACGGAGCGCAGGCGTCGAGCATCGGGCCCGTGACCAGGTCCACGTACGCCTCGGGGTCGGAGGCGTACTCGACGGGTACCACATGCGCGCCGAGGAATGTGGTCTCCTGCGTGACCTCGCGGGCGATCCGCAGGATGCGCGCCTCGTCCTCCACGGTCAGGCCGTAGCCGCTCTTGATCTCGAAGGTCGTCGTGCCCTGCGAGCGCAGCTCGCGCACGAAACCGGCCAGCCGGCGGCGCAACTCGTCGTCCGTCGCGTCCCTGGTCGCGGCCACGGTACTGCGTATGCCGCCGGCGGAATACGGCCGTCCGGCCATCCGTGCCTCGAACTCCGCCGAGCGGTCGCCGCCGAAGACGAGGTGCGTGTGGCTGTCGACGAAGCCGGGGATGACGGCAACGCCGCCGGCATCCACGACCTCGTCGGCGTCGTCGCGCGGCGCCGCGGACGCGAGCCCGGTCCACTCGACCCGGCCGTCTACCTCCAGCAGGGCCGCGTCGGGGAGGATGCCGAGCGGTCCGGGGTGGGCGGGGTCCAGGGTGACGAGTTCGCCGATCCCGGTCAGCAGCGTCGCGCGCGACATCAGGCGCCCGGCTCCGAGACGGTCGCGGCGGCCTCCTGCATCGGGATGCGCAGCCCGCGCTCGCGCGCGACCTCCGCCGCGTGCTCGTACCCGGCGTCGACGTGCCGCATGACGCCGGTGCCCGGGTCGTTGGTCAGCACGCGCTCGATCTTCTCCGCCGCGAGCGGGGTGCCGTCCGCGACGACGACCTGCCCGGCGTGGATGCTGCGGCCGATCCCGACGCCGCCGCCGTGGTGGAGCGACACCCAGGTCGCGCCCGACGCGGTGTTCAGCAGGGCGTTGAGCAGCGGCCAGTCGGCGATCGCGTCCGAGCCGTCCTTCATCGACTCGGTCTCCCGGTACGGGGAGGCCACCGAGCCGGAGTCGAGGTGGTCGCGGCCGATCACGATCGGCGCCGACAGCTCGCCGGAGGCGACCATCTCGTTGAACTTCAGCCCGGCGAGGTGGCGCTCCTTGTAGCCGAGCCAGCAGATCCTGGCGGGGAGGCCCTCGAAGTGCACCTTCTCGCCGGCCTGGGTGATCCAGCGGCGGAGCTTGTCGTCGTCGGGGAACAGCTCCAGGATCGCGCGGTCGGTCGCGGCGATGTCCGCCGGGTCGCCCGAGAGCGCCGCCCACCGGAACGGGCCGCGGCCCTCCTCGAACTGCGGCCGGATGTAGGCGGGAACGAAGCCGGGGAACGCGAACGCGCGGTCGTAGCCGCCGAGCTCGGCTTCCGTGCGGATGGAGTTGCCGTAGTCGAAGACCTCGGCGCCGGCGTCGAGGAAGCCGACCATGGCCTCCACCTGCTTCGCCATCGAGAGGCGGGCGGCGATGGTGAACGCTTCGGGGTCGGCGGCGGCGCGGTCGTGCCACTCCTCGACCGTGACGCCCTCGGGGAGGTAGCTCAGCGGGTCGTGCGCACTGGTCTGGTCGGTGACGATGTCGATCGGGACGCCGCGGCGCAGCAATTCGGGGAAGACCGTGGCGGCGTTGCCGACCAGGCCGACCGAGAGGGCGCGGCGCTCGTCCTTGGCGGCGAGCACGCGGGCGATGGCGTCGTCGATGTCGTCGGTGAGCTCGTCCAGGTAGCCGTGGTCGACGCGGCGCTGCAGGCGGGTGGGGTCCACGTCGACGATGAGCACCACGCCGCCGTTGAGGGTGACCGCCAGCGGCTGCGCGCCGCCCATGCCGCCGCAGCCGCCGGTGAGGGTGAGGGTGCCGGCGAGCGAGCCATCGAACCGCTTGTCTCCCACGGCCGCGAAGGTCTCGTAGGTGCCCTGCAGGATGCCCTGCGAGCCGATGTAGATCCACGAGCCGGCGGTCATCTGGCCGTACATGGTCAGGCCCAGCGCCTCCAGGCGGCGGAACTCGGGCCAGGTCGCCCAGTCGCCGACCAGGTTGGAGTTGGCGATGAGCACGCGCGGCGCCCACTCGTGCGTGCGGAACACGCCGACCGGCTTGCCGGACTGCACCAGCAGCGTCTCGTCGGACTCCAGGTCGCGGAGGGTGGCGACGATCGCGTCGTACGCCTCCCAGCTCCGCGCGGCGCGGCCGGTGCCGCCGTAGACGACCAGGTCGTCCGGCCGCTCGGCCACCTCCGGGTCGAGGTTGTTCATCAGCATGCGCAACGGCGCCTCGGTCTGCCAGCTCTTCGCGCTGAGCGACGTCCCGCGCGGCGCCCTAACCGGTCGCGATCCCTGCATCGTGTACTCCTTACGTTCGGTAGCCATCAATTCCGGAGTTGTGTACGCCTCGCCTCGGCGTGTCGCGTACATAACTCCGGGAGAGATGGAGGGGGGGTCAGTGGAGGGGGGTGGTGGAGGCCGCGGCGGCCGCGGCGACGGCGGCGCCGGAGGCGACGAAGGCGACGGCGGCCTCGATCTCGGGGGAGAGGTGGCGGTCGGGGCCGGGGCCGGGGACGGTCGCGCGCAGCGCCTCGGTGACCGCGCCGGTCGCCGGGCCCTGGCGCAGCGGGGCGCGCAGGTCGGCGCCGCGGGAGGCGGTCATCAGCTCGATCGCGAGCACGCGGGTCAGGCCGTCGATGGCGCGGCGGAGCTTGCGCGCGGCGGCCCAGCCCATCGAGACGTGGTCCTCCTGCATCGCGGACGACGGGATGCTGTCCACCGACGCGGGCACGGCCAGGCGCTTGAGCTCGGACACGATCCCGGCCGCCGTGTACTGCGCGATCATCAGGCCGGAGTCCACGCCGACTTCGTGCGCGAGGAACGGCGGCAGCCCCTGGTTGCGCGCCGGGTCGAGGAAGCGGTCGGTCCGCCGCTCCGACATGCTCGCCACGTCCGCGATGACGATCGCGAGGAAGTCGAGCACGTACGCGACGGGCGCGCCGTGGAAGTTGCCGTTCGACTCCACCCGCCCGTCCGGGGTGAGCACCGGATTGTCGATCGCGGAGGCCAGCTCGCGCTCGGCGACCATCGTCGCGTGGGCGACGGTGTCGCGGGCGCCGCCGTTCACCTGCGGCGAGCAGCGCAGCGAGTAGGCGTCCTGCACGCGCGTGCACTCCGGGCCCTTGTGGCTGGCGACGAGCGGGGAGTCCGCGAGCAGCGCGCGCAGGTTCGCGGCGGAGACCGCCTGGCCGGCCTGGGGACGCAGCTGCTGGAGGTCGGCCGCGAACACCGCGTCGGTGCCGAGCAGCGCCTCCACGCTCATCGCCGCGGTGATGTCGGCCGTGGTGAGCAGGCCGCCGAGGTCGTGGATCGCGAGGGCGAGCATCCCGAGCATCCCGTCGGTGCCGTTGATGAGCGCGAGGCCCTCCTTCTCGGCGAGCACCACCGGCTCGATGCCGGCGGCGGGGAGGGCGTCGGAGGCCTCGACGAGCCGGCCGTCGACGCGTACCTGGCCCTCGCCCATCGCGGCGAGCGCGCAGTGCGCCAGCGGCGCGAGGTCGCCGGAGCAGCCGAGCGAGCCGTACTCGCGCACGAGCGGCGTGATGCCCGCGTTGAGCAGCGCGGCGTACGTCTCGACCGTGCGGCGCTGGGCGCCGGTGCGGCCGGTCATCAGCGTCGCCAAGCGCAGCAGCATGAGGGCGCGGACGACCTCCCGCTCGACCTCCGGCCCGGACCCGGCCGCGTGCGAGCGGACGAGGGAGGCCTGCAGCTGCGCGCGGCGTTCCTCGGGGATGAACGTGGTCGCCAGCGCGCCGAAGCCGGTGGAGATCCCGTAGTGCGGCTCGACGTCGTCGGCGAGCGCTTCGATGATGGCGCGGGAGGCCTCCACGGCGTCGAGCGCGGCGCCGTCGAGGCGCACGGGCGCGTCGTGGCGGGCCACCGCGACGACCTCGGCGATGGTGAGCGGGCGGGCGCCGACGGCGACGGGCGCGGGGTCGGCGTCGTCGCGGGAGATGGTTGCGGAGGTGGAACCGGTGGTGAAGGCGGACATGCTCCGATCATGCGCCGGAGGCCGTCCGGCGCGCCCGGGGGTTAGGCTCATCGGTGTCCGGGATACCAGACAGGCGGCCGTCGAGCACCGGGAGGAGCGTCCATGAGCAAGGTCCCTGCAGCCGAGAACACCCTGCGCGTTCTCGCCTACCTCGCCACCCAGCGCGGCCCCGTCCCCGCCGCCGGGATCGCCTCCGCCCTCGGCCTCCCGCGCTCGACCGTCTACCACCTGCTGACCGTGCTGACCGAGCACGGCTTCGTCCTGCACTTCCCCGAGGCGCGGCGCTACGGGCTCGGCGTCGCCGCCTACGAGCTGTCGAGCGGGTTCTCCCGCCAGCAGCCGCTCAGCCGGCTCGGCCGGCCCATCGTCGCCGCGCTGGTGGACGCGATCGGCGAGTCCGGCCATGTCGCCGTGCTGCACGGCAGGGATGTCGTCTACATCGTGGAGGAGCGGGCACCCCGGAGGCCGCGCCTCGTCACCGACGTCGGCGTCCGCCTGCCCGCGCACCTGACGGCGAGCGGCCGCGCGCTGCTGGCCTCGCTCCCAGCCGGGCAGCTCCGCGCGCTGTACCCGGACGCCGACGCGTTCGAGGACCGCACCGGCGCCGGCCCGCACTCGTACGCCGAGCTGCGCCGGCTGGTCGCCGAGGCGCGCGAGCGCGGCTACGCCACCGAGGACGGCGACGTGACGCCCGGCTTCGCCTCCGTCGCCGTGTCGGTGCGCGACCACGCCGGCTGGCCGGCCGCCGGGATCGCGGTCACCTTCCCGCGCGACAACGTGCCGCCCGCCGAGTGGGAGGCTCTCGCCGCCCGCGTCCGCGACGCTGCCGCCGAGCTCTCCCGCCGCATCCGCGGCAGCTGACCCCACTCCACAAGCTGCCGAGGGGCACGTAAACGCCCGTAAAACGCGGTTTTAGGGGCGTTTACGTGCCCCTCGACGGAGGCCGGGCGCTATTGGAGCGTGACGGTGGTGGTGTGCGCGGCGCCGTCGCGGACGTAGTCGACCTTCACCTCGTCGCCGGGCTTGCTGGTGACCTGGATCGCGGTCAGCACGTCGATGTCGGTCGCAGGGTTGCCGTTCACGGCGGTGACCACGTCCCCGACCCGGAGGCCGGCCTGCTGCGCGGGGCCGCCCGAGACGACCGACTGCACGAACAGCCCGCCGTCCACCCCGAACGCCGCCGCAGCCGCCGGCGGGATCGGCACCACGGTAAGTCCCGCGTCCGGATGCGTGACCTCGCCGTGCGCGATCAGTTCGTGCGCGATCGGCAGGGCGAGCGACTCCGGAACGGCGAACCCGATCCCCACGCTGCCGGTGCTCGCCTGGCCGTTCGAGCCCGGCACCGTCGCGATCGCCGTGGGGATGCCGACGAGGCGGCCGTCGCAGTCGACGAGCGCGCCTCCCGAGTTGCCCGGGTTGATCGACGCGTCGGTCTGGATGGCGCCGGCCAGGATGGCGTTCCTGTCGTCGTCGCTCGGCACCGGGACGGTCCGCCCCAGCGCGCTGACGATGCCGGCCGTCACGGTCGAGGAGAGGCCGAGCGGGGCGCCGAGCGCGACTACGGGCCGGCCGACCACGAGCGATCCGGAGTCGCCCATCGCGATGACCGGCAGCGGCTCGTCGTCCTTCACCTTGATGACGGCCAGGTCGGTCTTCGGGTCGCGGCCGGTGAGCTCGGCGGGCAGCTGGTGGCCGTCGCTGAACCGCACCGCGAGCTTCGCGCCGGACGCCGCATCCGAGATGACGTGGTTGTTCGTGAGGATGTAGCCGTCCTCCGTGATGATCTCGCCGCTGCCGTTGCTCGACCCGCGCGCGCCCGTGACGCTGATGGTGACCACGCTCGGGAGCACGTCGTCCGCGACCTGGGCGGCGTCGCAGGTGCCGCTGCGGCCGGCCGAGATCGCGGCGAACGCGAAGGCTCCGGCGATCGTCCCGCCCGCGATGAGGACGAGCGCGGCGCCGACGACGAGGAGTGCGATCGTCCAGCCGCGCAGGGTGGACGTCGGCCGGCCGGTGGGCTTCGGCTCGGGGGTGGTCTGCTGCTCGGTCACGGTGCCCCTCCTGGACGGTGGCGCCAGGCTAGCGGCCCGATGCGGCCACGAGAAGGGGTGTTTTCGCCCGGCACGATGCGTCCGCGAGAAGAGGTGTTCTCGCCCGGCACGATGCGTCCGCGAGAAGAGGTGTTCTCGCCCGCTCGGGAGGCCGCTACCCTTCGGGCATGGTGAGATTCCTGATCCGCGCGGCGATCTTCGTGGTCACCGCGGCGCTCGGCCTGCTGGTGGCCTCGTGGGTGCTTCCCGGCTTCCACCTCGACTGGGAGGGCCTCCTCGTCGCTGTGCTCGTGTTCGCGGTGGCGCAGAGCATCCTGGCGCCTTTCATCTTCAATCTCGCCCGGAAGTACGCGTCCGCGCTGCTCGGCGGGATCGGGCTCGTGTCGACGCTCATCGCGCTGCGGGTCGCCTCGCTGCTGCCGGGCGGCATCCGGGTGGACGACTTCGTGACCTGGATCCTCGCCGCGCTCGTCGTCTGGGTCATCACGGCGCTCGGCGGCTGGCTGCTGCCGCTGGTCTTCCTCAAGAAGAAGGTGGCGGAGCGCCGCTGAGGCCGGCGGCGTCAGAGGGTCTTCGCGTAGCAGACCGAGTGCGGGTCGCCCACGTAGTCGCCGAAGTTCGGGATGCGCGCGTAGCCGCGGCTCTCGTACAGGGCGATCGCCGCCTGCTGCAGGGGGCCGGTCTCGAGCCGCAGGGTCGCGACGCCGGCGCGGGCGGCCTCGGCCTCCACCGCGCCGAGGAGCCCGGCGGCCAGGCCGCGACCGCGCGCGTCCGGGTGGACGAACATCCGCTTGAGCTCGGCGCTGCCGTCGCCCTTCTGCACGAGTGCCGCCATCCCGAGCGCGCCGCCGTCCTCGTCGCGGCCGACGAACACGGTCACGCCGGGCCGCTCCAGCTCGGACACGTCGAGCAGGTAGCAGCTCTCGGCGGGGTAGAGCGCGAAGGTGAACTCGTCGCTCAGGCGCAGCAGCTCGGCGACGCCGGGGGAGCGGGCGGGCTCGGCGGTCACGCTGGTGGTCATGCGCCGATGCTAGCCGGACGCTGTTTCACGCACGTTTCGGCCGTGCTCAGCTCCCGGAGCGCGCCTTCTGCCGGCTGATCCCGCGCGCCACCCACTCGAGCCGCCGGAGCGCCTCGCGGTTGCGGACCCACAGGATGGGGTCGGCGATGAGGGTCGGGATGCGAGCGGCGATCCCCGTGATCGCATGCTCCTCCATCCGCACCAGGCAGCCCTTGCCGCGCGGCACCACTTCGATGAGCACGCGCTCCGTCCCGACCGGGCGCGTCTTCGCCTCCAGCACGAACCGCTTGGGCGGGTCCCACTCCTCCACGGTCGTCTCGTCGTTGAGCACGAACGGCCACACGCCGATGGAGTGGTGCAGTCGGGAGCCGGGCGACGGGAAGCTGCCGTCCGCGCCGCGCAGGCGGGACGCGCCGACCACCCAGGTCGGGAAGACCCAGGGGTCGGCGAGGGCGGTGAAGACCTCCTCGGGCGTGCAGGCGAAACGGCGGACGTTGACGGACATCAGGCGATCTCCTCTTCGATGAAGCCGGTGGTCTGGTTGAAGCCGCTCGCGGGCGCGCTCGGCCGTTCCGCACGCGACTCCGGGGCCAACGACGGCATCCTGGTCACCCCGAACTCGTGCCGAAGCGCGCTTCGAGCGGCGTAGTAGCCGGCCAGTCCGTGCACCCCCGGCCCCGGCACCGCGGACGAGGACGCGAGGTACAGCCCGCGGCCCGGCATCCGCCAGGGGTCGGTCGACAGCACGGGCCGCATGACGAGCTGGGAGAGGTCGGGCATCCCGGAGGAGATGTCGCCGCCGATGAAGCTGGGGTTGTAGCCCTCCAGCTCGTGCGCGGTGCGGGTGGTCTTCGCGAGGATCAGGTCGCGGAAGCCGGGCGCGAACCGCTCGATCTGCGCGATGACCGCCTCGCTGCGATCCGAGGTGGAGCCGCGCGGGACGTGCGTATACGCCCAGAGGACGTGCTTGCCGGCCGGCGCGCGCGACGGGTCGAACAGGGTGGGCTGCGAGACGAGCACGTACGGGTCGTCGCTCTCGCGCCCGGCCGCGACGGTGCGCTCGGAGCGGGCGATGGCGGCGCGCTCGCCGCCGAGGTGGACGGTCGCGGTCTCCAGCAGTTCGGGGTTTTTCCACGGCACCGGGCCGGACAGCGCGAAGTCGATCTTGAAGACGCCGTTGCCGTCGCGGAAGCCGGCGACGCGACGGAGGTAGTCGGCGGGCAGCAGGTCTTCGCCGAGCCGCGCGGCGATGGCGACGTGGGTGTCGAAGAGGATCGCGCGTGCGTCGGGGAGGTCGCCGAGCGACTGGATGTCGGCGCCGGTGACCACCTCGCCGCCATGCGCCCGGAGGTCGTCGACCAGCGCGTCGGCGATCGACTGCGAGCCGCCCACCGGGATGGGCCAGCCGCGCGCGTGCGCGTACGTCGCGAGGGCGAGGCCGGCGCCCGCGGCGGCGAGACTCGGCAGCGGCAGCGTCGCGTGCGCGATCACGCCGGTGAGGAGGGCGCCCGGCTTCTCGGTGCGGAAGGGCAGATCCCACCACGGGCCGCCCTGCGACAGGGTGGCGAGCCCGAAGCGCGCGGCGACGACCGGGTTTCGCGGCAGCTGCAGCAGCGACGATCCGGTGAACTGCGCGACCGCGTCCGCGTTGCGCGCGAGCGGGCCGAGGAGGGCGCGCCAGGCGGGGCCGTCGGGGCCGAGCGCGTCGGCGGTGCGTTCCAGGTCGCGGTAGGCGACGGCGACCTCCCCGCCGGGCAGCGGATGCCCGTAGGAGGCCGACGGGGTGAGGAACGGCACGCGGTCCGCCAGCCCGAACCGGCGGAAGAAGCCCGACGCGAACGCGAGCGGGTGCACCGCGGAGCAGATGTCGTGCCGGAAGCCGGGGAGGGTGACCTCCTCCGTCCGCATCCCGCCGCCCGGCGTCGCGTTGCGCTCGTAGACGTGGACGCTCAGCCCCGCGCGGGCGAGGGTGACGGCGGCCGCGAGCCCGTTGGGGCCGGACCCGATGACGATCGCGTCGACGGAGGACATGCCCCATGTATACCCCGGCCGCCGCGGCCCGGGAGGGGGTTGCGGATCGGCAGCGTCTTCTCAGGCGCGATCCTGTATCGTTGGCAGGTCGGCTCTTGACACCGCGCCTTTTGTCGCGCGGATGGGTTTGTAAGTCAAGCGGGCCGGTTCCGCCACCAGACGGTGTCGCGGATTCATCACGATGTGAACGGCCCCAGGCGATGTCTGCCGGGGATTCTCCGGTGCGCTTCAGCGCGCCGCCGCGCATTTCAGAGAAAAACCCAGGAAGAACACGCATGCCCCCGTACAACAAGAACAACGACCGACGACCGTCGCAGCCCGGCGCGCCGAAGGGCGCAGGCTCGCGCAGCCCGAAGCACCGCGGCTACCGCGAAGAGGCCCCCGGCGCGAAGAACCGCTGGACCGCCGAGGACCGCGCCGCCCGCGGCCGCGACACCTACGGCAGCCGCGGCGACGCCCGTGGCGATGCACGCGGCGCCGAGCGCACCGGCCGTGGCGAGCGCCCGAACTGGGAGCCGCGCGGCAAGGACGCCCGCCGCACCGAGCGCGAGTGGGACAGCCGCTCCAACGCAGGCCGGCGCGAGGACGACCGTCCGCGCCGCACCTTCGACCGTGACGACCGTGCTCCGCGCCGTGACCAGGATGACCGTCCGCGTCGCAGCTTCGACCGTGACGACCGCGCTCCGCGTCGTGACCAGGATGACCGTCCGCGTCGCAGCTTCGACCGTGACGACCGCGCCCCGCGTCGCGACTCCGGCGACCGCCCGCGTCGCAGCTTCGACCGTGACGACCGCGCCCCCCGTCGCGACTCCGGCGACCGTCCGCGCCGTGACTTCGACCGTCAGGACCGCGCCCCGCGTCGTGACCAGGACGACCGTCCGCGTCGCACCTTCGACCGCGACGACCGCGCCCCGCGCCGCGACCAGGACGACCGTCCGCGTCGCACCTTCGACCGCGACGACCGCGCCCCCCGTCGCGACCAGGACGACCGCCCGCGTCGCAGCTTCGACCGCGACGACCGCGCTCCGCGCCGCGACTCCTCCTTCTACCCGTCGCGCGACGAGAAGCAGGCCTTCGCCCCGCAGGACGACGTCGTGCTCGCACGTCTGGAGGCCGACGCCATCCAGGCCGAGGACGTCGAGGGCGTGACCTTCGCCGACCTGGGCCTCGGCGGCAACGTCGTCCGCGCCCTGGCCGAGCTCGGCGCCGAGAAGCCGTTCCCCATCCAGGCCGCCACCACCCCCGACGTCCTCGCGGGCAAGGACGTGCTGGGCCGCGGTCGCACCGGTTCCGGCAAGACGATCGCGTTCGGCGCCCCGCTGGTCGAGCGCCTCATGCAGCTCTGGGCCGAGTCCGGCAAGTCCGGCGGCAAGCGCCAGCTCGGCCGCGCCCCGCGCGCGCTCATCCTCGCCCCGACCCGCGAGCTCGCGCTCCAGATCGACCGCACCGTGCAGCCCATCGCGCGCAGCGTCGGCCTCTTCACCACGCAGATCTACGGCGGCGTCCCGCAGGGCCGCCAGGTCGGCGCCCTCCAGCGCGGCGTCGACATCGTGATCGGCACCCCCGGCCGCATCGAGGACCTCGTGGAGCAGGGCCGTCTCGACCTCAGCGAGGTCGTCATCAGCGTCCTGGACGAGGCCGACCACATGTGCGACCTCGGCTTCCTGGAGCCGGTGCAGCGCATCCTGCGCCGCACCTCCGAGGGCGGCCAGAAGCTGCTCTTCTCGGCGACCCTCGACAGCGGTGTCGCGCAGCTCGTGAAGGAGTTCCTGGTCGAGCCGTCCGTGCACGAGGTGGCGGGCGAGGACCAGGCGTCCTCGACCATCGACCACCGTGTGCTGGTCATTGAGCACCGCGACAAGGCCGCCATCATCGAGCAGCTCGCCGACCGCGACGGCAAGACGCTGATCTTCTCCCGCACGCGTGCGTTCGCGGAGATGCTGGCCGACCAGCTGGACGACGCCGGCATCCCCGCCGTCAGCCTGCACGGCGACCTGAACCAGTCGCGCCGCACGCGCAACCTGCACCAGCTCACCAGCGGCCGGGTCAACGTGCTGGTCGCGACCGACGTCGCCGCCCGCGGCATCCACGTCGACGACATCGACCTGGTCATCCAGGCCGACGCCCCGGACGAGTACAAGACCTACCTGCACCGTTCCGGCCGCACCGGCCGCGCCGGCAAGCAGGGCACGGTCGTCACGCTCATCCCGCGCCAGCGCCAGCGCCGCATGAACGAGCTCCTGGAGCGCGCCGAGATCGAGGCCGACTTCGTGCCGGCCGCCCCCGGCGACGACGTGGTCCTCACCCTCTCGCAGGTGTAACCACCCCCGGGTGCGCCCGAAACCGCCGAGTACGCGATCCGCGTGCTCGGCGGTGTGCGTTAATCGGCCTCGACGATGAGTTGGTCGAGGGCGTGGCGGGCCAGGGAGGCCATCCGCGGGTTGTCGTCCGACGACGTCGCGAGCGCGCTCGCCATCGTGACGACCCAGCCGCGGGCGCGGAGCCAGGTCGCGTGGTCGGGAGCGGCCGGCAGCGCCGCGCGGAACCGCTCGCGCGCGTCCCCGTCGAAGGTGAGCCACGCGGTCGCGAGGTCGGTGGCGGGGTCGCCCGAGGTCACGTCGCCGAAGTCGATGACCGCCGCGAGGCCGCCCTCCGGGGTGAGCAGCAGGTTTCCCGGGTGGAGGTCGCCGTGCAGCAGCAGCGGAGGCCCGTCCCACACGGGCGCCGCGAGCGCGTCCCGCCAGGCCTGCTCCAGCGCCGCGACCTCCATGCGGCCGGACAGTGATCGCAGCCGGGTCGCCACGACCTCCCGGCGGGACTCCAGCGGGACGCCGCGCACCGGGTTGCGCGGGGCATCCGGCGCCGGCACGGCCAGCTCGCCCACGAACTCCGCCAGCGACTCCGCGATGCCCGCCCGCTCGTCCGCGCCGACCGACGCTCCGTCGACGCCGTCGATCCACTCGACGATGCTCCACGCCCACGGGAACAGGTCGGACGGCACCCCGACCCGCACGGGGGCGGAGACCCTCGCGCGCACGCGGGCGGCGATGCCGGGCAGCAGCAGTTGCTCGTGCTCGATCAGGTGCGCTGCGACCTCCCGCCGGGGGATGCGGACGGCGTACGCGTCGCCCAGCCGGTACAGCTGGTTGTCCCACCCGTCGGACACGAGCCGCAGCGGCCCGGCCAGGTCGGGATGCTGCGCGGCCACGAGCGCGGCGACGAGCACGGCGTCGGTGGGGATGTCGGCAGGCGGGGTCAGCGGCACCGGAGCAGCCTAACCGCCCGGCCTGTCCCGCGCACTGTCGCTGCGTACTGATATCCAAATGCGCAGCAAAACCGCGTACCGCCGCGAAATCGTGCTGAAGTCGTGTGTCAGCATTGGTGCGGAGGCCTCATGACTATCGACCCCGCCCGCACGACCGACCCCGCTCGCATGCACAGCGTCACCGACGACACCACCGAACTCGTCGACCTCGTGCTCGACTACTCGCGCCGGCGCATCCTCGCGACCGACACGCCCCTCGACAAGCCGCTGCCCGAATCCGAGCTGCGCCGGCTGGCCGGGCGCACCGTCTCCGAGAAGGGGATGGGCGCCGAGCGCGCGCTCGCCGTGTTCGAGCACGTCCTCGCGCCCGCGTGCATCACCACCGACCACCCGCGCTACCTGTCGTTCATCCCGACAGCGCCCACGAAAGCGGCGACGGCGTTCGACCTCGTCGTGTCCGCGAGCGCGGTCTATGGCGGGTCGTGGCTGGAGGGCTCCGGCGCCGTCTACGCCGAGAACCAGGTGCTGGCGTGGCTGGCCGCCGAGTTCGGCCTCCCGGCGACCGCGGGCGGCGTCTTCGTGCAGGGCGGCACCCTCGGCAACCTCTCGGCGCTCGTGGCCGCCCGCGACCACGCGCGCAGCGAGCGCGGCAACCCGGCAGGGCGCTGGATCATCGTCTGCAGCGCGGAGGCGCACTCCTCCGTCGCCTCGGCCGCGCGCGTCATGGACGTGGAGGTCGTGACGGTCTCGCCCGGCGAGTCCGGCGTCCTCACCGGCGACGCGGTCCGTCCGGCGCTCGCCGAGCACGGCGGCGCCGTCTTCGCGGTCGTCGCGACCGCCGGCTCCACCAACTTCGGGATCGTCGACGACATCGCCTCCATCGCGGCGCTGAAGGACGAGTTCGACTTCTGGCTGCACATCGACGGCGCCTACGGCCTGGCCGGGATGCTGTCGCCGCTCGCCCGGCCGCGGTTCGCGGGCGTCGAGCGCGCCGACTCGCTCATCGTCGACCCGCACAAGTGGCTGTTCGCGCCGTTCGACGCCTGCGCGCTGCTCTACCGCGACCCGGAGCAGGGCCGTCGCGCGCACACGCAGCACGCCGAGTACCTCGACACGCTCACCGAGGCGACCGAGTGGAGTCCGTCGGACTATGCCGCGCACCTGACCCGCCGTGCCCGCGGGCTGCCGTTCTGGTTCTCGCTGGCCTCGCACGGCGCCGCCGCCTACCGGGACGCCGTCACGGCCTCCCTGCAGCTCGCCCGCCGCATCGCGGACGAGATCGACCGCAGGGAGGGCTTCCACCTGGTGCGCCAGCCGCAGCTCTCCGTCGTGGTCTTCGAGCGCGAGGGCTGGAGCAAGGAGGACTACGCGCTCTGGTCCGCCCGCCTCCTGGACGAGCAGCGCGCCTTCGTCACGCCGAGCTCGCACGCCGGCCGCACGAACACGCGGTTCGCGATCCTCAACCCGCTGACGACGTTCGAGGACCTCGTGGAGATCCTGGATTCGATGGGCTGAGCCCAGACGGAACGAGGCCCCCGCCAACAGGCGGGGGCCTCGTCGTTCCGGGGGTTTCCGACTCAGACGATGTCGTCGTCGATGCCGCGTCGGGTGACGCGGTCGCCGGTCACGGGGTCGACCGTGCTGCGCGTCGTCGCGATGGTCCGGCGGCGACGGGTCAGCAGGATGATCCCGATGATGATGCCGATGATGCCGGCGGCCATCAGGATGTACCCGACCAGGTGGAGGTTGATCCAGTCCACCTGGATGTTGAGGGCGAACGCGAGGATCGCTCCGATCACGAACAGGACGATTCCGGTGCCCAGACTCATGGTGCCTCCCTTATACGCGTCGGCTGCCGGTGAGCAGCCGCACAAGCCAGACGATCACGGCCAGGACCAGCAGGACGATGCCGACCCAGAGCAGGAAGTTCAGGGACGACACGAAGCCACCGGTGAGCAGCAGGACGATGGCGATGATCGCGATGATGATGAGCAGGATGTTCATGGAGGGGTTGTCCTTTCCTTGACGCGCTCCACGCAACAACTGTTTCGGTTGTCGAACAATCCCCTTGACGTCAGGGCCTTTCCGGCCTATTCGCGTGTCGCTCCGCGGCGATTCCGTCCACGGTCCGCCGCATCTTCGTGAGGAACCGGGTCACTGTGCGGGCCTCCTCCTCGCTCAGCTCGGCGGCCTCCGCGGCGATCTGGTCCTGCGCGATCTTCAGCGGGCCGGTGTCGCCGAACGCCGCGCGCGTCGGCACGAGGTCCACCGACCGGCGGTCGGCCGCGTTCGTGCGGCGCTCGATGTACCCGCCCCGGACGAGCCGGTCGATCAAGGCCGTGGTGGAGGCGCTCGACACACCCACGTAGGAGCTGACGTCCTTGGCAGACGTGCGACGGCCCGCCGCGGCGTTGTCGAGGATCAGGCGCAGTGCGAGGAAGTCGTTCTCGCCGATGCCCATGGCCGCTCCGGTGCGCCGCCGCATCGCGGTCTCGGCCGCGCGATAGACCTGGAGCGCATCGAGCACCCCGGTGTCAGGCGGGGGTTCCTCGGATCGTTCGGTCACTCTTGCCAGTCACGCCTCACCTCTGCGATCCCGCAACGGGCGGCCGCCGGATTTTCGGCGGATTCACGGCATGCCGGAGTGCGCGTATGCTCGGGCGGTGCTTCCCGACACGCTCCTCCTCGATCGCTACGAGCTCCGTGATCGGCTCGGGCGCGGCGGGATGGGGACCGTCTACCGCGCGTTCGACCGTCAGCTGGAGCGCTTCGTCGCGGTCAAGGTGTTCGCCGCGGGGGAGGCCAGCGACGACGCCCGTCGGCAGGCGGAGGCCACGGCACTCGCACGGGTGTCGCATCCGAACCTCGTCACGCTGCTCGACGCGCACCTCGCGCCGGAGGGGGACCCGTCCCCGAGCTTCCTCGTCCTGGAGCTGGTCGACGGCAAGGACCTCCGCTCGCGGCTCGACCGTGGACCGGTCGCCCCCGAGGAGGCCGCCGCGATCACCGGAGGCATCGCCGAGGCCCTGGTCGTCGTCCACGGCGCGGGGATGGTCCACCGTGACCTCAAGCCCGCGAACATCCTGCTCGGCGACTCTGGTGTGCCGGGCGGGATGCCGCACGCGAAGCTCGCCGACTTCGGCATCGCCCACCTCCTCGGCACGGAACGCTTGACCACGGTCGGCACGATCATCGGAACCGCCGGCTACCTCAGCCCGGAGCAGGCGGACATCGCGGAACCGGGCCCGTCGGCCGACATCTACGCGCTCGGCCTCGTGGCACTGGAGGCCCTCACGGGCGTGACCGAGTACCCGGGGACCCCGCTGGAAGCCGTGACGGCGCGGCTCGCCCGCGACCCGCGCATCCCCGCGTCGCTCCCGGAGGACTGGCGCGGCCTGCTCGGCGCGATGACCGCGCGCGACCCGCGCCTCCGCCCGACGGCGCTCGAGGTGGCGGTCAAGGCCAGGGAGCTCGCCCCGCAGCTCGCCGGGTGGACGCTGCCGGTCGCGGACGTGCCAGGTGAGCTCGAGCCGACCGCCGCGATGCCCGCGGCCGAACTGGGCGGCGGCGCACTCGTGGGCGCCGCCGAGTCCTCGCCCCGGCGTTCGGCCAGGGCCGCCGAGAGCGAGTCGCGGCGACGCCGGGTCCTGGTGGGCGCGATCGCGGGTGGCAGCGTCGTGATCGTGGCGCTCGCGCTGTCCCTGGGTAGCGCGCTCGCCCCGGCCTTCACGGAGCCGACGCCGGCCGGGACGGGGAACGCCCCGCGGCCGACTCCGACCGTCACCGGCCCGCCGCAGACCGTCGCGCCCGTGGCGACGACGGCCCCGCAGCCCGCCGCCCCGGCGCCCGCGCCGGCCCCCGCGCCGGCCCCGAACCCGGGCACCGGCAACAGCGGGAACGGAAACGGGAACGGGCATGGCAACGGCCACGGGAAGGGCGGCGGCTGAGCGCAGGCGCCCCTAGCGCCGCCCGAGCCCCCGGTACTGCCAGCCCGCACCGATCCACGCCTCCGGATCGAGCACGTTCCGCCCGTCGATGATGCGGCGGCCGGACACGAGCGCGGCCGTCCGCTCGGGGTCGAGCTCGGTGAACTCGCGCCACTCGGTGAGCAGGATCACCAGTTCGGCGCCCACCAGCGCCTCGTCGGCGGAGTCGACCGTCACGAGCTCCGGATCGCGGGCGCGGGCGTTGGCCGCCGCGTGCGGGTCCGCGGCCACGACCTCCGCTCCCGCGGCGCGAAGGGCGCACGCGACCTCGAGCGCGGGGGAGTCGCGGACGTCGTCCGAGTCCGGCTTGAACGCCAGCCCCAGCACGGCGACGCGCCGGCCGGCCGGGCCGGAGCCGAGCAGCTCCCCGGCCAGTTCGACGACGCGGGAGCGGCGGCGCAGGTTGATCTTGTCCATCTCGTCGAGGAACACCACCGTCTCCGCGAGCCCGAGCTCGACGGCACGGGCCTGGAACGCGCGGATGTCCTTGGGCAGGCAGCCGCCGCCGAAGCCGACGCCGGCGTTGAGGAAGCGCCGCCCGATCCGGGCGTCGTGGCCGATGGCGTCGGCGAGCTGCGTCACGTCGGCGCCGGTGGCCTCCGCGATCTCGGCCATCGCGTTGATGAACGAGATCTTCGTGGCCAGGAACGCGTTCGCCGCGACCTTCACCAGCTCCGCCGTCGCCCAGTCGGTCACGATGAGCGGGGTGCCGTCGCGCAGCGGCTTCTCGTACACCTGCGCGAGCGCGGCGGCCGCCGCGTCGTCCCGCGATCCGCCTGCGACCCCGAACACCAGCCGGTCCGGGGTCAGGGAGTCGGCGACCGCGTGCCCCTCCCGCAGGAACTCCGGGTTCCAGGCGAGCGTCACGCGTGGAGCGTCGCGGCCGATGGTCCCCGAGAGCCGCTCGACGGTGCCGACCGGGACGGTCGACTTGCCGACGACGATGTCGCCGTCCTTGCCGTGCGCGAGGACCTGCGCGAACGCCGCATCCACGTAGGACAGGTCCGCGCCGGCGCCGCCGGAGAGCTGCGGAGTGCCGACGGCGATGAAGTGGAGGTCCGCCGAGCTCAGCGCGGCGGGGTCGGCGCTGAACCGGAGGCGTCCGCTGCGCAGCCCGGCCAGCAGGAGCTCCTGCAACCCCGGCTCGAAGAAGGGCGCCTCGCCACGGGAGAGCTGTGCGACCTTCCGCGCGTCGACGTCGATGCCGACGACGTCGTGACCGAGCTCCGCCATCGCGGCCGCGTGGACCGCCCCGAGGTAGCCGCAACCGACAACAGAAAGTCTCACCAGGTCGTCACTCCTTGCTGGGCCGGCGCGGCTGCGTGCGTGCGGCCGGTGCGGACGCCGTTCGATGTCAGGGGACGGCGCCCGCACCTCGTTCGCCGCCGGAGGGGATGGGCAGCGGGCCTGCGCTCCGTTCCCGAATGGACGTCGCGCTGATTGAAATTCTGTGCTTTACACTGCATTTCGGCAAGCCTGGCGCGTGGATTTCACCTGTTCGCGCGCGAAATCTCACCCTCGTTCGGCGCCCTCCGCCCTCCGTCACCGATCGCGGGAATCGGGTGAAAATGACAAACGCGACGTGTGGCCTCTATCATTTTAGCTACAGATGTCGGGTGAATCATTTGATGAAGGGACTGATGACGTGCGTGCGATCCTCCGCGGACTGGCCTTCCGCTCAGCGGTATTCGACGTGGAGGTGCTGCCAGCATCGCGTGTGGCGCTCCGCCGGGGGCGCGCACCGGGGACAAGGGGGTTTCATGACGATCTCGGGGGGAACCGATGGGTACGACGAAGGTGAATTCGAACACGCCGCGCATCACGATCCGACAGGCAACCGGCTCGCTCTCAATCACATCGAGCCAAAGGAGTCAGGTATGACGATCACGAACACATCCGACGCGTCGTTCGTGGACGGCCGCTTCGAGGGCGAGCCGCCGCGGCTGCCGCGGCTCTCGCGCTACACGATCGACCGGCCGGCGCTCTCCGCCCGCCTCGACCGCGCGCTGCGGGAGCAGGCCACGGTGGTGCGCGCTCCGGCCGGTTACGGCAAGACGTCCCTCGTCCGCAAGTGGCTGGAGAGCTCCGACGGCGCGGCGCGTGCCGCGGCCGGTTGGATCGACCTCGAGCTCCTGACCGGCGAGGTCAGGGGCTTCTGGGACGCCGTGCGCGCCGAGTTCGACCCCCAGGGGGCCGACGACCGCTGGGACACCGACCCGGTCGCCGCGGCGCAGGACACCATCGCCGGGTATCCCGGCACCGTCGTGCTCGTCCTGGACGGTTACACCCGGCGCTGGGACGGCCTGCTGTCGTCCGAGCTGGTCCAGGCGCTGCGCCGGACCCCGAACCTGCACCTCATGGTGCTCACCCGGTGCCTGACCTCCTTCGAGGCTCCCGGCCTGGCGGCCGTCCTCGACCTGGTGGTCGTGCAGAACGACGACCTGGCCTTCGACCGGGCGGAACTCGACGACGTGGCGCGCGTGCTCGGCCTCGACGTCGAGCGGCGCCTCCTCGACCATGTCCTCCGGCAGAGCCGCGGCTGGCCGCTGGCCGCCCGCGCGATGGTCCGGCTCTTCGACGATCCGCGCTCCGCGCTCGCCGAGCCCGTCGCCGTGCGCGCGCTCGAAGACATCGCGGCGACAGTGGTCGCCGAGCTGCTGGCTGCGGCGCCCGTCGGCGACGAGGGCCGTCTCGGCCTCCAGCGCGCGGCTGTCGCCCCCTATCTGTCGCTGCACATCGTCGAGCGCATCGGCGGCGACGAGGCGGAGGGCGGCGCTCTCGGCGCGGCGGAGGACGCGGGACTCGGCGTCTGGACGTACGCGCGCGGTCAGGGTCGCCTGGTCTACGAGCTGCTCGACCCGGTGCGACAGGCGCTGCGCGCGCAGCTCGACGCGGCATCCCCTGGCGAGGGCGAGCGCCTCGCCGGCGAGCTCCTCGACGTGCTGGAGGCGAACGGCGACTCCGTCGCCGCGCTCCGTCAGGCGCTGCGCGCGAACGACGTCGCCGCGGCCGAGACGATCGTCGCCCGCAACTGGACCTCCTCGTTCACCGAGGACGCCGCGGACTACCTCGAGGTGCTCGGCGGGGTGGAGCTCGGCGCGATCCGGTCGTCGGCCATCCTTCTGACGGTCACCGGACTGCTCCGCGAGATCGCCGGAGGCGACGCGTCAGGAGCACTCGACTACTACCAGGCCGCCGCGGAGCCCCAGGCCATACGCGGGAGACGGCTGGAGCCGGTGCGGCAGTACTGGACGGACCTCGCCAGCATGATCGCCCTCCGCAAGGTGGGGCGGCTGGCCAACGCCGAGGACTTCCTCGGCCCGCTGTCGACGCCGGACCCGAGCGTGTCCGTCCCGCCGCTCGCGTGGCTGGAGATGGGCCTCACGCAGCTCCGCCTCGGCCGGGAGCTGGAGGCGGTGACCTCGTTCGAGCGCGCCGCGATCAGCGTCTCGGACGACCCGGACCTGTACCTCTTCGCGTCGGGCGCCGCCGCGCTCGCACACGCTCTGCACGGCGAGCTGGACCGGGCGGAGGCCGTCGCCGACCGCCTCGGCTCGCATCGCTACGACGACCGGCCGCTCGCACCGCGCGCGTTCGCGCCGCTGGCGATCGCGCGGCAGCTCATCGCGACCGAGCTGCACGCGTACGCCGATACCGACGTCGGCGCCGACACCGGCGCCGACGAGCGGGTCTCGTCGTGGCTGCCCACTGCGGCCGTCGACGTCGGCGAGCTGCACAGTTACGCCGCCTACGCCGCCGCCTTGCACGCGCTCGCCGCCGGGGACCACGACGAGGCCCAGCACGTCATCGACGGCGAGCTGCTCAGCAAAGGCACGCACACGCCGAGCAACACCGAGAGCGCCCGGTTCGTCGCCCTGAGCGCCGATCTGCTGATGTCGCAGGGTAACCTCGTCGCCGCGCAGAAGCTCATCAAGGCCTTCCCGGACGGCACGAACGCGCTGCGACCGGTGGCCGCCAGGCTGCTGCTGATGTTCCGCGAGTACCGGAGCGCGCAGCTCCTGGCGGAGACGGTGCTGGCCGAGAGCCCAGGGCCGCGGACGCGGGTGGAGATGCTGCTCGTCCAGTCGGAGGCGCTGTACCGGCTGAAGAGCGCGCGGGCGGCGACGATCCGGCTGAACGCGCGGCAGCTCGCAGACGCGAACGGCCTCCTCACACCGTTCGTGCTGACGATCGAGGGCCAGGTGGGCCCGCTGCCCTCGGCCGCCGCGGGTTCCGAGGACATCGACGCGGCGCTGTCGCGGATCAAGCCGCTCTTCTCGGAGGCGGCGATGGCCGCGCAGCTCACCCAGCGGGAGCGGATCGTCCTCGACCGGCTCCAGTCGACGGCCAGCCTCGAGTACATCGCCCGCTCGCTGGTCGTCTCGATCAACACCGTGAAGACACAGACCCGCAGCATCTACCGCAAGCTCGGCGCCAACTCCCGCGAGGAGGCCGTGCGGGTCGCGTACGACCTGGGCTTGCTGCGCCCGCGGCTGCCGATCGGGCGGAACCGCTACGAGGGCGACGACCGGATCGCCTGACCGGGCGAGGCGTCAGCGCTGCTGACGCACCGGGGCCGCGCTGACGATCTGGATCAGGGCGGCCCTCAGCGCGTTCGGGTCGTCGACCGTCGGGAAGACCTCGTCCTCCAGGCCGCGCACCGCCTCGAAAGCGGCGTGACCGCGCTCGGTGATGGACACGATGTGCCTGCGCCGGTCGGCGGGGTCGGGGAGCCGGATGACCAGGCCCTCGCGCTCCAGCCGGTCGACCGTGCGGGACATGGTCTGCGCCTCCACCTGCGCGAAGCGGGCGAGGTCGGTCTGCGAGTCGAAGCCGAGCTCCAGGAAGTGCAGCGCGATGAGGCCGGCGTGGGTCAGGCCGCGGGCCTCCAGCGCCTCGTACCAGGCGCGCTCGACGGCACGGGAGGCGGCACCGAGCAGGCGGCCGAGCGGCCAGTTGTCCGGCTCGTGCTCGCCCTGCTCATGGTTGCCCGGCTCGTGGTTGCGCGCCTGGTCGACCCGACCGGGTCCGCCTGGCGCCGCCTCCCCCGTCATCGTGGCCTCAGTCGGTCCCGGAGTCGAACGCGGCGCCCTCGGAGGACGCGTCGATCTCGCGCGACATCGCATCGTCGGAACCGCTGACGTCGAGCTCCAGGATGGAGCGGGCGCTGCCCTCCTCCAGCTCGCCGACGAGCTCGCCGGTCGGGCCGCCGATGAGGCCGGAGGCCGCGTACTGCTCCAGGCGCGAGCGCGAGTCGGCGATGTCGAGGTTGCGCATGGTGAGCTGACCGATGCGGTCGGAGGGTCCGAACGCGGCGTTGCCGACGCGCTCCATCGAGAGCTTGTCGGGGTGGTAGCTGAGCGACGGGCCCGTCGTGTCGAGGATCGTGTAGTCGTCGCCGCGGCGCAGGCGCAGGGTCACCTCGCCGGTGATCGCGGAGCCGACCCAGCGCTGCAGGGACTCGCGCAGCATCAGTGACTGCGGGTCGAGCCACCGGCCCTCGTACATGAGGCGGCCGAGGCGGCGGCCCTCGTTGTGGTAGTTCGCGACGGTGTCCTCGTTGTGGATCGCGTTGAGCAGGCGCTCGTAGGCGATGTAGAGGAGCGCCATGCCCGGGGCCTCGTAGATGCCGCGGCTCTTCGCCTCGATGATGCGATTCTCGATCTGGTCGGACGCGCCCAGGCCGTGCCGGCCGCCGATCGCGTTGGCCTCCAGCACGAGCGCCACCGGGTCGGCGAACTCCACGCCGTTGAGCGCGACGGGACGGCCCGCCTCGAACCGCACGGTGACGGTCTCCGGGACGACGTCGACGTCCTCGCGCCAGGCGGCGACGCCCATGATCGGGTCGACGATGTCGAGGCCGGCGTCCAGCTCCTCCAGGCGCTTGGCCTCGTGGGTGGCGCCCCAGATGTTGGCATCGGTCGAGTACGCCTTCTCGGTGGCGTCGCGGTACGGGAAGCCGCGGGCGACGAGCCACTCGCTCATCTCCTTACGGCCGCCGAGCTCCTCCACGAACGCGGTGTCGAGCCACGGCTTGTAGATGCGCAGCCGCGGGTTGGCGATGAGGCCGTAGCGATAGAACCGCTCGATGTCGTTGCCCTTGTAGGTGGAGCCGTCGCCCCAGATCTCGACGCCGTCGTCCATCATGGCGCGCACCAGCATGACGCCGGTGACCGCTCGGCCGAGCGGCGTGGTGTTGAAGTAGGTCTTGCCGCCGGAGCGGATGTGGAAGGCGCCGCACTGCAGCGCGATCAGGCCCTCCTCGACCAGGGCGCGCTTGGCGTCGACCAGGCGGGCGACCTCCGCGCCGTACTCCTTCGCGCGCCCGGGCACCTGGTCGATGTTCGGCTCGTCGTATTGGCCGATGTCCGCCGTGTAGGTGCAGGGGATCGCACCCTTCTCGCGCATCCAGGCGACCGCGCAGGAGGTGTCGAGACCCCCCGAGAACGCGATGCCGACTCGCTCACCGACCGGAAGACTGCTCAAGACTTTGGACACGGGTTCAAGCTTAGTGCGGGGCCGGGGGGACGATTCCTGCTCGATGCCCTTCGCTCAGGCCGGGATGCACCCCGGCCGTGTACCCGGCTGCGGCCACCAGTCGGGTGAGCGTCGCCACCAGGCCGGCGCGCTCCTCCGCGCTGAGCGCGCCGAGCATCGTCTCCTCCAGGTCGTCGGCGATGCGGTCGCCCTCAGCGAGGACGTCGCGGGCGGCGGGGGTGAGGTGGATCGCGTAGGCGCGGCGGTCGTCCGGGTGCCGGCGGCGCTCGACCAGGCCGCGGGACTCGAGGTCGTCGATCAGGCCGACCATCGAGTTGCGGTGCAGGCCGAGCGCGGTGGCCAGCTCCTGCTGGGTGCGGCCCTCCTGGCGGGCGAGCTGCGCAAGCACCCCGAAGCGGTTGGGGGTGATGCCGAGCGGTGCGAGCGCTGCGGTGAAACGCTGGGCGCTCTGGAGGCCGAGCTGAGAGAGGAGGAAGCTCGCGCGGGTCTCGAGCGCGGTGTACTCGCGTCGGTCTTCTGGTGCCGGCATCCCGATATCGTACCAATCAGTGATTGCACATTACTGTGATTATCACTTACCATGCCGATATGAAGCTCACCATCTTCGGCGCCAGCGGGCGCACCGGCGCGGAGCTCGTCCGGCAGGCGCTCGAGCGCGGCGACAGCGTCACGGTCGTCGTGCGGCGGCCGGCGTCGTTCGCCCCCGGCGTCACTGTGCGCGTCATCACCGACTTCGCCGACACCGCCGCTCTGCGGGAGGCGATCGACGACGCGGACGCGGTGCTCTCCGCCATCGGCCCGCGCTCGAACAAGGACACGCCTGTCGCGGCTCGCGCCACGCGCGCGATCCTGGCCGCCCACCCGGCGCGCATCGTCGTCATCAGCGCGGCGCCGGTCGCGTCGCCGCCCGCCGACGACAGCTTCGTCAGCAGGCGCATCGCCCTCCCGATCGTGGAGCGCGCGCTTCGGCCGGTCTACGACGACCTGCGTGAGATGGAGGCGGCGCTCGCCGCGTCCGACAGCGTGTGGACGGCGTTCCGGCCGCCGCGGCTCACCAACGGCAAGGCGACGGGCCGCTACCAGACCCGCGTTGGGTCGAGCGTGCCCCGCAGCTTCCTGCTGACGCGCGCCGACCTCGCCGCTGCGATGCTCGCCTCCCTCACCCGTCCCGACACCGAGCGCACCGCCGTCGGCGTCGCCGGCTGACCCGCGCGACATTCGTGCCGAATGTCGCGTTTCGCGGCGCCAAACGCGACATTCGTGCCGAATGTCGCGCTCCCCGTTCCGCGCGGGATTCGTGCCGAATGTCGCGTTTCCCCGCGCCAAAGGCGACATTCGTGCCGAATGTGGCGCTCGCTGTTCCGCGCGCGATTCGTACCGAATGTCGCGTTTGGGGGCGCCTAAGGCGACATTCGGCACGAATCGGCGGCCGTTGGGGGCGGGGTCAGGGGAGGCGGGGGGTGCGCGGCGGCTCGGTGCGGCGGTGGCCGGTGGCCTCGAACGCCGTCGCGAGGGCCAGCAGCGCGGCGTCGTCGTACGCGCGGCCCGCGAAGGTCAGGCCGACCGGCATCCCGGTGTCGGCCATCGTCCCCATCGGGACCGTGACGGTCGGGATGCCGAGGTGCCGCGGCACGAGGTTGCCGTTGGCGACCCAGACGCCGTTGCGCCAGCCGAGGTCGGCGGAGGCCGGGTTCACGTCCATGTCCGCTGGCGCGACGTCGGCGACCGCGGGGAAGACGACGGCGTCGACGCCGAGGCCGGCCATCCACTCCTCGAGGTCGACGCGGCGGGTCTCCTCCAGGCCGCGGAGGCCGTCCGCCAGCTCCGGGATGCCCTCCAGCGTCGTGCCGGGATGCTCGCGCACCCAGTCCGGGTACTCGGCGATGTCGTCGTCGAAGCCGGTGTAGCGGTCCGGCAGCGCGCCCTCCGGCTGCGGGAAGATCCGGGCGCCGTCGACGTCGGCCAGCGTGTTCAGCGCGGGGTCGCCGTTGGCGGCGAGGAAGTCGTCCCAGCCCCAGGCCGACAGGTCGATGATCTCGCGGCGCAGGTAGGCGGCCGAGACGAGTCCGCGGGTGGCGATGGTCGGCGCACCCGGCCGGTCGCCCTCGTAGTGGGAGACCACCGGAAAGTCGGTCTCGATCACCTCGGCGCCCGCGGCCTCCAGGTCGCGGCGCGCGGCCTCCCACAGCGCGATCACCGAGTCGCGGGTGCGGATGCGCTGCCCGGTCGGGCCGCCGATGCCGACGTGCTCGCCGGTCCCGGCCTTCTCGTCCGCGTTGATGTACATGCGCGGGACGGCGACGCGGCGGCCGGCCAGGCTCGCGTCCGAGGCCAGCGCGGGATACGACGCGGGCCGCAGCTCGGACGCCGGCGGGATCGGCACCCACGGCTGCGCGCGCCAGAAGTCGCCGCGGGTCTCGGTGTCGTCGGCGACGATGACGTCCAGTACCTCCAGGAGGTCGGCCATCGTGCGCGTGTGCGGCACGACGACGTCCATCGTCGGCACCAGCGGCCAGTTGCCGCGCACCGAGATGACGCCGCGCGACGGGGTGTAGGCGCACAACCCGTTGTTGGAGGCCGGGGCCCGTCCGGACGACCAGGTCTCCTCCCCGAGCCCGAACGCGGCGAAGCTCGCGGCCGTCGCGGTGCCGGAGCCGTTGGACGAGCCGGAGCCGAACGCGGCCGTGAGGAAGTCGCTGTTGTACGGGCTCTCGGCGCGGCCGTAGACGCCGCGCTGCATCCCGCCGTTCGCCATCGGCGGCATGTTGGTGAGGCCGAGCAGGATCGCCCCGCCGGCGCGCAGCCGCTCGATCGTGAAGGCGTCGCGCTGGGCGACCAGGTGCTCGAACGCGGGGGAGCCGGCCGCGGCGGTGAGACCGCGGGCGAGGTAACTGTCCTTGGCGGTGTACGGGATGCCGTCCAGCGGGCCGAGCGTCTCGCCGCGGGCACGGCGCTCGTCGGCGGCACGGGCCTCCTCGCGGGCGTCGGGGTTGCGGACGATGACGGCGTTGAGGCGCGGGCCGGCCGCGTCGTAGGCGTCGATGCGGGCGAGGTAGGCGTCGACAAGCTCTGCGCTGGTGGTGGTGCCGGACTCCAGGGCCCGGCGGAGGTCGGCGATGCCGACCTCCACGACGTCGAAGCGGCTCATGCCTGCACCGCCGGCTGCTGCTGCGTGATGCAGTGGATGCCGCCGCCGCGGGCGAAGATCGGGCGCGAGTCCACCATGCTGACCCGGCGGCCCGGGTAGGCGGCCTCCAGGATCGCGGTCGCCTCCGCATCGGCCGCCTCCTCGCCGAATCCGCACGCGATCACGCCGCCGTTGACGACGAGGTGGTTCACGTAGCTCCAGTCCACGAAGCCCTCCTCGTCGCGGATGGTGGCCGGCGCCGGGAGGTCGACGATGTCCCACGCGCGGCCGGCGGCGTCGGTCGTGCCGGCGAGGAAGGCGCGCAGCTCGCGCGACACCTCGAAGTCGGGGTGCTCCGGGTCGCGCTGCGTGTGCAGGAGCAGGCGGCCGGGCGACGGGATGGTCGCGACGATGTCGACGTGGCCGTTGGTGCCGAAGTCGTCGTAGTCGCGGGTGAGGCCGCGGGGGAGCCAGACGGCGTGCGTCGTGCCGATCGTGCTGGCGAGCTCGGCCTCCACCCGCGCCTTGTCGGCGTACTTGTTGCGGCGCGGGTCGAGCTGCACGGTCTCGGTGAGCAGCACGGTGCCGTCGCCATCGACGTGGATGCCGCCGCCCTCGTTCACGAGCACCGAGCTGACCAGCTCCGCACCGGTGCGCTCGGCGACGAAGCGGGCGATCTCCGCCGACTTGCGCCACTCGGACCAGGCGGGGTCGCCCCAGCCGTTGAAGGTCCAGTCGACGGCGCCGAGCACGCCGGGGCGCTCGTCGTCCACCACGAAGGTCGGGCCGAAGTCGCGCATCCAGAACTCGTCGAGCGGCGCCTCCACCTGCTCGATGTGCGAGCCGAGCATCCGGGCGGCGCGCTCGCGCTCGGAGGGGTCGATCACCATGGTGACCGGCTCGAACTCGGCGACCGCGTGGGCGACGGCGGTCCAGGCGGCGTAGGCCTCCTCGGCGGACGCGGCGTCCTCGCCGAGGGTGATGCCGGCGCGCGGGAAGGCCATCCAGGTGCGCTCGTGCGGTGCGGTCTCGGCGGGCATGCGCCAGGTCATGTGAACCTCCGGGCTCTATTGATCGGATGATCAATAGATACCTATACTGGACCCACGATGTCAAGAGCAGCCCGCAAACCGCCCGCCGAGCGCCGCGCAGAACTGGCCGCCTCCGCCCGCGCCCTGGCCCTGGACGAGGGCCTCGCCGCGGTGACGTTGCGCGCCGTCGCCGCCCGCGCCGGGGTGACCCCCGCGCTGGTCGCGCACTACCACGAGTCGATGGACGGCCTGGTGGCCGAGACCTTCACGAGCATCGTCGGAGCGGAGATCGCGGAGCTGCGGGCGCTGCTCGCCGCCGCCCCGTCGCCGGCCGACGGGCTCGCTCTGCTGCTGCGCACGCTCCTCGACGGCACCCGCGACGACGTCACGGTCGTGTGGGTGGAGGCCTGGGCGCTGGGCCGCCGCAACGCCGTGCTGGGCGCGGCGGTGCGCGACCAGATGGACGCCTGGAGCGACGTCATCGAGGGTGTCATCGTGGACGGGGTCGCGGTGGGGTCCTTCCGCGTGGACGACCCGCGGGCGGTCGCCTGGCAGTTGCTCGGCATGCTCGACGGGCTCAACGCGCAAGCGCTGGTCCGCTGGGGAGGCGCGGCCGACCGGGGGTCGCTGCTCGCGCACGCGGTGGAAGGGATGCTGGGGGTGGAGCGCGGGGTGTTGGTGGGGTGACCGTTTGCATGTACGGTGATTTGCCGTACACTTGGAGCATGCCCACGAAAGACCGACGAATCGAAGTGCGCGTGACCAGCGTGCAGCGCGAGCTGATCGAGCGCGCCGCGGTCCTCGAGGGGCGCACCGTCTCCGATTTCACCGCCACCACGCTCACCACGCGTGCGGAAGAGGTGATCCGTCACGAGCGCGAACTGCGCGTCGAGGAGGAGACCTTCGCGGCGTTCGCAGCGGCACTCGACGCACCGGCCCAGAACGTCGAAGGGCTCGCCGAGCTGTTCCGTCGCCGTTCGGTGTTCATCGACTGACGCGGCATGGCTCAGTACCACCGGCCTCGTCCCATCAAAGCGGGGGACATCGCCTCTGAGTTCGACTGCGGCGTCGAGGTCCTCGACCGTTGGCTGAAGGGGTGGGCGCGCCACAACGAGGCCGCCGGAGGCTCGCGCAGCTACGTCTCCGTCACCGACGACACGAGCCATGTCGCGGGCTACTACTGCCTCTCGGCGAGTTCGATCGCGCGAGCGGACGCGCCGGGCGCACTGTCGCGGAAGATGCCCGATCCGATCCCGGTCGCCCTGCTCGGCCGGCTCGCGGTCGATCGAAGGCACGCCGGCGTAGGCCTCGGCTCGTCGCTGCTGCAGGACGCCGTGCTGCGCGCGATCCAGGCATCCGAGACGCTCGGCATCCGCGCCCTGGTGGTGGACGCCATCGACGATGCGGTCATATCGTTCTACGAGCGGTTCGGATTCCGTCGATTCCCGGGCACGCGGCGCATTCTGTATCTGAAGATCTCGGACGCGCTGAAGACCGCCGCCGACCTCAGCTGACCGACGCCGTCAGCTGACCCACGCCGTCAACTCCGCCAAGAACTCCTCCGGCTTCTCGATGTGGGGCGAGTGGCCGCAGTCCTCGAACACCACCTCCCTGGTCACCCCGCCCTCGGCCTGGTAGCTCTCCAACACTGCGCGGATCTGCTTCAGCATCGGCTGCGGGGGCGCGACCTCCTCGCCGGGCCAGCCGGGGATGACGCCCGCCGCACCGAGCTGGTTGAGGTCGAAGAAGGAGGCGTCGTTGACGATCGCGTCGAGGGCGCCGTGGATCCAGAGGATCGGCGGCTTGACCGGGAGGTCGATGATGTCGGTGGTGTCGAAGTAGGTCGGCGCCATCGTGTTGAGGACGCCGTTCGGGCCGGGGGCGAAGCCCGGCCACTCGTCGGTGGCGGTCGCGTCGCCCGGGTAGTTGTCGACGCCGGTGGCCGTCGTGAGCATGGAGTGCACCCAGAGGTCCTCGTACTCGGTGGTGAAGCCCGGCGCCACGTAGGCCGAGCGGTAGACGGCGCGCGGTGAGGTCGGCGACTCCTCGCCCGTGTCGCCGGCGGCGAGCCGCTCCACGAAGTCCGGGTTCGCTCCGCCGCCGCCCGTGCCCGAGGCGTGGGCGTTGAGGAGGCTGCCGTCGAGCGCGGTGCCGCCGAAGCCGTACGGGGAGACCGTGGACACCAGCGTGAGGCTGCGCACCAGGTCGGGGCGGTCGAGCAGCAGCTGCATCACCACGCCGCCGCCCATGCTCCAGCCGACCAGGTGCACCGGGCCGCTGTCCAGCTCGTCGAGGACGGCGGCGACGTCCTCCGAGAAGTCGCCGACCCCACGGGTGGCGTCGACGGGGAGCGTCTCGCTGTCCCCGAAGCCGCGCAGGTCGATCGCGAGCGCGCGCGTGCCCTCGGGAAGCGACAGCATCAGCGGCTGCCAGAACAGCGACGACGAGACGTTGCCGTGCACGAACACGATCGTCCGGGTGGCGTCGGCGGCCACCGTCGGGTCGGTCGTGCGCGCCAGGACGTTGGCGGTGTAGCGAGAGGTCGGGATGCTGCGGGCGACAATGCCCGGGAGCAGGGTTCCGGTCACTTAGATCTCCTTCGGGTGAGGGTGGGGTGAAGCGCGGAGTGGTAGTGCGGGTGAGCGGGGTACGCGCCGGGCAGGTGCGGGGTGAGCTGCCGCACGCCGGCCTCCGTCATCACGATCGTGTAGTGGTTCACGTCGTCGGCCTCGAACGCCTCGAACCACGGCAGCCGGCCGCGCCACTCGGCGGGCTCCTCCGGCAGGTACAGCGGGTCGGTGTTCAGGAGGCCGCGCGGCGCACGCACGAAGGCGATCGGCAGGGTCAGCCCGGCGAGGGCCTCCTCGTAGCCGCCGCTGCCGTCCATCTCGGTCGCGTTGACCGACATGGCCTCCTCGGACACGCTCGACCGCAGCTCGGGCGGCGTGCCGACCAGGTCGTAGAGCGCGTACGCCTCGACCGCGTCGTTCCACCACGGGCCGAGCGCGGGATGCCGGCGCCAGAACGCGAGGTAGTCGTCCTCGCTCGCGAACGTCATCCGCAACCGGTCGCGCGCTGGGCCGAGGTCGGCGCTGCGGGTCACCGGGAGGCCGCCGTCGATCAGCACCAGCCGCTCGACCCGGTCGGGGTGGCGCTCCGCGAGCCACACCGCGACGAACGCGCCCATCGAGTGACCGGCGACCACGGCGCGCTCGACGCCGAGGCCGTCGAGCATCCGGGCGACGTCGTCGGCGTGGCCGGCCATCCCGTACGGCCCGGGGAGCGCGCCGCTGCCGCCGCGGCCGCGCAGGTCGGGCGCGATCAGCCGCACGCCGGGCAGCGCCGCAGCGACCATGCCCCACGAGAGGTGGTTGGCGGTGATCCCGTGGATGCCGACCAGCGGCATCCCGCCCGCGTCGGCGTGCCACTGGCCGCCCGCGAGCTCGCCGCCGTCCACCGGGACGCGGAACGGCGTCGCCGGAGTGAAGGCCGTCATTTCGCGCTCCAGCCGCCGTCGATCGTGTAGCTCGCGCCGGTGACCATCCGCGAGCCCTCCCCGGCCAGCCAGAGGGCGAGCCCGGCGACCTCCTCCGGCTCCACCAGGCTCTTGATCGCGGGCTCGGTGAGCATGATCTTCTCCACCACGTCGTCCTCCGGGATGCCGTGCAGCCGGGCCTGGTCGGCGATCTGCTTCTCGATCAGCGGCGTGCGGACGTAGCTCGGCTCGATGCAGTTGGAGGTCACGCCGTGCTCGGCACCCTCCAGCGCCGTCACCTTGGAGAGGCCCTCCAGGCCGTGCTTGGCGGCGACGTACGCCGACTTGAACTCGGACGCGCGCAGGCCGTGCACGCTGGAGATGTTGATGACGCGGCCGAAGCCCCGCTCGTACATCCCGGGCAGCGCGGCGCGGATGAGGAGGAACGGCGCCTCCAGCATGACCCGCAGGATGAGGGCGAAGCTCTCCGGCTCGAACTCGGGGATCGGGCGGACGTGCTGGAGGCCGGCGTTGTTGACGAGGATGTCGGTGTCGAGCCGGAGGTCGCCGAGTGCCGCGGTGTCGGAGAGGTCGACCTCCCACGCCTCACCGCCCAGGCGTTCGGCTGTCGCGCGGGCGGCGTCCCCGTTCACGTCCGCGATGGTGACGTGCGCGCCCGCGGCGGCGAACGCCTCCGCGCACGCCAGGCCGATGCCGCTCGCGCCTCCGGTGATGAGCGCCCTGCGCCCCGAGAGGTCCGCCACAATCGCTTCCTTCCCCGGGCGCGCCCCGCCCACACCGGCACCCTACCCGCGGCCCGCAGCCCCGCGGAAGGAGTCCTCGCCGAGGGGCACGTAAACGCCCCTACCCGCGGGTCTTAGGGGCGTTTACGTGCCCTTCGGCGGGCGGTGGGACGGCGTCAGCTCGCGATGAAGGAGGTGACGTCGGTGCCGTCGGAGAGGATCGGCGAGATCATCCCGAAGACGTTGCCCTCCGGGTCGCGCAGGTAGGCGACGCGGCCGATCGAGGGCATGTCGTCGGGAGGCAGCGCCTCCGTGCCGCCGAGGTCGAGCCCGCGCCGGTAGAGCTCGTCGACGTTGCCGTCGATCCCGACCACGATGTTCGCGCCGGAGATCGGTGCGTCCAGGGCGGGCGCAGGGCCCATGCGCTGGGTGAGGCCGCCGTTGATCCCGTTGCCGGCAGCGCCCATGGCGATCGCCCCCTCGCCGGTGTCGATCGCCCAATACGGCATCTCGCCGAACCGGGTGAAGGTCCAGCCGAGCAGGCCGGTGTAGTAGTCCATCAGGCGCTGCGGCTCGACGGCATGGATTTCGAAATGGACGACGAGATTGGACATGGTGGGCCTCCCGGGCGTGAGCCTAGACCCCGTTGCGGGGTGTCGGGAACGGAGGAGATCCGACCGCCGGGATGCCGGAAAAGCAGCGAACGGAGGAGATCTCGGCCGGGTGGGGGCGGATCTCCTCCGTTCGCGGCGTGTGGGAGGGGGCGGGAGGGTGGGAGCGGGGTTAGGCCAGGGGGGCGGGGGCTGGGGAGGTGACCGCGGTGCGGACGAGGCGGCCGTCGGCCGGCGTGACCGCGTGGGTGGGGCCGGTCAGCGCGATGCGGGTCTCGGTCTCGCGCTCGGCGCACGACGGGCCCACCCAGAGCTCGACGTCGCCCGGCTCCACGATGCGGATGCCGTCGCGGCCGGTGAACGCCAGGCGCGCGGTCGGCACCTGGAAGGTCACCTCGGCCTCCTCGCCCGGCTCCAGGGACACCCGGGCGTAGCCGAGGAGCTGTGCGACCGGGCGCGTGACGCTCGCGAACACGTCGCGGGCGTAGAGCTGCACCAGGTCGGCGCCCGCGCGCTCGCCGCTGTTGCGGACCGTCACGCGCACCTCGAACTCGCCTCCGGCGGCCACGACCGCGTCGGCCTCCAGGCCGGTGCGCTCGAAGGTCGTGTAGGTGAGCCCGTGACCGAACGGGAGGACCGGCGTGCTGTCGGCGCTCGTCACGTCCGAGGGCCCGCCGAGCAGCGGGTGCAGGTACGAGAACGGCTGCGCGCCGGCCGACCGCGGCAGCGAGACCGGGAGGTGGCCGCTGGGGGCGACGCGGCCGGAGAGCACGGCGGCGATGGCGCGGCCGCCCTCCTCGCCGGGGAAGAACGCCTGAAGCACGGCGGCGGGTGCGTCCGGTCCGCTGACGGCCCAGTCGATCGCGTACGGGCGGCCGGAGAGCACGATGACGATGGTCGGCGTCCCCGTCCGGACCACGGCCTCCACCAGCTCGCGCTGCACGCCGGGCAGCTCCAAGCTCTCGACATCATTGCCCTCGCCGACCGTGCCGCGGCCGAACAGGCCCGCGCGGTCGCCGACGACGACCACGGCCACGTCGGCGTCGGCCGCGGCGGACACCGCGGTGACGATGCCGGAGCGGTCGTCGCCCTCCACGTCGCAGCCGCGGGCGTGCACCAGTTCGGCGGCGGGGAACTCCTCGCGCAGCGCCTCCAGCACCGAGGGGAGCTCGAAGCCGAGCGGCACCTCCGGGTGGTGGGCGAGGACGTGGTTGGCGAAGGAGTAGCAGCCCATCAGCGCCTCGGCGGCGTCCGAGTTCGGGCCGACGATCGCGATCCGGGCGGCGGCGCGGTCGCCCTCCAGCGGGAGGGTGCCGTCGTTGGTCAGCAGCACCAGCGACTCCTCGGCCAGCCGCAGCGCGAGCGCGCGGTGCTCGGGGGAGTCGAGGTCGACGGAGGCCGGCGGCTCCTCGAAGGTCTCGTCCAGCAGGCCGAGCTCCTCCTTCTGCGCGAGCAGGCGCAGCACGGCGCGGTCGACCAGCGCCTCGTCGGTGAGTCCGGCGCGGACGCGCTCGGCCAGCGGCGCGAGGAACGCGTCGCCGGTCGGCAGCTCGACGTCGATGCCGGCGGCGAGGGCCAGCTCGGCCGCCTCGCCGCGGTCGGCCGCGACGCGGTGCATGGTGTGCAGGAATGCCACGGCGAAGTAGTCGGCGACGACCGTTCCGTCGAAGCCCCACTCGTCACGGAGCACACCGGTGAGGTACTCGGGGTTCGCCGCGACGGGCACGCCGTCGATCTCGGCGTAGGAGTTCATCACCGAGCGCACGCCGCCGTCGCGGACGGCCATCTCGAACGGAGGCAGCAGCACATCCCGGATCTCGCGCGTCCCGGCGTGCACCGGCGCGTGGTTGCGGCCGGCCTGCGACGCCGAGTAGCCGACGAAGTGCTTGAGCGTGGCGTGCACGCCGGACGACTGGAGGCCACGCACGTAGGCGGTGCCGATCGTCCCGACCACGTACGGGTCCTCGGCGATGCACTCGTCCACCCGGCCCCAGCGCGGGTCGCGGATGACGTCCAGCACCGGCGCGAGGCCCTGGTGGATGCCGAGCTCGCGCATCGAGGCGCCGATCGCGGCTCCCATCTCCTCCACCAGCTCCGGGTCGAAGGCGGCGCCCCAGGCGAGCGGGGTCGGGAAGGTCGCAGCCTTCCACGCCGCCAGCCCGGTCAGGCACTCCTCGTGCACGAGCGCGGGGATGCCGAGGCGGGTCTGCTCGCGCAGCCTGCGCTGCTCCGACCACAGCCAGGAGGCGCGCTCCACGGGGTCGACGGGGCGCGTGCCGTAGACGCGGGTGAGGTGGCCGATGCCCTGCGCGGTGGCGTCGTCGTAGCTCTGGCCGGTGGTCATCTCCCCGTCGAGCGGGGCGACGTTGTCATCGCCCTTGTCGACCCAGTAGCCGACGATCTGCGCGAGCTTCTCGTCGAGGGTCATCCGGGCGTGCAGGTCGCGCACGCGTTCGGAGACGGTGGGGAGGGTGTCAGTCGTTGTCATGCTTCTTTCCTGCATACGAGTCGTACGGGAACGTGTCGGGAACACGAGCGGGAGCCGGGTTCAGCCCTTGACGGCGCCGGTGAGTCCGCCGACGATGCGGCGCTCGAACAGGCTGAAGAAGATCAGCGCGGGGATCATCGACAGCGAGGTGAAGGCCAGCACCTTGGAGGTGTCCGTCGCGTACTGCGACGAGAACGCCTGGACGCCGAGCGGCAGCGTGAAGGTCGCCTGATCGTTGAGGATGAACAGCGGCAGCAGGTAGCTGTTCCAGCTGGCGATGAAGGCGAGGATGCCGACCGTGATCACGCCGGGGAGCGAGAGCCGCAGCACCATCCGGAAGAAGAAGCCGATCCGGCTGCAGCCGTCGATGAACGCGGCCTCCTGGATCTCGTCCGGGATCGCCCGCAGGAACGGCACGAGGATGATGATGGTCGTCGGAAGCGCGAACGCGATCTGCGGGATGATGACGCCCGCGAGCGAGTTCATCAGGCCGAGGTTGCGCACCACGATGTAGAGCGGAGTGATCGCGACGGTGATCGGGAACATCAGGCCGGCGGCGAACAGCGCGTACAGTGCCCCGCTGCCCCGGAAGGTGTACCGGGCGAGCACGTAGCTTGCCGCCAGGCCGAGCCCGACCGCTCCGATCGTCGTGACCAGGGCGGTGACCGTCGAGTTGAGGACCTGGCCCCAGAAGACGCCGCCGGTCAGCACGTCCAGGTAGTTCGCCGGGTTCCACGGGTTCGGGAAGCCCGCCGGGTCGACCGTGATCTGCGAGTTCGTCCGGAAGCCGCCGATGATGATGTACGCGATCGGCACGATCATCAGGGCGATCACGATCAGCGCCACGAAGTAGACGGCAGGCGAGCCCCAGGGGAGGCCCTTGCGCTCGGCGCGGCGCGCGGCGCGGGAGGAGATGGTGAGGGCGGTCATCACGCCGTCCTTTCTTTCGCGGCCGCGTCACGGCGGTCCTTCGTGCGCCCGGGCTTCTTCGCCGTGGTCACGGCGCCCGCGGTGTCGCGGCGGAGGACGAAGCGCTGGTAGATCAGGGCGACGATCAGGGAGATGAGGAAGATCACGACCGCGACGGCGTTGCCGTAGCCGTAGTTGCCGGCGTTGCGGCCGTTCGCGACCATGTAGGTCGCCATCGTGGACGTGCCCGCCGTGGAGGCCACGTACTGGCCCCAGATGATGTACACGAGGTCGAACAGCTGGAGGGCGCCGATGATGGAGAGGAACGCCCAGATCCGCAGCGTCGGAGCGAGCAGCGGCAGGGTGATCCTGCGCTGGATCTGCCAGTACGACGCGCCGTCGAGCGCTGCGGCCTCGTAGAGCTCCTCCGGGATGCCCTGCAGGCCGGCGAGGAAGAGGATGACGGCGAAGCCGACGTACTTCCAGGTCAGGATGCCGATCAGGGTCCAGATGGCGATGTTCGGGTCGGACAGCCAGTCGTGGGCCCAGGAGCCGAGGCCGACGTTGTGCAGGAAGCCGTTGAGCGCGCCGTTGGTGGCGAGCATCAGGCTCCAGCCGGTGCCGACCACGACCTCCGAGATCACGTACGGCACGAAGATCAGCACGCGGATGATCGACTGGCCCTTCATCTTCCGGTTGAGGAGGAGGGCGAGCAGGATGGCGATCGGGCCCTGGACGACGATGGACATCACGACGATGAAGGCGTTGTGCCCGAGCGCCGCCAGGAAGGCCGGGTCGGTGAGGATGACGGCGTAGTTCTGCAGGCCGACGAAGTCGGTGGGAGGGCCGTAGCCCGCCCAGCGGAAGAAGCCGTAGTAGGCCGCCATGATGACCGGGAAGATCACGAAGGCCAGGAAGACGATGACGGCGGGGCCGGCCAGGAGGGCGATCTCGGCACGGAGGCCCCAGCTCGCGCCGCGGCGGCGGCGCGGCTGCGACGGGAGCGACGCGGTGGCGCCGCTCCCGTCGTGCTGCGCGAGATCCGCCGTCGACACGCGATCGGTCGAGGTTGACTCGCGGGTGTTGCTCACGGTGAGGCCTCTCAGCCCTTCTTCGCTGCGTCGTTCGCGGCCTGGATCATGCCCTTGGCGTCGGTCTTGCCGGCGAGCATGTCGACCACGGCCACGTTCAGCGCGTTGCCGATGTTCTGGCCGAGGACGGTGTCGAGCCACTGCGAGACGTACGGAGCCTTGTTGTAGGCGGCGAGGACGTCCTTCAGGTAGGGCTCGGTGACCTCCTTCTGCGCGTCGGTGTTGACCGGCGGCGAGTTGAACGCCTTGTAGTAGGCGATCTGCTGCGGGGTCGACGCGATGAAGTTGAGGAAGTCGGCGCACTGCTTCGGTGCCTTCACCGAGCAGGAGTAGCCGTCGACGCCGCCCATGATCGAGCCGGGCTCACCCTTGCCCGCGCTGGAGAGCTCGGGGAACGGGTAGAAGCCGAGGTCGGGCAGGGGCTTCTGGTCGGGGGTGAGGGAGGCGATCACGCCCGGGTCCCACGCGCCCATGAGCTCCATCGCGGCCTTGTGGTTGGCGACCAGACCGGCGGAGGAGCCGGCGCCCTGCTGGGCGGAGGTGGTCAGGAAGCCGTCGTTGAACGGCTTCTGGCCCGCGAAGTTCTGGAGGTCCTGAGCGGCCTTGGTCCAGCACGAGTCGCTGAAGCTCTTCGAGTCGGCGGTCTTCTCCATCGTGGTGCCGGAGCACTCGCGGAGCGCGAACCAGTAGAACCAGTGCGCGGCGGGCCAGGCGTCCTTGGCGCCGAGGGCGATCGGGGAGACGCCCGTGGCCTTCAGCTTCTGGACGTCGGCGCTGAGGTCGTCGATGGTCTTGGGAGCACCGTCGATCCCTGCCGCCTTGAAGAGGTCCTGGCTGTAGAAGAGTCCGCCGGGGAGGACCGACAGCGGCATGGCGTAGACCTTGTTCTGGTAGGTCTCTGCCTTGAACGACCCGGAGGAGATGACCTTCTTGGTGTCGGAGGAGACCTTGTCGGTCAGGTCCATGAGCTGACCCGCCTGCACCATCGCGGCCATCTTGCCGCCGCCGCGCTGCAGGAAGATGTCAGGCGCGTCACCCGAGTTGAGCGCCGTCTGCAGCTTGCCGTCGAGGTCCTCGTTCTGGATCGACTGCATCTTGATGGTGACGTTCGGGTTGGCCTTCTCGAACGCGGCGATCGCGTCCGTCCAGTACTGCTGGCCTGGGCCCGTGGTGGAGTTCTGCCACAACGTCATGTTGACTTTGCTGCTGCTGTTCGAGCTGTTCGACGTCCCGCTGCACGCGCTCAGCGCGATCGTGCCGGCTGCCAGGACAGCTGCTCCGATGAGGAGCTTCTTGGCTTTCATGTGATTCCAACCTGTTCTCTTCGTTGAGCGGCATCCACGGTTCCGTCGATGCCCGGTGACGTGAGTTCGCTGGGGTGCCGGCCTAGGCGAAGCCTCTCACCTGGGGCCGGATCTCGAACTCGTCGGGTCCGGGAGGCTGACCGGACCACGTCAGTGTCGCAAGGCCCCGGAAGAGGTGTCAAACGTTTTCGAAATCCTTTTCGAAATCCTTTTCGAGATTGCTATGCTGCTCGATCATGGGACGACGTCCAACCATCAACGATGTGGCCGAGGCGGCCGGAGTGTCCGCTGCGACCGTGTCGAAAGCGGTCAACGGCCGCTACGGCGTCGCCTCCCACACCGCCGAGCGCGTGCTCCAGGTCGTGGAAGAGCTCGGCTACGAGTCGAGCCTCGTCGCGTCGAGCATGCGCTCGCGGCAGACCGGCGTGATCGGCGTGCTCGTGGCCGACTTCGAGCCGTTCAGCGCGGAAGTGCTGAAAGGCGTCGGAGCGGCACTTTCCGACTCCCACTACGACCTCCTCGCCTACAGCGGCTCGCGGCACGGCGCCTCGGAGGGCTGGGAGCGTCGCTCGCTCAGCCGGCTGAGCGGCACCCTGATCGACGGCGTCATCATGGTGACCCCGACCGTGGTCAACGTGAACGCGGACGTCCCGATCGTCGCCGTCGACCCGCACACCGGCCGCGCCGACCTCCCGACCGTGGAGTCGGACAGCTTCGGCGGAGCGCGCAGCGCCGTGGACTTCCTCATCGGGCTGGGCCACCGCCGCATCGGGTTCGTCGCCGGCCGCGCGGACCTGCGCTCGTCGGCCGCGCGCGACGCGGGCTACCGGCGCGCGCTCGCGGAGGCCGGCATCCCGTTCGACCCGTCGATCGTCGGCGTCGGCAACTACGAGCAGGAGAGCGCACGGGAGGCGGCCCGGCGCCTGCTCGGCGCGCCCGAGCGGCCCAGCGCGATCTTCGCCGCCAACGACCTGTCTGCGATCGTCGTCATCGAAGTGGCGCACGAGCTCGGCCTGGAGGTGCCGCGCGACCTGTCGGTGGTCGGCTTCGACGACATCCCGGAGGCGTCGCGGTTCTCCACTCCGCTGACGACGATCCGGCAGCCGATGGGCCGGCTCGGCGCGGCGGCCGCGGAGCTGGTGGTCGCGCTGATGGCCGGCGAGGAGCCGGACCCGACGCACATCCGCCTCCCGACTCGCCTCATCCGCCGCGCCAGCACCGCCCCACCCGCCTAAACCTGTCGTCGAGGGGCACGTAAACGCCCCTAAAACGCGGCTTTAGGGGCGTTTACGTGCCGGCCGTAAATAGTTTCCGTCGTACTGCACGAAAGGGCATTACCGGACAGTTTATTATTCCCTGCATGCCCGAAAACGCGAAGCATAA
>NZ_JBHUAV010000001.1:661572-704112 GCF_042789575.1 Leifsonia sp. NPDC056824 | reverse complement strand
GGGAGATGTGTATAAGAGACAGGCTTTAGGGGCGTTTACGTGCCCCTCGGCGGGGTGGGCTGTGGATAAGTCGGGGGAGCAGGGGCTGGTTCTGGCAGGGTGGCGGGCATGCCACGACAGCGGGCCGCGCTTCCAGCGGCGCTCCAGGACTCTGCGTTCACCGTCGCGCGTGCGACCGAGGGAGGGGTGAGCCGCAAACGCCTGCGCGCACCCGATCTGATCACGCCGGTGCGCGGGACGCGGCTGACGCCGCAGGCGGACGGCCTGGTCGCCCGCTGTCGCGCATACGCTCTGCATCGCGGGCTCGACTTCGCCTTCAGCCACACCACCGCGGCGACGCTCTACGGGGCTCCGCTGCCGCACGGGGACGAGCGCATCCATGTGAGTGTGCGTGCCCCCGGCCGGGCCCCGACGATCGGTGGCTTCGCGGGGCACAAGCTCACACGCTGGGAGACGTGGACGATCGGCGACCTCCCCGTGACCACACCGGAGCAGACCTGGCTCGACCTCGCGCAGCTGCTCCACCGGGATGCGCTGGTCGTGGTGGGGGACTTCTTCGTCGGAGGGGACGAACCGCTCACCGACCGCCTCACCCTGGCCCGGGCCATCGCGGCGTCGCCCGGGCGCCGGGGTGTCGCTCGCGCCAAGGAGGCGCTCGAGTCGATCCGGACCGGCTCGGAGTCACCGGGCGAGTCGCGGCTGCGGCTGGTCCTGGCGGATGCGGGCCTCCCGATCCCGTTGCTCAACCACGAGCTCCGGGACGCCTCGGGGATGTTCGTCGCCCGGATCGACCTGGCCTATCCGCGTGAACGCATCGCCCTGGAGTACGAGGGCGACATCCACCGCGTCGACCGGCAGACCTGGCGCAAGGACATCCGGCGACGCGAACGCGTGGAGGATCTCGGCTGGCGGATGATCCGCGTCACCGCTGACGATGTCCACCGACCCGCAGAGCTGGTCCAGCGCATCCGAAGGCTGATCGAGGGGCACGTAAACGCCCCTAAAGCGCGGTTTTAGGGGCGTTTACGTGCCCCTCGGCGGTGGTCAGAGGGTGGTGGGGGCGCCGAAGGCGGCGGCGGCGGCGCGCATGGCGGTTTCGGCGCTCGCGACGGTGATGAGGCTGTTGCCTGCGACGATGTGGAGGCCGTAGGCGTCCTCCAGAGCGACCAGGTTCATGGCCAGCGTCTCGACGGGGAGCGCCGGCGCGAAGACGCCCGCCGCGGCGCCGCGCTCCAGGATGCCGGTGTAGGTCGCGAGCTGGCGCAGGTACATCCGTTCGACCAGCTCGTCGTGCAGCGTGGAGGTGCCGGCGAGCACGTCGAACTCGTAGAGCAGGCGCATGAGGGCGTCGTCCGGGCCGCTCGGCAGGCCCTCCCGGATGGCGGCGGCGAGCTGCAGCTGCGGCTCGGGGATGCCGGCGACCACGGCGTCCCGGTGGTCGCAGAACCGTTCCAGGCCGGCGCGGTGGGCCTCCACGAGGAGCTGGTCGAGGTCCTCGTAGTAGTAGAGGATCGCGCCGCGGGTGAGTCCCGCCTTCGCCGCGACGTCGGCCAGCGAGAGCGAGCGGAGGCCGCGCTCGCCGACCGCGCTGAGCGCCGCCTCGATGAGGTCGGCGCGACGCTCATCCTGCTTCTTCGGCCGGCCCATGAGTCGACCCTACCGGCGCGCGGCGACCCGGTTCGCTTGACACCTCTCGCGGCGGCGTGGCACACTCGTGGAATTCTTTGACGCAAGTGTCAAAGAATTCTCCTCACCGTCGATGGGACCATCGTGACCGCAGCTCAGACCGCCGACCTCCTCCTCACCGGAGCCCGGGTCAGGACCTTCGACGACGCGCAGCCGTGGGCCGAGGCCGTCGGCGTGACGGACGGCCGGATCAGCTACGTCGGCCCAGCCGCGGACGCTCCCGCCGCCCGTGAGACCCGCGACCTCGGCGGCGGCCTCGTCACGCCCGGCATCATCGACAGCCACAACCACCTCCTGCTCGGCTTCGACCCGGACGCGGTGAGCCTGGAGGGCGCCGAGACGCTCGAGGAGGTCCGCCGCCGCATCCGCGAGCTCGCCGAGCGCCGCCCGGACCTCGACTGGATCTGCGCCGAGAACGCCGTCTACTCGATCGTGCCGGGCCGCCGCCCGAACGCCGCCGACCTGGCGGGGCTCACGGACCGCCCGGTGTTCGTCACCACCTACGACCAGCACTCGGTCTGGCTCAACGACGCGGCCCTGCGCGTGCTCGGCATCGCGGGCGGGGGCGACATCCCGTGGGGGCGCCCGGAGCGGGACGACGACGGCCGGCCGACCGGCTGGGTCACCGACTTCTACACCAGCGCCATGACGACCGCGGGGCTCGCCGGCCTGCAGCGCGACATCCCGCTGTACTCGCCCGAGCGGCGCTACCGCCGCCTGCTCGGCAGCCTGGCGCTCGCCACCGCGTCCGGGATCACGACCGTCGTCGAGCCGCAGGTCCCGCTCGCGGAGATCGGCCTCCTCGAGCGGGCGCGCGAGCGCGGGCTGCTCAGCTCACGGGTGATCGCGGCGCTGTTCCACCCGATCGACGCGGACGCCGCGTTCCGCCGCGAGCTGCGGGAGGCCGTGGACGGCGCGACGACCGACGAGCGGCTGCGTTTCGGCCCGGTGAAGCTCTACGCCGACGACGTGATCGAGCCGCACACCGCGTGGATGCTCGACGACTACGCCAACCGTCCCGGCCACCGCGGCCACCCGTCCGCCCCGGTCGGCGAGCTGACCCGCATCGTCACCGAGCTCGACCGGCTCGGCTTCCAGACCCACACGCACGCGACCGGGGACGGCGGCATCCGCCTCGCCCTCGACGCGATCGAGGCCGCCTCGCGCGCCAACGGCACCCGCGACCGCCGGCACGGGATCGTGCACGTCGAATGCCTGCATCCGGACGACCTCCCCCGCTTCGCAGCGCTCGGCGTCACGGCCGCGATGCAGCCGCGGCACTGCTCGCCCGACCTCGTCGCGGGCACCTGGATGGAGAACGTCGGCGAGCAGCGCTGGGACCGCGCCTGGCGGCTGCGCTCGCTCAGGGAGTCGGGCGCGCACGTTGCCCTCTCCAGCGACTGGCAGGTGGGGGAGATGGACCCGCTCGTGGGGTTCTACTCGGCCCTCACCCGGGCTGGGCTCGACGGGCGCGACGCCTGGACGCCCGCCGAGCGGATCGGCCTGGACGACGCGATCCGCGGCTACACGCGCGAGGGGGCGTGGGCGTGGCACGCGGAGGGCGACCTCGGCGTCCTGCGGGTGGGGGCCCGCGCCGATGTGGTCGCGTGGTCGGGGGACCTCTACGAGCACGAGGGCGACCCGGCCGCGCTGCTTCAGCAGGGGGCGGCGCTGACGATGGTCGGCGGCGAAGTCGTGCACGACGCCGACCGCGACGCGCCGGCGCCGGAGCAGTTCGGGGCGCTCGCGCACTGCTCGGCGGCGGGGCATTAGCTCACTTCTTCCATCCAACCTGCTCCTCTCACCCCGCAGCGAAAGGACCCACCCGATGTCCCAGCTCGACCCCGCCATCTCCCCCGCCCGCTCCGCCGAGACCGCCGACGACCTCCAGGCCGCCGGGCTCCGTCGCAGCCTCACCCTCCGCCACATCGTCTTCCTCGGCCTCGCCTACATGGCGCCGCTCGCGGTCTTCGACACCTTCGGGATCGTCGCCGACATCACGCACGGGCACGTACCGCTGTCGTACCTGCTGGTGCTCGTCGCCGTGCTCATCACCGCGCTCAGCTACGCCAAGATGGTCCGCTTCTACCCGCGGGCCGGGTCGGCGTACACATACACCCGCGAGGCGATCAACCCGCACCTCGGCTTCCTGGTCGGCTGGGCGGCGACGCTCGACTACCTGCTGCTGCCGATGATCAATGCGCTGCTCTCGGCCATCTACATGACGGCGGCGTTCCCCGAGGTGCCGTCGTGGGTGTGGATCCTCTCCACCATCGTCGTCTGCACCGCGCTGAACCTGATCGGCGTGCGGATCGCGGCCAAGGTCAACGTCATCCTGGTCGTCATCCAGGTGGTCGTGGCCGTCGCCTTCGTCGGCCTCACGATCAAGAACATCGTGGAGGGCGCGAACGGCGCGCACTTCTCGGTCGCTCCGTTCTTCTCGCCGGGGATCGACGCGGGCGCCATCGCGTCGGGCGCGGCCATCCTGGCGCTGTCGTTCCTCGGCTTCGACGCCGTCAGCACGCTCGCGGAGGAGGCCGAGTACCCGCGGCGGGACATCCCGCGCGCCATCCTGATCATCGTCGGGGTCGCCGGCCTGTTCTTCGTGAGCGTCACCTACGTGATGCAGGTGCTGTTCCCCGACGTGTCGACAGTCGGCAACATCGTGGGCGCGTCGCCGGAGATCGCGAAGTACATCGGCGGCGCGGCGTTCCAGGCGCTCTTCATCGGCGGCTACATGGTGGCCGTGCTGGGGTGCGGGATCACGCAGCAGATGAGCGCGGCACGCCTCCTGTTCGCGATGGGCCGCGACGGCGCGCTGCCGCGGTTCTTCGGGCGGCTCAACACCGCGGGCGTCCCGGCCGGGAATGTGCTGCTCATCGCGGCGCTCGCGTGCTCGGCCGTGTTCCTCGACCTCAGCCGCGCGGCCTCCCTCATCAACTTCGGCGCGTTCGTGGCGTTCATCTTCGTCAACCTGTCGGTGATCTTCACCTACATCCGGTTCGTGAAGCGGCGCGGCTGGCGGACGGCCCTCGGGTTCGTGGTGCTCCCCGCGCTCGGGGTGGCGGTCAACGTCGCCCTCTGGTTCAGCCTGGAGCCGAGCGCGATGGTCGTCGGCGGCGTCTGGGTCGCGCTCGGACTGGGCTACCTGCTGTGGCGGACGCGGCTGTTCCGCGTCGCGCCGCCTGCCTTGAGCGGCCCCGTGGAGCAGCTCTAACCCCCAACCCAGCATCGAGGGGCACGTCGTTGTCGTTTCGGAGGCCCGAAAGTGACAACAACGTGCCCCTCGTGTGTGGTGGGTTGGTGAATGGGGGCGCTGGAGGTCAGGCGTCGGTGGCGGCCTGCAGGGCGGGCCGGCGGCGGCGCCGCGGGAGCGCGGCGATGAGGAGCCCGGCGAGCGCGAGCCCCGCGCTCAGGTACAGGCCGGGGCGGTAGTGCGCGAGCTGCTCGGCCAGGCCGGCCGCGCCGCCCGCGGCGGGTGCGGAGCCGCCCGCGATCAGCGCGGTCGTGACCGCCAGCGCGAGCGCGCCTCCCACCTGGGAGCTGGTCTGCACGAGCCCGGCCGCGAGGCCCTGCTCGTCGTCGTGGACACCTGTCGTCGCCTGCACCTGGATCGCCGGGAAGCCGATCCCGAATCCGACGCCGAGCAGCACCACCGGCGGCAGCACGTCCAGCCAGTAGACCGGCGCGGTGCCGAGCCGGAGGAACAGCAGGTAGCCGGCGGAGAGCGATCCCAGGCCGACGATGATCAGCACAGTCGGCCCGAAGCGGTCGATCAGCCGGTCGGTGAAAGGAGCGCTCGCGACGACCACCAGCCCGGTCGGCAGCAGCGCGAGCGCCATGCCGAGCGGGGACCAGCCGAGGACGTCCTGCAGGTAGAGGGTGAGCACGAACTGGAACGACACGTACGAGCCGAACAGGGTGATGGCGGTAAGGTTCGCCCGCAGCACCGACGCGACCCGGAAGATCCCGAACCGGATGAGCGGATGCCGCACGCGCAGTTCCAGGATCACGAACGCGGCGAGCAGCGTCCCAGCGACGACGAAGCCGAGCACGGTCGGCAGCGAGCCCCAGCCTGCTCCGGGCGCCGAGACCACCGTGTAGACGAGGAGCAGCATCCCGGCCGCCAGCAAGATCGCGCCGAGCACGTCGTGACCGGCGCCCCGCTCCCGGGCGTCCTTGGGGACGAAGAGGAAGCCGAGCACCAGGGCGAGGACGGCGAGCGGGACGGAGAAGAGGAAGGTCCAGCGCCAGCTCAGCGACGTCATCAGGCCGCTCATGATCAGGCCGAGCGAGAAGCCGCTCGCCGCGAACGTCGTGAAGATCGAGATGGCCTTGTTGCGCTGGGGCCCCTCCTCGAAGTTGGTCGTGATCAGCGAGAACGCGGCGGGCGCGGTGAAGGCGGCCGCGACGCCCTTGACGAACCGGCTGGCGATGAGGAGGCCCGCGTCCATCGAGAGGCCTCCGGCGAGGGAGGCGACGGTGAAGACGCTCAGCGCGACGAGGAGCACCGTGCGGCGGCCCAGAAGGTCGGCCAGGCGCCCGCCGAGCAGCAGGAGGCTGCCGTAGCCGAGCACGTAGCCCGACACGATCCACTGCAGCGCGCCCGGCTGGAGGCCGAGCTCCTTGCCGATCGAGGGGAGGGCGACGCCGACCATCGACACGTCGAGGCCGTCGAGGGCGATCACGATGCAGGTGGCGAAGAGCAGCAGCCAGCGCGCGCGGCTCCAGCGGATGGCCGGGGTGGACTTCGAGGGCGGCGACGGCCGGACGGCGGGGCGGGAGGCGGTGTCGGAGTTCAGCACGAGGGCAAGTCTATGACACGGAATAGATTGTGTCAGCAAAGTATGCACATTCATGTAGTTCGCAAGAAAGCGAGCGTATCATTGCATCCGTGAACGAACCGGTCGACGTCTCGGCCCGCTGGCGCGAGTTGCAGGGCCTCTACCTGAACACCGCCGCGGAGCTGGAGCGCACCCTCCAGCAGAGCCATCAGCTCGGCCTCAGCGAGTACGAGGTACTCGACCTCGTCGCCGGCTACGCGAACGAGTCGTGCACCATGCGCAACCTGGTCGACCTGACCCCGATGACCCAGAGTGCGCTCTCCCGGATCGTGGAGCGCCTGGTCAAGGCCGGGCTGGTCGAGCGCAACACCTGCGACTACGACCGTCGCGCCTTGTTCGTCGGCATCACCGCGGACGGCGCGCGCGTGCACGACGACGCCAAGCGCGAGTACGACGGGCTGCTGGAGCGGGCCTTCGCAGGGGCGGCGTCCGGCGCCTGAGACGACGAGAGGCGGAGCCCGTCCGGACTCCGCCCCACGCCAACGCGCTCGGCCTCAGTCGCCGGCTAGCTGCGTTTTGTAGTCGGAGATCGCCTGGTTCGCGGCCGTGGTCGCGTCGGTGAGCGCCTGGTCCATGGTCTTCGAACCGGAGAACGCGGCCTGCATCTGCGGGATCATCGCCGCGCGGATGGCGCTGAAGGCTCCCGTGAAGCAGCCGTGGCTGGCCGGCACGTCGGCGACGTTCTTGACCTCGTCGATCGCGACCCGGGCGACCGGGTGGGAGGCCAGGTAGTCCTTGCGCGCCGACGAGTTCTCCAGCGCGCTGTTGGCGGGGACGTAGCCGGTCGCCTCGCTGAACGTCGCCTGCGAGGCCGGGGAGGCGAGGAAGGAGATCAGCTTCCAGCCGGCGACCTGCTGCGCCGGGGTGGCCTGGTTGCTCAGCCACATGGCCGAGCCGCCGACGACGGTTCCTGCCTTCGAGGCGGGCGCGGACAGCGGGAACGGCAGGGCGACGTACGGGAACGTGGTGCTCTTCGCGACTGAGGCCGCGACGGCGGACGAGTTGAACATCATCGCGGTCTTGCCGGCCGCGAACGCGGTGACGGCGTTGTTGTTGTCCGTGCCGACGTCGAGCCCGGCTCCCGCCTTGTAGATGCCGGCCATCGTGCTGAAGGCCTTCACCTGCGACGGCTGCTGGAAGCTGACCTTGGCGGCGCTCTTCGTTCCGCGGCCGTTGTCCGGCGTGCAGTACAGGTTGCCGCTGGTGGCGGTGAGCTGCTCGAACCACCAGTCGTCGAACGCCTCCGCGATGCCGGGGACGCCGGTGGAGTCCTTGATCTTCGTCGCGGCGGCGGCGAGGCCGTCGAGCGTCTTCAGCGTGGAGGTCTCGACGCCCGCCTTCTGCAGCAGCTCGGTGTTGACGAACAGCAGCGGGGTGGACATGTTCATCGGGACGGCGGCCAGCGTGCCGTCAACGCTGTAGTAGCGCTTGCCGGCGGGAGCGAGCTGGCTGAGCTTCAGGTCGCCCGGGTTGGCCGCGGCCATCGCCCCGGGGGACACGCTGCGCTTGACGTCGTGGAGGAAGCCGGAGGAGATGTCGTTGCTGAGGGTGACGGTCGGGGTCGACTTGTCGCGCAGCGACGCCGTGTACTTGGCCAGGAGGTCGGCGTAGGAGCCCTGCGCGCTGGTGTCGACCTTGATCTTGCCGGCGTTCTCGGTGTTGAACTCGTCGATGAGCGACTGGAGGGCCTGCGCGTTGATGCCGCCGAGGCCGTGCCAGAAGGTGATCTCGGTGACGCCCTTGGCTTTCGCCAGGGCGGACGGACCGGGAGCGCCCGACGCGGACGGCGTGGCGTGCGTGTCGGCGCCGGCGCTGCAGCCGGCCAGCGAGAGCAGGAGGAGCGCGGCGGCTCCCAGGGTGACGGATCTCTTCATTGCGGTTCGTTCACTTTCTCTGGGTGGGTGGTGGGGTTCAGCGGAGGACGCCACGCGACATGCCGGAGAGCAGGAACCTCTGGCTGACGATGACGAGGATGACGGTGGGCAGAAGCACGAGCGCCGTGCCGGCGAAGACGGCCGCCGGTGCCGTGGACTCCGAGGACACGAGCTGGGAAAGCCCGACCTGCACGGTGCGGTTGACCGGGCTGTCGGTGATGAGCAGCGGCCAGAAGAAGCCGTTCCAGGCGAACAGCGCGCTCCACATGATCGCGGTGGTGACCTGCGTGCGGCAGGCGGGCAGCACGACGAGGAGGAGCGTGCGGAGGTCGCCGCAGCCGTCCAGCCTGCCGGCCTCCCAGATCTCCCGCGGCAGTGAGGCGAACGCCTGGCGGAGCAGGAAGATCGGGTAGCCGAATGCGAGGTAGGGGATGATGATGCCGAACACGGTGTCCCGCAGGCCCAGGCTGCTGACGAGCTGGTAGTTCGGCACCACCAGGCTCTCGCCGGGGATGGCGAGCGTCGCGATCACGAGCGCGAAGGCGATCCCGCGGCCCCGCCACTTGGGGAACACCAGCGCGTAGGCCGCGAGGGCGGAGGTGACGAGCTGGCCCAGCGTCTGCAGCACCATCACGACGATGCTGGTCAGGTACTGCTGCCCGAGCGGGATCGCGGTGAGGGCCGCGCTGAAGTTGTCCAGGGTGAAGTCGCTGGGCGGCGGGAAGAGCCCGCTGCGCACGAACGAGCCCGTGCGGAAGAAGCCGCTCACGAAGGTGAGGTAGACCGGGAACGCGATCAGCACGGCGAGCACGAGCAGGACGAGCAGGCGCGGGAGGTCGGCGGCGCGCAGGCGCGGGCGGCGCGGACGCGGGAGGTCGGCGACGCGCAGGCGCGGACGCGCGGTTCGGGGGACGGAGCCGGTGACGCTCATGCGGTGACCCTCCTGTTGATGAAGCGGAACTGGAGCCAGGTGATCAGCGCGACGATCAGCACGAGGACGACGGCGACCACGGAGGCCCGGCCGTAGTCGGGCGTCCCCTGGCCGAACGCGTACATGTAGAGCTGATAGACGAGCGTCGTGGTGCCGCCCGCGGGGCCGCCTCCGGTGAGGATGCGCACCTGGGTGAACGTCTGCAGACCGGAGATGGTCTGGGTGACGAGCAGGAAGAACAGGCTCGGGCTGAGCAGCGGGATGAGGATCGAGCGCACGAACCGCGTCCCGGACGCCCCGTCGAGCTCGGCGGCCTCGATGACCTCCGGCGGGAGGGTGCGCATCGCGGCGGCGAGGACGAGGAAGGCGAAGCCGAGCTCGTACCAGGCGGTGGTCAGAGCGATCGTGACGATCGCCCAGCCCGGCTGCTGCAGCCAGGGGACGGCGCCGATCCCGACGTGAGCGAGGATCTGGTTGACCACGCCCGCCGCCGGGGCGAACATCCCCGAGAAGATCGCCGATGCGGACGCCGCGGAGAACGCGAACGGGAGCGAGAAGACCACCCGGAAGACGCCGCGTCCCGGAATCCACTTGCGCAGCAGGATGACCGCCGCGAGCGCGACGCCGACCGACATGGCCATCGACAGGCCGGCGATCAGGATCGTGGTGCCGACGACCTGCCAGAACGACGGCTGCCCGAGGAGCCTCGCGTAGTTCTGGAGGCCGACGAACCGGGTCGGGTCGCCGAACAGGTCGGTTCCGAACAGGCTGAGCCGCACGCCGGTGACCAGCGGGCCGTAGAGGAAGACGGCGATGAGTACCGCCGCGGGGAGCAGCAGCCACGGGCCGATGCCGGCCCGGATGCCGCTGCGGGCGCGGCGCCCGGGTGCTGTCGTCTGTGTCATCTCTCTCCTGCCCGCATCATTACGGGAACGTTCCCGGTTTGATGGAAAGTACCAGAGCGGACGATGCTCCGCAACGCGGAAGCCGTCGGCGCAACCCTGGTGGTGTTTGCTAACCTACAGAGCATTCGGGAACGTTCCCGGTGACGCAGGGTTACGCCTGGGTGAACAATTCGTGCGATCAGGGAGGGTGCAATGCGGACCGAGGCGAGTGGAACTCCGGCGCCGATCGCGCGCTCCCGGATCGCGCCGCCCGGTGCGCCGTCCCCCGCGATCATCGGCCACCGCGGCGCCAGCGGCTACCGGCCCGAGCACACCACCGCGGCCTACGAGCTCGCTTTCGCCCTCGGAGCGGACGCCGTGGAGCCGGACATCGTCGCCACCCGCGACGGTGTGCTGGTCCTGCGCCACGACGCCGAGATCTCCACCACCACCGATGTGGCCGCCCGGCCGGAGTTCGCCGCGCTGCGCACCACGAAGGAGATCGACGGCGCCGTGCTCGACGGCTGGTTCACCGAGGACTTCACATGGCGGCAGCTCGAAACGCTGCGCTGCGTCGAACGGCTGGACGCCCTCCGGCCGCTCAGCGCCACGTTCGACGGGCGCTCCGGCATCCTGCGCCTGCGCGACCTGCTCGCACTCGTCTCGGCCGCGTCCGACCGGCACGGGCGCGGACTCGGGATCGTCGCCGAGCTCAAGCACGCCACCTACTTCGCGTCGCTCGGCCTGCCGCTGGACGAGCTGTTCCTGGTCGAGCTGGCCGAGGCCGGCTGGGACCGGGGCGCGCCGCTGGCCGTCGAGAGCTTCGAGCAGGACGTCCTGCTCTCGCTCGCCGCGCGCGGGCTCGACGCCGACCTGATCTACCTCGTGGAGGCGCACGGCGCTCCGGCCGACCGCGTCGCCCGGTCCGGCGCGATGGCGAGCGCATACGACGACGACGTGACCGACGCGGGACTCCTCGAGCTCGCCGCCGCCGGGCTCACCGGCATCAGCGTCGACCTGTCCCGGATGCTCCGGACGACCGGGGAGGGCGCCCTGGCCGCGACCGACATCGCCCGCCGGGCCGCTGCGGCCGGGCTGCAGACGTACTGCTGGACGCTGCGCCCGGAGAACGAGTTCCTGCCGCCGTCCGCACGCCTCGGCGCGGTGCCCGGCGCACCCGGCGACTGGCGGCGCATCTTCGAGCCGGTCATGCGCAGCGGGGTCGCCGCCGTCTTCGCCGACCATCCCGACCTCGCGGCGAGCGTGCGGGAGGCGGCGACCGGCGAATAGGCTGGCGCCACCCCGTCCCTCCTCGCCCACCAGGGAGCCACCGTGCCACGCGAGCGCACCAGACCACCCACGATCATCGACGTGGCGAAGGCGGCCGGCGTCTCCAAGTCAGCCGTCTCCCGTGCCCTGCTCGGCCAGGGCGAGGTGAGCGAGAGCGTGCGGCAGCGCGTCATCGAGGCGGCCGATCGGCTCGGCTACGTCGCCAATGCGATGGCGCGCGGCCTCGTCTCCGAGCGCACCAAGACCCTCGGCGTCGTGCTGCACGATGTGACCGACCCGTTCGCGGGCTACCTGCATGTGGCGATGCAGACCCGGGCGACCGAGCTCGGCTACGCCGTCGTCACGGCGACCAACCCGGGCGAGCTGACCCTCGACAACGCGCTCACGGCGCTGCGGACGCTGATCTCGCTCCAGGTCGACGGCCTCCTGGTCTGCTCGGCCCGGTTCCCGTCCGAGCAGGTGCTGCCGTTCGTCGACCGGCTCCCCGTGGTCGCGGCCGGCCGCCGGGAGACGGCGCTCTCCAGCGTCTGCGTGGACGACCGCGACGGCGGCGAACGCCTCGCCGACCACCTCCTGGAGCTCGGCCACCGGACGGTCGCGGTGATCCTCGTGGACGGCGCCTACTCCTACAGCCAGCACCTGCGCGGCGTGGCCATGATCGCCCGACTCCGCGAGGCCGGTGCGACCGTGGTCGTGCGGGAGGTCGCCACCAACGCCGACGTGCGCGCCGTGCTGCCTGACCTCGTCGGTCTGCCGGACCTCACCGCGATCATGTGCCCGAACGACCGCACCCAGGTGGCCGTCATGGAGTACTGCCGGGCGGCGGGCGTCGACGTGCCCGGCCGGCTCTCGGTGACCGGGTTCGACGGGATCGGGCCGCTCACGACCTCCCTGCTGGAGCTGACGACGTTCCGCCAGCCCATCGAGAAGATCGGTCGCGCCGCGGTGGAGCTGATGATCGACGCGATCGAGCAGGGCGCGGGGGAGCCGGGGCAAGTACTGATGCGCGGTGAGCTCGTGCCGGGCGCGACGGTCGCGGCTGTGCGCTGAGCGCGCTTCAGTCCTCGGACTCGGTCGGCCACCAGCGGCTTCCGACCACCTTCGGATCGAGGCTGAGCCGCTGCACCGCGCGTTCGAGCACGCCGGGCACCCCCGGATCGGCCGAGCTGACCCGGGCTATGACCGTCACATGCGCGTGCGGGCCCGGGGCACTGTCCACCGAGTGCAGGACGAGGTCGGGGCGGTCGACGGCGTGGAGGACGAGCGCCCGGACGCGGGACTCGCTCTTCTCCGTCGTCTCGGCCTCCAGGGTGAAGTCGCCGAGCTCCTCCGCGTCTTCGGCGTCCGTCGGGTCCTCGGCCCAGCGCCGGGTGCGGCGGTTGACGAAGGAGCTGATCGGGCGCAGCAGGATGTTCGTGCCGACGATGCCGGCCGCGCCGACGACGGCCATCAGCAGGCTGCCCGCGCCGGCGAGCGAGCCGACCGCGGCGGCGCACCAGAGCGTCGCGGCGGTGGTCAGCCCGCGGATGTTGAAACCGTCGCGCAGGATCACGCCCGCGCCGAGGAAGCCGATGCCCGAGACCACCTGCGCCGCCACGCGCGTCGGGTCGGCGTCCGGCCCGGTCAGCCCGACCGAGCCGACGATGACGAACAGCGCGGCGCCTGCGGCGACGAGGGCGTTGGTGCGGATGCCGGCCGTCCGCAGCCGCCACTGCCGCTCCAGCCCGATGGCCGCGCCGAGCGCGATCGCCACCAGCACGCGGACGGCGAGCCCGAGGACCAGCGCAGGATCGTCCATCGTCACTCCTTCGACAGCGTTCCACTACCGGGAACGTTCCCGGCCCACTATACGCACTCCCCACCCCACCGTCGAACGTCGAGGGGCACGTAAACGCCCCTAAAACGCACTTTTAGGGGCGTTTACGTGCCCTTCGGCGGTGGGTGGGGTGGGGAGTTGGGGTGGGTGGTGGGTGGGGGCGCGCATAGCATGGGGGGCATGCGCGCGATCGTCCAGGACGAGTTCGGCGACCCGGCACGGGTCCTCACGGTGGAGGAGCGGCCGCTCCCCGAACCGGGAGCGGGGCAGGTGCGCGTGCGCACGGTCCTCTCGCCCATCCACAACCACGACCTGTGGACCATCCGCGGCACGTACGGTTTCAAGCCGTCCCTGCCCGCCGGCTCCGGGACGGAGGCCGTCGGCGTCGTGGACGCGGTCGGCGACGGCGTCACGGCGCTCGCCGTCGGGCAGCGCGTCGTCACCGGCGGCACGTTCGGCGTCTGGGCGGAGGCCTTCGTCGCGCCGGCCGGGGCGCTCATCCCCGTGCCGGATGGACTGAGCGACGAGGTGGCCTCCCAGCTCGTCGCGATGCCGTTCAGCGCGCTCAGCCTGCTCGACTACCTCGACGTGAAGCCGGGGGACGTCATCCTGCAGAACGCGGCGAACGGCGCGGTCGGGCGGCTGCTCGCGCAGTTCGCGGCGACCCGTGACGAGAAGGTCATCGGGCTGGTGCGCCGGCAGCACGACGCCGACGCGCTGGCGGCGCAGGGCATCCCGAACCTGGTCGCGACCGGCGCCGACGACTGGCGGGAGCGCGTGCGCGCCCTCGCGGACGGCGCGCCGATCGTGGTGGCCGTCGACTCGATCGGCGGCGAGGCGAGTGGCGACCTGCTGGCGCTCGTCTCGGAGGGCGGCACGCTGGTTTCGTTCGGCTCCACCGGTGGCGAGCCGATGCGGCTGTCGTCCGGTGACCTCATCTTCAAGCAGGCCGTGGTCAAGGGCTTCTGGGGCAGCAAGGTGAGCTCCTCGATGGAGCCCGGCAAGCGCGCGGAGCTCTTCGGCGAGCTGATCCGCGCCGCCGCCACCGGCGCGATCACACTGCCGGTGGAGGCCGTCTTCGGGTTCGACCAGGTGCGGGAGGCCGTGGACGTCGCCACCCGCCCCGGCCGCACCGGCAAGGTGCTGCTGCGCCCCTGAAGAACGAGACGGGCGTCGCGACACGCCGTGATCGTGTCGCCCGGATTGGGGGACGGATTCGTGTCCTCCAAATGACCCACAGAACGGTCTTTCTGGTTATGCTCGGCGTGACGCATCCTAGCGTCGCAGTTACAGCCTTTCGCACCGACCCGACGCAAGCTGAAGGACGTACCATGAACCCGACATTCGGTACCACTGTTGACCCCGAAAAGGCCGCGGAGCGCGCACATGTGCTCCTCGAGTCCGAGATCACCGCCCGCCTCGACGCGGTCCGCGACCTCGCCAAGCGGCTGAACGACCTCGACACCGCCATCGCCGACTACCTGGCCGGCTGGCAGCTCGCCCAGCGGGCAGGCTGGACCGAGGGCACCCTCACGGACATCGGTCTGCGCGCCCCGGAGTCGCTGCCCGCCGCGAGCGGACGCCGTGCCGCCGACGGCGACGCCGCGCCCTCCTCCTCATCGCCGGCGGCCTCCACCACGCCCTCCAGCCCTGCGCTCGCCCCGGTCGTCGCACTGACGCCGCCGCCCGCGCCCGCTTCCGCGCCGGTCGCGACCGCCCCCGCCTTCGGGCCCGCTCCGACCCTCGGCTCGGTGTCGTCCTTCCCGGCGACGGCGAGCACCCCGACCGTCGTCAACACGCCGACCCACTGAGGCCCGGGCGCCGAGCGCCCGCGTCCCACCACGCACGCGTCCCACGACGCCCGCGCGCCGCGCGCCCTCGTGCGCCCTCCCACCCGGAACAGTCACGTCTACTCGAAGGACACGTCTGTGAACCACCACAGCTCTTACGACCGCGCCCACGATGACGCGCAGCGGCTCGCCCGTCGCCACGAACGCGACCTGCACTGGGCCAAGGAGCGTCGCCGTCAGCAGGAGCGGGAGATCGTCGCGGCCTCCGCGCTGCTCGCCTCGAGCCCGTGGGCGCTCGCCCGCCGCACCATCCTGGTCACCGTCTCCCTGTTGGTGGCGGTGGCCGTGGCCGAGGGCTTCGCGACGGCGGCGCACCTCCCGGCCGGCTGGCTGCTGCTCGCGGACGCGGTGGCGGTCGCGGTCGCGGTGGCCGTGCTGATCTGCGCGGCGGTCGCGCTAGCGGGCGTCCGCTCCCGCCGGGCGGCCGCGCGCGCCCTGGTGCGCTCGCACGACGAGCGCCTGTCGCACACGCAGTACCACATCAGCGAGAGCGTCCACACGTTCATCGATGCGCACGCGGAGGTCGTCAACACGCGCCCGGCGAACGTCGCCCGGAACGCGGCGGCCTGAGAGACGCGCAACGTTTCTGCGTGCTCTCTTAGAGCTTGCTGAGCCGAACAGTGCTTGACTGAGACGTCCGCCCGAAAGGAGCCCCGTCTCGTGAAGCCCGCCCAGCTCAGCATCCCCCGACACTGGATCGTCTGGACCGTCGTCCTGTTCGTCCTGACCTTCGCTCTCGGCTTCGCCGCCAAATTCGTCGTCGCCCTGCGTTTCGATTCGCTGGACGCCGCGGTCAACAAGGTGAACTCGCCGCTGCTCGACAAGGTCGCCCTGCTGCTGGACCAGCTCGACAGGCCGACGATCGTCGCGGTCATCCTGGTGATCACCTTCGTGATCCTGCTGTTCGTGAAGGGCTGGAGGCTCGCCCTCGGCGCCGTGCTGGTCACCGGCCTCGGCTGGCTCACCACGCTGATCGTCAAGGCGGTCGTCGCCCAGCCGCGCCCGACGACCGCCGGGCTGACCCACCTGCTGCATGTGAACCCGGCGACGCTCAGCTATCCGAGCGGCCACGTCGTGTTCGCCGCCGCGCTCGTGACGGCCCTCGCGATGGTGTGCCGGGGAGCGCTCTCCCGCACGATCGTCATCGTGGTGGGCGCGGTCTTCGTCGCCGTCGTGATGTGGTCGCGGCTGTACGTGGGCGTCCACTACGGCACCGACGTGATCGGAGGCGTGCTCAACGGCGTCGCGGGAGTCCTGCTGTTCGCCGGGCTCTGGAACCTCGTCGCCGGGCGCGTGTTCGCCGGCAGCGGGCGCCGCGTCGCGGCTTAGTCGACAGTTCCACCGAAGCCCCGTTGCGATTCGATCGCAGCGGGGCTTCGTCGTTCACGCATAGTTCGTCACGCGTTCTGGCTAACAGCCGTTACACTTCCAGGTGACTCCTTCGGAAGGAACCCCGTGAACTCGCTCGCGTTGTTCGTCGCCGTCTTCCTGGCGTGCCTGGTCGAAGCCGTGGAGGCGACCACGATCGTGCTAGCCGCCGGTGCCACCCGCAACTGGCGTTCCGCCCTGACCGGGACGGTGGTCGGCGTCCTCGTGCTCGCCGTCATCGTCGCCGTGGTCGGCCCGGCGGTCACGCTCATCCCGCTCGGCGTCCTCCGGCTCGTCGTCGGCGGCCTGCTCCTCGTCTTCGGCCTGCAGTGGGTCCGCAAGGCCGTGCTGCGCGCAAGCGGCTACAAGGCCCTGCACGACGAGACGCTCATCTACCAGCGGGAGGTCGAGGAAGCCCGTACCGCCCGAAAGGACAGCCGCTTTGGCGTGAGCGACTGGTATGCCTTCACGCTGTCGTTCAAGGCGGTGCTGCTGGAGGGGCTGGAGGTCGTCTTCATCGTCCTCACCTTCGGCGCGAACCAGCAGCAGATCGGGCTGGCCTCCCTCGCAGCGGCCGCCGCCATCGTCGTGGTCGTCCTGATCGGTGTCGCGGTGCGGGCGCCGCTGTCGCGCGTCCCCGAAAACACCCTGAAGTTCGTCGTCGGCGTGATGCTGACCTCCTTCGGCGTGTTCTGGGGCGCGGAGGGCGCAGGAGCGGTCTGGCCGGGCGCCGACCTGGCGCTGCTGGTGCTGATCCCGGCCGTCGCGGTCTACGCCTTGCTGCTCGTCGCCGTGCTGCGTCGCCGCAGGGCCGCCGGATCGCGGGAGGCCTCAGCCGCTCCCGTGCCGGTGCTCGTGACCGCGAGCGTCGACGCCCACGGGCACGAGACGGAGGCGGCCGGCGCGGCTCCCGCACCGGCCAGTCCGTCGCGGCGTCAGAGCGCCGTCGTGCGCGGACTGCGCTCGTTCGGGATGTTCTGGTGGGACTTCATCGTCGGCGACGACTGGCAAATCGCCGCGGGCGCGGCTGTCGGACTCGCGATCACGTTCGCGGTCAGCGGCTGGGTGGGCGCCTGGGTGGTCATGCCGCTCGCGGTGCTGATCCTCATCCCGTACGGCATCCGGCGCGCGCTGCGCTGAGGGGTCAGTGCCCCTCCGGCTCCTCCGCGTACACGCGTGCGGCGTACTCCTCCAGCGCCGCGGCGCAGGACGCGACGGCCTCCTCCGCCTCTGCGCCCTTCGGCGCTCCGAAACGGTCGCGCGTCCGCACCTTCTCCAGCCAGTTGACGAGCTTGGTGTGGTCGACCTCGTTCTCCTCCAGCTCGGCGTAGCTGAAGTGCGACTCCGTGTACTCCTTCTCGAGCTCGCGGAGGAAGCCCTGGCAGCGGTCGATGATCTCCTCGTACTCGTCGGTGCGGGCGTCCTGGAACGCCGCGACGATGCCGGCCCCGCCCGCGAGGACCTCCGAGCGCAGCAGCGCGGCCGTGCCGCCGAGCTCCAGGATCTCGTGCCGCAGCTTGCGCAGCGCCCGCTCGCTCGCGACGTCGTCGGGGAGGGCGGCGACCGAGTTCTGGAGGTAGATCGCGCCGAGCGCCTTCAGCCGCCGCCACACCGTGGCCCGCAGTCGGGTGGGCTCGGACGGCACCCGGTAGACGAGCACGATCCAGCCGGTGGCGGTGGGTTCGGCGGACTCGGCGTCGTCGGTCATCCACCAATCCTAGGAGCCGACCGCCCGCTACTCCTCGATGACGACCGCTCGCAACGGCGCCCCGTCGCCGCCCGCGATCGGCAGCGGCAGTCCGACGAACCGCGGCGCGGGTGCAGTCACCCGCTCGAGCCCGGTCAGGTTCTCGATGATGAGCCCGCCAGCGCCGAGGAACACGTCGTGGAACGCCAGGGCCGGCGCCGGGTCGTCGGCCACGGTCTCGTCCGGGTTGAGCGCGTCGACGCCGACCACGGTCACGCCGGCGTCGAGCAGTGCGGAGGCGATCCCGGCGTCGAGGAACGGATGGTCGAGGTAGGACGGCGCATCGAACTGCGCCGACCAGCCGGTGCGGAAGAGGACGATCGTCCCCGGCTCGAGTTCGCGGAGCGCCTCGCGCACGTCGTCGACGCCGATCCGGGTGTGCGGCGGGAGGGCGCTCACGTCGATCACGCGCGCCCGTCCGATCAGCCGGCCGAGGTCGACGGCGTCGATGGTCGCGCCGCCCTCGACCGTGTGGGAGGGTGCGTCGATGTGGGTACCGGTGTGGCTGCCGAGCTCCAGGCTCAGCACGCTCACCCCGGCCTCCGCGATCGTCACCGCCGGCTCCACGCGCACGGACGGGTCGCCGGGGAAGACGGTCATCCCGGTATGGATGGGATGGCTCAGGTCGATCACCCGCATCAGTCACTCCTCCCGCGGCGACAAGTGCTCGTGCACGCAGATCCATGCGCCGTCGCGGCGCTGCATGACGATGGTCTCGCGCTCCCGTACGGTCGCGCGACCGTCGCCGTCGGCGAGTTCGGTCTCCACATCGTGCGTGAAGATGGCGACGTCGTCGCCGGCGAATTGCACCCGCCGCCCCGTCGAGCGGCAGGCCAGCACCCGGAAGCCGTCGCGCTCCCAGCCGTCCCACGCCGCCTCGTAGTCGGCGCGCGACTCCAGCCGGACGGGGTGGGTGTGCAGGACGAAGCTGGCGTCGTCGGCGAACCCGGCGAAGTAGGCGTCGCGGCGGTGGCTGCCGAAGTCGTCGACGATCCGGTCGACCGCGGCGAGGACCTCCTGCTCGCTCATGCGCCGGCCTCCTGCTCGAAGGTGTGCCCGTCCAGTGGCCGGCTCTTCGCGCGGCGCGCGTGCGCACGGGCCGCCGCCGACCGCTCGTCCAGGTGGATGGGCGGCACGACCGCGTCTGCCGCACGCACTCCGCGAGGACCCTCCGGGCCGAACACGTACCGCGGCTCCGGGAAGATCGCGAGCAGCGCCCCGTACAGGACGCCGGCCACGACCACGCTCGACAGCAGGCTCAGGTCGATGCCGCCGGCCAGGCCGCTGAACGGCCCGACGATGATCGGCGGGTAGTCGGCGAACAGCAGGCCGACGACGGCGGCGACGATCCACGCCGTCATCCCGCGCCAGTTCACGCCGGCCGCGAACCAGTAGCGGCCGCCGGTCTCGCCGCGGTTGAACACCTGGAGGTCGGACGGGTCGTAGAAGCCGCGCCGCACGACGTAGCCGATGGTCATGATGACCATCCACGGGGTCGTCGTCACGACGATGGCGCCGACGAACGCGTTCACCGTGCCGAGTAGGTCGAACACGAGCCGGCCGACCAGGATGAAGAGGAACGCGATGGTGCCGATGAAGACCGTCGCCTGCACCCGGCTGAACCGCGGGACGACGGACGAGAAGTCCAGGCCGGTGCCGTAGAGGGAGGTCGTGCCGGTCGACAGGCCGCCGATGAACGCCACCACGAGCAGCAGCAGCGCGTACCAGAGCGGCGAGACGTGGATGAGCGAGACCACGTAGTCCGCCTTGCCGACCACGAGGGTGGCGGTGGCGACGCCGAACAGCAGCGGGATGAGCCCGAGGCCCTGGCCGAGGATGGTCGCGCCGATCAGCTTGCGCGGCTTGGTCGCCCGCGGGATGTAGCGCGACCAGTCGCCGAGGAAGGCGCCGAACGAGATCGGGTTGGCCATGACGATGAGCGCGGCGGCGATGAAGGTCGGCCAGAACGCGCCCCCGATCGCCAGCGCTTCGGTGCCGGGGTCGTAGCCCGCGTCGAACACTCCGGAGTAGGCGACCACGGCGAGCAGGATCAGCGCGGTGTTCGCGAAGACCGCGACTTTGTTGACCAGGAGCATGAACTGGTAGCCGTAGATCACCACGACGATCACGATCAGGCCGATGATCGCGTAGATGCCGAGCCGCAGCCCGATCGAGTCGGGCACCCCGGCGAGCCGGGTCAGCGCGCCGACGATCGCGTCGCCGGAGACCCACACCGAGATCGAGTAGAACGCGATCGCGGTCAGCAGCGACAGGAACGAGCCGACGATCCGGCCGCGCACGCCGAACAGCGCGCCGGAGGACACGGCATTGTTCGTCCCGGTCTTCGGCCCGAACAGCGCCATCGGCGCCAGGAACGCGATGCCGACGGCGACGCCGAGCACGGTCGCGGCCACGGCCTGCCAGAAGGACAGCCCGAGCGCGATGGGGAAGGTGCCGAGCAGGATGGTGGCGAACGTGTTCACGCCGCCGAACTGGATGCGGGCCAGGTCGAGCCAGTTCGAGGTGCGGTCGGCGTCCGGGATGGTGTCGATCCCGTGGGCCTCCACCTCGGTAATCTTGGGGCGGGGGTTCAGTGCAGCGGTGACGTCGTCGTCGGACATTGCGGGTTCCCTTCGGACGGATGGGGCGTTATCGGGATGGGCGTTATCGGGTGGGGGAGGGTGACGCTTCGCCGGCCGGCTCGTCCTCGGGCGCGTCGGAGACCGAGACCGGCTCCGGCGTTCCCTTCTGCCGGGCGTCCCACACCGCCATGACGGCGGCTGGGGTGCGCGGGCTGAGCAGGCTGGCGACGATGTAGGCGGCGAGGCTCGCGCCGAGCCCGACGTAGATCGGCTCGTTGGCGAGCACGTCGCCGAGCGCGGCCATCGTGCCGAGGGTCGCGACCGTGCCGGCGCCCATCGCCCAGAGCGCGCCCGTCCCGGTGGCGCGCCGCCAGAGGAAGCCGCCGAGGATGGGGACGAGCAGGCCGCCGACGAGGATGTCGTACGCGACGGTGAGCGCGCTGACCACGTCGTTGAGCAGCGCGGCGATGATGACGACGACGAGGCCGAGGGCGGCGACCCACCAGCGGTTCGCGCGGACGTCGTGCTCCGGGTTCCCCTCGGGCGCGGCCGGGCGGCGGCCGGTGAGGCGGCGCAGCAGGGGCATGACGTCCGTGCGGGCGACGGTCGCGGCGGCGAGCAGCGCGCCGGAGGCCGTGGACATCATGGCGGCGACCGCAGCGGCGAGGACGAGACCGGCGACACCGACCGGCAGGATGGCCTCCGCGACGGCCGCGTACACGTCATTCCTATTCGCCAGCTCGGGCAGGAACGCAGCGGCCGCGGTGCCGATCAGCGCGCCGGCGACGCCGTAGAGGAGGCAGTAGATCGCGGCGGCGGTCCCGCCCCACTTGGCGACGCGCGGGGTGCGGGCGGTGAAGACGCGCTGCCAGATGTCCTGGCCGATCAGCATCCCGAAGGAGTACACGACGAAGAACGTCACGATGGTGCCCGTGCCGATCGCGCCGAGGTCGAAGTGGGAGGTGCCGAGCCGCTTGACGATCCCGTCGTAGCCGCCGGCGTGGATCCAGGCGAACGGCAGCATCAGGAAGAACACGCCGATGGTCTTCAGGACGAACTGCACCATGTCGGTGATCGTGATCGACCACATCCCGCCGATCGCCGAGTACAGCAGCACAATGGCGCCGCCGATGATGACAGAGACGGTCTGGTCGGTGCCGAACAGGACGTTGAAGATCGTCGCGTACGCGATGGTCGAGGTGACCGACAGCATCAGCGTGTACGCGAGCATGACGATGCCGGAGGCGCTGGTCGCGTCGACCCCGTAGCGCAGGTGCAGCATCTGAGCGACGGTGTAGACCTTCAGCTTCTGGATGCGTCCGGCGAACAGCAGGCTGAGCAGCAGCAGGCCGACCGCGATGGCCACCACCAGCCACATCCCGGAGATGCCGAACTTGTAGCCGAGCCCGACGCCGCCGACCGTGGAGGCGCCGCCGAGGACGACGGCGGCCATCGTGCCGGTGTAGAGCGTCGGGCCGAGGCGGCGCCCGGCGACGAGGAAGTCGGCGGAGTTCTTCACCCGGGTGCGACCCCAGAAGCCGAAGCCGAGCATGGCGGCGAGGTAGATGACGATGATGGCGATGTCCATAGGGCGCTCCTTCGCGTCGGGTGGGCAGTACAGGTCTCAGAGGTGGGTGGCGTCGAACATGCGCAGCACGGCGGGCAGCACGAGCACGACGGGGCCGGACCGCGTGAAGCTGTCCGCGACGGCCGCGCCGACGGTGTCCAGGTCGACCCGCTCGGCGGTGATGCCGAACGAGCGGGCGAGCGCGACGAAGTCCGGGCGCGCCAGCTCGGTGGCGGTGGCCTCCCCGAACGCGCCGGTCATGTACTCGCGGAGGATGCCGTAGCCGCCGTCGTCGACGATCAGCCAGGTGACGTCCGCGTCGTGCTGCCGGGCGGCGGCGAGCTCGGCGATCGAGTAGAGCGCGCCGCCGTCGCCGCTGACGGCGAGGGTGCGACGCGTGGTGCCTGCCGCGGCGGCGAGGGCGGCGGGGAAGGCGAACCCGAGGCCGCCTGAGCCCTGGGAGGAGTGGAACCCGCCGGTCTGCGGGTCCCACGCGGACCAGGCCCAGTAGCCGGCGATGGTCATGTCCCAGAACGTGTGCGCGTCGGCGGGGACGGCCGCCCGGAGGTCGGCCAGCAGCTTCTGCTCGGCTCCGCGGTCCTGCGCCGCCAGCCGGGCCTCCACCTGGGCGCGGAGCTCGGCGGCGACCTGCGCGCCCGGCCGCCCGACCACGCCGGCCGGGTCGTGCCCGGCGAGGGCGTCCGCGAGCGCGTCGAGGGCGAGCCCGGCGTCGGCGGGGATGCCGAAGCCCGGGTGGTTCGAGCCGAGCACGCGCGGCTCGGCGTCGACCTGGATCAGCCGGCCGCGCGGGGCGAACGTGAAGTAGTTGCTGGTGACCTCCCCGATGGCCGTGCCCACGGCGAGGAGCACGTCGGCGTCCTCAAGCAGCTCGGTCGTGTGGCGGTCCTCGATCCAGGAGGCCGCCGACAGCGGGTGGGAGAACGGGATCGCGCCCTTGCCGCCGACAGTGGAGACGACCGGCGCGTCGAGCGCCTCGGCGAGCCGGCGCAGCGCGTCCGGGCCGCCGGGGGAGCGGCGGACGCCGCCACCGGCGAGGATGACCGGGCGACGCGCGGCGGCGAGCAGGGCGGCGGCCTCGGCCACCGCCTCCGGGCGCGGGCCGCGGGAGGCGGGCGCGACGGCAGGAGCCGCCACGACCGGCGGAGTGTCGGCGGCACCGAGGAGGACGTCCTCCGGCACCTCCACCCAGGTCGGCCCGGCCGGCGCGGTCTGCGCGAGCGCCCAGGCGTCGGTCAAAGCGGCGGGGAGCTGGGCGGCCTCCCGGACCACGGCCGTCGACTTGGTCACGTTGCGCGCGCTCGCCTGCTGGTCGTCGAGCTGGTGCAGCAGCCCGTTGCGGGTGCCGCCGAGGCCGCGCCGTGGGACCTGGCTGGCCACGACCACGATCGGGACGCCGGTCGCGTACGCCTCCTGCAGCGCGCCGAGGGAGGTCAGCGCCCCCGGCCCGGTGGACAGGAACAGCACGGCGACCTCGCCGGTCACCCGCGCGAAGCCGTCCGCGCCGAAGGCCGAGTTGTTCTCCACGCGCGAGCTGACGAACGTCAGCGGGCTGCGGCGGAGGGCATCGAAGAGCCCGAGGGCGTGCTGCCCGGGGATGCCGAACACATGCATCGCGCCCAGCGCCGTCAGGGTCTCGACGACCACGTCGCCTCCGGTGCGGGCGCTCACGATGTGGCGTCCTGCTGCTGCTCGCTGTTCTGGTCGCTGTTCTGGTCTCTGTGCCGCAGCGCGAGCAGCGACACCAGGTCGTACGCGAGGTGGGAGGCCGCGACACCGGTGAGCTCGGCGTGGTCGTAGGCCGGGGCGACCTCCACGACGTCCGCGCCGATCAGGTTGAGGCCGACGAAGCCGCGGACGATCTCCAGCAGCTCGCGGCTGGTGACGCCGCCGGCCTCCGGGGTGCCGGTGCCCGGCGCGTGCGCGGGGTCGAGCACGTCGATGTCGATGGAGAGGTAGAGCGGGCGGTCGCCGATGCGGTCGCGGAGCTTCGCCACGACCTCGTCCACGCCCTGCCGGTAGACGTCGGCGCTCGTGACGATGCCGAAACCGAAGCGGTGGTCGTCGTCGAGGTCCTTCTTGCCGTAGAGCGGGCCGCGGGTGCCGACGTGGCTGAGCGCCTCGGTGTCGAGGATGCCCTCCTCGACCGCACGGCGGAACGGCGTGCCGTGCGTGAACTCGGCGCCGAAGTAGGTGTCCCAGGTGTCCAGGTGCGCATCGAAGTGCAGGAGGGCGACCGGGCCGTGGCGCTCGGCCGCGGCGCGCAGCAGCGGGAGGGAGATGGTGTGGTCGCCGCCGAGCGTGACCAGGCGCGTCCCGTCGGCGGTGAGGTCGTAGGCCGCCGACTGGATGGTCTCGATCGCCTCTGCGATGTCGAACGGGTTGACGGCGATGTCGCCCGCGTCGGCGACCTGCGTCAGCTCGAACGGCGAGACGTCGAGCGCCGGGTTGTACGGGCGGAGTAGTCGGGAGGCCTCCCGGATGTGGTTCGGCCCGAAGCGCGCGCCGGGCCGGTACGAGACGCCGGTGTCGAACGGGACGCCCGCCACGACGATGTCCGCGCGGCCCACCTGGTCGAGCCGGGGCAGCCGGGCGAAGCCGTCGCGGCCGGCGTAGCGGGGTGTGCGCGACGAGTCGATGGGGCCGACGTTCTGCGGCATGCAACCTCCTTGGTGCTTTTCGGTGCCGTGCTGTGCGGTGCTGAGCTTTGGTGCGTGTTGCCTGTTACGGAACCTTTGTTGCATGAGAGGCTACAACGCGATCCCGCCGACGTCAACGCGCTCACCCGATTCGGCGGTGGAGGTCGGCCGACCGGTTACCGTTGTCCCATGCGCCCGATGCCCCTCGAACCCGCCGACCGCCGCGTGGCCATCGGCCCGCGGCTGCGCGCGGCGCGCCGGGCGCAACAGCTCACGATCGACGAGGTCGCGCAGATCACCGGCCTGACCAAGGGCTTCCTCTCCCGGGTCGAACGCGACATGACCTCCCCGAGCGTCTCATCGCTGATCAGCCTCTGCGACGTCCTCTCCATCCCGGTCGGCTCGCTGTTCGAGGAGCCCGATGTCCAGCTCGTCCCCGCCGGCACCGGCGCCAAAGTCAATCTCGGCGGCGTCGACACGGAGGAGCGCCTGCTCTCGCCGCGCACGGAGTCGCGCGTGCAAGTCATCCGCTCGGTCATCAGGACCGGCGGCCACGGCGGCGAGGAGCTCTACGCGGTGGCCGCGGACGTCGATGTGCTGCACGTCCTCCGCGGCGAGATCGAGGTGCGCTTCTCCGACAGGGAATGGCAGCTCGGCCCCGGCGACAGCCTGACCTTCAGCGGCCACGAGCCGCACAGCTGGCGCGTGCTCACCGACGACGGCGCCGAGGTGCTCTGGGTCCTCGTCCCGGCGCTCTGGAGCGCCTGACCGCCGTGTCCCCGTACCGGAACCGCGTCACCCCCACCGGCGAGATCGTCGCGATCCCGCTCCGGGGAGCGTGGACGGGCAACCGCGGCCGCCTTCACGAGGGCGAGGAGGTCGTCCGCTTCCACGGCGGGAATCTCTGGATCACCTGCGCCCTGGAGTTCCGCGACCGGCACCACGAGCTGTGGCGGCCGGGGCGGTACACGTTCCTGTTCTTCCACGATGAGGCGGTCTCCTTCGCTGCGGGGCACCGGCCGTGCGCGGAGTGCCGCTGGGCCGCGTACAAGCAGTACCAGGCGGCCTGGGCGGCGGAGGCGGGGACGGCGCTGCCGTCTGCGGGGGAGATGAACCGCGCGCTGCACGCCGAACGCCTCTACCCGCGCACCCACCGGCGGCGCCTCCACGAGGTGGCCTGGTCGTCGCTGCCGGGCGGCGCCTTCGCGGTGGTGGAGGGTCGGCCCGCGCTGGTGCTGGGCGACCACCTCAGCGTGTGGGGGAGCGCAGGGTACGGGGCGCGGCTGGTGCGGCCGCGGCGCGGGACGGCGACGGTGCTGACGCCGCCGTCGACGCTCGCGGTGCTGCGGGCTGGGTATCCGGTGCAGGTGGACGACGGGGCGCGCTAGCTGCCGATGCTGAGCCAGGCGTCCTCGTCGCGGGCCACCGAGTCGTGCGTGGTCGCGTCCGCGTCCTTCATCGCCGTGAGCTGCCGCTCGATGTCCGCCCGGGTCATGCCGGCCGAGAGCTGACGTTCGAGGTCGGAGTCCGCCGACCCCGACTGGTCGTGGAGGGCGCCCGTCGCGATCAGCTCCTCGGTCGCCGCCGCGCGGGCCTGCATCTGCGCGATCTTGTCCTTCGCCCGGTTGAGGCTGGCGCCCGCGTCGTTCATCTGCGTGCTGATGCCCGCCGCGACCTCGTTGGCGCGCGCCTGCGCCTGCGAGGCGGTGTAGGTCGCCTTCATCGTCTCCTTCTCGACGCGGAAGCTCTCGATCCGCTCCGCGAGGCGACGCTCGTTGTCCTCGAGCTGCGACTGCTGCTTCTGCAGGGCGGCGTGCTGGTCGCGCAGCGTCGTCACCCGGTTCTCGAGCAGCGCTCGGCGCTCAAGAGCGGTGCGGGCGAGGTCCTCGCGCCCCTGGTTCAGGGCCTCCTGGGCGTGCTGGGTGAGCCGCTGATAGCGCGCGCCCAGCTCCTGGCCCTGCAACTCGATGCGCTTGCGTGCCGTCGCCACCTCGGCGAGGCCCCGGCGCACCTCCTGGAGCATCCGGACCTGCTGGTCGTAGCTGTCGTCGAGGGCCTCGCGCGGGTCCTCCATTCGGTCGAGCGCGCGCGAGGTCTTGATGCGGAAGATGTTGCGCATGCGCGCGGTGTTGTCGCTCATGATTCGTTCCCCCTGGTGAGATGGGTGGTGTTCTGACGGCGCGGCTCCCGAGCCGCGTCGAACGAGTGCAGGGTGTGGAGCTCCTGCACTCCGGCGTGGAGGGCCGCGACCTCGCGGTCGACGTCCGCCTGGAGTGCGGCGAGCGTGTCGTCGCTCGGCCCGGCGAGCGCGGAGGTCACGGCCGACCGCAGACTGCGGACGAGGCCCTCGAGCTGCTCGACGCGGTCGCGGACGATGGGGACCTCCGTCGCGAGGACCGTCGGATCGGCCTCGCTCTGGAGCAGCCGGAGCTGGGTCTCGACGGTCGCGCCCTCCGCTTGGATCCTCCGGAACAGCCGAGCGACCTCCCCGTGCGGGCCGGCACCGTGCTGCGCGACCTCGACGGCCGCCCTGCCGCTCTCGAGACTGTCGGCGAGCCGGAGCCGCAGCTTCAGCACCTGGTGCTGCGGGCCGCGGGTCACGGCGACGCGCGTCCGGAGCGCGACGCCCCTGACGGTGCGATTGCGCCGGATGCTGCGGTAGAGCGCCCGAATGATGAGCACGCCGGTCACGATGCCCGCCGCAGCGATCAGCAGGAAGCCGAGGAGGATGCCGGCGATCACTCCCATGACGGTCGCCACCCTCTCGGCGCTCCCGGGCGGGGATGGGGTCGGAGACTGTTCGTCGTGTTCACATCCATCTGTCCGCCTTCGTCGGTGGGTCGTGGTTCCAAACGCGATGTATCGCGTTTGCGACACGCTACGCCGATTGCGGCGGAAGTGCATCCAGTGAAGATTCAGGTTTCGCGGAAGTTGCCTCAGGTCGCCGAACGGGGCAATAGAAATGTCCAGATGATGCGTGGGAACGCATATTCTCTGCCGGAAGCCGGGCCAATAGGGTCCTGATTATGTCCGCTCTTCCCCCGTCGTTCCCCCTCCCTCCCGTTCCGGAGAGCCAGCGCGACGACGCCGTCGCCGCGTGGAGCGAGCCGGTCGCACTCCGCACCTACGAGCCGGGCGAACCCGGTCGCCTCCCGGCCTTCCTGGAGTCCCGCGTGTATCAGGGCTCGTCCGGCCGGGTGTACCCGCTGCCGTTCGTGGAGTCGGTCAGCCACGACGCGACGGAGCGCAGCTGGCAGGCGGTGCACCTCGAGAACGAGTACCTGCGCCTGGTGATCCTGCCGGAGCTGGGCGGCCGCGTCCACATCGCCGTGGACAAGACGACGGGTCAGGACTTCTTCTACCGCAACGACGTCATCAAGCCCGCACTGGTCGGCCTGGCCGGCCCGTGGATCTCCGGCGGCATCGAGTTCAACTGGCCGCAGCACCACCGCCCTGCCACCTTCCTCCCGATGGACTGGACGATCGAACGGGAGGCGGACGGCTCCGCGACCGTGTGGTGCTCCGACCACGACCCGTTCTCGCGCATGAAGGGCATGCACGGCATCCGGGTCCGGCCGGGCAGCGCGGTGCTGGAGGCGCGGGTGCGGCTGTTCAACCGCACCGAGACCACCCAGACGTTCCTCTGGTGGGCGAACGTCGCCGTGCGGGTGCACGACGAGTACCAGTCGTTCTTCCCGACCGACGTGCACATCGTCGCCGATCACGCCAAGCGGGCCGCGACCGCGTTCCCCGCGGCCGACCGGCCGTACTACGGGATCGACTACGCGGCGCGCGCCGACCGGGACGACCCGGAGTACGTCGCCGACGACGCCGACCGCATCGACTGGTACCGCAACATCCCAGTGCCCACCTCCTACATGTGCGTCGCGAGCGAGGACGACTTCTTCGGCGGCTACGACCACTCCACCGCTCTCGGCTTCGCCCACGTCGCGGACCACCACATCGCTCCCGGCAAGAAGCAGTGGACGTGGGGGAACGCGCCGTTCGGCTGGGCCTGGGACGCGAACCTCGGCGACGACGGCAGCGCCTACGTCGAGCTGATGGCCGGCGTCTACACCGACAATCAGCCCGACTTCTCGTATCTCGCGCCCGGCGAGACGAAGACCTTCAGCCAGTACTGGTTCCCGTACCACGGCATCGGCCCGCTCACGCAAGCGTCGACCGAGCTCGCGCTGAGCCTGGTGGTCGCGGGCGACGGGGCGGAGCGGACGGCGAGCATCGGGCTCGCGGCCACCCGGGTGTTCGCGGAGGTCGGCCTCCGGCTGCTCGACGCGAAGGGCGCGACCGTCTGGTCGGAGCGCGTCGCGGCCGCGCCGGGACAGCCGGTGCAGGCGACGGTGCCGGTCACCGCCGACGGAGACCTCGACCTCGTGGCCGAGGTCGACGGCGTCGAGCGGCTGCGCGCCACGACGCGCTACCGGGACGCCGCGGCCGACGGCTTCGAGACCGCGACCGAGCCGCCCGCCCCCGCGGAGATCGACTCGATCGACGAGCTCTACCTCACCGGCGTGCACCTCGCGCAGTACCGGCACGCGACGCGCTCGCCGGAGCCGTACTGGCAGGAGGCGCTGCGCCGCGACCCGGGAGACTCGCGCTCCAACATCGCCGTGGCGTCCGCCCGCCTCGCCGCCGGCCGCCTGGCCGAGGCGGAGGCACACCTGCGCTCGGCGCTCCACCGGCAGACCCGCAGGAACCCGAACCCCGCCGATGGCGAGGCGTCGTACCTCCTCGGTGTGGTGCTGGCCGAGACCGGCAGAGACCGGGAGGCCGACGACGCGTTCGCGAAGGCGGCCTGGACGTACGCCTGGCGTGCGGCCTCGGCCGTCGCCCGGGCGCGCATCGCGGCGCGGGCCGGCCGCTGGGAGGACGCCCTCGGCCACGCCGAGCAGGCCGCGCGTCTCGACCCGGACCAGCTCCAGGCGGCCGCCGTGCGCGTGATCGCGCTGCGTGCTCTGGGCCGGGCGTCGGAGGCGAGTCAAGCGCTCGCGGCCGCGCGCGCCCTCGACCCGCTCGACGCCTGGCTGAACGACCTCACCGGCGCACGCCCCGACACCGACGCCGGGACGCTGCGCGACCTCGCGGCGGAGTACCGCTCGCTCGGCCTGTCCGCCGACGCGCTCCGCGTCCTCGACGCGGCGGCCGAGGCGGCCGTGAGCCGGCCCGTCCCCGGCGCCGGCGACCCGCTCGCCCTTGTCCACTACGCCCGCGCCGAGCTGCTCGACGGGCTCGCGCGGCCGGAGGAGGCCGCTGCCGCCCTCCAGGCTGCCCGCGAGGTCTCCGCCGATCGCTGTTTCGCCGGCGGCCGGGACGACGCCCTCCTGCTCGAACGGCGCATCGAGCGCACCGGCGACGGCCGGGCGCACGCGCTCCTCGGCCACTGGCTGTACTTCCACCGTCGCTACGAGGAGGCGATCGCGCACCTGGAGAGCGCCGTCGAGCAGGACGCGGGCGACGCGGTGTCGCTGCGCGGCCTCGGCCTCGCCGCCTACAACGTGCAGGGCCGGCCCGACGAGGCCGTCCGCCGCTACCGGCAGGCGGTGCAGGCCGCGCCCGGCGACGCCAAACTGCGCTACGAGGCCGACCAGCTCGCGCGCCGCGTCGGCGCGTCTCCGCAGGACCGGCTCGACGCACTGGCCGACGCGGCCGACCTCATCGCCGAGCGCGACGACCTGGCGCTCGCGTACGCCGAGCTGCTCGTGCTCGTCGGCCGGCACGACGAGGCGGCCGCGCTGCTCTCGGCGCGGCGCTTCAGCCCCTGGGAGGGCGGCGAAGGCGAGACCATCCGGGTGTGGACGCTGGCCCAGCGCGCGGTCGCGGGCGAGGCGCTCGCGCTTGGCGACCCCGGCCGCGCGGTCGCGGCGCTGGCGACGGCGGTCGACGTCCCCGAGCATCTCGGCGAGGCGCCGCACCCGCTGGCCAACCGGTCCGACCTCCTGCTGGCGTTCGGCGACGCGCGTCACGCCGCAGGGCTGACCTCCGCGGCCGAGGAGGCCTGGCGGGCGGCGGCGAGCAGCGCGGGCGACTTCACCACGATGTCGGCCGTGCCGTACTCCCCGATGACGTACTACTCGGTGCTCGCCGCACGGCGCCTCGGCGACCTCGACAGGGCGGCCCGGCTCACGGCGGAGTTCGCGAACTACGTGGAGGTCGCCCGCCGGCAGCACGCCACGATCGACTACTTCGCGACCTCCCTGCCGACGATGCTGATCTTCACGGAGGACGTCGAGCAGACCCACCGGGAGCTGGTCGCGGTCATGGACGCCGAGCTCGCCCTCCTCGACGGCGACGCCGCCCGCGCCGGCGCGATCCTGACCGGGCTCGCCGAGCGCGACCCGGCGGCGCCGCTCGTGCGGGAGCTGCTCGCGGAGGCGGAGAACGCGTACGTCAGCTGACCGCGAGCGGACGACCGGGCGACCGGGATCAGCCCTTGTGCTGCTCCCGGTACTCCCGCGCCGTCATGCCGTGCACCTTCTTGAACTGCCGGGCGAAATAGAACGAGTCGGGGTAGCCGACCTCCGCCGCGATGGCCGCCACGGTCGCGGACGTGGTGTCGAGCAGCTCGCGGGCACGCGACATCCGCAGCATGGTCTGGTACTGCAGCACCGGGTAGCCGACGTGCCGCTTGAACAGGGCGCTGAAGTGCGAGGTGCTGAGGGAGGCCATCGACGCGAGCTCGGGAACGGTCACCCGGTCGGCGATATGCGCCCGGAGGTACTCGGTGGCGTGGTCGATCACGTCGCCCGCCTCGTCCGTGCGCGACCGCTCGGAGGCGAGCAGCGTGAGAGCGTGCCAGGCGGCGCCGGCGGCCGCGTTGAGGCTCGTCGTGGTGCTGTCCCGCTCCGTCCAGGCCAGCACCTCCGACATGAGCGAGACGACCGGATAGAGGTCCCTGGGCCGGCGGACGGGGTTCTCCACGGTCATGCCGGCGGCTGCCAGGAAAGTCTCCACATCGGGTCCGGCGGCGTGGAACCACCACAGCGTCCACGGATTGTCCACGTCGGCGCCGTACGCGTGCGGGTGCCGAGGCGGGATCACGACGACCTGACCCTGGTGCACGGGGAATCGTCCAGCTTCGGTCTCGCACCAGCCCGATCCGTCGACGCAGGCGATCACGATGGCCTGCGCGATCGGCGTGGTCCGGCGGCGACCGTGGGAGTCCGCTTTCGGGAAATACCCGCTGTCCGTCACGACGAGTCGCGTCGTTCCCGGCTGCTGGAGGAACTCGCGGACGCGCGGACGGGGGAGGACCAGCATGCGCTGGCCGGGGAATCCGTCGGGGATGAGCACCGCATGATTCTGCGCCACAGTCGTCGAAATGTCCAGATACGTCGCCGGATTCTGCTACGGCGCCAGCGCGGACGGACCTACCGTTGATGTCGTCGGACGTAGGATTCTCCTTCAGCCGACCCCCTCGCGATCACCCCCACGAAATGGAGTCGAAGATGACCCGAAAGAACACCCGATGGCTGATGGCGCTCGGCAGCGCCGTCGCCGCGACGGCGCTGCTCGCGGGCTGCGTCTCCACGTCGGGCCAAGCGCAGCAGGCCAAGAGCGGGCCGGACGCCTCCGGACCCCTGATCCTGCAGTCCCGCTTCACCGACGCGGAGAAGGGCGGCCTCGACAAGCTGGTGAAGGACTTCAACGCCAAGGGCGAAGGCCAGGTCAAGATCAACACCATCCCGACCACGACCTTCAACCAGCAGCTCCCGTCCTACCTCACCGCCAAGAACCCGCCGGACGTCTACACCTGGTACGCCGGTCAGGCCACGCGCGATTTCGCCAACCAGAACCTCCTGCTCGACCTGTCGAGCGTGTGGAAGGACCACGGCAGCGACTTCCCGACCTCGCTCAAGAGCCTCAGCCAGGACTCCTCCGGCAAGCAGGTCTTCGTCCCGACCGGCTACTACTGGTGGGGCGTCTACTACTTCAAGAGCGACTTCCAGAAGCTCGGCATCACCCCGCCGAAGACCTGGGACGAGTTCCTCGCGGACTCGGCGAAGATCAAGGGCCAGGGCGTGACGCCGATCACAGCGGGGCTCAGCGACAACGCGTGGCTCGCCTCGGCGTGGTTCGACTACCTGGACCTGCGCATCAACGGCGCGGACTTCCACCTGAAGCTGCTCTCGGGCAAGGAGAAGTACGACAGCCCGCAGGTGCGCAAGGTGATGGCCGCGTTCAAGCAGGTGCTCCCGTACTTCGACCCCGCGGTGCTCGGCACCACGCAGAACCAGGCGATGAGCGACTTCTCGCAGGGCAAGGTCGCAATGTACCTGCTCGGCGCGTGGGCGCAGCCGTCGGTCCCCGCCGACAAGCAGAGCGACCTCGGGTTCTTCCAGTTCCCGACGGTCGACCCCTCGGTGCCGGTCGCCGAGGAGGGCCCGACCGACGGGTTCATCGCCAGCGTGAAGACGAACAAGCCGAACCTGACGAAGAAGTTCCTCGACTACGTCGCCAGCCCGCAGGCCCAGTCCGACCTCGCTGCGAGCCAGCAGGGCACCTACCTGCCGGCGAACACCAAGGCGTCGCTGAACCTCGACGCGCTCTCCAAGCAGGGCAAGGACATGCTGCAGTCCGCCAAGCAGGTCACGCAGTTCTACAACAGGGACGCGGGTGACGCCCAGCAGACGCCGGCCGACACCGCGCTGACCAGCTTCATCGCCCACCCGGAGAACCTGGACCAGATCCTGAAGGACTGGGACGCGGCGTCCGCCAAGATCCGGGCGACTTCGTGACCTCTCTCACCTCAGTTCGCGGTCGGCGGCGGATCAGCATTCCGCCGCCGATCGTGTTCGCCCTCGTCCTCGTCCCGTTCCTGGTGGAGGCGGTCGGAGTCTTCTGGCCGGCCTTCCAGGGGATCAGCCTCTCGTTCCTGCACTGGAACGGCATCGGTCCGGCCACCCCGGTCGGCATGCAGAACTACGTCGACCTGTTCTCCGACCCGATCTTCCTCACCGCGCTCAAGAACACCGCGATCTGGATCGTGCTGTTCGGCGGCATCTCCTTCGCCGCCGGTCTCGGCGTCGCGCTGCTGTTCCAGTCGGAGCGCCGCGGCGTCGGCATCTACCGCACGGCGCTCTTCCTCCCGATCGTCTTCTCGCTGGTCGTCACCGCGCTGATCTGGGGAGCGTTCTTCCAGCCGAACGGCGTCCTGAACAACGTCCTCGACGCGGTCGGGCTGCACAGCTGGACGCACGTCTGGCTCGGCGACTCGAGCACGGCCCTCTACGCGGCGATCGTCGCCGCCCTGTGGCGCGAGATCGGCTACGTCATGGTGCTGTTCATCGCCGGACTCAAGGCGATCGACCCCGCGGTCCAGGAGGCCGCCCGCGTCGACGGCGCCACCGCCTGGCAGCGCTTCTGGCACGTCACCATGCCGCAGCTCCGCAGCGTCAACCTCGTGGTGCTGTCCGTGCTCATCATCGACTCGCTGCGCTCCTTCGACATCGTCTGGGCCATGACCAGAGGCGGCCCGTACCACTCCACAGAGTTGCTCAGCACGTACATGTTCTCGACGGCGTTCGGCTCGCACGCCCTGGGCTACGCCTCCGCCATCGCGGTCGTCATCTTCGTCCTCGCGATCGCCGTCATCGTGTCCTATCTCGTCCGCGCACTGTCCGAGGAGAAGGAAGCATGACCGCGACCGCCGCCCAGACCCACACCACCGCCGCCCGGCCCGTGACCACGGTCCGCCGGCGCAGCCGCCGCAAGACCGCCGCGACCGTCGGCTTCCACACCAGCGGCATCCTGATCTCGCTGGCGTGGTTCGCGCCGATCCTCGTCGTGCTCATCACGTCGTTCCGCACGTTCGACGACATCTCCGCCAACGGCATCGCCGGCCTCCCGCACAGCTTCACGCTCAGCACCTACGTGCAGGCGTGGAACCAGGGCGGACTCTTCCAGGCCCTGGTCAACAGCATGATCGTGACCATCCCGACCGTGATCCTCACCCTGCTGTTCTCGGCCGCGGCCGCGTTCGGGCTCAGCCGGTACCGGGTGCCGTTCCGCCGGACGATCCTGCTGATGATGCTCGCGGGCAACCTCCTGCCGGTCCAGATGCTGCTCATTCCGGTGGCGCGGCTGACCCAGCAGCTCAACGTCTACGACACCCTCGGCGCGCTGGTCGCGGTGCAGGTCGCCTTCGGCATCGGCTTCTACACCTTCGTGCTCTACGGCTTCATGCGCACCATCCCGCACGAGCTGCAGGAGGCCGCGACCCTCGACGGCGCGAGCGCGACCCGGATCTTCCTGCAGGTGATCCTGCCGCTGACCCGTCCGGCGCTCGCCGCCCTCGGCGCGCTGTCGTTCACCTGGGTCTTCAACGACCTGCTGTGGTCGATCACACTGCTGCAGACCTCCGAGAAGCTCCCGATCACCGCTGCGGTGCTCTCGCTGCAGGGCGAGTACGTCTCCAGCTGGTCGGTCATCGCGGCGGCGACCGTCGTCGCCGCCGTCCCCTCCACGATCGTCTTCCTGCTCTTCCAGCGCAGCTTCATCGGGGGCCTCGCCCTCGGATCGGTTAAATAGAACACATGCACGTCGACACGGACCTCGTTCACCTGCGGGCGGGAGGGACGAGCGTCGTCGTCCTCCTCGATGACAGCCGCCTGCCGCGCATCCTGCACTGGGGAGAGGACCTCGGCGAGCTCCGCGCCTCGGAGCTGGACGCGATCGCGCGCACGGCCCGGCCCGCGGTCGGCGACAGCGTCGTCACCTATCCGCAGCCGGTCCCGGTGCTCGCGCAGCTTCCGGAGGGCTGGCTGGGCCGGCCCGGGCTGGTCGGCGACTCCGCGGGACGGCGCTGGGCTCCGCGTTTCGTGGTCACGGCGGCGGAGGTCGTCCGCTCGGCCGAGGCCGTGTCGCTGAGTGTCGACGCGACGGACGCCGAGTACGGGCTGTCGCTCTCCCTCGACATCGAAGTGCTGGAGGCGAGCGGTCTCGTGCGCCAGCGGGCGCGCCTCCGCAACGACGAGGCCGACGCCTTCCGGGTGGATGGCCTCGAACTCGCCCTGCCGGTTCCGGCGGAGGCGGACGAGGTGCTCGACCTCACCGGCCGGTGGGCGCTGGAGCGCGTGCCGCAGCGCCGCGCCTTCGACGTCGGGGAGTGGGTGCGCACCTCCCGCGGCGGCAAGCCCGGACTGGAGCACACCCTCCTGCTCGCGGCGGGCGAGCGCGGCTTCGGCTTCCGCTCGGGGCGCGTCTGGGCGACGCACCTGGGCTGGAGCGGCAACCAGACACTCGCTGCCGAACGGACTCCCGCGAACACCCGCCGGCTCTCGGCTGTGGAAGGCCTCGCGGCCGCCGAAGTGGAGCTCGCCCAAGGCGACGAGTACGTCACGCCGTGGCAGTACGGCTCGTGGGGCGACGGACTCGACGCGCTCGCCGCGCGCTTCCACCAGCACCTGCGCGCGTCGGCCGCGCACCCTGCGTCGCCGCGGCCGGTGCTCGTCAACACCTGGGAGGCCGTCTACTTCGACCACGACCCCGCCGCGCTCACCCGGTTCGCCGAGGAGGCCGCCGCCATCGGCGCCGAGCGCTTCGTGATCGACGACGGCTGGTTCACCGGCCGCCGCGACGACACCACCTCGCTCGGCGACTGGGACGTCGACCCCGAGCGCTGGCCGGACGGGCTCGGCCCGATCGCCGACCGGGTGCGCGAGCTGGGGATGGACTTCGGCCTCTGGTTCGAGCCGGAGATGATCAACCTGGACTCGCGCCTCGCGGCCGAGCATCCCGAGTGGGTCTTCGACGCCGGTCACGGCCCCGGCCTCCCGTCGCGCCAACAGCACGTCCTCGACCTCGGGCATCCCGAGGCGTACGCGTACGTGCTGGAGAAGATGAGCGGCCTCATCTCCGAGCTCGGCATCGCCTACGTGAAGTGGGACCACAACCGTTACCTGCTCGACGCCGGCCACACTCCGACCGGGAGGCCGGGGCTGCGCGAGCAGACGCTCGCCGCGTACCGGCTGATGGACGAGCTGCACTCCCGTCATCCGGGCCTCGAGATCGAGTCGTGCGCGAGCGGCGGCGGCCGGATCGACCTGGGCGTCCTCGAGCGCACACAGCGCGTCTGGCCGAGTGACTGCAACGACCCGCACGAGCGGATGGAGATCCAGCGCTGGACCGGGCTGCTCGTCCCGCCGGAGCTGCAGGGCACCCATATCGGCGCGGAGGAGTCGCACACGACGCACCGCAGCCACCCGCTGTCGTACCGCGGCGAGAAGGCACTCTGGGGCCACCTCGGCGTCGAGATCGACCTCCTCTCGACCTCGGAGGACACGAAGCGGGCGCTGGCGGACTGGATCGCGTTCCACAAGGCGCACCGCGCCTTGCTGCACTCGGGCGTCGTGGTGCACGCCGACCTGTCCGAGGCCGCAGCGCGGCTGGAGGGCGTCGTCGCCCCGGACGGGTCGGAAGCGCTCTACGCGTACTCGCTGACCGAGCGCCCGAGCACCTGGCCGGTCGGCCGTGCCGGACTCCCCGGTCTGGACGATTCGCTGACGTACGACGTGCGCGCGGTGTACCCCGCCGGGGAGCGCCCGGGCGGCGACCAGCCGCCGTGGCTGGCGGATGGAGCCGTGCTCAGCGGGCGCGTGCTGCGGCTGGTGGGCGTCGAGCTGCCGTCGCTCGACCCCGACCGTTCCGTCCTGCTGCACGTCCGCGCGGTCTGACAGGCGGGACTGACAGCAAAGAGGGGGCGTGCCGCCGGCACGCCCCCTCTCCTTTGTCAGGCGATCAACTGCAGCTGATCAGCGGCGCCGCCCAGTCGGCGCGGTCGTTGTACCCGCCGTCGCCGGCGTCCCCGACGTGGAGCACCAGCTCCCGAGCACCGGTGAGGTTCACGTCGAAGGCGACCGCGTGGCCGCGCGTGACGACCCCGCTGTCCCAGACGGTCTTCCCGTCGGCGACCAGCGAGAACGTCGCCGTGCCGCCTCCCGGGCCGACGTTGTTCACCACGTCGTCGATCCCGACCGTGCCGCTCAGCTTCGTGCAGACCCCGCCGACGTAATAGCGGATGTCGGACGGGCTGGCCACGCCGAGCCCGGTCGCGTACGTGGTGCCCGCGACGCGGATCGGGTTGCCACCGCCGACGCTCTGGTCGACCGCCGGCGTCATCCAGCCGCTGGTCGCCGACACCCATGGGTGGTGGGAGAGCGGCTGGTCGGCGCCGGACGGCGGTGCGGGTGCGACGGTCACGGTGGAGACCGGGGAGGCGACGGAGACCGCGCCCCGGATTCCGCTGAAGGAGATCGCCGCGCCGATCGAGGACGCACCGACCGGGGTGCCGGAGGGGACCGTCACCGTGAACCGGGCCGTCGCCGTCCCGCCCGGGACGATCACCTGCTGCTGTCCGCCGTCGGCCGAGCTCGTCCATCCCGCCGGCGTCGTGAGCGACACCGCCGCCGACTGGGCAGGAGTGGTGCCGTCGTTGCGGACGGCGACCGTCACCGCGAGCTTCGAGCCTGCCGCGGCGAGGAGGTCGCCCGTCGGCGTGATCGCCGTGCCGTTCACCGCGGTGAACGACGGAGCGTCGGCCAGGACGCGCGCGCTCTGCGGCTCGCCGGTGCCCTTCTTGACGATGAGCACGGACACGCCGTGCGCCGGGACGCTGGAGCGGATGCTGTCCTTCGCCTCGCTGAGCCCGTGGGTCCAGGCGTCCGTGATGGTCACGCGGGTCGCGTCGACGCCGACGGCCGAGGGGGTCGTCGCGATGTCCGCGGGGGTATCGCCCCGGTTGACCAGCGCGACGGCGGTCGACCCGTCGGCGAGCGGCTTGGTCCAGGTCTCGGTCGTGCCGGCCGCCCCGACGCGCACGGCCTGCTTGCCGAGCGGGTCGCGGTCGATGGCGAGGAGGTCGGGGTTGGTGAGCGTCGCGACGGTCGCCGGGGTGAACGTCCGCGGGTCGCTGCCGACGACGAGCGGAGCGGCCGACATCGACCACAGCGCCATCTGCGAGCGGAACTCCTCGTCGGTCATCCCGAGCTGCGGGCCCAGATAGTCCGGGTCGTTCCAGTGGCCGGGACCTGCGGCCTCCGGATGCCGCGCGTTCGCGTCGAAGTTGCGGAGCACGTCCGTGTACTTGATCGAGTTCACGAAGCCCACGTCGGTGTACGTGCGCCACGACTGCGCGATCGCCGGGGCGTAGCTCCAGGTGTTCGTCGACTGCTGCGACTGCGGGTAGTCGCCCCAGTCGGGCGAGGTCACCGGGTTGCAGATGTTGAGGATCATCGGGCGCCCGCTGCTGTTGTGCCGGATCGCGTCCGCGAACTGCGTGTAGACGGTCTTCGGGTCGAGGTTCGCCTTGATGCCGCAGAGGAAGTCGGCCTTCACCGCGTCGAAGCCCCACTTGGCGAACGTGTCGGCGTCGGTCTGGTAGTGGCCGTAGCTGCCGAGCCCGCAGGAGCCGGGGATGTACGGACCGGCGTCGGTGTAGATGCCCGCCTTGAGCCCTTTGGCGTGTATGGCGGCGGCGAGGGCGGCCATCCCCTGGGGGAAGCGCGCCGGGTCGCCCTGCAGCAGGCCGTCGGCGCCGCGCGGGGTGGAGGCCTGCCAGCCGCCGTCCAGCCACACGATGTCGTAGCCGGCCTTGGCGAGCCCGCTGGAGACCAGGTGGTCGGCGACGTCGAGCACCTGCGTCGCGGTGTAGTCGCCGCCGAGGCCGAAGTAGGTGTTCCAGCCGGCGTACGGGGTGGCGGCCAGCGGCGCGGTCGCCGGGGCGGCCGCGGGTGTTGTCGCGGCGGCCACGCGCGGTGCGGCGGCGGCCTTCGGTGCGGCGGCGGCCGGCAGCGCCGAGGCGGTCACCGCTGTGAGGCCGAGCAGCGCCGCGACGCCGAGCCCCAATAAGCGTTTGGTCAACATGAAAGCTCCAGACTTCTTCGTCAGTTCGTCGTCGCCCGGGCGAGCGCCGGGCACCCCCATGAGACCGCGCGGCGAGGGAGGCCGGAAGGCAGCGGACATCTGAATACCTGGACAAGTCGACGATCGGCGGTCGTGCAGGGTTGGGGAACATCCCCACCGGATATATAGTTAACGCATATAAATCATCAGCGCGCCGACGCGCTTACCGCTCCGGCACGCACCTCCTGCCGGGGCCGGCGACTCACGACACACGACACGAAACGCACGAAGGACTCTCTTGGCCCGCACCGGCATCTTCACCAAAGATCACCCGCACTATCGCTGGGTGGCGCTCTCCAACACCACGCTCGGCATGCTCATGGCGACGATCAACTCCTCGATCGTCATCATCTCGCTGCCCGCCATCTTCACCGGCGTCAAGCTGAACCCGCTGGAGCCGGGCAACGTCTCGTACCTGCTCTGGATGCTGATGGGCTACATGCTCGTCACCGCCGTCCTCGTCGTCATGTTCGGCCGGATGGGCGACCAGTACGGGCGGGTGCGCATCTACAACCTCGGCTTCGTGATCTTCACGGTCGCCGCGATCGCGCTCTGCCTCGACCCGTTCTCGGCCGGCCCCGGCGCCATGTGGCTGATCGCCTGGCGGTTCGTCCAGGGTGTCGGCGGCGCGATGCTGTTCGCCAACTCGACCGCCATCCTCACCGATGCGTTCCCGGCCAACAAGCGCGGCTTCGCGCTCGGCCTCAACCAGGTCGCCGCCATCGCCGGGTCCTTCATCGGCCTCATCCTCGGCGGCGTGCTCGCCGAGATCGACTGGCGCGCGGTCTTCTTCGTCTCGGTCCCGTTCGGGATCATCGGCACCATCTGGTCGTTCAAGTCGCTGCACGAGGTCGGCCAGAAGAACCCCGGCCGCATCGACTGGCTCGGCAACGTCACCTTCGCCTTCGGGCTGACCGCGCTGCTCGCCGGCATCACCTACGGCATCCAGCCCTACGGCGGCAGCTCGCAGGGCTGGGGCAACCCGTGGGTGCTCGGCTCGATCATCGGCGGCATCCTGCTGCTGATCGCGTTCGTGGTCGTCGAGCTCAAGGTGCCGTCGCCGATGTTCGACATGCGGCTCTTCAAGATCCGCGCGTTCTCGTCCGGCATCTTCTCCGGATTCCTCGCTGCGATCGGCCGAGGTGGCCTCCAGTTCATGCTCATCATCTGGCTGCAGGGGATCTGGCTGCCGCTGCACGGCTACAGCTACGAGTCCACGCCGCTCTGGGCGGGCATCTACATGCTGCCGATCACGATCGGCTTCCTCATCGCCGGCCCGATCTCCGGCGCGCTGTCCGACCGGTACGGCTCGCGGGCGTTCGCGACCGTCGGACTCGTGCTCGTGGCGCTCACCTTCATCGGCCTCCTGCTCATCCCGGTGAACTTCGAGTACTGGCAGTTCGCGGTGCTGACCGGCCTCAACGGGATCGGCTCCGGCCTGTTCTCGTCGCCCAACCGCACGGCGATCATGAACAGCGTGCCGCCGAACGAGCGCGGCGCGGCCTCCGGGATGGCGGGCGTCGCCCTCAACGCCGGAAGCTCCCTCTCCATCGGCATCTTCTTCTCGCTGATGATCGCGGGCCTGTCGGTCGCGCTCCCCACGGCGCTCACCACCGGGCTGACCTCGCACGGGGTGCCGCAGAACGTGGCGGCGCAGATCGGTGCGACGCCTCCGGTCGGCAGCCTGTTCGCGGCGTTCCTCGGCTACAACCCGATCGCGAGCCTGCTCGGGCCGTCCGGTCTGCTGCAGTCCCCGCACGTCGACGCGGCCACGCTGACGGGCAAGGAGTTCTTCCCGCAGCTCATCTCCGGGCCGTTCCACGACGGGCTCGTGGTGGTGTTCATCGCCGCCGCGGTGATGTCGATCATCGGCGCGATCGCCTCGTTCCTCGGCGGATCCAAGTATGTTCATGAGGAGGCCGTCGCGATCGCACGGCCGGTCGCTGTGGAAGGCGAGGAAGTCGGTGCAGGGCGAGCGTGAGAATTCCGGACGGCCGACGACCGGTGACGACGATGTCCCCGGCCGCCTGGCCCTGGCCGTCGGGCGGCTGAACCGCCGCATCCGCTCCGCCACGGGAGACCTCAGCCACGGCCAGCTCTCCGCGCTCTCCACGATCGTGCGCCGCGGGCCGCTGCGGCCGAGCGAGATCGCCGCGATCGAGCTCGTGGCCGCGCCGACGATCACGCGGGTGGTCTCCGACCTGGAGGCGCGCGGGCTCGTCGAGCGCACGCCGGACCCGGCCGACGGGCGGTCGTTCTTCGTGTCGGGCACGCAGGCCGGGAGCGACCTCCTGCTCGCCGCGCGCTCCGACCGCGCGCGGGCCGTCGCCGCCATCCTCGCCGAGCTCGACCCGGAGGACGTCGCCGCCCTCCGCGCCGCCCTGCCCGCTCTCGAACAGGCCGCCCAAACCCGCCCCACCTGACCCGAGACGTGGGGTGTGAGGGACAAAAACCCCACGTCGTACCCGCACGCACACAGCGGGATTTGGTAGGGGGGGGGGGCGGGGGGGGAGGGGGCGGGGTGGGCC
>NZ_JBHUAV010000001.1:599761-661562 GCF_042789575.1 Leifsonia sp. NPDC056824 | reverse complement strand
CGCCCCCCCAACCCCCCCCCCCCCCCCCCTATCGGAGTTAAACCGCCCAACCCCCCCCGGGTATCCCGGCTTTCACCCACGTCTCGATGTCAGCGGCGGGGGCGGCGGGCGGCGACGACGGGGTGGGCGCCGGTGTGGCCCTCGCGGGCCTGCGCGATGGCGAGGATGCGCGAGCGCTGGGCGTACCAGCCCAGGATCAGCAGGGGCACGATGACCACCAGCGACGCGACCGTGTACGTCCCGGTCGGGTAGTCGAACGCCATCAGCACGATCACCGACGCCAGGAACGCCAGCGTCAGATACGCGGTGAACGGCGCCCCGAACAGCCGGAACGACGGCCGCGCCAGCTTGCCCTGCAGCGACCAGCGCCGCAGCTGCATCTGGCAGAGGACGATCATCGCCCAGCTCGTCACGATGCCGAGTGCGGCCACGTTCAGCACGATGTTGAACGCCTCCGCCGGCACGATCAGGTTGAGGAAGACGCCGAGCACGCCGATCGACGCGGTCAGCAGGATGCCGCCGTACGGCACGCCACGCGTGTTCATCCGCCCCGTGAAGGCGGGCGCCGCGCCGGTCTGCGCCATCGAGTGCAGGATGCGGCCGGTCGAGTACATCCCGGCGTTCAGGCTCGACAGCGCCGCCGTGAGCACGACGAAGTTCATCACCGAGCCGATGATCGCGCTGAGCTGCGGGCCGCCGAGGTGGCTGAAGAACGTGACGAACGGGCTCTCGTTGCCGCTGTAGACGCTTGCCGGGAGCAGCAGCGCGAGCAGGAGCACCGACCCGCAGTAGAACACCGCGATGCGGAAGACCACGCTGTTGATCGCCCGCGGCATGATCTTCTCCGGGTTCTCGGTCTCGCCGGCCGCGATGCCCACCAGCTCCACGCCTGCGTAGGCGAAGACGACGCCCTGCACGAGCACGATCGCCATCCCGATCGTGGCGACGCCGTGCGGGAGCAGCCAGCCGTTCTGCGCGAGCATCGCGAGCCCGGTCGGTCCCTGGTCGGTCGGCCAGCCGGCGGAGAGCACGATGATGCCGACGACGAGGAAGGCGACGAGCGCGCCGACCTTGATGATCGCGAACCAGAACTCCATCTCGCCGAACACCTTCACCGAGATGAGGTTGAGGCTCACGACGACGACCAGCGCGATCAGCGCGAGCAGCCACTGCGGCACCGACGAGAACAACTGCCAGTACTTCACGTAGAGCGCGACGGCGGTGGAGTCCACGATCGCCGTCATCGCCCAGTTGAGGAAGTACATCCAGCCGGCGACGTACGCCATCTTCTCGCCGTAGAACTCGCGCGCGTAGGAGACGAACGAACCGGACGACGGCCGGTGCAGCACCAGCTCGCCGAGCGCGCGCAGCACCAGGAACGCGAAGAACCCGCACACCGCGTAGACGAGCACGAGAAGCGGTCCGCCCTGCTGGAGCCGGCCTCCCGCGCCGAGGAAGAGGCCGGTGCCGATGGCGCCGCCGATCGCGATCATCTGGAGCTGTCGCGCCGACAGCGCCTTGTGGTAGCCCTCCTGCTCGCTGGAGAAGTCCTGCACCGCCTGGGACACGTCGCCCAGGTGCTCGCGGCGGTTCTCCAGGTCGTCTGCGGGGTCGTGCGGTGTGTTCTGCGTCATTCGGCGCCTCCCGTGGTCCGGCGACCCACCATACCCGGCGACTTCTCACCCCCTGCAATCGCCGAGGGGCACGTAGACGCCCTTAAGAGGCCGTTTTAGGGGCGTCTACGTGCCCCTCGGCGGGGTGGATCGGGTGGATCAGGCGACCGCGAGGAGGGCCGCGGCGGCGACCGCGAGGACCAGCCCGACCCACTGCACGGGTGCGATCCGCTCGCGCAGCACCAGCGCCGCCAGCACGATCGTGCCGGCCGGGTAGAGCGCCACCAGCACGGACATCATGGTCAGGTCGCCCGCCCGCAGCCCGAGCAGGATGAGCACGTTGGCGGAGGCGTCCAGCAGCCCGGAGCCGAGCGCGAGCAGCACGCCGCGCCGGGTGAGCCGCCGGGCGGAGCCGCGCACGGCCAGGACGCCGATGACCGTCCACATGATCGCCGCGTTGACCGTGCGGTTGGCGACCAGCGGGACGAGCCCCGAGTCGGCGGGGGTCTGGTTCAGCATGATGAGGAACACGCCGATCAGCGCGCCCGCGGCGACGGCCATCCCGAGCGCGCGGCCGCTGGGACGCACGGCGCCGCGCTCCGGGACGAAGCCGACCAGTACGACCGCGACCAGCGCGAGGCCGAGCGCGACGTAGCCGATCGGGGCGAACCGGTCACCGCCGGCGAGGCCCCACACCATCGGCACGACCGCGGACACCAGCGCGGTCAACGGCGACAGGATGCTCATCGGCCCGATCGCGAGGCAGGCGTAGAGCAGGGCGACCGCTGCGGCGCCGACGACCCCGGAGGCCGCACCCCAGCCGAGTGCGGCGGCCGACCAGACGCCGCCGACGAACGGCAGTGCGGCGAGGAGCAGCGCGAGGCCGCCGACTGCGCCGAGGGCGGTGGTGCGCAGGGGGCCGATCGCGCGCGCGGCGAGGCCCCCGACGAAGTCGGCCGAGCCGTAGACGAGAGCGCTGAGCAGGCCGAGGATCGCGGCCGGCATCAGGCCGCCGTCGCCGGGCTGGGGAGGGACGCGGTGCCGGGCTGGGGGTGCGTCCGCATGGGGCGATCGTAGCGGAGGGCGGGGGTGCGCGCGGGTTCGTCCTCCACGGCTTCGTCCTCCACAGCTTCGTCCTCCACAGCCGCGCTGCCGACGCCAGTTCTCCACAGATTCGCGGAGCGGGACTCGCGGTCGGCGGCGGTCGTTACGATCGAGGGATGAGCAGCAACACATGGGAGCCCGACGACCGGGAGGCGCCGCCCTTCGACGAGCCGCCGTTCGACGCCGAGCCCCCGCTGCCCGACTTCGGCGACGACCCGTATGGGGACGTGCCGTTCTCTGACACGCCGGTGGCTCCCTCGGCGGGCCGGTCGGCCGCCGCGCCGCGGACCCCGCAGGCGACACCCGCCCGGTTCGCCTCGCCCGCCGAGGCGTTGCAGACCGTGTTCGGCTACGACTCCTTCCGCGGACAGCAGGCCGAGATCATCGACCGCGTGGTGGCGGGCGGCGACGCCGTCGTGCTCATGCCGACCGGCGGCGGCAAGTCGCTCTGCTACCAGATCCCCTCGCTGGTGCGCGAGGGCACGGGCGTCGTCGTGTCGCCGCTCATCGCGCTCATGCAGGACCAGGTGGACGCGCTGACCGCCGTCGGCGTGCGCGCCGCGTTCCTCAACTCGACCCAGGACGCCGGACAGCGGGCCGCGGTCGAGCAGGCCTACCTCACTGGTCAGCTCGACATCCTCTACGTCGCGCCCGAACGGCTCTCGAGCGAGGCGACCAAGCGCTTCCTGGAGCGCGGCCGCGTCGCGCTGTTCGCCATCGACGAGGCGCACTGCGTCTCCCAGTGGGGCCACGACTTCCGGCCGGACTACCTCGCCCTCTCCGAGCTGGCGGACCGCTGGCCCGGCGTCCCGCGCATCGCACTGACGGCGACCGCGACCGAGGCGACCCACCGCGAGCTCACCGAACGCCTGCGGCTCGAGGGCGCCGAGCACTTCGTCTCCGATTTCGACCGGCCGAACATCCAGTACCGCATCGTCCCCAAGGTGGAGGTGCGCAAGCAGCTCCTCGACTTCATCACGGGCGAGCACCCGGGCGAGGCGGGCATCGTCTACGCGCTGTCCCGCAACTCCGTTGAGCGCACCGCCGAGTTCCTGGCCGGCCGCGGCCTCACCGCCCTCCCGTACCACGCCGGCCTCGACGCCCAGACCCGCGCGCGCACCCAGTCACGGTTCCTGCGCGAGGACGGCGTGATCGTCGTCGCGACCATCGCGTTCGGCATGGGGATCGACAAGCCCGACGTGCGGTTCGTCGCCCACATCGATCTCCCCAAGTCCGTCGAGGGCTACTACCAGGAGACCGGCCGCGCGGGCCGCGACGGCCTCCCGTCGACCACCTGGCTCGCCTACGGCCTGCAGGACGTCGTGCAGCAGCGCCGCATGATCGACGACTCCCCCGGCGACCTCGCCCACCGCCGCCGGCTCACGCAGCACCTGGACGCGATGCTCGCACTCTGCGAGACCGTCCAGTGCCGCCGCGTGAACCTGCTGAACTACTTCGGCCAGCGCGCGACCCCCTGCGGCAACTGCGACACCTGCCTCACGCCGCCCGAGACCTGGGACGGCACCGTCCCGGCCCAGAAGCTGCTCTCGACGGTGGTCCGGCTGCAGCGCGAGCGCAACCAGCGCTTCGGCGCCGGCCACCTCATCGACATCCTGCGCGCCAAGCGCACCCCGCGTGTCGACCAGTACGGGCACGACGGCCTGGCCACCTGGGGAATCGGCGACGACCTCGGCGAGAGCCAGTGGCGCGGCGTGGTGCGCCAGCTCATCGCCCAGGAACTGCTCAAGCCGGAGGGGGAGTACGGCGTCCTCGCGCTGACCCCAGCGAGCGCCGAGGTGCTGTCGGGAGGTCGGGAGGTCGTCCTGCGGCGCGAGCCCGAGCGCCCGGCCCGCTCCTCCCGCGGCGGCCGGTCGGCGGCGCCCTCGGACCTGGCGCCGGCCGACGCCGGTCTCTTCGAGGCGCTGCGCGCCTGGCGTGCAGGCGAGGCGAAGACGCAGGGCGTCCCCGCCTACATCGTCTTCGGCGACGCCACGCTGCGCGCGGTCGCGTCCGCCCGGCCCTCGACCCTCGCCGACCTTGACGGCATCAGCGGCATCGGCGCCAAGAAGAAGGAGACGTACGGGGAGGCGCTGCTTGAGGTGGTGGCGGGGGAAGGCTAGAGCGGAGGCCTAGTCCGGCGCCCCCACCTCATACTCCAGCGCCACCTGCCCACCCGGGTGGATGCTCGACGACACGAGCCTCAGCGCCGTGACCGGCAAGGACTCGGGCACGATGCCGCGCCCGCCGCCGAGGACGCTCGGCAGGATGCGCAGCCGCAGCACGTCGACCTCGTCCGCCAGGAACGCCGCGTCCGCCAGCCGCAGGCTGCCCCAGAGGATGATCTCGCCCGGGTACGCCGCCTTCAGGCGCCGCAGCGACTCCACGACGTCCCCGCGCTCGACTGTCGCCGCCGGATAGTCGCCCCACGGCGCCGCGTCGAGGCTGTTGCTCAGCACATGCTTCGGGACGCGGTTGATCAGCCCCGCGATCGGGTCCTCCTCCTCGGAGGCCGTCGGCCAGTAGGACGCGAACATCCGGTACGTGTTCGCGCCGAGCACGATCGCGGACAGGCCCGCGAGCCGCCGGAGCTGCTCCCGGTCGGCCTCGCCGCCGGTGGACTCCGGCGTCAGGAAGCTCATGCCGCCCTCGGCGTCCTCCGCCGTTCCGTCCGCCGACACGATCTGCTCCACGATGAGCCGCGCCATCCCGTCCCCCTTCGACGCGGCCACCCTAGGACCGGCGAAACGGCTCGGTCAAGGCGTTCGCGAACTGCACAGACTCACGGGAAAAACCAAGCACTAGTCGGTTTATGATCGGAACCGTCAACCCGTGACGCCCGAAGGAGTGCGAATGACCGACACGACCGCCACCGAGACCACCGCCGCCGACCTCCCCGTCGACCCGCGCTACCGCGACGCGAGCCTCCCGCTCGACGAGCGGGTCGAGAACCTGCTCGGCCAGATGACCCTGGAGGAGAAGGCCGGCCTGTTCTTCCAGACCATGATCACAATCGGCGAGGGCGGCTCTGTCGCCGGCCCGAACCCGCTGTTCGGGATCGCGGACAGCGCCGAGATGATCCGCGACCGGCACATGTCGCACTTCAACGTCTTCGGTGCCGCGAGCTCGGCCGCCGAGATGGCCGAGTGGCACAACCGCGTCCAGGAGGTCGCCGCGAGCACCCGCCTCGGTATACCGGTCACGCTCTCCACCGACCCGCGGCACTCGTTCAGCGACAACCCGGGCGCCGCCATCATGGCGGGCCCGTTCTCGCAGTGGCCGGAGACGCTCGGCCTCGCGGCGATCGGCGACGAGGAGCTCGTGGAGCGCTTCGCCGACATCGCCCGTCAGGAGTACACCGCAGTCGGGATCCGGGTCGCCCTGCACCCGCAGATCGACCTCGCGACCGAGCCGCGCTGGGCGCGCCAGGTCGCCACCTTCGGTGAGGACCCGGACCTCACCTCCCGGCTCGGCGCCGCGTACATCCGCGGTTTCCAGGGCGCCGAGCTCGGCCCGGACTCCGTCGCGACGATGACCAAGCACTTCCCGGGCGGCGGCCCGCAGAAGGACGGCGAGGACCCGCACTTCCCGTACGGCCGCGAGCAGGTCTACCCGGGCGGGGAGTTCGAGACGCACCTCAAGCCCTTCGAGGCCGCCTTCGAGGCGGGCACCAGCCAGATCATGCCGTACTACGGGATGCCGGTCGGCACCGAGCACGAGGAGGTCGGCTTCGGATTCAACAAGTCCGTGATCACCGGCCTGCTGCGCGAGCGCTACGGCTTCGACGGAATCGTCTGCACCGACTGGGGGCTGCTCACCGATGCGGAGATCGGCGGCCAGCCGTTCCCCGCCCGCGCCTGGGGCGTCGAGCACCTGTCGACGCGGGAGCGGATGCAGAAGATCCTGGACGCCGGAGCCGACCAGTTCGGCGGGGAGGCCATTCCGGACCTCCTCATCGACCTGGTTCGCAGTGGCGAGCTGGCGGAGGAGCGCCTGGACGTCTCCGCGCGTCGCCTGCTGCGCGAGAAGTTCCGGCTCGGCCTCTTCGACGCGCCGACCGTCGACCCGGCCCGCGCGGCAGAGGTGGTCGGCAGCGCGGCGTTCGTCGCGGCGGGGGAGGCCGCGCAGCGCGCCTCGGTGACGCTGCTGAAGAACGAGGGCGTCCTCCCGCTCGCCCGCGGTGCGAAGGTGTTCGTGCACGGCTTCGACCCGGAGGCCGTGGCCGGCTACGCGACCGTCGTCGCCAGCCCGGAGGAGGCCGACGTCGCGCTGGTGCGCCTGCACGCACCGTACGAGGAGCGATCGACCATGTTCGAGAACTTCTTCCACGCGGGCTCGCTCGACTTCCCGCAGGAGACGGTGGACGAGGTCCTCGCGATCGCGCGTGCGGTGCCGACCGTGCTGGAGGTGTTCCTCGACCGACCGGCCATTCTCACGCCGTTCGCGGGCGACGTGCGCGCCCTCGCGGCCGACTTCGGCGCGAACTCCGCGGCCCTGCTCGACGTGCTGTTCGGGGAGGCCGCACCGCAGGGCCGCCTCCCGATGGACCTGCCGTCGTCGATGGCGGCGGTGGTCGAGAACCGCCCGGACGTGCCCTTCGACACGGCCGACCCGCTGTTCCGCTTCGGCCACGGCCTGAGCTACTGACCCAGCACGTTCCAAGCATCCCCCCTGGTCGCCCCCGGATCCGAGGCGTACAGTCCCGGTTCCGTGGGGCGATCAGGGAATCTTTCGCCCCCGTCCACGGTTATGTCAGGTGGCATAATCCCGCGACGATCTCGAAGGAGGGATGAAGTGGCACGAAGGATAGAAGAGCTCGAGGACGAGACCGGCGCAATCATCAAGTACAGGCGGCACGCGAACGGGAAGGGACTCGTGTCCCCCACGGCCCGTGTGGCCGAGTCGGCGCGCATCGAGCCGACCGCCTACGTGGAGGCCGACGCCCGCGTCGGGCTGGACGCCTATATCGGCGCCGGAAGCTGGATCGATTCGGGCGCGACGATCGGCGACCGCACCTTCGTCGGCGCCAACGTCCACATCGGCAAGGGCTGCATCATCGGCAGTGGCGTGCGCATCGGCAGCAACGTGAAGGTGGGCGAGAACGCCATGATCGGAAACGGTGCCCGCGTCGACCGCGACGAGCAGCTCGCGCCGGGGACCGTCATCGAGCTGCGCGGCGCGACCGCCGCGCGCGCGGCCCTCGCAGCGCTGCCCCGCGAGGCGCGCCCGACCCGCCGGGCGGCCTGAGCCCGTAACAACCACCGGCCCGTCTTGTCCATACCCGATGACGTTCGGGACGGCGATTTGGAGCTTCCCACAAACGGCCCGCGGACCTCGCGGGCCGTTTTTGTCGCCTCCGCACCGACGGTTTCTCCTCATCGCAGCCCGGCCGTAGCGTGACGATGACCCCGAGACATCGAAGAGGAACCTCATGGTTGACACCGCAGAGCGCGCACCCGAGAAGCCCCGCACCTCCACCCCCGTCGTGGACGCGGCCGAGAACGAAGCGGCCGCCGCAGCAGCCGCGACCGCTCCGGCCGGCGCCGCGCCGCACGTCGACGTGGAGGCGCTGGGCCGCCAGCTCCTCGGCACCTGGGCGGAGGTCCGCCTGGCCTCCCGAGCGCTCTCCTCGCAGCCCGAGCTGCAGAAGGTGGAGGGGCTCTCCGTCGCCGACCACCGCAAGCGGGTCTTCGGGCAGCTCAAGCTGCTGGTCGACCACGGCCAGGTGCATCGCGCCTTCCCGAAGGCGGTCGGCGGCCTGGAGGACCACGGCGGCAACATCGCTGCGTTCGAGGAGCTCGTCGCGGCCGACCCGTCGCTCCAGATCAAGTCCGGCGTGCAGTGGGGACTGTTCGGTGCCGCGGTGCTGCACCTCGGCACCGAGTACCACCACACGACCTACCTGCCGGGGATCATGTCGCTCGACGTGCCGGGCGCCTTCGCCATGACGGAGACCGGCCACGGCTCGGACGTCGCCGCGATCGCAACCACCGCGACCTACGACCCCGAGACGAAGGACTTCGTCCTCGACACCCCGTTCCGCGGAGCATGGAAGGACTACCTCGGCAACGCGGCGGTCGACGCCACCGCAGCGGTGGTCTTCGCGCAGCTCGTGACCAAGGGCGTCAACCACGGCGTGCACGCGTTCTACGTGCCGATCCGCGACGCGAACGGCGACTTCCTGCCGGGCATCGGCGGCGAGGACGACGGCCAGAAGGGCGGCCTCAACGGCATCGACAACGGCCGGCTGCACTTCACCGGCGTCCGCATCCCGCGCACCGACCTCCTCAACCGCTACGGCGACGTCGCGGAGGACGGCACCTACACCTCCCCGATCTCCAGCCCCGGCCGGCGCTTCTTCACGATGCTGGGCACGCTCGTCCAGGGCCGCGTCTCGCTCGACGGCTCCGCGACCATCGCGGCGAAGATCGGCCTGAAGATCGCGCTGACCTACGGCGACCAGCGCCGCCAGTTCACCGCGGGCAGCGACACCGACGAGGAGGTCGTGCTCGACTACCAGCGCCACCAGCGCCGGCTGCTCCCGCTGCTGGCCACGACGTACGCGGAGAGCTTCGCGCACGAGATGTTCCTGCACAAGTTCGACGACGTGTTCAGCGGCAAGACCGACACGGACGCCGACCGTCAGGACCTGGAGACCATCGCGGCGGCGCTCAAGCCGCTCAGCACCTGGCACGCGCTGGAGACCCTCCAGGAGGCGCGCGAGGCGTGCGGCGGCGCGGGCTTCCTGACCGAGAACCGGATCACCTCGCTGCGTCAGGACCTCGACATCTGGGTGACGTTTGAGGGCGACAACAACGTCCTCCTGCAGCTCGTCGCCAAGCGCCTGCTGACCGACTTCAGCCGCAAGTTCGCCAAGGCCGACGCCGGCGCGCTCGCGCGGTACGTCGTCGTGCAGGCGGCCGGCAAGGCGTACCACGGCTCCGGCCTGCGCAGCGTCGGCCAGACCGTGCGCGACTTCGGCTCCACGGCCCGCGCGGTCAACTGGCTGCAGGAGTCCGCCACCCAGCGCGAGCTGCTCACCGACCGCGTCGAGACGATGATCTCGGAGATCGGCGGACGGCTGCGCCCGGCCTCCAAGCTGGGCAAGAAGGCCGCGGCCGACCTGTTCAACTCGCAGCAGAACGAGCTGATCGAGGCGGCCCGCGCGCACGGCGAGCTGCTGCAGTGGGAGGCCTTCACGGAGGCCCTGGACCAGGCTCCGGACGCCGGCACCAAGCAGGTGCTGACCTGGCTGCGCGACCTGTTCGGCTTCGGGCTCATCGAGAAGCACCTGGCCTGGTACCTCATCCACGGCCGCCTCTCGCCGCAGCGCGCGCAGGCGGTATCGGCGTACATCGACCGGCTGCTGACTCGCATCCGCCCGCACGCGGTCGACCTGGTCGACGCCTTCGGCTACGGCCCCGAGCTGGTGCGTGCGAAGATCGCGAGCGGCGCCGAGGCCGAGCGTCAGGCCGAGGCGCGGGCGTACTACGCCGCACGCCGCGCCGACGGCACCCTCCCGACGCCCGAGAAGGCGCCGACGAAGCGCCGCTGACCATCTATCTGACAGGACACGCCGCCTCGCGAGCTCGCAAGGCGGCGTGTTCTGTCAGTTAGGTGGCGTCCGAGGGGACGCAACACGCCGCCTGCGGTGCGCCGACGCGGCGTGTTGCGTCCCCTCTCGGGCGCGGCTAGAGCAGGCCGAGGGCGCGGACGGCGTCGCGCTCGGCCACGAGCTCGGCGACGGAGGCGTCGATGCGCACGCGCGAGAACGCGTCGATCGCGATGCCCTGGACGATCTCCCAGCGGCCGTCGACGCCGCGCACCGGGAACGACGAGATCAGGCCCGCCGGCACGCCGTAGGAGCCGTCGGAGACGATCGCGGCGGAGGTCCAGCGCTCGCCGGTGCCGTCCACCCAGTCGCGGACGTGGTCGATGGCGGCGCTCGCCGCGGAGGCCGCCGACGACGAGCCGCGCACCGCGATGATCTCGGCCCCGCGCTTCGCCACCCGCGGGATGTACTCCTCCGCGAGCCAGCCCTCGTCCACCAGCTCGGTCGCGGGCCTCCCGTTCACGGTCGCGTGGCTGAGGTCGGGGTACTGGCTCGCCGAGTGGTTGCCCCACACGATGACGCCCTCGATCGCGGCGACCCGGACGCCGAGCTTCGCCGCGAGCTGCGCGACCGCGCGGTTGTGGTCGAGCCGGGTCATCGCGGTGAAGCGCTCGGCGGGGATGTCCGGCGCGTGCGCGCTCGCGATGAGCGCATTGGTGTTGGCGGGATTGCCCACGACGAGCACGCGCAGGTCGTCGGCGGCGACGTCGTTGAGCGCGGCGCCCTGCGGGCCGAAGATGCCGCCGTTGGCCTCCAGGAGGTCGGCGCGCTCCATCCCGGCGGTGCGCGGCCGGGCGCCGACGAGCAGGGCGACGCTCGCGCCGTCGAAGGCCGTGCGCGGGTCGTCGGTCACGTCGACCCCGTGCAGCAAAGGGAAGGCGCCGTCCTGCAGCTCCAGGGCGGTGCCCTCGGCGGCGCCGAGCCCGGCCGGGATCTCCAGCAGCCGCAGCCGCACCGGCACGTCGCGCCCGAGCAGCTGCCCGGAGGCGATGCGGAAGAGGAGGGCGTAGCCGATCTGTCCACCGGCGCCGGTGACGGCGACGGTCACGGGGGTGCTCATGCGGCGAGCCTAGCGCTGTCGGCAACGGAGGACATCCGCTCGCAACGACCCCCCTCGTGGCAGTTTACGGAGGAGGGGCGGCCCCATTCAGGGAGGATGTCCTCCGTTGTGCGCGTGTGCGCGGGGGTGGGAGGGGTGGGCGCGGCGCGTGGGGGAGCGGGGGGTGCGCCGCTACAGTCGCACCATGCGCACTCTCTACCCGGAGATCGAGCCGTACGACAGCGGGATGCTGGACGTCGGCGATGACCAGCAGGTGTACTGGGAGACCAGCGGGAACCCGGACGGCAAGCCGGTGGTGTTCCTGCACGGCGGCCCCGGCGGCGGCACCACGCCCTCCCACCGCCGGCTGTTCGATCCCGAGCGGTACCGGATCATCCTGCTCGACCAGCGCAACTGCGGTCGCAGCCTGCCGCACGCGAGCGACCCGGACGCCGACCTGTCGGCGAACACCACCTGGAATCTCGTCTCCGACCTGGAGAAACTGCGCGAGCACCTGGAGGTCGAGCGCTGGCAGGTGTTCGGCGGCTCGTGGGGCAGCGCGCTGGCGCTCGCGTACGCGGAGACGCATCCCGAGCGGGTGACCGAGCTGATCGTGCGCGGCATCTTCACGCTGCGCCCGGCCGAGCTGGAATGGTTCTACGAGGGCGGCGCCGCGGCGCTGTTCCCCGACCTGTGGGAGGGCTTCGTCGAGCCGGTGCCGCCGGCGGAGCGCGGCCACCTGATCCGCGCGTACAGCCGGCTGCTCGCCGACGAGGACCCGGCCGTGCACGGTCCGGCCGCCGTCGCCTGGTCGCGCTGGGAGTCGTCCACGATCACGCTGCTGCCGCGGCCGGAGGTCGTCGAGACCTTCACCGAGGAGAAGTACGCGGTGGCCTTCGCGCGCATCGAGAACCACTACTTCGTGAACGGCGGCTGGTTCGAGGAGGACCAGCTCATCCGCGACGCGTACAAGCTGGAGGGCATCCCCGGCGTCATCGTGCAGGGCCGCTATGACGTCTGCACGCCGGCGATGACGGCGTGGGACCTGCACAAGGCGTGGCCGGCGGCCGAGCTGAACATCGTGGCGGACGCCGGGCACGCGTACGACGAGCCGGGAATCCTGGACGCGCTGATCGAGGCGACCGATCGGTTCGCCGGCGATGCGGACGCCGACGGAGACGACGAGGACGAGGCCACGGATGCCGAGGACCTCGACGACGACGTCGCGGACGACGAAGCCACCGACGAGGAGGACGAGGGCGAGGAGGACGAGGGCGAGAAGTAGCCCTCGCTCAGCCGGCGAGGGCCGCGAGGGCCTTCCTGAGCTGCGTGGACGAGGTCGTCATCGTGTACGGGAAGTACACGACCTCCACGCCCACCACGGCGAACTCCCGTTCCAGCCGGAGCCCCTTCTCGGTGCCGCGCCAGTCGTCGCCCTTGAAGAACACGTCGAAGCGCAGGTCCCGCCACATGTCGAGCTTGTCCGGGACGGTCTCGGCGACCGCCTCGTCCACGTAGGCGATGTGGCGCACGATCTCGATCCGTTCCGCGAGGGGGATGACCGGGTCGACGCCCTTGGTGAGCCGCAGCATCTCGTCGGAGACCACGCCCGCGATCAGGTAATCGCACTCGTTCTTGGCGTGCTTGAGGATGTTGAGGTGTCCGATGTGGAACAGGTCGAACGCTCCTGCGGCATAACCGACGCGCATGCTCACTTCGATTGCCCCCTTCGGGTGAGGTATCCTCACCTAGTTTGGCGAATTAGTGAGGATTTGTCACCCCCCAATCCGGACGGGCCGGCCGGGCATGCGCGCGGGGTCAGCCCTTCGTGGCGAGGAGGGCCGCCGCGATGACTTCGGTCGCCGCCGCGATCTGCGCGAAGGCCGCCTCGTACGCGGCGTCGCCGAGACCGTACGGATCGAGGACGTCGCCCTCCGCGTACCCGCGTCGCGTCGACCGGCTCCGGCTGACCACGCCGGCCGGCGGCCGGTGCGCCGCCGCCCACTCGACCAGCCCGGCGGGTGTGAGCGTCGACGGGTCGGCCGCGCGCACGGCGTCCGCGAACTCGGTGAGCGTGAAGGCCCGGCGGACGGTCGACGGTGCGTGGTCGGTGACCCAGGCCCGATGCTCCCGGGTCGCTGTGAGGATGAGGCCGGCTCCGGTCAGCAGCTCGGCGGCGGCCTGTCGCGCGGCGAAACCGCCGACGTCCACACCGTGGGCCTCGAGCAGTTCGTCCATCGGCGGGTTGACCGGCCAGCCTGTCATGGCGTGCGTGCCGGCGGACGACACCGCGAAGCGCCCGTCCGCGCCGGCCAGGTCGTGCGCCAGCAGGAGGTCCATCGCCGGGGAGCGGCAGATGTTTCCGGTGCAGATGGCGAGGATCTCGAAGCCCGTCGATGCCGTCATGCTGCCATTCTGGCCGAAGCGGAAGGTGGCACCCGAAGAGGGGGTCATTGCTCTCTGGCGCGACGCGCTAGCACACGATAAAATCTCTTGAGCTGTGCGCGCTCTCAGGCAGCGTCTGATAGGTTGCCATTCAATACTCCCGCGCAGAAGGCTTGGTCTCACTTTCTCGCTCTCCGCGACGAGCAGCATTGGAAACCCCCCTTCCATGGCATCAGCACGACACCGCTCCGGCGGTATGCATTCCCCTGCCCCCCGTAAAAACCGAAACCTCTTGATCGCCGGCGTCGCCGGCGCCGCCGCGACGGCGCTCGCCGTCGTCGGCCTCCCCGCCCTGACGGCCACGGCCGCCCCGACCAGCTACGCGACCGGCGCGCAGATCGTCTCCGACGACTTCTCTCGCACCACCGCCGCGGGCTGGGGCTCCGCCCCCGTCGGCGGCGCCTACAAGGTCAACAGTGCGTCGTCCTTCTCCGCGAAGAACGGCGTCGGAACGATGGCCCTCCCGAAGCCGGGCACCTCGCTCACCGCGGGGCTGCCCTCGGTCTCGGCCGGCGACGTCACCGCCTCGGCGACGATCGACGTCCCGACGATCCCGACCAGCGGCAACGGCGTCTTCGCCGGCGTGCAGCTCCGGTCGGTCAGCGGGTCGCACTACCAGGCCAACATCCGCGTCGGCAAGGGCGGCACCCTGAACCTCACGATCGTGCGCGTCAACGGCTCGACCGCGAAGCAGACGGTCGTCAGCCCGGAGAAGCGCATCGCGAGCGGCCTGAAGGCCGGCTCCGCCGTGCAGCTCCAGTTCCAGGCGACAGGCACGAACCCGGTCCACCTCCAGGCGCGCGCCTGGCTCGCCGGCGCCGCGCAGCCCGGCTGGCAGCTCACCGCCGACGACTCCTCGTCCGCCCGCCTGGGCGCCGCGGGCAGCGTCGCCGCCTGGTCGTACCTGTCGGCCGCCAGCGCCGTCACGCCCGTCGCCTTCGACACGCTCACCGCGTCGAAGCTGGTCCCGGTGGGCTCGAACCCGTCGAGCACCCCGGCGCAGACGCCCACGGCGACGCCGACGCAGAAGCCCACGTCGACTCCGACGTCGACGCCGACGTCCACGCCGTCGTCCACCCCGACCTCGACGCCCTCCGCGCCCGTGACGTCCAACCCGTCGCCGGCCACGAGTGGTGACCCGGCCATCGACACCTCCGGCACCCGCTTCGGCACCGGTGCGGCGGCCATCGGCAGCACGTCGTACGCCGTGCCCGCCGGCGCCATCGTGGTGTCCCCCGGCGGCAGCGTGCAGAGCGCGATCAACTCCGCCCCCAACGGCGGGACCATCGTGCTCCGCGGCGGCAGCTACCACGAGTCGCTGACGATCCCGGGCGGCAAGAAGCTGACCATCCAGTCGTACCCGAAGGAGGCCGTCTACCTCGACGGCAGCTCCGTCGTGTCCAACTGGGCGCAGAGCGGCTCGACGTGGAAGGCGACCGGCTGGAACCATGTGTTCGACTCCAGCCCGACCTTCACCCGCGGCGCTCCCGACGGCACGGCCGCCGGCTGGCGGTGGATCAACCCGGCCTACCCGATGGCGTCCCACCCCGACCAGCTCTGGGTCGGCGGCACGGCCATGAAGCAGGTCGCCAGCGCCTCGCAGGTCACCGCAGGCACGTTCTTCTACGACACCGCGGCGAAGGCCCTGGTGCTCGGCACGAACCCCGCCGGCAAGGAGGTCCGCGCGAGCGACCTCCAGAAGGCGATCACCGTCGGCGCCCCCGGCTTCACGCTCAAGGGGATCGGCGTCCGCCGCTACGCCCCGTCCGTCCCGGACATGGGCGCTGTGAGCTCCTACCAGGGCGGTGCGACGTTCGAGAACGACTCGTTCTCCGACATGGCCACCACCGGCGTCGCGCTCGGCGGCTCGGGCAACACCCTGCGCAACGTGACGGTCGCCCGTGACGGCCTCCTGGGCGTCCAGGCGAACAACGCGGACAACCTCACGCTGGACGGCGTGCTGGCCGCTGACGACAACGCGGAGCACTTCAACACCTCGCCGGTCTCCGGCGGCGTGAAGATCACCCGCTCGCGCAACATCACGGTCGTGAACAGCGCGTTCCTGCACAACCAGTCGCACGGCCTGTGGTTCGACGAGTCGGTCTACAACATGAACGTGGCGCACAACGACTCGCTCGGCAACCAGGGCAACGGCATCGTCGTGGAGATCTCGGCCACCGCCAAGATCGCCGACAACGTGGTGTCCGGCAACGCGTCGGACGGCCTCAAGCTGAACAACATCAGCAACGCGCAGGTCTGGAACAACACGCTGACGAACAACACCGGCCGCAACCTGGACATCACCCAGGACGCACGCCGCGGGAACAGGGCATCCGACGCCGGTCACGACCCGCGCCAGGCGTTCCCCGACCCGACGATGACCTGGATCACCGGTCCGGACACGATCCGCAACAACGTCATCTCGGGTGGTTCGGGCAACTGCCTGCTGTGCGTCGAGGACTACGCGCACCTCCTCTCGGCCAGCCAGATGGGCGTCGACGCGGACTACAACCTGTACAGCCGCCCGTCCGCGAGCGCGCCGAGCTGGTTCGCGATCTGGTCCACCGGTTCGGGCAACCCTGCGATCTACACCTCGTTGTCGGCGTTCACGTCGGCCACCGGCAAGGGCGGGCACAACACGCTCGTCCAGAGCGCGCCGCAGGGCGCCGCCCAGCCGAACGTGGCGTCGGGGGGAACCCCGACCGGCATCCCGTCGGCCATCGCCTCGCTCGTCGGTCGCGCGACCGGGACGACGCACATGGGCGCGTGGTGATCCCCACCGCCTGACCCGCTCTCCGAGCACTCGACGCCGCCGGGCCCTCCGCCCGGCGGCGTCGCTGCGTGCGCCCGGGGATTCGACGATCCCGCGTAATGGCTTCGCCTCTCTTCCGGTCTGTTCTTCCGAGTCCACGAACAGCTTGGAGAACTCATGCCATCACTTCGCCCATCCATCACTGTCACTGCGGCAGTGCTCGTCGCCGTCACCGCCGCGTGCGTGCCGGCGATCTCGGCCGCCGCTGCCACCGCGGCTCCGGCCTACTCGGTCGGCTCGCAACTCGTGTCGGACGCGTTCTCGCGCACGACCTCCAACGGCTGGGGCGCCGCTCCGGTCGGCGGAGCCTACGCCGTCAACGCCGCGTCGTCGTTCTCGACGGCGAGCGGGGTGGGGACGATGAAGTTCCCCGCTCCGGGAGCGACGCTGACCGCCTCGTTGCCGTCCGTCACGGCGGCCGACGTCACGACGTCCGCGACCATCGACGTCCCGACCATCCCCGCCAGCGGCAACGGCGTCTTCGCCGGCGTGGAGCTGAGGGCGACGGGAGGTTCGTACTACCGGGCCAACATCCGCGTCGGCTCGGGCGGCGTCCTGACCCTCACGATCGTGCGGGTGAACGGTTCGACCCAGACGACCGTCGCGCCCGAGGTGGGCATCGCCGGCGGCCTGAAGGCGGGCTCCGCCGTGCAGCTGCAGTTCCAGGCCACGGGCTCGAACCCAGTGCACCTTCAGGCGCGCGCCTGGGTCGCCGGCGCCGCGCAGCCGGGCTGGCAGCTCACGGCCGACGACTCGTCGTCCACCCGTCTGAGCGGCGCGGGCAGCATCGGCGCGTGGTCGTACCTCTCGGGGGCGACGCCCGTGCAGTCCGTCCAGTTCGACGCGCTCACGGCGTCGGCGCTGACGGCCGTCGTGGCGACCCCGGCTCCCGCGCCGACTCCGACACCCACCACGGCCCCGGCGCCCTCCGTCCCCGCTCCCGGCCCGGCCCCGGCCGCCTCCCCGTCGATCGACACGACCGGCACGCGCTTCACGACCGGGTCCGCCCCGATCGGCAGCACCTCCTATCCGGTCCCGTCCGGTGCGATCGTGGTCTCGCCGTCCGGATCGGACAGCGCGGCAGGCACCCTCGCCGCGCCGTACGCGACCGTGCAGAAGGCGCTCAATGCGGCTCCCAGCGGCGCGACCATCGTCCTGCGCCAGGGCAGCTACCACGAGTCGCTGACGGTCCCGGGAAGCAAGAAGCTCACCGTCCAGTCGTACCCGAAGGAGACCGTCTACCTCGACGGAAGCACGGTCGTCTCCAACTGGGCGCAGAGCGGCTCGGTGTGGAAGGCGACCGGCTGGAACCATGTGTTCGACTCCAGCCCGACGTTCACCCGCGGCGCTGCGGACGGCACCACGCCGGGCTGGCAGTGGATCAACCCGGCGTATCCGATGGCGTCCCACCCCGACCAGCTCTGGGTCGGCGGCACCGCCATGAAGCAGGTCGCCAGCGCGGCCCAGGTCACGGCAGGGACGTTCTTCTACGACACTGCGGCTCAGACCCTGGTGCTCGGCACGAACCCGTCGGGCGCGGAGGTGCGCGCGAGCGACCTGCAGAAGGCGATCACCGTCGGGTCCGCCGGGTTCACGCTGAAGGGCGTCGGAGTCCGCCGCTACGCACCCTCGGTGCCGGACATGGGAGCGGTGACCGACTATCAGGGCGGTGCGACGTTCGAGAACGTCTCGTTCACCGACAACGCCACCACGGGCGTCTCCCTCGGCGGAGCGGGAAACACGCTGCACGACGTGACCGTCGCCCGCAACGGCCTCCTCGGTGTGCAGGCGAACTACGCGGACGGCCTGCGGCTGGACGGCGTCCTCGCGTCGGGGAACGACGCCGAGCACTTCAACACCTCGCCGGTCTCCGGCGGTGTGAAGATCACCCGCTCCCGCACGGTCACGGTGGAGAACAGCGCGTTCGTCGACAACCTGTCGCACGGTCTGTGGTTCGACGAGTCGGTCTACGACCTGACGGTCGTCCACGACGACTCGCTGCGGAACGCGGGCAACGGCATCGTCCTGGAGATCTCGGCGAAGGCGACCATCGCGGACGACGTGGTGTCGCGAAACACCTCGGACGGACTCAAACTCGACGACATCGGCGGCGGCGTGCAGGTCTGGAACAACACGCTGACCGACAACACCGGCCGCAACCTGGACATCACCCAGGACGCCCGCCGCGGGAACAACGCGAGCGACGCGGGGCACGACCCGCGGCAGGCGTTCCCCGACCCGACGATGACGTGGATCACCGGCCCCGACACGATCCGCGACAACATCGTCTCGGGAGGCACGGGCAACTGCCTGCTCTGCGTCGAGGACTACTCGCACACGTACTCCGCGGCTCAGCTCGGCATCGACCCGGACGACAACCTGTATCGCCGGCCCTCGACGAGCGCACCGACGTGGTTCGCGGTCTGGTCGCGCGGTGCCGGGAACCCGGCGGTCTACAACACCCTCGCGGCGTTCACCGCGGCGACCGGCAGGGATGCGCACAGCACCCTCGTGGAGAACGCCCCCGTCGAGTCCACCACGCAGCTGGACGCCTCGGCGACCGGCGCCGCTGCGGCCCTCCCTGCCGCCATCGCAGCGCTCGTGGGCCACACCGCCGGCACGGCGCACCTCGGGGCCTGGTGACCCTGCGACCCTGACCGCGCGCTCAGCGCACCTCGACGCCGTCGGGCTTCTCGGCCCGGCGGCGTCCGAGGTCCCGGCTCACGTACCAGAGGTTCGGGATCACCTGGCAGAGCAGGACGCTGATGGCGGACCCGATGATCGGGCCGCCCGCGCCGATGACCCCGACGAGCCACCAGGACAGCGCGAGGTTGAGCGGGACGCTGATCAGGATCGGCCAGACCTGGAACGTCAGTCCGCGCTTGTCGGTCATGTACATCCCGGCCGGGTACTTGGCGGCCTGCAGCGCGACGAACACGACGAAGCCGCCGACCAGCCACGGGTCGAGCGCGAAGCGGTCGCCGGCGATGAAGTGCGTGAGCAGCGGGGACAGCGCCGCGAGCGCGAGCCCGAGCACGAGCCCTCCGGCCAGGAACCACAGCGTCGGCTTCATCGGCGACTCGATGCGCGACTCGGAGCGCGCCTTCGCGTAGATCGGCCAGAGCGCGATACCCGCGGCGGCGATGGTCTGCACCACCAGCCCGAAGAGCTGGGAGGCCAGGTTGTACTGCGCGAGCTCGGTGCCCGTCGTGAGATGGCTGAGCAGCAGGCGGTCCGTCTGCATCGCGATCGGGAGCGCGACCATCTGCACCAGCATCGGCCAGGCGACCCCGATCGCCGGGACGCCGGGGTACTTGCGCGGGAACGGCACCTCGCGCAGCGCCCTGCCCACCTGCGGCTTGATCAGCCGCGCGGCCATCACGAGACAGATCAGCGAGGCCAGCCCGTTGGCGAGGTAGGAGAGCACCGCGAGGAAGCTCCCCGCGGGCGCCGAGACCGCGACGAGCGTGGCGAGGCCGAGGAACATCGCCGGGGCGACGACCGCCTGGCTGGCCACCTGGGTGCTGGTCCGGCCCAGCCCGACCAGGATGCGCGAGCCGACGCTGAGCGGCAGCACGACGGCGAACGTGCCGAGGCAGAGGAAGGCGGCGAGGCTGCCGCCGTCGGGGAGCAGGCCGCCGCCGAGGATCGCGGGCCACCAGCCGAGCAGGCTGATGACGATGCCCACCCCGATGATGACCGCCGCGGAGATCAGCAGGATGCGGAACGCGGTGACGACCGTGCGTCGCACGGTGCGGTCGGACGCCGGGGCGTCGGAGCCGGCGACCGCGTTGATGACGACCGCGGCGATGCCGAGGTCGGCGAACGGCAGCAGCGCGGGCAGCGCGGCGAGCAGGCCGTACTGCGCGTAGGCATCCGTGCCGAAGTGCTGGATGATGAGGCGGCTGTTGACGATGCCGATGATGCCGGAGAGGCCCATCACGAGGACCTTCATCACCGCCGTCGAGCCGACCGCCCGGACCATGCCCCTGCGTCCCTGGCCAGGGTGGGCCTTCGCCTCCGCCTTGTCCGCTCGGGCGGCCCGGACGTGGGTCATGCGCGTGCCCCCAGGTCGCGGAAGAGCGCGCGCCCTGCCGCGATGCGGCCGTCGACGCCGGGGAGTGCTGCCAGCACGTCGGCCGCGCCGCGCGGGGCGACCAGCGCGTCCACGACGCCGTCGGCGATGCCTGCGCTGTCGATGGCGGCGGGGAGGACGACGTGGCCGGCGTCGATCAGCCACTCGGCGATCCCGGTCTCGCTCGTCGTGACGATCTCGCAGCCGTGGGCGAGGCCCTCCACGATCGGGAGGCCGACCTGCTCGCGCCACGCGCCCACCCGCCGGGAGGGCAGCACGAGCACATGCGCCCGCCGGAGCTCCTCGTGCACGACGGAGCGGGGCGGGTCGACGATCAGGCGGATGCTGGGGTCGGCGGCGGCCGCGTCCCGGGCGGCGTCCAGGAGCTCGCCTGACCCGACGAGGGTCAGCCGCGCACCGGGGTGCCGCGAGAGGATCGCCGGCCAGGCCTCCAGGACGTCCGCGAAGCCTTTGCGCGGCGAGAACGCGCCGAGGAAGAGGACGCTGTCCTGGTCCCGCTCGATGAGGTCGGCCGCGCACAGGCACGGGCTCGGCAGCGCCTCCACGGTGAGCTGCCGCCGCGGCGGGTGCGTGAACGTCGAGTTGTAGAGCGCGTCGGCCTCGGAGGTGCCGTAGACGACCGTGTCGAGCCGGTGCCAGATGTAGCCGGCGAGGACCCGTTCGACGGAGCGGCGCAGTCGGCTGCGCACGCGCGGCGGCCGGATGGCGAACGGGTCGAGGTCCTCGATCGCATAGGTGGCGACTTCGGCCCGCGGCGCTCCCGCGAGGTGCTTCATCCCCAGCACCGCCAGCACGGCGGCCGTCCGGGGCAGGGAGTCCAGGTACAGCGGCTCGTCGATCTCGACCCGGGTGATGCGGCTGCGCAGGGCGAGGCGCGCGGCGCCGAGGGTGCCGGCCTGGGCCAGCTCGACGCCGTCGGCGAGGGCGGGGTCGAAGTCGTAGCGCTTGGCGCGGTAGACGATGGCGGCGGGGGCGAGCTCTCGTGCGCGCTCGAGGTGCACGCTGCGCACCTGCTCGTAGAGCCGCACATGCTGGTGGTGCAGAGTTGGTGCTTCGCCGGCCACTGTCCGCTCCGCGTCTCGGGTCATCGCCGCGGATCGGTCGCGGCGTCCTGCTCGCGATTCTAGGGACCCGCGCTGCGAATAACGAGAGATTCTCACAAAATACCCTCACAAGTGGGGGTGCACCCTCCGGGACGGGTCGCGGCTAGGGTGGTCGCACAATGAGCCGACGCGAGCGCATCGTGGTGCAGCAGTCCTTCCCCGTACCGCGGCCGACGACGAACCCCTATATCGTCATGCTCCGGGACAGCCTGGCGGCGACCCCCGGCGTCGAGGTGCGCACGTTCGGCTGGCGGTCGGCGCTGCTCGGGCGCTACGACGTGTTCCATGCCCACTGGCCGGAGATCCTGGTGACCGGCCACGGCCCGGTCAAATCACTCGGACGCCAGGCGCTCACCGGCCTCCTGCTGCTCCGGCTGGCGGCGACCGGGACGCCGGTCGTGCGGACGCTGCACAACCTCCACCTCCCGCAGGGCATCTCCCGGCGCGAGCGCGCGCTGCTGCGCTGGTTCGACCGGCGCACGGTCCTGTGGATCGGGCTGAACCCGACGACGCCGTTCCCCGCCGGCTCCGCGCACGAGACAATCCTGCACGGCGACTACCGCGAGTGGTTCGCCCGCTTCCCGCACTCGGACAGGGAGACCGGCCGGGTCGGGTACTTCGGCCTGATCCGGCGGTACAAGGGGGTGGAGGAGCTCATCGAGGTCTTCGCCGCCGTGCCGGGAGACGGGCTGCGACTCGCCGTCGCGGGCCGGCCCTCCACCGAGGAGCTCGCCGGTTCGGTGCGGGCCCTGGCGGCGCGCGACCCGCGGGTGAGCGTGACGCTGGCGTTCCTGGAGGACGCGGAGATCGCCGAGCTCGTCGGCCGGTCGGAGCTGATCGCGCTGCCGTACCGCGACATGCACAACTCCGGCGGAGTGCTGGCCGCGCTCTCCCTCGACCGCCCGGTGCTGGTGCCGGGGAACGAGACGACGGAGGCGCTCGCGCGCGAGGTCGGCGAGGAGTGGGTGCTGCGCTACGACCGGCTGACGCCCGAGGTCCTGGCCGCGGCGATCGCCCGGGCGGCCGCGTTCGACCCGGACGACCGGCCCGACCTGAGCGCACGCAGCTGGGCCGACGCCGGCCGGCGGCACCTCGACGCCTATCGCCGCGCGATCGACCTGCGCCGGTCCGGCCGTTCGCGCGGTCGAGCTGCCGGCTAGGGTCGCGCGTACTCCTGCACGACGCGGCCGGCGGACGCGGCGATCATGCCCACACCCCGGTAGGCGGCCCGCGAGCCCCGCGCCTGGTGCTCCTCCGAGCCCGTCACGACGCCGAGCGCGCAGCGAAGCACGCCGCCCGCGATCCGGGCGATCCCGCCTGCCGTCGCGGCGACGCGGGCGACCGCGCGCGAGGCGGGGCCGCCGGCGAGCCGGATGCGCACCACCGCCGCGGAGTTCCCGTGGCTCAGTGCTCGCCGCAGCACCCATCCGCGGCTGATCCGGGAGCCGGGGACCAGGTCGTCGACCACCGACTCGGCGCACCACACCATCCGGTAGCCCTGGCGGCCGAGCTGGCTGGTGAAGAGGGTGTCCTCGCCGCCGCTCAAGCCGAGGTCGAGCGCGAACCGGAGGCCGCTCGCGCGCACCTGCTCGACGTCCAGCAGGACGTTGTTCGACGCGGAGACGCCGAGTTCCGTGCCGGTCGGCCAGGTGCGGCGGACGAAGAACCGCCCGGCGAGGATCCACGACGACGGCGTGACCTCGTACTCCGGGACGACCCAGCCCTGCACGAGCGCGGCGCCCGTCGCCCGCCAGGTCCGCACGAGCTCGCGCAGCCAGCCGGGGCGGGGACGCTCGTCGTCGTCGATGAAGGCGAGGAGGCCCGAACCGGCGGCCTCGTCCAGGGCGCGGTTGCGCGCCGACGCGATGCCGGGCACGGCTTCGTGCGCGTAGCGGATCGTGACGGGCCGGTCGCCGGTCGCCGCGTGCGCGGCCGCGGCCTCCACGACGGGCCGCGCCCCGGCCTCCGGGTCGTTGTCGACGACCACGATCTCGGTCGTCGTGCCGTCGCCGGCGAGGTCGCGCGCCTGATCCACGAGCAGGGGGAGGAGCGCCGCCAGCAGGGCGGGACGGCGGAACGTCGGCACGGCGATGGTGACGCGGTCGCGGTGCTCGGCCATGAACGGTCCTCACGGGCTTCGGTGGGTCTCCATGCTCACACAGGTATAGGCTTCACGCCAGCGTGGCGGGCGCGGCCGCCGTCGCGGGCAGGGAGGGGCGGACGATGACCGGGGCTGATGGCGGCGGGGCGACCGGCCGGTTCGCCGGGCTCGCCGTGGTCGTCGTCTCGTACGGGTCCGCAGGCCTGCTGGCCGCGAACCTCGCCCCGCTCACCCGCGCGCTGCCCGGTGCGTCCGCCGTGGTGGTCGACAACCGGACGACGGACGACGAGCGCCGCCGGATGCGGGAGCTCGCCGCGGCCGAGGGCTGGCTGCTGGTCGAGCCGGACACGAACCTCGGGTTCGGTCCCGGCATGAACGCGGGCGTCGCTGCGGCGCTCGACGCGGGAGCCGAGGAGCTCCTGCTGCTCAATCCGGACGCCTCGATCGCGCCGGACGATGTGGCCGCCCTGCTCGCGGTCGTCCACGACACCGGCCACGAGGAGCCGGGCGCACTGGTCGCGCCGCGCATCCTGCGACCCGACGGCAGCGTCTGGTTCGACGGGTCCGACCTCCACCTGGGCGACGGCAGGATCTCGGCCACCCGCAACCGGGCCGAGCTCGGGGTGCGCGACGCGGAGCTCTGGCTGAGCGGGGCCTGCCTGCTGCTGCCGGCGCGGCTCTGGCGCACGATCGGCGGCTTCGGCGACGGCTACTTCCTGTACTGGGAGGATGTGGAGCTGTCCTACCGGGCCCGCCGGGCCGGGGCGCGCGTGCTCGTGGTGCAGGAGGCGACGGCGGTGCACGCGGAGGGCGGCACGCAGGGCGCGGGGCTCGAGCGCAGCGGGCAGGCGAAGTCGGAGACCTACTACTACTTCAACATCCGCAACCGGCTGGTGTTCGCGGCGCGCAACCTCGACGGGGAGAGCGTGGCGCGGTGGCGCCGGGCGAGCCTCCCGATCGCCTACGAGGTGCTGCTGCAGGGCGGCAGGCGTCAGTTCCTGCGCCCGATCGGCCCGCTTCGCGCGGCGTTCCGCGGAGTCCGGGACGGCCTGAGGGCGTCGCGCGCGGCCGGGTCGCCCAGGTGAACGCCCCCCTAACGGGGGAGCAACAATTGAGGATTACTCGCATAGACTGATCGCGCAACAGAGACCCGACCCTGATGCACCGACAGCCGGAGACGACAGGAACTCGCCCTCGTCCTCCTCGCTGCCCCTTCGTCGCGTCGGGCCGCACGATTCGAAGACGACGAACGAGAGAAGTCCGATGCACAGTGGGGGACCTGAGCTCAGCATCGCGCTGGTGGGCACGCGCGGCGTGCCGGCCCACTACGGCGGCTTCGAGACGGCGGTCGAGGAGGTCGGCGCCCGGCTCGCGGAGCGCGGCCACCAGGTCCGCGTCTACTGCCGCACGCTCGCCTCTGATGCTCCGGGCGAGCGGACGCCGGCCGAGTACCGGGGAATGACCCTCGTCCACCGCGGAGCCCTCCGCCGCCGGTCGCTGGAGACGCTCAGCCACAGCGGGCTGTCCGTCGCCCACCTGATGACCCATCGCACCGACGTCGCCATCGTCTTCAACGCGGCGAACTCCCCCTACCTCCCGCTGATCCGCGCCGCCCGCATCCCGGTCGCCACGCATGTCGACGGGCTCGAGTGGAAGCGCGACAAGTGGAAGGGCGCCGGCCGCCGGTACTACCGGATGGCCGAGTCGGCGGCGGTGCGCTGGTCCGACGCCCTCATCGCCGACGCGCAGGGCATCGCCGACTACTACCGCGAGGAGTTCCACGCGGACTCGCGGCTGATCGCCTACGGCGCCCCGCGGATCGCCGGCGGAGACGACCTCCTCGCCGGGTCGGGGCTCGCGACACGGGGCTACCACCTGGTCGTCGCCCGCTTCGAGCCGGAGAACCACGTCCACACCATCGTCGACGGTTACGCCCGCAGCTCCGCGACCCTCCCGCTCGTGGTGGTCGGATCGGCTCCGTACGCCGACGCGTACACCGCCCGGGTGCACGCCCTGGCCGACGAGCGGGTGCGCTTCCTCGGCGGCGTGTGGGACCAGCGGCTGCTCGACCAGCTCTACGCCAACGCGCGCACCTACCTGCACGGCCATTCGGTGGGCGGCACCAACCCCTCGCTCCTGCGGGCCGTCGGGGCCGGGACGCCGACCATCGCCTACGACGTCGTGTTCAACCGCGAAGTCCTCGGCGCGGCCGGGACGTACTTCGGCGGGGAAGACGACGTCGCCCTCCGCATCGAGGCCGCGGAGGAGGTCGCCGACGATGCGCCGCTCCGGCAGGCCACGAGCGCCCGCGCGCTCGCCTACGACTGGGACGACGTCGCGGACCGGTACGAGGCGCTCTGCCGCGACCTCGCCGACCGCGTGCAGGTGCGGGCGCACCGCCCGCTCACCGCCCAGCGGGTCGCCCGCACGGCCGAGGCGGTGGAGTCGTGACCGGCTCGGCGCTCGACGGCCCGGCGCCGCGCGAGTCGTACGGGGCGACGCTCCGCCGGCTCACCGCCGCCCAGAAGCCCGCCGCGCGCAGCGCGCCGGCGTACTCCCGGTTCGTGAACCGCCGGATCGGCCGCTACCTCGCCGCCTGGGCGTACCGCGCGAGCCTGTCGCCGAACGCGGTGACCGCGATCAGCGCCGTGTGGACCTTCGCCGCCGTCGTCCTCCTGATCGTGCTGCCCGCGTCGTGGGGCCTCGGGGTGGGCGTCGCCGTGCTCCTGCTGATCGGCTACGCCTTCGACAGCGCGGACGGTCAGCTCTCCCGGCTGACCGGACGCAGCAGCCCCGCCGGCGAATGGCTCGACCACATGGTCGACGCCACCAAGGTGGTCAGCATGCCGCTCGCGCTCCTCGTCGGCTTCTACCTCCACGGCACGACCTCCGTCGGGTGGCTCGTCGTCCCGCTGCTCTCCGCGGTCGTCTCGTCCGTGCTGTTCTTCGGGATGATCCTCACCGAGCAGCTGCGCCGGCGCTACAGCGGCGTCCCGCTGGCCGCGGACCTGCCCGGCCGGCCCTCCTGGCTGCGGGCCGTCCTGGTGCTGCCGATGGACTACGGGGTGCTCTGCCTCTCGTTCGTCCTGCTGGGCTGGATGGCGGCCTTCCAGGTCGTCTACACCGTCATCCTCGTCGCCACCGCACTCTTCCTCCTGGCCGCAGCGGTCAGGTGGTTCCGCGAACTCCGCCCCGAAGGGAGTCCATCATGACCAACGGACACGAGACCGAGAAGGAGCAGCTGCCCGCCGGCGCCCGGCGCAGGCGCGGCTGGCTGATCGCGGGCGGAAGCGTGCTTGCGGCCGCGATCGTGGCGGCCATCGTGGTCGCGGCGGTCCACGGCGCCACGCCGCAGCCCGGCAAAGGCGTGGCGAACGCGCTCGACCCGGTCGCGTCACAGCTGCCACGGCCGTCGGACTCGCCGGTCCCTGCGCCCACCGCCGGCTCGACCGACGCGTCGACGGCCGCCCCGTCGACGACCGCGCCCGCGCCGGCCAAGCCCGGCACGCTCGACCCCCGCTTCGGCGGGGTGGTCGCGAGCACCGCGGAGGTCTCCCACGACGTGAAGACCCCCGGCGGCCTCACCGCCAAGGTCGCCTCCGTCGAGTCCTACACCGCCACCGCGACCCGGCCCGGGGAGGTCAGCGGCCCGGCCGTCAAGGTGACACTCACGCTCGTGAACAGCACCGGCTCCGACTTCGCGCTCTCCACGGCGACCGTCAACGCCTACTACGGCTCGGCCTCCACCCCGGCCGCCCCGGTGCAGGGCGACTCCTCCGCCAAGCCGTTCAGCGGGACGCTCAAGCCCGGTGCGACCGCGACGGCGGTCTACGTGTTCACCGTCCCGGCGGCCGACGCGGGCGACGTCACGCTCACGCTCAGCGACCAGGCCGGCGCGCGGCTGGTGGTGTTCAAGTGAACAGGCGGCGGATCGGGACTGGTGGAGCAGCGGCCCCCGGTGTCTAGGATGTCCTCAACGCGAGTCGGGTGGGAGATGATCCGATGAACAAACAGTACGGTCAGGCGTTCCGGCGGTTTTGGTACGTCGTGGTGATCGCGACGCTCGTCGGTGCGGTCGCAGGCTTCGGCCTCTCGCAGCTGGCGACTCCCGTCTACACCGCGACCACCAGCAGCTACTTCTCGCTGAACTTCGGAGGTACGGCCACGGACCTGAGCCAGGGCGCGACCTACACGCAGAACCAGATGCTGTCGTTCGCCCAGCTCGCCCAGACGCCCGCCGTGCTGAAGCCGGTCATCGACGACCTGAAGCTCACGGAGACGCCGGCCCAGCTCGCCGGCGCGATGAGCGTGAGCACGCCGCAGAACACGGTGATCCTGCAGATCGCGGTCTCCGACACGAGCCCGGAACAGGCGGCCACCATCGCGAACGCCGTGGCGGCCAGCCTCGGCAGCACGGTCGAGCAGATCGCGCCCAAGACCGCGACGGGCAAGCCCACGGTGTCGGTGCGCGTCATCGCCAAGGCCGCCGTCCCCGACGCGGCGTCCTCCCCGAACGTCCGGCTCAACGTCCTGGCCGGTCTCATCCTGGGCCTCATCGTGGGTGTGCTCATCGTCGTGCTCCGGGAGGCGTTCGACACCCGCGTGCACAACGCCGACACCGCGGTGGAGGTCGCCAAGGCCCCGCTGGTGGGCACCATCCCGCGCGAACGCGGCCGGCTGCAGGTGCCCGTCCTGGTCTCCGCGCCGCTCTCGGTGGGGGCGGAGGCCTACCGGAAGCTCCGCTCGAACATGGAGTTCGTCACGCTGGGCTCGCCCAACCGCGCCATCGTCGTCACCTCGTCGGTGCCGGGCGAGGGCAAGTCGATGATCTCCGCGAACCTCGCCCTCGCGCTCGCCGAGACCGGTCAGCGCGTTCTGCTGATCGACGCCGACCTCCGCCGGCCGATGATCGCCACCTACAGCAGCCTCGCCGGCGGGGCCGGCCTGACCTCGGTGCTGGCCGGACGCGCGGAGTTCGGGGAGGTCGTGCAGCGCTGGGGCGCCGGCGGCCTCGACGTGCTCGCGGCCGGTCCCATCCCGCCGAACCCCAGTGAGCTGCTCTCGTCCCGCCGGATGTCCGACCTGCTCGCGCGGTTGCGCGGGGAGTACGACGTGGTCGTGATCGACACCGCGCCGCTGGGCTCGGTGGCCGACGCGTCCATCCTCGCCCGGCAGGTCGACGGGGCACTCGTCGTCGTCGACCGCACCCAGGCGCGCAGGCAGCTGCTGGCGCAGACCGTCGACTCGCTGCACAAGTCCGGCTCGACCGTGCTCGGCATCGTGTTCAACCGCGACCGCTCGCTCAAGCAGCGCGGCGCCTACTACCTGCGCGAGACACCGAGCAGGCGACTGGGACTCCCGGCGAGGAAGGCCGGCGAGCACGAGGCGGGTGCCACGAAGGCGTCCCGCAAGCATCCCGCGGAGGAGGTCGCCGCCCAGGAGCCCGTGGAGCAGGAGCCAGCGGAGCAGGAGCCCGCGGAGCAGGAGGCGGCAGCTCCGGAGCCTGAAGCCATCGTGCCGGCGGAGCGCGAGCCCGCCGAGCCGGATGCCAGGCTCGCGCCGGACGAACTCCTGCCCGAGCCCGCTCAATCCGACCCCGAGCGCACCTCCTCGGCCAACGCCTGACCCGCTCCGCGCGGGAGCGCCGGAGCGCACGCTATGCGCGGTCGGCGGCGGGTGACGGCTCGGGCAGGCGGCGCGGGGTGTCGAGCACGCCGGCGCGCAGGGCCTGCGGAGCGAGCTGCGTCGTCGCGGCGAGGCCGGCGACGAACCAGACGAAGATCGCGTACTGGGTGATCAGCGCGACCGTCGCGAGGGCCGGGATCTGCGCGACCAGCGCGATCGTGGCCGCCGTCGCCTTCCCCCGCAGCACCAGCACGATGCCGAAGAGCAGGGCGACGACGACCGCGGCCAGCACGATGAGGCCGTTCGTCAGCCCGGTCAGGATCAGCTGGCTGTCGATCGAGTGGAAGTTGCCGAAGTAGAGGACACCTGCCGAGTTCTTCTCGGCCGAGGTCGCGACCCCGATCGGGTTCATCGTGCCGAACAGCGAGAGCAGGTCGCCACGATAGTTCGCGCTGTCCGTCGCCTCCGCGCCGGCGTCGTCGAAGACGGTGATGATCGCCGGGAACAGCACGGCGCCCGCGATCGCGACGATCGCCACGATGGCGATGCGCGCGCGGCGCGAGATCGCGTCCCGCATGAAGAGCACGGAGAGCAGCACTCCCAGCACCGCGCAGATCATGCCGATCCGGCTGTAGGTGAACACGGTCGCCAGCAGCATCAGGAACGACATGCCGATCCGCAACCAGAGCCGGAACGGCGACGCCAGCGTGATCGGGATGGCCATCGCCAGGCTCGCGCCGAGCGCGATGGAGTGCCCGAAGGCGCCCTCCGCACGCGGGACGCCGCCGCGCGACTGGATCGAGCCCCACGCCTCGTAGAGCGAGTTGTTGGCCTTGATCAGCACGAACGGGTTGAAATGCGTGAGGCCCTCGACGATCGTCAGGAGCGCGACCCCCGTGAAGCAGACCGCGATGGCGCCGTGGACCCACAGCGGGTCGACGCGCAACGGCGCGATCCTGCCGACCGCGTAGCCGGCGAGGAAATAGGTGACCACGAGGATCACCGAGCTGAAGGCGATCCCGGCGTTGCCGGTGAACAGCGAGCAGACGGCGCACACGACGACGAGGGTCATCACGCCGTCCAGCCAGCTCAGCCGGAACCGCGGCGTCGGCAGGAGCGCGGCGACCACCAGCAGCGCGGCGGCGGTCGCGGGCGGGATGTAGTAGTTGCCGTTGAAGCCGATGCCGAAGCCCAACCAGATCGGCACGAAGCAGATCGAGACGATCCAGGCGACGACGGCCAGCTTGGGGTACCTGCGCAGCACCACGAAGCCCAGCACCGCCACGGCCACGCCGACGCAGATCACCAGGGTCTTGTCGAGCGCAGGGGCGTTGAGCGGGCCGGCTGCCAGTTCGACCATGGCGCACCCCCTCAGCTCAGCGTGGGCTCAGTGTAGTCGTCCGGTGCGCGGTCGACCGGACGAGTTCGGCGATGCGCCGCTGGTACGACGCCGGACTGTGCCGCTCCTCGGCCGCGCGCACGTCGACCTCAAGCAGCGCCGCCGCGTCCGCCCAGTGCTCGACCGTGCTCTGGAGGGCGTCCGCCAGCGATGCGGCGTCGCCCGGCCGCACGGTCACGGCCGTGCGGTAGCCGTCCGTGGCCTCCAGCAGGCCGCTGGTCGCGCTGGCGATCACCGGGCGTCCGCTGAGGATGCCCTCGACCGCGGTGTTGCCGAACGGCTCGTCCGCGACCGACGGGACGAGCAGGACGTCGCCGTCGCCCAGGTAGTCCCACACCGACGGCTGGAAGCCGACGAACGCGACGCGGGCCTGCAGCCGTTCCTCGTCGACCTTGCGGCGGAGGTCGCGCTCGTACCACTCGTAGCCGGGGAACACGGCGCCGACCAGGTCGAGCCGGGCGGGGACGCCGCGGCGCTCGAGCTCGGCGATCGCGTCGATCGCGACGTCGACGCCCTTGCGCGGCGAGAGCCTCCCGACGTAGGTGACGCGGAGGTCGCCCTCGATCGATGGCCGCGCCGGACGCCGGTGCTCCGGCCCCGGCACGGCGTTGTAGACGACGGTCGCGCGCCTCCCGAGGGCGGGGAAGGCGCTGCGCAGCACCTCCACGCTGAAGGCGCTGTTGGCCATCACCGTCTGCGCCAGCAGGAGCGGGGCGGCGAGGACCTTCTTCACGAGCGGGGAGGCGCTGCCCTCGCCCTCGTGGACGTGGACGATGACGGGGATGCGGGCCAGCCGGGCCAGCCCGATCCAGAGCGGGACGGTGACGGTGTTCACGAACACCGCGGCCGGCCGCTCACGGCGGAGCAGGGCGCTCCCGCGCCGCAGCCCGCGGAGGCTCGTGGCGGCGAACCGCACGAACCCCCGCGGGCTGAGGACGCTCTTGCGGACCACCGGGGCGGGGCACAGCTCCACCCTGGCCCCCCGCCGCCGCAGCTCGGCGATCAGGGGGCCGTCGGCCGGGACGGTGACCAGCACGTCCCAGCCGTCGGCGATGAGTCCGCTGACCGATTCGAGGAGCACCCGGTCGGAGCCGTACAGCTCCGAACCGGGGTGCGCCACGAGGATGGCCGCGCGAGGCGACCGGGTCACGGTACCGGGACCACCGCGAAGTTGTCCCAGCGCGTGACCACCGGGGTGGTGGTCGCGCTTGCGGAGAGGTATGAGCGGAGGCCGACGGTCCCGGCGACCTGGAGGGCCGCGGTGGAGTCGGTCGTGCTCAGCGTCCAGGCGGTCGGCTCCGTGCCGGTTCCGAGCCAGACCTTCGCCCGGATCGTGGTCGGCGAGGTGCCGAACACCTGCACCCTCAGCTTGAGCTGGTCGGTGGCGGTCGCGATGGCCAGGCCGGTCACGTTCACCGCCGAGAGGGTCGTCGAGCCCTGGAGCAGCTGGAGCTGCACCGCGCCTCCGGCCTTCACCCAGACCCTGGCCTCGTAGTCGGTGCTGCCGACCATCCGGCCGATGCCCGAGTAGTAGAGGCCGCCGCCGCTCACCGCCGAGTCACCGGAGAGGGTGACCGTCAGGTCGCTGCGGGTCGAGGTGACCGACGGCAGGGTGGCCGTCTTGGTCGTCCCGGCCGCGACGGTCTGCTGACCGAACCCGCTCGCCGTGCTGAAGCTGGTCGCGCCGCCCATGAGCGTCCACGCCCCGCCGGTGTCGGCGTTGCCCCAGCCGTTCGTCGTGCTCCGTTCGAAGGCGTCCTGCGCGAGGGCTGTCGTGACGGTGACCGACTTGGTCGCCGTCGCGGTCGCGCCCTGGTTGTCCGTCACGGTCAGGGTGACCGTGTAGGTTCCGGACGTCGCGTAGGTGTAGTTCGCCGTCGCACCGGTCGCCGTGCCCGTGCCGTCACCGAAGTTCCAGGCGTAGGAGGCGATGGTGCCGTCGGGGTCGGACGAGGCCGAGCCGTTGACCGCGACGCCGAGGCCCGTCGCCGTGGCGGTGAACGAGGCGACCGGCGGCTGGTTCGGCGGCAGGGTCGTGGTGACCTGGTGCTGGACCTGGTTGGTGGCGCCGGCGTTGTCCGTCACGGTGAGCGTCACGGTGAAGGTTCCCGCCGTGGCGTACGTGTGGCTCGCCGTCGCTCCCGTGCCCGTGGCTCCGTCACCGAAGTCCCAGGCGTACGAGGCCACGGTCCCGTCCGGGTCGGACGAGGTCGAGCCGTCGAACGACGCCCCCAGGTTGGTCACCGACGAGGTGAACGCCGCCGCCGGGGGCTGGTTGGCCACCACGGTGATCGGGTTCGTCACGCTCGTCTGCGCTCCCATGTTGTCGGTCACCGTCAGCTTGACCTGGTAGGTGCCCGCAGCCGCGTAGGTGTGGCTGGCGGTCGATCCGGCGCCGGTGGAGCCGTCGCCGAAGTCCCAGGCCCACGAGGCGACCGTTCCGTCAGGATCGGACGACGAGGTCCCGTCGAACGACGCCGCGAGGTAGGTCGCGCTCGAGGTGAACGAGGCCACAGGCGGCTGGTTCGGCGGAGGTGCGGTCACGCTCACGCCCTGGCTGGTCGTGTTCGTCGCGCCCTGGTTGTCGGTCACCGTGAGGGAGACGTTGTAGCTGCCGCCCTGCAGGTAGGTGTGGCTCGCGGTCGGACCGGTCACCACGGAGCCGTCGCCGAAGTTCCAGCTGTAGGAGGCGATGGTGCCGTCGGAGTCGGTCGAAGCCGATCCGTCGACGTTCACCGTCAGCTGCGACGTGGTCTTCGTGAAGGAGGCCACCGGCGGCTGGTTGGGCAGCGTGCCGGTCGTCCCCAGGGCGTACTGGTTGGCGATCGTCTGGGCAGAGAGCTCGCTCGAGTAGACCGCGGCCTCGTCCAGCGTCCCGTTGAAGTACGGTCCGGTGGAGCCCCAGGTGTTGTCGCCGCCGATCCGCCAGTAGCCGGTGTACGACTGCGCCTGCGTCTGCGGGTTGGCGCCCACGAGCTGGCCGTCGATGTACAGGCTCATGCCGTCCGGACCCTGCGTCGCCGTCGCCATGTGCCACTTGTTGTCGTTCAGCGGGTTGGGCGTGGTGATGGTGTTGGTCTGGCCGGTCCAGACGCCGAACACGAGGCGGCCGTCGTCCTGCATGTAGATGTGACGGTCGTAGTTGCTCGACAGGCCGGACTGCTGGTCGCCGAAGCCGATCAGCTTGCCGCCGTGCGTGGTGTTCGTCTTGAACCAGATCGACTCGGTGTAGACCGTCGGGTTCGTCGCGGGGACATTGCTCGCCACGACGCCGCCGGACGAGCCGTTGCCGTTCGTGTTGAACCGCACCGCGTTGTCCGGGCTGCCGTTGATGGTGAGCGGCCCTGCGACGCCCCTGGTGGTCGACGTGCCCGAGTAGGCCCCGGTCTCGCTGTACGGGTCGGAGGCCAGCGCCGTGCTGCCGGAGGTCTCGTCGAGCCGCCAGTAGATGTCGGGCCCGGCGTTGTAGACCGCCTGGCCGTAGGCGTCGGCCGGAGCCGGGTTCAGCGGCGAGGGCCGGCCGGAGGCGACGAACTGGTTCACGACCGTCGTCTTGTCGAGCACGGTCGGGTACATCGACACCTGGCCGATGTCACCGGCGAAGAAGTTGCTCGACGGCTGGTTCGGCCACCCGTTGAGGTTGTCTCCGCCGATCCGCCAGTATCCCGTGTAGCCCTGGCCGACCGTGACGTCGGTGCGCGATCCGGACGGCTTCCCGTCGAGGTACAGGCGCATCCCGTTGGCTCCGAGCGAGGCCGTCACCTGGTGCCACTGGCCGTCGTTGTAGCCGGGGCCGGTGTTCAGCGTCGCCACTCCGCCGGGGTAGACCCCGAAGAAGATCCGGCCGGCGTTGTCCATGTAGATGTGCCGGTCGTAGCTCGACGAGAGCCCGGTGTTGGAGTTGCCGAAGCCGAGGATCTTGCCTCCGGAGGTCGAGGTGGTGCGGAACCACGCCGACACGGTGAAGGTGTTCGGTCCCTGGATGGCGGTGGGCGTCACGGCGAGGCTGCTCGACCCGTTGAAGGTCGACGCGGTCACCCCGGTGATCGGACCCGTCGCGCCCTGCGTCACCCCGGTCTCGGTCAGATCGGTGAACCCGATGTGGTCGAGAGCGGTCGTGCCGCTGGACTCGTCGAACGGCCAGTACGAGGATGCACCCGCCTGGTTCACCGAGTCGGAGTAGGCGCTTCCGTTGCCGGTGGCGGCGACGGTCACCGCGTTCGTGTCACGCGAGGTCGTGTTCCCCACCGGGTCGGAAACCTTCACATGGTAGATCGGATGGCTTCCCGGTGTGAGTCCCGAGTCGACGAACCCGATGATCGGCCGCGTGTAGAAGTTCGAGTGAACGGTGGACTGGTAGACGGGAGTGGTCCCGTTGTCCCGGTAGACCTTGTAGGTCAGGTAGCCGTTGTCCCGGTCGTACGTGGCGGCGAAGCTGACGCGCACCTGGCCGGCGTTGAACGACGCTGCCGTCGGGGTGAGCGGGACGCCGGCCGGGCCGACCTTGTTCGGCGCGGAGGACGTCAGTGCGAAGCGGGCGAGGCCCTGCGTCGCGACACCGTCCACCGACGGGAACTCACCGCCGTAGACCACGTACTTGTCGTTGCCGGAGACGTTCCAGGTCGCCTGGCCCTGGCCGGTGAAGGAGCCGGTCGTCCAGTCGGGGAACCAGTCGAGCAGCGACGGGGAGGGGTTGCCCGCCCAGTTGAAGTAGCCGTAGGGGTCGTTCGTGATCGTCCCGGTCGCCGCCTTGCTGAAGGCGAGCGAGTGGTGGAACGTCCACGTCGGGCTGGTCTGCGGGAAGCCGCCGATGTTGCCGCAGTAGTGGATGTGGCCGGCGATGTAGAGGGCGTTGTCGGCCTGCGGGAACACCGAGTAGGTGTCACCGTGGCAGTCCTCGATCCAGTTGATGGCGCCGGTGTTCGGGTCGGCGGAGAAGCTGCCCTCGAGGTTGCCTCCCTGGCCGAACACGTAGCCGGAGCCGTACACGCGGTCGTTGGTGGTCGCCAGCGAGTAGATGCTCGCCTGCGATCCCGCGTCGCGCACGGACTGGTTGGCTGCGAAGGGCAGGATGGCCGCGGTGTTGGCGTCGACGGCGGCCAGGCCGTAGTTGGCGAGGCCTCCGACGTTCTGGAACCGGCCTCCGGCGATCACCTTCGAGCCGTCCTTGGTGAGCGCCGTGGCGTAGACCGAGTCGTCGGCGTTCGCCTGCCAGTTGAGCGTCGAGCCGTCGGTGGCGCTCACTGCCGCGAGGTAAGTGCGTGCCACACCGTTGACCGTCGTGAAGTCACCGCCGACGTACACGGCCGAGTTCGACGCGGTGACCGCGCGTCCCGTCGTCGACAGGATCGGCCTGAACGCGCTGATGATCGTGTTCGTGGCGGTGGAGAACGCGGCGAGGCGGTAGAAGCCCTTGCCGTCGATCGAGGTGAAGTCGCCCGCCACGTAGATGCGCGAGCCGTCCGGGGACGACGTGACCGAGAGCGCCTGCGCGTTCAGGTTCGGCGCGAAAGGCAGCAGTGCGCCCGTGGTGATGTCGTAGGCTAGCAGGTTGTTGCGGGGCGTCTCATTGGTCCCCGCAGGCGAGCCGGCCGGTCGCGCCGAGGTGAACTTGCCTGCGACGTAGACCGTGTTGCCGACGACCGTCTGCGACCAGACGACGCCGTTGATCTGCGGGGTGGGCAGCACGTCGGCGGTGACGGTCGGCGGGGTCGAGGGGTTCGTGGGATCGGGTGGATTGCTGTCGGCTGCGGCGGGCTGGGCGATGGCCAGCCCTCCGAAGACCAGGCCGACGGCCGTGATAACGGCGGTCAAGATGCCCAACGAGCGAGCGCGTGGGCCTTTCTCTGTACTCATGACAACCTCGTGTCTTTTCGGTCGGGAAGGTGCTCGGGATTGCGGTGCGGGGTTTCCGGGGGCGCAGCTAATACGCCCCCACGGGATGTGTCAGCACCTTGAGGGTGCGCCACATGATGACGAGGTCGCCGGTGAGCGACCAGTTCTCCACGTAGTAGAGATCCAGGCGGACGCTCTCCTGCCAGGAGAGGTCCGATCGTCCGTTGACCTGCCACATCCCGGTGAGTCCCGGCTTGATGTACAGGCGTCTGTGCACATGGTTCTCGTAGCCGGCCACCTCTGCGGGGAGGGGCGGCCTGGGTCCGACGAGGCTCATGTCGCCGAGGAAGACGTTGAGGATCTGCGGCAGCTCGTCCAGCGAGTACTTGCGCAGCGTCCGGCCGACGCGGGTCACCCGCGGGTCGTCGTGCAGTTTGAAGAGGAGGCCGTTGCCCTCGTTCTCGGCCTGGAGTCCGGCGAGCCTGGCCTCCGCGTCGACGCACATCGACCGGAACTTGAGCATGCGGAACTTCTCGCCGCCGCGGCCGACGCGCTCCTGCGAGAAGATGACCGGGCCGCCGTCGTCCAGCTTGATCGCGACGGCGACGGCGAGGAAGACCGGGGAGAGCAGGATCAGCGCGAGCCCGGACGCGAAGAAGTCGAAGGCGCGCTTGAGCACATGCTTGCCGCCCTCGAACTGCGGGATCTCGACCTGGATGAGCGGGAGCCCTTCGACCGGCCGGAAGTGGATGCGCGGGCCCGCGATGTCGGTCAGCGGCGCCGCGAGAACCAGCTCGGTCGCCGTCCCCTCCAGCTTCCACGCCAGGCGGCGGACGAAGTCCCCGCCGCTGAGCGCCCGGCCGGCGACGATCACGGTGTCGGCGCCGAGCCGGGCGGCCGCCTCTGCGACCCCCGACAGGTCCGAGACGACGGGCACCTCCCGCTGCGGGGAGGCGATGCGGCGGCTCAGCTCCGCATCCTTCTTGGCGCCTGTCCGCTTACCGGTGTCGAGAGCGGCGCCTACGACGTTGTATGCCGCTCCCGAGTTCGCGTGGATCTGGCGCACGACCGTGTCGACATCGTCGAACCGGCCGACGACCAACGCGCGGCAGAGGTAGTGGTCGAACGTCCGCTGCTTGATCAGCCAGTGCCGCCAGAGCCAGCGCGAGACCAGGACGCCTCCCATCCCGAGCGGGAGGGCGAGCACGAAGTAGCCGCGGGCGATGTCCACCTTGCCCACGAGGAAGAAGATGGCGAGCAGCCCGAACGTGATGGCCGTGGCCGCCACGACGCGACGGTACTCGGTGACGCCGACGCCCACGACGCGCGGGTCGCGCGTGTGGTACGCCGTGAGGGCGAACATCCAGGTGGCCGCGATGAGCAGCGAGACCGTGAGGTAGTCGACGCGGAAGCCCTCGCCCGTGGTTGTCGGGGTGTCCTCGAAGCCGAACCGCACGAAGATGGCGCCGATCGTGCTCAGCAGGATGAGGGCGGTGTCGGTCGCGAGCAGGCGGTAGCGGTAGTGCCGGGCCCAGCTCTGCTCGGAGCTGAGCGGGCGGGCGTTGGCGTGCGCGTGGGTGAGCGTGCCGAGGCGGGGGCGGAGGACGGTCATCGTGCCGCCTCCGTCTCCGCGGGGTGCGCCGCGTGGGCGCGCGTGGAAGAGCCGACGGCGGCTTGGGGGAAACCGTGGTCTCGAACGGATTCACCGCCGCCGACTCCGTTCCGCGAGGGACGACCTGCGCTCGACGTGCTCCGCGCGCCCCTGCTGGGGTCGAGAGCGTGAGACGCTCGGTGCGATCGTGTCGGGTTCACGGGTCGTCCCTGGGTTCGGATGGTGCTTTTTCGGGTTGAGGTGCATCGGTGGAGAGCATTCGCGCCGGGGTTCGGGTACTTTCCCCCGACGTAAAGTGATTGTTCCTCACCAATTCACAAAGGTGAGAATACATCGTTTTTAGGGGGGACGGGGACCCGCGTTCGGGGGGTGCGGACGATCGGCGCCTCCCCCTCTGCTGTCGGGGGTCGCGCCTAAGCTGTCAGCATGTGCGGGCGCTTCGCGTTGGACAAAGAGACCGACGACATGATCCAGGACTTCGTCGCCGAGGGCGGGGACTTCCGCGACTGGCGCCCGAGCTGGAACATCGCGCCGACCGACCCCATCCCGGTGTTCCTGGAGAGCAAGCGCGGCGAGGAGCCGAGCGTGCGCCGCCTGGAGCTCGCCCGTTGGTCGCTGGTGCCCTCCTGGTCCAAAGAGCTCAAGACCAAGGTGCCGACCTTCAACGCCCGCGCCGAGACCGCCGCGGAGAAGCCGATGTTCAAGGCCTCCGTGGCCTCCCGCCGCGCGATCATCCCGGCCCGCGGCTACTACGAGTGGCAGACCGACCCGGCGACCAAGAAGAAGACGCCCTACTTCATCCACTCCGCCGACGGCGAGCTGCTCGGCTTCGCCGGCCTCTACGCCTGGTGGGCCGACCCGGCGATGTCCCGCGACGACCCGGAGCGCTGGCACCTCACGGCGACCATCCTCACCTCGGACGCCGTGCAGACGCTGGCGGACATCCACGACCGCAACCCGGTGCCGCTGCCGCGCGAGCTCTGGGACCACTGGATCGACCCCACGGTGGTCGGCGACCAGGCGCTGGTCGACGAGGCGGTGCGGGCGGCGCTGCCCGTGGCGGACGCGCTGGTGTTCGACCGGGTCGGGCCGGTCGTGGGAGACGGGCCGGAGCTGATCAGGCCGGTCGACGAGGGCTGAGGTTTGCGAACCACGCCCGTATGCCTCATACTAGTTACGCGGACCCGCCCCACACTCGTGGATGAGCGGGTCTAGCTGTTTAACGATTAGACCCGTTTCGGGCCGCTGTTGACGTCGCTCCCGAGCAGGTGATCCTCATACCACCGCCAGCCGAACTCGTTACCCCTGTGCCGGTTCAGATGCGTGAAGACGCAATACGCGACGAGGTCCGCCATCTGCACCCACTGCGACCGGGCGGAGTCGTGCATCATCGGGTCCTCGATGATGTGCCGGTCATCGAGTGAGAGGGAACGGTGTGCGTTGAAGTAGTTCGGATCGTCGCCGTTTCCGTCCATGCTGACGAACGCGAGGTCACCCGCGGCCCGATGCTCCATGTTCCAGGATTCGATGAGGGTGCGATACACCTCGCCGCGTTCGTCATAGTAAGCGCGGCCAGTCGCCGAGGTCGCCCGCCAGATCGCCCCGACGGCGAGATCGGGGCATGCCGCCAGCATCCTCAGGCACTCCACTGCGACCGCTCGACCGAGTGTCTTCCACTCGACTCGGTCCTCACTCGGGCGCGTCGAGATCCGTGCGCGCCCGTTGACGAACTTGGTGGCGTGCAACTCGGTCGCCGGAGGAACGTGATGCTCGCGATACAACCGCTTGCGCAGTTCGAGAATCGACCTCAGCCCGTGCCGCCAGCGATCGGGTGCGACTTCGACCCACCCGTAGACGATGAGACCGCGGTCCACGGAGCCGGAGTCGTCGACATAGAGCATGCGAGCGATCGTCATGAGTGCTTCCCGTTCCTGGGGGTGTAGCGCCCGGAAGGAGCGGGGGGACAGGCGTTCGCGGGCTGAGCTAATACAGTGAAAACATATTACTGCGTCGCTCCGCCTCGCACATCCCTCCCCGCCGCCACGCTCACCCGCAGGAACACGATGATCCAGCTGAAGATCAGCACCGCAGCCACCAACTCCACGGCCGTCAGGTTGTAATACCCCACCGCGAAGAACAGCGTGACCAGCGCGATCACCGCGATGAACACCCAGCCGAGCGCGTAGAAGGCGCGGGGGAGGTGCGGCATCGCCCAGCGGATGCCGACCGCGAGCACGCAGAACACCACGGCCATCCCGGTCGCCGCCGTGTTGTGCAGCAGGAAGAAGTGGTTGACCGGGAAGAGCCCGACGCAGGCGAGCATGGCGCCGACGATCACCAGCGCGGTGCGGACCTGCAGCTCGCCACGCGACGGACGCCGGTCCGGCCCGCTGTCGGTGGCGTAGCGGGCGATGGCCGTGACGAGGACGCCGCCCACGATCACCGTGATGTTGAAGGTCGCCGACGACCAGTCGTCCGTGACGCCCAAAACGCTGAGGTTCTGCTTCCACCAGTGCGGGTTGGACGCGGTCAGCATGCTGGTCAGCGCCCCGACGACGAGGAACACGGCCAGCACCGCCGACAGCAGCAGCGGGTTCATGTTCGCCGCCGCGAGGAACACGTAGTAGCCGGTGACCGCGGCCGCCGTGCCGACCAGCAGGGTGGCCGGGATGGCGAAGACCTGGGCGTCCTGGAAGCTGCGGGCGAGTACGTCGCTCAGCACGGTCCAGAGCAGCAGTACGACGACGGCGTGCGCGACCGCGATGGCGAGCGAGTCGAACACCTCGATCGCGGCGCCGATCCGGGAGCGGTGCTCCTTGGGGCGGCTGTACCAGGGGATGCTCCACGTCGCGACCCGTCCGCCGCCGTAGACGACCAGGGTCACGGCGCAGCAGGCGATCGCCGCGAACTGGCCGACCGAGCCCGCGCCGGAGATGGAGAGGTTGTGTCCGGCGAAGACGAAGAAGGCGATCAGGCACACGGCCACGAACGCGATGCCTCCCGCGCCCAGCGCCAGCGACTCCACGGAGGCCGCATGCAGCCGGCGGGAGATTCGATCGGCCGCGCCGTGCTCACCGACGCCGTGCTCCGAGACGGCTTCCCTCATGGTTTGAGTGTAGGGAGCGGTCGCCGTTCTGAAGAGGGGCTGCTCAGCTCGATCGGGTCAGCTCGATGAACATGCTCCGGTGGGTCGGGACGGTGCGTCCGGTCTTGTGGAAGCCGAGCGCCTCCAGGTCTGCCAGGCCGTAGCTGTGCAGGCGGCCGTCCATGTCGTTCTCGACCAGCCACACTCGCGTGACGCCGTCGAAGCGGCCGCGCTCGGCCGCCTGGGGGATGGTCCAGACCCGGTCGGCCCAGCCGATGTTGCGGGTGTAGACGGTCCGCAGTGTCGGGTCGGCGACGCCCGCGAAGCCGGCGGGGTAGGTGCGCATGGCGAGCCGCGGCCGCTGCGACGGCCGGGTCGACTCATCGAACACGACGGCGTCGCCCGGCTGCCGTACCGACGCCATCGCGCTGCTGACCTCCGACCAGTCCGAGTCGTTCTTCGAGTACGGTCCGCGCTGGCCCAGGTAGGCCGGCGTGCTGATCGCGATGAACAGCAGCGCGCCGGCGCCGGTCGCCGCGACGGCCGGGATCGCGCCGCGCCGCGCGACGAACCGGCCGACGAGGAGCAGGCCCTCCGCGATCAGCAGCGCGGCCGCCGGGGCGGCGAACGTGGAGTACCGCCCGGTGTACATCGGGAAGACGAGGTTGATCAGCAGCATCGCGCCGGTCGGCAGGATGAGCCAGGTCGCGCCGACGAGCGTGGCGTCGATGGGCAGGGGGCCCGCGGGTGCGGGGCCGATCGGATCAGAGCCGGCTGCCCGTGCCGCCCTGGCCTCCCGTCCCCAGCGGTCACGCACCCACGCGCCGATCGCGAGCAGGATCAGGGCCCACGCCACGAGTGCCAGCCAGCCGTTGTCGAACCACGGCTGCCACACCAGGCTCGCCGGGTCCTGGGGCTGGTCGGCGAGGTAGCCGATCTGGCTGCGCTCGAAGTACGCGAGCAGGCCGAGCGGCGCGAGCGCGACGAGCACGCAGCCGGTGGCGATCAGCCAGGCCCGCAGCGTCGGCCGGGACGCCCGGGAGAGCAGCAGGATGCCGAGATGGGCGAGCAGGAGCGACGCCGTGTAGAGGAAGAGGTACGAGGTGAGGGCCATACCGGCCGCGTAGACCGCCCAACAGGCGCGGCGTACCGGCGCGGGCGCCGAGCGCCCCCCGCCGTCGATCAGCCACACCAGCAGCAGGGTCAGCCAGGCCGCGGCGGCAGCGGTGAACGCGAACGAGCGCGCCTCCTCGCCCGCGTAGGTCATCCGGGGGAGGACGCAGGCGACCAGGCCGGCGACGATCGCCGCCATCGCACCGCCTCTGCGCCCCGCCAGCAGGGTGACCGCCGCGACCGCGAGGCCGATGGCCACGGCGCTCGGCAGGCGCAGGGCGAACGGACTGTCGCCCGCGAGCCGGATCCAGCCGTGCATGCCGAGGTAGTACAGCCCGTGCACCGCGTCGACGTGGAACAGCATCGGGATGAGCGTGGACACCGGGCGTTTCGCCGACAGCAGCGTGGCCGCCTCGTCGCCCCAGAGCGACGGGATCCAGCTCCCTGCCGCGCAGATCACCGTGGCGGCGAGGCCGAACGCCACGGCGATGATCCACGGGCGGACCGCACGCAACGGCGGGGCGGCGGTCTCGCGCTCTGTGGCTGTCACCGCGCTCATCCCACCCCCGTCTCTGTCCACGTACATACGCGCGTTCTGGGCACACGCACGTACGGGGACAAGCGAAGCAGACCTGCCAGGGGAGAGCCTGAAGGTCTGCTGCGGAAACACATATTTCACCCGGCCCGCCTTCTGCCGAGTGGAAAGGTGCGCCCCGGCAGACGTACTGGACCCCGGGTGGCGGGCGCACTGTCCCTGCCGCCCGGGGTCCGCCCCACACACGCCGGGAAGACGGGGTGTCCGTGATCCACGCTCCGTCGCATCCAGCGTGCTGAAGGGAACAGTACGAGGCCTCGCGCATCTGGGGCAGGGGATTAACGCCGCGCTCCGATGGTGGTACGGACTGTCTACAGCTCCCCGCGCCGCGCGCCGGCCCAGAGGTCGACCCCCGCGTCGACGGCGAGCTCGTCGATGGCCGCGAGCTCCTCCGCCGTGAACTCCAGGGTGTCCAGCGCGCCGACGTTCTGCTCGAGCTGGGCGACACTGCTCGCGCCGATGACCAGCGAGGTGACCCGCGGGTCGCGCAGCGCCCAGGCCAGCGCGAGCTGGGCGAGCGACTGCCCACGGCGCTCGGCGATCGCGTTGAGTCCGCGCAGGCGCTCGACGGCCTCGTCGGTGAGCCAGTCCGCGTCGAACGACGTGCCGGCCGCGGCACGGGAGCCCTCCGGCACACCGTCCAGGTATTTGCCGGTCAGCATCCCCTGGGCCAGTGCGGTGAACCCGATGACGCCGACGCCGAGCTCGCCCGTGGCATCGAGCAGTCCCTCCGTCTCGATCCAGCGGTTCAGCATGGAGTAGCTCGGCTGGTGGATGAGCAGCGGCGTGCCGAGCTCGCGGAGGATCTCCGCGGCCCGCCTGGTGTCCTCCTCGCCGTAGGAGGAGATGCCGACGTAGAGCGCCTTGCCGCTGCGGACGGCGGTGTCGAGCGCCTGCATGGTCTCCTCGAGCGGCGTGCTCGGGTCGGGCCGGTGCGAGTAGAAGATGTCGACGTAGTCGAGGCCGAGCCGGGACAGCGACTGGTCCAGGCTGGCCAGCACGTACTTGCGGCTGCCGCCGCCCTGGCCGTACGGGCCGGGCCACATGTCCCAGCCGGCCTTCGACGAGACGATGAGCTCGTCGCGGTACGGCCGCAGGTCCTCCTGCAGGATGCGGCCGAAGTTGACCTCGGCGGCGCCGTACGGCGGGCCGTAGTTGTTGGCGAGGTCGAAGTGCGTGATCCCGAGGTCGAAGGCGCGGCGGACGATCGCGCGCTGGGTCTCGAACGGGCGGTCGTCGCCGAAGTTGTGCCAGAGCCCGAGCGACAGCGCGGGCAGGTCGAGACCGCTCCGACCGGTGCGGCGGTACGGCATTCGGTCGTAGCGGGACGGGTTCGGTACGTAGGTCATGTCACCAGCCTTGCCGACGGGAGCGGGTTCGTCCAACACGGGACGTCGATGCGATTGTTCCCCTGCACGGATGAGTCGATTGTCAAGGGGTCGGTGGCCGAATCCGGGACGCGGACAATCGTCACATGCAGGTGGACCCGCTTCACAGCAGCATCCGTCGCCCCGACCCCCTACGGGACGACGTCCAGGCCGCTCCCGTGCAATCCCCCGGCCGGGAGTGGCTGGGGCTCGGCGTTCTGCTCGCCGCCGTATCGCTCGCCGTCCTCGTCCCGCTGAGCGGGATGCAGGCGGGCGTCGCGCTCGGCGCCGCCGGGCTGGTGCTGCTGTTTCTTCTCGGGATGGGCGCCGCCCGCGCCGCCATCCCTTCCCTGCGGGTGCGGCTGATCGCGCTGGGACTGCTGTTCTGCGCGATGTCCGCTGCCTCGCTCGCCGGGGTGGTGCTGTCGGGGATCTCCGCGATCGGCTGAGGCCACCGCTAGCTTCGCGACGCCCTGCGCCGCATCCAGCCGACGATCGCGGTGATGATGAAGAAGACGATCCCGAGGATCGCCAGCCAGATCAGCCCCTTGATGGCGAAGCCGAGGATGACCAGGACGAGCCAGATCACGAGCAGGATGACAATCAGAGCAATCATGACCACACCGAACCCCCTGCACGCGGGTTCGTCAACGGGCCGGCCTCCGTGCCTGTGGGGATAGCATCCCCGGTATGCACGATGTCGTCGCCGCTCTGAGCGCGGTGCTCCCTCCCGCGTCGCTCCTCACGGAGCCCGCCGAGCTGGAGCGCTACCGGCACGACGACGCCGAGTGGGCGGACTCGGCCCTGCCCGCCGCTGTCGTCCTCGCCGCCTCCGCCGAGGAGGTCGCCGCGGCCGTGCGGGTCGCCGCCGAACGGGGCGTCTCCGTCGTGCCGCGCGGCGCGGGCACCGGCCTGTCCGGCGGGGCGAACGCGGTCGCAGGCTGCGTCGTCGTGTCGCTGGAGCGGATGACCGCCGTGCGCGAGGTGAACGTCGAGGAGCGGTACGCCGTCGTGGAGGCCGGCGTCATCAACGACGACCTCCGCCGTCACGTCGCCGCCTACGGCCTCTGGTACCCGCCGGACCCCGCCAGCCAGGCCATCAGCACGATCGGCGGCAACGTCGCCACCAACGCGGGCGGCATCTGCTGCGTGAAGTACGGCGTCACCCGGGACTACGTGCTCGGCATGACCGTGGTGCTCGCCGACGGCTCCATCGCCCGGCTCGGCCGCACGACAGCCAAGGGCGTCACCGGCTACGACCTGACCGCGCTGATGGTCGGCTCGGAGGGCACCCTCGGCATCGTGGTGGACGTGACCGTGAAGCTCCGGCCCATCGGCGGCCGGGAGGAGCGCGCCGTCATCGGCTATTTCCGCTCGCTCACCGACGCCGGCCGCGCGGTCGCCGCGGTCTCCGCCGCGGGGATCGTGCCCTCCGCGCTCGAGCTCATCGACCGGATGTGCCTGCACACCGTCGCCGAGTGGCAGGGCTGGAAGCTCCCGGAGCACGCGAACGCCCTCCTGCTCGCCTCGGTCGACGAGGTCGGCGCGTCCGGGGAGGAGCTCGCCGGCCGCGTCGCCGAGCTGTTCCTAGCCGCCGGTGGCGCGAACGTGGAGCGCGCGACCGACCCGGAGGAGGTCGCCCGTTTGTTCCTCGCCAGGCGGCTGGCCTACCCGTCGCTGGAACGGCTCGGCCCTGTGCTCACCGAGGACGTGTGCGTGCCGCGCTCGGCCGTGCCCGAGATGCTGGCGCGCATCGAGCGGATCGCGGCCGACGCCGATGTGGTGATCGCCAACATCGCGCACGCCGGCGACGGCAACCTGCACCCGCTGATCATCGCGCCGGAGGGCGACGACGCCGCCAAGGAGCGCGCGAAGGCGGCGTTCGACCTCATCGTGGAGTCGTGCCGCGAGCTCGGCGGCACGGTGACGGGCGAGCACGGCGTCGGCCTCCTCAAGCTGCACGGGGCGGCGGCGGAGTTGAGCCCCGTTGTGCTGCGCATGCATGCTGCCGTGAAGCACGCGCTCGACCCGCAGGGCATCCTCAACCCGGGGAAGGCATTCCCGGCGCCGGCCGCCGCATCCTGACCACCGAACCGAAAGGCGCCCCATGCCCTCCCTCACCGCCGACGACGGTGTCCGCCTCGACTACACCGAGTACGGCGACGCGGCCGGCCGTCCCGTCGTCCTGATCGCCGGCTTCAAGGCCCCGGCGACCACCTGGCGCTACCAGGTGCCCGCGTTCGCCGACGCCGGCTACCGCGTCCTCGCCGTCGACCTGCGCGGCCACGGGACCAGCGAGCACCCGGAGTACGGGGTGGACATGGCCCGCCGCGGCCGGGATGTGACCGCGGTGCTGGAGGGACTCGACCTCCGGGACGCCGTGCTGGTCGGCGGCTCGATGGGCGCGAACACGATCTGGTCCTTCCTCGCCCAGTCCGGCGCCGACCGCGTTGCCGCGGCGGTCTCCATCGACCAGACGCCCAAGATGCTCAACGACGACGGCTGGCCGTTCGGCTTCTACGGCTACGACGCCGCCAACCGCGACACCTACTTCGCGACGGGCATCCCGGAGACCGGCCACGGCACGCCGCTGGCGAAGCGCGGGCTGCGGCTGGTGCGCCTGATGACGGCGATGAAGGGGATGAACCGCGAGTTCACGCCGGGTGAGCTCGCGCTGCTGCACGACCACGCCGTCGCCGACTGGCGCCCGGCGATCGCCGCGGCCGGCATCCCGCTGCTGTTCGTCGCGGGCGCGGAGAGCGAGTACTGGCCGAGCGGGCACGCGGCGGCGTCGGCGGCGCTCGCCGCGGACGGGACGGCGGTCGTGCTCGACGACGACGGCCACGCGGCGAACATGGAGCAGCCGAAGGCGTTCAACCGGGCCGTCCTGGAGTGGCTCGGCGGGCGCTGATCCGACAGGTCAGGATGCCTTCCGGACTCGACAGAGCGCCGATCCGGGACTACTGTGCTCTGGGCTATGAGACGACTACCCATCGCGGCCGCCGGCGTCGCCCTCGCGCTCGGCCTCAGCGGCTGCGCAGGGGGAGCGACGTACTCGCAGGACACCGCCAGCACGCTGCAGCACGGGCTGCTGAGCGTGGTGACGGCCGCGGAGGGCAAGGACTACGCAGGAGCGCTGACCCAGCTCGCGGCGCTGCAGCAGAAGAACGACGCCGCCCTCAAGGCGGGGACCATCGCCGCGGACCGTCACGACGCGATCGCGAAGTCCATCGACGCCGTCAAAGGGGACCTCACCCACTTGCGAGACGCCGCGGAGAACGCCCAGCTCCAGCAGCAGCTCCAGCAACTCCAGCAGCAGCAGCCGGGGCCCGACAAGAAGGGCAAGGGCAAGAAGGGCGACGGGGGCGGTGACGGCGGATGAGCGCGACCCGTGAGCGGATCAGCGACCGCTACCTGCTGCTCGACCGCATCGGCGCCGGCGGCATGGCGGAGGTGTTCCGCGCCCACGACGAGCTCCTCGGCCGTGACGTCGCGCTGAAGGTGTTCCGCCGCGAGTTCGCCTCGGCCGACGACCTCCGACGCCAGCGTGCCGAGGTAAAGATTCTGGCGAACCTGTCGCACCCGTCGCTCGTCACGCTGTTCGACACCACGTCCGACGACGAGGGTCGCGGCGTCCTGGTGCTGGAGTTCGTCGACGGCACCGACGCACGGGCGCGCTTGAAGGACGGCCCGCTGCCCGAGGCGGCCGTGGCCGCGCTCGGTGTGGACATCGCCCGGGCGCTCGCCTACATCCACGGCAAGGGCGTCGTGCACCGCGACATCGCCCCGGCGAACATCCTGCTCCCCGGCGCCACTTCGTCCGGCGTGGCCGCGAAGCTCACCGACCTCGGCATCGCCCGCCTGGTCGACGACGCCAGGATCACCTCGACCGGCTTCGTGATCGGGACGGCGAGCTATCTGAGCCCCGAGCAGGCGGGCGGCCTGCCCGTGGGCCCGCCGAGCGACGTCTACTCCTTCGGCCTCGTCCTCCTGGAGTGCCTGACCGGCGAGCGCGAGTTCCCCGGCAGCGGCGTGGAGTCGGCGGCGGCCCGGCTCTCCCGTGATCCGGAGGTGCCGGAGACACTGGACCCCGAGTGGCGGCGCCTGATCCGGTCGATGGTGGCCCGCGAGCCCGGGCACCGGCCGACGGCGGACACGGTCGCCGAGCAGCTGGCCGCACTGCTGGCGCGGGGCGCGCCGGGCGGCGCTCCTGCTGCGACCGAGACACTCGAACGCACGCTCCTGCTGCCGCCGCCGGAGGGGGGCATCGCTGCGGAGGGGATCGCCGCCGGCGCGGGCGCGGCCGGCGAGGTCGATGCTGCGGAGACCGATGCTGCGGAGACCGAGGCGCTCCAGCCGACGGCGGCGACGACCGTGCTCCCGCGCACGCGCCAGGCGCCGATCGAGCGGCCCGCCGAAAAGCCGGCGAACGCGTCGCGGTCCTCGCGCCGTGTGCTCGGCCTCCGCAAACGGATGCTCGGCATCCTCATCGCCTGCGGAGCGCTCGTCCTCCTGGTGATCGCGATCGCCCTCGGCTCGATGGCGTCGGGCGGCCAGTCGTCCCCCGATCCGGTGAAGACCTATCCCGCGGTCGGCGGCACGCTCGGCGACCACCTCAAGCAGCTCGAGCACGACGTCTCGAACTCCGGCCCGTAGGCTGAACGACTCGGGCGTGGAGTTTCACGCCTAGATGGTGTCGTGTAATATTTGTCCGCTATGGCGGAGATTGAGATCAGACCCGACGACGCCCGCGCTGCGATGGCGAGGCTCGCGGCCGTCGCGGAGGCCGTCGACCATGATGCGGCCGTCTTCCGGTCGACGGGCGAGGAGCTGGCCTCCTCCGTGCGCCACGCCCCCATCGGGTGGGCGCTGACGGAGCTGGTCCAGGGCCTGGCGCCCGCCCCCTGCGACGCGGCCCTCCGGTTCCGGGAACTGGCGCGCACGGGCGCGGACGCCGTGGACGGCATGGTCGCGGTGGACGAGGACGGCGCCCGGATGATGGCCGCGATCCCGGCACCCGGGGTGGCCACATGATCCGCGAGGAGGACCTTCTCGACCTGACGATAGTGGACCCTTCCCGCGCCGCGGAGGCCGCCGTGCACTACCGGGACACCGCCGCGCGCCTGGTCGAGCACGCGCGCGAGGCGGAGAGTGCGCAAAGCCGGTTCGCCGAGAGCTTCCGGTCCCGGAGGCTGCCGGACACCGTGGCCCGGCTCGTGACTCCGGACCGGGCGGCGCTGGAGGCCGTCCACGCGACCACACAGGACCTCTGCCAGGTGACCGAGGCCGCGTATCACGCGCATCGCGACCTGGTGCGGCGGCGGGACGAACTACTCGACGCGGTGCAGCGGATGTACGCGTGGGAGCTCCCGCCCCTCCTCGAGGAGTGGATGGCCGCCAACGGAGGGATGCGCTACCCGGAGGTCGACGAGGTCCCCGCAGCGCTGGCGCGCGAGGAGAACGCACGCCGGGAGGTCGCCGCGTTCAACCGCGCCGCCGAGGAGTTCGCTGCCGAGTTCGAGCGGGCGATCCGGGCGCTCCACGCGACCGCGCGGGACCGGAGCGAGCGCCTCCGGGTGGTGACGGCCTCCACCTCGACAGTCTCGGCCGCGACGGCGCCCAGCTCGACACTGCCGGCCGCGAAGCTGACGGCGATGACTCCCGCGCAGGTGGTGGCGTGGTGGGCGGCGCTGACGCCGGCCGAGCGGCGAACTTACCTGAAGAAGCTCCCCGGGGTGATCGGCGGCCTCGACGGGGTGGATGCGGCGTCGCGTTCCGCGGCGAACCGCGCGGAGCTCGAACGGCTGCGCGCGAAGCTGAAGAAGATCGGGAAGGCTGACCCGGGCTACGAGGCCGCCCAGGTGAAACTGCGGGCGATCGAGGCGATCCGGAAGAAGCTCGGCAACAACCCCGAGAAGCTGAAACCGCCGCTGCAGTTGTTGCTGCTGGACCTGTCGGGAGTGAACCCGAAGGCGGCGATCGCGGTCGGGGATCTGGATACGGCCGACCATGTGACGTACAACGTGCCGGGGATGGGGACGACTGTGGCGAAGGATATCGGTGGGTGGACCAACGCGAGTAAGAACCTCTATTACCAGCAGCAGGACCTTGCACAGATTAGGGGAGGCTCGGCTCGCATTGCGGTGGTCGCGTGGATCGGTTACGACGTCCCGCAGGACTTCTTGGAGGTGAACAACAGTTCGGCCGCCCGGTCGGGCGGGAAGGCGTTGGCGGGAGCCTTGGAGGGGACGCTCGCCGCGCGGGAGTGGCCTTCTCGATCCGAGCACTTGTCCGTTGTCGGTTTCTCGTATGGGTCAGCGGTGGCCGGCCAGGCATTGAAGCAGGCGTCGGCCGGGGCGTTCGTGTCGGTCGGGTCCGCTGGTATCCCGACTGAAGTGGCCGGCCGAGTCCCGTATCGAGCTCCGCTGAACGTCCCCGACGGCGGGATCGCCTCGGGCCAAGCCAGCAGCGACACCGTCGCGACTCTGGGGAGGTTTTCCAGTGGGCGGGCCGATCCCTCCGAACATGGAGCCGTACCGTTCAGCACCGACGACGCCCGTACGCCCGAAGGGGAAACGACCGCGGGGACCACCGATCATGTTGCGACGGTGCACGCCAGCGACGCCACCAAGTACGGCTACTACGACCAGGGCACGACGTCGCTCTACAACATGGCCGCCCACACAACGGGCCACCCGGAGGCGGTCGCGAAATGAGCAAGCGCATGGCAATTACCGTTGCCGTCGTTTTGTCGGTTCTAACGCTCACAGGTTGCGCTTCGGCGCCCCCGACTGGAAGGGCAGTTCCTTTGATGACATCTACGTATCCGACTCCGGAAGAATCGCGAGCGACCACCTTGGAATTGTTCGAGGCAACCCGGGACTTGATCGGTGGGGCTGACTGGGAAATCCATGGCGACGGGTATGGGACCTGCACCCTCCCTGATGGGAGCGAGGGTGCCGAGTACGTTCGCCAGGATGGTGTCAGGGCGACGAACGACTCGGTAAGAGTGTCAAAGCAGATTGCGGAGTTCTGGGAATCCCGCGGCCACCACGGAGTTACGGTCAAGCTCTACCCCGACGGTGTCGGCTACGACGTCACCTATCCAATGGACGCGCAGCGGCTGTATCTGCACGCAAGCGTCACGGATTTCTCAGCCGTGATCCACATGTCCGGCGGTTGCATCCCCGGCGACGCCGACGAGCTGACCCACGCACTTGTGAGTTGATGACGGTGCTCACGTTTGGAGGCGAGCGTCGCTGGGCAGCGATCGCGATGCTTGTCATCGCCGTTCTAGAGCTCACCGGTTGCGCGTCGGCGCCCCCGACTGGAAAGGCAGTTTCTTCGATAACAGCTACATATCCGACTCCCGACGAATCGCGGGCGGCCACTTTGGAGTTGTTCGAGGCAACGCGGGAACTGATCGGTGGTACCGATTGGGAGATAGATGGCGAGTGGTACGGGACGTGCACGTTGCCTGATGGCAGCGCCGGAGCCAGATACATCCGTCAGGACGGTGTCTTTGTCACGATCGACTCAATGACGGTGGTGAAGCAGATTGCGGAGTTGTGGGAGTCTCGGGGGTATGGCGGAGTGACCGTCGAACGGAAACCATCGGGCAACGGTTTCGACATCACGTATCCGATGGACGCCGAGCGGGTGTTCCTTCAGGCTGGGATCACGGACTACTCGGCCGTGATCCACATGTCCGGCGGCTGCATCCCCGGCGACGCCGACGAGCTGACCCACGCCCTCGTGGAGTGACCCCCGGCTACCCGCCAGCACCCTCCCGCGCCATCCCCTGCACCGCAGCGTCCGCCTCTTCGACGATCGCCCGCATCGCCGCCTCCGCCCGCGCCCCGTCTCCCGCGCGCACCGCCCCGGCGACCTCCTCGTGGAGCCGGATGGCCTCCGGGTTGGCCGTGTGCGGCATCAGCGCGTGGTGCGTCCGGCCGGAGAGCGCCTCGACCACCGCGTTGCTGAGGGCGCGGAAGCCCGGGTTGCCCGAGGCCTCGAGCAGGATGCGGTGGAAGGCCTGGTCGTAGGCCAGATATTCGCCGTGGTCGGCCGCGCGCTGCGTCGATGCCATGCCGACGATGGCCTCGGTGAGCGCTCCGCACTGCTCCGGGGTCGCGCGGGCGCTGGCGAGGCGTGCGGCGACGGGTTCGATCGCCAGTCGCAGCTCGCTCAGGTTGCCGAGGGCGGCGAGGCGGTCGGGGCCGGAGAGGCGCCACGCGATGACCCGCGGGTCGAGGACGCGCCATTCGCTCGCGGGCTGGACGACCGTGCCGCGGCGCCGCCTGGCCTGCACGAGGCCGAGCGCCTCCAGCACCCGGATGCACTCCCGGAGGACGGTGCGGGAGATGCCGAGCCCTTCCGGGGTCAGCACCGATCCCGGCTCGATCTCGCCGGTGACGATGCGTCGGCCGACGGACTCGATGGCCAGCTCGTGGAGGGAGTCCGTGGGAGGCATCCCCTCATTATCGAGGATTCCTTACGTGCGATCAAACGCAACTTGGACGCGATTAATGCTTATGAAAACGATGGCAACTTCGCATTTACCTGATTTATCTGTAGGGTGGCCGAGCACACGTCCCATCACTGACCAAGGATGCTCATGATCACCGTCCTGTCCAGCGCGCTCCGCGTCGCCGCGGCCGCCGCGCCTCCCGCCCCCCATCCGGCCTCCTCCGAGCCGCAGCTGATCCTCGCCGCGGTCGTCGGCGTCGCCGTCATCGTGGTCCTCATCACCTGGCTGCGGATCCACCCGTTCCTCGCGCTGCTCCTCGGCTCGCTCGTCACCGGCCTGGTCGCCGGGATGCCCGCCGACGCCGCGACCACGAGCTTCATCACCGGCTTCGGGGCGACCTCGGGCAGCGTCGGCATCCTCATCGCGCTGGGCGCGATGTACGGCAAGCTGCTCGCCGACTCCGGCGGCGCCGACCGCATCGTCGACACGCTGGTGTCCCGCACGAGCGTCCGCGCCCTGCCCTGGGTGATGGGCCTCGTCGGTGCGATCATCGGCCTGCCGATGTTCTTCGAGATCGGCCTCGTGCTGCTCATGCCGGTGATCATCCTGGTCACCCGCCGGTCGAAGCTGCCGCTGATGCGCGTCGCGCTTCCGGCCATCGCCGGCCTGTCGGCCATGCACGGCCTGGTCCCGCCGCACCCCGGGCCGCTCGTGGCCATCGGCGCGCTCGGCGCGAACCTCGGCGTGACCCTCGCCTTCGGCGTGCTCGTGGCCATCCCGGTTATCATCCTCGCCGGCCCGGTGTTCAGCCGCTTCGCCGCCAAGTGGGTGCCGGTCGACGTCCCCGGCCTCTTCCTCGGCACCGAGGGCGACGACGAGCAGGACGCAGCGGAGAGGGGGCGCAAGCGCCCGTCGTTCGCGCTCGCCCTCATCAGCATCCTCCTTCCCGTCGTGCTCATGCTCGGCAAGGCGCTCGCCGACATCACCGCCTCGAAATCCACCGCCGAGTGGAAGCTGATCCTCGACTTCCTCGGAACACCCGCCATCGCGCTGACGATCGCCGTGCTCGCCGGCTTCTTCCTGCTCGGCATCCCGGCCGGCATGAACCGCACGTCGCTGCAGGCCAGCCTCACCTCGTCACTGCCTCCGATCGCCGGCATCCTGCTCATCGTCGGTGCAGGCGGCGGCTTCAAGCAGGTGCTCATCGACACCGGCATCGGCCAGGTCATCGCGTCCTTCGCTCACGGCAGCAACGGCATCGGCATCCTGCTGCTCGCCTGGTTCATCGCGGCGCTCATCCGCGTCGCCACCGGTTCGGCGACGGTCGCCACGGTCACCGCGGCCGGCATCATGGTGCCGCTCGCCGCCCACCTCTCGACCCCGATGGTGTCGCTGCTGGTGCTCGCGATCGGCTCCGGCTCGCTGTTCCTCTCGCACGTCAACGACGCCGGGTTCTGGCTGGTCAAGGAGTACCTGGGCCTCAGCGTCCCGCAGACGCTGCGCAGCTGGACCGTCCTGGAGTGCATCGCCTCGGTCGTCGGCCTCGCCGGGACGCTGGTGATCGCGCTCGTCATCGGAGGCTGACATGACCGCGAGCCAGGCGGGCACCGATGTGGTGCCGAGCACGATCGTCGTCATGGGTGTCGCGGGCTGCGGCAAGTCCACCGTCGCAGCCCTCCTCGCCGACCGGCTGGGCTGGGAGCTGCTGGAGGGCGACAGCCTCCACCCCGCCCGCAACGTCGAGCGCATGAGCGCCGGCGTCCCGCTCGACGACGCCGACCGTGCTCCCTGGCTCGCGGCCATCGCGGACCGCGTCCGCGACGGCGCCGCGGCCGGGCGCCCGCTGGTGGTCGCCTGCTCGGCGCTCGCCCGACGCTACCGCGACGTCCTCCGCGGGAAGGGCGTGGTCTTCGCCTACCTGTCCGGCACGCGCGAACTGCTCGAGAGCCGCATCGCCGCGCGCAGCGGCCATTTCATGAAGCCGGGGATGCTGGACTCCCAGCTCCGCACCCTCGAGCCGCCGCAGCCGGACGAGGCGGCCGTGACGGTCGACGTCGCCGCCGAGCCGGAGGCGATCGTCGCCGGCATCCTCAGCGCGCTGGGTCTGGTGGCGGCGGCCGCCTGAACACCCAGTCGACCGTCCCGCGCCAGGTCGTGCGCAGCTCGCGGCCGCGCCGCCACTCCCGCCAGGTCAGCCAGATGATGACCGCGTCGAGCACCGTCAGGACCGCCACCCCCACGGAGGGCTTCGTCACCAGCTCGTACAGCTGGAAGATCAGGAACACGCCCAGCGCCGCCATCGCCCACGGGTAGACCCGGCGCGAGCCGACCAGCAGCGCGACCACGATCGTCAGCTTCACCACGCCGTGCAGCAGCAGGTACGCGGCCACGAACAACACGCCGCCGGCGTGGAGGCGGGCTGTGCCGTGGACGATCAGGTTGGCGATGAGGTCGTGCGGGTCCTCCGACAGCTCCTCGGCCGTCACCCGGTTCGCGGCGCTCAGCAGCGTGGCCGGGGTCGCGAACAGCAGCAGGAACCCGCCCACCAGCTCCACCAGGCCGTCGAGTCCTTTGAACAGCACGCCAACGAGGAACACCAGGTCGAGCACCCGTTCCCGCATCGCGTCCTCCCGGGCCGCATGCTACCCGGCATGACCCCTGATCTGGGTGCGCGGGAATTCTTGTCCTCCAATATGAGGACCCACTATTGTCCGAAGTGGGCCGACGTGACCTACCCGACAATCTGGTCGCGGGTGGCCTACCGAGTGGAACCCGACCCTCCCCTCGTGCACCACCTCTCCGGGAGACCGGAGGGCTTCAGCTCGAACGTCGACCTAGCGACGTCGGGGCCGTAACACCCGTGCGTCATCGCCCGGGTGCTCACCCCTGCGCTGCCCGGACGATGTCACGGACAGATTGTGAGCACGTCCCCATGAACAGGTTCGCCAAGGGCGCGATCGCCGGCGCAGCCGGTATCCTCCTTCTCCTCAGCGGCGCGGGCACCTTCGCGCTGTGGAACGGCTCGGCCAGCGCCGCGGCCGGCTCCGTCCAGTCCGGAACGATGACCATCGCGGCCGACGCCGCGGCGGGCACCTGGAGCGTAACCCACGGCTCCGGCTCGGCCACCGCGATCCCGAACATCGCGAACTTCCGCGCCGTCCCCGGCGACGTCCTGACCTTCACGCAGAAGGTGGACGTCACCGCCACTGGCGACAACCTCTCCGCGGTGCTCAGCATCGACCCGATGTCGATCAAGGCCGGAGACGCCTCCCCGGCCAGCGCCGCCCTGGTCACGGCGCTCACGAGCGGGATGACCGTCGTCGTCGGTGCGCCGCTGCCGACCGGCGTCACCGCAGGGTCCGCCGCGAACACCTACACCGTCAGCGGGACCACCGGCACCAAGGTGCTGACCGTCTCCGTGGCGCTGCCGTTCGACTCCACGACGACCGGCACGGTCGCGCAGGGCGGCACCGTCGACCTGAGCGCGCTCGGGTTCAAGCTGGCCCAGCAGTAACCCACGCGGGCCAGCGCACGAGCGGAGCCGGGGGGAGGTGCGAAGAGACATGAAACGCTTCGCCCTCCCCCTGACCGCCGTCGGCGCGGCCCTGGTCACGTTCCTGCTGATGCCGGGAGCCGGCACCTACGCGCTGTGGAACGGTGTCGCCGCCACGAAGGCCGGAGCGATCACCGCCGCCACCGTCTCGGCGACCGTGACCATCCCGCAGCCGTTCGACTCCGTCTTCAGGACCGGCCACACCGCCACGACCGGCGGCGTGGTCGTCACCAACACCGGGAACGTCGGCACCACCTTCAGCTCGTCGCTCGGGCTGGCGGCCGGGACGTCGTCCGCGCTGGCAGCCGTCGTCGCGGTGAGCGTCTGGCCGGTCGCGTCGGCCTCCGCGTGCACGGCGGCCGCCGTCATCCCCGCGGGCGCCGTCACCGGGACACTCGCGACGCTCGCCACCGCAGCGCCCACCACCGGAACGCTCGCCGCCGGTGCGTCCTACGCCTTCTGCGTCCGGGAGTCGATGGACGTGACCTCGGCGCACGGCATCGCCAGCGGGTCCGTCGTGAACCCCCTCTTCACCGCCACCGTGACCGCGGGGACGGTGTGGTCCAGCACCGCCTCCGCCGGCCTCGCGCAGACCTTCGTCGACGACATCGCGCCCTCGGCGCCGACCGGGCTGGCCGCCAGCCCCGGCACGTTCGCCTCCGTCGCGCTCTCCTGGACGGCGGCGACCGACAACGTCGGCGTCGTGGCCTACGACGTCTACCGCTCCGGGACCACCGCGCCGATCGGCTCGACCGCCGCCACGTCCTTCACCGACACGGGAGCCGCACCGAACACCTCCTACACGTACTCCGTCGTCGCTCGTGACGCCGTGGGGCTCACCTCCCCGGCCGCGACCGTGCTCGACGACCGGACCGCGCCGGGCACGCCGACGCTGACTCTGACCGGCACGACGGGCTCGAGCGCCTCGCTGTCGTTCTCGGCGACCGACAACGTCGGCGTGAGCGCGTACACGATCTACCGCGACGGCACGGCGATCGCGACGGTGGGCGGCGCGACCACGACGTACACCGACACCGGCCTGGCGACCGGCGTGCACCGCTACACCGTGACGGCCTCCGACGCCGCCGGGAACGTCTCCACGCCTTCCGCAGCGGTGTCGGCCGCGGGCTCCTACAGCTCCGGCTCCTGGTATCAGCTCGTGAACGTGGCGACCGGCCAGTGCGTGACCGTCCCCTCGGCGATCGCGAACGGGAGCGTGCTGACCCAGTCGGCGTGCGCCAGCCCGGCCAGCGGCAGCCAGGAGTGGCTCCTCACCACCTCCTCCGGGACGACGGCGACCGTGACCTCCGCCCTCCCGTCGCTGTCGAGCGGCCAGTACATCTGGGCCGGTTCCCGGACCGCGCCCGTTGCGGTGACCTCCTCGCGGACGGCCACGAACGGCTCGACGCTCTGGACGTTCACGGTGCAGGCCGACGGGTCCTTCACCACCGCCAACACGATCACCGGCGACAACGGCAACGGGAACGGCAACGGCTACGGCAACACGACGACCCTGTGCGCCACCGCCGCGGCGGCCGGCGGAGGCCAGCTCACCACCACGACGTGCACGGCGGGCGCTTCGACCCAGTCCTTCTTCCTCAGGCAGGTGACACCGTGAGCGAAACCGAACCGCGACCGACCAGGTCGCTGCTGCAGTATGTCGTCACCGGCCTCAGCGTCGGCCTGCTCGGCCTGGTGCTGTTCGTCGCGGCCGTGGTGATCGTCATCCCGCGGGCCGCCGGCGCCACCCCGGTGACCGTGCTGACCTCCTCGATGGAGCCGTCCCTGCCGCCGGGGACGCTCGTCGTGGTGAAGCCGAAGGCCGTCCACGATATCCACGTCGGAGACGTGATGACCTACCAGATCCGGTCGGGCGACCCGGCCGTCATCTCGCACCGGGTGATCGCGATCGCGACCTCCACCACGAACGGCATGACCTTCACGACGAAGGGCGACAACAACGCGGAGGCCGACCCTCCCGTGGTGCCCGCGCAGGTGCGTGGTGTGGTCTGGTACAGCGTCCCGCTGATCGGCTACGTCAACAGCGCGCTCGACCAGAGCCAGCGCTCCTGGGTGCTGCCGGCGGTCGGCGTGCTGCTGATCCTCTACGCGGCGTGGATGTTCCTGCGTGGCACGGCCTCGTCGGTCCGGCGGCGGGCCTCGCGCGCCGCGGACGGGGAGGAACCGTCCACTCTGTGAGCCCCGCCGCGACGACGAGTTGACGTTCGTCCACCTGAGGGAGACGATCGGCTGGACGGTGACGGTTCCGCCACCTCCCCGACGGAACGACGGAGGACTCCCGATGACCACCACGCCAGCAGGGCCGGCCGTCGAGGGCATCGCCCGCGCCGCCGCCGCTGTCCTCCGCCGCAACGACGCGGGCACGATGACCCGCGCCGCGCCCGGCCTGTACCCGCACATGTGGAGCTGGGACTCCGCCTTCATCGCGATCGGGCTGGCGCGGTTCGACGTGCCGCGCGCGATCCGCGAGCTGCAGACCCTCCTCGACGCGCAGTGGTCGACCGGGATGATCCCGCACATCGTCTTCAACCCGGACGAGCCGGGCTACTTCCCGGACTTCGCCCGGTGGGGGACCGAACGCGCGGCTGCGCGACCCGCCGGCGTGCAGACCAGCGGGATCTGCCAGCCACCCGTGCACTCGATCGCGGTGCGGCACATCCTCGACCGGGGCCGCGAGCGCGGTGGAGCGGACGAGGCCGCGGCGGAGGAGTTCGCGCGCGGCTCGCTCGACGCGTGGACCGCCTGGCACCACTGGCTGGCGTCGGTCCGCGACCCCGACCGGTCCGGGCTGGTGGAGATCCACCACAGCTGGGAGTCCGGCTTCGACAACTCGCCGCGCTGGGACGCCGCGTACGCCCGCATCCACCCGGGCGAGGTGCCGCCCTTCCAGCGCCGCGACACGTTGCACGTCGCCGACGCGAGCGAGCGCCCGACGAACGAGGAGTACACCCGCTACCTCTGGCTGGTCGAGCAACTGAAGTCGGTCGACTACGACGACGCGGCCGCGCTGGACGTCGTCGACTTCCGGGTGAAGGACGTCTTCTTCTCCGCCGTCCTCGCCGTCGCGAGCGACGTCCTGGCCGACCTCGCCGACGAGTTCTGCCGCACCGACCTCGTGCCGGGCCTCCGCGACATCGCCGACCGGTTCCGCCTCGGCGTGCGCTCCACCATCGACCCGGCGACGCAGCTCGCGCGCGACTTCGACGTGCGCGCGGGCGAGTGGATCGGCGCCGAGACGATCGCCGGGTTCGCCCCGCTGTTCGCGGGCACCTCGGCCGGGATCGCGTCCGGTCAGACCGCGCTGCTGCGCGGCGAGCGTTGGATGGGCGACCCCCGCCTGCGCTTCCCGCTGCCGCCGTCGACGTCCCCGGCGAGCCCGGCCTTCCGGCCGTCGACCTACTGGCGCGGCCCGACCTGGCCGTTCCTCACCCTCCTGCTGGGTTGGGCGGTCGACCGGCACGGCGACCCGGAACTCGCGGCCGACCTCCGCACGGCCTCCCTCGCCCAGCTCGCCGACCTCGCGTTCGGCGAGTACTACCAGCCGTTCACCGGGGAGCCGCTGGGCAGCCACGACCAGTCGTGGACAGCGGCCGCGGCGTTGGAGTGGGCCGGACAGCTCGGCGTCGCGGCGGGATAGCGCTCCGCCCCGAACTGGGGTGCGATCGGCGCTGGATCGTTTGGTGTTTCACATATTCAGGCAGTGCATGTCTTCGGGTCGATCCGCTATTTTCTGGGTGTGAATCACGAACCGGGCCCGCGCGCTCTCCCGACCGAGGGGTCGCTTCGACGGCCTCGCCGGTCGCACGGCGTCGCGATCCGGCACGGCCGTCTGCCCCGGCGGAGGCCGCGGACCTTTATCGTGCGGTTCCTCGTCGCGCTGGTGACGGTCGGCATGGTGAGCACGGCGAGCGTCGCCGCGTACGCGGTGCTCGACACCGTGCGCTCGATCAAACCCGGCATCCACCTGGTCACCGCGAAGGGCAAGTCGCTGACCGCGCAGAACGTCGCGACCGTCGGCGCCGAGAGCGGGGCGGTGAACATCCTCCTCGCCGGCACGGACACCCGCACCGGGCAGGGCGGCCAGTTCAACACACAGGACGAGCTCTCGGGCAGCTCCGGGGCCGGCAGCAACGACGTGACGATGGTGCTGCACGTCTCCTCCGACCACCAGCACGCCGAGGTGATCTCGATCCCGCGCGACCTGATGGTGCCGATCCCCGAGTGCCCCGGCCCGAACGGCGGCACCGTTCCCGCCACCGATCAGGCGATGTTCAACACGACGCTCTCCCGCGGCGGGCTCTCCTGCATCGTCCTGACGGCGGAGGCGCTGACCGGTCTGACCATCAGCGACGCCGCACTGATCAGCTTCGACGGCGTGATCGCGATGTCCAACGCGGTCGGCGGCGTGACCGTGTGCCTCGCGACGCCGCTGGACGACCCGTACGTCGGCCTGAACCTCCCGGCCGGCACGCAGACCCTGGTGGGTGCCCAGGCGCTCGCGTTCGTCCGCAGTCGTCACGGCATCGGCGACGGCAGCGACCTGGGCCGGATCAGCAACCAGCAGCTCTTCCTCTCCGCGCTGCTGCGCACGATGACGAGCGCCGGGGTCCTCAGCAACCCGATCACGCTCTACCAGCTCGCCCACGCCGCGGTCACCAACGTGCAGCTCTCGGACACGCTGACCCAGCCGACCACCCTGGTCTCGCTGGCGCTGACGCTTAAGACAGTCAGCCTCTCGAACATCGTCTTCCTGCAGTATCCGGCCGCCGCCGACCCGGACGACCCGAACCGCGTGGTCCCCGCGACCTACGCGGCGAGGGTGCTCAAGAGCGCGCTCCAGAATGATGCGCCCGTCACTCTCACTGGGACGCTCGGCTCCGGGACGGTCGCGGCGCCCGGTGCGACGCCGGCTCCGACCGTTACGGCCGCACCGACGCCGACCGCACCGACCACGGCCGCTGCGCCGACGCCGGCGCCGACGGGCACGGCGGCCGTTCCGACGCCCGCTCCGACGTCCACGGACGTCGCCCTGCCCTCCTCGGTCACCGGCCAGACGGCGGCGCAGCAGACCTGCACGAAGGGGAACTGACCGCCGCGATTCGTGGCGGAATTAGGATGTGGGGGGGGCCGAGTAGTCCTTGGGGCGGGGAGTTGGGGGGGGGTAGGCCGTGTAGGCGGGGGGGGGGGGGCCGGTGGTTGTGGAG
>NZ_JBHUAV010000001.1:468147-599751 GCF_042789575.1 Leifsonia sp. NPDC056824 | reverse complement strand
GGGGGGCCCCGCCCCCCGCCTCGTGGGGGACCGGCCCGCCGCGATTCGTCCCACTGGGCGCGGGGGGCGCGCCCCGTGCCGACCTCCGCCACGAATGTGCGGGCTGAGACGCCGTTGACGGCGGCCGGGTCTGCGCGGATGCTTGTGCAGGGAGGCGTGCGATGGCGTCGTTCTACGAGTTCGAGTTCTCCTCCGCCGACGCGGGGGAGACCGAGCAGTTCCTCTCGGACCGCTACGGCAGGGTCGCGCTGACCGGCAGGCTCGACCGCATCGGCATGCGTCTCGCCGGCGACGAGCGGTTCCAGCTCGCGTCGGTGCGCTTCGACGGGGAGCACACGGCCGCCGCGGAGACGGATGCGTTCGTCGTGGCGAGTGCCACCTCGCGCAGCGGCTGGGAGGAGGCCCGCGACAGCGGGGACATGGGCGATCAGCCCGTGCTGTTCCGCCCCGGCACGCCGTTCACGTCCTTCACGGTGAACACCGAACGGCGATCGGTGAACCTCGAGGCCGCCGCCCTTCAGCGCACGGCCCGCCTGCTGTACGGGCGCGACGACCTGATGGTCGTCTTCGACGGCCCGCATCCCGTGACGCCGCAGGCGGGCGCCTCCTGGTTGCGGGTCCTCGGTCTCGTGCTGGCGTATCGGGACACCGGGGTGCTGGGCAACGAGCTGATCCGGTCGAGCGCGTTCCGGCTGCTTTCGGTCTCGGCTCTGGAGGTCTTCCGCCTCGACGGGGACCGTGCGGCCCTGCGCGCCTCGGCGGAACGCCGGCAGCGGATCTACCGTTCCGCGGTCGAGTTCTTCCGCGAGTACGCCTCGCTGCCGATCACGATCGAGGACGCCGCCGAAGCCATCGGCGCGTCCGTCTCCGAGCTGGTGGAGGCCTTCCACGCGCTGCACCCCGAGCAGTGCTCTCCCACCCTCTATCTGCGGAGTGTGCGACTCGGCGCAGCGTTCGCAGACCTCCGGGCCGCTGCTCCCACGACCGGGGTGACCGTCGCGCAGGTCGCTCAGCGGTGGGGGTTCCCGTCGGCGCGGCAGTTCGCGTCGCTCTTCCTCGACAGGTACGGGGTGAACCCGGAACGGATACTCGACCGCGAGGACTGACGCTGGCCGCGAGGACGACGAGGGCGGACACTGGGAGGCACTCGCCCTCATCGTGAGGAGGCTCCAATGGGCACGTTCCGGACAGCTCTCTCGACCACGGACTCCGATTACGCGATGGCCGTCCTCAATGACATGTACTCCGGCGTGGAGATGGACCCGCACCCGGAGCGGTTCGCCCTCGATCTCTCCGCCGTCGGCGACGAACGCTTCGCCATCCTCCACGAGGAATGGACGTCGAGCGGCCGCTTCCAGATGGAGCCGCAGCCGATCGTCATCGTGGTTGAGGTGACGGAGGGGGCGTGGGATTGCAGCGTCGGGCGCAGCCAGGTCGACACCACCCGGCCGAGCCTGTTCCCGCCGGTTCCGGCCGTGGCCTCGTGGCAGGACTCCTTCACCGTCAATGGCACACAACTCGACGCCCGTCAGATCGACGACTTCGCCGCCGAGCACTTCGCCACCCCCGGCCTCCGCGTCAGGTTCGACGGCAGCGCCCCTGTTTCGCTGCAGCTCCAGCGATCGTGGGAGGCGACCACCGCGTTCGTGCGCAACAGCGTCGTCGCGGAGGACGAACTGCTCGGCAACCGTCTGATCCGCGACCGGGCTTTCGAGGTCCTGATCTCCTGCCTGCTCATCACCTTCCCCAACAACACGCTCGACCTTCCGCTCGGCCGGGATGGGGCGCGGGCGACTCCCGCAGCCGTCCGCCGCGCGATCGCCTTCATGGAGGAGCACCTCAGCGAACCGCTCCGGCTGGAGGACATCGCCCGGGCCGCCCGGCTGTCTCCGCGGGGTCTGCAGGACGCCTTCGTCCGCATCCTCGCAACCAGCCCGACCCGCTATCTGCGCAGCCTCCGCCTGGAGGCGGCCCGCACCGACCTCCGGGCGGCGAGGCCCGGCGACTCCGTCGCGTCCATCGCGCACCGGTGGGGCTTCGCCCACGTACCGCGCTTCGCGGCCGCGTACCGGGAGGCTTTCGGCGAGAACCCCGGGGAGACGCTCCGCGGCTGACAGCCGGATCACGCGGAGGTGATCCGCTCGGCGCGGATTTCGCAACCGAGCGTTTCCCTCACGGTCGAGGTCTGTTTACCATATTGCTGTTGTATTCACGCCCGAGAGCGCCGGGACCCGACCCTGCGTCTGCTCGCCTCGCCTTCGGCCGTGTGGGGATGGGGTGATCGCCATGGTGCTGGCGTTGGTGGAGCGGTTCGATGTGGACGGCAGACGGTACAGCCTCTACGAAGGCGAACGATGGCTGCTGTTCCGGGAGCACTCGGGCAGCGCCGTGTGCGTCGGCTCGATCATCAGGTCGGGGCTCGGGTTCATCGTGTCGGCGTGGGCCAAGCCGGGGCCCATGGTCATCGTGCAGACGCTCGAGACGGCGGTCGAGCACCTGCTCATCACCGACGCGCCACCGATCGTGGCCGACGATCAGGACGACGACGACGAGGACGACGAGGAGGAAGCGCAGTCTCCTCGACCCCTCCTGAGGGGAGCCGAGGCAGCCGGCGCGACCCGGACCCGCGCCTGAGGCGGGGCGGCGAATCGCGAGCCGTCTTGTCGCACAGACCGACTCCGCGGTAAGACGTCCGCATGCCCAGCACGCGCGGAAACCGTCGGGATCTGGTCCCGATCGTCGGCCAGCTCCGCTCTTATCGTCGCGCGTGGCTGCGCGGCGACGTGATCGCCGGGGTCACCGTCGCCGCCCTCATCGTCCCGAAGAACCTGGGGTACGCCGGCATCGCCGGCATCCCCCTGCAGAACGGCCTCTACGCGGCCGCCGCCGGCGCGATCCTCTATGCGATATTCGGGACGAGCCGGCAGATCTCGATGGGGCCCAGCTCCGGGCTGGCGGCGGTGGCGGCCAGCGCCGTGCTCGCGGCGGGCATCACCGGCGAGCAGGACGTCGCCTCGTTCGTCGCCGGCATCACGCTTGCCTCCGGTGTCCTGTTCCTCCTGCTCGCCGTTTTCCGGATGGGCTGGATCGCCCAGTTCCTCTCACGGGCAGTCGTCACCGGCTTCCTCTTCGGCGCCGCGATCGACGTCGTGATCGGAGAGCTCCCGAAGCTCACCGGAACCGAGACCAGCGGAGCCAACCCGCTCCAGGAGCTGTGGTCGTGGTTCGGGACGCTGAACGACGTGCACGGGACGACGGCGCTCGTCGGGGTCATCTCCCTCGTCGTCGTCTTCGGACTCCGCGTCGTCGCACCGCGTGTTCCCGGCGCGCTGGTGCTCGTGGTCGGCGGGCTGCTGGCCTCGGCGCTGTTCGGCCTCGGAGCGAAGGGTGTGGCGTTGGTGGGGGATGTGCCGCGCGGGTTGCCCGTGCCGCAGCTCCCGAACGGTCCGCAGTTGTGGGATCACGCCGGCACCGTCGCCCTGGCCGCTGTGGCACTGGTGATGATCGGCTTCTCCCAGACCGCCGGCGACGCGCGCACGTTCGCGGCCAGGCATCGCTATCAGATCGACATCAACCAGGAGTCGGTCGCCCAGTCCGCGGCGAACATCGGCGCCGGCCTGTTCCAGGGGATGCCCGTGTCCACCAGCCTGTCGGCGAGCTCGCTGAACGACCGCTCGGGGGCCAGGACCGGGCTCGCCTCGCTCACCTCGGGCGTCACGGTGCTGCTGACGCTGCTGGTCCTCGCGCCGCTGTTCTCCATCCTCCCCAAGGCCGTCCTCGGCGCGCTGATCATCGAAGCCGTCGTCAGCGGGATGATGGACGTCCCGGAGATGCGGCGGCTGTTCCGGGTGAAGAAGGTCGACTTCTGGATCGCCGTCGTCGCGATCGTCGCGACCCTGGTCTTCGGCGTGCTCGCCGGCGTGATCATCGGCATCGGGCTCTCCTTGCTGTGGCTGGTCGCCGTGGCCACCCACCCGGAGATGCCGGCCCTCGGTCGCGAACGTGGCACCCAGGTCTTCCGCGAGCTCGACACGAACCCGGGCGACGAGCGCGTGCCCGGCGTGGCGGTCCTGCGGTTCGACGGCGGCCTGTTCTTCGCCACTGCGGACGCTCTCGAGGACCATCTGCGCAGCGTCATCCAGGCCGACCCGGAATTGACCGGGATCGTCCTCGACTGCGGCGGCATCAACTTCATCGACGCCCAGGGCGCCGCCACGCTGGCGGACGTCGTGACCCTGACCCGGGACGCCGGAGTCCGCCTCCGCCTCACCCGGGTGAAGCCGGGTCCGCGGGCCGTGCTCGAGCGCGAAGGAGTGATCGGGCTCATCGGGGCCGACCACATCCACGGCAACATCCACCGCGCCGTCGAGGCGGAGCGGAACGACGCCGGAGGCCCGTGATCCGAGTCGCGGTCAGTGATCCGACTGCGCCGCGAAGCTCTGAACGCGGTGGGCCTCGATGTCCGGATCGCGCAAGGTCAGTCCGTGGCCAGGCGCAGAGCGATCCGGGAGCAGTCGGCCGTCACGGACCGCGGGCAGTCCGTCGAAGAACTGCGCCTCGAGGCGGGCGTGGTCGTGGAAGTACTCGACATTGATGGCCGGTCGATGTGCTGCAGCGACCGAGGCGTGCAGCGCCGGGGAGGTGTGAGCGGAGAGCGGCACTCCGAAGGCCGACGCGAGGGAGGCGGCGATCCCGAATCCCGTGATCCCGCAGCGCGTGGCGTCGGCCTGGAGGACGTCGACGCACCCGTCGACGAGGAGGTCGCGGAAGTCGGCCGGAGTGTAGGCGTACTCGCCGGCCGCGACGCGGATCGGCGCCGGCATCCGGTCGCGCAGGAGCCGGAGTCCATTCCGGTCCTGGCTGGACACCGGCTCCTCGAACCAGGTGACGCCCGCATCCGTGAACAGCTCCGCCAGCCGGAGGGCCTGTTTGCGTTCGTATGCCCCGTTGGCGTCGACGAAGAGCTCGACGGCCGGACCGATGACCTCGCGGGCCAGCGCCACGCGACGCGGATCGTCGGCCGGGTCGGAGCCGACCTTCATCTTCACCGAGCGGAAGCCCTGGGCGGCCCACGACCCGAGCTGGTCGGTCAGCTCGTCGTCGGTGTAGTCCGTGAAACCTCCGCTCCCATACGCCGCGACGCTCTCGTGGGCGCCGCCCAAAAGCTGGGTCAACGACATCCCGCACAGGCGGGCCTTCAGGTCGTGGAGCGCGATGTCGACGGCGGCGATCGCGCCGGCGCTCACGCCTGCCCAGCCGACGTTGCGGACGGCCTGGGCCATCTCCCAGTACAGGCGCTCGGTGTCGAACGGGTCCGCGTTCTCGACGACGGCCCAGAGCATGTCCTGGACGATCCGGAGGCTCGCGGGAGCCGTGTACGCGTAGCCGAGCCCAGTGGCTCCGTCTGTCTCCAGCGTGACCACGAGGATGCTGCTGTTCTCCCAGCGGATGGTCCCGTCGCTCTCCGGCCGCTTCCGGTCCTCGGTCGCGGTCGGCACGACGAAGGCGTCGGCCCGGATCGCCCTGACCCGTTCCGGCTGGCTAGCGCGCATCGCCGTCTCCGTCGCCGCGCTTGTCGCGGTGCAGCGCCCCCTTCACCCGCTCGACGCCCTCGGTGATGAGCGAGGTGGCCGAGTCCTTGATCGCGCCGAGGCCGTCTGGGTCGCCCTTCAGCAGCGCGAGTCCGGTGTTCTTCGCGAACTCGAGCGTGATGTGCGGCGGCAGCGGCGGCACGTTCTTGCTGGTGTGCGCGTCGATGAGCGTCACGCCGGGATGCGCGAGAGCGGCATCCCAGGCCGCCTCGATCTGGTCGTCCGAAGTGACCGTGATGCCCTGGAAGCCGAGCAGCTGCGCCCAGCCCGCGTAGTCGACCGACTCGACGTCCTGGGAGGTCGACCAGACCGGGTTGGCGTCCTCCGTCCGCATCTCCCAGGAGACCTGCGTGAGGTCGTCGTTGTGCAGCACCAGCACGACGAAGGTGGGGTTGGACCAGCGCGAGAGGTACTTCTTGATCGTGATGAGCTCGTTCATCCCGAGCATCTGGAACGCGCCGTCGCCGATCGTGCAGACGACCGTGCGGTCAGGGTACGCGAACTTCGCGGCCTCCGCGTACGGCATCGCGGCGAGCATCGTGGCCAGCCGGCCGGAGAGGTCGCCGAGCATCCCGTCGCGCAGCCGGATATATTGGCCATACCAGTCGGCGGTGGTCCCGGCGTCGGCGGTCACGATCGCGCCGGCCGGGAGGCGCTTGTTCAGCTCGTGGTAGACCCGGCGCGGGTTCACGCCGTCGTCGTAGTGCTGCTCGGCCTGGGCGGCGAGCTCGTCGTCCCACTCCCGCATGCCGGAAGCCGCCTTCTCCTGCCAGGACAGATCGTCCGTCTGCCGCAGCAGCGGCAGGAGCGCCGCCAGGGTGGTCTTCACGTCGCCCCAGATGCTCACGTCGGTCGGGTAGCGCAGCCCGAGCTGTTCGGGCCGGAGGTCGATCTGCACCGCCCTGGCCTGCCCGGTCTTCGGCAGGAACTGCCCGTACGGGTAGTTGGTGCCGAGCAGCACGAGCGTGTCGCAGTCCTGCATCTGGTCGTAGCTCGGCCGCGAGCCGAGCAGGCCGAGCTGCTGGGTGTGGAACGGCACGTCGCCCGGCACGACCTGCTTGCCGCGCAACGTCGTCATGACGCCGGCACCGGTCAGGCGCGCGGCCGCGAGGACCTCGTCCGTCGCGCCGACCGCGCCGTGCCCGACCAGGAACGTCACGCGCTCGCCCGCGTTGATGATGTCGGCGGCCGCCCGGAGCTGCTCCGCGGGCGGCGCGATGGCGGTCGACGGCGGCACCGCGCTCGACCGGGACACCCACATCTCCGCGCCGGGGGCCGCCATCTCCATCCCCTGCACGTCGTGCGGCAGGATGACCACGCACGGCTGCTTGCGGGTGATCGCCGTGCGGAAGGCGGTGTCGATCACGGCCTGCGCCTGCTCCGGCGAGACGATCGTCTGCACGTACTCCGCGACGTCGGAGAAGGTCTGCTCCAGCTTGCTCTCCTGCTGGTTGAAGGTGCCGAAGGAGTTCAGCCCCTGCTGGCCGACGATCGCGACGACCGGCTGGTTGTCCATCTTGGCGTCGTAGAGGCCGTTCATCAGGTGGAAGCCGCCCGGGCTGGAGGTCGCCATGCAGACGCCGACCTCCCCGGTGAACTTGGCGTGCGCCGTCGCCATCAGAGCGCAGATCTCCTCGTGGGTGGGACGGATGTACTCCAACCCCTCCCCGGCGCGCTCGGCCTTGCCGAGCATCCCGTCGAACTCGCCGATGCCGTCACCGGGGAAGGCGAACACCCGCCGCACACCCCACTCCCGAAGTCGTCCGATCACGAACTCGCTGACTGTCGTCGCCATTCTTTGTCCCTCTTTCACTTCTCCGGATGCCGGATGAGACGGTCCGCCGCGCGTGCGGCGACCGCCATGATGGTGAGCGCCGGGTTGGCGCTGCCCTGGGTCGGCAGCACGCTCCCGTCGGTGATGAGCAGGTTGGGCACGGCGAACGACCGGCAGTCCGCGTCCACGACGCCGAGTGTCTCGTCTGCGCCCATGCGCGCGCCGCCGACCAGGTGGGCGTAGCGCTGCACGGTCATGGTCTCCTGAGCGCCCGCGGCCTCCAGGATGCGCTCCATGGTCGCCTGCGCCGCCTTCGCCAGCGCGCGGTCGTTGTCGCACTGCGAGTAGGCGAAGTGGGCGATCGGGAGGCCGTAGCGGTCCTTCTCATCCGCCAGCGTGACGCGGTTCTCGGCCCGCGGCAGGAACTCGCAGAGCGCGCCGAGGCACGCCCAGTGCACGTAGTCGGTCATGTAGCGGCGCAGGTCCGCGCCCCAGTGGCCCTGCGCCATGACGTGCTCCGCCCAGGTGATCGGCAGCGGCGAGACGGTCTGGATGGAGTACCCGCGCTTGTACGGCTTGGCCGGGTCGGTCTCGTAGAACTTCTCCGTGCTCACCTCGGGAGGCGGCGCCTTCCACATCCGGATCTCCTGCTCGAACCGGCCCGCGGTCTGCGGCGCACCCTGCACCATCAGGTAGCGGCCGACCAGGTCGAAGTCGTTGCCCAGCCCGTCCGGGAAGCGCGCCGACGCCGAGTTGAGCAGCAGCCGCGGCGTCTCGATGGAGTACCCGGCGATCGCGACCATCCTGGCCTTCTGGAACCGCGGGACGCCGTCCTTCACGTAGTGCACCCCGGTCGCGCGTCCGGTGAACTGGTCGACCTCGATGGAGGTCACCATGCTGTCGGCGCGGACCTCGGCGCCGTGCGCGAGCGCGTCCGGGATGTGGGTGATGAGTGGCGAGGCCTTGGCGTTCACCTTGCAGCCCTGCAGGCAGAACCCGCGGTAGATGCAGTGCGGCCGGTGCCCGAAGCGCCCGTTCGGGATGGCCACCGGCCCGACCTTCGCCTCGATGCCCGCCGCGAGCGCGCCGCGCAAGAAGGTCTCCCCGTTGCCCGACACCGGATGCGGCCGGTGCGGGTAGCGGTGCGGGTCGCCCCACGGCCAGTCCTCGCCCGCGACGGGGAGCTCGTTCTCGATGTCGTCGTAGAACGGCGCGAGGTCGGGGTACTCCAGCGGCCAGTCCGCCCCGACGCCGTCGCCGCTGAAGGTGTGGAAGTCGCTCGGGTGGAAGCGCGGCACGTACCCGGCGTAGTGCACCATCGACCCGCCGACGCCGCGGCCGGAGTTGTTCGAGCCGAGCGGCACCGGGTCGTCGCCGCCGATCTGTCGCGGCTCCGTCCAGTAGAGGTGGTGGGAGCCGGCCTCGTCGCTCACCCAGTCGCGCGCGGGGTCCCAGAACGGGCCGGCGTCGAACGCGACGGCGTCCCAGCCGGCGCGCGCCAGGCGCTGCAGCAGCACGGAGCCTCCGGCGCCGCAGCCGACGATCGCGATGTCGACCTCGTCGGTGGCGGCGAAGCGGCGCATCTGCTCGGCGAGCCGCGGCTCGACCTTCGCGCCGTCGGGTGTCAGCAGCCAGGCCGAGTCGTTGCGCTCACGGACCGTGCTCATCGAGCGGCCCCGCCTTGCGGCATGTCGTCCGGATGCGCGTCGGCGACCTCGAACGGCTCGCGGCGGTCGACGCCGAGGTTCTTGTAGCCGCGCGGGAACGCCGGCCCGGCGAAGCCGATCTCGTCCCAGGCGGCTGGATGACTGTAGAAGGCGGTGCAGGCGTAGCGCGTCCAGAGGCTCCAGATTCGTGCACGGTGGAAGCCGCGCCACTCGCCCTCCCCGTCTTCGATGCCGGAGAGGAGGTCGAGCTGCTGCTCCTCCCCGCACTGCGCGAAGGCACGGCCGTGTACGGCGTGGGCCTCGTCGTCGAGGGCGGCGAGGCTCGTCCGCCACACCTCCCAGTCGTCGGCCATCGAGTCGTAGTGCCAGCCGTCGGTCTCCTTCCCGGCCAGCCGGGCGTCCACCATCGCGGTCACCGGAACACGACGGTCCTCGGGATGCTGGTCGAGCAGGCGATCGAACAGGGCGGTCGCGGCCGCCTCCTCCGCCGCGTCGAAGAAGCGGATGTCCGGTGGCCGGCCGACGCGGGAGAGCACGACCGAGCGCGTCTCCTCGTCCCAGTGCTTCGCCTGGTCGAGCGCATGGAGACCGGGGAAGCGCTCGGGGACGTCGTCGCTCAGGTTGCGGGCGGTCACTTCTCCCGCCTCAGGACGGCGGCCAGCAGACCCATCCCGCCGACCATGGTGACCAGCAGCGGAGCGAGCAGCGGCGGCCCCATCTCCAGGTTGTAGCGGAGGTTCCGCCAGCCGCCGGGCTTCTGACCGATGCCGCGGGCATGCAGGTAGACGCCCTGCAGGCCGTTCGCCACGATCGTGGCCGCGGCGACCGGGAGTGCCGTCTTCGCCGCCGTCTTGTTGAAGAATCCCGCCACCCCGGCGACCGCGCCGACCGGACCCAGGATCACGGGAGCCCACATCCACCGGTTGCCGAAGCTCGCCTTGTCGTGCTCGAAGTAGATCTCGGCGGCGGTCACCAGCGCGCCCGCTGCCGTCAGGGCGGAGAGCGAGCGCTCGAACCGGCCCGTCTCCACGTTCCTGAGGAGGCGGTCGATCCCGACGGCGGCGCTGTGCTCGCGCCGTCGTGCGGCTCGGGGCACGGCTCGTCTCATCCTCTTATCGATCCGTCGCACGCCGGCCTCACTCGCCATCGATCTGTTCGAGCAGCTTCTTGGAGGCGCGCGCGATGTCGTCGTGATCGTTCTGCGCCGCGCGGCTCTCCAGCGAGATGACGCCGCAGCGGTGGACCTTGGCGAAGTCGCCGTAGGGGAAGCTGTAGCGACCCTTCGTCTCCGCGCTCTTCTCGGCGTCCTCACCGAGGTGCCAGAGCGCGTACTGCTCCCAGCCGTGCTTCTCGATGAACGCGTTCTCCGCGTCCGTGCTCGGTGCGTCCTCGCTCCACGCGTCCCGCTCGTCGCGGACCACCGTGCCCTTCCCGACGAGCGAGCGGGCGTGGTCGAGCGCCTTCCGGTTGAGCTTGACGGTCATAGTGGTGCCTTTCTGTCGTCCCGACGCCTCACCTCGGATGGAATGCCCGCTTGTGCGCGAACGCAAGGGGTTGACCGGATTCGGAGGCAGCGCGGAGCATCGGCGTTGGACCGGAAGGAGTACAGATGAGCCGCATCGAGACGCTGGAGGGCGCCGTCGTCGTCGTGACGGGCGCCAGCGGAGGAGTCGGCCGCGCCGCCGCCGTCGAATTCGCGCGGCACGGCGCAAACGTCGCGCTGCTGGCCCGCGGCGAGGCGGGGCTGGAGGCCGCGGCCGGCGAGGTGCGCGACGCCGGCGGCCGGGCACTCACCGTCCCGGTCGACGTCGCCGACGCGGACGCCGTCGAGGCCGCCGCTGAGCGCGTCGTGAGCGAGTGGGGCCGGATCGACGTGTGGGTGAACTGCGCATTCTCGTCCGTCTTCGCCGAGGTCGGCCGGATCACGCCAGACGAGTTCCGCCGGACCACGGAGGTGAGCTACCTCGGCTTCGTGTACGGCACGATGGCGGCACTGCGCCGGATGCGCCCGGCCGGAAGCGGGACCATCGTGCAGATCGGCTCCGCCCTCGCCTACCGCGGCATCCCGCTGCAGTCGGCGTACTGCGGCGCGAAGCACGCGATCGTCGGGTTCACCGAGTCGGTGCGCGCTGAGCTGATGCACGACCACAGCGACGTCGCGATCACGATGGTGCACCTGCCCGCGATGAACACCCCGCAGTTCCGCTGGCTGCTGTCCCGCCTCCCGAAGCAGGCGCAGCCGGTGCCGCCCATCTACCAGCCGGAGGTGGCTGCGCGCTCGATCGTCCGAGCCGCGCTGCGCCCGCGGCGGGCGTACTGGGTGGGCGTGTCCACGGTGGAGACCATCATCGGAAACCGGCTGATCCCCGGCCTCCTCGACCGCTACCTCGGCAGGACCGGGTTCGCCTCCCAGCAGACCGACGAGCCGCGGCCCGCCGACCAGCCCGCGAATCTGTGGGAGCCGGCGGACCGGCAGGTCGACCACGGCACGCACGGTCCATTCGACGACCGGGCGAAGCGGACGAGCGTGCAGGCCTGGGCCTCCCGGAATCGGCGCCCACTCGGCGCCCTCGCCGCGGCGCTCGTCACAGCCGCTGCGGTGACCGCCGGTGGTCGCGTCTCGCGACGCTAGGCCTTGACCATGGCGCACGTCGCGTGTACGCAGTATCCTCGGTCTTGACCCTGGACCCGGTCACCGAGCGCTCGACACAGAAGCCTGGCGCGGATCATCCGGTTGAACGTGAGGACGGGGATCATGGGATTTCTTCACTACGGACAGTCCGACTTTACGATCAATATCGAAGATCGAACGTTGGCGCATGTCAAAGTCGTGATTCTGACGCTGCTTCGGGATGGGCACAGCGTCGCGTTCACCTTCGCTCACCCGATGAGCGACGGGTCGGGTCGGGAGACGATCTGGATCACTCCCACGAGCGAGTTGCGGTTCCAGTTCCTCGGAAGTCGTCCGCCGCACCTCAACAGGGCGTGGATCGCGGACATGCTGCGCGCCGCCGCCGGCCAGTCCGGGCTGCATGTGACGGAGGAGCCCCGTGAGGAGACCCCCGAGCTGGTGCACATACGGTCGGAGCAGCCTGAGCTGGTGCCGGTCGAGAGCTGACTGACGCCGGGGCAGCGCCGCGTCAGCGTCTCTGCGCGTCCCTGATGACCTGCTCGGCGACCACCGAGAGCCGGGTGCCCGAGTTGCGGGCACGCGAGCGCATCTGCTCGAATGCCTCCGCGAAGCCGATCCCTTCGAGCTGGGCGAGCACGCCTTTGGCCTGCTCGATGAGGACGCGGCTGTCCAGCGCGTGCTGCAGCTGCTCCCGGGCGATGTCGGCGTGTCGCAGGGCCCGCTCCTGAAGGATGCCGATCGTGGCCACATCGGCCAGAGCCTGCGCGGCGGCGGCGTCGTCGGGGGAGAGCGGGCCGGCCTGGTCGCGGAACAGGTTCAGCGAGCCGATGGTGTCGTTGCGCAGCCGGAGCGGTATGGCGTGCATGGATCGATAGCCGACGCCGGACGCTTCCGCGGCGAAGTGCGGCCACCGCGCGTAGGCGGCCGCGATGTCGTCGACGGTCACCAGCCGGCCGGTCTGATACGCGTCCACACAGGGGCCTTCGTCGGCTTGGAGTTGAAGCAGGCTGATGAGCTGGCTCCGCTCGCTCGTGGACGCGACCACCTGAAGCGTCCCCGTCGGATCGGGGAGGAGGATGCCCGCGTCGGTCGCATCGAGGATCAGAGCGCAGCGTTCCACCAGGGTGTGCAGGAGATCGACGATGTCGTACCCGACCACCAGGGTGTCCGCCAGCTCGACGAACGTTTGGAGAAGCTGCTGTTCTCTGCCTGAGGAGCTCGCCATTCTTCCAATTTACAACCGCGCGTCAGAGCTGGAAGGTGATCTTCCGATCGATGATCCGGGTGGCGATCTCGCGCACCGGGAGGCCCTCGGCGAAAGCGCGGGCGCGGATGAGCAGGAGGGCGTCGGCGGGGCTGACCCTGGCTTGCGCGACCACCATTCCGGTCGCCTGGTGGACTTCGCGGCGCGAGTACGGGCTCTCCGTGAAGGGGCCGCCTTCCTCGGCCGGCCGACGTTCGATTGTCTGACTGAGGACCTGCATAGCGGCGATGCCGGCCAGCGTCTCGGCGTGGCCGATGTCCGCAGCTGTGAGGGGTTCCGGGGTGTCCAGATACAGGTCGACGGCGCCGATTCCGAGGGCGCCGACGATGAGCGGGAAGGCGAAGACGGAGTGGATTCCGGACGAGGCGATCGCGCTGGACAGGCTCGGCCACGCGGAGTTCGGCGAAACCGCGGTGATGAGGACGGGGGAGCGGGTGCTCAGCGCCTGCCAGCACGGGCCTTCGCCCAGATCGATCTGGAGCTCGTCGAGGCGAGCGGCCAGAGCGTCGGTCGCGCACACGGTCTCCACGTCGAACGGGTCTTGCAGCGTGGAGATCGCGGCGCGCGCGATGGGCAGCGACTCCAGGAACGGTTGACACAGCGTCGGCGGAGCAGAATGGTCGTAAACCATGTCTCACCAGCCCTTTCGCCTGCGCATGCCCGGTTTCGCGATGCGGCCTGGGTCCAGGACTGCGTCCACCCCCACGATACTCCAGACTGGCGCGCGTGCTTCTCGCGCGTACGCTGGCAGTACGTCGTCCTGGACCCTGACGTCATGAGCGTGAATGGGCGTGACGATGTCCGAGATCTCCCGAATTCGACCGGCAGTTCCGGCAGCCAACGAGTACACAGCGCTGGCGGCAGTGATCAGGGAGTCCGGCCTGCTCCGGCGGCGCTACGGGTACTACTGGACGAAGATCGTGCTGGTGCCGGTGCTCACCGGCCTGCTGGTGCTCGGCTTCGTGCTGGTGGGCGACAGTTGGTGGCAGCTGTTCACCGCCGTGCTCTTCGCCTTCCTGTTCACGCAGATCGCGTTCCTGGGCCACGACAGCGCGCACCGCCAGATCTTCCGCTCGGGCCGCTGGAACGACTGGGTGAGCCTGGTGGTCGGCGACCTGTTCGTCGGGATGAGTTACGGGTGGTGGCAGCACAAGCACACCCGTCATCACGCCAACCCCAACCAGCTCGGGACCGACCCGGACCTCGAGCTCCCGGTGATCGCGTTCACGCCCGGGCAGGTGGCCACACGCCCGGCCCCGCTGCGCTGGCTCCTCGGCCACCAGGGCTGGTTCTTCTTCCCGATCCTGCTGCTGGAGGGGCTGTCGCTGCACGCCTCCAGCGTCCGGCGCGTCCTCCAGCGCGAGCCCGTCAAACATCGTCCCGTGGAGATCGCATTCCTGTCGGTGCGGATCGTCGGCTATTTGACGCTGGTGCTGTGGGTCCTCTCTCCGGACAAGGCGGCCGTCTTCCTGGCCATCCAGCTCGGCCTGTTCGGCTTCTACATGGGGATGTCGTTCGCCCCGAATCACAAGGGGATGCCGCTGGTGCCCCACGACGCCCGGCTGGACTTCCTGCGCAGGCAGGTGCTGATGAGCCGCAACATCCGCGGCACCCGGATGCTGGACTTCATGATGGGCGGCCTCAACTACCAGATCGAGCATCATCTGTTCCCGTCGATGCCGCGTCCGCACCTGAGACGTGCCGCGCCCACCATCCGCGACTACTGCCGAGAGCACGGCGTCCCGTACACGGAGACCGGTCTGCTGGCCTCCTACGCGATCGTGACCCGGCACATCAATCGCGTCGGTCTGGGCGACGCGGACCCGTTCAGTTGTCCGTTGCTGGAACTGCGGCAGACGCATGCGGTGACGCGAGATATTTAACTGAGGATAACTCAAGAAACCCTTGCCATAGACAAACTTGTCTGCCACACTTCCGCCAGATCGCTTGGATGTCAGGGAGGTGGCGTCGCGATGATCACTCAGTTCATCCACTTACCGTCGGGGGCAACGGCCGCAGCACAAGGTGCGATATCCAATGACCTGACCACGGGGTGGTTGCTCGTCATTCTCGGTGCAGCCATGGTGGCGGCATTCGCTGCCCTGTTGGTCTATGGCTGGCCCAGCTCGACGAACCGTGAGAAAGCCGGCAACAGCGTTGTCCGGGCGTGGATCGCCGTGACGCTCATCGCAACGCTGGTGATCCTGACCGCAGCGACCCTGGGCGGAACGAACACCGCACTGCAGAACATCCTCATCGGCGGCATCGTCGCCACCTCCGGCACGGCGGTGGCCTTCTACTTCGCGACCAAGGCGAACGAAGCGTCCAACGCCGCGCTCCTCAAAGCCACAGGAGTGGATGGCACCAGTAGCGCCAGCGGTCCGCTTGTGGTCAGTAACACCCCAGCGCCAACGTTCAGTGTCCCGCCAGCCCCCGGTGATCCGATCACCTTCACCTTCAAGGTCTCGAATTCCGGCTCGCAAACCCTGACGAATGTTCACATCGCCGACTCGTTGCAGGCGCCCGGTCTGGCGACGTACAAGTGGCCCGGTCCAGCAGGCCAGCTGAAGAGTGGCGAGCACGCGACTGCGTCGAGTACCTATTCGATCCTCGGGACCGACATCTCACGCGGCAGCGTCCAGAGTCGCTCCACCGCGATCGGCACATCACCGTCGAACGCGCAGGTCGTCTCCCAGCCGGAGACGACGACCACGCCGATCCCGTAACGCTCATGCCGATCATCAAGCCCCAGGGAGCCCGCAAGGGAGCGTCCTACTATCTCGTGAGTCTGGATCGACGCGGCGTCGAACTGGACGACGACGACGGCGAGCCTCAGGTGGGGCGCCGACCCTATCGGGTCGGTCCCATCCGGCGGTCGCTCCGGCGCGCTTCGGACGCCGCGTTCGCCGACAGCAGCACACGCGCCGAAGACGTGGTCAAGCAATCCCATCGCGAGCGCTGCCTGCTCAGCGACGCGATCGCACGCGAGATTCGCAGTGCGCGGACGGCCAACCGACCATATAGCGACATCTTCTTCATCGCCCACGGATGGATGGCGGACCTCGGCGGGGCGATAGACACGTTCTCCGCTTGGGTCGAGCAGATGGAGAAGGCCATACCGCCCTCCTTGGCAGGCGCGGCCGCCTTCCGTCCGCTGGTCGTCGGTGTGCATTGGCCCAGCCGTCCCCTCCCGGTCCGGACGCAGCGCAAGGATCACCCGCTCCCGCACGGCTTGGAGCCGACCGCTCCGGGAGGACCGCTGGATCTCGACACCGAGACCAAGCCCACCTTCACGAACGTCGCCTACAGCGTCGTGCCGATCCTCTCGTTCTTCCAGATGGAGGCGCGAGCGGGAGTCGTCGGTCGTGAAGGAGCCGCGAAAATCCTCGCCAAGCTCCAAGACGCGGCAGGCGAGGCCCCGGACGGGACACAGGGCGGCTCGGCACCGCGATTCCATCTCATGGGCCACAGTTTCGGAGCGAAACTGCTGTCCGAAACGCTTCGAGACCCTCGCCCGCGTCACCCGGCGAACGTCCGATCGGTCCACACGCTCTTCCTCGTGGAGGCCGCGTTCTCGACGTGGGGCTTCGACCCCAAGCCGAACGCCTACAAAGATCCGGCTGGCCCGTTCTCCACCGTCCTCGATCCGCGAAGAAAGGTCGATGGGGCCGCCATCGCCGTCACGTCGAAGTACGACTACGCCCTCGGCAGGGTCTTCCCCGGAGCGGAGCGCCTCGAGTACATGGCCAAGCACTTCTGGCGAGGTTCCGCCTGGCGCGGGTGGGACACGCTGCCGCAGTCGGCGCCCCGGGCGGGAGCGCTCGGATTCTGGTCCTTTTCGGGAGTGAACTCGTGTCAAGACACGATTCGCAAAGCTCCTGCTGTGCCCCAGCAGTACGGATTCCTGGCGAAACAGAACTATCACCTCGTCGGTGACGCCGTCATCGACACGTCCGACTCCGTCATGGGCCGGAACACCGTGAAGAATGACAACTTCTTCGTCGGCGGCCACAGCAACATCGTGCATCCCGAGGTCGCGAACGCGTTCTGGCAGGCGGCACTCGTGCCGTGACTCCGACGCCGCGACAGCCCTGACAGACTGGTGTCAGTGTCCCGACCGACGGAGGCTGTGCGTGATGCGACCGTTCATGACCGACCCGGCGACCGTGGCCTCTCTCGAGGGCCAGCAGTACCTCGTCCTCCGACCCGCGGCCGACGTCGCAGCGTTCTACAAGGAGGAGCAACGGGACGCGCTCGACCGGTTGCCGAGCGGGCTGCCGCATCCGAACACCGGCCATGTGACACTGCGAGGTTTCGCCGAGCCCGAGCCCGAGCGCGTCGACGCCCTGCTCGACACGGTGAGTGCGTGGGCGTCCTCCACCCGGTCGATCGAGGTGGGGGGTCCGACGCCGAATGGGATGGCGTCCTGGACGGGTCACGGCGTCCGGTCTCGCCAGGGCCGACCGAGTGGATCGACACGGCCGAGCTGGTCTGGTACGCCGGCGGCCGTGAGCATGTCGCGGTCGTGCCGCTCGGAGGCGGAACGGATCGAGCACTCTAGGCAGTCAGGCTGACTGCGGGCCTCACTCCGAGACGCGGTCGCGTCCGGCCTTCTTCGCCCGGTACATGGCGGCGTCGGCGGCATCCAGAAGCTGCTTGGAGGTGTTGCCGGCGAGGAGGCCCACGACGCCGCACGATGCTGTGACGCCGACCTGGCCTACTGCGGTGTCGATCGGTGCCTTGATGGCCTCGATCAGTCGCGTGGCCAAGCTCTCGCCGCCCACCTGCGACGTGCCGGGTGACAGCGCGACGAATTCGTCGCCGGCCAGTCGAGCGATCAGGTCGGAGTCCCGGGAGGCGCCCGTGAGCCGGTCGGCGACCGCGCGCAGGACCGTGTCACCCGTCTCGTGCCCGTATCTGTCGTTGATCTCCTTGAACCCGTCGAGGTCGATGAACAGCACGATGCCGGGCTGTCCTTCCGCGATCGCCCGCTCGAGTTCGTGCTCGAACGCCCTCCGGTTGTGGAGTCCGGTCAGATGATCGACCAGGGCGAGGCGCGCCAACCGGGTCTCGTTGCGCCTGACGATCACACGGGTGATGTCGCGGCCGAGGTCGCGCGCTTCCTCCGCAGTGGAACCCCACGCGAGTGACGTTCCTTTCACGCTCTGCCGCCATTCGGAGAAGGATCGTCGCGGGGAGAGCGGTGTCTCGCGGTTCTCGGCCGACTGGTCCCCGAGCCAGCGGATGACCTGGGTCACCTCACGGCGGAAGAAGACGAGCACCCCTTCGGCGGCCGGGATCACCAGCAGGCCGGCCAGCCCCGGCATCAGAGTGGCGAGCCCGGTGTGGGTTCGTTCGACTTCGTCGGTGCAGAGGTACTCGGTGCCGATCGCCGCGAGCAGTTCACTGCGGTCGCCGTCGGGCACAGCGCCGATGCTCCGGCTGATGCCGTCCAGGACCAGGATGGCCCCGTCGGCGCCGACCAGGTCCAGAAGCTCGTCGCCGTTGTCGGCCAGCCCCTGCAGAACGTCTTCGGCCGCGAGCACGTCCGAGAGGAGGTTCGCGCGACGTTCCCGGATGGTCAGGTCGCGACGCAGATGCGCGATCGACTCGAGCGACTCCAGTTGCAGGGTGACTTGCGTGGTGAGCACTTCCAGTGCCCGGCGCAGCAGGATGGGCATCCGCCGCTCGGTGCGATGCGCGCAGGTGATCATCCCGACCAGACGCCCATCGGCGATCAGCGAGTACGAGACGGTGGAAGCCTGTCCCATGTTGCGCATGAACTGGAGGTGGTGCGGAGAGACAGCACGCAGTTCGGCCTGGCTGAGATCCAGAGCCGCAGCACCCGGGTCGTTCGAGAGGAGGGCCGTCCCGGGGTCGGAGGTGCTGACGATGGCGCGCGACAGCTTGGTGATGTACAGCGATCGGGCCTGCTGGGGGATGTCGGAGGCGGGGAACCGCAGCCCGAGGTAGGGCTCCATGTCGTCTTCCGCGGCTTCGCCCGCGACCTCGCCGTGCCCGTCCGGGAAGAACCGGTAGACCATCACCCGGTCGAATCCGGTGATGCGCTTGATCTCCTCGGCCGCGGCCTGTCGCAGCGCATCGGGGTCCGCGATCGCGCCGAGCAGGCGGATGGCGCCGACGACGGAGGGCGTCGGGAGCCCGGGGCCGTCGTCGATCGGTTCGAGCTCGACGACCACCCGTCCGTCGAGCGAGTGGGTCACGGCATCGAAACGGCGCCCGTCCAGTTCGACCCGCACGGGATCGCCGTGCGGTTCAGAGGCGACGCTCCACTCGAGCGAGGGGCTTCCGAGCGCGGTGACCGAGCGACCGAGCCACTCCGACGCGTTCTCGCTCGCAACGACGATCTCGAATGTCGCCGTGTCGACGACGAAGAGTATCCCGTGCGATTGGATACGGCCCGGCGTCCGGATCGGTTCCTTGACACACTCTTCCAAACGCCGGCGTTCAGAGGGATCGGACAGGATCAGGCTTTCAGTCATCAGCGCCAACACTAACCCGGGTTCGTCCCGGGAACAGTCACGCGGCCGCGTCGTCGAAGAGCCCGGCGTTGAACTCGAAGGCCACCGCCGCTTCTGCGATCACACGGTCGCGCTGTTCTTCGGTCCAGTCGATGGCATCGAGCGCCTCCCGATAGTGGTCCTTGAAGACCTTGGGCTTGTCGATCCGGTCGAACCGGTAGAACGCGAGGGCCTCGGCCTCCAGGTCGTAATGACGGTGAAGCAGGGTGCGCACGATCTGGCCACCCGAGAGGTCGCCCAGGTAGCGCGTGTAGTGGTGGGCGACGAACCCCTCCGGCCAGGTGGCGCCGACCTCGCGAATGCGCGCCGCGTAGCGGGAGGTGCTCGGCAGCGCCTCGATCCGGTCGCGCCAGTCGGCTCCGATGAGGAACGCCAGGTCGGCCTCGATCGCCGGCAGCCGGGTCAGCTCGTCCGCGACGAACGGGGCGACCACGGGGTCGTCCGAGAGCGCCGATCCGGCTTCTTCGAGCGCGCCGTAGATGAACCAGTACTGAGCCAGGAGGCGGATGTAGTCGTCGCGGCTGCCGCGCCCCGCCATGAGGTCTTGCATGAAGAGCGCGCCCTCGCTCCGTTCGTGGACCGCGCGCGTGCGCTCGCGGAGGGCCTGCGAGAAGGGGATCGGTTCAGGGCGCAGCGTGCGCGCGGCCGTTCCCGCCTGCTCTGCGGACTCGCTGATCTGCAAACCGGTGTCCTCCTGTTCGGCCTTCTCGCTAAGTGGCGACGTCGGAGTCTAACCGCATGATGACACTTCGCACGGAGCGTCGGCCTCCGCTTCTGCCCCTGTAGCCTCGTGGGATGACCTCAGACTCGACCGGGTGTGACGCGTGAGCGTGCACCTCATCGGCGGCGGCGCCACCACCGTCGCGGATGCCCCGCTCTACGCACCGTTCGTCGACGAAGCAGCGCAGCGAGCGGGCCGCGCGGGACGCGCGCAGCCGCGCATCGCCGTGATCTCGCTGCACCCGGAGGCCGAGGAGAAGGCGGCGGCGCTCGGCGAACTCCTGGCCGCCGCGGGAGGGGGAGCCGCGATCGAGCTGCGCCTGATCGCGGGGCGCCGTGATGAGCCGATCGGAGTCGAGTCGATCGCCGACGTCGACGGCATCGCGGTCGGCGGCGGCTACGTCGAGCAGGTGCGCGCCGGACTCGAGCCCGTGTTCGGCGAGTTGCGCCGGCTGGTCGCCGCCGGCGTCCCCTACCTCGGGGTCTCGGCCGGCGCGATGATCGCGGCGGAGGGCTCGCTCGGAGGCGGCGCGCGCATCGGCGGGGTGGCCGTCTCACCGGAGGAACCCGGCGAGACGGGCGAAGAGCTGGAGATCGAGGCGGGTATCGGCCTCGTTGACGTGGCCGTCGAGGTCCACGTCGCCCAGCGCGGGATGCTCTCCCGGCTGGTCGCAGCGATCGAAGCGGGACTGATCCCCGGCGCCCTCGGGATCGACGAGCGCACGGCCTTGATCGTGGACGACGGCGCATTCCGGGTCGAGGGCGCGGGCACCGTCTGGCGGGTGCTCCCGGCCGAGGGCGGCGTGCTGGTCACCACGATCGGCAGGTGAGCGTCAGCCGATCGCGAATTTCGGTCTGCAACTCACCGATGGCCTCAGTGGTGGTGATGAACCGTGACAGCCGCCACCCCGGATTCGGTGAGCCCGAGAGCGGGGATCGTGATCGCGCAGACGGCCGCCGCGCTGAGCGCGAGAGCGATCACGAACCGCAGCGCCCCGGTGTCCTGCGGAGCCGGCCGATCGCGGCGGATCACGACCGCCGATGTGCCGGCGACGGCGAGATCGAGCAACGACGCGACCGCCATGGGCGCGAGCGGGAGCACGAGAACAGAACCCGACGACGCGGTCGCGCCCACGACGGCCAAGGCCGCCCAGACGGCGACAGGAAGCAGGGCCAGCACGGGTACGACCGCAAACAGCGGTGGCCGGTCGCTGGCTAGTGCCACGGCAGCCCAGCCGAGTTCAGCGGCCGCGATCGCGATCAGGAGCCCCAGCAGAACCGGAGGAGCGCCGGGGGCCAGTGCTGCATGAAGCAGCCCGGCCCCCAGCGCGGCCACGGCGAGGAACGCCCGCACCCCGGGGGCAACCGCGGAGGCGCGCCCGGCTGACCTTTGCGTGCTCCGGACCTCCGCGATGCTGGCGGTCCCTGACATCCTGCTCATGGGAAGCGCCGTGGCCTGGTCGGTCAGGCGACGACCGAACGGGAGCGCACAGTCCGCTCGGCGCCGAGACCGACACCGAGGAGCACGATGGCGCTCACCAAGTGGAGGAAGTGGTCGGGGGTGTTCAGGGCGAGGATGTTCGCCCCGGTTCCGACCAGGAAGAAGCCGACGATGCCCAGGAGCAGGTAGACGGCTCCCACGGTGGTGTTGACGGCCTTCGCCGCAGCTGCCCGGGTGAGGCCGGCGATGAGCAACGCCGCGCCGATGAGCAGGTGGGCGATGTTGTGCAGCGGGTTGACCTCGAAGATGCCGAGGATCAGGCCACCCTTGGTGGCTACGAAGCCGACGCCGCCGGTGAAGGCGAAGCCGAGCAGGCCGACGAGCAGGTAGACGGCGCCGAAAATGGTGGCGACGAGGCGGTTCGGTGATGTGCGCATTGTGGTTCCCTCCCTGGCGGCGCACGGTCGCGCGCCTCTTCCTGACTCGAAGCATCGTCTGATTCGGAGTGGCATGAAGACCCCTTGCAAAACGCCTGGATTTCTGCTGTGCAACACCTGAATGACCGAGAGAGGAGGCGGCCGCGCCCCGCCGGCGCGCTGAGCGCGTGGAATTCGTGTTCGACGGCGGGCTGGTGGTCCCCTCCTCGCACGGCGCATTCTTGACGTAACCGAGCAGGCGTTCGATCGGCTGTCGGCTCCCGGATCGGGCAGAGGACGGCAGCGATGGCGAGCAGGATTCTGGAGACCGACTATCTGGTCGTCGGCGCCGGTGCGTCGGGGATGGCGTTCGTCGACTCGCTGATCACGGCGTCCGACGCCGACGTGATCATGGTCGATCGGCGCTTCGCCCCCGGCGGCCACTGGAACGACAGCTACCCGTTCATCCGTCTGCACCAGCCCTCCGCGTACTACGGCGTCGACTCGCTGCCGCTCGGCACCGACGCGATCGACACGACCGGCCTCAACGCCGGGATGTACGAGCGCGCGTCGGGGCGGGAGATCTGCGCGTACTACGAGCGGGTGATGGACGAGCGGCTCCTCGCCTCCGGTCGGGTCCGCTTCTTCCCGCAGTGCGACTACGTCGGGCAGGGGGAGTTCGTCAGCCGCCTGACCGGCGATCGCTGCGAGGTCACTGCCCGCCGAGCAGTCGTCGACGCGGCCTACCTCGAGCCGCGTGTTCCCGCAACGAGCCCTCCCGCTTTCGAGGTGGACGACGGAGTGCGATGCGGCGCCCGAGGTCCCGATCTTCAGCCCGAACCGGATCCGGCTGCAGTCGATGCGGATCGGCCTCACGCCGTTCAACTCGTCTCTGATCGGCTACGTCGAGGCGACGCGTTCCGACCCCGCGATCAAGAACCGTCTGTGTCCGCCCAACCGTCAACCGAACACCCCAGCCGACTGGATCCGCGGCACCCTCATCGCGTGGCAGGCCGACGCCCTCTGGGCCCGAGAACGCGACATCGCGCAGTGGATGGACGCGGCACGGACCAACATCTCGCGCGGACTCAGGGAGCAGCTGTCCCACCCTGACCTCGCCGCCAACCTGGCACGCTATCGCGCCGGCCTCGAGCCGGCGATCGCGAACCTGCGCCGGCTGCGGGAAGAGGGCCGTGCGCAGACCTGAATCTGGCCCCGTCATCGTCTCGGGTTACGACGCGGGGCCAGTACTCGGACAGCTTCTCTCTACAGTTGCGGAGTCGCAAGTAGACGCAGTTGTCCACCTGGATCACGAGAGCCGGACCACGCGACGGTGATCCCGTCCGCGCGGATTTCGCGTCCAACCGTGTCCGCTGCGGGCGCGGCCGGATTACCATGTGGCTGTCGTAGACACGACCGAAGAGCGTTGGGACCCGACCCTGCGTCTGCTCGCATCGCCTTCAGGCGCGCGCGGGTACGGGGTGATCGACATGGTGCTTGCTTCAGCCGAGCGGTTCTCTGTGGACGGCAGACCGTACGGCCCCTACGAAGGTGATCTGCACCGCCCATCGTGGCCGACGAAGACGACGAGGAGGCTCCTCGGTCCCTCCTGACAGGGTTCGAGGGAGCCGGCGCGACACGGACCCGCGACTGAGGCGGGGCGGCGATCGCGATCGGCGGGGCCCACGCCGCACCTTTCGGGCGGACGCGGCGTGGGTTCTCCTTGGCGGTTACCGCCGGAGCGTCGCCGACGGCCGCTCGCCGTACGCGCTGGTGTACGCCGCCGCGAAGCGGCCGAGATGGACGAATCCCCAACGGGTGGCGACCTCGGTCACGCTGACCGTGCCGGGCTCCGCGGCGGACAGTTCGCGATGCGCTCTCTCCAGCCTGAGCCTGCGCAGATACGCCATCGGTGTCGTATCCAGCGACCGGCGGAAGCCTTCCTGGAGGCTGCGGACGCTCATCGAGACGGCCGCGGCCAGCTCGGCGACCGTCCACAGGTGTGCGGGGTCGCTGCGCAAGAGTTCCGCCGCGTTCGACACCGGACGCTTCCCCGCCGCGGGTGCAGGCTCGGAGAGCCGTGCCGAGTGGTTGTGCGGCTGCGCGAACAGCAGGCCCTGGATCAGCATCTGCTCCAGTCGCTGCGCGGCCAGCGGGTGACCGAGTGGACCGTCCGGATGCGTCGAGGCAGCGTCGATCATCCGCAGCGCGTGCAGGATCGACTGTCCGCCCGCTCCGGTCAGGCTCAGCTCGGCGTCGAACTCGAGCGGGCGAGCGAGGCGTTCGCCGAGCAGGTCCTCCAGTTCGAGCTGCAGCCCGTCGCAGGGGATCATCAGCGCGATTTGGGAGTAGCGCTCGCTGAAGTCGAACCCGACCGGTCTCCCCGGCATGAAGACCCCGGCCGTCCGGGGGGTCCCGTACACGGGCGCGCCGAGCGCCGCGCGCATCGTCGCGGCGCCGCTGGTCGGGATGTTCAGGTGGTAGTTCTCCGCCTCGGCGGTGTCGAGGCGCACAGCGTCCCCGAACCGAAGGAAGCCGCACACGATCCGACCGACGCTCAGGGCGTTGAGGGTCAGGTCGACGGCGGTCGTCGATCGCGCATGGGGGAAGTCCACCGGCAGGAAGACGTCGGAGAGCGCGCGACGGGCCAGCTCGACGTCGCGTCCCGAAGCGATGCGGCGGCTCCTGAACATCTCGTCGTGTTGGGGGCGCATGCGGAGATTGTATGTGCACTAACGAAACGCGCGGGGGTCGCGCACTTCGGACAGGGCGCCGCGCTCGACGGATAGCCGCGGCCTGCCGACGTGCATAGCGTGGATGGGTCGCCGAGCCGCGCCCCCGTCGGCGGCGAACGGTGGCCCTCCCCTTCGGGTGGGGAGGGCCGCCGCATCCTGCTGAACGACCTCCCGAGGCGGAAACGTATGCACCCATCCACGATCCACGCGGCCGGCGTTCGATGACCGACGCGATATCCCCGTCGCGGAGGCGCACCTGTCCGAACTGCGGCTCGCGCGCGCGTGTGGCCGGCAATCCGTACTACGGCGTCGGCCTCGCGGTCCACAGCCACCTGTGGAGTTGCACGCGGTGCCAGTCCGTCGGGTTCGTGGGTATGCCGAAAGCGCCGGCCGAGAGCGACGCGGGTGACTCGGAGCGGCTGACCCCCGAGCAGCGCCCGCGTCGCGGATTCGCTCGTGTGGTCGGCTTCGTCAAGCGGTAGGCGATGGAGGACATCCGATTCGAGGGGCGTGACGAGTGGATCGCCGCGGTCGATCGTGCGCTCTCCCACCCTGACGCGAGCCCGCTCCTGGCCGCGAAGGCCCTCGACCGTGGGGTCGTGCTCACGGTCGCCCAGTTCGAGGCGTCGCACGCTTCGGGCACTGGAGTCTCGACGCTGAGTCACACGCGGCTTGCGCAGCTCGCGGGGCTCCCACGCTCGGTCGTTCTCCGTGCGCGCCTCGCCCTGATCGAGTTGGGGCTTGAAGACCTGGCCTCCGCGCCTGGAGCGCACCTGCACATCCGACGGGAGCTCCGTCACCGCTGAGCGCGAGTCACGAACACCTCTGTGCCCGACTCAGGAGGCGAGGCTGGCGACGAGGTTGACCGTCGCCGCGATGATGACGGCGCCGAACAGGTACGACAGCAGCATGTGCCGCAGGATGGCGGCGCGGATCCGCTGGCTGGAGATGTCGGTGTCGGAGACCTGGAAGGTCATCCCGACGGTGAACGACAGGTAGGCGAAGTCGAGGTAGCGAGGCGGGGTGTCCTCGTTGAAGTCGATCCCGCGCTTCCGGCTTCCGGCAGGCTCGTTGTAGTAGAGGACCGCGTACCTCAGCGTGTACAGGGTGTGGACGAAGAACCACGACAGCCCCACGGAGGCCACGCCGAGCGCGGCGATCAGATCCTTCCCCGGCGGCGAGGCGTTCTTAGTCTGGCCCAGCAGCAGCACCAGGGCCGCGAGGCTGGCGATCGAGGCGATGAGCAAAAGGGTGTCGCTGGTGGTTCGGGCCGGGTCCTCCGCCGCTGCATGCCGCCCGGTCTCGGAACCGCCCATGCGGGAGATGGTGATCCAGACCCAGACGAGATATACGGCGCACGCGACCGCCCAGCCCACCGCTGCGGCGTACGCCCATTGGCCGAACAGCCCCATCACAGCCGCTGCGACGACGCCGGCGACGATCATGATGGCGGTGCGGATCCCGGAGGTGTGCCGCGACGCCTGCTTCTCTGCGTTCATGCCACAGACGCTCCCACCGCGACGGCGTGCTTCCCAGGTACCTGAGCATGTCTTCATCGTTCCTCGGCATCACGATTCGTCGGCAGGTCAACCCGCTGGTCGGGAGGGGGAGCCGAGCCTAGGTTCGCGCTGAACACGGACCGAAGGAGGGCCCACTGTGGCTACGACATCCAAGAACCCGACCACGGCGGCGGCCGCGCCCCGAACGACGCGCGCGAAAGGTGCGGCCCCCGGCGAGCACGAGACCCGGCGCGAGAACGCCGAGAACGGCTTCGTCGCCTCGGCAGCGCTGGCAGGTGACCTCCAGCGGGTCCAGGTCGACCTGATCGAGCTGTCCCTGCAGGGCAAACAGGCGCACTGGAACATCGTCGGCCGCAACTTCCGCGACCTGCACCTGCAGCTGGACGAGATCGTGGACGCCGCGCGCGAGTTCAGCGACGCGGTGGGCGAGCGGCTGCGCGCATTTCACGCGACCACGGACGGCCGGTCGCGGACGGTGTCGGAGACGACAGCGCTGGCGCAGTTCCCGAACGGCGAGATCGACACCTCCGACGCAGTGGATCTGATCACGGACCGGCTCGAGACCGTCGTGCGCACGATGCGCTCCGTGCACGACGAGGTCGACGCGGAGGACCCGACCTCCGCAGACCTGCTGCATCAGATCATCGACCGCCTGGAGCAGCTGGCCTGGATGGTCAGCGCGGAGAACCGGCGCCCCGCCGTCAAGTGAGGGGAACGGCGCGACACTCGTCTCACCGGCCGCGCACCCGGCGGCTACGCGGCCTTTCTGCGCGACCTCACCGGCTGACCGCCTCTTCTCCCGCAGTGCTCTCGCGCGGGATCAGCTGATGGGGGGCGATGAACTCCTGCGCGTCCAGTGTCGGATCGTCGATCCGGCCGGCGAGCCGTTTGACCGCAGTGCGGGCGATGAAGGGGATGTCGAGAGAGACGGTGCTGAGGGAGGGGCGCGAGTACCGGCCCTCCTCGATGTCATCGATTCCGATCACTGCGATGTCCTCCGGCACGCGTAGTCCGGCGTCGAACACGGCACGGACGGCGCCCATCGCGAGGAGGTCGGAGTAGCAGAAGATCGCGTCGGGGCGACGGCCCTGCGCGATGAGCGCGGCCGCGGCGGCATAGCCGTCGGCGCGGCCGTAGTGCGGCGCCGTCATCTGGAGGGCCTCGACCGGCTGGCGTCCGTGCTCTTCGAGTGCGAGCTGGAACCCCTTGGTGCGCTGGAGTGGGGTGGCGTACTCCTCTTTGGGCTGGGCGCCGATCGCGGCGATGCGGGTGCGCCCGCTCTCCAGGAGGTGCGTCGTGGCGTCGTGGGCGGCCTGGACATTGTCGATCGCCACATGATCGAACCGTCCGTCGAAGACGTGCTCGCCGAGCAGGATGATGGGCAGCTCCTCCGAGGCCTCGACGTCGTCGAGCTCCTCCCGTGTCGCAAGAGGCGCGAACAGCATCCCGTCGAACAGGTTGCGCCGGCCCCCGCCGCGCAGCAGCTGGCGCTCGCGCTCGTGGTCGTGCCCGGTCTGATCGATCATCACCTGGAATCCGAGCGCGTCGGCCTCGTCGATCACCGCGCGCGCCAGCTCGCTGAAGAACGGGACGTCGATCTCCGGCACGACCAGGGAGAGCAGGCCGGTCTTCCCCGTGCGCAGGGTGCGGGCGACGGGGTTCGGGACGTAGCCGAGCTCGTCGATGGCGCGCATCACCCGGGTGCGCATCTTCTCGCTCACATGCTCGTAGCCGCTGACCACGTTGGACACGGTCCGCACGGACACCTGCGCTCGATCGGCGACATCGCGCAACGTCGCGGGCATGGCTCTCCTCTCGCAGTTTCCACATCCTATCGTTTGCAACGATTGCAAATGTGGGTTATGGTTTGCATACGTTGGCAAACCCACCGCGCCGAGCGGACCCCCCGGCCGACGTATCGTCGATCCTGCACAAAGGAGTGTCATGAAGCTCACCCCCCGCAACGCCCGCGGCGCTGCAGTCCGCGTCGCGGCCGTGGCCACCGCGGCGCTCGTCGCCGTCGGCCTGAGCGGCTGCGGCCCGGAGATCGGCTCCGGCAGCGCCTCCACCTCCACGTCCGACACCTCGGTCCTGAAGGCCCCCACCGCGAGCTCGCCGAAGGGCACCATCACCATCTGGGACCGCTCCGGCGACCTGTTCAAGGTGTTCGACGCCGCGATCAAGGACTTCAACAAGGTCTACCCGGGCATCACCGTCAAGCATGAGGCCGTCGACATCGACAGCAAGCTCCAGAACACGCTCATCACCGGCACCGACGTGCCGGACGGGGTGTTCCTCGACGACGCCAAGGTCGGCGGCTACGTCGACTACCTCTGGAACCTGAAGGATGTGCTCGCGCCCTACACGAAGGACATCGCCAAGCAGAAGGTCGACGTCAACACGGTCAAGGGCGGCATCTACGGCGTCCCGTTCGACCTCGACCCCGGCCTCCTGTTCTACAACGCCAAGGCCCTGAGCGCGGCCGGCATCGATCCGAGCGGCATCCGCACCTACGACGACCTGATCGCCGCCGCCAAGAAGTACCAGGCCTACAAGCCGGGGGCCAAGCCGATCCACCTGGAGCAGACCACCTTCCTCGGCCAGCTCCAGTTGGAGATGTACGCGAGCCAGCTCGGCACCAGCCTCGCCGGCGCCGACGGCAAGCTCCGCCTGGACTCCCCGCAGTACACGAAGATCCTGACCTGGCTCGACTCGGTGCAGAAGCAGGGCCTCGGCACACGCGCCGAGTACCTCAGCCCCAGCGACATCGGAGCCCTCGACTCCAGCAGCGAGGTCTTCTACCCGTGGGCGCAGTGGTTCGACTTCGCGCCGCAGCAGCAGCTGAAGACCACGGTCGGCGACTGGCGCGCCATGTCGCTGCCCGCCTGGTCGAGCGGCGGCGCCCGCAGCGGTGCGATGGGCGGCTCGTCGTTCGTGCTGCCCAAGGACGGCAAGAACTCGCAGCTCGCCTGGCTGTTCTACAAGTTCCTGATGTTCGACAAGGCCGGCTACACCGCCGTCTACGGTTCGAACAGCGTCTACCCGGGCGGCCTCAACACCTCCGTCCCCGCCTACCAGCCCGCCGCGAACCCGGCGAAGCCGCTGTTCCAGCCGATCTCGGCGATGGGTGATCAGGACCTGTGGAGCACGGCGATCACGGCGGGCAAGCAGATCCCGGGCGGCGCGCCCATCCCGTCCTGGTGGACCGGGGCCGTGGACTATCTCGGAAACGACCTCCAGAAGATGCTCGACGGGACGATGACGCCCAAGCAGGTGCTCGACCAGTCGTCGACGGACATCCAGACCAACCTGATCGACCGCAAGTAGCGGCCGGACCGACCCCTCCGCCGAACGCGCACCACGAGGACATGACGTGACGACAACACTGACAGCACCGCAGGCGACCGGCCTGGGCAGAACGCGCCGTGGGCGCGGGCTGCCCTGGCGGCGCCGGCTCGCCCCCTACCTGTTCGTGCTCCCGTTCGTCGCGATCTTCCTCGCGTTCAGCATCTACCCGCTCGTCTTCACCCTGCGCCTGAGCTTCACGGACTGGCACGGAGCGGGCGCGGCGGAGTGGGTCGGTCTCGGCAACTACGCCTACCTCCTCGGCAGCCCCGACTTCTGGTCGTCGCTGGCGAACTCCGGGATCCTCTGGCTGCTGATCGTCCCGGTCCAGCTCGTCGTCTCCGTGGTCATCGCCGTGCTGCTGAACACCTCGAAGCTGCGGCTGCGCGGGTTCTACCGGGTGGCGTTCATCGTCCCGTTCGTGACGCCGCTCGTCGCCGTGGCGCAGATCTGGATCGTGCTGTTCGACCAGAACTACGGTGCGGTGAACGCCGTGCTCGGCGCAGTCGGGTTGCCGCACATCGGCTGGCTGGTGACGAGCGCCTGGGCGAAGCCGACCCTCGCCCTCCTCTTCCTCTGGAAGACCACCGGGTTCGTCGTCATCATCCTGTTGTCCGGCCTCCAGTCGATCGACGGCAGCCTCTACGAGGCCGGATCCCTCGACGGCGCCGGCAGGATCCGGCAGCTCTGGAGCATCACGGTGCCGCTGCTGCGCCGCTCGCTGATGTTCTGCGTGGTGCTGCAGACCCTCGCGGTGTTCCAGATGTTCGCCGAGCCGTACGTGGTGACCCAGGGAGGCCCCTACGGGTCGACCACCACGGCAGGGCTCTACCTCTACAACCACATCACCCGGGCGGACCTGGGCACGGGAGCGGCCAACTCGTTCCTCCTCGTGATCGTCGTCATGGCGCTCTCGCTCGTGTTCGTCCGCCTCCTCCGAGCCAAGGACTGACCGATGGCCGACCTCGACACCCGTAGCGCGCGCCGCCTCCACCTCGGCTCGCACGTCTTCCTGCTCGTGCTGACGGTGGCGTTCCTCGCGCCGGTCGCGTGGGCGATCCTGTCCTCGTTCAAGCCGGCGGCGGAGATCATCCGCGATCCGCTCGGCTTCTCCGGTTTCACCCTCGACAACTTCCGCGGCATGTTCCAGGACGTCCCGATCGGGTCCGGCTTCCTCAACACCGGGATCGTGCTGCTCGTGAAGGGCGCGATCACGCTCTTCTTCGCGCCGCTCGCCGCGTACGCGTTCGCGAAGTACGACTTCCGCGGCAAGAACCTGATCTTCGGCGCGGTGCTGCTGACTCTGATGCTGCCGACGATCGTCCTCATCATCCCGCTGCTGCTGGAGATGAAGGAGCTCGGCTGGGTGAACACCTACCAGGCGCTCATCCTCCCCGGCTCCGTCGACGCGTTCGCGATCTTCTGGATGCGGCAGGTCATCGCCGCCGTGCCCGACGAGCTGCTCGACGCCGCCAGGGTCGACGGCTGCAGCGAGTTCGGGATCTTCTGGCGCGTGATCGTGCCCGTGATCCGCCCGGGCTTGGCCGGCCTCGCGGTGCTGACGATCATGAACATCTACAACGACTTCGTCTGGCCGGTCGTCATTGCGAGCTCGAGCCGGATGGCCACCCTCCAGGTGGTCCTGTCGACGCTGGCCCAGAACATCTCGGGCAACAAGATTGGCGCCGACTACGCGACTGTCACCGGCGAGCTGCTCGCCGCGGCGACCGTCGCCCTCATCCCCCTCCTCATCCTGTTCATCGTGCTGCAGAAGCACTTCATCAACGGCATCCTCGCCGGAAGCGTAAAGGGCTGACTCCATGACCATCGCAGAACCCGCTGTCGACCTCACCGCCGCCGGCCTCGACGTTCCGAGGCCCGAGTACCCGCGTCCCGACCGGGACCGGTCGGCCGCCTGGCTGAGCCTGAACGGGCGCTGGGGCTTCGAGGGCGACGAGCGCACACCCGACGAGATCGTGGTGCCGTTCGCCTGGGAGACCGAGGCCTCCGGAGTGCAGCGCACCTGGCTCGAGCACGCCGTGTACCGGCGAACGATCGTCGCCCCGGCCGAATGGGCGGGACGCCGGATCGTGCTGTGCTTCGGCGCGGTGCACCACCACGCGGTGGTGTCGATCGATGGCGTGGAGGTCGGCCGGCATTCCGGCGGGCACAGCTCGTTCGAGTTCGACGTCACCGGGTTGCTGGCGGCGGGCGGTTCCGCCGAACTGCGAGTGGAGGTCGACGCCCCCGCCGACAAGCGCGCCCTCCCGCACGGCAAGCAGCGCTCCATCCCGCGCGACGACTACGACGGCGTCGCCTTCACGCCCACCTCCGGCATCTGGCAGAGCGTCTGGCTGGAGGCGCGTGGCGGCAGCTACGTCGCGGACATCTCGGTGCGCGGCGACTCGCTCACCGGCTTCGACCTGGAGGGGGTCATCGCCGGCGACCCGGCGGACGGCCTCTTTCTGGTGGCCGAGGTCGCGGGGAGCCGTATCGAGCTCCCCATCACCGGCGGCCGCTTCGGTGGCCGCATCGAGCTCACGTCGCCGCGACTCTGGAGCCCGGACGACCCGCACCTGTACGCGATCGAGCTCACCCTGGGGGAGGGCGAGGCCGCCGACCGGCTGACCGTCACCGGCGGTCTGCGCCGCATGGAGACCCGCGGCGAGGAGCTGTACCTCAACGGCGAGCGCTTCTACCTGCGCGGGGTCCTCGACCAGGGCTACTGGCCGCGCACCGGCTTCACCGCGCCGGACGCCGACGCGCTCGTCCGCGACATCGAACTCGCCCGCGAACTGGGCTTCAATCTCGTGCGCAAGCACCTCAAGTTCGAGGAGCCCCTCTGGCTCGACTACGCCGACCGCACCGGCATGCTGGTGTGGGCCGAGCCGCCGTGCCCCAGCCGGTTCAGCACGGAGGCCGCCGAAGCCTTCGAGGCGCAACTCCCCGAGCTGGTCTCCCGCGACGGCAACCACCCGTCGATCGTCGTCTGGGGTCTCTACAACGAGGAGTGGGGGCTGGATTGGGACATCCCCGGCAGCCCCGAGCGCGCGGCCGCGGCCGCGCACGCCTACGAAACCATGAGAGCGCTGGACGACACGCGCCCGATCGTGGAGAACTCCGGCTGGGCGCACGTCCGCACCGACCTGGTGGACTGGCACTACTACGACGAGAACCCCGCGAACTGGGCGCGCAACCTGGCCGAGCTGGCGGCGGGGGAGCGCGAGACATTCGAGGTCAAGCTCGGCCCCGACTTCATCGTCGACAAGTCCTTCTACGGCTCGCCGGAGTTCCCCCGCACCGGGGTCCCCATCCTCAACAGCGAGTTCGGCGCGGGCTTCACGAGCCTGGAGCGCGCCTGGCACGTCCGCTGGCAGACCCAGGAGATCCGCCGCCACGACCGCTTCGCCGGTTACGTCTACACCGAGCTCACCGATGTCGAGCACGAGATGGCCGGCCTGCTCGACGCCGACCGCCGCCGCAAAGACCTCGGCGGGCTGAACCCGGCGGACTCCTTCGGCCCGACGGTGCTGGTCGTCGATATCGTGCCGGCCCACGCGGGCGCCGACATCCCGGTGCCCGTGGAGCCGCTGGCGGTGTCCGTGCACGTCTCGCACCTCGGTGCGGCCGGCGTCGAGGGCGTGGTGCACGCGGGCTGGGGCGCCGCGGGGTCGGCGCTGTCGGGCGCGGCGGGAGCTGCCGTGTCCGCTCCCGTCGTCGCGGCACCGTACCGCCTCAGCGACGCCGCCGAGCTGACCGTGCCGGCGCCTGACGGCCCGGCCAGGCTGCACCTGTGGCTGACCGTCGACGGGCGGACGCTGGCGCGGACCTTCGTCGACGCGGCCCCGATCGAGCAGCCGAATCGTCGGGGGGCGCGTCGGTTGGGAAGCTGACCCTACTTCGCTCTAAAAAAGTATTTCTTGACAAAAGAAGGTGAGCATTCATACGCTCGACGTATATCGGTGGTCGGGCGCCTTAACTCGGGCGCTGTTCGCGGAAAGGGCGGCAGAACGATGAGCGCTATCGAGGACATCGTGATCGTCGGAGCTGCGCTGGCCGGTGCGACCGCGGCCAAGACCTTGCGCGAGGAGGGTTACGACGGTCGCCTCCGGCTGTTCGGCGCCGAACGGCATCTCCCGTACATCCGCCCGCCGCTCTCCAAGGGATACCTGGCGGGCGCAGACGAGCGCACGAGCATCGACGTGATCGAACCGGAGTGGTACCGCGACCATGACGTGGAGCTGAACCTCGGAACGCGCATCGGAGAGATCGACCCCGCGGGAGCGGTCACCACCGTCGCAGGCCAGCGGTACAGTTTCGATCGCGCGTTGCTCGCAACCGGCTCCGTCCCGCGCCGTCTTCCGATCCCCGGGATCGACCTGGAGGGCGTGCTGTCGCTTCGAACGGTGGACGACAGCGACCGTCTGCGCGAGACCCTCCGCGATGGTGGCAAGCGGTTGGTGCTCATCGGCTCGGGGTGGATAGGGATGGAGGTCGCGGCGACCGCCCGCACCCTCGGGAACGATGTGACGATCCTCGAACGTGACCCCATCCCGCTGGCGGTCGCACTCGGCGACGAACTCGGGCGGTTCTTCGCCGGCCTGCACGCACAGCACGGGGTCGACATCCGCACGTCCGTGGACGTCGAGGCCATCGTCGGCGAGGCCGGACGCGCCACGGGTGTCCGGTTGAAAGACGGCACGAGCTTCCCTGCCGATCTGGTCCTGGTCGGCGTCGGAGCCGTCCCGGCGGTGGAGTTGGCGCAGGCTGCCGGCCTGGCCGTCGAGAACGGAGTGCTCGTCGACGCCGACCTCCGCAGCAGCGCTCCCGCGGTCTTCGCCGCCGGCGATATCGCAAACGCCATGCATCCCCTCATCGACCGCCGGCTGCGCAGCGAGCACTGGGCCAACGCCATCGACGGTGGCACGGCCGCGGCGAAGGCGATGCTCGGGAGACGCGCCGTCCACGACGCCATCCCCTACTTCTACACCGACCAGTTCGACCTCGGCATGGAGTACGCCGGTTTCGCACCGCTCACCCGCGACGCTGAACTCGTCTATCGAGGAGATCCGTCCACGGGGGAGTTCATCGCCTTCTGGATCCGAGAGGCGCGCGTCGTCGCGGGGATGAATGTGAACGTGTGGGATGTCAACGATGAGATCAAGGCGCTCGTCGCGTCGCGTGTGCAGGTTCGCGTCGATGAGCTGCGGGACAGCGACGTCCCGCTGGCGGAGATGGCCCGCGTAGCGTGAGAGCCGTTCGGGGGAGCAGCGAGGCACGAGAGGTCGATTCTCCGATATCGCGTCCCCGGTTCCCACCGGCAGGTCCACAGGCTTAGCATGCCCCCGACGAGGGGGCGTCATGGCACACGAATCCCGACGGCGGTGGCTCGCTTCGCTGTGCGCCGTCGTGCTCGCCACCTCCGCCCTCGCTGTGATCGCAGTGCTGCCCGACGGGCCGGCGCAGGCCGCCGCCACCGTTCCGTTCACGTCGAAGTTCTCGGTCAACGCCAACGGGGCCATGATCTCGATCGGCAACGGCCTGCTGACCTGTCCGGCGTCGAGTGCGTGCACCAGCGCGCAGAACGGGGCCGCGCAGGACAACAACAACTTCAACATGGTCAACCTCGACGCGGACAACGTCGCCGGCACGTTCAACTCGTCGTCCTCGCAGCTCGCCCTGCCGGCAGGCGCGAGCGTGCTGTGGGCGGGGCTCTACTGGGGTGCGCGACTCGACGCCGGTACGAACGGGAGCGCGGGAAATGCGGCGAACATCGGCACGATGTCGTTCCGCGCTCCCGGCGACGCGGCGTACCGGACAGTCACGGCCTCCACTGCGGCGCGTGACCAGTTCGGCCCGAACAGCTCGAGTTACAACGCGTACCAACGCTTCGCGGACGTGACGTCGATCGTGCAGTCGACGGGCAACGGCGTGTACTGGGGAGCGAACGTCACAGCCGCGACGGGTGTGGACCGGTACGCCGGGTGGGCGTTGACGGTCGTCTACTCCGCGCCGGGCCTGCCCTTGCGGAATCTGACGGTGTTCGACGGGTTCAACGTGGTCGGGCAGGGCACTCCGCAGTCGGTGACGGTGTCCGGATTCCTCGCGCCGAAGTCGGGCACCGTGGACGCCCAGCTCACGATGGTGGCGTACGAGGGCGACCTGTCGCTGACCGGCGACTACACGCTGCTCAACAGCACACAGCTCGCGACGCCGCTCTCGCCCGGCTCCAACTTCTTCAACTCCACCAACGACCTCAACGGAACGTCGGTCACGACCCGGACTCCCGCGAATCGGAACATGCTCGGGTACGACATCAAGAACCTCGGGGCGTCCGGCGCGATCCCGAACAGCGCCACGAGTGCGACCTTCACCTTCTCGTCCAACGGCGACGTCTACTATCCGGGCGTCGTCGGGCTCGCCATCAACCTGTACGCGCCCGACTTCACCGCGTCGGCCAAATCCGTCGTGGATGTCAACGGCAACAATCCGGCGCGCCCGGGCGACACGCTCCAGTACACCGTCAACTACGCCAACACCGGCCAGGATGCCGCGCTCGGAGCGGTCTCGCACGACACCCTCCCGGCGAACACCACCTACGTGCCGGGGTCGCTCGCCCTGGTGAACCCGGTCACGGGCGCGACGACACCGCTCACGGACTCCCCGGGCGACGACCGCGGCGAGATAACCGGCCGCACGGTCACAGTGCGCCTCGGCGCCGGTGCGAACGCGACCACGGGCGGGAGGATGGCGTGCTCAGGGACGGGGTGCACCGACGACGGCACCTCGCGCCAGTCGTACACCTTCCAGGTCACCCTAGACGGCGCGGCGGGAGGCACGACGGTGACGAACCTCGCCACCCTCGACTACCGCACCGAGACCACAGGTACGGCAGCGACCTACACGTCCAACGTCGCCAGCATCGCGGTGCTCCAGCAGGCCGACGTCGGGATCACGAAGTCGCTGTCGCCGGATCCCGCCCTCGCCGGCTCGACCGTGACGGCGACGCTGACCGTCCGCAACAACGGCCCCAACAGTGCGGCCGCGGTGGCCGTGACGGATCCGATTCCCATCGGCTGGAACGGGGTCACTGCCACCACCCCGCAGGGAACCTGCACGACAGCGGGCGGAACGGTCACATGCTCCCTCGGCGACCTCCCGAACGGCGCGGTCCTCGCGATCACGCTGACCGGCACGGTGGATGCGGCGTCGACGGCGACGAGTCTCAGCAACGTCGCCTCGGTGAGCACGACCTCCTTCGACCCGGTCCCCGGCAACAACGTGTCGGGCGACACCGTCTCGCTCGCCCGCCAGGCGGACCTCGCCATCACGAAGTCGCCCAGCCCGTCGCCCGCCGTGCCGGGCACCCGCGTGGTCTGGACCCTGTCGGTCACGAACCAGGGGCCGTCCGACGCGCAGAACGTCACCGTCGACGATGTCCTCGACGACCCGGCGCAGGCGACGATCACGGGCACGGAGGGCGCGACGAGCTGCGTGGTGCAGCCCAGCGGCTCCGCACGCTGCACGGTCCCCACGCTGGCTGCCGGTTCCACGGTCACGATCCCGCTGGACACCGTGCTGGCCACCGGGCTCGCCCAGGGGACCGTCGTCGGGAACACCGCCACCGTCGCCTCGAGCACGCCCGACCCGGTGCCCTCGAACAACACGGTCCACGCGACGGTCACCACGAGCGCGCCGACGGCAGACGTCCGGATGGCGAAGACGGCGCCGGCGCAGGTCGACGCGGGCCAGACCATCACCTGGACGCTGGGCGCCGCCAACTGGGGTCCGTCCGACGCGGAGGCGGTCACGGTCACGGACACCGCGCCCGCAGGCGTCACCCTGACCTCGGCCTCCACGACCCGCGGCACCTGCACCGTGACCGCGTCGAGCCTGAGCTGCGACCTCGGCGCGCTCCTCTCCGCCGGTGTGGCCGCCGACGGCTCGCTTCAGGCCGGGGCCGGAGGGACGATCACGCTGACCGGCACCGTGTCCGCGCTGAGCACCGGCACGCTGGCCAACACCGCCACGGTCACCAGCTCGACGCCGGACCCCGACATGTCCAACAACAGCGCGACCGCCTCCACGACGGTCACCGCCTCCTACGACCTGTCGGTCGCGAAGACCGCGAACCGCACGACGCTGCCGGGCCAGGCGCCCCGGCCCGTCGTCTACACCATCACGATCAGCAACGCAGGGCCGTCGGCCGCGACCGATGTCGCGGTGGACGACAGCCTGCCGCCTCAGCTCGCGCTCGACTCGGTCACGGGATGCACCGCTACCACGACGGCGACCGGGTTCACCTGCGTCGTCCCCGGCCCGATCCTGCCCGGCGGCACGGCGGTGATCACGGTGAACATGACGGCGCAGCAGGTGCTCGCCGGAGGTCCGGACGTCGTGGAGACGGTGACCATCAGCGCGGCGGGCGACACCGATCCCGACAACAACACGGCGAGCTGGACGCTCAGCGGACTCCCGTTCGTCGACCTCTCCCTCGCGAAGAGCGCCCCGGCCACCGTGACCCCTGGCGCGGGGACCGGCGTCCCGGCCGGCGCACCCATCCCCCCTGTGCCGTACACGTTCGTCATCACCAACAACAACGACCCGACGAACGTCGCCGAGAACCTGGCCGCGATCGCTCCGGTGATCCTCGACACCCTCCCGGCCGGCGCGACCTTCGTGAGCGCCAGCGTCACCGTCGGCCAGGGCCAGGGCGTCGGCTGCACTACGGCGGCCCAGGCTCTGCGCTGCCAGCTCACCGGCGCCGGCGGGATCTCGCCCGACCTCGACGCGGGACAGTCGGTCACCGTCCAGGTCCTGGTCTCGCTCGATCCGGGCATCCCCGCTGGTTCGAGCCTGACGAACACGGCCACGGTGCAGAGCGGCGACCCCGTCAACAACCCCGACAACAACCCCTCCAACAACACCTCGACCGCCACCAGCATCGTCGAGCCACTCGCCGACGTCGCCGTGACCGACTTCACGGTCGATCCGGTCGACCCCGCGGCGACCGGGCCCGGCACCCTGCGACACGTCCACGTCGTGCTGACGAACAACGGCCCGTCGATGGCGACGGACGTCACCTACCTCGCCACCCGCACCGTCGACGCCTTCGTCACGAACGCCGGGACCCAGCCGTCGAACTGCGTCAACACCGGCAGGGAGGCCTCCTGCACCATCGAGAACGGCGCGTTCGGCTCAAGCCTGCTACCCGGCCAGAGCGTGACCATCGACTACGACATCCAGGTCTCGGCGAGCGCCGCGCCCGGCTCGCATCCGGACACGGTCCAGGTCGCCACGACGACCCCGGAGACCACCCTCGCCAACAACCAGCTCACCCGGCCGATCGTGGTCGGGCCGGCGGTGACGGCGCTGGCCGTCACGAAGACGCCGATCGGCACGATCCCGAACCCGGACGAATCGCCGAGCCCAGCCGATCCCACCCTGCCGCACCCCTCCTTCGTGGCCGGCAGCACCTTCAGCTACCAGATCGCAGTGAGCGTGCCGTCGACCGGGTTCTCCGACGCCGAGAACACGCTCCTCACCGATGTGCTCCCGCCCGGCTTCACGGCGACGACCGTCTCCTCCACAGGGAGCGGCTTGTGCACGATCACGCCGGAGATCCAGATCGGCGTGGGAGTGGTGAGCGACGTGGAGTGCGAGCTCGGCACGGTTCCCGGATGGCAGGGGACCACACCCCCTCCCGCGGTCATCGTCACGATCAACGGAGTACTGGCTGACGACGCCGCGACGATCAACGGCGGCGACCAGTTCGCCGAGCAGGTGCCGAACACCGCGATCGCGACCACCTCGACACCGCTGACCGGCGGCCAGGCCTCCGTCAGCGGCACCGCGCACGTCGACATCGTCAACGTCGCCGATCTGAAGCTCTTCAAGACGCCCGACTCGGCCACAGTGAATGCCGGGGGCTCGATCGGGTACACCCTGACAGTCGTCAACGCCGGTCCCTCGGGAGTCGCCCACGCCGTCGTGACCGATCAGCTCCCCGACGGCTTCACGCTGGACGCCGCGCAGTCGGACTGCGCGCCGCCGCTCGTCGGCGCGGACTTCAACGAGAACCTCGCACAGCCGAGGCTTCCGGCCGCCGCGAACGTGATCGCCTGCCGGGTCGGGGTGGTCGGCGCCGGGCAGACCGTGTCCATCCACATCGTCACCGACACCGACCCCGGCCTCGCCGCCGGAGACGCCACCAACACCGCGGTCGTCGGTTCGCTGGCCAACGACGTCGACCTCACGAACAACACGGCCACGGCGACGGTCGCGGTGCAGCGACTCACCAACGTGGCCATCTCCTCCTCGGTCAGCACCGACACCCCGGCCGCCGGGCAGGAGGTCACCTACACCGGATACCTCGTCAACAACGGCCCGTCGACCGCGGTCAACGTCAACGGCGAGACGACCTTCCCGCCCGGCTTCGTTCCGGTGAGCTTCGACGTCCCCGCCAGCAGCTGCACCTGGAACCAGACCCCGCCCGCCGATCCTGCGAGCGTGCCGTGGCAGAACTTCCAGTACGTGCTCACCTGCATGGTGCTCCCGCAGTTCGCCGTCTCGCCTCCGGGATCGTCGGCCACGGACGTCGTCGTCATGCACATCCCCGGCGACACCCCCGCCGGGGCGTACACGACCACCGCGGTCGTACGCAACGACACCCCGGAGACGACGCTCGCCGACAATACGACCTCGCAGACCGTGCTCGTCCAGCGCGTCTCCGACACCAGCATCACCAAGACGCTGGTCGAACCGAACCCACTGGTCGCCGGACAGCCCGCGACCTGGAGGCTGACGGTGCACAACGCCGGCCCGTCCATCGCCGACAACGTCGTCGCGTCCGACAACGTCCCGACCGGGATGACCTATGTGTCGGCGACGGTCGAGGGCGGGGCTGCCTGTCCGATGCCGACCACGAACGACCTCCGTGCGGGAGACACGGCGACCATCGTCCAGTGCCCGCTCGGGACGCTCGCGGTCGGCGCGTCCGCCTCCGTCCTGGTCACCTTCGGGGTGAACCCGGACACCGCAGGCGCCGACCTCTGCAACACGGCCCTCGTGGGCTCCGGCTCGCTCGACCCGGACGTGACGGACAACCAGGCGACCGCCTGCGGCAGCGTGACCGCCTCCGTCGACATCGCCGTCACGCTCTCACCGTCGACGCAGACCACCCTGTCCGGCGGTCAGGTCCAGCTCACGGCCACCGTTCGCAACAACGGTCCGAGCCAGGCGACCGGAGTAGTGGCGACACTGACGTCGCCTCCCGCGTTCACCGGCGTCTCCGGCGTCGCCGTCTCGTGGCCGGCCGGTCGCCCGAAACCGCCCGACGGCATGGGCGGCCTGACGTTCGCCGTCGGCACGCTGGCACCGGGCGAGCAGGTGGTCTATCAGATCACCGGGACCGCGACCGGGTCCCCGGGCGATGTCCTCCCGTTCACGTTCAGCGCGACGCCCAGCGAGCCCGACACCGTGACGGCGAACAACACGGCCGCTGCACAGGTCGACATCGTCGCGGGTCCGCCGCCGTCCCCGGCTCCGCCGGGTTCGAGTCCGTCGGCGATCGCCGCCACCGGCAGCGACGTCCTGGGTCCGCTGATCGTCGCGCTCGTGCTGAGCGCCGCTGGGCTGCTGCTTCTCGGAGCGCGCCGGTGGCGGACACGTCGCGCTGACGACCGCTGACGGCGCCCCGCACAACGCGTCACGCGGGCGCAACCGTACTCTTGCGGACGATCAGCTCGGGAGCGCCGAAGTCGTCGACCGGGATCAGCGTGCTTCCTTCGATGGCCGCGATCAGACGTTCTATCGCTCGCGCGCCGAGCTGCGCGAAGTCCTGACGCACGGTGGTGAGGGGCGGGGCGAAATGCTTCGCCTCGGGGATGTCGTCGAACCCGACGATGCTCAGGTCGTCGGGCACGGACAAGGCCAGCTCCGCTGCGGCATGCATGAGGCCCAGCGCCATCTGGTCGTTGGACGCGAAGACCGCAGTGAACTCTCGTGAGCGGAGCAGCTTCATGCCGAGGTCGTAACCCGTGTCCGCCGTCCAATCGCCCAGGACGGGGGGAGTGGTCGGAAGATCCCTCGCCGACATCTCGTCGAGATAGCCGCGCATGCGCTCCTCCGCCTCGTTCCAGTCCTGCGGCCCGGCGACGTGCACGATGCGCGTGTGGCCCAGCTCGATCAGGTGGCGGGTCGCAAGGCGCGCGCCCTCGCGTTGATCGAATGCGACGGCTCTGTCACCGGGGGTGTCGGGCCACTGCAAGCTGATGAACGGCACCCGGATGGATACCTTGCGAAGAGCTTCGTGCGCGCGCTGCTGGGGCGCGATCACGACGACCCCGTCGACGCCTTGCGCGAGGAAGGCATCGAGCGCCTCCGTCAGGCTCGCCTCGTCCTCGTGTGCCAGTGTCGCTGAGACGATCGCGTAACCGCGTGCGCGGGCCGCCTCATCCACCGCGGCCGCCGCACTGAACGGGCCGTAGTGCGAACGGGCGGAGACCAGGAGGCCGATGGCCTTGAAGCGGGAGGTGGCGAGCGCGCGGGCGGCGCTGTTCGGCCGCCAGGCGAGTTCTTCGATGACCTTGCGGACATGCTCCTCGGTCGACGGCTTGATATAGCGTTCGCCGTTCAGCACGCGCGACACCGTCTGGCGGGAGACCCCGGCGATGCGTGCGACATCGCGGATGGAGAGGGGCCTGCCCGTCTCGCTGTCGACCTTGTCCGTCATGCTCGCTCCGGTGTCCTGGCACTACGACTCCGGGCACGACGCAGAGGTGAATCGTGCCGGTCTGCTGATACTAGGGCCGGGTCGTCGGCGGGTGGATGCGGACGCGGGCCCCGACCTCGGATCGCCGGCTTCCCGTGCACGCGCGCAACAACTTTCGGCGCGTTGCTTGACGAGAAGGCTGGTTGAGGCATAACGTCATACCCGTTCTGGGACCGGTCACATATATCGGAATGCAGCCTAGCGGACGACGAGGACGTCGCAGAAGGAGGACAGCGAGATGCGAAGCAGCACCTCGGCACCACCGCCCGCGCTCCCTCGATCGCTCGACCGTGAAGACCGCTCCCAGCTCCCTGGTACCCGCACGCACTCCGCGTGCAGACCGCCTCACCCTCGAAGGGAATCACAGTGAAGTTGAAGAGAATCGCGCTCGGGGCGATCGTCCTCGGTGTCGCCATCACGCTCGCAGCCTGCTCGGGCGGTCGCCCGGGCACCGGATCCGCCGCAGGCACCACCGACAACAAGGGCGCGCTCGTCGGCGTCGCCATGCCGACCAAGGTGTCCGAGCGGTGGATCGCGGACGGCAACGCCGTCAAGTCCGACCTCGAGAAGAACGGCTACAAGGTCGACCTCGAGTACGCCAACAACGACATCCCGACCCAGGTGCAGCAGATCAACACGATGATCACCAAGGGCGCCAAGGTCCTGATCGTCGCGTCGATCGATGGCGGCTCGCTCACCGACCAGCTCGACGCCGCTGCCAAGGCCGGCATCAAGGTCATCTCCTACGACCGCCTCCTGACCGGTGACAAGAACGTCGACTACTACGTCTCGTTCGACAACTACAAGGTCGGCGTCTACCAGGCGAACTCGCTGCTGACCGGCCTCGGCGTCCTGGACGCGGACGGCAAGAAGACCGGGGCCAAGGGCCCGTTCAACGTCGAGCTGTTCGCGGGCAGCCCGGACGACAACAACGCCACGTTCTTCTTCAACGGCGCGATGGACACCCTCAAGCCCTACATCTCCGACGGCACCCTCGTCGTGAAGAGCGGGCAGACCAACTTCAACCAGGTCGCCATCCTGCGGTGGGACCCGGCGACCGCGAAGGCCCGCATGCAGGACCTGATCGCGAAGTCGTACTCGGGCGGCGCTGCGGTGCAGGGCGTCCTCTCGCCCTACGACGGTCTGTCCGACGGCATCCTCAGTGCACTCGAGGGCGCGGGCTACGGCTCCAGCGGCAAGAAGCTGCCGATCATCACCGGTCAGGACGCCGAGGTCGCGAGCGTCAAGCAGATCATCGCCGGCACCCAGTACTCGACGGTCTACAAGGACACCCGTCAGCTCGCGAACGAGGCGGCCAAGATGGCGAACGACATCCTCACCGGCAAGACGCCGGAGGTCAACGACACGAAGAGCTACGACAACAAGACCAAGGTCGTGCCGAGCTACCTCTTCCAGCCCGTGGTCGTGACCAAGGACAACTACCAGAAGGTGCTCGTGGACAGCGGCTACTACAAGGCCTCCGACCTCCAGTAGTCCGATCCGGTCGCCGAGGTGGGGCGGGTGCCCGTTTCGAGGTGCCCGCCCCGCCCGCGACGAAGCAAGGGAGACAATGTCCAACACGATTCTCGAGATGCGCAACATCTCGAAGACGTTCCCTGGGGTCAAGGCGCTTCAGGATGTCTCGATCTCGATCGAGGAGGGGTCGGTCCACGCCATCTGCGGCGAGAACGGCGCCGGCAAATCCACCCTGATGAAGGTCCTCTCCGGGGTCTACCCGCACGGCACCTTCGACGGGGAGATCGTCCTGAACGGCGACCCGGTCGAGTTCAAGTCGATCAACGACTCCGAGGCCGCCGGCATCGTCATCATCCACCAGGAGCTGGCGCTCTCGCCGTACCTGTCCATCGCCGAGAACATCTACCTCGGCAACGAGCGTCAGCACGGCGGCTGGATCGACTGGAACGAAACCAACCTCGAAGCCGGCAAGCTGCTCGCCCGGGTGGGGCTGCACGACAACCCGATCACCAAGATCAAAGACATCGGTGTCGGCAAGCAGCAGCTCGTGGAGATCGCGAAGGCGCTCTCCAAGGAGGTGAAGATCCTCATCCTCGATGAGCCGACCGCCGCCCTCAACGACGACGACTCTGCGCACCTGCTCGACCTGATCCGCCAGCTCCAGAGCCACGGCATCACCTCGATCATCATCAGCCACAAGCTCAACGAGATCAAAGCGATCGCCGACCGCGTCACGATCATCCGCGACGGGCGCACCATCGAGACCCTCGAGATGCGCGGGGACGGCGCCAGCGAGGACCGGATCATCAAGGGGATGGTCGGGCGCGACGTCGCCAGCAGGTTCCCCGACCATGTGCCGCACATCGGCGAGGAGCTGCTGCGCATCGAGGACTGGACCGTGCACCACCCGCTCGACCGCAGTCGCAAGGTGGTCGACGGCGCCAACCTCACCGTGCGCGCAGGCGAGATCGTCGGCATCGCCGGTCTGATGGGCGCCGGCCGGACCGAACTGGCGATGAGCGTCTTCGGCCGCAGCTACGGCGTCGACATCAGCGGCCAGGTCTACAAGCGCGGCGAGCCGATCTCCACCAGCACGGTCTCCAAGGCCATCGAGCACGGAATCGCCTACTCGACCGAGGACCGCAAGCACTTCGGGCTCAACCTGATCGACGACATCCAGCGGAACATCTCGATCGCAGCGCTCGACAAGCTCGTGGACTGGCTCAAGTTCGTCAACGAGCACAAGGAGCGGATCGTCGCGGAGGGCTACCGGAAGTCGATGAACATCAAGACGCCCAACGTCTCGACGCTCACCGGCAAGCTCTCCGGAGGCAACCAGCAGAAGGTCGTGCTCTCGAAGTGGATGTACGCCGACCCGGATGTGCTGATCTTGGACGAGCCCACCCGCGGCATCGACGTCGGAGCGAAGTACGAGATCTACACGATCATCGACCGCCTCGCCGACGCCGGGAAGGGGATCATCGTCATCTCCTCCGAGCTGCCCGAGCTGCTCGGCATCTGCGACCGCATCTACACCCTGAGCGAAGGACGGATCACCGCCGACGTCCCGCGCGAGAAGGCAACCGCCGAATACCTCATGCAATTCATGACCCAGGAACGCGAGAAGACCACAGAATGAAACCGCTCACGAACGCCGTCAGCTACCTGACGGGCCAGCTCCGACAGATCGGCCTCTTCATCGCGCTGATCGTGATCGTGCTGTTCTTCCAGATCACGACGGCGGGGATCACCCTCGCGCCGATCAACGTCACCAACCTCATCGTCCAGAACAGCTACATCCTGATCCTGGCCGTCGGCATGGTGATGATCATCATCGCCGGCCACATCGACCTCTCGGTCGGCAGCGTCGTCGCGTTCATCGGTGCGATGGCCGGGGTGATGATCTCGCAATGGCACCTGCCGTGGCCGCTCGCCGTGGTGTTCTGCCTCGTCCTGGGCGCGCTGGTCGGTGCGTGGCAGGGATACTGGGTCGCCTACTTCGGCATACCCGCCTTCATCGTCACCCTCGCGGGCATGCTCGTCTTCCGCGGCGCCGCCCAGATCGCGCTGGGCAACCAGCAGATCTCGTTCTTCCCGAAGGAGTTCCGCTCGATCGGCTCCGGATTCCTCCCGGCGTTCGGGACCTCCGGCTACGAGCCGCTCACCCTCATCCTCGGGCTCCTCGCGTCGATCGCCATCGTCGCGACGTCCGTTCGCCAGCGGCTGGTGCGCCGCAAGTACGACCTCGAGGACGAGCCGCTGTGGTGGTTCATCCTCAAGCTGCTCTTCCTCGTCGCGCTGGTGCTCACGGTGACGCTGCTTCTCGCCAGCTACAACGGGACGCCGATCGTGCTCATCATCCTCGGCGTGCTCGTCGTCGGGTACACCGCGGTGATGAACCGCTCGGTGTTCGGGCGGCACATCTACGCCATCGGCGGCAACCTGGCCGCCGCGGCGCTCTCCGGAGTCAAGACCAAGCGCGTGACGTTCCTGCTGTTCATCAACATGGGCGTGATCTCGGCCATCGCGGGTCTCGTCTTCACCGCCGGCCTCAACCTCGCCAGCCCGAGCGCAGGCAACGGATTCGAACTGGACGCCATCTCCGCGGTCTTCATCGGCGGCGCGGCCGTCACCGGAGGCATCGGAACGGTCCCCGGCGCGATCATCGGTGGCCTCATCATCGGTGTGCTCAACAACGGCATGTCCATCCTCGGCGTCGACAGCGACTATCAGCAGCTGATCAAGGGCCTCGTCCTGCTGGCGGCGGTCGCGTTCGACGTCTTCAACAAGCGGAGGTCGGTCGGGTCCTGACACCGCAGATGAAGGAAGCGAGCGAGGGGCGGACCCGAACCGCACAATCGCCCGAATAAACAGAGCGCGGCAGCCACGTCAGCGACGGGCTGCCGCGCTCAGTTGTCGGCCCTCCGGCAGCGCGCCCCCTCCTGACACGGCGACGATGTCGGTCCATGATGGACGTGATGGCAGACCGCATCTCTCCGCAGAGGATTCTCGAGCACGTCCAGCGGCTCGGGGAGCAGCATCCGCCGATCGCTCTCGACTCGGTCGACCGTGACGTCCGCTCTCCGGGGGCTGTCGCCGATCGCTACGGCCACGTCATCGACTACCTCGCGCGGGTGGAGCTCGAAGTCGACAGGAACGTGCTCGAGCTGCTCGTGCTTCTGCCTGACGTGCACGAAGTCGACCGCATGTTCTACGCCGACGTGTGGCAGCCGCAGGAGATCCAGCACGGACTGATCCTCGACCGCCTGCAGCAGGATCTCGGCCGGCCTGCTGCTCAGCCGGAACTCGAGGTCTCGTTCGGTATCAAGGTCATGGGCGCCCTCGCGCACTTCTCCACGATCCAGGACATCGCGCGGCTGCTCTACTACCTCACCGGAGCGAGCACCGAGCGGCAGGCGGTGCTGGCCTACAACGTCCTCCACGACGGGATGCTGCAGCTCGGCGAGTCCGCGATCGCTGAAACCATCATCAGCCCGATCCGGCGGCAGGAGCCGGGACACTTCGCGTTCTACCGGATGAGCGCGACGGAACTGATCCAGAGCGGCGCGCTCAAGCCATGGCAGCTCTACCTGGCGCGGGTTCTGAGGGAGAAGACGTACCACCTCGTCGGCACGAACCACCAGGACCGCTATCGCGCACAGATGGGCGGTGTGGCGACCGTGCTCGGCTTCGCCGACGATCTCGAGAAGTACGCACGCGAGGTCGGCAGGATTGAAGCGCAGCTGCTCTGGGCAGAGCAGAGCGGCATGGAGTTCCCGCCGTACGTGCTCAAGGCGCTGCGGGAGAGCATCGAACTCTACCGGGAACGCGGGTTCGGGGCCTGAAATCGGCGGTGGCCGCACCAGGGCAACGAAAAACCCCCGGAATCCTTATCGGACCGGGGGTTTTCACTGTGGCTCCGACCGGCATCGATCCGGTGACCTTTCGATTTTCAGTCGAACGCTCTACCAACTGAGCTACAGAGCCGGGAGGCACGAACTCGTGCCCACCTAGACGGAAGCCCTTCCAATCGGAAGGGCTTGTCGCCGTGGCGACCCTGACGGGACTTGAACCCGCGACCTCCGCCGTGACAGGGCGGCACGCTAACCAACTGCGCTACAGGGCCTAATGGTGTTGCTATTCGATTATAAAGGATGCCATCGTGACCCCAACGGGATTCGAACCCGTGCTACCGCCGTGAAAGGGCGGCGTCCTAGGCCACTAAACGATGGGGCCGGATCGTCCCGAATCGCTTTCGCTTTTCGATGACCACCGACGCATAAGCATACGGAAGTCCCCGACAGAATGCCAATCGGGCCTGCAGCCCGGGCGGGTCGATCGTGCCGGTTCTCGCCACGCCCCGGTGAAATGCCCGGTGAGAAGCCGGACGCCAGCGAAGATGGCGATCGACGGCCCCCTGTCGTCCGTGCGAGGCGCACGAGGTCCCGATCGAGCACCGCCCGCCCTCCCCCGACCCGGGCGGCGTATGGTGATGTTGCTAATGTTGCTGCTGGTGATGACGAGACCCGTGTTGATCGTGTGACAGCCGATGTTCCATCCGACGGGTTGAAGGTGACGATGAGATACGCGACGAGAGACGACACGCACCGGCGCAGGCCGCGCCGGTCGCTGCTGCGCCTCCTCGCCGTCGGCGCCATCGCGCTCACCGCGGTCGTCGGCTCCATCGCCGCACCGGCGTACGCCGACCAGTACCCGAGCTGGCAGGACGTGCAGAACGCCAAGGCCAACGAGGCCGCGGCCTCGGCCCAGGTGACGCGCATCACGAACCTGATCGCGCAGCTCGACCAGGAGGTCTCCGACACCCAGGCGGCCGCGGTCAAGCGCGGCGAGGAGCTGCAGGCGGCCGTCGCGGCGTTCGACACGGCCGACATGAAGGCCAGGGACCTGGAGTCGCAGGCCGCCGCCAGCCAGCAGAAGGCCGACGCCGCCGGCGCCCAGGCCGGCAAGCTGGCCGCGCAGCTCTACCGCACCGGTGGACGCAACCTGACGGCCAACATCTTCCTGAGCGGCAACGGCGCCAGCGGCACGAACCCTGAGACGCTGCTGACCAGCCTCGGGAGCATGTCCAAGCTCACCGAGCAGTCCGACAAGGTCTACACCGACGCCCGCGTCGCCCAGAACACCGCCAAGGCGCTGTCGGCGCAAGCGGAGGTCGCGAAGGCCGAGCGCGAGAAGCTGCGCGTCTCGGCGACCGCCGCGCTCCAGGCCGCTGTCGCCGCCGCGAAGGCCGCGCAGACCAAGCTCGCCGAGCAGAAGAAGCAGATCGTCGTCATGCAGGCGCAGCTCGCCGCGCTCCGCGACACCACGGCCAAGACGGTCTCCGGCTACGAGGCCGGTGTCGCCGCAGCGGCCGCGGCAGCAGCGGCGCGCGGCTCGGGAGGCCTCCCCGGCGGCTACGTCGGACCGCAGGGCTGGGCGGTCCCGGCCGCCGGCCCGATCACGGACGGCTTCGGCCCGCGCCCGTCGCCCGGCGGAATCGGCAGCACGTATCACATGGGCATCGACATCGGCGCCTCGTGCAACGCGCCCATCTACGCGGCGTACAGCGGCACCGTCATCTACGCGGGGCCCGACGGCACCCACGGCAACTACGTCCTCCTCGACAACGGCGGCGGCATCGAGACCGGCTACGCGCACATCCGCAACGGCGGCATCCTCGTCGGCATCGGCCAGAGCGTCGGGGCCGGCCAGCCGATCGCACACGTCGGCAGCACCGGCGCATCCACCGGCTGCCACCTGCACTACGAAGTGCTGGTGAACGGCCAGAAGATCGACGGAATCCCGTTCATGAGAGCAAGGCAGGCACCCCTTGGCTAGCGACACTTCGAAGAACTCCCGTACCCGCACCGGCCTCGCGATCGGCGCAGGCGTGATGGGCGCCGTCACGGCCTCCATCGGTATCGTCGCCCCGGCGCAGGCCGTCGACTACCCGTCGTGGAACGACGTGCAGCAGGCGAAGGCCAACGTCGCCAACCAGCAGGCGATGATCACGAACATCACGACCCTGATCACGGGCCTCCAGAGCAGCGTCGACGCTGCCCGCATCGCCTCGGAGAAGGCGGCGGAGGCCTACTTCCAGGCCAAGGACGCGCTCGCGAAGGCGACCGCGAAGCAGGCCGACCTGGAGAAGCAGTCGGCGGACGCGGCGGCGAAGGCCAAGACCTCGCAGATGCGTGCCGGGCTCCTCGCCTCCCACCTGGCCAAGTCCGGCGGCGGCACCGATGTCAGCACCGAGCTGCTGCTGAAGGGCGGCGGCAGCGGCTCCAACGCCGACAAGCTGCTCTTCCAGCTCGGCACGATGAGCAAGCTCACCGAGCAGTCGAAGGCCGTCTACGACCAGGCGACCAAGGACAAGAACACCGCGGAGTCGCTGAACGCGCAGGCCAAGACGGCCAAGACCGAGCGCGAGAAGCTCTCCGCCGCCGCCGACCAGGCGCTGACCGCCGCGCAGAACGCGCAGTCCGCGGCCCAGGCGGCGCTCGTCGAGCAGCAGAACAAGTCCACGGAGCTGGTCGCCCAGCTCGCGACCCTCAAGAACACCTCGACGCAGGTGGAGGCGGCGTACCTGCAGGGCGAGAAGATCCGGCAGGAGCAGGCGGCGGCCGCGGCTGCTGCCGCAGCGGCGGCGGAGGCGCAGCGACAGGCGCAGATCCGCCAGCAGCAACAGCAGCAACAGCAGCAGCAACAGCAACAGGGCGGCGGGTCGTCCGGCGGCGGCGGAGGCGGTGGGGGCGGCCCGGTCGCCCCGCCGAACGGGAACGTCGTCGACACCGCCATCTCGTACGCGAAGGCTCAGCTCGGCAAGCCGTACATCTTCGGCGGCGAGGGTCCGACGGGTTACGACTGCTCCGGACTGACGATGAAGTCGTACGCCTACGCGGGCGTCTACATCGGCTCGCACTCGGTCAACGACCAGTTCTTCACGGCGGCCAACCGCGGCCAGATCGTGCCGTACAGCCAGCGCCAGCCCGGTGACCTGATCTTCTGGGGCGACTCGCCCGGCAACTTCTATCACGTCGGCATCTACCTCGGCGGCGGCATGATGATCGCCGCCCCCACCGAGGGCGACGTCGTGAAGATCCAGTCCGTCTGGGGCTCCCCGTGGGGACAGGTGGCCCGGCCCAGCGCTTGACCACAGCCGCGAAATACGCAAAAACCGCCGAGCGGGCAGATGAGCTGCCCACTCGGCGGTTTTGTGTTCGGGTGCCAGGGTCAGTGGCCCTCGGCGGCGAGCTTGACGAAGCCGGCCTCGACGATGGCCTCGGCCTCCGCGGCGTCGCCCCAGCCCTCGATGTTGACGAACTTGCCCGGCTCGAGGTCCTTGTAGCGGGCGAAGAAGTGCTCGATCTCCTTGCGGGTCTGCTCCGGGATGTCGTTGACGTCCTGGATGTGCAGCCAGCGCGGGTCCTTGAACGGCACGGCGATCACCTTGGCGTCGCTGCCGGCCTCGTCGGACATGTTCAGCACGCCGACCGGGCGCACCTTGACGCCGACGCCGGGGAAGACCGGGTGCTCGAGCAGCACCAGCGCGTCGACCGGGTCGCCGTCGAGGCCGAGGGTGTTCTCGAAGAAGCCGTAGTCGGTGGGGTACACGAAGCTGGTGAACAGCACGCGGTCCAGGTAGACGCGACCGGTCTCGTGGTCCACCTCGTACTTGTTGTGGCTCCCCTTCGGGATCTCGATGACGACGTCGTATGCGGCCATGCCGATGCTCCTTAGCTGTTGGAAATCTGCACTAACGTTACTGGATGCGCCTCAACGGGTCCTCGGGTGAAGTGCCAGGTGGAGCGCCGGGCGGGGCTCCGCGCCGGCCGCGCCTGACGCCGCCGATCGCCGACGCCCGCCGCGCGGTACGGGAGGCCTTGGCCGCCGCGGCCGACCTGCCCGCCGTCGACCCGCACGACGACCACGGCCCGATCCGGCCTGCGCCACTCGCTCCCGGAGCGCTCGTGCTGGTCGGCCTGAGCGGGGGAGCGGACTCCCTCGCCCTCGCCGCGGCGACCGCGTTCGAGGCCCCGCGCCGCGGGTATCTGGCCGGCGCGATCGTGGTCGACCACGGCCTCCAGCCCGGCTCCGCGGAGGTCGCCGAGGGCGCCGCCGCGCAGGCCCGCGACCTCGGGCTCGACCCGGTGCTCGTGGAGCGCGTGACCGTCGCGAGCGGAGCCTCCGGCCCCGAGGGCGACGCGCGCGCCGCACGGCACGACGCCTTCGACCGCGCCCGCGCAGCCACCGGCGCCGCCCGCGTTCTGCTCGCCCACACGCTCGACGACCAGGCGGAGACCGTGCTGCTCGGCTTGGCGCGCGGCTCCGGCCCGTCCAGCCTCCAGGGGATGCGCCCGGACACCGGGACGCTGCTGCGCCCGTTCCTCGGCCTGCGCCGCCGGACGACGCGCGCCTTCTGCGCCGACAGCGGGCTGACCCCGTGGGACGACCCGCACAACGACGACCCCGCCTACGCGCGCGTCCGGGTCCGCACCCGGCTGCTTCCGGCGCTGGAGGACGAGCTCGGCCCCGGCGTCGCCGAGGCGCTCGCGCGCACCGCCGAACAGCTCCGCGAGGACGACGACGCCCTCGACGGCCTCGCCCTGGAGTGGGCGCAGGAGCTGGTCAGCCAGACCGACGACGGCGCCGTCGCGCTCGACGTCCGCGGCCTCGCCGCCGACCCCGCCGCGCTCCGCCAGCGGATCATCCGGCTGGTCGTCTCCGCCGAGTTCGGAGTGTCGCTGAGCAGGGCGCACACGCTCGCCGTCGCGGAGCTCATCACGGGCTGGCACGGCCAGGGACCGCTCAGCCTGCCAGGCGTTAGAGTTGTCAGGCAGAACGGCCTGCTCACGTTTCACCCCGACAGCTAAGGACAGCGCCTCCCTCATGGAACTCACGGACGTTCACGCCGACCTGACCGAGATTCTGATCACCGAGGAGCAGATCCGCTCCCGCATCGCCGAGCTGAGCAGGGTCGTGGAGGCCGACTACGCGGACAAGGACGTGCTGCTCGTCGGCGTCCTCAAGGGCGCCGTCATGGTGATGGCCGACCTGTCCCGCGAGCTGCGCATCCCGGTCACGATGGACTGGATGGCGGTCAGCTCCTACGGCAGCGGCACCGCGTCGAGCGGCGTCGTGCGCATCCTCAAAGACCTGGACACCGACCTCAGCGGCAAGACCGTGCTGATCGTCGAGGACATCATCGACTCCGGGCTCACGCTCTCGTGGCTGCTCGCGAACCTGCACAGCCGCGGCCCGGAGTCGATCGAGATCTTCACGCTGCTCCGCAAGCCGGAGGCCGCCCGCGTCGAGATCGACGTGAAGTACGTGGGCTTCGACATCCCGAACCAGTTCGTCGTCGGCTATGGCCTCGACTACGCCGAGCGTTACCGCAACCTCCGCGGCGTCGGCATCCTGGCGCCGGCCGTCTACAGCTAGGCCGCGTCGGGGGGATACAGCGATGGCGGAGGTCAAGACACAGCCGACGGACGCGGACGTCCGCGCGTTCCTCGAGGCCGCGACGCCCGCGCGGCGCAGGGCCGACGGCCTGGTGCTGGCGGACATCTTCCACCAGGTGACGGGCGCCGAGCCCGTCCTGTGGGGTCCGTCGATCGTGGGCTACGGCAGCTACCACTACGTCTCGCCGTCCGACCCGCGCCGCCAGGGCGAGTGGCCCAAGACCGGGTTCTCCCCGCGCAAGGCGCAGCTCTCGCTCTACGGCATCAAGGACCTGCCGGAGGGCGCAGCCCTGCTGCCATCGCTCGGCACGTTCACCGAGGGCGCCGGCTGCGTGTATGTGCGCAAGCTGGACGACATCGACCTCGCTGTCCTCCGCCGGTTGATCGCGATCGCGTGGGCGCGCGAGGACGACCCTCAGCCGCGGTAGACCTCGCGCCGGTGGGCGACCCGCAGCACGAGGATGACCAGCCGGTCGTCCTCGATGTCGTAGACGATCCGGTAGTCGCCCACTCGGACCCGCCAAGCGCCACCGCTGTCGACGAGCGGCTTCGCGGCGGGAGGTCGCGGCACCTCGGCGAGGAGCTCGACGACCGCCTGGATGCGGCGACGGGCCGGTGGGTCCAGCTTGCGCAGTTCTCTGGCCGCCGCCGGCGCGACGTCGATCCGGTAGGTCATGCCAGGCCGAGCTCTGCCTTCACGTCGTCCCACGGGATCGGTTCGGCCGCCGTCTCCTCGAGCTCGCGTCGGGCGGCGATCGCCGCCTGCGCGTCGTCCAGCTCCTCCAGCCGCTCGACCATGCGGTCGAAGTCGTCGGCGTCGACGAGCACGGCGACCCGCCGGCCCCGCCTGCTCAGGGAGACGAGCTCATGCTGGAGGTGCGCGCGGTCCACGAGGGCGCCGAGGTGCTGCTTCGCATCGGAGATGGGCATGAGTGCGGTCATAGCGACCATGGTAACCCAAAAGACCTATTAGTCCCTGAAAAGACCCATTCGACCGATTCGACCGATTCGGCCCTGTCGACTTGCGCCCACCCGCACAGCGTGGTCCGATGACCCCATGCCCTACGAACCTCTCGAGCTGTACCGACGCTGGCTTGCCGCGTGGAGCGACCGGCACGCGGCGCTCGAGCCCATCATCGCGGGCGACGCCGTCGGGCACTGGCCGGAGGGGGACGTCGTCGGGCCGCGCGGGTTCGCCAGGGCCATCGCCGAGACCGTCGACCAGTTCGATCGGGTCGAGTTCGACGTGAAGGCGGGGCCGCTCGTCGGAGACGGGTTCGTGGCGGCGCGGTGGGTCGTCACCTGTTTCATGGGCGACGAGACGATGTCGTTCGCCGGGCACGACTTCGTGCGGGTGGAGGACGGTGTGATCGCGGAGTACTGGCCGGCCATCCTGCCGACCTCCTGATCCGGCTCAGCGACTGGCAGAGACCGCCCTTCAGCAGTAAGCGCGCCCAGAGCGAACACGCAGCCGACCCACAGCGCCCAGGCGGTACTGTGGTCGCACCATGAACCTCAAGAAGATCTTCCGCGGCCCGATCCTGTATGTCGTGCTCGCGATCATCGCGGTGTGGATCGGCTCCAGCCTGATCACCATGTCGGGCTTCAAGCCCGTCACCACGCAGCAGGGGCTCGACCTCCTGCAGCAGGACAAGGTGTCGAGCGCGAAGATCGTCGACGGCGAGAACCGCGTCGACCTCATGCTCAAGCAGGCGGACGGCGCCAACGGCAACCAGGTGCAGTTCTACTACGTCACCCCGCGCGGCGCCGACATCGTCAAGGCGATCGACGATGCCAACCTCCCCAAGGGCTACGACGACTCCGTCCCGCAGCCCAACTGGTTCGTGAACATCCTCGGCTTCCTCATCCCCGCGCTGCTCATCGGCGTGCTCTTCTGGATCATGATCTCGGGCATGCAGGGCGGCGGCAACAAGGTCATGCAGTTCGGCAAGTCCCGGGCGAAGCTCGTCACCAAGGAGACGCCGAAGGTCACCTTCGACGACGTCGCCGGGTCCGACGAAGCCATCGAGGAGCTGGAGGAGATCAAGGACTTCCTCAAGGAGCCCGCGAAGTTCCAGGCGGTCGGCGCCCGCATCCCCAAGGGCGTGCTGCTGTACGGCCCTCCCGGAACGGGTAAGACCCTGCTGGCCCGCGCCGTCGCGGGTGAGGCGGGCGTCCCCTTCTACTCCATCTCCGGCTCGGACTTCGTGGAGATGTTCGTCGGCGTCGGCGCGAGCCGCGTCCGTGACCTCTTCCAGCAGGCCAAGGAGAACTCCCCGGCCATCATCTTCATCGACGAGATCGACGCGGTCGGCCGTCACCGCGGCGCCGGCCTCGGCGGCGGTCACGACGAGCGCGAGCAGACGCTGAACCAGCTCCTGGTGGAGATGGACGGCTTCGACCCGAAGACGAACGTCATCCTGATCGCGGCGACCAACCGTCCCGACATCCTCGACCCCGCGCTGCTGCGCCCGGGCCGCTTCGACCGTCAGATCGGCGTGGACGCTCCGGACATGCTCGGTCGCAAGAAGATCCTGGAGGTGCACGGCCGCGGCAAGCCGCTGGCGGCCTCCGTGGACCTCGAGGTGCTCGCCCGCAAGACTCCCGGCTTCACCGGCGCCGACCTGGCCAACGTGCTCAACGAGGCTGCTCTGTTGACCGCCCGCTCCAACGCGCAGCTCATCGACAACCGCGCGCTGGACGAGGCCGTCGACCGCGTCATCGCCGGTCCGCAGAAGCGCACCAGGGTCATGAAGGACCAGGAGAAGCTGATCACCGCGTACCACGAGGGCGGCCACGCCCTCGCCGCCGCGGCGATGCGCCACACCGACCCGGTGACCAAGATCACGATCCTCCCGCGCGGCCGCGCCCTCGGCTACACGATGGTGATGCCGCTGGAGGACAAGTACTCGATCACCCGCAACGAGCTGCTCGACCAGCTCGCCTACGCGATGGGCGGCCGTGTCGCGGAGGAGATCGTCTTCCACGACCCGACCACCGGCGCCTCCAACGACATCGAGAAGGCGACCTCCATCGCCCGCAAGATGGTCACCGAGTACGGCATGAGCGCCGACATCGGTTCGGTCAAGCTCGGCCAGGCGAACGGCGAGATGTTCCTCGGCCGCGACATGGGCCACCAGCGCGACTACTCCGAGCGGATCGCCGAGCGCGTCGACACCGAGGTGCGCGCCCTCATCGAGAAGGCGCACGACGAGGCGTGGGAGGTCATCAACGACAACCGCGCCGTGCTCGACCGCCTCGCGGCCGCACTGCTGGAGCACGAGACGCTCGACCACAACCAGATCGCGGAGATCTTCACCGACGTGAAGAAGCTGCCGGAGCGCCCGCAGTGGCTGTCCAGCGACAAGCGGCCGATCTCCGACCAGCCGCCCATCCCGTTCCCCAAGGCGCCCATCGACGCCGGGGCCGTGGACGGCGGGGTCGACTCGGAGCCGCCGTCGTCGAAGCCGAAGCGGGCTCCCGCCATCAAGCCGCGGCCGGCGACGGCCTAGGCCGCGCACCGCATGACCGGATTCGATCGCGCACGCATCGAGGCGGCCGTCGCCGAGATCCTCGCCGCCATCGGCGAGGATCCGTCGCGTCCGGGCCTGGCCGACACCCCGTCTCGCGTCGCCGACGCCTACGCCGAGTTCTTCTCCGGCGTGGGCGTCGACGCGCGTCAGCAGCTCGGTGAGCCGGTGCCGCTGGAGGACGCCCACGCCGAGACCGTGATCCTGCGGGACATCGCCTTCCGCTCGGTGTGCGAGCACCACCTGCTGCCGTTCCTCGGGGTCGCGCATGTCGCCTACCTGCCCGGCGACGCGGTGATCGGCCTCGGCCGCATCCCGCGCGTGATCGAGACGCTCTCGTCGCGCCCGCAGCTCCAGGAGCGACTCACCGAGCAGATCGCGGACACGATCGAGGAGGGCGCTGCGGCCCGTGGGGTGCTCGTGGTGCTGGACGCCGCGCACGAGTGCGTGACCACCCGCGGCGCGCGGCAGACCCGCGCCACCACCGTCACGATCGCCGCGCGCGGCGCCTTCGCCGAGCCCGCTTCCCGCGCCGAGCTCATCACGCTCATCGGCGGAGGCGCAGCATGACGCGCTCATTCGTGCCGAATGTCGACTCTCGCCGGCCGAAACGCGACATTCGTGCCGAATCGCGTGCCCTGGAGGCGTTGGCGTGACGTTGGTCATGGGCGTGCTGAACGTGACGCCCGACTCGTTCAGCGACGGCGGCCTGTGGCTGGAGCCGGAGGCGGCGGTCGCGCACGCGCTCGAGCTCGTCGCGCAGGGCGCCGACCTGATCGACGTCGGCGGAGAGTCCACCCGGCCCGGCGCGCTGCGCGTCGACCCGGACGAGGAACGGGCCCGCGTCGTCCCCGTCATCCGCACGCTCGCCGAGCACGGTGTCACCGTGAGCGTCGACACCCTCAACGCCTCCACCGCGCGTGCCGCCGCCGACGCGGGCGCCGCGATCATCAACGACGTCTCCGGCGGGTTGGCCGACGCCGGGATGCCGGACGCCGTGCTCGACACCGGACTCCAGTACGTCGTCATGCACTGGCGCGGCCGGCTCGACGCGGCCGACTCGCGCGCCGTCTACAGCCACACCGTGGCGGAGGTGCGCTCCGAGCTGTCCGCCCGCGTCACCAGCCTCCTCGACCACGGAATCGACCCGGCCAAGCTCGTGCTCGATCCCGGCCTCGGCTTCTCGAAGAACGCGCAGCACAACTGGCAGGTGCTCGCCGGCCTCCACGAGTTCGAGACCCTCGGCTACCCGGTGCTCATCGGGGCGTCGCGCAAGCGTTTCCTCGGAACGCTGCTCGGCGAGGGCGCCACCGTCGAGGACCGCGACGCACCGACCGCCGTCATCTCCGCGTTGGCCGCGCAGGCCGGCGTCTGGGCCGTGCGCGTGCACGACGTGGCGTCTACCCGGATGGCCCTGGATGTGGTGCAGGCGTGGCAAGCTGGACGCGATGACTGATTCCGCTGCCGTGTCCGTCTCGCGCACGCCGACGGACGCGATCGTGCTGACCGGGCTGCGCGTGCGGGCACACCACGGGGTGTTCGACTTCGAGCGCGCGAACGGCCAGGACTTCGTCGTGGACGTGACGGCGCACCTCGACCTGTCGCCGTCTGCGGCCTCCGACGACCTCGCCCGCACCGTCCACTACGGCGAGCTGGCGAACGAGATCGCCGACGCCGTCCGCCGCGACCCGGTCGACCTCATCGAGACGGTGGCGGAGCGCGTGGCCGGGGTGGTGCTCGCGCACGAGCCGGTGCACTCGGTGGAGGTCACCGTGCACAAGCCGGACGCCCCGATCGAGGTGCCGTTCGGGGATGTCGCCGTCCGCATCCTGCGGGGCCGGCCATGACGCCGCCGAACCGCATCGGGCGACCGGAGCGCTTGCGCGTCGGCGTCCCGGCCGTTCTCGCCTTCGGCAGCAACCTCGGCGACCGCGTCGCCACCATCCGCGAGGCGCTCCGGCTGCTCGGGGACGACCCCGGCCTCCGCGTCGAGGCGGTGTCCCGGCTCTACGAGACGCCGGCGCTCAAGCCGGAGGGCATCGACGAGGAGGCGCCCGCCTACCTGAACGCCGTCGCGCGGATCAACACGATCCTCGACCCGCTGGCGTTGCTTGCCGCGGTCAACGGTGTGGAGGACGCCCTCGGCCGCGTGCGCGAGGAGCGCTGGGGCGACCGCACCGTCGACATCGACATCGTGGACTATCAGGGGATCGTCGCCGACGACGACCCGCGCATCGTCCTCCCGCACCCCCGCGCGCACGAGCGCGCCTTCGTCCTGGTGCCGTGGCTCGATGTGGACCCGGACGCCGTGCTGCCGGGCTACGGGCCGGTCGCCGCGCTGGCGGCCCAGGCGACCGATCCGGTGACCCTGTACGAAGCGGGCGACGCATGAATCGCACGCGTCCCACCTCCCTGATCGGCCTCGGGGTGCTCGGACTGGTCGTCGGCTTCCTCGGGGAGTTCGCGGCGGCCGGCGCCGGCCTCGCCGTGTTCATCCCTCCGCTGACGCTGCCGATCACGCTGGTCGCGGTCGCGATCATCGTCGTGGCGTTCGCCATCCCGATCCGCCGGGCCGTGCGCGGCCGCAGCTCGCGCCGCATCGACCCGTTCCAGGCCACACGGATCGTCGTCCTCGCCAAGGCGTGCAGCCTGACCGGCGCGCTGCTGACCGGCGCGGGCGCCGGCATCCTGATCTACATCCTCACCAGGGACGTGCTGCCCGCCTCGAACGCGGTGCTGCTGACCTCGCTCGGCACGGCGGCGGCTGTCATCCTGCTCGTCGCGGGCCTGGTCGCCGAGTTCTTCTGCACCCTCCCGCCCGACGACAAGGACGACGACCCGGAGACCGCTCGTGCCCGCTCGCATTGACCTCACCGTCGGGGAGTGGAACCGCGTCTCGCCGAAGTACGTCGTCGTGGTGGTCGTCAGCACTCTCCTCAGCGGGCTCGTCCTCAGCGCGGGGACGGTGTTCCTGTGGCTGGTCGCCGGGTGGTCCTGGGCGTGGACGCTGCTGGTGGTCGTCGGGGTCGCGACGCTCATCGGGCTGTTCATCGCGAACCGGCGCACCCGGTCGATCGGGTACATCCTGCGCGCCGACGACCTGCTCTTCCGGCGCGGGATCATGTTCCAGCGCTTCGTGTCGGTGCCGTACGGGCGCATGCAGCTCATCGACATCACGCGCGGGCCGGTCGGGCGGATGCTCGGGCTGGCCGACCTGAAGTTCGTGACCGCTGCGGCGTCGACGAACGTGGTCGTCCCGGGACTCCCTGAGCCGCAGGCAGCGGACCTGCGGGACCGGCTGGTGGAGCTGGCGGAGAGCCGCCGGGCGGGGCTGTGACCATTCCGGAGCCCGGGGGCGTGCCGCGGGACGGGGGCGTGCCGCAGGGCGAGGCGCCGGGCGCATCGCTGCCGGGCGCACCGCTGCCGGGCGCACCGCTGCCGGGCGCACCGCTGCCGGGCGGCCCGCTGAACGCCGCCGAGCGCGCCGCCGAGCGCTTCACCGACGGCGAGTGGCACCGCCTCCACCCCGCGACGCCGCTGCTGCGCGGCGGCATCGTGTTCATCGCGGTCCTGGGTTTCGTGCTGTCCAACCTCCGCGAACGGCTGGTGAGCTTCTTCGTCGGAGCGCCCGACGTCGGCGGCGACCCGATCGACGCGATCGTCAACCACGGCTGGGAGGGCTGGGCGCTGCTCGGCGTCGCGGTCGTGCTGTTCGGCTGCCTCGCCGCGTTCTACGTGTCGTGGCGGATGCACAGCTTCCGGATCACCGGCGACGCGGTGGAGGTGCGCAGCGGCATCCTGTTCCGCACCCAGCGCAAGGCCAGGCTCGACCGCATCCAGGGAATCAACGTGCAGCGGCCGCTGCTTGCGCGCATCTTCGGGGCGGCGAAGCTCGAGATCTCGGTGGCAGGGCACGACGCGAACGTGACCCTGGCGTACCTCGGCTCGGTGCTGGCCGACGGGCTGCGGTCGGACGTGCTGCGGCTCGCGTCGGGTGTCCGGGAGGCGGAGGCCGCGGCGCCTGCTCCCGGGGTCGCCGTCGCGGCCTCCCGCGCCGCGCAGGTCGGCGACTTCGTCAGCCGGCGCATCGACGACTTCCTCGCGCCGGAGCTCGACCCGAACGCGGCGCCGCCGGAGTCGGTCGTGAAGATCCCGCCCGTCCGCCTCGCCGGCTCGCTCGTGCTGAGCGGCTTCTCGGTGTTCGTGGTCGCCGTGATCGTGCTCCTGGTGATCGGCTCCGCCGGCGGCGCGCCCTGGCTGCTGATCATCGTCCTCCCCGGCCTGCTCGGCTCGGCGAGCTTCTACATCAACCGGTTCACGAAGTCGCTCCGATACTCGATCGCGGGCACGCCCGACGGCGTCCGGATGGGCTTCGGCCTGCTCACGACGACCAACGAGACCCTGCCGCCCGGCCGCATCCACGCCGTCGAGGTGCTGCAGCCGCTGCTCTGGCGGCCGTTCGGCTGGTGGCAGATCCGCATCGACACGGCCGGCCACACGCGCGAGAAGGGCGCGGCGGGCCAGCCGAACACGACCATGCTGCCGGTCGGCGACCAGGCCGATGTGGCGAAGGTGCTGTCGCTGGTGCTCCCGGCGTTCACGGACGAGCACAGCGCCGCGATCCTGGAGGGCATGACCTCCCGCGGCCGCGACGCGTTCACCGGCAGCCCGCGCCGCGCGATCTGGCTGCGGCCGTTCTCGTGGCAGCGCACCGGCTTCCGGATGGTGGACGGGGCCGTGCTGCTGCGCCGCGGCTTCGTCTGGCGGAGTCTCGCGGTGGTGCCGCTGGCCCGGCTGCAGAGCCTGGAACTGCAGCAGGGCCCGCTGGATCGGCTGCTCGGACTGGCGGAGGCGCGCTTCCACACGGTGTCCGGGCCCGTGCATCCCCGGCTCGGCGCGATGGACGCGGCGGCCGGCGAGCAGCTCTTCGAGAGCGTGGCGGTGCGCGCCGTGGCGGCCGCCGCCGCCGACCGCACCCACCGCTGGAGGGACACCCCCGGATTCGTGCCGAATGTCGACTCCAACGCCACGAAAAGCGACATTCGGCACGAATCCGACGAGGAGGACGCATGAACGACAGCACCCGCAGCACCCGCCGCTCCGGCCGTCTCGGCCTCGGCATCGTCGGCGCCGGACGCGTCGGACCCGTGCTCGGCGCCGCGCTCGCCGGCGCGGGACACGCCATAGTCGGCATCTCCGCAGTGTCCGCCGAGAGCCGCGAGCGCGCTCACGCGATGCTGCCCCAGGCGCCGATCCTGGACGTCCCGACCCTCGTCGAGCGCAGCGAGCTCGTCATCCTCGCCGTCCCCGACCGCGAGCTGCCCGGCCTCGTCTCCGGCCTCGCCGCGACCGGCACCTGGCAGCCGGGCCAGCTTGTGCTGCACACCGCACCGGCGTACGGCGTCGAGGTGCTGCGCCCGGCCGCGGAGGCCGGCGCCATCCCGCTCGCGGTGCACCCGGCGTTCGAGTTCACGGGCACCAGCCTCGACCTCACCCGGCTGGCGGAGAGCTGGTTCGCCGTCACCGCGCCCACCCCGGTGCTCCCGATCGCGCAGGCCCTGGTGGTCGAGATGGGCGGCGAGCCGGTCGTGATCGCGGAGGCCGACCGCCCCGCGTATGCGGAGGCCATCGCGACGGCGACCGCGTTCTCGCGCTCGATCGTGGAGCAGTCCACCGGCATCCTCGCGGGGATCGGTGTGGAGAACCCCGGATCGTTCCTCAGCTCGCTGCTGCGCTCGGCCGTCGACAACGCCCTGACCCGCGCCGGAGCGCCGACCGCGCTCGACGTGGGCGACGTGCTGGAGGCGCTGGGCGCGGAGGACGCGCCGCGCGAGGGCGACCCCGGCGACGACGGTCGCGGCTGGTACCTCCGCGGCGAGTAGCCTGGATGCGGCCGCCTCGCCCGCGCGGGTCCGGCCCCAACGACCTCACCGCCACCATCCCGAGAGGACCGTCATGCCCGACGTCGTCACCACCATCGCCGAGCTGCGCGAGCGGGTGGCGCACGCCAGGCGGGAGGCCGCGCTCGACGGGCCCGCCGACGCCCCCACGGGCCGGGTCGTGCTGGTCCCGACGATGGGCGCCCTCCACCGCGGCCACCTGAGTCTGGTGAGCCGGGCCCGCGACCTCGGCGGTCTCGTGGTCGTGTCGATCTTCGTCAACCCGCTGCAGTTCGGCCCCAACGAGGACCTGGACCGCTACCCGCGCACCCTCGACGCCGACGTCGCCTCGCTCGACGGCCTCGCCGACCTGGTCTTCGCGCCGACCGCCGCCGAGATGTACCCGGACGGACCGTCCTCCACGCGGGTCACCGCCGGCGAGGTCGGCCGCCTGTTCGAAGGAGCCTCGCGCCCAGGCCACTTCGACGGGATGCTGACCGTCGTCGCCAAGCTGCTCAACATCGTCCAGCCCGACGTCGCCGTGTTCGGCCAGAAGGACGCCCAGCAGGTGCACCTCGTCGGCCGCATGGTCGACGACCTCGACCTCCCTGCCACCATCGCCGTGGTCGACACCGTGCGCGAAGAGGACGGCCTCGCCCTCTCCAGTCGCAACCGGTACCTGGACGACGACCAGCGGAGGGCCGCCATCACGCTGTCGCAGGCGCTCGCCGCCGGCGCGTCCGCGGCGTCCGGGGGAGTGGCCGCCGCCCTCGAAGCCGCGACCGCGCGCGTGGAGGCCGAGCCGGTCGTTAAACTGGACTATCTCGCGATCGTCGATCAGGACACGTTCCTCGAAGCGGGTGCGGACCTCCACGGTCCCGCGCTCCTGCTGATCGCCGCCCGCGTCGGCTCCACCCGCCTGATCGACAACGCCCGCATCACGCTCGGCTGAGCCTCCCCACGCCGCACGCCCGAATGAACCGCCGGAACGGAAAGACACGATGACCGAAGCGCCCGCCACCGACCTCAACGCCGACGGCGACCTCACCGCCGACGAGATCAGCGAGCAGAAGGCCGTCCGCCTGGCCAAGCGCGAGCGCCTCATCGCCGAGGCCGGCGACGCGGGCGGCGGCGCCTACCCGGTGCAGGTCCCGGTGACGACCACCATCCCCGAGGTGCGCGCCGCCTGGGGCCACCTGGAGGCCGACCAGACCTCCGGCGAGACCGTCGGCCTCGCCGGCCGCGTCGTCCACCAGCGCAACACCGGCAAGCTCTGCTTCGCCGTGCTCCAGTCCGGCGACGGCTCGCGCCTCCAGGCCATGGTCTCCCTGGCCGAGGTGGGCGAGGAGTCGCTGGCCCGCTGGAAGGAGCTGGTCGACCTCGGCGACCACGTCTTCGTCTCCGGCGAGGTCATCTCCAGCCGCCGCGGCGAGCTGTCGATCATGGTCCGCGGCTGGGAGATCGCGTCCAAGGCGATCCTGCCGCTGCCGAACCTCCACAACGAGCTCAACGAGGAGACGCGGGTCCGCAGCCGCTACCTCGACCTGATCGCCCGCGAACAGGCCCGCCGCAACGTCCTCGACCGCGCCGCCGCCGTCGCCAGCCTCCGGGGCACCTTCGCCGGCCAGGGCTTCGTGGAGGTCGAGACGCCGATGCTCCAGGTGATGCACGGCGGCGCCTCCGCCCGCCCGTTCGTCACGCACTCCAACGCGTTCGACACCGAGCTCTTCCTGCGCATCGCGCCAGAGCTGTACCTGAAGCGTGCGGTCGTCGGCGGCATCGACCGGGTGTTCGAGATCAACCGCAACTTCCGCAACGAGGGCGCGGACTCCACGCACTCGCCCGAGTTCGCGATGCTGGAGGCGTACCAGGCGTACGGCGACTACAACTCGATCGCCGACCTGACCCAGCAGCTCATCCAGGACGCGGCGCTCGCCGTCTCCGGCTCGCATGTGGTCACCTGGGCCGACGGCACCGCGTACGACCTCGGCGGCCAATGGGACCGCATCCGGATGTACGACAGCCTCTCGGAGGCCATCGGCGAGGAGATCACCCCGGCGACCCCGATGTCGCGGCTGCGCGAGTTGGCGGCGGAGGCCGACATCGAGGTGCCGCACCCGCTGCCCGGCAAGTACGTCGAGGAGCTGTGGGAGCACCACGTCAAGTCGGGGCTCGTGCGGCCGACCTTCGTCATGGACTTCCCGGTCGACACCAGCCCGCTCGTGCGCGCACACCGCTCGCGCGAAGGCGTGGTGGAGAAGTGGGACCTCTACACGCGCGGCTTCGAGCTGGCGACGGGCTACTCCGAGCTGATCGACCCCGTCGTGCAGCGCGAGCGCTTCGTGGAGCAGGCGCGCCTCGCGGCCGCCGGCGACGACGAGGCGATGCGCCTCGACGAGGAGTTCCTGCGCGCCCTCGAGTTCGGCATGCCCCCCACCGGCGGCATGGGCATGGGCATCGACCGCCTCCTCATGGCCCTCACCGGCCTCGGCATCCGCGAAACCATCCTCTTCCCCCTCGTCAAGTAGGCGCCCCCAAGCCATCTCTTCCGGAGTTGTGTACGCAACACGCCGAGCCGAAGCGTACATAACTCCGGAATTGATGGAGCGGGGGCCTAGCGGCGCTGGTGGAGGTGGGCTTGGGTGAGGGCGTCCATTTCTTCGTCGGACAGCTCGTCGAGCTTTTTGCCCTCGCGGCGGTCTAGGCGCATCCAGCGGATGAAGAGGATGACCAGGATCGGGACGTCGGCGATCTCGGCGATGAACCACAGGAAGTCGCCGGACAGGTGCTGGTCGTGCAAGGCGCTCGGGAACCACAGCGGCAACGGGCCGACGATCGCCGGCGCGTGGTCGAGCACGGCGTCGTTGAGCCGCAGCAGCAGCCCGGGGATGGCGTCGAGCAGCAGGGCGACGAAGGCCAGCAAGAATTCGACCGTGATGAAGAAGCTGGTGTGCATCACCGAGTGCGCCGCGATCGGCAGCACCATCAGCAGGCCCGCGAGCGGCACCAGCACGGAGATGGTCCACTCCGACCACGGGTTGTCGCGGAGGACGGCGGCGACCGGCGTCAGGAAGATCATGAACGCCGCACACGCGAACACCGTCGCGAAGATGGCGTTGCCGAACAGCCGCACCGGTCGCGACTGCAGGAACCGGTCGGTGCGCCCCTGACCCGTGCTGCCCAGCGCCACGCGGGCGAGCGCGATCGGCCTCCCGAGGCTGACGAGCGCCGGGACGACGAACAGCAGCAGCGCGATCCGCGTCGTGAACGCCCAGCGCAGCACCTGGCTCTCGGCACCGAGGAAGCCGAACGAGATGACCGCGTAGGAGCCGAGCCCGAGCAGCAGGTACATCCACGTCAGCCGCGCCGGCCAATGGTGGCCGCGGCGCCGCAGCGACAGCACGCCGCCGAGGTAGAGAGCCGCTGCTGCGACGAGCATGACCGCGGCCGCCGGGTCGAAGGACCAGGTGGTGAGGAAGACGAGGAAGGGAGGCGTGGTGCTGCTCCGGGGGAGTCGGGTTTCACATGTGCGGGAGGTACCATTATCCCGCTATGGGAGACATCATCGGTGGAATCGTCTGGTCGCTGGCCCCGACCGTGCTCGTCGGCCTGCTGTTCTGGGTGATCATGCGCGCCATCGTGCGTGCCGACCGTACCGAGCGCAAGGTGTACTCCCGCATGGAGAACGAGGAGCGCGCCCGCCGCGGCCTCGCCCCGAAGAGCTGAGCCGCGCTGTCTCGCTCGCGGGGCTCCACGCCCACTACGGTAGGCACTGAGGGCACTCATCCCGGTCCTCGACGCCTGACGCCGGAGGGGGCCGAATGGACGCGGGTTTGCTGACCACGACGATCGTCGTCCTCGCGCTGCTCCTCGACTTCGTCATCCGTGTCATCGCGATCATCGTCGTCCCGCGCAACCGCAAGCCCACCTCCGCCACCGCGTGGCTGCTGGCCATCTTCCTCATCCCGTACATCGGCGTGCTGTTCTTCCTGCTGATCGGCAGCTACAAGCTCCCGAAGAAGCGCCGCGAGAAGCAGGAGGAGATCAACACCTTCATCCTCGACAGCACCGAAGGTATGGAGCGGGTGCGCCGTGACCACCCGTGGCCGTCCTGGCTGGAGTCGGTCGTCGAGCTCAACCGCAACCTGGGCGCGATGCCGCTGGTCGGTGGCAACAAGGCCAGCCTCAACGGGCACTACGACGACTCGCTGGCCGCGATGACCGCCGCGATCGCCAACGCGAAGCGGTACGTGCACGTCGAGTTCTACATCCTCACGCTCGACAAGACCACCACCCCGCTCTTCGAGGCGATGGAGGCCGCGGTCGAGCGCGGCGTGATCGTGCGCGTGCTGCTCGACCACATCGCGTCGGTGCGCACGCCCGACTACAAGGCCACGATCAAGCGCCTGACCGCGATGGGCGCGAAGTGGCACCTGATGCTGCCGGTGCAGCCGTTCAAGGGCAAGTACCAGCGACCGGACCTCCGCAACCACCGCAAGCTGCTCATCGTGGACGGCCGGGTGGCGTTCATGGGGTCGCAGAACGTCATCGACCGCAGCTACAACAAGAAGTCGAACATCAAGCGCGGGCTCAAGTGGAAAGAGCTCATCGTCCGGCTGGAGGGCCCGATCGTCGCCGGTCTGAACGCGATCTTCATCACCGACTGGTACAGCGAGACCGACGAGCTGCTCCGCCGCGAGACGGAGCCGATCACCGACGAGGACGCCCGCAACGCGAACGACCCCGAGGAGCTCGACGCCCAGGTGGTGCCGTCCGGCCCCGGGTTCGCGGGCGAGAACAACCTCCGGCTCTTCCTCGCCCTGCTGTACTACGCGCAGGAGCGCATCGTCATCACCTCCCCGTACTTCGTGCCGGACGAGGCCATGCTCACGGCCATCACGACCGCCACCCAGCGGGGGATCGCCGTCGACCTGTTCGTCTCCGAGATCGGCGACCAGGCGCTGGTCTACCACGCGCAGCGCTCGTACTACGAGGCGCTGCTGCGCGCCGGGGTGCGGATCTGGATGTACAAGGCGCCGTACATCCTCCACGCCAAGCACTTCACGATCGACGACGACGTCGCCGTGATCGGGTCGAGCAACATGGACATGCGCTCCTTCCTGCTGAACATGGAGGTCTCGCTGATGGTCCGCGGACGCTCGTTCGTGGAGCAGATGCGCGAAGTGGAGGACGGCTACCGCCGCGACAGCCGCGAGCTGACCCTGGACGAGTGGATGAAGCAGCCCCTCCGCTCCACCGTCCTCGACAACCTCGCCCGACTCACCTCCGCCCTCCAGTAGCCCGTCGCTAACGGAGGAGATCCGGCCGCCCGACCTCCCGAATGACGGCCAACGGAGGACACCCGCCGAAATCCGACGCCGTTCTCCTCCGCTAGCCCCCGCCTCCCGCCGTCGCTAACGGAGGACATCCGGGGCCGGCGGGGACCGGACTCCTCCGGTGGCTGCCTATGGGCGGCGCGGCGGGGCGGATCTCCTCCGTTAGCCGCGCGGCTTCAGCCGCACCGTGGGCATGGCCGGCGCCGGCAGCGCGCCGCCCTCGAACCCGCCCACCGTCCCGAACCGCCCCTCCGGGTCTTCCCCGTCGATCACGTCGCGCTGCCACTCGGCCCGCGCCGCGACGATGTCCTCGTGGCTGCGACCGATGAAGTTCCACCACATGACGATCTGCTCGCCGAGCGGCTCGCCGCCGAGCAGCAGGAGGCGCGCGGGCCCGGCGGCCTCCACCTCCACGGAGTCCCGCCCTGGGCAGAGGTACGCCAGATGCGCGAGCGGCACGGCCGTCCCGGCGACCGTCACCTCACCGGCGTCGACCAGCACGCCGTGCTCGAACGCGGGGTCGAGCGGAACCGTCACGCGCGTCCCCGCCGGCACCGTGAGCTCGGCGCCGACAAGCGGCGAGAACACGGTCGCCGCCGTCCCGCTCCCGGCAAGCGCGCCGACGAACGTCCGCACGGTCGCGTCGCCGAGCGCCGCCGGCGACGGGACGTGATGCTCGAAGAAGGGGTCGACCTCCCGCGACGCGCTCGGCAGCGCGACCCAGAGCTGGACGCCGTGCAGCCGCTGCGTCCCCGGCGTCGACACCTCCGAGTGGCTGATCCCGCGCCCCGCCGTCATCAGGTTGAGCTCGCCCGGCCGCACAAGGGCGTGGCTGCCGACGCTGTCGCGGTGGTCGATCTCGCCCTCGAACAGCCAGCTCACCGTCTGCAGCCCGGTGTGCGGATGCGGCGGGACCTGCATCCCGCCGGTCAGCGAGACGTCATCCGGGCCGTAGTGGTCGACGAAACACCAGCCGCCGATCAGGGAGCGTTTCCGCTGCGGGAGGGTGCGCCGCACGGTCATCGCACGCGGGCCGCCGAGCGGGACCTCGCGCGGCTCCAGGATCTCCACGCCCGCGTCGGCGACGATCACGTCGTCGCCCGCGAGGACCTCCACCGGGTCGCGCTCGAGGTTGCTCATGGCGGCATCCTAGGCGTGATCGCGCCCCCATAGAATGAGCGCGTGAATCGTGCAGCGCGCCCCCGGATGTCCATCGCCGCCTCCGCCGTGCTCGTCGCCGCGGCCCTGCTGCTGGCGGGATGTACGAGCACGCAGGTGAAACCCGCGAAGGACTACGCGGGCGAGCCGCAGGGCGTCCAGCCTCCGGCGAGCAGCGCGGGCGGCGCCGCCTGGGCGACCTGGCTGGAGAACGGCAAGCAGTTCGGGATCGTGCTCAACGGCAGCTCCACCTGCCCGCCGACCGTGCAGTCGGTCAAGGTGGTGGCGTCCAACCAGCTGGAGGCCACGCTCGCCCCCGCGAGCGGCGGCGTCTGCACCCACGACATCGTCCCGCACACCACCGTGTTCGACACCCCGAGCGGCGTGACGACCAGTTCGGACGTCACCGTCAAGCTCCCCGACACCACCCTCACGATCGCCGCCATCCGCGGCTGACACGGCGTCACGCCTCCAGCGAACATGCCTCCGCAGCACAGGATGCCGCGGCTACCCTCGATGTATCGGCGCCGACCCTGCAACGGTGTCGCCAAGGAGTAGAAATGTTCGAGAGATTCACCGACCGCGCCCGCCGCGTCGTCGTCTTGGCCCAGGAAGAGGCCAAGATGCTCAACCACAACTACATCGGGACGGAGCACATCCTGCTCGGCCTGATCCACGAGGGTGAGGGTGTCGCCGCCAAGGCTCTGGAATCGCTCGGTATCTCGCTGGACGCCGTCCGCGAGCAGGTCCAGGACATCATCGGCCAGGGTCAGCAGCAGCCGACGGGCCACATCCCGTTCACCCCGCGTGCCAAGAAGGTCCTGGAGCTGAGCCTGCGCGAGGCCCTCCAGCTCGGCCACAACTACATCGGCACCGAGCACATCCTGCTCGGCCTCATCCGCGAGGGCGAGGGCGTCGCCGCCCAGGTGCTCGTGAAGCTGGGCGCCGACCTCAACCGCGTGCGCCAGCAGGTCATCCAGCTCCTCTCCGGCTATCAGGGCAAGGAGCAGGTGCAGGTCGGCGGCAACGATCAGGCGACGGCGCAGGCAGGTAGCCAGATCCTCGACCAGTTCGGCCGCAACCTCACGCAGGCCGCGCGCGACAACAAACTCGACCCCGTGATCGGGCGCGAGAAAGAGATCGAGCGCGTCATGCAGATCCTGTCGCGCCGCTCCAAGAACAACCCCGTGCTGATCGGCGAGCCCGGCGTCGGCAAGACCGCCGTCGTGGAGGGCCTCGCCCAGGCGATCGTCCGCGGCGACGTGCCCGAGACGCTGAAGGACAAGCAGCTCTACACGCTCGACCTCGGCTCGCTCATCGCCGGCTCCCGCTACCGCGGCGACTTCGAGGAGCGCCTGAAGAAGGTCACCAAGGAGATCCGCACCCGCGGCGACATCATCACCTTCATCGACGAGATCCACACGCTCGTCGGCGCCGGTGCCGCGGAGGGCGCGATCGACGCCGCCAGCATCCTCAAGCCGCTGCTGGCCCGCGGCGAGCTGCAGACCATCGGCGCGACCACGCTCGACGAGTACCGCAAGCACTTCGAGAAGGATGCCGCGCTGGAGCGCCGCTTCCAGCCCATCCAGGTTGCGGAGCCGTCGCTGCCCCACACGATCAACATTCTCAAGGGGCTGCGCGACCGCTACGAGGCGCACCACAAGGTGTCCATCACCGACGGTGCGATCGTCGCAGCGGCGAACCTCGCCGACCGCTACATCCAGGACCGCTTCCTGCCGGACAAGGCCATCGACCTGATCGACGAGGCCGGCGCCCGTCTGCGCCTGTCGATCCTGTCGGCGCCGCCGGAGCTGCGCGAGTTCGACGACAAGATCGCCGCCGTCCGCTCCCAGAAGGAGGCCGCGATCGAGGACCAGGACTTCGAGAGGGCCGCATCCCTGCGCGACGAGGAGAAGAACCTCCTCGGCGAGCGGCTGCGCCTCGAGAAGCAATGGCGCTCGGGCGACGTCAAGACGACGGCCGAGGTCGACGAGGGCCTGATCGCCGAGGTACTGGCTCAGGCCACCGGCATCCCGGTCTTCAAGCTCACCGAGGAGGAGTCCGCTCGCCTGGTGTTCATGGAGAAGGCACTGCACCAGCGGGTCATCGGTCAGGAGGAGGCCATCTCGGCGCTCTCCAAGACCATCCGCCGCACCCGCGCCGGCCTCAAGGACCCGAAGCGCCCCTCCGGCTCGTTCATCTTCGCCGGCCCCACCGGTGTCGGTAAGACGGAGCTGGCCAAGGCGCTCGCCGAGTTCCTGTTCGACGACGAGTCGGCCATGATCTCGCTCGACATGTCGGAGTACGGCGAGAAGCACACGGTTTCCCGGCTGTTCGGCGCCCCTCCCGGGTTCGTCGGCTTCGAGGAGGGCGGCCAGCTCACCGAGAAGGTCCGTCGCAAGCCGTTCAGCGTCGTGCTGTTCGACGAGATCGAGAAGGCGCACCCGGACATCTTCAACTCGCTGCTCCAGATCCTGGAGGAGGGACGTCTGACGGATGGCCAGGGTCGCGTGGTCGACTTCAAGAACACCGTGATCATCATGACCACGAACCTCGGCACGAAGGACATCTCCGGCGGCCCCGTCGGCTTCCAGATCGAGGGCGACCCGACCACCGGTTACGACCGGATGCGCGGCAAGGTCTACGAGGAGCTGAAGAAGAACTTCAAGCCGGAGTTCCTCAACCGCGTCGACGAGATCATCGTGTTCCCGCAGCTGTCCAAGCCGGAGCTGCTGCAGATCGTGGACCTGTTCATCAAGCGCCTCTCCGACCGGCTGCTCGACCGCGACATGACGATCGAGCTGGCGCTCCCCGCCAAGGAGCGGCTGATCGAGGTCGGCTTCGACCCGACGCTGGGAGCCCGGCCGTTGCGCCGCGCGGTCCAGCACGAGATCGAGGACCGTCTCAGCGAGAAGATCCTGCACGGTGAGCTGAACGCGGGCGACCACGTCCACGTCGACTTCGCTGACGGCGAGTTCGTGTTCACCACGACCGCCCGACTGGAGTCCGTCAGCGCCGGCGCCAACACCGCCGCCGCTATCGGCACCGGCTCGGTCACCCCGGACCTCGCCGCGAACGACTGACGCCACGCGACCCAGGGCCGGCCTCCGCACTCGCGGGACCGGCCCTTTCGCCATCCGTTCCGGAGTTGTGTACGCCTCCGGCCGGCGTGTCGCGTGCAGAACTCCGGAAGCGATGGATCGGTAGGGTGGGAGGCGTGAGTTCTGACGGCGCGTATGTGGTTCGGAGGGCGCGGACCAGCGACGTGCCCGGCATCCGGGAGCTCGTGGAGCCGCTCGTGCAGCGACGCATCCTGCTCGGCAAGGAGGCGGTGACCTTCTACGAGTCGGTGCAGGAGTTCCGCGTCGCCGAGACCCCGGACGGCGAGCTGATCGGCTGCGGCGCGCTGCATGTGATGTGGAGCGACCTCGCCGAGGTGCGCACGCTGGCGGTCGCCGATTCGTGGCTCGGCCGCGGTGTCGGCCGCGCGTTGCTCGGCCGCTTGGAGGCCGACGCCGCGGAGCTCGGACTCAGCCGGCTGTTCTGCCTCACCTTCGAGGTCGGCTTCTTCGAGCGCAACGGCTTCGTGGACATGGGGTCGGAGTCCGTCGACGCCACGCTGTACGCCGAGCTCGTCCGCTCGCACGACGAGGGCGTCGCCGAGTTCCTCGACCTCGCCCGCGTGAAGCCCAACACCCTGGGAAACACGCGCATGTTGAAGCGTCTCTGAGCGCGCCTGCACCGGCGTGTCGCGGGTCGGCGCTACTCTGCGGGCATGTCGACGTTCAAGAGCCCAGTCGGCCCGAAGCCGAGCAGCGTGTACTGGCGCCGTCGGCTCATCGTCCTCCTCGGCCTCGTCGCGGTCGTGGTGGTCATCGTCCTGATCGTGGTCCGGCCCGGCTCGTCGAGCGGTGAGCCCGCCACAGCGCCGGTCACGACGATCACTCCCGCGCCGACCGCGGCCGCGACGAGCATCCCGACCTCCAGCGCCAGCGCGAGCGGCCAGGCCTGCAAGCCGGCCGACGTCAAGGTGGAGGCCGTGACCGACGCCGACAGGTACACCGCGGGCCAGCTCCCGCAGCTCTCCGTCGCCCTCACCAACACGGGAGCGAACGCGTGCGTCCTCGACGCCGGGACCGCGCAGCAGGTGTTCACGATCACCAGCGGCTCGGAGGTCTACTGGAAGTCGACGGACTGCCAGAGCTCGAAGGTCGACGCCCAGGTGCTGCTGCAGCCGGGCAAGACGATCTCGTCGCAAACGCCGATCACCTGGGACCGCACCCGGTCCGACCCGTCGACGTGCCAGGCGCAGCGCGCGCAGGTGCCGGCGGCCGGCGCGTCGTATCACCTGCAGGTGTCGGTCGCGGGGATCACCTCGGCGACGACGAAGCAGTTCGCGCTGAACTGAGTGCGTGTTCGTCCTCCACAGAAGCGGCTCTGGTGGGACTCATCCACGAGTTCCGCGATCCTCCCGCGGATGACGGTGGCCGACCGTAGTGTGGAGCGCGACTGAGGAGGTTCCGTGGCAAAGACCGCTGTGACGTATCGCTGCACCGAGTGCGGCTGGACGACGGTGAAGTGGGTCGGCCGCTGCGGCGAGTGTCAGGAGTGGGGCACCGTCGCAGAGGCGTCGGCACCCACGGGCGTGCTGCGGGCGCTGAAGCCGGTCGTCGTCGGTGCGGACCGGGCGGCGCGCGCGATCACATCGGTCGGCACGGAGCCCGCGGAGCGCCGGCCGAGCGGCATCGGCGAGTTCGACCGGGTGCTCGGCGGCGGCATCGTGCCGGGCGCCGCCATCCTGCTGAGCGGTGAGCCAGGGGTCGGCAAGTCGACGCTGTTGCTGGAGGTGGCCTCCCGCGCCGCGAGCGAGGGCCGGCCGGTGCTCTACGTGAGCGCAGAGGAGTCCGTGAGTCAGGTGCGGATGCGCGCCGAGCGCACCGGCGCCATGCACGACCAGCTCTTCCTCGCCTCCGAGACCGACCTCGCGACGATCATCGGCCAGATCGATGCCGTGCGTCCGTCGCTCGTGATCGTGGACTCCGTGCAGACCGTGTCGAGCGGGTCCATCGAGGGCATCGCGGGAGGCCCGAGTCAGGTGCGCGAGGTCGCCAGCACACTCATCCGCGTGGCCAAGGAGCGCGAGCTCCCCATCCTGATCGTGGGTCACGTCACCAAGGACGGCTCGATCGCCGGTCCGCGGCTGCTCGAGCACCTGGTGGATGTCGTGTGCCACTTCGAGGGCGACCGCCAGACTGCGCTGCGGTTCGTCCGCGCGCTCAAGAACCGGTTCGGGCCGACGGACGAGGTCGGCTGCTTCGAGATGGCCGGCGACGGCATCGCGGAGGTGCCCGACCCGAGCGGCCTGTTCCTCAGTCGCACGTCGACGCCGGTGTCCGGCACCTGCGTCACCGTGGCGATGGAGGGCCGGCGGCCGCTGCCGGTGGAGGTGCAGGCGCTCGTCGTGGCGACCACCGCGCCCAATCCGCGGCGCGTGACCAACGGGGTGGACTCCTCGCGCGTCGCGATGCTGCTTGCGGTCCTGGAGCGGCGGGCCGGCATCCGGCTGGGCGACAAGGATGTGTACGTGTCCACCGTCGGCGGGGTGCGGCTGGCCGAGCCGGGCGCCGACCTGGCCATCGCACTGGCGGTGGCGTCGGCGGCGACGGACCGGGCCATCCCGCACACGCTCGTCGCGTTCGGCGAGATCAGCCTGGCCGGCGAGATCCGCCCGGTGACCAGCGGCAAGCAGCGGGCGACCGAGGCGACGCGCCTCGGATTCTCGACGCGCATCGACGAGCGCGCCGCGACCGTCCGCGAGGCGCTGCGCGTCGCCTTCACCGCCTCCGCCACCCCCCGCGAGCGAGAACTCGACGCCGCCTTCTGACCCGTTGCCTGGCCTGCCCCGCCCGCGGCCAACGGAGGAGTTCTGCCCGCGGCCGCCCCTGGCTCGCGGCTAACGGAGGAGATCCGCCTCGACACGGGCCGCGACTCCTCCGCTGACCGCCGGCACGCGGCGTGTCGAACTGAATCTCCTCCCGTAGCGACGCGAGGGTTCTCGCGGCCGGGCCCGCGGGCCACAATGGGCCGCATGGCCAACCTGACGTTCACTCTCCGCTCGGGCCGACGTGTCGGCGTCACCACGCTGGGCGACCCGGTCGCCGCGCGTGTGATCGTGTTCTGCCATCCCGCCCCCGGCTCGTCGGTCTTCGACCCCGACCCGGACGCGTCGGCGAACCGCGGCGTCCACATCGTGTCGCTCGACCGCCCGGGCTATGGCTCCAGCGACCCGTGGCCGGCCGGCTCCTGGCCGAGCATCGTGGGCGCCGCCGACGACATCGCCGAGTACATCCGGGAGATGAAGCGGCTGGAGTCGCCGATCGGCGTCAACCGCCCGCCGACGATCGGCATCGCGGGCTGGTCCGCCGGCGGCCGGGTGGCGCTCGCCTTCGCCGCACGCCATCCCGAGCTCGTCGACCGGGTCGCCGTGGTCGCGACGCCCGCCCCGAACGAGGACGTGCCGTGGATCCCGCCCGAGCTGCAGAAGCAGTCCGACGAGTTGGGGCGCCTTTCACCCGACGAGGCGAGGAGCCGGCTGGCAGGCATGCTGCAGGGCCAGGCCGACGCGATGCGGGCCGCCGACCTGGAGAGCGGCGTCCCCCTCGACGCGCTCGGCGTCGGACCGGTGGACGCCGGGGTGCTCGGACTCCGCGGCCTGGAGGACCGGCTCGGCCGGATGCTGAAGGACGCCTACCGTCAGGGTCCCGGCGGTCTGGCGGCCGACATCCTGAGCTACACCGCGCGCCCGTGGGGCTTCGACCCCGGAGCGGTGCGGGCGAAGACGCTCATCATCGGCGGCGACGCCGACCCGATCGCGGGCCACGCGCACGCCGCCTGGTACCGGAAGGCCATCCCGGACGCCCGGATGGAGATGGTGCCTGGCGCCGGCCACCTCGTCATCGCGCCGGCCTGGGAGCGAGTGCTGTCGTTTCTGACGCCGCATCCGCGGCCGCTGCACGACGCCGGTTAGAGCGCGGCGCGCCGCGGAAACTTGGCTTTCGCCTGCTCGATGACCGCGGGCAGGAAGGCGGACGCCCAGACCCGGTAGCCGTGGTCGTTCGGGTGGAACCAGTCGTCGGCGAAGTGGTGCAGCGCCCCGCTCCACCCCTCCCGTCGCATGGCCTCGTGCAGCGGGACGACCGTGAGCCCGCGCTCGGCGGCCGCTTCGCGGAGGATGTCATTCCCGACAGCGACCTTGCGCTCGTTGTGCGGCAGATAGAAGTACGGGAGGTCGGCCACGATCGCGTCCGCCGGCAGCGCGTCGAACACCCGGCCGATGCCCTCCCGGAACCGCGCGGCGTCGAAGTCGGCGATGTCGTTCGCGCCGATCGACACGGTGACGAGGTCGGGGGCGTGGTCGGCGAGCCGGGGCAGCTGGTCGGCGGCGGCCAGCGCGACGGTCGCCCCGGACACGGACAGGTTGACGACCTGGACGCTGCGCCCGGTCGCCGCACGGATGTGGTTGGCGATCACGCCGACATAGCTGTTGCGCGGCGCGGAGGCGCCGATGCCCTGGGCGGCGCTGTCCCCGATGGCCACGTAGAGGATCTCGCCCTCGGTTTTGGCGTGGTCGCGCCACCAGGCGGAGTGCACGGGCAGCGTCTGGTTGATGCGCTCCTTGCCTGCGGCGAGCGATGCCTGCTGCTGCGCGACCCACATCCGCCCGGCCACCGCGCCGGCGGCGACGACCAGGGCGCCACCCAGCCAGATGACCGGCTTCACAATGCCCATCCCGGCAGCGTACTGCCGTCCTCTTGCACTTCCCTGAGCTTCGGACGCGCCCGGCGCCGCCCGATTCGCGGTGACCGCGCGCATCCAGTAAACTCGTCGGCGGTACCGTGTCCGAGCGGCCGAAGGTGCAACTCTCGAAAAGTTGTGTGGGTGAAAGCCCACCGTGGGTTCAAATCCCACCGGTACCGCCAGTGTGAAGCCCCCGCGATCCCCTGTTTACAAGGATGCGGGGGTTTTCGCTTTCCCAGAACAGGCGACCTGATCTCGAGGAGGCGTTCTACGCGACGCTGAAGCGGTGGCGCAGGACGGGTGGGGGGAAGAAGGTTCGCGGACGCGGCGGCAGGCCCTCGGTCGGGCGTAGACAGGCCATTCTCAGCGGTGATACTTTCTTGCCAATTGCGCGCACGAGCAACGCCGCGTCACAAGCGCCAGCGCCTTCTGCGCGACTCTCATGAGGAGGTTGTGAAGTTCGATGAAGAATAGATCCGCAATCCTTGCCGCCGCACTCGGTATCGCCGCACTCGGCGCCACCGGGTTCAGCGCTCCGACTCCGCCGCCGGTCGCGCACTCCGCGTCCGTGCAGCCGATGGCGCTGCGCGCACCCGACTCGGCGTTCACCGACGCCACGAGCGCCCAGGGTGCCGTCTCGTGCCAGCGGCCCGCACCCGACAACCGGGTGTCGACCACGCTCCACTGCTACGGACCCGACCAGCTGCGCTCGTTCTACGGCCTCGGCCCGCTCGCGTCGAGCAACGACGGCGCCGGACAGACGATCGTGCTGGTTGACGCGTACGGCACGCCGACGGGAGCGAACGACCTGTCATTCTTCGCCAGCACCTACGGTGGCCCCACACCCGACTTCAGCGAGGTTTACCCCCTCGGCCAGCCCGACTACAAGAATCCCACCGGAAACGGAGTCGGCCAGTCCGGCCCGAACGCGGCCGCGAGCTGGGCCGGTGAGGCGAGTCTCGACATCGAGTGGGCGTACGCCATGGCTCCCAAGGCGCACATCGTGCTCGTCGCCACTCCTCCCGCCGAAACCCAGGGCGTCCAGGGCCTGCCGAACCTCATGAAAGCGATCGACTGGGCTGTCGGAGCGTACCCATCGGGCACCGTGTTCTCGATGTCCTTCGGCACCGACGAGCAAGCGTTCGGGGGAGCCGCGGCCGCGCAGTTCGCGAAGTTCGACCAGACGTTCCAGCGCGGCCTGGCGAAGGGCGACACGTTCTTCTCCTCCGCCGGCGACAACGGATCGACCGGTGTCACCCGGTCGCACCGTCAGACGACGGTCGGCTCGACCCCCGAGGTGAGCTACCCGAACGTCTCGCCGTACGTGACGTCGGTCGGCGGCACGCAGGTGATGTCGGGATGGCAGTGGGCCCCCACCCAGGACATGCCGTTCCTCGCATCGGGTGCGCGTAACCCGGCTTATTGGTCGTGGACCAGCGGCGGCAGCTCGGAGAACGTCTGGAACGAGAGCTTCGAGGGAATCGGAACGGGTGGCGGCCTCTCGACCGTCTACGCCCGCCCGTCCTACCAGAACACCGTCTCCGGCGTCGTCGGCGCCAAGCGCGGCGTGCCTGATGTGGCCTTCAACGCGGCGGTGAACGGTGGCGTGCTCACGTACGAGACCTACTTCCCGACGCTCTACGGCGGCCCGCGCTGGGGTGTGTACGGTGGAACCTCGGCTGCGTCACCGCAGTTCGCCGCCATCACCGCGATCGGCAACCAGCAGCGCGCGGCAGCGGGCAAGGGGCCGATCGGATTCCTGAACCCGGTGATCTACGGTGCCTCGTTCGACAAGTCGGCCGCGTTCAACGACATCGTCCCGCACACCTACGGGACGACGCCGAGCGGTGTGCTGCAGAACAACCGCATCTGGGACCTCGGATCCGACGGATTCGTCACGCCCGACCCGGTGCCGGGATACCCGACGACCTCCGGTTACGACCTGACAACCGGTTGGGGCAGCCCGAACGCTCCCGGATACGTCGGCCAACTGGTGGCGGCGCAGTAGTCCTTTCCCACACGTCCGGCGGTCGTGCCCTCCGCGGCGCGGCCGCCGGATCGTCGTTATCGGCTGTTGCGGGTCAGGATCGGACTTCCCTTCCGTGCACGGTCACCGCGTAGATGACGAGGACATCGAGGGCGATCATCACGATCGACCACCACGGTTGTGCTGGTAGCGATGCAACGTGTCCTACCGCGTTCAGCGCGACAACGATGGTGACCAGCACGCGGGCCCAGGTGCGTCCGGTGAGCAGGAAGAACGCCAAGACGACCATGACCACCCCGACGATCAGCGACCACCATCCCCACCCGGCGACATCGAACTTGGCGACACCGCCCTGCGGGCCGACGAAATAGGCGGTGTTCGGCCCGACGATGGCCATGATCCCGTAGAAGATGTCGATCGCCGCGCCGATCAGAAGTACGACTGCGGCGAAGTACACCCAGCCGACCCAGCCCGTCCGCTGAGCCTGACCTGACGTTTGTGTCTGTGTCATCGGTACCAACCTCCAGAGAGTGGAACGGCGTCGCGGATGCGAGCATGTGACCTGTAGGGCGGCATCATGCAGCGTCGTGGCGCGGGTTGGCAATGGGGCATTTGGCTCGTCTGGTTTCAGCTTGGGGCGGCGGCCCCCCGTCGCGCCACGGCATGCACCTCGGATACATTGCGGGGGACCCACACTACGTTGATCGCCCACGGTGCCCGCATCCCACGCCTCTGAACATGGAGTCATCGCAATGGCCGACCTGGAGCAGCATCGGCCGATAGGTCTCGCGAAGCCGACGCGGGTCCTGGTCACCCTCGCGGCGTCTGGTGTTGCCGCATGGGCCATCTGGGCGGGGCGCGGGTTTCTCGGCCCGTTGATTCTCGCGGCGGTGCTCGTGATCGTGGCGCATCCGGTGCGGCGCCCCCTCGATCGGCGTGGGCTGCCGCGCTGGCTGGGCACGGTCGCTGTCGTGGCCACCGCCTACGCGATCATCGTGGTGCTCGGGGTGGTCATCGTGCTCGCCCTCGGCCAGTTCGCCCGGGTCCTCACCGACTATGCGAGCGAACTGCAGAAGGGTTCCGGCGCGGTCGCAGAATTCCTCGGCACGCTCGGGTTCGACCCGGCGTCCGCCGACGCGGTCGGCGGTTGGCTTCAGCCCGATGCGATCCTGCATGCGGTGTTCAGCGCCGGCAAGCAGCTGATCGGCTTGGGTGCGGCCCTCTTCTTCGTGCTCGGCTACGTCTGGTTCATGGCGATCGACGCGCGACGATTGGCCGAGATGCCCGCGGGCCTTGCGGCGAAGCAGCCGATGCGGGTGCGCACCTTCCGCGGATTCGTCGATGGCACTGGGCGCTACTACGTGGTCAACACGATCTTCGGCGCCATCGTGGCGATCATCGACGGTCTCGCCATTTGGGCGATCGGCATCCCGCTTCCCTTCGTCTGGGCGGTGCTCGCGTTCGTCACCAACTACATCCCGAACGTCGGTTTCGTCATCGGGTTGCTTCCACCGTTCGTGCTGGCGCTGGTCATCGGCGGCTGGGGCATGGGACTACTCGTGCTCGCCCTGTACACGGTCGTCAACGTCGTCGTTCAGGAACTGATCCAGCCGCATTTCGTAGCGAGGACGGTTCGGCTGAGCGTCACCCTGACGTTCTTCTCGGTCGTGCTCTGGAGTGTGCTCCTCGGACCCGTTGGAGCGATTCTCGCCGTGCCGCTGAGCTTGTTGATGCGGTTCCTCCTCATTGGTGACGACAAGGACGCGGCTCTCGCGCGTTGGCTCACCTGGGAAACGGAGGACTCACCGTGATCTTTGGGCCTCGCCGGGAACGGCAGCGTCTACATCACTCGAACTCCTCCAGCCCACCAACGACGGATACGGGCCCTACGCGTTCGGTCTGTCCGCGTTCTCCGACGTCCTCTCGAGTTTCGGCGGCGGGCCCGGGTGATTGTCGCGTCGCCCCAAGCGAGTGGCACCGGATGACGGCGGTTTTCAGAGTTGCGCCTGCGAGCTGATTTTGGTGTCCACGCTCTGCGAGGTCTCTGTCGGTGCGGCGGGCCCGTCGATACAGGTGTGCGCCGGCGTGGTTTTGCCGTCTGGTATCCACGGGTCGGAGCCTTCGGTGTGGAATGGCGCGTACGCCGCCAGGGTGATCACTCCTGAGTCGATCTCATCGCTCAACGCCGCGGTGAACGGTCCGATGGTCTTGGTGGCGTAGATCGTCGCGTTCGAGAAGTCGGGATCGACCCAGCACTGGACGGCGACGACCTTCCAGCCGTCGTCCCGGATGCGCTCGAGTTGCGCGTGGGCTGACGCGATCGGGACTGCGCCGTTGGGATCGCCTCCGAACACGACCGTGACCGCACACCCGCGGTTCAGGGTGTAGTTCGCGGTCGACGCGTCGGCCTCCGGCTGCGCGGGGTTTTCTCAGCGCTGCGTGAAACGAGCCCATGTGTCCTGCTTCCCCCGGCCGGATGCGCGAAACCTGCGGCAACCATAACGGTTGGCGAGCGCTCGGTCGGCACAGCCGGACTCCCCATCGGGTCGTGTCGCAGGCGTACCGTGCACCTCATGCGCCGAGAGATCGCGTCGATCATGCTCAGCCTGCAGCTGTTCGGTCTCGCGGCCGGCGTCTACCGCCTCCATGGCGGGAAGCGGGTCGGGTAGCGCCGAAAGCTGTACGCTCGCCGCATGACGGAGACCCGGGCGAGGCTGCATGTCGGACGCTGACGAGTCCGTCTGGCCGGAACTCGTCCGCCTGATGCACCGATCCTCCGTGGATGTCGACGCTCTTCCCGTCGATCCCCGGCGAGGCCGGGCGGTCGTGGACGAGCTTCAGCTCACGGAACGCTCGACCCTGGGCGCGATCGCTGCGAACACGGGTGGCCTCCTCATCGACAGCGGCTGGCTGCGCATCCTGGGCGGGGGCGCGCCGGGCCTGCCGAGCCTGTCGGAAGGGAACAGTGGAGGCCGTGCCCGGTCGCACCTCGTGGTCGCCTTCGATGCGCTCGGCGGACGCTTCGCCATCGATGGCGGGGGCCTCGGCGTCGCCGCCGGTGAGGTCTGCTACTGGGGGCCGGACACGCTCGCGTGGTCGGGAATCGGCGGGGGACACTCGGCCTTCGTCTCCTGGGCACTCGACGGCGGGCTGGGCGAGTTCTACGGTCCGTTGCGGTGGAACGGCTGGCGGGAGGACACCGTGTCGTTGCCTGCAGATCAAGGCTGGTCGTTCTACCCGCCGCCCTTCTCGCGCGAGGGCCAGGACGCGAATGCGGTGTCTCGCGCGCCGGTTCCGCTCGCCGAACTCCACTCCTTCTACGCGGAGGCCGCGCGCCAGCTCAACGGCGGCGAAAGGTAGGGACAGGGCCGGAGCGGCACGGAGGGACCCGTGCCGCTCTGCGAGCCCGCGTGTTACTTCTTGTCCGAGTCGCCTTGGGCGGCAGCGGGAGCATCGGCTGCGGCACCGGAGTCTGCCGCGCTGTCCGCATCTTTGCCCGCTGCCTTGAGGTCCGCCGCGGCGGCGTCGTCGACGGCCTTCTCGACGATCCGGTCGGCCTTCTCGAGCGCCGTGCGGATCTTGACCTCGCCGGGGTTGGAGACGAGGGCGATGATGCCGGAGTGGCCGGGCTCGATCGCGTCCTCGAGCTCCTTCGCCAGCTCCTTCTTGTGGTGGCGCTCACGCAGCTTGCCGATGATGCCGCCGCCGGCGCCGACCACGAGGGCGCTGCCGATGATCGAGGGCGGGAACAGGACGCCCAGCACGGCTCCACCGACAGCGCCCCAGGCGAGTCCCTCGCGGGTGCTGTGATCGGTGGCCTTCTGCACCTCGAGCTTGCCGCCGGCGTCCCGTCTGACGACGACGACCCCGTCGATCTTGACCGTCGCGCCGTCCTCGACCGTCTTGAGTGCTTCGTACGCCTCCATCGCGACGTCGGTGTCCGCGAAATCGGCGGCGATCAGGGTGTATGCGCCGTCGCTGATGCCCGCCGCCGCAACGCTGACGGTCGTGTCATCCGCGCCGGTCTCGTCCGCGGGAGTGGATGTCGAATCGGTCATTTCGAGCCTCCTTCACGAGCGGCGTCTGCCGTTCGGGCGAAAGCATAGGAGGGGGCTTCGCTCGCGGCAATGCCCCGTCCGGTCCTGGCAGCCTCCTGAGTCTCCCTCGCGAAGACCGTTCGCGAGGCGTACTGTCTCGGCGGTCGGCTGGCTCAACGCCCGTCGCTTCGATCATCGGCAGGAAAGCAGGGAATGGTGGGCAGGCACAACGCACGCGCCGGCGGGCTTCGCCGAGTCGGCGATGTCGTCATCGCACACCCGTTCGCCACCGGCGCCGTCGCGACCGGCGCCGTCGTGACCGCCGCGCTGGTGACGGCGCTGGTCGTCTCCCCGCTGGGAACGGCCGACCTGTTCCCGGCGCCCGCTCACTCGGATTCGTCAGCCGATTCGGGTTCTTCCGCGGCTGGCGCGGCTCCCGCCGTCGCTCTGTCCGTGCCGAACATGATCGGCCTCTCAGAGCGCCGCGCCAGTGACACGCTGCGGGCTCGCGGGTTCACGATCGAGCTCCGCACCGCGTCCGGGACGCCCGCGACGGCAAGTGCGGACGACGTCGTGATCCGGCAGTCACCCGGCGCGGGAGCGCATGTCGCGAAGGGCGCGACGATCGCCCTGACCGTCGCACCTGCAGTGACCGGTGTCTCGACGCCTCCCCAGAACGCAGCCGGCCCGACGAGCCCGGCGACCGTCTCGGCGCCGGCAGCGTCCGGCACGCCCGCGACCGGCGGAGCCGGAAGCGCCGGCGGGGCCGGAAACGCGAGCGGGACCGGAAGCGCTGGAACTGCCGGGAGTGGCGCTGCTGTGCCCGCCCCGGCGGCGCCCGTGCCGGCACCCGCTCCGCAGCCGTCTACGGTCCCGGCTCCAGCGCAGCCGGTCACACCGCCGCCGGTCGTCCAGGTGCCGACGCCGCCCCTGCCCTCCTTGCCGCTTCCGAAGCTCCCGGTCTTACCTCTCGGTCTCGTCACCGGCTTCCTCCACGGAATCATCTAGTCGGGGATGCCTCTGGACATGGCGAACGGAGGAGACCCCGCCCCGACTGCCTCGGATCTCCTCCGGTCGCTGCGTTTCGGGGGTCCCGCGGCGCGGAACTCCTCCGTTCGCCACAAGTGTCGGTAACGGAGGAGATCGGCGCTGGCGAGTGCCGGGATGTCAGCTAACGGAGGAGATCCGGAGCTGGCGGGGGTGAGTTTCCTCCGGAAGCCTGGTGGTGCCGCCACCGAAGGAATAGACCGCGCGCCACCCCTGTTCCGCTCTAAGGCTGCGCCCGACCGCGCAGCCGCTACCCTCCCGGGTACGCGTCCGCACACCGAAAGGCATGCCTCGATGGATCTGTTCTCCCCCGTTTCGCTCGGCGACCTCCACCTTCCCAACCGCGTCGTGATGGCGCCGCTCACCCGTACGCGTTCGGGTGAGGCCGGCATCCCGGGGCCGCTGGTGGCGGAACACTATGCGCAGCGGGCGAGCGTGGGCCTGATCATCACCGAGGGCACCTACCCGAGCCACGAGTCGCGGGCGTACCCGGGGCAGCCCGGCATCGTCACGGACGAGCAGATCGCCGGCTGGCGCGCCGTGGCCGACGCCGTGCACGCCAAGGGCGGCCGCATCGTCATGCAGCTCATGCACAGCGGCCGCGTCTCGCACCCCCTGATCAACGGGACGGACCGCGTCGTCGCTCCGAGCGCCGTCGCGATCGACGGGGAGACGCGCACGACGACCGGGAAGGTCGCCTACCCGGTGCCGCACGCGCTCACCACTGAGGAGCTCGCGACGGTCCGCGACGAGTTCGTCACTGCGGCCAAGAACGCCATCGCCGCCGGTCTCGACGGGGTGGAGGTGCACGGCGCCAACGGCTACCTGCTGCACCAGTTCCTCTCGCCGGTCTCCAACGTCCGCGACGACCAGTACGGCGGGTCCGCGGAGGCGCGGGCGCGCTTCGTGGTCGAGGTGACCACGGCGATCGCCGAGGCCGTGGGTGCAGGGCGGGTGGGCATCCGCCTGTCGCCGATGCACAACATCCAGGATGTGTTCGAGACCGACCTGGCCGACGCCACCGCCACCTATGAGGCCGTGGTCGACGGGCTCGCGCCGCTCGGACTCGCCTACGTGAGCGTGCTGCACAGCGAGCCGACGGGCGCGCTCGTACAGGACCTGCGCGAGCGCTTCGGCGGTCCGTTCATCGTGAACAGCGGGTTCAGCTCGGTCACCTCGCGGGACGAGGCGATCGCGCTGGTCGAGGACTCGCACGCGGACGCGGTGGCGGTGGGCCGTCTCGCGATCGCGAATCCGGACCTCGTCGAGCGATGGAAGGGCGAGCACCCGGAGAACGAGCCCAACGCGGCGACGTTCTACGGGCCGGGTGCCGAGGGCTACACGGACTATCCGCGCCTGAGCGCGTAGCCGGCGCGCGGGAGGCGCGCTACTTCCAGCGGAAGTGAACGAACACCCGGCCGAAGTTCTTCGAGTCCTTCTCGACCCGGTGGTACTGCGCCTTGATCTCCGGCTGGTCGAGGAAGCGCAGCACCCGCTTCTTCAGCGCGCCGGAGCCCTTGCCCGGGATGATCTCGACCAGCGGAGCCTTCTTCGCGACGGCGTCCGCGATGATCCCGCGCAGTGCGCGATCGATGTCGCCGCCGCGGTTGTAGATGTCGTGCAGGTCGAGCGTCAGCTTCATCTGCTCATCCTGCACCCGCGGCGGCGCCGGGCCCCGTGTTCACGGAAAGACGGCTCACGGGCAGACGCGGACGCGGCGACCCTCGAAGCCGACGATGTCGCCGACCTGGAGCTGCCGTCCGCGCCGGCGGTCGACCTCGCCGTTCACGGTCACGTAGCCGTCGATGATGGCCTCCTTCACGTTCCCACCGGAGTCGAGGAGGCCGGCGAACTTCAGGAACTGCCCGAGGCGGATCATGTCGCCGCCGATCGAGATGTCGTCTGGTCGAGGCTGGTTCGTCACCTTACGAAGAGTAGCGGCTACTCCCCGGAGAGTAGCCGCACCTACTCCACCGGCCGGACGACAGCGCTCCCACGCCGGACGAGGATGGGCCGGACCGTTGCGATCCGTCCAGTGAAAGGGACTCCATGTCCGCTGTGCCCACCTCTCCCGCGCCCGACGCCGACCTCGTCCGCCGATCCCGGGAGGCGTTGAGTGCCCTCGCCGTCCAGTTCCTGCTCGGGATGGGCGCGAACCTCCTCGGGAGCCCGGAGGAGAACGTCGGCGCGGCGCGCGTGGTCGCGGGCGTCGTCCTCGGCCTCCATGCGCTCGTCGGGATCGGGGTGATCGCCGTGTCGGTGCGCGTCTGGCTGACCGCCCGGCGTGAGCGCGTCGCCCAGCGGGCCGCGCTCGCCGCGTTCGTCGTGATCGTGCTCACCTTCCTCGTCGGGGTCGGCACGATGATGTCGGGCAGTGCGTGGTTGTCGTTCCTGATGTCGGCGGGCTTCGTCGCGGCCGCGGTCCTGTACGTCGTGGTCGGCGCCCGGGCGCTGGCTCGTCGGGCGTCGGTCGTGCGCTGAGGAGGAACCGCGTCGCGCTCCTCTGGGCCGGAGTGATGTCTGTGAAATGAAAATATTAAGCTGCACGTAATAGATTTGCCATGCATAGATGCTCACGGCTAGCTTGAGTGAAGCATGCATCGGCTCATCCGGCCAGGTGCCGGGGGTGATGGATGAACAACTGGTCGTTGCGGGCGATCGCGGTGTCTCTGGCGTCGGGGGCGGTCTCGGGCGGCTTGTTCGTGGCTTGGCGGTACCTCACCTGGGCGAGATTTGCCCCCAGCGACGTGTGTCGTGAAACTCCGCCCACCGACGTTGAACTCGGACCGCACATGTGGCCGGGTCTACATGGGTTTCCTCTTTACTACCAGTGCAGCTATCTCGATGACGCGACGGGCTTGTGGCGAAACACCACCCAGGGGTGGGAATTCAACTGGATAGCACTCGGCTCCTCGCTGGTACTCGTCGTCGCATGCGTCTTGTTCCTTCGCGATTACCGGCTCAGGAGGGCCAGAAAGGTAAGACCAGCACCATGAATAGGCGCGCAATCGTCGGGATACCCGTCGTCTTCGCAACAATCTGTATTACGGGGGCGCAGTTCCCCGCGTCAGCCGACAAGACTTCGGCGCCCGCTGTTCCGCAGCTTCCAGATACGACTACGACTGTCCTGCCGATCGAGTATCCCATCGACCTCACGGACGCGGTCGTGCTCGGGGAAACGCTCCGCGAAGACGTCAAAGGCTATCGGTTCGACAATGGGGACGTCGTCGGAGAGTACTACCTCGATCCTGGTCAGACGGTAGATGACTTCGTCGCCGATTTCGTCGAAGACTACGGTGTGCGACCCGCCGCCACGGGGGTGATCGTCGAGCGTTCGACGGAAGAGACGAACTCACGGACGCGGGGCCGCGGGCTCACGACCGTCGACACGGATGCGCCGGAAGTGGTGCCCGAGTCCGCCGCGCACGGCGCGATGTTCGAACGCCGGGCACGGCTTGCGGCGATGGCAAGTGCGACCGACTCGGTGCCGCCTCGAATTGGGCGTGGCGGAAGCGATCCACTCTGGGCGCCCTATAGCGGGGAGATCAACGCCTACACGGACAACATCCGAAAGAAGGCGAAGGTCGTGCAGGGTGCCTGGTGGGTTGCTCCCCTCGGCAACTCGACCACCGCACTGCCCAAGGGGTGGGGCATGGAGATCGAAGTCAACATATCGAACGGCGATGGAGGCGGCTCTCGGCCCATCTGCGCCGGCGGCTACAAAGAAGCCAACTGGGCCGTGAACGACAACTGGTCGTGGTCGCTGATGACGGCTTTCGGAGCCGATGCCGGCGCAGTGGGGGCATACGCGGACTACAACGACCTATCGGATCCGTGCGGCAAGAACTCGATTGCGATCGGGATGCGCTACCCGCAGAAGCTTACGAAGATCGCCGAGGGGAATCAGACGGTCTTGGTTCAGATCACCGCGCCGCTCGGCTCTCGCTCGTCGGCCACAGTGAGCGGGAACTATCAGGCGGTCAGTGACGCCGGGTGCGTTCTCTTTCCGAACATGGCGTCCACAGACTGCATGGGCACCATCTTCGATCCTGCACTCCCCGGGCCGTCGATAACGAACATGACGACATTGAACAGCGATCGTGGATGGAAGGTCCCGGATCAGTGCTGGTCGTTCACCAGTTGGGGACAGAGTCCACCGTCGAAGCTCGCGTGGTGTCCATCGATCTAGGGCTCGGGGAGGCTTGGGACTCGCGTCGTGCTCCTCCTGGCCGGAGAATGTCCCGGCCAGGAGGAGCGTCGGGTGCGACTACTGGTCGCCCTGCTCGTCCTGGTCCTCACCGTGCGCGCCGCTGGTGAACAGCAGACCCTTCGGCGTCACCGAGCCGAGGCCCGGGATCGGCGTGAGCGAGCCGTCGGTGAGGCCGAGGCGGGCGAGGGAGGTCGGACCGCTGTCCGGTGTGACGGTCGAGACGGCCTCGCCCGGCGTGAAGGCTCCCGTGATCTCGTCGATCGCGTTGTGCGTCGGGTCCGTGGCCCACAGGGTGCGGCGCGACGCGGTCGCGAAGGCGGTGTCGTCGAGCGGCTGGGCGACCGAGAGCACCTGGATGCCGTGTCCGGCCGCACCCTCCCGGACGGACGGGTTCAGGAACAGCAGCTGCTGGTCGCCCTGCGCGTCGAGCAGGAACGAGCCGCCGAAGCGGGCGCTGGAGCGCGGCACGATCGTGTTGGAGTCCGGGTCGGTGAGGGCGAGCTGGACCGGCTTCCCGGCGGTGGCCGCGTTGGCGCTGGTGCCGACGCTGTTGTCGAACAGCACAGGGCTGAGCACCGCGTTCCCGCCCTGCAGAGCCACCCGGTAGGCGGCCGGTCCGTTCGGGACGGTCGGGTTGGAGGCGCTCACGAGGATGGAGCCGTGCGAGACCGAGATCGCGTCCGTGCCGCCGCCGTGCGTGAGGCCCTGGTAGGTGTAGCGGGTCGCGGCGGAGGAGCGCGCCGGGTCGAGGGTGAGGAAGCTGGAGTCGCCGTCCTCGTTGGCCGTCAGCAGCAGCCGGTGGTGCTCCGGGTCGGCGGTGAGGCCGTCCACCTTGCCGGTGACCGACCACGACCGGCCGGGGACGCCGGCGAGGCTGTACTGCTGGATCGTCGAGGCGGTCGCACCCGACGGAGCGGCCTCGCCCATCGGGCCGACGCCGTTCTGGAAGGTGACGTAGATCGAGTCGCCGAGGCGCGTGATGTCGTCCGGTCCGGTCTCGGCGCCGACGGCGGGGAACGAGCGAACCGAGAACGCCGCGTGCGCCGGCGCGGGCGACGGGGAGGCCGCGGCGGGGAGCGCGGCGCCGGCGACGGCGGTGGTCGCGGCGAGTCCGGCGACGAGGAGGCAGGCGCGCGTTCGCGTGAGCGCGGGGAACGGCATGGGGGATCCTTTCGAGGGCATGGCGGTGTCCGGGGGAGACGCCTCCACGGTAGGCAGGGTGTCCCCAACGCGAGGGCCCCCATCGGGTGAACAGGTGGGAAACGCGGCTGAGGAAGCTCAGAGGTTCAGGGGTGCGCCGGAACGATTCTTAGTGCGGCCTTGGACGGCCGTCCCTAGCGTTCGAGAGGTCCGACCCGATCAGTCGATCCAACCTCCGAAAGGGAGTCCTATGACCGAGCCGAACCATCCCGCCGTCCGCGAGAACAAAGTCCCGGAGCCCACCGCCTCGTTCTGGGCGATCAAGATCCTGGCCACGACCGTGGGTGAGACCGCGGCCGATCTGCTGTCCTCCAGCCTCCACCTGGGCACCCAGCTCACCTCGGTCGTAATGGCCGCGGTCTTCTTGGTCGTGTTCGTGGTGCAGTTCCGGAGCCGCCGCTACATCCCCGCGGTCTACTGGCTGACCGTGGTGCTCATCAGCATCGTCGGCACCCTCATCACCGACAACCTGACCGACGGCCTCGGTGTGCCGCTGGTGGTCTCGACCTGCGTGTTCGCGGTCGCGCTGATCGCCACGTTCGCGGTCTGGTACGGCGTGGAGCGCACGCTGTCGATCCACGACATCGTCACCAGGCGCCGTGAGGCGTTCTACTGGCTGGCGGTGTTGTTCACCTTCGCGCTCGGCACGGCCGCCGGAGACCTCGTGGCCGAGCAGCTCGACCTGGGCTACCTGGTGTCGGTCGTCGTGTTCGCCGTCGCGATCGCACTGGTCGCTGTCGCGCACCGCGTGTTCCGGCTCGGGGCGATCGTGGCGTTCTGGATCGCGTACGTGCTCACCCGCCCGCTCGGCGCCTCGCTGGGCGACCTGCTCTCGCAGCCGACCTCGGACGGCGGCCTCGGCCTCGGGACAGTCATGACCAGTCTGATCTTCCTCGCGGCGATCCTGGCGCTCGTGGTGTACCTGACGGTGAGCGGCCGGGACCGCACGCCGGCCCTGGACGCGGCAGGCCTCGACGAGGACGAGCGCGTCCGCGCCTGAGCGCGATCCGGCCCCGAACGCACGGACGCCCGGCCACCGCCACACAGGCGGTGTCCGGGCGTCCGGTGTGCCGGGAGCTGACTACTTCAGCGTCATCGTCTCCATCCCCAGATACGTCTTCGCCGCCCACGACGCGGGGTCGTCCGCGAAGTGCTGGCGGATGGCGCCGTTCTGGAGGGCGTTGTCGAGCGACATCATGATCATCGACTGGTCGAGCACGAGGCGGCGGTGGCCGATCGAGCCGGAGACCGGGTTGACCGCGTCGTAGAAGCCGCCGTCCTGGGTGTAGATGCCCGGGTAGAGCGTGCGCAGCTTCTGGATGTTCGCGTACGCGTCCTGCGGGATCACACCGAGCGCCGTGAAGGAGGCGTGCGGGGTGACCACGTCCTCCGTCGAGCAGCCCGGGCACTGGGCGAGCGCCTGGCCGGCCGGGAACTTCTGGCCGGTGGCGCCGTAGATGCCGTAGCCGCCGGTGTCGTCAGCGGTGCTCGACGGCGACATGCCCCAGACCGGGTAGCCGAGGGTCTGGGTGGCGTACTTCTCCTGCACCTGCGCCGTGCGGACGTCCGCGAGGCCGAAACCGTTCTGGCCCCAGGTGGTCTCCGGGACGATCTCGTTCGCGAGCATCGCCTCGAACATCCCGCCGCCCCAGGTCGGGAGGAAGGTCATCGACGTTCCCGGGTAGGTGTAGTGGCCCTCCCAGACGTTGAAGACCTTGCCGCTCTGCGGGTCGGTGTACTTCTGCCAGGCGCCGCCGACGGGCCACTGGCCCTGCCACGAGAAGTCCGGATCCGTGGCGCACTGCTTCGGCGGGAGGGTGCGCCAGGTGCGCCACCAGACGTCGCCGGGCATCTGGTGGAGGCCCATCCCGATGTACATCGCGATGCGCGGGTCACTGTAGAGCGCGCCGTTGTGGTAGCCGGCCGGGCCCTGGCCGGCGTAATAGCCGCCGTACATCTGGCCGGTCGGCTGGTTGCCCGCGATGTCCGGGTTGGTGTTGCACGCGGTCTGCGCCCGGTTGTCGTAGAAGATCGAGAAGTCCATCGGGGAGATGAGCGCGTCGATCTGCGTGCGGAGCTCGGGGAGTGCCTGGCGCGCGACCATCAGGCCGGACGCGTACCAGCCGTTGTCGACCGCCGAGAGGAACGAGCAGTTGTCCTGCTTCGGGGTGGTCTCGGTGGAGCAGTCGGCGGCGCCCGGGTTCAGGATGGTGTGCCCGTTCGTGGTGTCGTACCACTGGAACAGGAAGCCGTGCGAGCGCTGCAGGGTGGCCACGGTGTCGAGCGTGGAGGAGATCAGCGCGCGCTCCTGCGGCCGCTTGATGATGCCGAGGTCACCGGCGGAGACGACGGCCTCCAGGTAGGTGCCGATGTTCGCGGCAGAGGTGTACTGGCCCCTGGTGGCACCCGGCCCGAGGTTGTCGAGCGGGAGGTGTGTCACCGGGTCGGTGTCCTTCTGGAAGAACGCCCAGGTGTCCTTGGCGACCTGGAGGAGGCTCGCCTTCTGGGCGGCGGTGAGCGGCGCCTGGGCGCTCATCCCCTGCATGCCCTGGGCACCTGCGCTCGGTGTGCCGGGCGCCGTCGTCGCGAACGCGGTCTGCGCGGTCGCGAGCGACGCGACCGCGAGCACGGCTGCTGCGCCGGCCCTCACGATCGCGGTGGTGCGGCGTGAACGCCGCGGCGGATGGGGTCTGGTCATGGGACGGTCTCCGTTTCGTGTCATCGTCGACAACTGCTCGCGCGGGAACGCACTCCCGCAGAGCGATCACCTCGCGCACCGTATGCGCATACATTCGATCGCGCAAGACCCTGGGGAGACCAGATCCGGAAGGCCCGGCCGAGCCGGTCAGGCGGCGAGCTGGGCGACCCACGCGCGGCGCAGTCCCTCGCGCGCGCGGTAGGTCAGGGCGGCGGCCGCGTTCGGTGAGATGCCCAGCACGCCGGCGACCTCCGTCGAGGTGAGCTGCTCCACCTCGCTGTACCAGAGGGCGCTCCGCCACCGCTCCGGCAACGCGCCGAGCGCGGCGGCGACGCGCGACCGCTCCCAGACCACGTCCTGGTGGTCGTCGGTCCACGGCTCGTCCCGGTACTCGCCCGGGTCCTCGACGGCGACCTCCTGCCGGGCGGACCCCCAGGCGGCGGCCGCGTTGCGGATCGTGGTGTAGAGGTAGGCGCGGAAGCCCCGGACGGGACCGTTGCCGTTTCGGAGCGCCCGGAAGATCCGGGCGAACGCCTCCGCCACCAGGTCGTCGGCGTCGAAGGCGGAGGTGACGGTGGCCGCGAACCGGCGCCCGGCGTCGGAGTGGCGGCGCCAGAGCTCGGCGAACGACGCGGTGTCGCCTTCTCGGCTGCGGGCGACGAGGTCGTCGTCGACGGTGGTGTCTGCGTGCGGGCGCATGGCGGTTCCTTCCGGGGACGGCCAGGCATGACGAAGGGAGGCCGCCCCGACGATTCGGGAGAGGGCCGCCCTCCGGTGCGGAGGGGTCCGGATCGGAGTCCGGATCGGGGTCCGGATCGGATGCTCCGCGGGGCGGGCGGCTACGGGATGGAAAGAACCTATTTCCGTGCTCGCGCGCTCGAAAGCCGCTCAGGGACAGTCCGGTGGCCGTTTTCGGACAGGGCTATCCGCGCCGCCGCGGCGTCAGTTCGCCGAGCCCCGCCCGCCGCCCGGAGTCTCGATCCGGTCGACCGCGTCGCGGAGGCGGCCGATGAATCCCACGACGGTCTCCGCGTCCTCCGGCGTCAGGCCGGACGCGACCTCGACCAGCTCCTCGCGGACGTCGCCGAGGATGGCGCGCTGGAGCTGGTCGGTCGGGACCGTCGGCACGATGATCAGCGCTCGGCGGTCGAACGGGCTGGGGACCCGGCGGATGTGGCCGGACTTCTCGAGGCGGTCGAGGAGCACGGTGACGGACGAGCTCTGGATGCCCAGGTACTCGGCGAGCTCGCGCGGCCCGACCGTCATCCCCTGCTCGCGCGCCCTGAGCAGGTAGCGGAGTGCGGAGATGTCGTTCTCGTTCATCCCCATGGCCTTCTCGGACCGGCGTTGCATCGCGCTGTCGGCGGCGCCGTACGCGCGCAGGTGTTCCAGTACCTCGATCGCCCGCTCGCGATCCGTCTCGGCGCTGTACCAGTGGTGGGGCGCCGGACTCGTGCTGTCCGTCGTCATGCACAGATGCTAACTGATCGCTAGTGTGTCTAGCTACATGAGCTTCTAGATGTTCGATTGCCACGCCACTAGCAGTTCGAAGGGTGCGAATCAACCCCCCGGGCAAAACTTGCTGAGACCGTCGATCAGCTAGAAGCTCTAGGTACTTCATCGCTCACAGCACCACATCCGGCCGAAGGGAATGCCATGACGATCGCGGTCAAGGCGGCACGACCGCTTCAGCAGCGCTCCGAGACGAGGGTGCGCCGGAGCCTCCGCCCGGCCGCAGCGCCCGGCCAGAGCGAGCACCTCGCCTGGCGTCAGCCGGTCGCCGGGCTCTGGGTCGCAGAGACCCCGTCCGCCTACCTCGGCATGATCGATCAGACGAACACCGGCTGCACCGCGTCGGCGGGCGACGGACGGACCCTCGGTGAGTTCACCACTCTCGCCGAGGCCAAGCTCGCCGTCTACGCGAACTGGTTCCGGCCGCAGAAGACGGGACTCTTCGGGTGGCTGCGACGCGCATGACCGACGATGCAGAGGAGGTCGTGACCGATTGGAGCGAACTCCTCCCGAAACGCGCCTACGTGCTCCGTTCGCCGGCGGGCGACGACCTGCTCTCCACGTACGGCGGTCCCGGCGAGCAGCCGGGCTCCGCGGTGTTCTTCGCCCACTCCCCGGAGGGCGACGGCGAGCTCGGCATCACCCCCGGCGACGGCTGGACGGTGCTGCGCAGCGTCCAGGAGGCCGAGTAGCCATGAGCAGAGCGTTCACCCGATGAGCACCGCGGAGGGCAAGGCGCAGCTCCGGAAGGCCGCCCGCACGGCGGGCGACAGCAAGCTGCTCGAGATCCCGGCACGCGGCGGGTTCGCCGCGAGCGGGCTCATCCAGTTGCTGCTCGGCGGCCTGGCCATCCAGCTCGGCGCCGCGCACGCGGGGGAGCCCGACCAGACCGGGGCGCTGGAGGAGGTGACGAAGATCCCGGGCGGCTTCATCGTGCTGTGGATCTCCGCCATCGGACTGTTCGCCCTCGCGCTCTGGCTCCTGACCGAGGCCGTGCTGGTCAGGGCCGGGTCGGCGGCCGACCGCTGGGTCGCGCGCGCCATGCATGTGAGCAAGGCCGTCGCCTACGCCGTGCTGGGCTTCACGGCGCTCGCCTTCGCCGACGGCCATCCGACGCACGCCAGCGCGACGACCCGGGAGGTCAGCGCGGGCATCCTCGCGTCGCCGGCAGGCCAGCTCGGGCTGGGCGTGCTCGGCCTGGTGACCGTCGCGGTCGGCTGCTACTTCGTCGTCAAGGGCATCCGGCGCCGGTTCCGGCGGGACATCGAGGTGCCGACCGGCGCCGCCGGGCACGCGATCGTGGTCCTCGGCATGGTGGGCTACATCGCGAAGGGCGTCGTGGTCGCCCTCGCGGGCGTCGCCTTCATCCTCGCGGCGATCAGCGCTCAGCCCGCGACCGCGACGGGCCTCGCGGGCGGCCTGACCGCGCTGCAGCAGCTCCCGTTCGGCGGCATCGCCATCGTCGTGCTGGGCCTCGGGCTCATCGCGTCAGGCGTGTACAACATGGCGCGGGCCTGGCTGGCGCGGTTCTGAGCCGTCGTCAGCCGTCTCCGTGCCGGCCGGCGGTCTGCGGGAGGTGCACCCGGTCGTTGTGCTGCGCGGCGTCGGCTTCGGCGTCGAAGTGGATGCGGCGATCGTCGCCCTCCCACGGACACGCCGCGCAGGAGGCCCAGAAGTGCGACCCGCCACGCTCGACCTCGGCCGGTCTGCCGGGATCGTGCGGACGGGCGGCCGCCGCCTCCGCGGAGGAGGGATCGGCGATCCTCGCGGCGTCGCGGCCGGCGAACCGGGACAGGAGGGCGCGGACAGGGCTCCCGGTCATGCGTCGGCGCCCGGCCGGCTGAAGCGCCTCCGGCTGCCGCGACCGGGCCGCAGCCGCACGTCGGCGACCGGGTAGCGGCCTCCCGCGTTGTGCAACTCTTCGCGTCGCTCGACCTCCCGGAGGACGGCCTTCGCGAGGAAGTGCGCCCAGGACGTGTCGTCCTCGGCCGCGGCCGTCCTCCGGTAGGTCTCGCGTGCGCGCGCTCGGAGCGCCGCGGACACCTGGAAGGTCACGCTGTCGCGCGGCGCCGCCAGCGGGTCGGGATGGGACTCGGCCATCTCCGTTCAGGCGCCCTGGCGCCGGGACAGGTCGATGACGCCGAAGGTCTCGTCCGCGTAGAAGCCGCGCGCCGCTTGCGGGTCGTCGACCTGGAGGTCGGCCCGGCTCGGGGTTCCTTCGGCCCAGGGGCCGTCGTGTGTCGTCATCGTTGTCTCCTCGTGTCGCGGACGCCCCTGAGAGAGCGCCGGATCCGGGGAGTATGACGCGTGCCGTCAGCCGGTCGACGCCCGGACGACGAGCTCGGCCGGGAGCTCGTGGATCTCGGGTGCGTCGCCGCCCTCGATGAGCGACAGCAGGAGGCGTGCCGCGACCGAGCCGAGCAGGTAGCCGGGGAGGGCGACGCTGGTCAGCGCCGGGGCCGTGACGGAGGAGGCGGGGAGGTCGTCGAACCCGGCGACCGCGATGTCCTCCGGAACCCGCAGGCCCGCCCGCGCGGCCGCGGCGAGCACGCCGTGGGCGAGAGTGTCGGAGGCCGCGATCACCGCGGTGGCGCCAGCGGCCCGCCATTCGGGGAGGGCGGCCTCGGTCGCGGCCATCGCCTCGGCGATGTCCGGGCGGCTGCGGACCTGCGGCGTGGTGAGCAGCGTCATCCCGCGCCGCCCGGCCTCCGCCTCCAGCAGGGTGCGGCGCAGCTCGTAGGTCGCGGCCGGGGTGGAGCCGTCGAGGTAGCCGATCGTGGTGTGACCGCGCTCGGCGAGGTGCGCGATCAGCGCGCGGACGCCGGAGGCGAGGTTGTAGTTGACCGTCGGGGCGCGGTCCTGGAGGCCGGGGGCGTCCAGCAGGACGAGCGGGACCCCCGCGGGCGCATCGTCCAGGAACTCCACCGTCGGAGCCGACACGAGCAGGCCGGCCGGTCGCAGCGCGGCGAGCCGGTGGACGTCGGCGACGGTCGGCTGCTCGCCGGTCGGCGACGCGAAAAGCAGGAGCTGGAAGCGCGCGCCGAGGGTCTCCTGCACCGCGTTGATGACGCGGCCGAAGAACGGGTTCGGGAGGTCGGGGGCGAGCAGCACGACGACGTCGCTCGTGCCGCGGGCCAGCGCGCTCGCGGTGCTGTCGACCACGTAGCCGAGCTCCCGCACGGCGGCGCGCACGCGCTCCGCGTTCTCGTCCGAGATGCGCCCGGCCTGCTTGCCGTTGACCACGAGGGACACGGCCGCGATGCTCGTGCCCGCGCGCTCCGCGACCATCGCCGCGGTCACCCGCTTGCGCGGCGGGGGAGGGGGCGGCGTCGACACCCGCCCATGATACCGAGGGCGGCTCCGGTTGCGCGTAAAGCGCTTTAGGTTTATCGTGTCAAACGTTTTACGTTCCCCGAAGAAGCGGAGGCTCCACCCGATGGAGAAGATCATCCTCGACTGCGATCCCGGTCACGACGACGCGATCGCGCTCATGCTCGCCCACGGAAACCCGGAGATCGAACTGCTCGCCGTGACGACCGTCGCCGGCAACCAGACCCTCGACAAGGTCACCCGCAACGCGCTGTCCGTCGCGCGCGTCGCCGGGATCGCCGGCGTCCCGTTCGCGGCAGGCGCCGACCGCCCGCTGGTGCGCCCGATCGAGGTCGCGCCGACCATCCACGGCGAATCCGGCCTCGACGGCCCCGTCCTCCCGGAGCCGCTGATCGAGCTCGACGCGCGGCACGCGGTCGACCTCATCGTGGAGACGGTGATGGCCCACGAGCCGGGCACCGTCACGCTCGTCCCGACCGGCGCGCTGACCAACATCGCGCTCGCGATCCGTCGCGAGCCGCGGATCGTGGAGCGCGTCAAGCAGGTCGTCCTGATGGGCGGCGGCGTCCACGTCGGCAACTGGAGCCCGGTCGCCGAGTTCAACATCGTCATCGACCCGGAGGCCGCGGACATCGTCTTCAGCGCCGGCTGGAAGGTCGTCATGGTCGGCCTCGATCTGACGCATCAGGCGCTCGCCACCCCGGAGGTGCGCGAGAGCATCGCCGCGGTCGGCACCGCCCCTGCGCGCTTCGTCGGCGAGCTGCTCGACTTCTTCGGGCAGACCTACTCGGAGGCACAGGGCTTCGACAGCCCGCCCGTCCACGACCCGTGCGCGGTCGCCTACGTGATCGACCCCACGATCGTGCGCGCCGAGCGGATGCCGATCGCCATCGAGACCCAGGGGCGCCTGACCACCGGCATGACCGTGGCCGACCGCCGCGGGCCGGTGCCGGACGACTGCGTGACCTGGGCCGCCCTCGAGATCGACCGCGAGCGCTTCTGGGGTCTCGTGGTGGACGCGCTCGAGCGCATCGGCGACCCGGAGGCCGTCGCATGACCGCCCCCGTCGCCACCTCCACGCCGACCGGCCGCCCGGTCCGCATCGCCGCCCTCACCGCGGCCCTGCTCGCCGCGTGCGTCGCGTTCCAGCTCAACGCGAGCATGCTCAGCCCCGTCCTCGTGACGATGGCGCGCGAGCTGCACAGCGACGACGCCACCATCGGCCTGTCGCAGACCCTGTTCTTCACGGTCGCCGCGGTGTTCTCGCTGTTCCTCCCGCGCCTCAGTGACATCGCCGGCCGCAAGCGCGTCCTCCTCGGGATGCTCGTGGTGATGTTCGCCGGAAGCATCGTCGCCGCGCTCGCCGTCAACGTGGAGATGCTCTTCGTCGGCCGCATCGTGCAAGGCGTCGCCGGCCCGGTCGTCCCGATCTGCCTGCTCATGCTGCGCTCGGAGATCTCCGACCCGCGCCGCTACGGCGCCGCGATGGGCCTCCTCACCGCCGTCAACGGCGGCATCGCCGGCATCGACGCGATCGCGGGCGGCTGGCTTGCGACGGCGTTCGGCTTCCGCTCGGTCTTCTGGGTGATCGCCGCCGTCACGGTCGTCGCCGTGGTCATGCTCGCCGCCTGGGCCGGCGACTCCCGGCCGTCCGCCGGCGTGCGGATGGACTGGTGGGGCGTGCTCCCGCTGGCCCTCTCGCTCGCCGCGCTGCTGACCGGCCTCAACGAGGCGGGCAAGCTCGGCGCCGCCAACTGGCCGCTCGTGATCGGGGCGCTGCTGGTCGCCGGGCTCGCGTTCGCCGCGTTCTGGGCGATCGAGAACCGCCGGAGGGAGCCGCTCATCCCGACCCCGCTGCTCAAGCCGCGGTCCACCTGGGCGCTGCTGCTCACCACGCTGCTGACGATGACCGGCGTCTTCGCCGTCGTCAACGGTCTGGTGACCTCCATCGCGCAGAACCCGGACGCCGGGTTCGGGATGGCGCCCGACCTCGCCTCGCTCGCCTTCCTCACCCCGTACGCGCTGGTCGGCTGGGTGGTCGGCCCGCTCGCCGGGCGCCTGGCTCCGACGCTCGGCTACCGACGCATCCTGCGGATCGGCCTGACCGGCAGCGTGATCGGCACGCTGATCATGGCGTTCGTGGGCGTGCACTCGCTCCCCGTGCTGATCGCCGCCACCGTGCTGCTCGGGATCACGTATGCGGGCATCGCGAACATCATGCTGAACGGGCTGGGCATCGTGCTCTCGCCCGCCGCCAATCCCGGGTTCCTGCCCGGGCTGAACGCGGGCGCGTTCAACCTCGGCGCCGGCCTGAGCTTCGCGCTGCTGCCCGCGATCCAGATCGCGACAGGCGCGACGGGGCACTCGACGACCGGATACTCTGCGGGGATGATCCTCGGTGCTGTCATCACGGCAGCGGCGCTCGCCGTGTCGTTCCTGATCCCGCGTCCCGCCTCGGCCGAGGTGGCGCAGGAGGCCGTGCGATGAGCACGGGCAGGATCATCGTCGTCGGCTCGCTGAACGCCGACCTGGTCGTGCGCACCGACCGGTTCCCCCGTGCGGGCGAGACCGTCTCCGGAGGCGACCTGCTGATCGGCGCCGGCGGCAAGGGCGCCAACCAGGCCGTGGCCGCCGGCCGGATCGGCGGCGACGTCGCGATGGTGGGTGCGGTCGGGGCGGACGCCAACGGCGAGCTGCTGCGCTCGGCCGTGGCCGCGGCCGGAGTGGACACATCCCGGGTCACCGTCCGGGACAGCGTGGCGACCGGTACGGCGCTCATCACCGTGGACGCGGACGGCGAGAACACGATCGTGGTCTCCGCCGGCGCCAACGGCACGCTCGTCCCGGACGACCTTCCGGACGGCGTCTTCGACGGCGCGGCCGTGCTCGGCCTCTGCCTGGAGGTGCCCGCTGCGACCGTGCGGGCCGCCGCCGAACGCGCCCGCGCGGCCGGCGCGACCGTCGTGCTCAACCCGTCGCCGTTCGGGGAGGCCGCGCGCGACCTCGTCCCGCTCGCTGACGTCCTGCTCGTCAACGAGGGGGAGGCGGAGGCGCTGCTCGGCCTGGCGGAGGGCGCGGTCGCGTCCGACCCTGCCGCCGTGCGCGACAGGCTCGCCGCGCTCGGGATCGCCCGCGCGGTCGTCACCCGCGGGGCGGACGGCTGCCTGATCGTGGACGGCGACGCGGCCCCCGCGCACGTCGCCGCGGTGCGGATCACGGCCGTCGACACGACGGGCGCGGGCGACGCCTTCATGGGGTCGCTGCTCGTCCGGCTGGCGGAGGGCGACGCACTGGTGGACGCCGCACGGTTCGCGGTCGGCGTCGGCGGCTACGCGGCCGCGCATCCCGGCGCGCAGGCGTCCTACCCGGACCCCGCGCAGCTCGCGACGTTCCTCACGGACCGCGCCCCCGACGCCTGACCCGCTCACCGCCGAAGGGCACGTAAACGCCCCTAAAACGCCGTTTTAGGGGCGTTTACGTGCCCTTCGGCGGGTGCTGAGGCGTGGATGGGGGAGAATCCTGTGATGGCCGTTCCTCTCTATTTCGACTGCGACACCGGCGTCGACGACGCACTCGCCCTCGCGTATCTGCTCGGCTCCCCCGAGGTCGCCATCGGCGGCATCGGCACGGTCAGCGGCAACGTCAGCGCGGCGCAGGCGGCCGACAACACGCTGCGCCTGCTGGCGCTGGCCGGCCGGGACCTGCCGGTGGCGGTCGGTGAGCACCACCCGATCGCCGGGACATTCCACGGCGGCGCGCCGCAGGTGCACGGCGCCAACGGGCTCGGCGGCCTGGACCTCCCGGCCGCCACGGCGGTCCCCGTCGCCGAGGACGCGGCCGACATGCTGCTGCGCCTGTCGCACGAGCACGACGGCGCCCTCGAGATCCTCGCCGTCGGGCCGCTCACCAACCTCGCCCGCGCCCTGGAGCGCGACCCGGCGCTCCCCGGCCGGATCGCGAAGGTCACCATCATGGGCGGCGCCGCGCTCGTCCCCGGCAACATCACGCCGGTCGCCGAGGCGAACATCGGCAACGACGCGGAGGCGGCACGCGTAGTGATCGCCGCCGAGTGGCCGATCGTCCTCGTGCCGTTGGACTCCACGATGGACAACGTGCTCGAGGAGTCCGACCGGGTCCGGCTGGTGGAGGAGGGCGGCCGGCTGGCGAGCGCGGTCGGGCGGATGCTGGACCACTACTTCGACTTCTACGTCACCGAGTTCGGCCGCCGCAGCAGCGCCCTGCACGACCCGCTGGCGGCAGCGCTCGCCGTCGGCGGCGTCCGCGCTGTGCTCGCGCCGGCCGTCCCGGTGGAGGTCGACGCGACGGACGGGCCCGGCCGTGGCCAGACGATCTGCGACCTGCGCGGGCAGCGCCCCGGGCCCGTCGACCGGCCCGGGGCGCATGTGCGCGTCGTGCTGCGGACCGAGCCGGACCTCGCGCCGCACCTCCTGGAGCGGGTGCTCGGCCGATTCTGACGTAGGGTCAGTCGCCGCCCGGCTCGCTGAGCCCCCGCACCTGCGCGATCAGCTGCTCCGCCACCGCCTCGAACGGCTCGATGCTGGACTGCGCCCTGCTGAGGATGACACCGCCCTCGCTGCCGGCCACGAGCATCACTGCCGCGCCGTCCGCAGCACCGGCCGGCACGCCGCCCAGCGTCAGCAGCTCGGCGAGGAGGTCGGCCCAGCCCCGGAACACAGCGCCGGACTGCTGGAGGAGGTCGTCGGAATCCGCGGCCACAGCGACGGCGACCGCCGAGCAGCCGATCGTGAAGTGCGACGCCAGCAGGAGCCGTCGCCAGGCGTCCAGGAACGTCGCCGCGACCTCCACGGCGGGCAGCCCGCGCGCCGACTCGATGACTGCGATCGACCTCGCGCGCTGCAGGTCGAGCGCCTGGGCGACCAGGCTCGCCTTGCCGCCGGGGAAGTGGTGGTAGATCGACCCGCGCGGCGCGCCGGTGAGGGCGACCACCTCGGAGAACGACGTCTCCTGGAGGCCCTTCTCGGCCAGCAGCCGGGCCGCGCCCTCGATCATGCGCGCCTTCGCGTCGGAGACCATCCGTGGACCTTTCTGTCGAGAAGCCTTGACTATGACGCTCATCATAATCCACACTGGACCCGCCACCCCGGAACCGAGGAGATGAGTCCCATGCCCATGATCGACGTCTATGCGACGGCCGGCACGTTCGCCGACCCGCACGCGCTCGCCAGGACCCTCGCCGACACCCTCAAGGTGATCGAGCAGGTGCCCGACATCCCGATGTTCCGCAAGAACACCGCCGCCTTCGTCCACGAGCTCCCCGACGGTGCGCTCTCCAACGTCGACGGGGACTCGAACTACGTGCGCGTGCAGGTGCTCACCAACGCGGGCGCGCTCGACCGGCTGAAGCAGCTCGCCGTGGTCGAGCAGTTCACCGCCATCGTCGCGGAGGCCGCGGGCGACCCCACCCTCACCGAGCGCACCTGGGTCCTCCTCACCGAGGCCGTCGAAGGCGGCTGGGGCCTCGCCGGCCACGCCAACACGAACGAGGAGCTGGTGGCTGCCGCCCGAGCCCAGATCGCCGCCCTCCAAGCGGGCAACTGACCGACCAGACGTGGGTAATAGCGGGGATAGGGCCGCCCGGTTCCCGCAATAATAACCGAGGCGTGCTTGGTTGGGTGCGGGGGGGGCCAGTAGATGGTGGCGCGGGGGGGCGCCCCCCCCCCCCACACCGCCGCCCCCCCCGCGGCCAACTCCCCCCCCCGCCGTGATAACGCGCGGCACTCGCCCGGCCGATCCCCGCTATTACCCACGTCTCAGTCCTTCGTGAGGTCCTGGGCGAGCATGACGAGGATGCCGCTGGGGCCGCGGAGGTAGGTCAGCTTGTAGATGTCGCGGTAGTTGGCCACGCCGCGGAGCGGGTGGCAGCCGTGCGCGGCGGCGACCTCCAGGGCAGCGTCGATGTCGTCGACCTGGAACGCGACGCGGTGCATGCCGATCTCGTTCGGGAGGGTCGGCTCGGTCTCGATCGCGGCGGGGTGGAGGTACTCGAACAGCTCCAGCCGGCCCTGGCCGCCCGGCGTCTGCAGCAGCGCGATGTTCGCGTGGTTGCCGTCGAGTCCGACCGCGGTGTCCGTCCACTCGCCGCTGACCGTGTCGCGGCCCACGACCTCCAGTCCGAGGTCGGTGAAGAAGGCGATCGCCGCCTCCAGGTCGCGGACGGCGATGCCGACGTTGTCGAGGGTGATGGGCATGCGTCGCATGGTACCCACCCATCCGTCGGCGCGCGCTCGGCGTGACGCTCGCGCGCGACCCCGGTGCTTCCGCGGAAACCCCCGTAACAGCGGGAATCCGGCGGTCGCGCGCGAACTCAGGTCAGGCATCGTCGCTCGACTCGTTTGCTCGCGGTGGTGCCTTCGGCTGCATGATGCCTCCAAAACGTGCACTTGGCAACAGCGGGTTTTCGCACTGCCTCCGCGGCCGGATTGACCTCTTGCCGAGCCGGGTCGCGGCGTCGTACCGTTCGGCCACACGAGGCGATGATCGCACTCGTCAAACCGAACGGAGTCGCGATGACTTTCTGGGATTTCCTCGTCTGGTCGTTCTGGTTCTACCTGGTGTTCGTCTGCATCACGATCTTCATCCGGGTGTTCATCGACCTCTTCCGCGACCCGGAGCTCAACGGCTGGGCCAAGGCGCTCTGGTGCATCTTCCTCGTGATCGTGCCCTTCCTCGCCGCCTTCATCTACCTGATCGCCCGGGGCGGTCGGATGGCGCAGCGCAGCGCGGCGGGCTCGATGCAAGCCCAGGCCGCCTCCGCCGACTACATCCGTTCCGTGGCGGGGACGGGGACGTCCTCACCCGCCGCGGAGATCGAGTCGGGCAAGCAGCTCCTCGACGCCGGCACGATCACGCCGGCGGAGTTCGAGTCGCTCAAGGCCAAGGCGCTCAGCGGGGCCGCCTAGTCCCGGACGAGTGGCCCGAACGCACCAGAGCCCGACCGATCGCTCGGCCGGGCTCTGGCGTGTTTTCCCCATACCCGTAGCTACGGGGACCATCAGCATACGTCCGTCCGCCGCCCGCGTCATCGGGGCGGGCGCCGCTCAGTCGCGCGGAACGCGTACCCGCAGGGCGCCGGGGTCGACGCGGACGCGTATCGAGGTCACCTCGCCGAAGAGGTCGCCGTCCAGTTCGACCTGCTCCGGGCGGCTGGAGGTCAGCACGATCTCCTTGCCCTTCAGGTAGTTCATCGCGTGCACCTCGCGGTCGTCGCGCATGAAGCGGCGGCCGACGCTGGTGCGGCGCAGCACGCCGTTCTCCCAGAAGATCTTGACGACGATGCGGGCCCAGCCCATGATGCTCTCCGGCCGGAGCACCACGATGTCGAGGATGCCGTCGTCCACCGCCGCGTCCGGGAGGAGCATGATGTCCGCCTGCAGCGACCCGCAGTTGCCGACCATGACCGTGTGCGCGCGCAAGGTGTGCGTGTTGCCACCGTCGAGCTGGTACCGCAGGCGGAGCTCGTTCTTGTCGCGCAGCACCCGGCCCATCGCCTCCACGTACGCGACCCATCCCGCCTTGGCCTTGAGGTCGTCGTCGGTCGCCGCGATCATCTTGGCGTCGATCCCGAGCCCGGCCATGACCAGGAAGGCGCGGCGCTCGGTGCCGTCGTGGCCGCCGCGCAGCTCGGCGAGGCCGACGTCGATGGCCCGGTCGGCGCCGTCGAACGCGGTGTCGAGAGCGTGCTCGACGTCGTCCAGGGTCAGCGAGAGGTTGCGGGCGAGGAGGTTGCCCGTGCCGGAAGGCAGCAGCGCCAGGGCGGTGTCGCCGCCGCGCAGCTCCTCGGCGACCGTGCGCACGGTGCCGTCGCCGCCGGCCGCGATCACCACGTCCACGCCGTGTTCCAGCGCTTGGCGGGTCTGGCCCGTGCCCGGGTCGTCCTCCGTCGTCTCCAGCCAGAGGGTGTCCTCCCAGCCGTGTCGGCGCTCGGCGGCCGCGAGGGCCTCCCGCAGCCGTTCCGGATCGGTTTTCACCGGGTTGACCACGATCGCGGCCCTGCTCATCCGTCTCCCTTTCGCGCGTCGTGCTCGGGCGGCGCGACGCTGCCCCAGACAGTACGCCTCCCAGGGCCGGCGTGTGCGAGGCTGAGTGGATGCATGTGCTCGACGACCCCGCCTGGAACGCCCTCACCGGTCCTCACGCGGCTCTCGCCGTCGGGGACGACCGGGCGCGCCGTTACCCGGAGGACATGTCCCCGTTCGCGTCGGTCGCCGACCGGGGCAGCGACGCGGACTGGGGCCGCCTGGCCGCCCTCGTCGGGCCGGGCGCCACGCTGGGCGTGTTCGCCGACGCGGCGCCGGAGGGCTGGGAGGCCGTCGCCGGGTACGACTGCTACCAATACGTGTTCGAGGGCGCCGACCTCCCCGCGTCGCCCGCGCTCGGGGACGACGCGCGCCTCGTCCCGCTCGGGGAGGGCGACGTCGCGGAGGCGCTGGACCTGGTCGAGCGCACCAGGCCGGGCCCGTTCCTCCCGCGCACGATCGACTTCGGCGGCTACCACGGCGTCCGCGTCGGGGACCGGCTCGCGGCGATGGCCGGCCAGCGGATGCGCCCGGACGGCTGGTGCGAGGTCAGCGCGGTCTGCTCCGACCCGGAGTGGCGCGGGCGGGGCTTCGCGGTCCAGGTCATGCTCGCCGTCATGCGCGGCATCCTCGACCGCGGCGAGCGCCCGTTTCTGCATGTCGAGACCGTGAACGAGCGGGCGGTCGCGCTGTACGAGCGGTTGGGGTTCACCCGGCGGAAGCGGATGACCGTGCTGGTCTGCCGGACGGCGGGGTGACCGCGTGCGGCTGACCGACCCGGCCGTGCGGATCCCGTCCGGGCTGCGGACGGCGGAGCTCACCCTGCGCCCGATCACCGCGGACGACGCGCCGGACGACCACGCGGCCCTGATGGAGACGCGCGACGATCTGCGGCTGTGGGAGCAGTCCTCCTGGCCGGCCGACGACTTCACCGTCGCGGCGAACCGGGAGGACCTGGCCGGCCTGGAGCGGCGGCACCGCGAGCACAAGGCCTTCACCTACACCGTGCGCGACCCGGGCGACAGCGAGTGCCTGGGGTGCGTGTACGTGTTCGACACGAGGGCGACGTTCCTGGCGGAGTCGACGGTGACGGCGCTCGGCGACGCCGCGTGGGAGGACGTGGAGGCGGTCGTGTTCTTCTGGGTGCGCCGCTCGCGGATGGCGGACGGGCTGGACGCCCGCCTGCTCGCCGCGCTGCGCGCCTGGTTCGCGGAGGAGTGGGCGGTCGAGCGGACGGTTTTCGTCGCTAGCGAGCCGTTCGCGCAGCAGGTGGGGCTGCTCGAGGGGGCGGGGCTTGTGCGCCGGTTCGAGTATGTCGAGCCGGGGAAGCCGGGGCGGTTCCTGGCGTACAGCTAGCGCGATCGCCGCTTCACGCCGGCGGCGCGACCGGCGCCTTCGGTGGCTTCGGGTTCACCTTCCCGTCGATCGGCGCCGGCACCGTCCTCCCGTCGAGCGTCACCAATGCAGGCAGCGGCTGCCCCAACGGCCCCGGCCACGGCTTGGGTGCCACCGGCGTCGGCCGCGGGCTCGGCGGGGTCGGCTGCGTGATCGTGCTGCCGGGAGCCGGCGGTACCGGCCTCCCGAGCCCCGGCTGCACCAGGTGCGCGAGCGAGGGCGCGTCATCCACGCGCGGCACCCCGAACGTGCCGAGGCCGAGCAGGTCGCAGATGGTCTTCGGGATGGAGGCGTGCGAGTGCCACTCCGGGTCGATCGCCTGGCTGACAGCACCGCCGAACATGAGCAGCGGGATGCGCGAGCCCCCGATGACCTGGAAGCCGTCCGGGTGCAGCGCGTCCGGAGCGGTCTCGATCGCGGGCGTCGGGACCGAGTCGGCGTAGCCTCCCCAGTCGTCCCAGGTGAGGATGAAGACCGTCTCGTCCCAGCCGTCGCCGTCGATCACCGCCTGGACGCGCTGCCAGACCAGGCCCTGGCCCTTGGTCACGTAGTCGGGCGCGGGCGTCGCCGGCGGGTGCTCGTCGAAGCCCGCGGGGGACCAGACGTAGCAGACGTCCGGCAGCGTCCCGCCCTTCGCCATCGGGATGAACTGCGACGGCGGGAACACCTCGCTCGACCCCGGCGCCGTGGACGTCGTCGTGTAGAACTTGACCGGGTACCCGTCCTGATCGGGGAACGCGCCCCAGCTCACGCCGGCCTTCTGGGCGACGCTGAAGATCGAGGGCAGGTCCCACACCGGGTGGGCGCCGACGAACGGCGGGTTCTTGAGCGTCGGCATCTGGCCGCCGACGGCCAGCATGTGGCCGGGGGTCGAGTTCGACCCGGAGCCGAAGTGGTGGTCGCTGAACACGAAGGTCTTGGCGAGCCAGCTGTAATAGGGGATGACCTGGTCGTTGTCGAGCTGCATCGGCTCGGCGGGATAGTCGCCCATCGCCCAGTGCACCCACGCGTTCCGGTCGTGTGGTTGGTCGAAGTCGGGGGCGCTGGTGCGCAGGTTCCCGTTGTTCGCGACCTCGGCGCCCCACTCCGCGAGCGAGGGGAAGTAGAAGTCGGTTGTCTTGTTCTCCTGGATAAAGACGATCACGCGCTTCACCGCTGCCATGCGTCCCACCGAAGCACGCGGGTGGGCGACACGCCAGAGGGGATGGAGAAACCCGTTACGGTGGCTGCGGATCCGCTCTCATCGCAGCATCCCCGTCATCCCCACCGCCCCGTCGTCCTCGCCGGTCACCGACGCCAGCCCCCACACCTGGCTCGATGGTGCGCCGCAGCGAGCGTCCGCAGTGTCACCCTCGGCGGCTACTAGCTCTAGATAGTGCGGACGGGCATGATTCTCGTGAACGCGAAGTCTGCTGAGTCGGGGGCTGGCCGACCTAGCAGCCTAGGCTGTTCGACTTCTTCGGCTGAGCAAGGCGCTGGCCCCGTCCCGCGTGAGCGAGAAGGGGCCAGTTGGCCCTGAATCAGGCGGCGTCGTTGTCTTCCGTCGGCTCCATGTGCTTCCGGTCCACGAACTCCTTGAACTTGCGCACGAGGTCTTCAGCGGTCTCGATCGCCCGCTTCGTCACCCTGATGTTTGTGCCACGACCGCGGGTGAGGCCCGGGACCTTTGCGAGGTCCTCCTTGCGAGGCTTGAGGACCTTGCCGTCCGACGTCACGACAGCACGCTCGAACTGCGCGAAGGAGAGGACGCTGGTGCTCCAGAACCGACCGGCCGACATCAGCAGGTTCCGCCTCGCCCAGTGCCTCGGCACCAGCAGCAGCGGCTTGCCGTCAGCGACCGGGAGCGTGATCTCGCGCTCCTCCCAGTCGTTGGTGACGGGATTCCAGACCTGCCTCGTGAACGTTGCGACCCGGTGACCGCTCGCGGTGAACTCGGGGTAGGTCGCGATCATCTCGGCCGTGAAGTCCGCGAGCGGCCCGTACACGATGCGACTCGTGACATCGGAGGTGATGTCCTTGTCGATGCCGCTCACGAACAGCGGGAGGTCTTCCAGCTGGTGCAGCGCGCCGACCCGGACGAGGGCCTCCACGTCGCCGGTGAGGGCGTCCCAGATCCAGGTGCCGACGTCGTGACCGCCGCCGTGACCGTAGAACCCTTCCGCGGACATGCCGAGCCTGGTCTCCCAGGGCTCGGTGAACCTCTGCAGAAGCTCTTCGCCGCGGCGCCGGCCGTGGATGACGCAGTCCGTCACCTCGGCCAGGAACGTGTCCATGCACTCGATCGCGTGCCTCTGATGCGGCTGCGGGCCGCGCGCCAGGCGGATGGCGTGCGGATCGAGGAACCTGTCGTTGTCCATCGAGATGTCGACGTCGACGAACGGGACGGGTCCCGCGATCTTGTAGTACTGACTTACCAGGGGCATTTTGGTGCCCTCCGTTCTTCTACTTGTGGAACTTGGCCCAAGGAAGAAGCGGAGAGACTGGTGCCCCTCACAGGAAACTTCGGTACGCTAATGGCGACTGCTAAAGTCCCACCGCGCCCTCGGGCCGGTAACTGGCCTGGACATCGTTGGAGCGATGCCAGGCCAGAGCTTTTTCACCTACTCACTCGTTGAACCTCCAACGAATAGGGTTCCCTCGCCGGTGAGCATCGCGCCGACTGCGCGTCGCTCCGGACGGAAGACGTACATTCCCTCCGGCTCGCGCAGGACCCCGGTGCCGGGTTCCTCCGCAAGTCGATTGAGGGCGGTGGTGTATCCGTTGCTCCCGGATTTCAGATTCGGATTGAAAAGCCCGGCGCGCCGTACAAGGTCAACGACGTCCTTCGGCGCCAACGGGGTGTTCGGGCGAAGGGACAGGACTTGCATCACCGCGTCGCGGGGTCGAACGATCTTGTTGTTCGCCCTGGGTGAGCGCGTCAGGAACTGATGGCTCCAGGACGACCTGACGTAATCGGTCTCGTCCGATTCGGAGTTGGATTCTGCTTCCGCGGCGTCCTCGTCCACGTTCAGCAGGCCCGAGAGGCCGTTCACGACCTGGGTCAGTTGCTGCACGCGACGATTCAGGGCTGCCAACTGCTCACGAGCTTGAAGCAACTCAGATCGAGCATCATCAAGCAACTCCAGCCGCTGCTCTCGGTTCATCGTGGCCTCCTCTCAGGAACTCCTTCCATTCTAACACACCCGCGTTACAACACTTTTCCCAAACGCTCCACAAGTTATCCACAGGTGTGCAGAACTTGTCCACATTTCCACACACCCCCATTGAGGTTTCATCGAGAACCTGTGGATAAGTTCGCGCAAATGGCAGAATTACGCGGCTTTGGGGCCTTCGGGGAGTGCGGTAGTCCGAGAGTGTGCAGGCGTACGGAAACGCGATCGTGCAGCTCGCGTGAGGTCCCATAGTGAGGGATTCACGATCGCGCGTGTCGAAAAACGCTCCCATGACGGCCTACACAGTGCTACAATTGATACGCAGGTTTGAAGAATTCGAGCCGGCGGTCGTCACGCCCTTACCGGCTAGCCAGATAGTGACGGCGATGCGCAGACACGAGGTCACACCCCAGAAGATGCGCTAGAGGGCGGACCGGAGAGGCACGGCACCGCCGTACCGAGGTGTTCCTACTCACAAAGGAACAGGCTCATGCCTCACCTCACAACTGCCGATCCCGCCCTGCGCTATCAGATCAACCCGCGAATGCTCGAGATTTGGGCAGGCAAGGGCTACATCTACAGGTTCGCCAACGAGTACGGTCGCATCCGCTCGACAGAGGAAATCGAGCAAAGCGTCGTCAAATTTGGACAAAGACGATCACACGCGTCACCGCTGCCATGCCCCCACGGAAGCACATGGGTGGGCGACACGCCAGAGGGGATGGAGAAACACGGTGACGGCGGATCCGCTCTCACTGCAACATTCCCGTCATCGCCACCGCCCCGTCATCCGCCGCGGTCATCGACGCGAGCCCCCACACCTGCTCGATGGTGCGCAGCAGCGAATAGTGCGTGAACGGGGTCGCGACCACGGTGTGCGCGCGGGCCGCCGGCCCCGCGAACACACACGCGACCACGTTGTCCGACGAGTCGCCCTCGTCGAACGTCACCACGAGCAGCGAGCGCTGCGTCGTGAACGCCGGGGAGGCCAGGATCGGCGGGACGTTCGCCTTCAGCCACGCGTCTCCGGCGGCGACCGAGCAGTCGTGCATGTCGTCGCAGAGGTTGGGGCTGATGAAGGAGAACGCCGGGAGGGCCGATGCGAGGTCGTCGGCGAAGCGCGAGTACGGGACGTCGTGCGCGGCGCAAGAGGAGGCCGAGTCCGTCACGCTCGGAAAGTACAGGAACGGGTTGTGCTTCACCGCGTACAGGCTGGTGTTCGCCGTCGTGCACGGCGCCGGCATGCTCTCGGCGTACATCCGCCAGGAGCGGCCGGCGCGATCGAGCTCCTCGGCGAGGTTCGGGCCGGTGACCAGGCAGGAGCCGCCTGGCGGGTTGCAGTCGGTCGTGATCCCCGCGGTCGTGCCGCTCGTGAGTGCCAGGTAGTTCGGGAGGCTCGGGTGCGTGATCGCCGAGTACCTCGTGGCGAGCGCACCGGCCTGCGCGAGCGAGGTCAGGTAGGGGGCCCGCGGGTCACCGATGACGGAGCCGGCCGGCTTGTTCTCGTCCACGATCACGACGATGTGCTGGATCGCGGACGCGACGGCTGCCGGCGGCGAGGAGGGCGCGGGGCGTGTGGCGGACGGGGCCGTGGCGGGCGCGGTCGCCGGCGTCGGTGTGGGCGCGGCGCCCGGTGCGCACCCGGCGATGACGAGCACGCCGGCGACAGCGCACGCCGCGGCCAGCGCCCTCCCGTTCATGGCAACACGGTACGCCGGGCGACGCCGGATCGGGCCGGTTCAGCCCAGCGGCCCCTCGCAGCTCTCCCGCAGCAGCACCGTCACCGGCAGTTCCGTGCTGACCGGCTCCAGGTCGGGGTCGGTGAGCCGGGCGACCATCGCCCGCACCGCCGCGCGGCCGAGCTCCAGCATCGGCTGCATCACCGTCGTCAGTCGCGGCTCCGAGCGGGCGCCTTCGTCGATGCCGTCGAAGCCGGTGACGATGATGTCCTCCGGGACGCGCACGCCGGCCGGGCGCAGCGCGTCCAGGACGCCGAGCGCCATCTGGTCGTTGGCGCAGACCAGGGCGCGGGGGAGGCGGCCGCGAGCGATCAGGTCCTCAGCGACGGCGCGGGCGCGCTTGCGGGAGAACTCGCCGTGCAGCACCGGGAGCGCCGTCGGGTTGATACCGCGGCCCTCCAGAGCGTCCGCGAAGCCGCCGTAGCGCTCGGCGTCGTCGGGGGAGTCGAACGGTCCCGTGAGGTACACGGGGTCGCGGATGCCGTGGTCGTCGATCAGGTGCTCGGTGAGGGCGCGCATGCCCTCCCGGTTGCGCACAGTCAGATGATCGAAGTCGTCGCCGCGGCGCTGACCGGCGAGGTAGACGACCGGGATGGTGTCGCCGATCCGCTTCAGGACGTCGTGCGGCGCGCTCTGCGCGATGACGGCGAGGCCGTCGACTTTTCCTGCGAGATCGTTCAGCGTGAGCTCGAGTCCCTCAGGGGTGCGGCCGCGGCCGACGCAGATCATCAGCGAGAAGCCCTGCCGCCACGCCTCCAGCTCGCAGCCGCGCAGCACCTCCTCGAAGTAGAGGTTGGCCGCGTTGCCGTGGTCGGGCGTTGCGGGGTCGCGCCGGATCTCCACTGTGCCGGGGTCGCTGACCTCCGGGTCGCTCAGGTCCTGGACCGCGTCGACGCCGGGCAGGAACAGCCCGAGCACGCCGGTGCGGCGGGCCGCGAGACCCCGGGCGCTGCCGCTCGGCACATACCGGAGCTCGCGCACGGCGGCGAGCACCCGCTCCTGAGTGGAAGCGCGTACATCGGAGGGCCGGGTGAGCACGCGGGACACCGTCGCGATGGACACTCCCGCGTGCGCGGCGACATCATACACCGTCGGTTTTCTCGCCACGTTTCTCCCCGAGTTCGTCTGTGAATCCGTCGCCAGAACCCCATTGTGGCACGGGGAAACTTAATTCGGGTGGGGTTGAAAGACTTTTCGTATGCGCTTACAGTGGCGGAGCACCAGCACCAAGTCATCGTCGACTGAAGGGACCACACCGCGATGAACAAGTCCAGAACGCGCCTCCGGCGTTCACTCGTCGCAGTTGCCGCAGCAGCGTCACTGCTTGCGATGAGCGCCTGCAGCCTCCAGACCTCCGGGTCGAGCAGCGGCAACTCGGGAGCCAGCGGATCGCTGCTCTTCGGGGCGGACGGCGGAAACCCGACGTTCGTACGCAACTTCAACCCGTTCTCGCCGAACGCCCGCACCGGCGCGCACTACATGTACGAGCCCCTCCAGGTGGTGAACTCCATCGACGGCAAGGCCACGCCGTTCCTCGCGACCGGCGACAAGGTCGTCGACCCGAAGACGATCCAGTACACGATCCGCAAGGGCGTGAACTGGTCGGACGGCACGCCGCTCACCGCGGCGGACGTCGTCTACACCTTCGACCTCCTCAAGAAGACCTCGGCGCTCGACCTGCTCGGCCAGTGGCAGAACATCGACACGATCAGCCAGTCCGGCGACACGGTGACGTTCCACCTCAAGGCCCCGAACGTCCCGGCCGCGGGCATCATCGACCAGCAGATCATCGTTCCGGAGCACATCTGGAAGTCCGTGAAGGACCCGGTGACCTGGACCAACGACAAGCCGGTCGCCAGCGGGCCCTACACGGTCGGCACCTTCGCGCCGAACCAGTACACGATGGTGAAGAACACCAAGTACTGGCAGGCCGACAAGGTCGCGGCGGAGAAGCTGGTGCTGCCGGCCTCCAACACCGGCCTCCAGCTCGTCAAGGGCGGGTACGACTGGGCCTACTCGTTCATCGACAACGTGGACAAGACCTGGGTCGGCGCGAACAAGCAGCACAACAAGTACTGGTTCCCGCCCGGCGGCACGATCTCGCTCCTCCCGAACCTGACGAAGGCCCCGTTCAACAACGTGGACTTCCGGATGGGCCTCAGCTACTCCCTCGACCGCGACAAGATCGCGCAGGACGCCGAGGAGGGCTACGTGAAGGCCGCGGGCCAGAACGGCCTGCTGCTGCCGAACTCGCAGCAGTGGCTGAACTCGTCGCTGCCGAACCAGGGCATGATCTCGCAGGACACCCAGAAGGCTCTCGCGTCGTTCGCCAAGGCGGGCTACACGCAGAAGGGCGGCAAGCTCGTCGACGCCTCCGGTCAGCCGCTCCAGGTCACGATCACCACGCCGAACGGCTACACCGACTGGCTTCGCGGCGTGCAGGCCGTCCAGCAGCAGCTGCAGGCGATCGGGATCACCGTCACGATCGACCAGCCGCAGCCGGCCGCATACACGCAGGCGCAGAACAACGGCGACTTCCAGCTCCTCATGGGCGCCTTCGGTGGCGCGGGCAGCGTCTATCAGGACTTCAACACCCTGATGAGCAGTGAGTTCGTGAAGCCGGTCGGGACGTCCGCCTCCGGCAACTTCGAGCGGTTCAGCGACCCGCAGGCGGACAGCCTGCTGCAGCAGCTCCGCTCGGCCACCTCGACGAGCGACCAGAAGAAGTACATCGACCAGCTGCAAGAGGTCATGTACAACAAGGTCCCCGTCATCGGGATGTTCTACGGCGGTCTGTGGGGCCTGTTCAGCGACAAGAGCTTCACCGGCTGGCCGAGCCAGAGCGACCCGTACGCGACTCCGGCCACCTGGACCGAGAACTCGCTGCTGATCCTCACCCACCTCACGAAGGCGAAGTGATCGCAGGCCGGTCGCGGGCGACGTCCGCGACCGGCCTCGACCCCGCCTGCCCGAACACTGAAAGGAGGTCGTCGTGCGCTACGTGCTCGGAAAGCTGGGACTCTTCGTCCTCACCCTCTGGGCGGCCGTCACGGTGAACTTCATCCTGCCGCGACTGATGCCCGGTTCGCCCGCGGACGCGGCGATCGCCAAGCTCAGCCAGAACGGCCCGGTGTCGCCCGCGATGCGCGCCTCGATCGAGGCCCAGCTCGGCGTGCCGACCGGCAGCCTGTGGGACCAGTACGTGACGTACCTGGGCCAGATCGTCCACTTCGACTTCGGGCCGTCGTTCAGCTACTTCCCGCAGTCGGTCTCCAGCCTCATCGGCGCCGCGCTGCCCTGGACGCTCGTCCTGGTCGGCACCGTGACGATCCTGGCGTTCGTGCTCGGCACACTGCTCGGCGTGCTGGCGGCGTGGAAGCGCGGCACCGCGTTCGACACCATCCCGACCGTCGGCGGGCAGTTCCTGTCCGCGTTCCCGTACTTCTGGATCGCGCTGCTGCTGCTGTTCTTCCTCGGCTACGTGGCCGGCTGGTTCCCCACCAGCGGCGCGTACTCCCAGACGGCGACGCCGAACTGGAGCTGGGACTTCTTCACGGATGCGCTGTACCACGGCATCCTGCCGGGCCTGACGATCCTGCTGACCGCGTTCGGCGGCTGGATCATCGGCATGCGCAACACGATGGTGAACACGCTCGGCGAGGACTACGTGACCTTCGCGGAGGCCAACGGGCTCCGCACGCGCACCGTCGCCCTGCGCTACGCCGCCCGCAACGCACTGCTGCCGCAGTTCACGTCGTTCGGCATGGTGCTCGGCGGCGTGGTCGGCGGCTCCCTCCTGGTGGAGACCGTGTTCGCCTACCCGGGCGTCGGCCTCCTCCTCTTCCACGCGGTGACCAACCAGGACTACCCGCTGATGCAGGCGCTGTTCCTCATCATCACGGTGAGCGTCCTGATCGCGAACTTCCTCGTGGACATCCTGTACGGCGTGCTCGACCCGAGGACCAGACGATGACGCAGACCGAGAACCCCACCGAGAACTCCGCGGAGGAGCCAGCGGGCGTCGGCACGACCACCGCGGCGGCCGCCGTCGTCGAGCGCCAGAACAAGAGCTGGAACCCGTTCCGCGTGCTCGGCCGCGCGTTCGGCACCATCTGGTCGGAGCCGAAGGCGCGCTTCGGCGTCGTCCTCCTGCTGCTCTTCATCCTGATGGCGATCTTCGCGCCGCTGATCGCGCCCTACGACCCGCACGACACGTCGTTCCCGCACAGCCAGGACGGAAGCGCCGCGCACCTGCTCGGCACGACCGGCGTCGGCCAGGACGTGCTGTCCCAGCTCATCTGGGGCGCCAGGGTGTCTGTCTCGGTCGCGCTGATCGCCGGCCTGCTGAGCACGATCGTCGCGATCCTGGTCGGGCTGAGCTGGGGCTACGTCCGCGCGTTCTGGGGCGAGAGTGTCGGCTTCGTCGTCAACCTGTTCCTCGTCATCCCGTCGCTGCCGCTCATGATCGTGATCGCCGCCTACCTGCACAACGGCGGCATCGCCGTCATCGTGTTCGTCGTCGTGGTGACGGGCTGGGCGTGGGGCGCCCGCGTGCTGCGCTCGCAGACGCAGACCCTCCGCTCCCGCGACTTCGTCACCGCGGCGAAGTTCAGCGGAGAGAGCCCGAGTCGGATCGTCTTCCGGGAGATCCTCCCGAACATGACCTCGCTGATCGTCGCGAGCTTCTTCGGCGCGGCGACCGCGGCCATCCTCGCGGAGGCCGGCCTGGAGTTCCTGGGACTCGGCGACCCGAACACGGTGAGCTGGGGAACGATGCTCTTCTGGGCGCAGAACAGCAACGTGCTGCTCACCGGCCAGTGGGTGCAGCTCTTCGCGCCGGGCTTCATGATCGCCCTGTTCGCCGTCTCCATGACATTCATCAACTTCGGAGTCGACGGGTTGAGCAACCCCCGTCTGCGTGAGAGGAAGGCCGCACGATGAGCCTGCTGAAGGTCGAAGACCTGTCCGTCGTCTACGACGAGGGCAAGGGCCAGTCGTTCGAGGCCGTGAAGAAGGTGAGCTTCGAGCTCGGCCAGGGCGAGTTCGTCGGACTCGTCGGCGAGTCGGGCTCCGGCAAGTCGACGCTCGGTTTCGCGCTGACCCGGCTGTCCAAGCCGCCGGCGCGGATCGCGGGGGGCCGGATCCTGTTCGACGGCACCGACATCGCCGCGCTCTCCATCGAGGAGGTGCGCACCCAGCGTCAGGGCGGTTTCGCGATGGTGCTGCAATCGGGCATGAACGCGCTGAACCCGGTGCGCACCATCCGCAACCACTTCCTCGACATCTTCGCCGCGCACGGCCATGTGCCGCCGCGGGCGCGCGCCGCCCGCGCGGAGGAGCTGATCGCGAAGGTCGAGCTGCCGGAGGCCACCCTCAACCGCTACCCGGGCGAGCTGTCCGGCGGGATGCGCCAGCGCGTCTCGATCGCGCTCGCGCTGGCTCTGGAGCCGCGGCTGATGGTGTTCGACGAGCCGACCACGGCGCTCGACGTGCTCGTGCAGCACGCCGTGATGAACACCATCCGCCAGCTGCAGGCGTCGGAGAACTTCACCGCGATCCTGATCAGCCACGACCTCGGTGTCGTGCTGGAGGCGACCCAGCGCGTGCTCGTCATGCACGACGGCGTGATCGTGGAGGACGCCCCGAGCGACCGCATCCTGAGGGCTCCGGAGCACCCGTACACGCAGATGCTGCTGAGCCACTACGGCGACCCGCGGGCCGCCGAGGTGACCGTGCCCGGGCTGGAGCGCCGCACCGAGGGGGCCGCGCGGCCGGCGCCGGTCACCAGCGCGGTCGCGGGTGCGCGCGCCGCGGGGAACGCCGCGAGGCAGCGCATCGGCGCGCGTTCGCCGATCGTGGTCTCGAACCTCACGAAGGTCTACCCGAAGGGCCGCCGGGGCACCGAGACGCGCGCCGTCGACGACGTGTCCTTCACCCTGGAGCCCGGGATGTCGATGGCGCTCGTCGGCGCGAGCGGCAGCGGCAAGTCGACCATCGCGAAGATGATCACCGGCGTGGAGCGGCCGACCTCCGGAACGATCCAGTTCGGCGACGCCCGCATCGACACCCTCCGGGGCCGGCGCGCGCTGAAGCAGCTCCACTCCGAGGTGCAGATGGTTTTCCAGGACCCGTACGCGGCGCTCAACCCGCTGCACACCGTGGAGTACATCCTGACCAGGCCGGTCGAGAACTTCACCGGCCTGCGCGGCAACGCCGCCCGGATGCGTGTGCTCGAGCTCCTGGAGACGGTCGGCCTGACGCCCGTCGAGAAGTTCGCCAGCAGGCTGCCGCACCAGCTCTCGGGCGGCCAGCGCCAGCGCGTGGTCATCGCCCGCGCGCTCGCCAGCGACCCGCAGGTGATCATCGCCGACGAGCCGGTCTCGATGCTCGACATGTCGCTGCGCGCCGGCGTCCTCGCGCTGCTGGAGGAGCTGCGCCGCACCCGGGGCGTGTCCATGCTCTACATCACCCACGACCTGCTCAGCGCGCGGCTCGTCACCGACCGGATCATGGTGCTCGACAAGGGCGTGGTGGTCGAGCGCGGCGACACCGCCGAGGTGCTGCAGCGCCCGCAGGACGACTACACGGTGCGGCTGCTCGACGCCGTACCGACGCCGTCGCGCGGCTGACCCCTGCCTCCAGTCCAGACCCGACTCCCGACCGACTACACCAAGGAGAACTCTGTGCTCACCTTTCCCGACGGCTTCCTCTGGGGCGCCGCGACCGCCGCTCACCAGGTGGAGGGCAACAACGTCAACAGCAACTGGTGGGTCATGGAGCACGCGCCCGGCACGGCGATCGTGGAGCCGAGCGGCGACGCCGCCGACCACTACAACCGCTACCCGCAGGACCTCCGGCTGCTCGCCGAGGCGGGCCTGAACAGCTACCGATTCTCGGTGGAGTGGGCGCGCATCGAGCCGGAGCGCGGCTTCGTCTCGCGCGCGAACCTCGACCATTACCGGCGGATGATCGACGCCTGCCTCGACGTCGGCCTGGAGCCGGTGGTGACGCTCATGCACTTCACCGTGCCGCGCTGGATGGACCAGGCCGGCTTCTGGCGCAACCCAGAGGCGCCCGACCTGTTCGCGCGCTACACCGAGACCGTGTTGCCGATCCTCGAGGACGGCGTGCGCTACGTGTGCACGATCAACGAGCCGAACATCGCGGCGATGCTGGCCGGAGGGGAGAAGGCGGAGAACCTGGTCGCCTACGGCCTCCCGAACCCCGACCTCCACGTCGCCGACGCGCTGCTGGCGTCGCACCGGCGCTCCCGCGAGGTGCTGTCGTCCGTGCCCGGCCTGCAGAGCGGCTGGACCATCGCCACGCAGGACTTCATGCCGACCGACGAGCCCGGCTCGGCCGAGATGCTGCACGAGTACGGCTACCCGCGCGACGACTGGTACCTGGAGGAGTCCGCCGGCGACGACTTCCTGGGCGTGCAGGCATACACTCGCACGTTCATCGGGCCGGAGGGCCCCCGTCCCGTCGCGGAGGACGCCGAGACGACGCTGACCGGCTGGGAGTACTTCCCGCAGGCCGCCGCCGACGGCATCCGCGCGGCGTGGGAGAAGAGCGGGCACACCCCGATCATGGTCACCGAGAACGGCATCGCGACCGCGAACGACAGCCGCCGCATCGACTACACCGAGGCGTCGCTGCGCGCCATCCACGAGACCATCGCCGAGGGGGTGGACGTGCGCGGCTACCTGCACTGGAGCGCCCTCGACAACTACGAGTGGGCCAGCGGGTACCGGCCGACGTTCGGGCTCATCGGGGTGGACCTGGAGACCTTCGAGCGCACCCCCAAGCCATCCCTCGGCCGGCTGGGCTCGATCGCGCGGCAGAACGGCCTGTGAGCGCGGTGCCCGGGCTCCCGACCGCTCTGGCCGGCTCGCGCATCCTGATCGACGGCGAGCCCCGGATGGTGCTCGCCGGCGAGGTGCACTACTTCCGGGTGCCGCGGGACGAGTGGGCGGACCGCCTCGTGGCCGCCCGGGAGGCCGGGCTCAACGCCGTCGCGTCCTACATCCCGTGGATCTGGCACGAGCTCCCCGACGGCACGGTCGACCTGACCGGGGCGACCCGGCCGGAGCGCGACCTGGGCGCGTTCATCGACCTGTGCGCCGAGCACGGGCTGTGGTTCATCGCGCGGCCCGGCCCGTTCCAGATGGCGGAGCTGAAGAACGAGGGCATCCCGTTCCGCGTGCTGCGCGAGCATCCCGAGGTCCGTCAGCTCGGCTGGGACGGGGAGCCGGGGTCGACGCACTCGCTCGACTACCTCGCCCCGGCGTTCCTGGCGGAGTCGTCGGCCTGGTTCGACGCGGTCCTCCCGGTGATCGCGGGGCGGCAGCGTGAGCACGGCGGCCCGGTGATCGCCGTGCAGCTCGACAACGAGGTCGGAATGCTCGACTGGGTGTCGAACACCCCGACGCTCACCGACGACGCGCTGCGGGCGTTCGCGCAGTGGTCGGGGGAGACGACGAACCCGCGCACCGGAGCAGCGGGAACCGACGCGGAGCTCGCGCTGCACCAGCAGCTCGGCCGGTTCGTGCGCAGCCGCTACGCCGCCTACCTGCAGCGTCTGGAGGACTGGGCGCGGGAGGCCGGGATCACCGCGCCGCTGCTCGTCAACGTCCACGGCACCGACGCCGGCCGCGGGCTGACCTTCCCGATCGGGATCAGCCAGCTCGCGCAGTCGTACCGCGGCCGGCCGGGCGTCGCCGCCGGGACCGACATGTACCTGGGCGAGCTCACCGTGACCGACGCCGCCGACCTCTACGTCGCCAACGCGTTCACGGCCGCGGTGAACGACGCGGACCAGCCGCTGACCGCGCTGGAGTTCGACGCGGGCAGCGGAGACTACAGCGAGGATCTCGCCCAGCTCGTCTCGCCGGAGGCGACCGTGCTCAAGACGCTGCTGGACGTGGCGCAGGGCACCCGGATGATCAACTACTACCTGTTCGCGGGCGGGATCAACCCGATGCTCGACGAGCCGGTCGGCGACGGCAACGACCGCATCTCCTTCACGGGCGAGCGCCACGGGTTCGCGGCTCCCATCGGACCGGAGGGCGAACCGTCCGCGGGGCTTGCCGGCGTCGTGGAGGCCACACGCACGGTCACGGAGCACGCCGCGCTGTTCGCGACGGCGACGCAGCTCACCGACGATCTGGTGCTCGGCTTCGTCGCCGACCACTACCTCACCGAGTACCGGCATCCGGCGGCCACCCGTCGCGCGGAGCAGGTGCGCGACCGCGTGCTGCACCGCGGCCTCGGCGTGCGGCAGACCCTCGCCCGCGCGCTCGTGTTCGGCGGCTGGAGCTTCCGCGCGCTCGACCTCCAGGCCGCCGCCGGCACCGACGAGGCGTGGAGCGCGGGCGCGCCCACCGACACCCGGGACGGGCGTGACCGCGAGCTGATCGTCCTGGCGACCGGACGCGAGCTCGGTCGCGGCGTGCAGGAGTTCCTGGCGCGGCACCTCGCGACCGGAGGCCGGCTGCTGCTTGCCGGCGACCTCCCCGTGGAGGACGTCGACGGCTCGGCATGCACCGTCCTCGCCGACGCGCTCGGCCTGACCGGCGCGGGCGTCGTGGCGGAGAGCATGCACGCCGACCGGCAGTACTTCCCGAGCGTCCGCGCGGTCGGTCCGCTCGCCGGGCACGGAGCGCGGGAGGTCCGCGTGACGCGCGCCCAGCTCCTCGCCGGGGTGGGGGAGCCGCTCCTCCGGGAGACCGGCAGCGGCCTCCCGGCGGCGATGCGCGTCGAGACGTCCGGAGGCGGGGTCGCCGTCGTGCTCGGCGCCGACTACCCGGTGCATGCCGGGTTCTGGCGGTCGCTGCTGGAGTCGCTCGGCGTGCGGCCGCGGCTGGAGCTCGGCGCCGATCGCGCGGGTGCGATCGCCGTCCCGGTCGCGAGCGAGGAGGCGGCCGCCCTGGTCGCGATCAACGTCGCGCCGTACCCGGTGACGCTCCGTCCTGTGCTCGACGGGGTCGCCGTGAGCGCTGGGCCGGTGGTGCTCCCGGCGCGCGGCCACCGCGTCCTTCCCGTGTCGTAACACCTCCCGCGGGTGAAGTTCTCGCCCCCCTGTTGCGCCGCGGCACCCTCGATGCCACTATTTACTGAACGATCGGTAAGGAACGAGGAGGTTCCGTGGGTGGTGCGCACATGAGCTCAGATTCACTCCGGCCCATGATGGTCCGGGACCGCGCATCCGCGGCGCTCGGCATGGTGGTCGAGAAGGACGAGCCAGGCGAGGCGATCGTCGGCATGACGGTCCGCGAGGACATGACGAACGGCTTCGCCATCACGCACGGCGGCCTGGTGTTCGCGCTCGCCGACACCGCCTTCGCCATCGCCTGCAACGAGGACGAGCGGGTGACCGTCGCCGCCGGCGCCGACATCACCTTCCTGAAGTCCACCCGGGCCGGTCAGACCCTCACCGCGCGCGCCGTGCGCCGCACGGTGGTTGGCCGAACCGGCGTCTACGACGTCACCGTGACCGACGAGACGGGCGACGTCGTCGCGGAGTTCCGCGGCCGCTCGCTCACCACCAACCGGTCTGCCGTCGAGCCCGGCAACGCAACCGAATGACCCGTAAGGACACCATGTCGACGACGACACCGGCCTCCGCCGCCCCCGACCTGACTGAGATCGACCCCGCGGCGATCGGCCGCGATGAGCTCCGCGACCTCCAGCTCAAGCGGCTGCAGTGGACGGTGCGGCACGCCTACGAGAACGTCCCGCTCTACCGCGCGAAGTTCGACGCCGCGGGCGTCGGCCCGGACGACATCCGCACGCTCGAGGACGTCGTGCGCCTCCCGTTCACGACGAAGGAGGACCTGCGCTCGACATACCCGTTCGGGATGTTCGCGGTGCCGATGGACCAGGTCCGCCGCATCCACGCCTCGTCCGGGACGACCGGGCGGCCGACCGTCGTCGGCTATACGGAGGGCGACCTCGACCGCTGGGCCGGCCTGGTCGCGCGCTCGCTCCAGGCCGCGGGGGTCGCCGCCGGCTGGAAGGTCCACAACGCCTACGGCTACGGGCTGTTCACCGGAGGCCTCGGCGCGCACGCGGGCATCGAGCGGCTCGGCGCGACCGTGATCCCGATGTCGGGCGGCCAGACCGCGCGGCAGGTGCAGCTCATCCACGACTTCGAGCCGGACGCCATCATGTGCACGCCCAGCTACCTGCTCACCATCGCGGACGCCATCGAGGCCGCCGGACTCGACCCGCGCGGCACGTCGCTGAAGGTCGCGATCCTCGGCGCCGAGCCCTGGACGAACGAGCTCCGCCGCGAGATCGAGCACCGCCTCGGCCTCGACGCGGTCGACATCTACGGGCTCAGCGAGGTGATGGGCCCGGGCGTCGCGAGCGAGTCGGTGGTCACGAAGGACGGCCCGCACGTCTGGGAGGACCACTTCCTCCCGGAGGTCATCGAGCACGAGACCGGCCTGCCCGTGCCCGACGGGACGACCGGCGAGCTGGTCTTCACGTCGCTGACCAAGGAGGCGTTCCCGGTCATCCGCTACCGCACGCGCGACCTGACCCGGCTGCTGGCCGGCAGCGCGTACCCGGCGCTGCGCCGCATCGAGAAGATCACCGGCCGCGACGACGACATGATCATCCTGCGCGGCGTCAACCTGTTCCCGACCCAGATCGAGGAGCTGGTGCTCGGCATCGAGACGCTGACGCCGCACTTCATCCTGGAACTGCGCAAGGAGGGCCGGATGGACGCCCTCACCGTGCGCATCGAGCGCCATCCCGACCTCGACCGCGAGGTCTGCGAGGCCGCCGCGGTGGTGCTCCGGCAGAAGATCAAGGTGCACATCGGCACGACCGTCGATGTGGTGCTCGCCGAGCCGGGGGAGTTGCCGCGCAGCGAAGGCAAGTACAAGCGGGTGTACGACTACCGCTGACCCTCCGGGACGCCGGGGGTTGCCGGAACGCCCGTCCGGAGTAATCCGTACGATCTCATTTCTGCCATCCGTTGACGGTCAGAAAACCCGTTCGTAGCGTCGGACAGGTGCGGGCGACGGCGCCCGCGGATGGAGGAAGACGAATGGGTTCTCTCGGCGACGGTGCTCGGCTCGACCGGCGTTCGCTGCTGAAGGGCGCGACGCTCATCGGCGTCACGGCGGCGCTCTCGGCGGTGGCGATGGAGGCGGGGCCGGCGTTCGCCACCCAGCTCCCGCCGCAGACGAGCAACCGGAAGTACCCGGCACCGTGGCCCGAGCAGACGCCGTACGGCCTGGCCGACACCCGCGTCGACCTCTGGCCGCGGGACGACAACTCCTTCGTCCTCCCGCTGGAGCTGCGCCCGCGCGACGAGCAGCTCGGCCATGTGTGGATCCGCGACACCTACGTGAACTTCTTCACGGTCGATGGCCATTCGCTCTATGTCGCCTGCGGCACCACGCGCGTGCCCGGGCTGAGCGCCGCGCAGCCGTGGAACGACGGGATCTTCCTGTGGACCTCCCCCTCGCTGCACGGCCCGTGGACGCTCGCCGAAACCACCGGCATCCGGCCCGGCGCCGAGAAGGGCAAGGTCTGGTCGCCGGAGTTCGTCGGCGAGAACACCCCCGGCCGGACGGTCGTCGCGCCGTGGCAGGAGTACTGGTACGACGCGAAGTTCGGCAAGCGCGGCGAGGTGTGGGCGCCGGAGGTGCACTATTTCGACGGCCGCTGGTACATCGTCGCGTGCATGGGCGACCACTCCCAGAAGGTCGGCTCGTTCCTGCTCATCAGCGACGGTGGCGTGGAGGGCCCGTACCGCCTAGCGACGGGCAACCTCGAGAAGCCGTTCGGCGACCCCACCGGAAGCGGCCCGGCCGTCGCCAAACCGGCGAACTACTACCACATCGACGGCAGCATGTTCACGGAGGACGACGCGGCCTGGTTGGTGCTGCACAACAGCGTGTACGCACGGTTCCGCGACGACATGGAGGACATCATCCCGAACACGGCGCTGCCGGCGTTCGCGCAGACCCCGTACTCGCCCGAGCCGTACCTGGAGGGCGCCTACGCGTTCAAATACGGCGGCAAGTACTACCTGACGCAGGCGGCGTGGGACCGCACCTCCGCCAACCCCGACGGCTCGACGCGCTACGCCTACGACACCCCGGCGCCCGGCCGCGTCCAGTACCAGTACGACGCGGTCATGGCCGTGGCCGACAGACTGGAGGGCCCGTACTCGCCGCGCTGGACCCTCGGCGTCGGCTGCGGCGGCAACAGCGTCTTCGAGGACGAGAGCGGCCACCTGTGGACGACGTTCTTCCGCAACCCGGCCCAGGGCTATTGGGCCGACCCGTCACCCATCGCCGACACCGCAGTGCCGGGCGTCGTGCGCGTGGAGTGGACCGGCCCGGACAGCGATCGGCTGTATGTCCAGCGCCGCAACAACGGCCAGGTCGTCTCGGGGTGAGGCCGGCCGTCAGCCCGTGTGCTCGGCCGGCAGGAACACGCCGAGCGCGCGGGCGACGCGTCGCAGCGTCCGCTTGAGCTGCTCGAGCTCCCCGTCGTCCAGCCCGAAATCGACGGCCGCCTCGGCGTCGAGCGTGTCGAGTTGGACGGCATGGAGGAGCTCCGCTCCCGACGGCGTGATGGTGACATCGAGCCGCCTCCCGTGGACCGTGCTCTGCCTCCGCGTCACCAGTCCACGCTCCAGGAGCCGCGCGATCGCCGCGGACATCGACTGCGCGGTCACGCCGGAGCGGTCGGCGAGCTGCGCGCCGGTCAGGGTGCCGGGATGCTCGATGTCGAGCTGGGCGAGTGCGGAGAGCTGGGCAGGGGTGAGCCCGTATGCGCGTAGGCGCTGGTCGAGGCGCTGCGCGAGCGCACCGTCGATGCGCCGGACGAGGTAGGTCAGCCGGTCGCCGAAGTCGCGCGGACCGTGGATGTTCTGCTCGGGCATGGCTTACACTGTATCAGTCAACTTATATAAGTTGGCTGATACAGACAGGAGATCACCATGACTTTCGCATCCGTCCGCTTCCCCACCGACGACGTCCCCGGCCTCGTCGCCTTTTATGAGAAGGCCTTGGGCATCGAGGCACACTGGGCCAACGACCACTTCGCCGAACTGGTGACCAGCCGCGGCACGATCGCGATCAGCGCCACGGCCCTCACGGATCGCTTCGCCGCAGCGTCCGTCGCCCCGCGTTCGAACGGCGGCATGATGCTGGAGTTCCTGGTCGACGATGTCGACGCCGATCGCGACCGCATCGCGGAACTCGCGGGCGGCCTCGTCATGGAGCCGACCACTCTGCCCTGGGGCAACCGCTCGATGCTCTTCCGCGATCCGGACGGGACCGTCGTCAACTTCTTCACGCCGGTCACGCCGGAGGCGATGGCGCGCTTCGGGGCGCGGTAGGGCGCCTTACAACCCTTCCGCCACCGCCGCCGCCGCGTGCAGCCAAGCCCGGCGCGTCTTGGGCGCGAGCGTGTCGAACGACAGCCGTCCACCGTGCATCTCCGGGTCGAACGGGATGGTGACCGCACTGCGCGCCAGCGGCTCGAAGCCCTTGGCGACGCGGGTCACGTTCGACTCGGGTCCGGTGCGCTCGGACTGCGACACGATCACGACCGCGTCGCGCGCCAGCCGGGCCGACTGGGCGTCGCGCTGCATGAGGGCCTCCAGCAGCAGCGCGCCGGCCTCCGCGTGCTCGCCGAGCGCCGTCGTGGCGATGACGAGCTGGTCGGTGTGGTCGATCATCCGCAGCCAGCGCTCGGCCGACTCGTCGTTTCCGCTGTCGATGATCACCAGGCGGTAGAACTTCGTCGCCACCAGGTGGAGGCGGTCGAAGTCGTCGCTCGAGATGCGCTGCTGGGTGGCGAGCATCGTCGGGTTCGAGCGAAGCACGTCGTACTTGTCCGCGTTCTGGTGGTGCACGAAGTGGCCGATGTCGGCGCTGCGGGCGCCGGCCGAGAGGAGCTGGTCGGCGGCGGGGATCAGCGACTGGAGCGTCGCGTCGTGGTCGTCCTGCTCCGTGCGCCAGCCGAGCGTGCCACGGGTCTCGTTGTTGTCCCAGGCGAGCACGCCGGACCCGCCGTTGCGGGCGAACACGGCGGAGAGCAGCGCGGTGGTCGGCGTCTTGTTGGCGCCGCCCTTCCCGTTCACGATCGCGATCGTGCGCGGGCCGGCCCAGTGCCGGCTGACGGCCTCGAGCTCCTCGCGCTCCCTCAGCTCCGCCGACGACGGCGACATCGGGATGCCCGCGCGGGAGAGCGCGCCGCGGACGCCGGAGCGCGCCAGGTCGGGGCGCGGCTTCTCGACGTGCAGGAACGACGTCCGCTCCGGGGCGCGCGGCACCAGCTCGACCGGGTCGGGCGGGGTGACCGGCGACGGGTTCACCGGCCGGGACGAAGCAGGCCGGGACGGAGCCTCGGGCTGAGCCGTCGGAAGCGGGACGGGCGCCGTCGACCTCGGCGAGCCGAGCAGGTCGTTGAACGCCGCCGCCGCCGGCTCCGGGTCGTGCCCGGCGGCGCCGAGCAGATCGTTGAACGCCGTCGGCTCGGGATGCCGCGCGGCCTCCCGCACATCGGCGAACGGCACGGGCTCGGCCATGCTCTCGGCGGCCAGCTCCTCCTCGTCGCCGATGGAGCCGTCCGGGTGCACCACCAGCAGCCAGTCGCCCTCCTCGTCGGAGACCGTGAGCTGCACCGGGTGCCCGGCGTCGGCGGCGATCTGGCCGACGCGGCCGAGGACGACCTCGCGCAACTGCTCGGTGTTCGGCTCGGAGAACCACTCCGGGGACCCGTCGACCAGCAGTTCGCCGGTCGCGTCCGGGTCGAGGCGCACGCTGAGGTGCGGTGACAGGGGCAGGTTGAGGGCCACGGGACTCCTTCCGCGGTCCGCGCGCAGGAGAACGCAGACCGAAGGTGGACAGTAGACCGGTCGGCCCGAGCGGTACACCCGTACTCAGGGGACTGCCAGCCGACGACCAGGCGGCCGACGCGTCGTGGCTTCCCGTGCCCAGGTCCGAACCACCCTACAATTATTTGCGGAGTCGCAACCGCTGCGCTTCGGAGAGGCGTAGCGATGCCAGCACCGACCGGTCCGTCCGGCTTGTCCGACGTGACCCGTGCCGTGTCCCGCCGGGGCCTCCTCCGGCTCTCGGCCGCGGGCGTGCTCGCAGCGGCCGGCGCCGGCCTCGCGGGCTGCGTCGGCCCAGCCGCCCCGACGCCGACCTCCGTGCGGCCGACGCCCGCCACGATCCCGAGCCCGCGTCCCGCCGTCACTCGGCCGGTCGGCATTCTCGGCGCGAACTTCAACGGCGACCCGGCCGTCATGACCACAGCGGAGCTGCAAGCGATCGGCGCGAAATGGATCCGCGGCTTCTTCGCCATGCCCGACGCCGACCGCGGCGACCCGGCCGCGCAGCCGGCCATCCAGGCACTGCTCGCCGCCGACGGCTACGGCACCGTGCTCTCGCTGAAGTTCCCGTACAACGACAAGCCCATCCCGGCCGCCGGGAGCGCCGACCTCGCCACCGCGCAGCGCCGGCTCGACGCGGTGCTCGCAGCCGTGATGGACAAGGTGGACATCCTCGTGATCGGCAACGAGCCGTTCATCGAGAGCCGCACCGCCGACCACGGCGACCCGCTGAACGCGTTCTACGAGGGGATGGCGCAGCGCGCGATCGCCTACCGTGCGGCGCATTTCCCGTCCGGCAGCCGGACGACCCTCTACATGGGCGCACTCAACCACCTCGACCAGCCGAGCTGGCGAACGCCCGCGACCGACCGCTGGATGCGGTTCGTGCACGACACCCCGGAGCTCGCCGGCACCGACATCCACCCGCACCTGCCAGCCCCGGGCGCCGACCAGGCGTACCTCGACTACATCCTGTCGAGGATGCGGTCGGATCAGACCTTCCTGGCGACGGAGTTCTCGCTCGTGCTGTACTTCCGCTCGCAGCTTCGGAAGCCGGTCGCCGCCGCGTACGCCAAGCGGTACGGCCTGGCGAAGGGCACGCCCGCGTGGGATGCCATCCGCTCGGCGCTGGAACGCCCCGTCCCGCAGCAGCAGTGGGACGACTTCTTCGCGACCACCCCGTGGCTGGCGCAGAACAAGGACTACCTGACCGACCAGGTGGGCCGCTTCCGCGCCACTGGCAAACTCGTCGTCGCCAGCTACGGCATCGGCCAGGACACGGCGATGTCGTCGACCTCGTTCGGGCCGACCTCGACGCCGTGGCTGCTCAACAGCATGTTCTGCCAGCACACCGTGCAGCCTGCGGCCGACGGCCTCCCCGGCCGCAACACCTGGTGGACGGGGGAGTTCCAGGCGCTGCAGCGCGGGTAGGGCGAGCGCAGCGGCCTAGTGCGCCACCACCGGCTCAGCATCCGCCACCGGCGCCCCGGCGTCGTCCGCGACCACCGGCCGCCGCCGCCGGTACAGCAGTGCCGACAGCACCGCCCCGAAGGCGAAGAACCCCGCGCTCCACCAGTACGCGGTCGAGTAGCTGTGCACCGCCGCTTCCTGGATGACGTGCGGCGTCGGCGGCAGGTGGGCCGACAGGTAGTCGGTCAGCGCGGTCGCGGCGAGCGTGTTGAGCAGGGCGGTGCCGATCGAGCCGCCGACCTGCTGGCTCGTGTTCACCAGCGCTGAGGCGACGCCGGCGAAGTGGCGGTCGACGCCGAGGGTGGCCGTCTGGATGGCGGGCGGCATGATCGAGCCCATGCCGACGCCCATCACCATGAGGGCGGGGAGGATCTCGGTGGCGTAGTTCGCTGTCACGCCGAGGCGGGTGAGCAGCAGCATCCCGGAGCCCGCGATCACCATGCCGATCGGCACCATGACCTTCGGCCCGAACTTCGGCAGGAACAGGTTGGTCGAGAACTGTGCGGAGATGACCAGCATGACGATCATCGGCAGGAAGGCGAGCCCGGTCTGGATGGGCGTGAACTTCAGCGTCGTCTCGAGGTAATAGGTGACGAACAGGAAGATGCCGAACATCCCCGAGCCCGCGATGAGGATCGAGCTGTAGGAGGCGCCGCGGTTGCGGTCGAGCACGATCGGCAGTGGGAGCAGCGGGTGGGCGGCGCGGCGCTGCCACAGCACGAAGGCGATCAGGAGCACGCCGGACGCGGCGAGGAAGCCCCAGGTCAGCGGCGAGCCCCAGCCGTCGCTCTCCGCGTTGGAGAACCCGTAGACCAGCGAGAACAGCGCGCCGGAGACCAGCACGGTGCCGGGGATGTCGAGCTTCGGGCGCGGTCCCGAGCGGTGGCCGGCGGTGACGAACACCGTTGCCAGGATGATCGCGGCGATCGCGATGAAGACGTTGATGTAGAGGTTCCAGCGCCAGTTGAACTGCTCGGTCAGCACGCCGCCGAGCAGGAGTCCGACCGCGCCGCCGGCTCCGGCGATCGCGCCGAAGATGCCGAACGCGCGGGCGCGCTCCTTCGGGACGGTGAAGGTCGTGGTGAGGACCGCGAGCGCGGTCGGAGCGAGCAGTGCGCCGAACGCGCCCTGCAGCGCGCGGGCGCCGACGAGCATCCCGAAGGTGCCGGCCGCGCCGCCCAGTGCGGAGGCGCCGGCGAAGCCGATCAGGCCGATGATGAAGGCGCGCTTGCGGCCGATCAGGTCGGAGATGCGGCCACCCAGGAGAAGGAGGCTGCCGAAGGCGAGCGAGTAGGCGGTGACGATCCACTGCCGGTCGGCGTTGGAGAAGCCGAGGTCCTGCTGGGCGGCCGGGAGGGCGATGTTGACCACGGTCGAGTCGAGCACGACCATGAGCTGGGCCATCGCCACGGTGACGAGCGTCCACCAGCGCCGCGAGTGCGGAACGCCGCCGTCCGGCGCCGCGGGCGCGACCGAGGGAGAGGGAGAAGTCTGGGTCATGCGGGACAGCATATACGAAACTCAGCAGTTTCGGATCTCCCGAGTTCTAAAATTAACCTTAGAATGGTCCAGAAGACATCACCGAGCACGGGGAAGGCCGCAATGACGCAGCTCGACGCCGCAGACTCCGCGCCGAAACTCGGCCGGAAGCGCGATCACACCCGCGACGCCGACATCCTCGACGCCGCGCTGGAGGTCCTCGCCGAGACCGGCTACGACCGCATGACGATGGACATGGTGGCCGCGCGGGCCAAGGCGGGCAAGGCGACGGTCTACCGGCGCTGGGGGTCGAAGGGCGAGCTGGTCGTCGAGGCGATCGCGTGCATGAAGAAGAACGCGATCGACTTCGAGCACCTGCCCGACACGGGCACGCTGCGCGGTGACCTCGTCGCGATGGTCAAGCCGCACACCATCGAGGACGGCGAGCGCAAGCTCCAGATCATGGCGGGCCTCACCTCGATGCTCGCGCGCGACCCCGACCTGGTGGAGGCCGTGACGGCCGCGATCGTCGAGCCGCGCGCCTCCCTCAACCGGCTGTTCATGCAGCGGGCGATCGAACGCGGGGAGATCTCGGCGGAGACCGACGTCGAGACGCTGGCGATGATCATGCCGTCGATGACGGCTTACCGGGTGCTGATCCTGCAGCAGCCCGTCGACCGCGCATACCTGCTGTCGCTGATCGACGGCGTGCTGCTCCCGGCCGTGGGAATCCGGCCGGGAGCCTGAGCCGCGTCAGCGGCGGTCGAACCGGGCGCCTTCGGGCTTCGACGGGAGCACGTAGAAGACGAGCAGGATGATCGGGCCGGCGAACGGGATGAAGCCGAGGAAGAAGAACGGCCCGGCCAGGTTGGCGTCGTGGAGGCGGCGCCAGATCAGCGCGAGGCTGGGCACCAGGATCGCCAGCCCCCACACGGTGTAGACGGCGATCAGGATCCAGGCGATCGGCCCGTACCCGCGGCCGCCGTTGCCGATCGACCCGAGCGTCGACAGCAGGATCCCGTAGACGATGCCGATGAGAGCGGAGAACAGGAACCACCACCAGAACTCGCTGCGGCTGGCCCGCCCGGTGAAGTCGGCGTACTTCTTGAAGAACCGGCGGATGGCGTCGCCGAACGAGGCGCCGTACAGCGGCTGGTCGAGGGGCGCGGAGGCAGGGCTCTGCGGTGCGGTCATGGTGGATCCTTTCGAGCAAGGTCGTGACGAGCGTCGAGTGGAGCGGCGCCAGTCAACCGCATCCGTCGCGTCGCGCCTGCGATTCGTGGGGGCTGTGGGGGTAATCGCCCCCGTTTTCGACGGTGAGGGCGGAAAGAGCGCCCGCGAGCCGGGGGAGAGGGGCCGCCGGC
>NZ_JBHUAV010000001.1:463125-468137 GCF_042789575.1 Leifsonia sp. NPDC056824 | reverse complement strand
TCTGGTGGGTGTGGGGGGGGGGCCCACTCCACCCGCCGCGGGGGCGTCGCGCGGGGTTTTCGGCCCTTTGGGCCCCCCCGCGCCCGTTTTCCGCCCCCCCCCCCACGAATCGCGCGCGCGATTCCGGCGCTAGCGGCCGCGCGTCAGGATCAGGTGCGCCACCATCGCGGTCCAGCCGGTCTGGTGGGACGCGCCGAGGCCTTGGCCGGTGTCGCCGTCGAAGTACTCGTAGAAGAACAGGTTGTCCTTCCAGCGCGGGTCCGCCGACAGCAGCGGGTAGCGGGCGTCGGAGGGCCGGCGGCCGTCCGGGCCGGGGAGGAACAGCGCGATCAGGCGTCGGGCGAGGTCGTCGGCCGCCTCGCCGGGGGTAAGCGAGTTGCCGGAGCCCAGTGGGTCCTCGATGCGGACGCCCGTCTCGCCGTGCGACTGGTAGTGCTGCAGCGCCGCGACCAGCAGCGCGTTGAGCGGGAACCAGACCGGCCCGCGCCAGTTCGAGTTGCCGCCGAACAGCCCGGTCGTGGACTCGGCCGGCTCGTAGTCGACCGAAGCCTCCACGCCGTCGACCTCCACCGTGAAGGGGTGCTCACGATGGTAGGCGGAGACGCCGCGGACGCCGTGGTCGCTGAGCAGCCCCGCCGGGTTGAAGACCTGCTTCAGGATGCGGGTCAAGCGTTCGGGCGACACCAGCGCGAGCAGGTATACCTGCTCGTTCCCGATCACCCTCCGGTGGAAGGCCGCCCCGAGCTCGGGATGCTTCACCAGGTAGTGGTTCAGGATGCGGCGGAACTCGGGCAGCGTCCGCACGCCCGGCTCGTCGTACGCCAGCGACGCGACGACCGGCACGAGCCCGACGAGCGAGCGCACCTTGAGCGGAACGTCCCGGCCGTCGGCCAGATGCAGCACGTCGTAGAAGTAGGCGTCCTCGTCGTCCCACATGCCGGAGCTGTTGGCCGAGCCGGCGATGCGGAGGAACTGCTCGCCGAACTTCACGGCGACGTCCTCGTACACGTCGTCCTCCCGGGCGAGCCGCAGCGCGATCTCCAGCAGGTCGAGCGCGTAGCTCGCCATCCAGCCGGTCGAGTCGGCCTGCTCGATGGTCCCGACCTCCGGCGGCAGCGTCGACCGGTTCAGCGGCGCGATGTTGTCGAGGCCCATGAAGCCGCCCTCGAACAGGTTGTCCTCGTCGGCGTCCTTGCTGTTCGTCCACCAGGTGTAGTTGATCAGCAGCTTGTGGAGGATGCGGGCGAGGAAGCCGAAGTCCCGCCCGCCGTCGATGAGGAAGACCTGGATCGCCGCCCAGGCATGCGTCGGCGGGTTCACGTCGGAGAAGTTCCACTCGTAGGCCGGGAGCTGCCCGTTCGGATGCATGTACCACTCCCGCAGCAGCAGCACGAGCTGCGCCTTCGCGAACGCCGGGTCGATGTGCGCCATCGTCACGCAGTGGAAGGCGAGGTCCCAGGCCGCGAACCACGGGTACTCCCACGGGTCGGGCATCAGGATGACGTCGTCGGCGTCGAAGTGGCGCCACTGCCCGTTGCGCACGGCGGCGCGGCCGGGCGGCGGCGGGGGACCGGCCGGGTCGCCGTCCAGCCACTTGTCGACGTTGAAGTGGAAGTACTGCTTCGACCAGAGCAGGCCGGCGAACGCCTGGCGCAGCACGCGCGCCTCGTCGGGGTCGGCGGGGGCGTTGTCCAGGCCGGCGTAGAAGGCGTCCGCCTCGGTCTTGCGGGCGGCGACGACGCGGTCGAAGGCGGCGCCGAGGTCCTGCGCGGCGATGGCCGACGGATCACCGGCACCTCCGGTCAGACGCAGCCGGAGCACCTGCGTCTCGCCCGGGCCGAGGGTCACCTCGTAGTGGAGAGCGGCCTTGGTCCCGACCTGCTGCGGGTTCACGGTCGCGGCGCCGCGGATGACGTGGTCCTCGATCCCGTCCTTGGGGTAGGCGGGGGAGTCGTCCGCGCCGAACAGCCGTGAGGTGTTGGTCTCGTTCTCGCAGAACAGCGCCTCCGGCTCTCCTTCCCCGCTGAAGGCCAGCGCCCCGCCCGGCCCCGACCCGAGCACGCGCCCGCCGTCGAACCGCAGCGACGGCTTCTCCACCTCGTAGCCCCACGACCAGGTGTTGCGGTACCAGAGCGTCGGCAGCACCTGGAGCGTCGTGGCCTCCGGGCCGGCGTTCTCGATCGTGACGCGCATCAGGAGGTCGTGCGGCCCCTCCTTCGCGTAGTCGACCGTGACCACCCAGTAGCGCCCGTCGTCGAAGATCCCCGTGTCGGCCAGCTCGTACTCGGGCTCCAGCTTGCTGCGGCGCGCGTTGGTCTCGATCAGGTCCTCGTACGGGTACGCGGCCTGCGGGTAGTGGTAGCGCCAGGTGTTCCAGGAGTGCGTCGGGGTGCCGTCGAGGTACCACCAGTACTCCTTGACGTCCTCGCCGTGATTGCCCTGCGGGCCGCTCAGGCCGAACATCCGCTCCTTGAGGATGGCGTCCTGCCCGTTCCACAGCGACAGGCCGAGGCACCAGTTCTGCTTCAGGTCGGAGAACGCGGCCATGCCGTCCTCGTTCCAGCGGTAGGCGCGGCTGCGGGCGTGGTCGTGCGGGAAGAAGTCCCAGGCCTCGCCGTCGGCGCTGTAGTCCTCGCGGACCGTGCCCCAGGCCCGCTCGGCGACGTACGGTCCCCAGTCGCGCCAGGCGGCGTCGCGCCAGGCGGCCGTCCCGTCGTCCGCCTGGAGAATGCGCTTGCGCTCGGCGCCGGGCTCGGCCGGGTTCACCTGGGTCATGGGGCCATTCTCGACGCTCGGCGCCGCGCCGGTCCAGCGGGCAGCGGTCGCCCTCCGCTCACCGCGCGAGCGTCTCGTGCGGGTTCTCGCCGTACTCGGTGCGGTAGGCGGCGGCGAAGCGGGGCACATGCGTGAAGCCCCAGCGGTGGGCGATCGCCGAGACGGTGTCCCTGTGCACCAGGTCGGCCGCGAGGAGATCGGCGCGCGCGGCGCTCAGCCGAAGCGAACGGAGGTACTGGGTGGGCGAGACCCCGACGATGCGACGGAAGGCGTCCTGGAGCCCGCGCGGCGAGAGCCGCGACGCCGCTGCGATGTCGACCAGCCCGATCGGCTCGGAGATGTGCTCCTCCATGTAGGCGATGGCCCGGCGGATCGACGCCGGCGTCGCGACCCCGCCGTCGTTCGCCGGCGGGAGGTCGAGGGTGTCGTTCGGGAAGTCGGAGAGCAGCGCGGCGGCGACCGTCCGGAACAGGGCGTCGCGCAGGAGGACGTGGTCGAACACCTCCGGCTCGCTGCCCGGCCCGCGCATGTGCTTCGCCACGCCCCTCCAGTGGCGCTCCCGGGCGGCGTCGATGGGTGCGCTGCCGGTGAAGCGGACACGCAGCCCCGGACGGCCGAAGTACTCCCGCGCAAGTGTCTCGACGGCGTCGATGTCGACCCGCACCGAGTCCGCGCGTGCCTCGTGCTCCCAGCTCGACTCGATCGGCGCCAACGGGTACAGGAACGGCCGGTCGGTGTCGAGCTGTTCGCGGCCGACCTCCAGGCGCATCCCGGGGCTCGCCTCGCAGACGTTGAAGGTGGTCATCGGGTCCGCGACTCCGCGGGCAGTGCAGACCAGGTCAAGCCGGTCCAGCGAGAGCCGCTCGTCCCCGAGATGGCTCACCGCGAACGAGAAGGCGGCGTCGTCGCCGTCGCGGGCGAAGTCGAAGCCGGGCTGGAGGCCGCGGATGACCGCGAGAGCCACGTCGGGCTCCCGTGACGCCATCGACATGCGCGTGACCGGCACGACGTGAACGGTAGCCGCGTCTGCGGATTCACGGTAGGGGGTGCTGTCTACTCCCGCGCTGATGATTCACCACCTGCGCCGCTGAATCCCAGAACCAACCACTGTTGGCGCCACTGAATCGCATCTGCCTACGATCGAGTCGACCTCCCCCGAAAGGAACGACTGTGCAGTTCAGACATCTCGGCAACTCCGGCTTCAAGATCTCCGAGATCACCTACGGAAACTGGCTGACCCACGGCTCGCAGATCGAGAACGAGACGGCCGCCGCGTGCGTCCGTGCCGCCCTCGACGCCGGGATCACCACCTTCGACACCGCCGACGTCTACGCCAACACGGCGGCGGAGACCGTGCTCGGCGAGACGCTGAAGGGCGAGCGCCGGCAGTCGCTGGAGATCTTCACGAAGGTCTTCGGCGCGACCGGACCCAAGGGCCACAACGACGTCGGGCTGTCGCGCAAGCACATCCTGGAGTCCATCGACGGCTCGCTGACCCGCCTGCAGACCGACTACGTCGACCTGTACCAGGCGCACCGCTTCGACTTCTTCACCCCGCTGGAGGAGACCATGCAGGCCTTCGCCGACATCGTGCGGCAGGGCAAGGCGCTCTACATCGGTGTGAGCGAGTGGACGGCCGACCAGCTGCGCGCGGGCCACGCGCTGGCGAAGGACCTCGGCTTCCAGCTCATCTCGAACCAGCCCGAGTACTCGGCGCTGTGGCGGGTCATCGAGGCGGAGGTCGTGCCGACCTCCAAGGAGCTCGGCATCTCGCAGATCGTCTGGTCGCCGGTGGCGCAGGGCGTCCTCAGCGGCAAGTACCTGCCGGGCGCTCCGCTGCCCGAGGGCAGCCGCGCGACCGACGAGAAGGGCGGCGCGGGTGCGGTCAAGCGCTGGCTGACCGACGACGTGCTCACCCGTGTGCAGCAGCTCACCCCGATCGCGCAGGAGCTCGGCCTCACGCCGGCGCAGCTCGCGGTCGCCTGGGTGCTCCAGAACGACAACGTGGCCACCGCGATCATCGGCGCCTCCCGCCCGGAGCAGGTCATCGAGAACGTGAAGGCCTCCGGAGTCTCCATCCCGGCCGAGCTGCTTGGCAGCATCGACGAGGTGCTCGGCGGCGCCGTCGAGCGCGACGCGTCGCACACGGCGACGCGCTCCCCGCAGCACCGCGAGGCGTAGCCCCCCCGATTCGTGCCGAATGTCGACTCTGGCGCGGCCAGAGTCGACATTCGGCC
>NZ_JBHUAV010000001.1:404342-463116 GCF_042789575.1 Leifsonia sp. NPDC056824 | reverse complement strand
CTCGCCGCCCCCCCGCCCCCCCCGGCCGCGCCCCCCCCCCCAACCCCCCACGAATGTGTGCGCGCCTAGACGCGACTCGTGACCGAGTCGCCGGCCAGGCGCTGGGAGAGCCACACGGGGATGATGGCGAGGATCGTCAGGACCGCCGCGACCACGTTGACGACCGGCGCCTGGTTCGGGCGGAACAGGTTCTGGAAGATCCAGATCGGCAGCGTCTGCACGGCCGGTCCCGCGGTGAACGTCGTCACCACGATCTCGTCGAAGCTGAGCGCGAACGCCAGCAGCACACCGGCCGCGAGCGCCCCGCGCACCTGCGGCAGCGTCACCCAGAGGAACGTCTGCCAGCCTCGCCCGCCGAGGTCGGCGGAGGCCTCCTCCAGGGAGGTCCCCATCCGCCGCAGCCGCGCCTGGACGTTGTTGTAGACGATGACGATGCAGAACGTGGCGTGGCCGATGATGACCGTCGCCATCCCGAGCGTCACGCCGACCGGCCCGAGCACGGTCGTGAAGGTCGACGCCAGCGCGATGCCGGTGACGATGCCCGGCAGGGTGATCGGCAGCACGACCAGGAAGTTGATGCTCTGCCGGCCGAAGAACCGGAACCGCTGCACGGCGAACGCCGCCATCGTCCCGAGCACCAGCGCGATCGCGGAGGCGCAGAGCCCGGCGATCACGGAGGTCGCCAGCGCGTCCGCGGCGCCGCGGGACTGGAACGCGTCCACCCACCACTGCAGCGTGAAGCCGGGCGGCGGGAACGAGAACGTGCGCGAGCTGTTGAAGGAGTTCAGCACGATCAGCAGCAGCGGAACGTAGAGGATCACCAGGCCGACCAGCATGCAGAGGCCGACGACGATGCGCGCGGGGGTCGAGAGCAGCTTCACACGTTCTCCAAGGCGCCGGTGCGGCGAACCGCGAGCAGGTAGAGCACGACCGCGACGAGCGGGATCACCGACAGCGCCGCCGCCAGCGGCTGGTTGTTCGCCGTGACGAGCTGCCCGTAGATGAGGTTGGCGAGCAGCTGGGTCTTGCCGCCGACGATCCCGACCGCGATGTAGTCGCCGAAGCTCAGCGCGAAGGTGAAGATCGACCCGGCCACGATCGCGGGGAAGACCAGCGGGAACGCCACCGTCCTGATGGTGCGCCAGGTCGACGCGCCCAGGTCGTAGCTCGCCTCGAACAGCGAGTCGGGCACGCGGTCGAAGCCGGCGTAGACCGGGATGATCATGTACGGCAGCCACAGGTACGCCAGCGTCATGATCGTCGCGGGCAGGCCGAAGCCGGGCGTGTAGCCGCCCGTCGCGACCGCGATCGGCCCGCCCGGCTCGACCAGGATCCGCCAGGCGTACGCCTTGACCAGGTAGCTGGCCCAGAGCGGCGTCGTCACGGCGACGAGGTAGAGCGCGCGGCGGCTCGGCCGGGCCACCTTCGCGATGTACAGGGCCATCGGGAAGGCGACCACGGCGTCGATGAGCGTCACCCCCAGCGCCACGAGCAGCGTCCGCAGCGCGACCGTCCCGTACAGCGGGTCGGTGAACAGCGTCGCGTAGTTCTCGAGCGTGAAGGTGGGGACGACCGCGCCCGTGAACCCGTTCACCGTCCAGAAGGAGGAGACCAGGAGGACGGCGATCGAGCCCAGGTAGATGACGACGAGCCAGAGCAGGGGCGGCCCGAGCAGGAAGCCCAGGCGCGCCTTCATGCCCGGACTCCCGTCATCCCTTGATCTCCTGCCACTTGGTCACCCACTCGCTGTACGCCGTGCAGTCGTTGCCGCTGCCGTCGACGCACTTGGTCTGCGGCGTCGTCCAGTAGTGGATCTTGGAGGCGTAGCCGGCATCGAGCGCGTGGTACTGCTCGCAGAACGTCGGGTCCTGGGTCTTCTCGCACGCCTTCGTCTGGGCCGGAGCCTCACCGAACCACTCCGCCACCTGGGCGTTGACCGCCGGGGAGGTGATCCAGTTCATCCACTGGTACATGCAGTTCGGGTGCTTCGCCTTGGACGAGATCATCCAGGTGTCCGACCAGCCGGTGGAGCCCTCGCTCGGGACGGTGGTGCCGACCTGCACCTTGCCGTCGCTCTGGATCAGGTTCGCGATGACCTGCCAGGAGGTCCCGACCACGCTGCTGCCGGACTCGAACGACTGCACGGACTTGGTGTAGTCCGACCAGTACTCGCCGATGGAGGTCTTCTGCTTCTTCAGCAGCGAGACGGCGGCGTCGAGCTGCTTCTCGGTGAGCGAGTACGGGTCCTTGATGCCGAGCGACGGGTCGTGGGCCTTCAGGTACAGCGCGGCGTCGGCGATGTAGATCGGCGAGTCGTAGGCGGTGACCTTGCCCGCGTACTTGGAGGCGTCGGAGAAGACGGCCGACCAGGAGTCGGGCGCCGGGGTGACGGCGGCCTTGTTGTACATCAGCACGTTGGCGCCCCAGCCGTGCGGGATGCCGTACATCTGGCCGTCGACGGAGTTCCACGCCTTGTTCTTCAGGAAGCTGGAGATGGTGGTGTAGTTCGGCACCAGCTTGGTGTTGACCGGGGCGACCTGGCCGCCGTAGACCAGGCGGAGCGTGGCGTCGCCGGACGCGGAGACGCCGTCGTAGTCGCCGGTGCGCATGAGCTGCACCATCTCGTCGGAGGTGCCGGCGACCTTGGCGTTGACCTGGCAGCCGGTGTTCTGCTCGAACGGGGTCACCCAGTTGACCTTCGGATCGTTGGAGCCGTCCTCGGCGTATCCGGCCCAGACGATCAGGTTGAGCTGGTTCTCGTTGGCCCCGAGCTTCTTCGCCATCGGGACGTTCGGAACCGAACCGGCCGAGCCGCCGGTGGAGCCGCCGCCGGAACAGGCGGCCAGCACCAGGAGGGCGGCGGAGACGGCTGCGGCTGCTGCCGCAGAGCGCGCCACGCGCTTCGTTGCACGGATCATGAGTCCTGCCTCTCTTCTACACCTCTGCTGCGAGGTACATCTGCGTCCTGGAGGTCGTCCTCGGCGTCGCGCGCTGCGTCCGCCGCGTCACCGAGCCTCCGCAGGTCGTCGTCGTTCCAGGTCACGTACACGCGCGAGCCGCGCTCCAGTTCGGCGCGGTGCGTGCGGTCGTTGCTCTCCAGCACCGAGATCCGCAGGCCGGCGTCGAGGTCCACCACACGGCGGATGCTGGTGCCCGCGTACACGGACTCGACCAGCGTCCCGGCTGCGGAGGGCGAGCCGGAGCCGTCGGGGAGCGTGTGCAGTTCGAGCTTCTCCGGGCGGATGGAGTACTCGCCGTCGAGGCCGAGGATGCTGCGGGCGCGCTCGCGGTCGAACAGGTTCGAGGTGCCGACGAAGTCCGCGACGAACCGCGAGTTCGGGTGCTCGTAGAGTTCGCGCGGCGTCCCGAGCTGCTCGATCCGGCCGTTGTTGAAGACCGCGATCCGGTCGGACAGGGTGAGCGCCTCGTCCTGGTCGTGGGTGACGAACACGAACGCGATCCCCAGCTCGTGCTGGAGCTGCTTGAGCTCGACCTGCATCTGCTGGCGCAGCTTGAGGTCGAGGGCGCCGAGCGGCTCGTCCAGCAGCAGCGCCTTCGGCTGCACCACGGTCGCGCGGGCGAGCGCCACGCGCTGCCGCTGGCCGCCGGAGAGCTGGGCTGGCTTGCGGTCGGCGAAGCCCGGCAACCGGACCGCCTCGAGAGCGTCCATCGCGCGCCTGCGCCGCTCGGCGCGCCCCACGCCGCGCACCCGCAGGCCGTAGGCGACGTTGTCCAGCACGGACATGTGCGGGAAGAGGGCGTAGTCCTGGAAGACCGTGTTGACGTCGCGCGCGGCGGCGGGCTTGCCGGTCACGTCCTGGCCGAACAGCTCGATGGTGCCGGAGGTCGGCTGCTCGAAGCCGGCGATGCAGCGCAGCACGGTGGTCTTGCCCGACCCGGATGGTCCGAGCATCGAGAAGAACTCGCCGGCGGCGATCTCCAGGTCGAGATCGTCGACGGCCGCGACCGTCCCGAATCGTTTGGTCAGTCCGGTCAGCCTGATGGCGGGCTGCTCGCTCACATCCAGTCTCCTTCGACGGTGGGCGACGCAATCATATGCGATCAGATGTTGGCGCGACTACGGTATCCGCAGCGAAATATCGCTCGGAGTGCCGATTTCCACTGTTTTATGCCGACTTTCGGTCCGAAAGGTCCGCCCTCCGCCGTCGGCGAACGGGAGGCCCCTGCGGCCTCCGCGAGGCGCACACTCATCTCATGACGGATGCTGACGCGGGCGCGCTGGACGCCTACTCGACGGCGGTGGTGCGCGTGGCGCGCGTCGTCGGCCCGGCGGTCGCCGCCGTCACCGCCCGGACCTCCCGCGGCGTCGGGCTCGGCAGCGCCACCGTCATCTCCGCTGAGGGTCATGTCCTGACCAGCGCGCACGTCGTGGAGGGAGCGGGGAGCGTGGACCTCGCCTTCGAGGACGGCACCCGCGTGCGGGCGCGCGTCATCGGCCGCGACCCGCTCTCCGACCTCGCGATGCTGCTGGCCGACGCGCCCGTCCCCGCGCCGGTCGAGCTCGGCGACGCCGCCCGGCTCCAGGTGGGACAGCTCGTCGTCGCCGTCGGCAACCCGCTGGGCCTCGCGGGGAGCGTGACGGCCGGCATCGTCTCCGCGCTCGGGAGGTCGTTGCCGACTCGGTCCGGCCGCGTCGTGGACGAGGTGATCCAGACCGACGCCGCGCTCAACCCGGGCAACAGCGGGGGAGCGCTGGCGGACAGCAACGCCCGGATGATCGGAGTGAACACCGCTGTCGCCGGGCTCGGCCTCGGCCTGGCCGTCCCGATCAACGCCACGAGCCGTCAGATCATGGACACACTGATGCGCGAGGGCCGCGTCCGCCGGGGCTGGCTCGGCATCGCGGGCGCGGAGATCACGCTCAGCCCGGAGATCGCCCGCAAGGCCGGTCCGCGCACCGGAATCCAGGTGATGTCGGTGGTCACGGACAGCCCGGCCGACCTGGCCGGCGTCCGCCCGGGCGACGTGCTCATCTCGCTCGACCGCATGCGCATCCACGCCGTCGCCGACCTCCAGCGCCTCATGATCGCGAGCACGATCGGACGCCGCCTGGAGCTCACCGTCTGGCGCAACGGCGCCCTCGTCGACGCGATCGTAGAACCCACAGAACTCACCGACGCCTAATCCCCACCATCCAGGCGCCGAGGGGCACGTAAACGCCCCTAAAACGCGGTTTTAGGGGCGTTTACGTGCCCCTCGACGGGGCTTCGGGGAGGGTGACGGTGACGCGGGCGCCGCCGGTCGGGCGGTCGGCGGCGGTGACGCGGCCGCCGTGCCGGTCCACGACCTCCGCGACCAGCGCCAGCCCGAGGCCGTAGTGCCGCTCGCCGCCTGCCGTGGCGCCCTCTGCGCGCGCGGAGGCGAAGCGGTCGAAGGCGCTGCCTCGGAGGTCGTCGCCGAAGCCCGGGCCGTCGTCGGAGACCGTGAGCAGGACATCGCCGCGGTCCGTCGACACGTCGACCGCGACCTGCGACGCGGCGTGGTCGAGGGCGTTGTCGACCAGCGCGACGATCATCCGGCGCAGCGAGACGGGCGCGCCGGTGACGACCGCACCCGGTGCCGCCGTCGTGGTCAGCACGATGCCGCGCTCGTGCGCGCGCCCTTCGGCCGAACGGGCGACCACCCCGGCGAGCTCGCCGATGTCGACCCGCTCCGGCTCGGCGTTCTGCCGGGGGTCCGCCGCGGTGAGGAGGTCCTCCACGATCTCGGTCAGGGCCCGGCTGTCGTCCACGATCTCGTCCAGCCCGGATCGCACGTCGTCGTCAGCGGTCGCGTCGACACCGCGGGAGAGGCGCCGCCGCAGGAGCTGGGCGCGCGTGCTCAGCAGCGTCAGCGGCGTGCGGAGCTCGTGGCCCGCGTCCGCGACGAAGCGCCGCTGCAGCGCGAGGGCCTCCGACATCGGGCGCATCGACCGGCGTGCCAGCAGGAGGCCGACCAGCGCGGCGGCGACCGTCGCGATGACGCCCGAGATGACGAGCGCGGTCAGCAGGCGGCCCATCTCCTCCTGCTGCTCGGCCAGGCCGTAGGAGATCTGCACCACCTTGCCGCGCCGCACGTCGGTCTGAGTCAGGTAGCTCTTGCCATCGGCCGCCACGACGGTCTCGGTGATCGACCCGCCGTTCTGGGCGACCTCCTGCAGCGCGCGTTCGTCGGGGAGCCCCGGCGGCAGGTTGGGGGAGACATCCCTGCCCTGCGGGAGGAGGACGGTGATCAGGAGGTCGTGCGGCGCGTCGTGCACGGAGTCCACCTGCGACGCGTCCGCCAGCGCCCGCTTGGCGGCCTCCGTCTGGCCGGTGGACACCACGATGTAGACGACCCCGCCGAGCACGACGAACAGCGCCAGGATGATGCCCGCGAACTGCAGGGCCAGCCGGGCGGACGCCGTGCGCAGCTCGCGGAGGTCGGCCTTCATCCGACCCCGCCCAGCCGGTAGCCGACGCCGCGCACGGTCTCGATGAGGGTGCGGCCGAACTTCTTGCGGAGGTGGTGCACGTACGTGTCGACCACGCCGGGGTCGTCCGCGTCGGCGAAGACCTCGTCCAGCAGCACGGCCCGCGAGAAGACCTGATCGGGTCGGCGCGCCAGCAGTTCGAGAAGGCCGGCCTCCCGGTCCGAGAGCACCAGGCGCTCGCCGGTGCCGAGCGTGACGGTGCGGCTGCCGACATCGAGCTGCCCTCCCGGGAAGCGCACGGTCGGGACGTCCGACGACGCCCGGCGGATGAGCGCGCGCACCCGGGCGAGCAGCTCGTCGATGTCGAACGGCTTGGCCAGGTAGTCCTCCGCGCCCGCGTTCAGGCCGTCGACCCGGTCGGGGGCGGTGCCGAGCGCCGAGAGGATGAGGATCGGCGTCGTCACGCCGTTGCCGCGGAGGCCGCGCAGCACGCCGAGCCCGTCGACCGCGGGGAGGCCGCGGTCGAGCACGACGGCGTCGAAGCTCTCGGTGAGACCGAGGTGCAGTGCGCGCTGCCCGTCGCGGGCCAGCTCGACGTCGTAGCCGTCGGAGACCAGCAGCGTCTCCAGCATCCCGGCGAGACGGCTGTCGTCCTCGGCGACCAGGACGCGGCGGCGCTCACTCATGCCCGCAGTATAGGAGGGGTCGCCCACGAGCCCGTCGCCGCTCACCGCGGCTCTCCTGCTCCCGCGAAGGCCAGCTCGCCGAGCCCGAGCAGCCGGCCGGCCGCGTCGACGGTGAGCACACCGCGTGCGCCGTTGCCGATGGCCCAGCGGATTCCGTCCTCGCCGAGCGCGAACACGGCCGTCGCCAGCAAGTCGGCCGTCGTGAGGTCGGCGGCCACGACGGTCGCGCTGCGCAGCCCTGTCGCCGCGCCGTCCGTGCGGCCGTCGACGATGTGTGCGCCGCGCTCGTAGGCGCCGGAGGTCGCCACGCCGCCGTCCCTGACCTCCAGCACGGCGAGCACGTCCGCGGGGCTCTGCGGGGAGCGCACGCCCACATTCCACGGCCGGCCCTCGCCCGGGCTGCCGGAGACCGCGACGTCGCCGCCCGCGTTGAGGCAGAAGTCCCGGAGGCCGCCCCGCGAGAGCGAGCGCGCCGCGTGGTCGGCCGCCCAGCCCTTCACGACGCCGTCGAGGTCCCAGGTGCCGTCCGGCCGCCGGATGCGGAACGCCCCGCCGGAGGCCTCCGCCATCGCCGAGCCGAGCCCGACGACCTCTGCGAAGTCCTCGCTCACCCCGGAGGTGTCGCCGCCGTCGGCGTTCACCCGGCTGAGCTCGCTGTCGGGGCGATACGCGGAGAAGCGCGCGTCGGCGTCTCGCAGCACCCGGAACGCGCGCTCCGCGGCCGCCGCGGCGACGTTCTCCTCGGCCTCCCGGATGTCGATCGACATCGGGATGCCCATGACCGTCTCGAGGAACCTCATCGCTGGTCGATGGCCGACTGCAGCGACTGGATGTAGCCCTCCGAGGTGTAGGTGGCGCCCGAGATGGTGTCGATCTTCGCCGACTGGGAGGCCATCGCCTCCTGCTGCAGCATCGGGATGGCCTGCGAGTTGATCTCCTGGTCGCGGCCGCTCTCGGTCGGGTACTGGATGGCGTCGATGGCGGTGATCTTCGTGCCGACGAACGTGACCTTCACCTGCACGGGCCCGTAGCGGGTGTCCACAGCCGTTCCGGTCACGGTCTTGGTCGCGGGTGCCGCAGCCGCGGGGGCCGATGCCGACGCGGAGGGCGTGGCGGTCGCGGTCGCGCTGGGGGTGCTGCTCGGCGTGGACGACGGCGTGGTCGCGGTCGCGTGCGCCGACGACAGCGCGGTGGTCTGCTCGCCGACCCCGTACAGCTTGAGGCCCACGGTGGCGCCCATCACCACCAGGATGATGGTGAACAGGACGGTCCCGCGCCACGACTTGTTGTTCATGACATGCTCAGTTCTTCTCGGTGGATGAAACGCTTGGGCATCCGCAGCTCGCGCAGCGAGGACTCCACCTGCTCGGCCATGCCTTCCGGCCCGCAGATGAACGCCTCCCAATTGTGGAGGTCGGGGATGATCCGCACGAGGTGGCCCGGGCCGAGCGGGTCATAGCCCAGCTGTGCGCGGCGGCCGACGAGCGGGATCACCGTGACGCCCTCCATCGCCTGCAACTCGCCGAGGAGCGCGAGCTGCTCCGGGGCGCTGACCCGGTACAGGACGACCGGACGGCCGCCGCGGTAGACGAGCTCCTCCGCGAGCGCCCGGATCGGGCCGATGCCCGCGCCGCCGGCGATCAGGAGCAGCTTGCCCCGGCTGGCGCGGTCGGCGGTGAAGTGCCCGAAGGGGCCCTCGGCGAAGACGAGCGTCCCGGGCTTCAGCGCGGTCAGCCGGCTGGAGTGGTCGCCGAGGGTGCCGACGGTGATGCGCAGCCGGCCGTTCGCCGGCACCGCCGACACGGAGTACGGGTGCGCCGTGCCGAGGTGGCCCCAGGCGAAGAAGCGGAACAGCAGGAAGTTGCCCGCGCGGACGCCGAGCCGGTCGACGTGCGGCCCTTCGAGCCAGACGCTGTTGAGGCCGTGGCCCTCCGGGACGACCGCGATGACGCGCATCCGGCTCTTCCACGCGTCCATCGTCGGCAGGATGAAGCGCCAGGTCAGCACGGCGGAGGCGGTGCCGAGGTAGAGGCCGATCCAGAGGATGCGGTTGACCGGGTTGCCGATGAAGTGCACGCCCGCGCTGAGCTGGTGGAGGAAGGTGAGGAAGATCGCGACGTAGGTCGTGAGGTGCAGCCAGTACCAGACCTCGTAGGACAGCTTCGTCCGGATCAGGCGCGCGCTGGAGAGCCCGACCGCGAGGAACGCGATGGTCCCGACGAGCGCCCAGAGCATGTCGGGATACGAGTAGTAGACGGTCCAGAACTCGTCCCAGGGCGTGCTCTTGTCGATGACCTCGCTGCCCAGCACGATGAAGACGACGTGCGCGACGATGAGGAAGATCACCGATGCGCCGAGCGACCGGTGCCAGGAGACCAGCTTGTCGAGTCCGACCGCGTTCTCGAACCACGGCACCCGGGCGATCAGCAGCACCTGGTAGCAGACCAGCAGCGCGCCGACCAGGCCGCTCAGCTCGCCGAGCGAGGTGATCGCGTTGGCGGGCGTGGAGGCGAAGTTCGCGGGGACGCTGAACCACCACATCCCGAGCACGGCGATGACGCTGGCACCGAGCAGGATGCGCACGGTGAGCGCGCCGCGCCGGTGCCGGGTCGCGGCGCCGCGGCGCGCACGGGGACGCCGTGCGGGTGCCGTCGTCGCGGCCCAGGTCTCTGTCATGCCTCCAACGATGCTGGTCGAATCTTTGTGGATTCTTACGTCGGCTGAGAACGGCCTAAGGATCGGCTATGGAGTGGGCGGCGCGCCGTGACCCGTGCCGCCGCCGGTCGCCCGCGGGGTGCGACTACGGTGTGCGCATGAGCTTCGCTCTCCTGGCGCTGGTGGTGGCCGTCGGCCTGCTCGGCCCGCTGGCGGCCGCGCGCTCGATCTGGCGCGTGCCCGTGGTGGCGGGGGAGCTGCTCGGCGGCCTCCTGATCGGCGTCTCCGGGTTCCGGCTGGTCGACCCGGCGAACGACGACTTCCAGCTCCTGGCCGCGATCGGCTTCGGGCTGACGATGGTCGTGGTCGGCTCGAACGTGCCGGTGCGCGACCCGGATGTCCGCGCTGCGCTCGCCCGCGGCGCACTCGGCGCGGGACTGGTCGGCGCGGCCTCCGCGGTGCTGGCCGCCGTGCTCGCCGCCGTGGCGCACTCCGGCAACGGCCTGCTCTACGGGGTGCTGCTGGCCTCGTCGTCGGCGGCGCTCGTGCTGCCGATGCTGCAGTCCGTGAACGTGGACAAGCGCTCGGCCGCCCAGCTGGTGGCGCAGATCGCCGTCGCGGACGTCGTGTGCGTGGTACTCCTCCCGCTGGTCGTCGAGCCGCAGAGGGCGCTGACCGCCGGGATCGGGGTGCTCGTCATCGCTGCGCTCGCCGTGGGGCTGTGGGTCGCGCTGACCCGCTGGGTCCGCTCCGACCACCGCCGCGTGCTGCACGCCTACTCGGAGCGCCGCCGGTTCGCGCTGGAGCTGCGGCTCAGCCTGCTGGTGCTGTTCGCCTTCGCGGCGATCGCCCAGTTCGCGCAGCTCTCGATCATGATCGCCGGCTTCGCCCTCGGGCTGGTGCTGTCGGCGGTCGGCGAGCCGCACCGGCTGGCGCGGCAGCTCTTCGGGATGACGGAGGGCTTCTTCGGTCCGCTCTTCTTCGTCTGGCTCGGCGCCTCGCTCGATCTGCGGGCGCTCGTCGCGCACCCGGCGATGATCCTGCTCGGCGTCGCGCTCGGCGTGGGGGCGGTGCTGGCGCACCTGGCCTCGCGGTTCGCCGGACTCCCGTGGGCGCAGGCCGTCGCCTCGGCCGGCCAGCTCGGGGTGCCGGTCGCCGCCGTGACGCTCGGCTTCCAGGCGCACACGCTGGCTCCGGGGGAGGGCGGGGCGATCCTGCTCGGCGCGCTGATCAGCCTGGCGACCTCGGCCGTCTCGGTGGCGGCGGTGGCGCGGCGGGCGGGAGGAGCCGTCCGGGCTACGCCAGCGTCATGAAGAGCTTCTCGAGCTCCTCGACGGTCATCGGGTCGGTTGTGTCGTCCGGGTCGTTCAGGCACTTCTCCATCGCGGTGGCGATGATCTGGAAGCCGGCCTTGTCGAGCGCGCTGGAGACCGCGGCGAGCTGGATCACGATGTCGCGGCACTTCCCGCCGCTCTCGACGGCGGCGATCACTGCGTTGAGCTGACCCTGCGCGCGGCGCAGCCGGTTCAGCACGGGCTTGACGTCGGCAGGAGTGCGGTCCACGGTCAGCTCCGTCCGAACAGGCGGCCGAGGAAGCCGGCGCCGGTCGCGGTCGTGGGCTGCTCGGCATGGCCGTCGCACCACTGCGCCGCCGGCACGTTCCTGCGTACGTCGTCGACGTGCTGTCCGCAGCCGTTCCAGGTCGTCTTGCCGCAGGTGGAGCAGGTGACGGGATAACACATGAGCAGGGTCCTCTCTCGGGGATTCGGGATACCCCCGGAGGTATAGTACGATACCGGCGGGGGTATGCACAATCCGCCCCGAAACCCCGCACGGAAGAAGGACCATCCCAGTGAGAACGATCATCGTCGGCGGCGTCGCCGGAGGCATGTCCGCCGCGACCCGGCTGCGCCGCCTGGACGAGTCGCGCGACATCGTCGTCTTCGAGCGCGGGCCGTACGTCTCCTACGCCAACTGCGGCCTCCCGTACTACGTCGGCGGGGTGATCCGCGACCGGTCGTCGCTGCTGCTGCAGACGCCGCAGTCGCTGGCCTCCCGGTTCCGCCTCGACGTCCGCACCGGTCACGAGGTGCTCGACGTCGACGCCGCGCGGCGCACGGTGACGGTGCTCGACCTCGCGAATGGCGGGACGTCCACCGAGGGCTACGACGAGCTGATCCTCGCGGTCGGCGCCTCGGCCCGGGAGGCGGCGGGACACTCCGGCATCCCCACGCACACGCTGCGCACGGTGGAGGACGTGGACGCGATCGGCCGGCTGGTGGACGCCGCGGCCGACGAGGCGTCAGCGGTGGTCGTGGGCGGCGGGTTCATCGGTCTAGAGGCGGTAGAGAACCTGGTGCGGCGCGGCCTCCAGGTCACCCTCGTCCAGCGCGGGTCGCACCTCCTGAGCCCGCTCGACCCGGAGATGGTGGCGCCGCTGGAGGCGCAGCTCCGCAGCCACGGCGTCGACGTGCGCACCGGCGTCACGATCGACACGGTGGAGGACGGGGTCGTCCTCCTCGACGACGGGAGCGTGCTGCGTCCCGGCTTCATCGTGGACGCGTCGGGCGTCGTGCCGAGCGTTGATCTGGCGCGGACCGCCGGTGTCGCACTCGGCCCGACCGGCGGCATCGCGGTCGACGCGCGCAACCGCACCAGCGACCCGCACATCTATGCCGTCGGCGACGGGGTCGAGAAGGTCGACGCGCTGTCCGGCCGGGAGGCGCTCGTCACGATGGCCGGCTTGGCCAACCGGCACGGCCGTTCGGTCGCCGACGTGATCGCGGGCCACGACGAGCGCAACACGCCCGCGCTCGGCACCGCCATCGTGAAGGTGTTCGACACCATCGCAGCGAAGGTCGGCTGGAGCGAGCGGCAGCTCGTGGCGGCCGGCCGCGAAAACCGCGTCATCCACACCCACCCGACGTCGCACGCGACCTACTACCCGGGCGCGCAGCCGATGTCGATGAAGCTGCTGGTCGACCCGGCCAGCGACGCGATCCTCGGCGCGCAGGTCGTCGGAGGGGAGGGCGTGGACAAGCGGATCGACGTCATCGCGGTGGCGATGGCAGGCGGCATCACCGCCTCCGGGCTCGCGCGGCTGGAGCTCGCGTACGCGCCGCAGTTCGGCTCAGCGAAGGACCCGGTGAACCAGCTCGGTTACGTGGCCGACAACCTCCGCACCGGCACGACCAGCGCCATCCAGTGGCACGAGCTCGACGCGGCGCTGACGGCGGGCGCCACTCTGGTGGATGTCCGCAGCGCGGGCGAGCACGCGGCCGGCGCGATCCCCGGCGCGGTCAACATCCCAGTCGACGAGCTCCGCGACCGGCTCGTCGAACTGCCGGCCGGGCCCGTCGTGGTGCACTGCCAGGTGGGGCAGCGAGGGCACACAGCGGCGCGCATCCTGGCGCAGCACGGGTTCGGCGTCGTGAACCTCGACGGCGGCTACCGCACCTGGGCCGCGGGGGCCACGACGCGGGAGCGGGAGGCCGTCGCCGCCTAACCCCGTGCTCGTCTAGGTCTCATCGGAATGCCCCTCCTGCTCCGGCTCCCCGGTGACGGCGAGGATGACGTCCTCCTCCAGCTGTGCCAAACGGTGGCGGCGATCGACGCCGAACAGGTAGACGGCGTCCAGCAGTCCGAGGGTGTTGCTCAGCAGCAGCGCGACGAACCACGGCTTGCTGCCGTTCCGTGCGGCGCGCCAGAGCGAAGCGCCCTTCCAGGCGAGGCTCCAGGCGACGACCGCGACGACGAGCGCGCGACCCGCGGGCGGCACGCCGTGCATCCCCATCCGGGGTGATCCGATGTGGTCTCTCATGGGGTCATTCGACCGCTGGCGGGTGGGGTGCGGCAAGAGGTGGAGGGCCCGGGGTGGCGCAGCAGCAGATTGATGGTTTAGTATTTCAGAGCGGGTTGCAGTAGCGGCTCGAAGTAAGCCTGGCAGTCATCCGGACGGTTCGACGAGCCAGGCTCGCGCATTTAAGGCGCGAGGGTCTTGATGTCGGCGATCATCGGCTGCACGCGACGGTGCCACTCTCCGCCCTTGTAACAGCACCAGGCGACCATGTCGCTGATCCACAGGAGCGCGTGGTCGTTCGGCGCGGTGTGCTCATAGCGGAGGGCGTACCCGCCGTTCCGGTCGAGCGCCGCCGCGATCATCTGACGGTCCGCCTTCTCGAGGGAGGCGTCGCGTTCCAGAATCAGGTGCGCGCACTCAGCGGTGACCAGATCGTCCACGAGCGCGTCGATGCAGAGGGGGCGAGCTGCGCGATCGGGTTGGCCCCTGACCTGGTAGACGACAACAGTCAGTTCCAACCTCAGGACCTCGGAGATCAGCTTACGTTTGCTGGAGTCCGACTCCTTCGTGAAATGGATACGGCGTTGGCCCGGGCGGTTGAGCGTACGAATCGTCCTGTCGAGTGCGGCCGCGTCGTGTGGCATCACGACCGCTGCGGCGATGTAATAGCCCTTGGCTTTGCACTCGTCGACATACACGCGTGCGCCCCTCGCGAACCCTGTCACGCTACCCTCCCGACACGGAAAGGGCTCCGGAAACTCCTTTCGTGAAATCCAGTGTCTCAGGTTTCCTAGCCGCCCCGAAAGATCTCCACCGCCTCCCGCACCGCATAGGCCACGATCACGAGCCCAGCAACCGGGTCCGCCCACCACCAGCCGAACAGTCCGTCGAGCACGATGCCCACGAGGACGGCGGTCGCCAGGATGCCGTCCACCAGGGTCACCCGACCTTCCGTGATGAGCACGGGGTTGCCGAGCCGGCGGCCGGTGCGGGCCTTGCCGAAGGCGAGGGCGAACATCACGAGCGCGGTCACGGCCGTCCAGCCGACCCCGCCGGGAGTGGGAGCGGCGCGGTGGTCGGCGATCAGCGCCACGACGGCCTGGACGAGGAGGTAGGCGGCCAGCAGCATGAATGCGACCCCGATCAACCGCAGGGCGAGGCGCTGGCGGCGCTCGCCGGCGCCGGTCAGCTCCCAGATGACGACGACGCTGGCGAAGATCTCGATCAGGCTGTCCAGGCCGAAGCCGAGCAGCGCCACCGACGCGCTCGTGTACGCAAGGACTGCGAGCACGACCACGCCGACGACGTTCCAGCCGAGCGTGACCGCCTCCAGCCCGATGCCGAAGCGGGTCAGGCGGCGGCGGGTCGCGTGGTCGAGCCGCGCGTCCGTCATCGCGGGGGCGCCGAGGCCGCGGGGACGAGTTCGAGGCTCAGCTCGTCCAGGTTGCGGAGGTGCGACGTCGCGTGCTCCCGGGCGGCCTCGGTGATGCGCTGGGCGTCGGCGAGGGTCGCTGCGTCGACGGTCAGTCGTGCGCTGCCGTGCAACCGGTGGCCGACCCAGCGGAGCTGGACGCGCGGCACCGCGGTCACACCGGGGGTGTCCTCGAGCGCGTGCTCCAGCCGGCCGACCAGCTCGGGCTCGATGCCGTCGAGGAGGCGGCGGCCGATGCTGCGGACCGTGCCCCACAGCAGCACGATGATCGCGGCGGAGATGAGGAGGCCGACGATCGGGTCGGCGAGCGGGAAGCCGAGCATGACGCCGATCGCGCCGATCACCACGGCGAGGGAGGTGAAGCCGTCGATGCGGGCGTGGACGCCGTCCGCGACGAGGGCGGCGGAGCCGATCCGCTGGCCGACCCTGATGCGGTAGACCGCGACCGCCTCGTTGCCGGCGAAGCCGATGAGGCCGGCGACGACCACCCAGCCGAGGTTCTCCAGCGGGTGCGGGTGGAAGAACCGGTCGATCGACTGCCAGGCGGCGACGATCGCGGACAGCGCGACGACGGCGATGATGAACAGCCCGGCGAGGTCCTCCGCGCGGCCGTAGCCGTAGGTGTAGCGCCGGGACGCGATGCGGCGGCCGAGCACGAACGCGACCCAGAGCGGGACGGCCGTCAGCGCGTCGGAGAAGTTGTGGACGGTGTCGGCGAGCAGCGCGACGGACCCGCTGAACCCGACGACGATCGCCTGCAGCAGCGTGGTGCCGAGCAGGACGAACAGGCTGATCTTCAGTGCGCGGACGCCCTCGGTGCTGGCCTCCAGGGCGTCGTCGATCGAGTCGGCGGCGTCGTGGGAGTGCGGGACGAACAGGCCGTAGAGGAAGCCTTTGAAGCCGGTGGGGTGGTGGTGGTCGTGGTCGTGGCCGTGCTCGTGGTCGTGCTCGTGGTCATGGCTGTGGTCGTGCCCGTTGTCGTGCTCGTGCCCGTGTTCGTGGTGGGTGTGCGTCTCTCCGCTCATGCCGACGCCTCCACATGGTGGTGCCGCGGCGTCCCGCCGAGCGAGTGCTCGGCCTGGAAGATCGCGTCGGTGACCAGCCGGCTGGCGTGCTCGTTCTCCAGCCGGTAGAACACCCGTTGGCCGTCCTGGCGCGTCGCCACGATCCGGGCGAGCCGCAGCTTGGCCAGGTGCTGGGAGACGGCCGCCGGCTGCTTGTCGAGGATGTCAGCGAGGTGGTTCACCGACAGCTCGCCGGCGTCGCGGAGGGCCAGGATGATCCGCACCCGGGTGGCGTCGGCGAGCATCCCGAACACCTCGACTGCGAGCTCGACGAACTGGCTGTCGGGGAGACGTCCGCATATCGGCTTATCTGCATCCATACGCAGATACTAACTCATCGAAGGGTACGTAAACGCCCCTAAAACCCGGTTTTAGGGGCGTTTACGTACCCTTCGACGCGGGGAGGTCAGGCGTCGGGGCGGCGGAGGACGAGGAAGCGGACGCCGTAGGGGCCGATGCTCAGCGGGAAGCTGCTCAGGTTGTCGACCGTCGTCACCTCGCTGTCGTCGCCCGCGTCGATCACGGTCGCGCCGAGCGGCAGCGCGTCCGACCGCACGGTGCCGTCCACGGCCTCCGCGCTCATGTTGAGCACCGTGAGCTGCATGACCGGCAGACCCTGCTCGTCCAGCGACTCCAGCTCGTGCACGAGCACCAGCATCCCGGGGTGCGCCACGTCGGGCACGTCGACCTGGCGGGCCGTCGCGATGCCGTAGCGGGAGCGGATGCGCAGGAGGTCCCCGAGCCCGCTCGCGAACGAGTCCGGGCGGGCGAGCTGCTCGGGGAGGGTGCCGTACAGCGACCGGGATCGCGGCATACCCGAGGCCGAGCGCTCCTCCTCGGGGGCGACCCCGAGCAGGTCGTGGGCGCCGCGCTCGATCCAGCGGGTGTCGCCGTCGGCGATCAGGTCGGCGACCTGCTCCCTCGGGACGGTGAGCGAGCCGAGCAGGTCCCAGCCGGACATCGCGAACACACCGGGCTGCCACGCGTTGAAGGCAGCGAGCAGCAGGTGCGCGTCGCGGATGGCCGGGACGTCCGCCTCCGTGATGGAGTCGAGCGTCGTGTGGCCCTGCGTCGCGGCGATGAGGGAGGCCGTGGTGCAGGCGATCCCGTTCGTCGTGAACACCAGGTTGTAGTCGGCGGCCGGCCCGGTCAGCGCCTCGACAAGCTCCGACCGGATCAGCTCGGCCAGCTCGCCGCCCGGCATCTCCTCGTACCGGAACGGGTACAGGTCGTTCTTGTGCAGCGTCGCCCAGTGCACCAGCTCGTAGGTGAGCTCGTCGTGGTTCTGGAGGCCGTGCACCAGGCTCGCCGGCTCCACTCCCAGCTCCAGCGAGGTCCGCAGGGTGAGCCGCAGGAACTCGGTGTCGCCCGTCGCGAGCGCGTGGTGGTAGGCGGGCCGGTTGATGAAGTCGTAGGACAGGTCGGCGCCGACCGCGCCGGTGTCACGGATGTCCTCGACCGTCAGGTTGAGCTCCTGGAAGGTGAAGCCGCCGACCTTGCGGACCATGCCCGCGATGACGTGGTTGGCCGCGTGCGAGAGCGGGTGGCCCTCCGACCAGGCCGGGAGGCCCTCCGCGCTCTTCTCGACGCCGAGGAAGCCGTTCGCGTCCAGCCGCAGCGCGCTCGTGCCGAGGTCGCCGAGCGAGTGGAGGGCGTCGCCGATCACCAGCCGCATCCCCGAGAACGTCGGGTCGAGCCAGTTGACCGACGGCTGGCCCTCCTTGAAGTAGTGCAGGTAGACCCAGCGCCGGGTGACGCCGTCGACGCCGACGACCGGAGCGGTAACGCTCCAGTTGGTCTCCTTGACGCCGGGGGCGTAGAAGATGACGCGCTGCAGCTCGCCGATGATGTACCCGCGCTCGGCCAGGGAGGCCTCCGTCGCGGGGTCGAGGTTGACCGAGTCGCGGTGCTCGGGCACCTCCGGCAGCAGGTGCCACTCCTCCGGCGGGATCTCGACCATGTGGTAGATGCCGGGGTAGTCCTTGTACGCCATCTCGGCGAGGCGGAAGTCGGCGCCCTTGCCGGTGTGACCCGGCACGATGTCGTCGATGACGACGCCGCCGTGCTCCTCGGCGACGTCCGTCATCCGCTGGAAGGTCTCCTCGTCGCCGAAGATCGGGTCGATCTGGGTGCCGATCCGGTCGAAGTGCCCGTCGACGCTCGGGGTCTCCTGCCAGCCGCGGATGCCGCCGGCGCGCTTCACCGGGCCGGTGTGCACGCCGTTGATGCCGATCCGCTCGAACACGCTCCACAGCTCCGGGTCCGCGAGGGCCGCGAGGAAGCTCTGGTCTCTGCGGGTGATGAGCGAGATCGGGTACGCGGTGAACCAGACGTCCGAGGTCGACACCGCGCGGCGCGCATCGGGCCGCGCGTACGGGTTGCGCCACATGCTCGGCGATCCCGAGACCTGACGGCTGAGCACATCGGCGTCCTTCAGCATCGACTGGCGCACCAGCCACTGTACGTACGCGGGGTTCAGCCCGTTCGCCGCGCGCGGGTCGGAGACCGTGCGCCGGATCGCGCCGCCGCGCAGGTTCGCGCGCGGCCGCAGCCGGCGCGGCCGGGCCGGGTAGAGCTGTTCGTCGTAGGTGATCTCGGTCGATTCGGGCTCTGCGCCCTCCGCGGTCTCGTCCATCTCTCTCCTTCCGGCCGCTGCCACCGTATCCCTTTCCGCCGAGACGTGAGCAATCGTGGAAATCGCACCCGCGATTTCCGCGAATAGTCACGTCTCGTTGGTTCGCCAGGGGAGGGGGAGGGACTGGGCGGGGGAGTCCGGGGGGACGATGAGGATGCCGGTGGCGGCGGCGAGGCCGCGCAGCATGGCTGCGCCGCGCCAGCGGGCGACGACGGCCCGGCCGTCGACCTCGGAGTACGGGACGAGCACCGTCGTCCCCGCCCGGCCCTCGACCGCGGCGTCGCCCGCGGGTCGCGTCGGCAGGGGAGGCCGCCCCGCGAGCCCCGCGAGCAGCGGCTCCACGAGGGTGATCGCCGAGAGCATCGCGGCGAGCGGGTTGCCCGGGAGTGCCGCGACGAGGCGGCCGTCCGGGAGCTCCGCGATGCGGGTCGGGCCACCCGGCCGCATCGCCGCGCCGTCGACCAGCAGGCGTGCGCCGAGGGCACGGAGGGCGTCGCGGAGGTGGTCGGCCGAAGACGTCCCGGTGCCTCCCGTCGTCACGATCAGCGCCGCGTCGGCGTCGCGCAGTGCCGCCACAGTGTCCTCCAGCCGATCGGGCACGCGGGCCGTGCCGTTCACCCGCCCGCCGAGCATCCCGATCAGCGCGGGGAGCTGCACGCCGAAGCTGTCGCGCACGAGCCCTGGCGCGGGCGCACCGGAGGTCACGACCTCGTCGCCGGTGAAGACGAGAGCAACCGAGGGGACAGCCGCCACGAGGAGGTCGTCGGCCCCGGTCGCCGCCGCGAGGGCGACGTGCGCCGGGTTGAGCAGTGCGCCCGCGGCGATCAGCCGTTCCCCGGCCAGCGCCTCCGTGCCGGGGTGCCGGATGTGGTGGCCGGGCCGCGGCTCGCCCGCCACGATCGAGCGCAGCACCCCGCCGGCGACCTCCCCGCTCTCGCTGCGCAGCACGGCGAACGCGTCGGCCGCCACGAGAGCTCCCGTGACGATCGGGATGGCCTGGCCGCGGCCGGGGTCCGAGTCCACCAGGCTCCACGGCCCGTCGCCGGCGACCAGCCAGCCGTCCATCGCCGCGGACGCGAAGTGCGGGAGGTCGATCGGCGACACGAGGTCGGCAGCCAGCCGCCGCCCGATGGCGTCGTGCAGCGGCACGCTCTCAGGCGGGAGCGCGGTCCCGGCGGCCGCGGCGATGGCCCGCGCCTCGTGCCAGAACGGCCGTCCGTCGTGGCCGCGCGTCATGCCCATTCCCGATCCTCTTCCCGCAGTATTCGAATGACCGCCGCGGGCATTCCGGTAGGGTCTCACGCTACGCCGTGGTAAGCCTGGAGCATGAGTCGCACGACATCGCGAAAACAGATCACGCGCATCGTCGTCGGCGAATCGCGCAGCCACCGCGAGGACGTGCTGGCCGTCGAGGAGCCGCTGGAGATCCGGGTCACGGGGTCGCCGCTCTCGATCACCATGCGCACGCCGGGCAGCGACTTCGACCTGGCCGCAGGCTTCCTCGTCTCCGAGGGCGTCGTCTCCCACGGCGACCAGCTCAGCGCGATCCGCTACTGCGCGGGAGGCCCGGTCGACGGCGAGAACACCTACAACGTCCTCGACGTGACGCTGGCGCCAGGAGTCCCGCGGCCGGACGCGAGCCTCGATCGCAACTTCTACATGACCAGCTCGTGCGGCCTGTGCGGCAAGGCGAGCATCGACGCCGTGCGCACCCGTTCCGCGTACCCCGTCGACGCCGACCCGGTCGCGATCACCGACGAGCTGCTCACCACGCTTCCCGACCGGCTGCGCGAAGGACAGGCGATGTTCGAGAAGACCGGAGGCCTCCACGCCGCTGCCCTGTTCGACGCCGCGACCGGCGCGTTGCTCGTGCTGCGCGAGGACGTCGGCCGGCACAACGCGGTCGACAAGGTCGTCGGCTGGGCGCTCAAGGAGGACCGCCTCCCGCTCAGCGGGACCGTGCTGATGGTGTCGGGCCGGGCGAGCTTCGAGCTGGTCCAGAAGGCGTCGATGGCCGGCATCCCGATCCTCGCGGCGGTCTCGGCGCCGTCGTCGCTCGCGGTCGACCTGGGCCGGGAGCTCGGCCTCACCGTCGTCGGGTTCCTTCGGGGGTCGTCGATGGTCGTCTACTCCGGAGGCGAGCGGATCACGGAGACCAAGCAGAAAGCGATGGCCTGATGCCGAAGACCGACGTCAACCCCGGCGACGAGTACCCCGACCTGGAGGTCGGCCACAACAAGAAGTGGGCCGTCGGCGTGCCGGCCATCCTGCACTCGATGGAGCCCGCCATCCGCGACATGGGTCCGGCCCGCACCGCGAAGCTGATGACGGCCATCAACCAGAAGAACGGCTTCGACTGCATGAGCTGCGCGTGGCCCGACCCGGGCGACCGCAACATCCTCGAGTTCTGCGAGAACGGCGCGAAGGCCGTCACCTGGGAGGCCACCCCGATCACGGTCCCGACCAGCTTCTGGGCCGAGAACTCGCTGACCAGTCTGCTCGGCAAGTCGGAGTACTGGCTCGGGATGCAGGGCCGCCTCGTGGAGCCGGTGCACAAGCCGGCCGGCGCCGACCACTACGAGCCGATCGGCTGGGACGAGGCCTTCGCCCTGATCGCCGACCGCCTGAACGGCCTCTCCTCGCCCGACCGGGCCGCGTTCTACACCAGCGGCCGCACCGCCAACGAGACGGCGTTCGCCTACCAGCTGTTCGCCCGCGCGTTCGGCACCAACAACCTCCCGGACTGCTCGAACATGTGCCACGAGTCGACGGGGACGGCGCTCAGCGAGACCATCGGCATCGGCAAGTCGACCATCGCCTACGACGACTTCGGCAAGGCCGACCTCATCGTCGTGATGGGCCAGAACCCCGGCACGAACCATCCGCGCATGCTGACCGCGCTGGAGGAGGCCAAGCGCAACGGCGCCACCATCGTCGCGGTCAACCCGCTGCCAGAGGCCGGGCTGATCCGCTACAAGAACCCGCAGAAGCCGCGCGGCATCATCGGCAAAGGTACCCAGATCGCCGACCACTTCCTGCAGATCCGGTCGGGCGGCGACATGGCGTTGTTGCAGGCCGTTTCGCAGCGGGTGCTGGAGGCCGAGGACGCCGCTCCAGGAACCGTGCTCGACCACGAGTTCCTCGCCGAGCACACCCTCGGCCTGGAGGAGTTCCGCGCGCACATCGCGACGCTCGACGACTTCACCGTCCTCGAGGCAACCGGGCTGACCCTGGAGCAGATCGACCTCCTCGCCGACCTCTACATCCGCTCCGAGCGGGTCATCATCACCTGGGCGATGGGCCTCACGCAGCAGAAGAACGCGGTCGCGACGCTCAAGGAGCTGATCACGCTGCTGCTTCTGCGCGGCAACATCGGCAAGCCCGGCGCCGGTGCCTCCCCGATCCGCGGGCACAGCAACGTGCAGGGCGACCGGACCATGGGCATCTGGGAGCAGATGCCGGCGAAATTCCTGGACGCCCTCCAGGCCGAGTTCGGCTTCGACCCGCCGCGCGCGCACGGCTTCGACGCGCTGCAGACGCTCGCCGGCCTCCAGCGCGGCGACATCGACGTGTTCTTCGCGATGGGCGGCAACTTCGTCGCCGCGATCTCGGACACCGCCGCCGCGGAGGCCGCCATGCGCGGCGCCGGCCTGACCGTGCAGGTCTCCACCAAGCTGAACCGCTCGCATGTCGTCACCGGCGAGGAGGCGCTGATCCTGCCCACGCTCGGCCGCACCGAGGTGGACCTCCAGGCCGGCGGCCCGCAGTTCCTGTCGGTGGAGGACAGCGTGTGCGCCGTGCACGCGACGCACGGCAAGATCCCGCCGGTCGCGCCCGGGTTGTTGTCCGAGGTGGCGATCGTGTCCCGCCTCGCGCAGGCGACGCTCGGCGGCAGGCACGGGATCGACTGGGCCGGCTTCGAGGCCGAGTACGACGTCATCCGCGACCACATCAGCCGCGTCGTGTCGGGGTTCGGGAGTTTCAACGCGGACGTCCGCCGCAAGGGCGGCTTCGTCCTCCCGAACGGCCCGCGCGACGAGCGCCGCTTCGACACGGCGACGGGCAAGGCGATGATCACGGTCAACGAACTGGAGCCGCTGGAGCGCCCGGAGGGCCGGCTGATCCTCCAGACGCTGCGCTCGCACGACCAGTTCAACACGACGATCTACAGCCTCAACGACCGCTACCGCGGCATCAAGAACGGCCGCGACGTGATCTTCGTCAACCCTGACGACCTGCTCGAGCTCGGGCTCACGGACGGCCAGCGCGTCGACATCCACAGCGAGTGGCCGGACGAGGTCGACCGGGTGCTGGCGAACTACCGGGTGGTGTCGTACCCGACCGCGCGCGGCTGCGCGGCGGCGTACTACCCGGAGGCGAACGTGCTGGTGCCGCTGCAGAGCGCGGCGACCGGAAGCAACACCCCCGTGTCCAAAGCGGTGATCGTCCGCCTCGTCCCGGTCTCCTGACCGCCGAAGGGCACGTAAACGCCCCTAAAACGCCGTTTTAGGGGCACTTACGTGCCCCTCGACGGCGAAACGGGGGTAAGTGTGGGGCATGCCAAGCACTCACGAACGCCTGCCGGACAACCCGGCGGGCTGGGCCACGGACCCCGGTGCGCTCGTCTACGGCCTCGACCTCTCGCGATTCGCCGACAGCGACGGCGACGGGTTCGGAGACCTCCACGGGGCGATGGGGCACCTCGACCATTTCGCCTCGCTCGGCGTCACCTGGATCTGGCTGCTGCCGTTCTACCCGAGCGAGCGGCGGGACAACGGCTACGACGTCGACGACCACCTCGCCGTCGACCCGCGGTTCGGCGACCTGGACGACCTCCGCACGTTCCTCTCCCGTGCGCACGACCACGGGATTCGCGTGCTGATCGACGCCGTGCCGCACCACACCTCCGACCATCACCCGTGGTTCCTCGCCGCGAGAGAGGATACGAACGGCCGCGCGGGAAAGTTCTTCGTCTGGAGCGACGACGACTCGACCGAGCCGGGGGACCATCCGATGTTCCCCGGCGAGGAGGAGTCGGTCTGGACCTTCGACGAGCGCGCCGGGCGCTACTACCATCACCAGTTCTATTCGTTCCAGCCCGACGTCAACGCCACCGACTCCGACGTCTTCGAGGAGATCGTCCAGCTGCTGACGTTCTGGCTCGGCGTCGGCGTGGACGGCTTCCGGATCGATGCCGCCCTGCTGCTCGTGCAGGGCAAGGGCAGGCCGGACACGGATGTGGACGACGCCGTCTTCTTCGACCGGTTGCGTGCGCGACTGCGGGAGATCCGCCCGGACGTGGCCCTCATCGCGGAGGCGAGCGAGCCGCCGGAGGCGATGGCGGCGCTGATCGAGAACGACCGGTTCGACGCGGTCATCGACTTCAGCCTCAACAACGCCACCTTCCTCGCCCTGGCCCGCGGGCAGGCGCAGCCGATCGCGGACGCCCTGAGCCGCCTCGACCGCAGCATCCCGGGTGAGTCCCGGCTCAACTTCGTCCGCAACGCCGACGAGCTCGATCTGTCGCTGCTGAGCGACGAGGAACGTCAGGAGGTGTTCGACGTGTTCGCCGTGGGAGACGACTCCGTGATCTACGGCCGCGGCATCCGGCGCGGCTGGGCGCCGATACTCCAGCCCGCCCAGCGGGTACGGATGACGCTGAGCCTCCTCCACGCGCTCCCCGGCGTCCCGCTGCTGCTGGCCGGGCAGGAGCTCGGCCAGGGCGACGACTTGAGGGTCAGGGGCCGCGGGGCCGCCCGCACGACCATGCAGTGGGACGACTCCGCGTGGGGCGGCTTCACGGCGGCAGCCGAGTCACCGCTGACGCTCGGCGCCCAGGTGGACGGCCCATTCAGCTTCCGCACGGTCAACGCGCGAGCCCAAGACGGCGACGACGGGTCGATGCTGACGCTCGCCCGCGAGCTGGCCCGGGTGCGGCGCGAGGCGCACGCCGACGCCGGCGGGTGGACGGTGGTGGACGGGGGCGACCCCGCGGTGCTGGCCCTGCGGAGGGACGGCCTCCTCACCCTGCACAACCTCTCCGGCAGGGAGGTGACCGTGGAGATCGGCGCGGGACGTCACGCGGCGCTGGCCGACGGCTGGGACGGCGGGACGCTGGCGCCCTACGGGTTCGCCTGGCTGGACTGACCCCGGCAGACTCAGGGGTTGCGGTACACGCCGTGGTCGCCGACTCGTCGCCACCGGCAGTAGAGCACGCCGTCGATCGTGACGAGCTCGAAGGTCGCGCGTCCATCCGGGGACGCGAACGACCAGGTCATCTCGTAGATCCCTGGCGCGCCCCGCATCGACTTGACGCGGAGGGAGGCCGGCCAGCCGCCCGACGGATTGAGGGCGAACGCGTTGCAGGCGGGCGCGAAGCTGTTCTTCACGACGTCGCGGAAAGCGCGCTGATGCTCCGGCTTGAGTCTCTTGAAATCGGTATCGAACGCGGGAGTGGTCTGAAACCTCACGACGCCGACGGACCGGTGGAGCTGTCGGCGAGCGTGTCGAGAGCCGACAGGAAGTCGTCGGTGGATTCGTGCGACGTCACCGCGCCCGCGGCGATGTAGGCATCGACTTCGCGCTCGCGCTGCTGCCAGCGGTCGGTCCAGAACCATGCCTGCTCCGCCGGGACGGGAACGGTCGGGCGCAGCTCGATGACACCGTCCTCGCGTTCGGTGACCTCCATCTGCGCACCCTCGGCATCCAGCCCGAGGCGGCGGCGCAGTTCAGCCGGCAGGGAGACGACTCCTCGCCCCTGGATCGCCACATAGCCGTGATACGTCATGCGCCCATTCTCCCACGAACACAGCATTGCGGAAAAGCGGAATTGCGGAATTGCGGCATTACCGTCTGGCATCGAATCCTTGGCCCTTACGCCTCCGGCCGCCCCCGCTCCGGCCGCGCCCGCTTCAGATAACTCCGCGACCGCGCCACCTGGTGCTCCAGCGCGTCCACGGTCTGCGACATGCTCGTGATCGCCTGCCCCCGGTACACGTCGATCCCGTCCATCGTCGCGAACACGTCGTCGAACGCGCGCTGCAGCACCTGCGCGTCGACGGCGGAGGTGGTCTGCTCCTTCTGGATCTGCTCCGTCTGGTCGCGCAGCACCTCGCCGGTGCGGCCGATCAGGGCGTTCGTGCTCTGGTGGAGGGCGCCGAGCTGGTCGATGACGAGGCGCTGGTTCTCCAGGGCCTGCGCCACGACCACGGCGGTGCGCAGCGCGGAGACCGTGGTGGTCTTGGCCCGTTCGACGCCTTTGATCAGCTCGACGTTGTTCTTCTTGATCACGTCGAGGGCGAGGTAGGCCTGCACGGACACCGCGATCTGGGTGGTGAGGTCTTGCCGGCGCTGGCGGATCGGGAAGAGCGCCTCCTTCTCCAGCGTCGCCGCCCGCACCGGGTCGGTGAGGCGGAGGTCGTCGGCGCGCTCCACGGTCGCGCGGTCGAGCGCGGCGGCCAGCGTGACGTACTCGTTCAGCCGTTCCGTCGTCTTCCAGAGCGCCGTGCGCTCGTTCTCGATCTCCTCGTTGTCGCGGCGCAGCCACTCCTCGCCGTGGTCGAGCGAGACCACGATCTGGTCGAGCTGCTTCTGCGCCGACTCGAACCGCTCGACGTACTTCCGGAGGCGGCGGCCGCCGGGCATGCGCGCCAGCATCCGGTAGCTCTTGCTGGTGTGCTGCGGATCGAAGTCGCTCACCGTCGCCCGCAGCGCCTGGAGGGTGCGCAGGACGCCGTACTGCGGGTCCGTCCGCACCGCCTTGCCGCGCGCCGCCGCCAGTGCGGTCGCGGGGCGGCTCAGGAGCTGCCGGGAGGCGTTGCTCGACTCCTGCATCTCGGTGTCGCCGAGGCGGGAGAAGCCGGTGATCTTGCGGCGGAAGGCCTCACTGCCCGGGTCGGCGGCGGCCAGGTCGCGGATCCACTCGCGCGCGCGGGACTCCAGCTCGGCCGCCCGCTGCGGCGAGACGCTCATCATCCCCATCGCGCGCTCGTCGGGAAGCTCCGGCACCGCCTCGGGCGGCTGCAGCTCGTCTCCCTGACCCGCATCCATGTCGTTCTCCTCCCACCAGGACCGCAACCCCTCCAGGGTAGGCCGCGCACCTGCGTGAAGGGTAAGGTCTGCCGGATGGACGGGATCGAGTTCGCACGGGCGACCGCCGCCGACGTGCCGGCGATCGTGGCGCTCGTGCACGAGGCCTACGATCCGTACGTCGCACGCCTCGGGGTCGTGCCGGCGCCGCTGACGGCGGACTACGCCGCGATCGTCGGCGACGGGAGGGCGGCCGTGGCCCGCAGGGACGGGTGCGTGGTCGGCCTGCTGGTCAGCTCAATGCACCCGGGTTGCGTGGAGGTCGAGAACATCGCGGTGGCCGGGAGCGAGCGCGGCTCCGGGCTCGGGACCCGCCTGCTCGACCTCGCCGACGAGCAGGCCAGAGCGGCCGGGGCGAGCGAGGTGCGGCTCTACACGAACGCGGGGATGACGGAGAACGTCGCGTACTACCCGCGCCGCGGCTTCCGCGAGACCGGGCGCCGTCGGTCGGACGGCTACGACCGGGTGTTCTTCACCCGCGGCGTCGCGCCGGCGAGCGACTGAGTCGTTCCCGCCGATGGGCCGCCCCGCTGGCAGCCTCCCCATCCCGGTGGGATACTCGCGGCATGGGCAGCACCACCACCGACCGCGCGTCCTTCTTCGACGGGCTCGCGGCCGAGTTCCTCCAGCACTACACGCGCGGGCCACGGTTCATCGCGGTCACAGGTGTCGCCGGCGCCGACCTCCCCGCGGCGGCGGACGCGCTCGCCGAGGCCCTGCGCGCGTCCGGCCAGGAGGCCGAGCGCACCCACGCGACGGCGCACGTCACCCCCGACGGCCTCCGCAGCGACGTGGTGACGCCGTTCCGCACCGCGTCCCCGGAGGGCATCCTCGTCGTCGACGGACCCGGCCTGCTCGGCGAGACCCTGCGCGGGTTCTGGAACTTCTCGGTCTGGATCGAGCACGACCCGGAGCGCGACGCCGACTGGTCGTTCGTCGCCACCGGACGCAAGGACCCGCTGGGCGCGCCGCGGGAGGTCGCCTCCGTGCTGTTCGACGACGCCGACCCGGAGCGGCCGCGGCGGCTGTTCGCGGACTCCTGCTGACGCGCTAACGCGGCCGGTCGAAGCGCGCCCCCACCGGATTCGACGGCAGCGCGGTGAGCACGAGCTGCACCACCCAGCCGAACGGCGCGAACGAGATGAAGTACAACGGCCCGGCCAGGTTCGCGTCGTGCAGGCGGCGCCAGATCAGGGCCAGGTGCGGCACCAATGTCGCGAACACCCACACGATCCACACGGCCAGCAGCACCCAGAAGAGCGGGCCGACGACGCGCGTGGAGCCGGTCATCCCGAGGCTCCCGCTCAGGCGGCCGATCACGACGACGAACGTCCAGTAGACGATCGCCAGGAGCACGTCGAACAGGAAGAACCACCAGTACTCGCTGCGGCTCGCCCGTCCGGTGAAGTCGGCGTACTTGGTGAAGAACCGGCGGATGGCATCGCCCATGTTCGCGCCGTAGAGCGGCGCCCAGAGCGGGGCGGGGCCGGACGGCGGCGAATGCGGCGGCGGGGCGGGTGGCGGCGGTGTCGACATCGGCTCCTCCTCTCGTGAGGCTACGAGTACAGGATGCAACGGTGTGCCGTTCCCGGCACCAGCGGCTTCGCCCGCGCGGCGGGACAGACGCGACACGACGCCCGCTCAATCGAGCATCGTGCCCAGTCCGGGGGCCGGGCCGGGTTAGAGTTGGCCGCTGGGGGGACCGCCGCATCGAACGGATCGAGACCCCCGCATGCCACGTCAGGAGCGCGCCGAGCGCAGCCGCGCCAGCATCCTCGAGGCTGCCGCGGACGAGTTCGACCAGCACGGCTACGCCGGAGCGCGACTCGAGCGGATCGTCGAGCGCACCGGACTCACCAAGGGTGCGGTGTACTTCCACTTCCGGTCGAAGCTCGACCTGGCGGAGGCCCTGGTCGTGGAGAAGTACGGCAACTGGCCGGCCATCGTCTCGGAGGTCGACGCGAGCGGTCTGCGCGGCGTGGCGGCTGCGGCCGAGCTGACCAGGAGGGTCGGCGCGGTGTTCGCCTCGGATGTGCGGGTCCGCGCGGCGATGGCGCTCTCCCAGACCATCCTTCCGCCAGGGCCGGACGCCGACCCCTACGACCACTGGGTGGGCGTCGTCGCCGGCTACCTGGAACAGGAGCCATCGCTTCCGCAGGGGCTCACGCCCCGCGAGGTCGCCGTGGTAGCGGTCCAGGGCTTCTTCGGCGCGTACATGATCGCGGCGGAACGCGGACGCCTCGACGAGCTGCCTGCCGACATCGACCGGCTGTGGAGCGCGCTGGGGGCGCTCGCCGCGAAGGGCTCCTGAGCGCAGCACCGCGCGTCGCGACGGGATGTGGCGGGTCGCCGGCCGCCGGTGCGATACGTTCCTCCGTGCTGACCACTCTCGATTCCGCATTTCCTGGGGGGAACCAATGAAGAAGATCTCTGTCGTCGCCGCCGCCTCGATCGTGCTCGTCGCGGCGCTCAGCGGGTGCTCCGCGTCCACGCCGGCCCGCGCCAGCAAGCCGACCCCGACGGCCACCAGCACCGCTGCCGCGCAGACCCACGCGCAGGCGTGCGCCATCGTCATGAAGACGATGAAGGATCTGGCGTCGAAGCAGGGCGAGGCTGCGGCCGCGATGTCCGACCCGTCGAAGGCGCAGCAGATCCTGGACGAGATGTCCGCCTCCTTCGCGAGCATGGACTCGGGCGTCACCAACCCGGCGGTGAAGGTCAAGACCCACGCCGCCGCGGCCGCCTTCACGGACTACGCGGACTACATCAAGAAGGTGCAGGCCGACCCGTCCACGGTCGACACCAAGGTGCTCACCGCCAAGCTCACGACCCTGTCCGACACCTCCACGGCCGTCGGCAAGGAGTGCGCCGCGGCCTGAGCCGCTCCCACCCGCCGAGGGGCACGTTGTTGTCACTTTCGTGCGCGGAAAGTGACAACAACGTGCCCTTCGATGGCGGGGTGGCGCCGCGTCAGAGGGCGGTGAGCTCCTCGCGGACGAAGCGGGCGAACTGCTCCGCCGCCGCGGGCTGCGAGCGGGTGCGGTTGCGGGCGATCCCGATGACCCGCTCTGCCTCGTCGGCGAGCGGCACAGCCACGATCCCCGGCTCCGCGGGCGTGTCGGGGATGAGCGCGACGCCGACGCCGTCGCGCACGAGCGCACGCAGGGTGGCCAGCTCGGTGACCTCGATCACCGGCGACAGCACCTCGCCGTGCGCCGCGAAGTAGGCGTCCGCGATCGTCCTGAGACCCGACCCCGGCCGCAACGCGACCAGTTCGGCCTCCGTCAGGTCGGCGAAGGTGGCCTCCGTGCGCGCGGCGAGCGGATGCCCGGCCGGCACGCCGAGGACCAGCCGCTCCGCGGTCAGCGGCACCCACTCGATGTCGGGGTCGCGCGGGTCGGGGCTGAGGAAGGCCAGGTCGGCCGAGCCCTCACGCAGCGCGTCGAGCACAGTGTCCGCGGTCCCGCCGCGCAGGGCGAAGCGGATGTCGGGGAACAGGCTGCGGTACTCGCTGACCACGCGCGGCAGCAGCCAGCTCCCGAACGACGAGACGTAGGCGAGGGAGACGATCCCGGCGGCCGGGTCGCGGAGGGCGTCGATGCGGGCGCGCGCGGTGTCGAGCTCCGCCTCCGCGCGTGACGCGTGGGCCAGCAGGATCTCGCCGTACTGGTTGAGCTCCAGGTGCCCGCGGCGGCGGTCGAACAGCTCGACCCCGGCCTCGGCCTCCAGCCGGGCGAGGGAGCGGGACAGGGTGGACTGCGAGACCCCGAGCGTCTCGGCGGCCAGGGCCAGGTGGCCCTCCGCCGCCAGCGCCCGGAAGTGGGCGATCTCGTCGATCCGCATGCACACCATCATGGCCCACCCGGGACGGCCCCGCCGCGGGAGGCGCCGGCCGTCCCCCGGACGAGTGCTCAAATGAGCGGTCTACCCCTGTCCGAGTTCTCTGTACGTTCACTCACAAGACAGTGCGCCGTTCTCCGCTATCCCTAAGGTTGCCGCGGACTCGCACGAGATCCCCCCTTCCGATCGAGGAGAGAAATGTCAAGCAGACTGCGCACCCTGTGGCGCGCCGCCACAGCCGTGGCCGTCGGAGCAGGCCTCGCCGCCGGCTCCCTCGCCGCGACACCGGCCTTCGCCAGCACCGACGGCACCGGTGTCGTCATCAACGAGGCGTACCTGTCCGGCGGCAGCGCCGGAGCGGCCTACGCCAACAAGTTCGTCGAGCTCTACAACCCGGGCGACCAGCCCGTCGCGCTGACCGGCTGGAGCGTGCAGTACCGCTCCGCGACCAGCACCGGCGCGGCGAACGGCGTGGTGGCACTGAGCGGCACCATCGCCGCCAAGGGCTACTACCTGGTCGCCGGAGCCTCCAACGGCACCGCCGGCGCCGCCCTGCCGACCCCCGACGCCGCGAGCAACGGGCTCAACCCGTCCGGCGCCTCCGGCACCCTCATCCTGGCCAAGTCGGCCACCGCGCTGACCCTCCCGGCGGGCTCCGTCACGGGCAACGCGAGCGTCGCCGACCTGGTCGGCTACGGCTCCTCGAACACCTTCGAAGGTTCGAAGGCGGCGACGTCCCCGAGCGGCAACACGGATGTGAAGTCTCTCAACCGCACGTCCTTCAAGGACACCGACGACAACGCCGCGGACCTCTCGCTGAGCGCGACGATCACCCCACAGAACACCGCGTCGGCCACCGATCCGGGCAACCCGGGCGACGGCGGAGGCACCGACCCCGGCACCGGGACCGACCCGGGTCCGCCCGGCACGGTCTCCATCGCCGAGATCCAGGGCACCGGTGACACCAGCCCGAAGGCCGGCCAAACGGTCAGCACCGTCGGCGTCGTCACCGCGGCCTACCCGACCGGAGGCTTCAACGGCTTCTACCTGCAGACCCCGGGCACCGGCGGCGCGATCGACCTCGCGACCCACACGGCCTCCGACGCGCTCTTCGTCTTCGGCTCCGCCGCCGCCGCTAGCGTTTCCGTGGGCGACTACGTGCAGGTGACCGGTGCGGTCAGCGAGTTCAACGGCCTCACCGAGCTGACCGCGACGAAGGTCGACAAGCTCGACAAGAGCACCGTCACCGCGCCGACCCCCGCGACCGTCGGCCTCCCGACCACCGACGCGCAGCGCGAGAGCCTCGAGGGGATGCTGCTCGCTCCGCAGGGCGCCTTCACCGTTACCGATGTCTACTCGGCCAACCAGTACGGCGAGATCGGCCTTGCGGCCGGCGACAAGCCGCTGATCCAGGCGACCGAGTCCGCCCGTCCCGGCACCCCGGCGTACGCCGCGTCCGTCGCCGACAACACGTCCCGTTCCGTCACCCTCGACGACGGGGCCTCGACCAACTTCCTCAGCTCGGCGAACAAGTCCAAGCCGCTGCCGTACCTGTCGCTGACCAGCCCGGTCCGCGTCGGCGCCCCGGTCACGTTCACCACGCCGGTCATCCTCGACTACCGCAACGACGCCTGGAAGTTCCAGCCGACCGCCGAGCTCACCCCGGCGAACGCGGCCACCGTCCAGCCCGTCGCCTTCGGGAACACCCGCACCGCGGCCCCGGCCAACGTGGGAGGCGACCTGCGGCTCGCGACGTTCAACGTGCTGAACTACTTCCCGACCACCGGTGACCAGCTCGCCGGCTGCACGTTCTACACCGACCGCGACGGCAACAAGATCACCGTCAACTCCGGCTGCGACGCCCGCGGCGCCGCCGACGCGACGAGCCTCAAGCGCCAGCAGGACAAGATCGTCGCCGCGATCAACGCCCTCACCGCCGACGTCGTCTCCCTCGAGGAGATCGAGAACTCGGCGCGCTTCGGCCTGAACCGTGACGACGCGCTGAAGACCCTGGTCTCCGCGCTCAACGCCGCAGCGGGCAGCGACGTCTGGGCGTTCGTGCCCTCGCCGTCGAAGCTCCCGGCCTCCGAGGACGTCATCCGTACGGCGTTCATCTACAAGAAGGCCGTGGCGGCCCCGGTCGGCGAGTCGAAGATCCTCGACGACGCGGCGTTCTCGAACGCCCGCCAGCCGCTCGCCCAGGCCTTCAAGAAGTTCGGCGCGCAGGACTCGTCGGCGTTCATCGCCATCGTGAACCACTTCAAGTCGAAGGGCTCCGGAACCGGCGCCGACGCCGACCAGGGCGACGGGCAGGGCGCATCCAACGCCTCCCGCGTCAAGCAGGCCACCGCCCTCGTCGGGTTCGCGAACGAGCGCAAAGCCACGCTGGGCTCCGACAAGCTGCTGCTGATCGGTGACTTCAACGCCTACCTCAACGAGGACCCGATCAAGGTCCTCACCGACGCCGGCTATATCGACCAGGTCAGCACGCGCACCACGAAGGCGACCTACTCCTTCGGCGGAACGGTCGGCTCGCTCGACCACGTCCTCGCCTCGCCGGCGGCCAACGCGGCCATCACAGGTGCTGACGTCTGGAACATCAACTCCGTGGAGTCGGTGGCCCTGGAGTACAGCCGCTACAACTACAACGTCACCAACTTCTACGAGGCCGGCCCGTACCGCTCCAGCGACCACGACCCGGTCGTCATCGGCCTGGGCCTGAAAGCCGCTCCGGTGACGCTCAACCTGCTGAACATCAACGACTTCCACGGTCGGATCGACAGCAACACGGTGAAGTTCGCCGGGACCGTCGAGAAGCTGCGCGCCGAGGGCGGCGAGGGCAACACCCTCTTCCTCTCCGCGGGCGACAACATCGGCGCCTCCCTGTTCGCCTCGGCCTCGGCCGGCGACGTCCCGACCCTCGACGTGCTGAACGCGCTCGACCTGAAGTCGAGCGCCGTGGGCAACCACGAGTTCGACAAGGGCTTCGCAGACCTCACCGGTCGCGTGAAGGACGCCGCCAAGTTCGGCTACCTCGGCGCGAACGTCTACCAGAAGGGCACGAAGACTCCGGCGCTCCCGGAGTACCAGGTGTTCACCGTCAACGGCCTGAAGGTCGCCGTCATCGGCGCCGTCACGCAGGAGACCCCGACCCTCGTCACGCCCGGCGGCATCTCGACGCTCGACTTCGGCGACCCGGTGGAGGCTGTGAACCGCGTCGCGGGCCAGCTCACCGACGGCGACCCGGCCAACGGCGAGGCCGACGTGATCGTGGCCGAGTACCACGAGGGCGCCGGCTTCGGCACGCCCGACGGTGCGACGCTCGACCAGGAGGTCGCGGCCGGCGGCGCGTTCGCCGACATCGTGACCAAGACCAGCGCGAAGGTCTCCGCGATCTTCACCGGCCACACCCACAAGCAGTACGCGTGGGAGGGCCCGGTCCCCGGTGTCGCGGGCGCGACCCGTCCGATCGTCCAGACCGGCAGCTACGGCGAGAACATCGGCCAGATCACGCTGACCGTGGACGGCGACAGCAAGCAGGTCACCGGCCACACCGACCGCAACGTGGCGCGCACCGCGGACAGCGACGCGAGCCTCGTCGCCGCCTACCCGCGGGTCGCGAAGGTGAAGACGATCGTCGACAAGGCGCTCGCCGACGCGGCGGTCATCGGCAACCAGAAGGTCGGCTCCGTCACCTCCGACATCACCACCGCGTACCTCGGCGGCGCCCGCGACGACCGGATGAGCGAGTCCTCCCTGGGCAACCTCGTGGCCGACTCGCTGCTGTCGACCCTGTCGCCGGCCCAGCTGGGCGGCGCCGAGATCGGCGTGGTGAACCCGGGCGGCCTCCGCGCGGAGCTGCTGTACGGCGCCGACGGATCCGTCAGCTACGCACAGGCCAACGCCGTGCTGCCGTTCGTGAACAACCTGTGGACGACCTCCCTCACCGGAGCGCAGTTCAAACAGGCTCTCGAGCAGCAGTGGCAGCGGAACGCCGACGGCACCGTGCCGAGCCGGCCGTTCCTCGACCTGGGCCTGTCGAAGAACGTCAGCTACACGTACGACGCCACCCGGCCGGAGGGCGACCGCATCACGAGCATCCTCGTGAACGGCTCGGCCATCGACCCGGCGAAGTCGTACCGGATCGGCACGTTCTCGTTCCTCGCGCAGGGCGGCGACAACTTCCGGGCGTTCGCGGCCGGAACCGACACCCGCGACTCGGGTCTCATCGACCGGGACGCCTGGATCGGGTACATCTCGGCGCACAGCCCGCTGTCGCCGAGCTTCGCCCGCCGTGGCGTGTCCGTCACGGACGTCCCCACGACGACGCTGACGCGCGGCCAGCAGGTGAGCTTCGGAGTGCAGAAGCTGAACCTGACCAGCCTGGGCAGCCCGGCGAACACCTCGCTGGAGCTGAGCTGGGGCGGCTCGGCGGTCATCGGCAGCGTGCCGGTGGACGCCGCGGGCAACGCGACCGTGGCCTTCACGGTCCCGGCCTCGGCCGCCGGCGCGAGCACCCTGGTGCTCACCGCCAAGGAGTCCGGCACGACCGTGCGCATCCCGCTCACGGTGGAGGCCGCTCCGACCGACGGCAAGCCCACGACCGACCCGAAGGCGGCGGCCGAGTCCGCGCTCACCAAGGCCCTCCAGGGCAAGGTCGGCTTCAAGGACAAGGCCTACCACGCGGGCGACCCGATCGACCTCACCGTAGGCGCGCACTACGCCGGTCAGTGGGTCTCGGTCTGGATCTCCGGCAAGCCCGTCGGGGACGGCTGGATCCGGGTGCCGGCGGATGGCGTCCTGCACCTGACGGTGCCGAACCCGCTCGCCAAGGGCGACTACACCCTGTCGGTGCAGGACAGCGCCGGCGCGGTGATCGGCTGGAACGACCTGAAGATGTCCAACGGCAAGGCCGTGGGACACCAGCAGTAGGTCCTGACGAACGACGACCGCCGGGCGCGCACGCTGCGCCCGGCGGTCGCTCGTCTCCGGCTCTTCGCCATGTAAATAATCATTGACACTGTGTCCGCATCGCTTTACACTCGCCATGTACACAATCCTTGACATGAGAGGTGCGCAGTGTCCTACGACGAGAAGAGCGCGTGGGCGTACCTGGTGGTCGCCGTCCTGGGCTACGCCGTCTACCTGATCCTGCTGGCGGTGAACGGCCCGGGCGACTACGTGCCGTTGCTCATCTGGACCGTGGTGGGCTCCATCGTGGCCAACATCCTCGCCCGCTTCGCCATCTCCTTCTCGAACCCGCGGGAGGCCGACAAGCGCGACCAGCGCGATCGCGAATTCAACGTCTTCGGCGAACGCGTCGGTGCGGCCTTCGTGGTGATCGGCGCCCTGGCCGCGCTCGTGCTGGCGCTGTTCGAGGCGCCCTGGTTCTGGATCGCGAACGCCGTCTACGCCGCCTTCGTGCTGTCTGCGGTGGTCGGCTCGATCGCCACTCTGGTCGCCTACCGCAAGGGGCTGCCGGCATGGTGAAGCCCACCCGCGTGACCAACAGCATCCGAGCCCTCCGCTTCGGCGCGGGCGAGATGACGCAGGCCGAGCTCGCGGATCGGGTGGGCGTCACCCGCCAGACCATCATCGCCATCGAGCAGGGCCGGTACTCGCCGTCCCTGGAGATGGCCTTCCAGCTCGCGCGGGCGTTCGGGGTCCCGCTCGACGACGTGTTCCAGTATCCCGAGGAGTGAGGCGAACCATGAGCACCACGATGCGCGCTATCGTCCAGGACGCCTACGGCACCACCGCCGCGCTGCGCGTGGAGGAGGTCCCCGTCCCGTCGATCGGGCCCGCCGACGTGCTGGTGCGCGTCGAGGCGGCCGGCATCGACGCGGGCACCTGGCACCTCACCACTGGCCGCCCCTACCTGATGCGGCTGATGGGCTTCGGGATGCGCCGCCCGTCGTCGCGGGTGCGCGGCGCCGCCTTCGCGGGCGTGGTGGAGGCCGTCGGAGGCGAGGTCGACGACCTCCAGGCCGGCGACGCGGTGTTCGGCTCGGCCGCCGGCGCGCTCGCCGAGCGGGTCCGCGCCCCGCGTGCCGCGGTGGTCCCGATCCCTGCCGGCCTCGGTTTCGCGGAGGCCGCGGCGGTGCCGATCTCGGCGGTGACGGCGGTGCAGGCGCTGACCGCGGCGGAGGTGGGGGAGGGCGACCGGGTCCTCGTGCTGGGCGCGGCCGGCGGCGTCGGCCACTTCGCCGTGCAGCTCGCCGTCGCGCGCGGCGCCGAGGTGACGGGAGTGTGCAGCGGTCCGAAGACCGCGCTCGTCCGCGAGCTGGGCGCCGCGGACGCGATCGACTACACGACGACCGACGCGCTCGGTCTCGGCCGGGTCTGGGACGCGATCATCGACACCGCGGGCAACCGCCCGCTGCGTGCGCTGCGGGCGAGCCTCGCCCCCGAGGGTGCGCTTGTCCTCGTCGGCGGGGAGGCGGGCGGCAGCATCCTTGGCGGCACAGAGCGCATCGCGGCGGCCGGCCTGAGGAACACGACCTCCCGCCAGCGCCTGGTCGGCCTGATGGCGCGCGAACGCCAGGAGGACCTCCTCGAGCTGGCCCGCCTCTACGAGGAGGGCGCGTTCCACCCGGTCATCGACACCACATATCCGCTGGAGCGGACGGGCGAGGCGATCGACCACCTCGGCGCAGGGCGGGCGCGAGGGAAGGTCGTGGTGGTGCTGTAGTCAGAACGCGGGGACGCGCAGCCCCGAGACGACGGCATCCCTCCGAAGGAGGATGCTGTCGAATCGTGAATGCGTCCGGCACCAGTGCGCGACGTCCGAACTCAGATAGCCCAGGATCGACAGCAGCAATTCGTGATCGTAGGCGAGGTCTCTGTTGAAGATCGGCTCGTGGTGGGCTACGCGGTTGCGCAATTTGCGCAGCCGCTCCAGTGCCGTGTGCAGGTCTCGCCGACGACCGGCGTAGTGCGGGAAGGCGCTGTCGAGCTTCGCCGCTTCCCAGAGTCGGGAATGGTAGCGATTTCCCAGGAGCCCGATCCAGAAGCCGAATCCGAGTTCCGCCACGATATGACCCGGCGTGAACTCGCCCAGCCGCGACCGAGAGAGGTGTCGATGGGCTGATCGGATGACGGCGAGGTCGGCGTGGTGGAGTTGAGCGGAATCCCACCAGGCTCGCCCGCCGAAGTGGTCGACCAGCCTGTCGTTCACCGCATTCCTCAGACAGACCTCCGCGAGGTGGAAACCGCCCCAGAGGCTCGCCGAGACTTCGATGTTCCACGAGTAGAGCCGGACGGCTTCGTCGGGCTCGGTGGTGGCCGACAGATACGTCTGGAATCGCGGACCGCCGATCAGCGATGGAACACCACCGCGCCAGATCGAGTCGTGAGGTTGTGACATTGGTGGAGCTTTCAGGTACGCTGTTATCCGTAAGCCCCGGACGAGACACGAAAGTGTCGCCGCGCCGGGGCATTTATCATTCTGGGCGACGATCGAGCGCCTTCGCGGGGCTCGACGCGAAGTTGTGGATAACTCGCGCGGCCCCTCACACCTGGAAGTACAACTCCGTGTGCAGCTTGCACCCCGGGTTGAACCCCGCCCCGCACTCCGGGCACGAGTCCGCCTCCAGGTACTCCGCGATCGCCAACGTCCCCTTGCACACTCCGCACAGCACCGCGCGCTCGCCGCGTTCGGCCACCGGCCACTGCTGGGCCGGATGCCCGGCGGTCTCCGCGTGGCAGGCGTGGCACGGGTAGAACTCCCCGCAGCACGCGAACCGGATCGCGATCACGTCGAGCGGCGTCCGGTAGTGGATGCAGCGCGTCTGGTCGTCCACGGTGGGGCCGAGCACGCGCGGGCCGCCGCTCATCGCACGCCTCGCGCCGTCAGTGCGTCGCCCAGCTCGTCCGCGTGCTTGAACGCCAGCACCAGGAACGGCACCGCGAACGCCCGCAGGCCTGCCCTGGCGCCCCGAGCGCGCTGAGCGTCCCTGACGTCCTGCGCCAGCCCCGCGAGCACCGGCACCGTGCTGAGCGTCACCGTCAGCAGCAGCGCCGTCCGCTCCGGGTCGATCCGCAGGGCCGCGAGCGGTCGGAGGCCGTGCTCGACGGCGTCCAGGAGGTCGGCGACCCGCGTCGTCAGGACCAGCAGCGCGGCGAGCACCACCGCGGACGTCACGCGCGCGGTGTTCGCGACCGCGGGCTCCGGGCCGAGGAAGAGGAGCTGGCCGCCGAGGGTGATCAGGATCACCCAGCGTACGGCGAGCACCTGACGGGCGAGCTCGCACATCCCGAGGGCCCCGTCGCCGAGGCCCGCGAGGGCGTACGCGACCACAGGCAGTGTCGCGGCGACCGCGGCCGCGACCCAGGTGGAGGGCAGCAGCGACACCGCGAGCACCGCCGCGAGCACCAGCAGCAGCTTGGGGCCGGCCGGCATCCGGTGCAGCGGTCCCGTCCCCGGGCGGTAGAGGGTCAGCACGGGAGGCTCCCCTCGGCGAGCAAGCGCTCGTACGCCGCCACCACATCCCCCGGCGAGCCGACTGCGGCCACCGTGCCGCCGGCGAAGAGCACCGCCGTGTCGCAGCGGGCGGCCAGCGCCAGGTCATGGGTGACCAGGACGAGCCGGTGTCCGGCGTCCTCCAGCAGATGGTCGGAGACGCGGCGGGCGTTGCGGGCGTCCAGGTAGGCCGTCGGCTCATCCGCGATCATGAGCTCCGGCCGCCGCACGAATGCGCCGCACAGCGCGAGGAGCTGCTTCTGGCCGCCCGACAGGTCGTGGGAGGGCCGCTCAGCCAGCTCGGTCAGCCCGAAGCGCTCCAGGGCGTCGGCGACGCGCGCCGCCGTGGCCTCCCGGCCGAGCCGGTCGGCGCGGAGCGAGAAGGCGACGTCCTCCGCGACGGTCGGCATGATGATCTGCGCGTCCGGGTTGCTGAATACGACCGCGATCCGCCGCCGCAGCTCGGCGGCCTGGCGGGCGGGGTCGAGCCCGAGGATGCGCAGCTCGCCGGCGGAGGACGGGACCAGCCCGCCGAGGAGGCGCGCGAAGGTCGACTTTCCCGACCCGTTCTCGCCGATCACCGCGATGGTGCGGGCGTCGGCGTCGAGGGTGACGTCGTGGAGGGCGTCGACGTCGCCGAGGCGGACCCCGATGCCGTCGAGCTGGAGGGCGCTCATCGCACCACCTCGAACACGGCCGCCACACCCAGCCCGCCGCCGACCGACGCCGCGGCGACCCCGAGCGTCCCCGCCGGCGCCCCGCCGCGCACGAGCCGGCTGAACAGCCGCACCACGGCCACCGCCCCGCTCGCGCCCCACGGGTGGCCGAGCGCGAGCGCGCCGCCATCGGCGCAGACCCGGGTGTCGTCCTCCGCGACGCCGATGCGCTCCAGCACCGCGATGCTCTGCGACGCGAACGCCTCCACGAGCTCGAAGGCCGTGACCTGCCGCGAGGTGACGCCAGCCTGCGCGAGCGCGGAGAGGATTGCCGGCGCGGCGCCGATCCCGGGCAGCGCGGGGTCGCAGCCGACGACCGCGCCCGCCAGCACCGCGAGCCCGGGCGCGCCGGCCGGGGTCACGACGACCGCCGCGGCGCCGTCGCCGATCCGGGTCGAGGTCCCGGCCGTGAGCACGCCGCCGGGGAAGAGCGCGGGCAGCCGGGTGAGCAGCCGCTCGGCCGCGCCGATCGCGTCGTCCCCGTCGAGCCCGGCCAGCGGCACCAGCTCGTCCGCGAACCGCCCGCCGGCGAGCGCGGCGCGCGCCCGCTCGTGGCTGCGTGCGGCGTGCGCGTCGAGCCGCGACCGCGGGATGCCGTCGTGCGCGGCCAGGTCCTCTGCGGCCCGGACCATGTCGGGATCCGGGAAGCCCTCCGGCGCGAACGGCGCCCGGTCGTAGGCGACCCCGTCGACAGAGCGGACCGGGGCGGTGGAGGCGCTCTCCACGCCACCGGCGAGCCGCGGCCTCCGGTCGCCCGCTCGGATCGCGGCCGTGGCGTCGAGGATCGCGGCCAGCCCGCTGCCGCACTGCCGATCGACGGTGCCGCCCGGGATCGCGGGGTCCAGCCCGGCGGCGAGGGCCGCCACGCGCGCCGGGTTGCCGCCGGGGCCCATGCAGTTGCCGAGCAGGACGTCGGCGACCTCGACCGGCGCGCCCGTCGCGCTCGCCGCATCGGACAGGGCGGCGCGGAGGACAGGGGTGGCCAGCTCCTCCACGCGCAGGCGCGCGAGGGCGCGGCCGCGGGTGCCGATGGGGGTGCGGCGAGCGGCGACGATGACAGGGTTCTCAGCGTTCAATCGGCCGCACCTCCCCCTCCAGAACCCGCCGCACGGCCTCCGCGCGCGCCGGCTTCCCCGCCGCGGTCCGCGGCAGCTCAGCAGCGTACCAGCGGCGGGGACGGTGGGCGGGCGCGAGGCGCTCGGCAGCGGCCGCGCGCAGCGTTGCCAGCGGCGGGAGGCTGCCGTCCGGCTCCACGAACGCAGCGACGAGCGCGCCGACGCGGCCGGTCGGGAGGCCGAACACTATTGCGTCGCGCACGCCGGGCACAGAGCGCAGCGCGGCCTCCACCTCGTCCGGAACGATCGTGGCGGACGCGCTGAGGATCGCGCCGTCCGCGCGGCCGAGCAGGCGGACGCGCTCGCCGCCGTCCGCCGCGTGCACAAGCTCGGCGCGGTCGCCGACCGTCGCCCAGGCGCCGTCGCGGCGCAGCGGGCCGGGGGCGCCGGCGTAGCTGCGGGCCACGAACGGGGAGCGCACCCACAGCTCGCCGTCGCGCACGCGCAGCTCGACTCCGGGCAACGGCACGAGCCCGTCGCCGTGGTCGACGGCCACGAAGGACAGCTCCGCCGCTCCGTAGTAGGCGGTCACGCGCATCCCCTCCGCCGCGGCCCTCGCCCTCAGCTCCGGGTCGAGGTGCGAGCCGCCGACCAGCGCGGAGCGTATGCCGGACGCGGTGCCCGACTCCAGCAGCCGGCGCAGCGCCTCGGGCGTGCCGTGGAAGCAGTCGGCCGCGCCGCCGTCGAGCACCGCCCGCGGGCCGCCGTCGAGCGCGTGCGCGAGCGAGAACAGTGTCAGCGACGACGAGGCGGGCGCCGGGAGGGCGACCGCCCGACCGCCCAGCACCTCGGCCACCACTGCGAACGACGACGCCCACGACGCGTGGCTGCGCAGGACGATCCGCGGCGGCCCGCTGCTGCCGGAGGTCAGCGTCGCCCAGCCGATCCGGTCGGACCCGTCCGAGCCCGCCAGGTCGGCGTGCGACGCCGCGTCCACGGCCGCGGCCAGGTGCGAGGCCGGACGCCGGCCGTCGACCACGAGCGGGACGTCGCCGGCCGTCCGCGCCTCCCGGAGCAGCTCCAGGAGGGCGGGGTCGTCGTCGCGCAGCGGGACGATCCGGGTCATGCGGCGGGAGCGTCGTCCCGACGGCGAGCCGGAGCCCAGGTCCGCCGGAACGCGCGAGGGTACGCGCGGACCAGCGTCGCGACGATCGCGGTCGCGAGCACCGCCTTGATGAGGTCGCCCGGCAGGAAGCCGAGGCTGAGGAACGCGGTCTGGCCGAGCGGCAGCCGCCCGACGAAGGCCTGCACCGGGATGCCGAACGCGTACACCACGCCGATGCCGCCCACCACGACGCCGACGAACGTGCGCCAGACGACGGGCTTGCGGTTGCCCGCGTGGACGATGAGACCGATGACGGCCGCGCCGACGATCCAGCCCACGAGGTAACCGGCCGAGGCGCCGACGAACACGCCGAGCCCGCCGCGTCCGCCGGCCAGGAGGGGGAGGCCTGCGGCGACCAGCGCGAGCAGCACGGTCATCGACAGCGCGCCGAGCCACGGCCCGAGCAGCGCGCCGGCGAGCATGACGCCGAGCGTCTGCGCGGTGATCGGCACGGCGCCGAACACGGTGAAGCCGCCGGGGAGGCCGAGGACGGCGACGATCGCGGCGACGACAGCGACGCGCGCGATGTCGGTCGCGTCGAGGCCGCGACGGGCGGGACGGGCGGCCGGGGGCCGGGAGGCCGCGCTCTCCGCCGTCGCGGGAGTGGCGGCGGTCGCGGGCGTAGCGGGGGTGGTGCGGGGGGAGTCGGTCATCGGGTTTCCTTCACCTGAACACTGTTCACCTGAACAGCGTTCACTATAGTGAAACCGTGACGGGAAACGAAAGCGCACGCAGACACAGCCGCGACGACGTGGCCGAGACGGCCCTGCGCATCCTCGACGACTACGGCCTCCCCGACCTCACCATGCGCCGCCTCGCCGCCGCACTCGACGTTCAGCCCAGCGCGCTCTACTGGCACTTCCCGAACAAGCAGACCCTCCTGGCCGAGCTCGCCGACCGCATCGTCGGCCGCGCCGCCGTCACCTCACCCGACGGGGCCTGGCCCGACCGGGTGCGCGCCGAGTCCGCCGCCCTCCGCGACGCGCTGCTCGCATACCGCGACGGTGCGGAGGTCGTCGCCAGCACCGCCGCGCTCGGCCTGGGCGCCGCTCCGGCCCAGCAGCGCCTGGAGGCGGCCGTCCGCTCGGGAGGCTTCGACGCCGAGACCGCCGGCCGCGCCGCCACGGCGCTCCTGCACTTCGTGCTCGGTCACGTCTCCCACGAGCAGCAGCGGATGCAGTTCGACAGCATCGGCGTGCTGGCGACGGGGGAGGCCGCCGACCCGCTCGACGAAGGGGACTCGGCCGCCGCGTTCGCGTTCGGGGTGGGACTGCTCGTGGGCGGCCTCCAGCGCCTCGCGACCGACGGTGACGTTCCGGTTAGCGCCGCAACGGCAGGGGCTAATCGCTCCCGAACGTGACCTTCCAGCCGCCGACCACGGTGGTCGCCAGGTTGAACAGCGCCGCGAAGATCGCCCCGAGCGAGGACACGACGATGACCTCCAGCAGGCACACCACGAGCGTGAACGTCATCACGTTGCCGAAGGTCAGCCCGGCGACGAGGGCGGCGCCCTGCGCGCCGGCGATGCTCTCCAGGAACGTCGCCATCGAGCCGACCAGCCCGACCTTGTCGAGCACCGACCAGCCGAGCAGCGTGAGCACGACGGTCACCGCCGCCAGCACGATGCTGATCAGGAAGGACATCTTCAGCGCGGACCAGAAATCGATGTAGACGAGGCGCATCGTCGCGCGCTTCTTCTGCTTCGTCCGTGCCGACATCGGCGACCTCCCCGGTGGTGCTTCTCTCGAACCGCTCGCGCGGCTCCCCCATCGGCCGAGTCTAACCGACACGCCCGGGCGAACCCCGGAGCGACGGGACCTCGAAACAAACCGATCGACCGGTTATGCATGTAATATGGGCGTGCGGGGGCAAACGCCCGACCGACGTACAGTTCGCAACGGCGACCACTGGGGGGATGTCGGTCGGGCGGTTCCCGGAGCGGACGCCCTCAGCCGGCTCACTCCACGATCAGGTCGGGCAGCGTCCGCAGCGCGTCGAGCCGTCCCTCCGCGACGATCCCCGGCAGCAGCACGATCCACAGCTCCCGGATGCGCTGCAGGAGGTCCGCCCGCCCGGTCAGCGTCGCCGACACCAGCTGCACGCCCGTGAACGCGGGCGACAGCAGGTGCGCGAACATCCCGGGGTCCACGCGCTCCGAGACGTCGCCCTCGTCGATCGCTTTGCGGGTCAGCTCCTCGATCGCGCGGAACCAGTCCTCGTACGGCTCGACGATCGCCTGATCGGCCGTCCCGACGTCGGTGGTCAGCCGGATGCCGGCCTGCACCACCGGGTCCTCCAGGAGCTGCCGTCCGAGGCTCCGGCAGAGCAGCACGAGCGACTCCAGCGCGGGCCGACCCTCCGCGAGGATCGCGGTGGAGGCCTCCATCGTGCGCCGGTGCTGCTCGGCGATCACCGCGAGCGCCAGCTCGTCCTTGGACGCGAAATGGAAGTACAGCGCGCCCTTCGTGAGCCCGGCCGTCTTCGCGATGTCGGAGATGGAGGCCAGCCCGTAGCCGCGCGCGCCGAAGACTTCGGCCGCACCGCGGAGGATTGCGTCGCGGGTGGCGAGGGCGCGAGACTGCGTGACCATGACCTCACACAGTAGTGCGATCGACCTTTGTGCTTGATGCATAAATCCGGGAGCTATGCATAAATCCGGCGGGTACGGGACCAGACGCGACGGCAACCCCCGGAGTAGCGTGATCCTATCCGCAGCCGGATCACCCGTCGCAGCCACGCCGACCGAGGAGGACGCCGCATGACCACCGTCGCCGACACCATCGTCGAGATCATCCGGGACGCGGGCGTCAAGCGCGTCTACGGCATCCCCGGCGACTCGCTCAACGGCTTCACAGACGCGCTCCGACGCGCAGGCGACGTGACCTGGGAGCATGTGCGGCACGAGGAGGCCGCGGCGTTCGCGGCGGCCGCTGAGGCGGCGCTCACCGGCGAGCTGGCGGTGTGCGCCGGAAGCTGCGGCCCCGGCAACCTGCACCTCATCAATGGCCTCTTCGACGCCAACCGCAGCCGAGTCCCCGTGCTCGCGATCGCCGCGCAGATCCCCGGGCCCGAGATCGGCAGCACCTACTTCCAGGAGACGCACCCTCAGGAGCTGTTCCGCGAGGCCTCGGTCTACACCGAGATCGTGAGCATGCCGGAGCAGCTGCCCCGCGTGCTGGAGATCGCGATGCGCACGGCGATCGAGCGTCGCGGCGTCGCGGTCGTGGTCATCCCAGGCGAGATCTTCCTCGCGGACAGCGTCGGCCGTAAGCCGTCGGCGCCGATCCTGTACTCGCCGCGGGTGACCCGGCCCACCGACGGCGAGCTGAAGGCCGCGGCCGACATCCTGAACGCCGCCAAGAAGGTCACGATCCTCGCGGGCGCCGGCGTCGAGGGCGCCCACCCGCAGCTCATCGACATTGCCGGAGCGCTCAGGGCCCCGGTCGTGCACGCGATGCGCGGCAAGGAGTTCGTCGAGTACGACAACCCGTACGACGTCGGGATGACCGGTCTACTCGGCTTCTCCTCCGGCTACCGGGCGATGGAGTCCTGCGACGCGCTGCTCATGCTCGGTACCGACTTCCCGTACCAGCAGTTCTACCCGTCCAAGGCGAAGATCATCCAGGTCGACATCCGTGGCGAGAACCTCGGCCGGCGCACGCCGATCGACCTCGGGCTGGTCGGCAGCGTGAAGGACACCGTGGAGGCGCTCCTGCCGCTGCTGGAGGAGCGGAAGGACACCAAGCACCTCGACGCGTCCCGCTCGCACTACCTGAAGGCGCGCAAGAGCCTGGACGAGCTGGCCGTCAACGACCGCAACCGCACGCCCATCCACCCGCAGTACGTCGCGCGGCTGATCAGCGAGCTCTCCAGCGAGGACGCCGTGTACATCCCGGATGTCGGCTCGCCCGTGGTCTGGGCGGCCCGCTACCTGCGGATGAACGGCTCGCGCCGGCTGATCGGCTCGTTCAACCACGGCAGTATGGCCAACGCCCTGTCGCAGTCGATCGGCGCGCAAGCGGCGTTCCCCGGGCGGCAGGTGATCGCGCTGGCGGGCGACGGCGGGCTGGCGATGCTGATGGGCGAGCTGCTGACCCTGGTGCAGATGAAGCTGCCGGTCAAGATCGTCGTCTTCAACAACTCGTCGCTGAACTTCGTGGAGGTCGAGATGAAGGCCGCGGGCTTCGTCAACTACGGCACGGGCCTGGAGAACCCGGACTTCGCCCGGGTAGCCCAAGCCATCGGCATCCACGGCCAGCGGGTCGAGAAGCCGGACGAACTGGAGAGCGCCCTCCGCACGGCGCTCGCGCACGACGGCCCCGCCCTGGTGGACGTGGTGACCGCCCGCCAGGAGCTGAGCATCCCGCCGGCCGTCACCGCCGCCCAGGTCAAAGGCTTCACCCTCTACGCCCTCCGCACGATCATGTCCGGCCGAGGCGACGAACTCATCGACCTCGCCGACACCAACGTCTTCCGCCGCCTCTTCGACTAGCCCCCATCCATCAATTCCGGAGTTGTGTACGCGACACGCCGCGCGCGGACGTACACAACTCCGGAACTGATGGCGGCGGGCGTCAGTTGATGCAGACGGTGCTGGAGTAGTTGGTGGTGGGGCCGGAGTGGGTGGGCGCGGGGGCCGGGGCGGCCGGGGCGGCGGGAGCGCTGCCGCCGGTGGGGGCGGCGCCGGGCGCGGTCGGCATCAGGCCGTCCTCGCCGAGGACGACGGTGACGTTCTTGACGCTGCCGGTCTCCTGCACCGCGGCGCCCGGGAGCAGGGCTGCGACGGCCTTCGCCTGCGACTCCTGGCCTGACGGGTACTGGATGGTCGTCGTCTGCTGCGAGCTCGCGTCGCCGGCCGTGCCGGTCTTGAACCCCGCCGCGCTGAACGTCTGCGTCGCCGTGCCCGCCGCGCCGTTCATGCTGCCGCCGTTGAGCACAGTCACCTTCGTGTCGGACGGCTTGGCCGCCTTCGCGCTGTCATAGGCGGACGGCGTGCCCGTCAGGCTCTTGACGAACGCCGGCATCGCCGCCGTGTCCACCTGCACGATCGACAGGTCGGAGCCGTCGACCGTGATGGTCGGCGTGCCGGAGATCGGGATCGTCGCCGACTGGATCTTGCCGCCGGTGAGGCCCTGCATTTGGGCCGCGAGCTGGAGGAAGTTCAGCCCGGGGTCGGTCTCCAGCGATCCGCTGATGGCGTCGAGCGCGCTCGTGAGCTTGCCCGGGTTCAGCAGGGTCCCCGCGGACAGGAACTTGTGCGCCTCCACCGACAGGAAGTACTGCTGGCGCACGACCCGGTCGAGGTCGCCGCGCGGGAGACCGTGCCGCTGCCGCACGAACGACAGCGCCTGCTGCGCGTCCAGCGTCGAGACGCCCGCGGGGAAGTTCGCGCCGGAGTACGGGTCGTTCACCGCGTTGTTGAGGCACACCTGCACCGGCCCGAGGGCCTTCGCGATCGTGTAGAAGCCGAGCAGGGAGACGCGCACGTAGTGGTCGATCGACAGCCCGGTGAGGTTCTGTACGGTCTGGATGAGCAGCTTGGCGCCGCTGGTCGGGTCGCTGCCGCCGTTGCCGAGCGAGAACGCCGCGTTGAGCTTGTTCATCCCATGGCCCGGCACGTTCACCCACGAGTCGCGGGGGAGGGAGACGAGGGTCGCCGACTTCCCGTTGGCCGGGATGTGCAGGATCATCATCGTGTCCGTGTTGGTGCCGCCGCCGTCCGCGGTGGTGCTGAGCTGGTTCAGCTCCGCCTGCGTCGCGTTGTCCGGACGGTGGTCGTCGCCGACGAGCAGGATGTTCTGGTCCGCGCCGTCCACGTCGTTGCCGGTCTTGTTGATGACGTCGACGTGGCTCACACCGCCGACGAAGCGGAAGTAGCTGTAGGCGGCATAGCCGCCGAGCACCACGAGGAGCACGGCCAGTCCGGCCGCGGTCCAGGCGATGATGCGCTTGGCGCGGCGGTTCTTCTTCGGGGGCTTGCCGCCGCCCGTTCCACCGCCGGAACCGTCACCGCCGTCGCCGAAGCCGTCGCCGAAGCCGCCGTCCGCGCGGCCAGGGTCCGGAGAGCCGGACAGTCCGAACAGGTCGAAGGGCGCACCGGCGCCTCCCGCACCGGCAGCTCCCGCACCGGCAGCTCCCGCACCGGAACCCGCCGCGGCGCCCGCTCCCGCAGCCCCCGCAGCCCGCCCGCCGTTGCGCCCGGAGGGGACGCCGGACGCCGGCCGCGTCGCCCGCACCGGCCGGCGCGGGTCGGCTGCGGGCACGCGTCCGAAGATCTCGGTCGGCGGCTCGGGACGGTCGTCCCGGCCGGCGCCGGACTCACCTGAGGGATAGTTCGGGCGTCGCACACCACGACGCTAGGGGGTGCGGCCTGCGAACAGCCTGGTTTCCGGCGGTGTTCCGGCGGAATGACCAGCGGATCAGGGAGGAGTTCTCAGCATGCTCACGGCAAAGCGGCGAACGGCGCTGCGAGAACCCTCATGCATCCGGTGTGGAGGACGCCTCTCCCGGTGACATCGCGTCGGTCATCCGGGTGGAGATCGCGAGCAGCTCGTCCTGCTGCTCCGGTGTGAGGGCGTCGAAGAGGATGCGGCGGATCATCGCGGAGTGCTTCGGGAGCGCCCGCACGACGACGCGGCGCCCCTCGCCGCTGAGCCGGATCCAGCTGGCGCGGCGGTCCTCCGCGCAGTCCTCGCGCTCCACCAGGCCGCGGCCCTCCATGCGGGTGACCTGGTGGGAGACGCGGCTCTTCTCCCAGCCGGTCAGCTCGACCAGGTCGCGCACGCGCAGCCGCCGCCCCGGCGACCGTACCAGCGCCATGAGCACCTCGAGCTCGGAGATGGAGATGCCGTCGTCCCGCTGCAGCTGGGCGTCCAGGGCGCGGTCGAAACCGCGCCGCATCAGGTAGAACGCGTGGAACAGCTCCGCTTCGGCAGTGCTCAGTCTGCGCGGATCGGGTCGGGTGCGCGCGATCGCCATACGTCATCCTTGCACGCGCCCGCGACAGTGTGCGGAGGCGCCGGGCTCAGTGCGCGGGGATGGCGCGACGTCGCCCGCGGTGCAAGAATGTTGACACGTCACCAAAAAATCAGAAAGGCTGACATGACCAGGATCGCCATCATCATCGGCAGCACGCGCCCCGGCCGCAACGGGGAGTCCGTCGCCCGCTGGGTGCTCGAGCACGCCGCGCAGCGCGACGACGCGGAGTACGAGCTCGTCGACCTCGCCGAGTGGAACCTCCCGCACCTCGACGAGCCGATGCCCGCCGCGATGGGCCGGTACGCCAACGACCACACCAAAGCGTGGGCGGCCAAGATCGCGGAGTTCGACGGCTATCTCTTCGTGACGCCCGAGTACAACCACAGCACCTCCGGCGCGCTCAAGAACGCGATCGATTTCGTCGGGGCCGAGTGGTACAACAAGGCGGCCGGCTTCGTCAGCTACGGCGTCTTCGGCGGCGCCCGCGCGGTCGAGCACCTGCGGCTCGTGCTCTCGCAGCTCCAGGTCGCGACGGTCAGCGCGTTCGTCGGCCTGAGCCTCCAGCACGACTTTGAGAACTGGTCGCTGAAGCCGACGCCCGCGGCGGAGGCCGGCCTGACGCCGCTCTTCGACCAGCTCGAGTCGTGGTCGGGCGCGCTCGCCGGCATCCGCGCCGCTGCCGACGCCGACCTCGACGAGGAAGCCGCCGCCTAACCCAGACCATCGAGGGGCACGTTGTTGTCACTTCTGAGCCCCGAAAGTGACAACGACGTGCCCCTCGGGAGCGGTCAGGTCTGGCAGACCGGGCAGAAGTAGGTGACTCGCTGCTCCAGCTCGGTGCGCCCGAGCTCCGCGCGGCGGATGAGCGTCCCGCAGCGCAGGCACGGCTTCCCGTCGCGGCCGTACACCCAGGTGTTGCGGCCGCGGCGGGTGTCGCCGGTCGTCACGCGCACGGTGCGGTCGCGGTTGGCGACGAGCATCCGGCGCGCCAGGTCGACGGTGGCGGGGAGGTCGGCCTCCCGCACCGGACGCGTCGGCAGCATCCCGCGCACGAAGCACAGCTCGTTGGCGTAGACGTTGCCGATGCCGGCGAGGTTCCGCTGGTCGAGCAGTGCGACCGCGATCGGGGCGTCCGGGTGCTCGGCCAGCCGGCGGAGGGCCTCCCCGGCGTCCCAGTCGGGCCCGAGCAGATCCGGGCCCAGGTGGCCGACGACGGTGTCCTCCTGCGACCGCGGCACCACCTCCAGGATGCCCAGCTGGAAGCCGACCGCCTGCGTCTCGGCGGTCTGAAGGACCACGCGCGCCTGGAACCCGGGATGCCGCCACCGCCCACCGGGCGGGTAGACCTCCCACGAGCCCTCCATCTTGAGGTGGCTGTGGATGGTCTGGTCGCCGACCCGGATCAGCAGGTGCTTGCCGCGGCTGACCACCTCGTCGACGTGCCGGCCGCTGAGGTCGACGGTCGCGTACTGCGGCACGCGGAAGTCGGTCTCGGTCAGCAGGCGGCCCTGCAGCGCGCGGCGCAGGCGCGCGGCCGTCTGGTAGACGGTGTCGCCCTCAGGCATCGGCCGTCACCTGTCACCCTCGCAGCCGGAGGCCGCGCGGCGTGGGCAGGAACCCCGCCTCGGTGAGGGCCGTGCCGAGCGCGCTGCCGAGCACGTTCGCACCGTTGACCGTCTCGATGGCGAGCTTGTCCACGCGGCGGGAGGTCACCAGGCCGGCCAGTGCGCGGGAGGCCGCCACGAGCGCGGGGCGCACGCCGTCGTCCTCCTGGTCGGCGAAGCAGAGCAGGCTCTTGCCTCCGCGCTCCACGTAGAGGGTGAGCTCGCCGTCCACCAGGGCGACCAGCGCGCCCGCCTTGCGCCCGGGCCGATGGCCGGTGCCGCCCTCCACGCCCCCGGTCGCGGCGGGGACGGCCGGCCACGGCAGCGCCGCGCCGTACGCGTTGGCGGGGTCGGTCGCCGCGAGGGCGACCGCGTCGAACGGCCGCGGCTGAGTGTGGTCGCGGGCGAAGGTGCGCAGCCGGTCCACGGTCGGCCCGCTCGCGAACTGCGCGGCGCCGAGCGTCTCCACGAAGTAGCCGCGGCGCGCGCGCCCGCTGTCCTCGAAGCCGCTGAGCACCTTGTAAGCCAGTGCGAAGCCTCCCGGCGTCCCTTCGTTCATCACCGAGCCGCGGGTGACGACGCCGTACCGGTCGAGCAGCGTCTCGGCCTGGCCGTGCGCGCGGACCGTGGAGTCCAGGTCGCGCTCGGGGAGCAGCGACCAGCGGCCGGCGACGGTCGGCGGTCCCATCCGGGTGACCATCGCGGAGGTGCGCGGGGCGCCGACCCGGCCGCGGTACATCCGGGACCGCGTGGGCTGCCGCGGCCGCTTGTGGGCGCCGCCTCCTCCACCGGTCAGCGTGCGCAGCGGAGCGAGGGTGTCGTTGGTGACCAGCCCGGCCCAGACCAGATCCCACAGCGCGGTAACCAGCACGGCGTCCTCGATCGCCTCGCCGCGCTCGGCCCCGAGGGTGTCGGAGAGCTGCCGGAAGAAGTACCCGCCGCCGCGCGCGAGCGCCGCCAGGACGCCGCGCTGCAGCTCGTCGGGATCGTGGTCGGTCGGCGGGGCGAGCGTGAGCGGGGCCGAGTCGGCGAGGTTGAGGCTGATCCAGCCGTCGTTGCCCGGCAGCGAGCCGTCGCCCGCCCAGATCACCTCGCCGGTGGCGGTGAGCTCGTCCAGCATGGCCGGGCTGTAGTCCGCGACGCGGCTCGGCAGCACCAGCGACTCCCACGCGGAGGCCGGGATGCGCGCCCCAGCGAGCTGCTCGATGACCGACGCGACCGCGTCCACGCCGCGCAGGGTGGAGCCGATGTGCTGCCAGTCGCCGAGGAACCGCGCGAACGTCGCCGTCTCGACCGGCTCGACCTCCTGGCGGAGCGCCGCGAGCGACATCCGCCGCAGCCGCCGCAGGACCTCCGCGTCGCACCACTCGGAGCCGGTCGCGTGCGGGCGGAACTCGCCCTCGACGACGCGGCCGTCGCGGGACAGCCGGCGCAGCGCGTCGTGCACGATCGCCGGGCCGAGACCGAACCGGGAGGCGACCTCCGCGACCTCGAACGGGCCGTGCGTGCGCGCGTAGCGGCTGACCAGGTCGCCGAGCGGGTCATCCACGGGCTCGATGAAGGCGACGGGCACGCCGATGGGGAGCGGGACGCCGAGCGCGTCGCGGAGGCGGCTCGCGTCCTCGATGGCCGAGAAGCGCTGCTCGCCGGCGATGGTGACCGGGAGGGCGCGTTTGGCGTCGACCAGCGTGGTGAGGTGTGTGAGGGCGGCGGGGAGGGTGGCGTGGGGAGGGGCGACTTCTTCCGCAGCCGAGTCGGCTTCCACCTCGTCACCCTGCAACCGCTCCGCCACCTGGGCGACGGTCAGCGGCCCGAGCAGCCGCAGCAGGTCGGCCACGCCTTCCTCGCCACGCACCCGCCGCTCCGGATCGAGCCGCTGCAGCTGCAGCTCCACCCGCTCGATCACCGACGGGTCGAGCAGCTCGCGCAGCTCCGCGCGGCCCAGGAGCTCGGCAAGCAACCCCGCGTCGAGCGACAGCGCCGCCGCGCGCCGTTCCGCGAGCGGGCTGTCGCCCTCATACATGAACGCCGCGACGTAGCCGAACAGCAGCGACCGCGCGAATGGCGAGGCCGTCTCGGTCGCGGCCTCCACCAGCGTGATGCGGCGCTGGGCGATGCTCTGCGCCACCTCGTCCAGCGCGGGCAGGTCGTAGACGTCCTGCAGGCACTCGCGCACCGTCTCCAGGATGATCGGGAAGCTCGGGTACTTGCGCGCGACGTCGAGCAGCTGCGACGCCTTCTGCCGCTGCTGCCAGAGCGGCGACCGTTTGCCCGGGTTGTACTTGGGCAGCAGCAGCGCGCGGGCCGCGCACTCGCGGAACCGGGAGGCGAACAGCGCGGAGCCGCCGACCTCCAGGGTCACCAGCTCGTCCAGCTCGGCCGGCTCGAACACGAACAGCTCGCCGCCGGGAGGCGTGGATTCCGTGTCGGGAATACGAACGATGATCCCGTCGTCCGCCGCCATCGCACCCGCGTCGATCCCGTACCGCTCGCGGACGCGCGCCTGCACGGCCAGCGCCCACGGCGAGTGCACTTGCATGCCGTACGGGGAATGCAGCACCACGCGCCAGTCGCCCAGCTCGTCGCGGAACCGCTCGACCACGAGCGTCCGGTCGGTCGGGACGTGCCCCGTGGCCTCCTTCTGCTCGCGCAGGAACGCCAGCAGGTTGGCCGTCGCGAACGCGTCGAGCCCGGCCTCCACGCAGCGCAGCTCGGCGTCGGCCGGGGAGGCGGCGCTCAGTTCGCGCACGAATGCGCCGACCGCCGCGCCCAGCTCCGCGGGCCTGCCGATGCCGTCGCCCTTCCAGAACGGCAGCCGCCCCGGCTCGCCGAACGCGGGCGAGACCAGCACGCGGTCGTGGGTGATCTCCTGGATGCGCCAGCTCGTCGAGCCGAGCGCGAAGACGTCGCCGACGCGCGACTCGTAGACCATCTCCTCGTCCAGCTCGCCCACCCGGCTGGCGCGCTCGCCCACCATGTAGACCGCGAACATCCCGCGGTCCGGGATGGTGCCGCCGCTGGTCACGGCGAGCCGCTGCGCGCCGGGGCGGCCGGTGAGCGTGCCGGCGTCGCGATCCCACACGATGCGCGGCCGCAGCTCGGCGAACTCGTCGGACGGGTAGCGGCCGGCGAGCAGGTCGAGCGTCGCGTCGTACGCACTGCGCGGCAGCGTCGCGAACGGCGCGCTCCGGCGCACGGTGTCGAACCAGTCGTCGGCGTCGAGCGGCTCGAGCGCAGTCGCCGCCACCGTCTGCTGGGCGAGGATGTCGAGCGGGTTCGTCGGGATCCGCATCGTCTCGATCAGGCCGCCGACCATCCGCTCGGTGGCGACCGCCGAGTGGATGAGGTCGGCGCGGTGCTTGGGGAACACGACCCCGCGCGACACCTCGCCCACCTGGTGGCCGGCGCGGCCGACGCGCTGCAGCCCGCTCGCGACCGAGGGCGGCGCCTCGACCTGCACGACGAGGTCCACCGCGCCCATGTCGATGCCGAGCTCCAGGCTGGAGGTCGCGACGACGCAGCGCAGCCTCCCGGACTTGAGGTCGTCCTCGATCAGGGCGCGCTGCTCCTTGCTGACCGAGCCGTGGTGCGCGCGGGCGAGGACGAGCGACTCCGGGTCGGCGACGGCGGAGCCCTTGGTCTGGCCGGAGCCGCCCATCAGCTCCGCCGGCGGGCGGGCGGGCGCTGCGCCTGCCTCGCCGCCGAGCACCCGTTCCTCGTACAGCTCGTTGAGCCGTGCGGTCAGCCGCTCGGCCAGGCGACGCGAGTTCGCGAACACGATCGAGGAGCGGTGCTCCAGCACGCGCTCGACGATCGCCTCCTCCACATGCGGCCAGATCGAGCCGGCCTGCGGTGCGGAGCCGTCGTCGTTGTCGCTCGCGTAGGTGGAGGTGCCGAGCTCGCTCATATCCTCGACCGGCACGACCACGCGGAGGTCGAACCGCTTGCCCGCGGGAGGGGCGACGATCTCCACCGGCGAGCTGCCGCCGAGGAACCGGGCGACCTCCTCCGGCGGCCGTACGGTCGCGGACAGGCCGATGCGCTGGGCCGGCTTCTCCAGCAGGGCGTCCAGCCGTTCGAGGGAGAGCGCGAGGTGAGCGCCGCGCTTGGTGGCCGCGACGGCGTGAACCTCGTCCACGATCACGGTCTCGACGGTCGTCAGCGTCTCGCGCGCCTGCGACGTGAGCATGAGGAAGAGCGACTCGGGCGTCGTGATCAGGATGTCCGGCGGGGAGGCGACCAGCGCTCGGCGGTCGGACGACGAGGTGTCGCCCGAGCGCACGCCCACGGAGACATGCGGAGGCTCGGCGCCGAGCCGTCGCGCCGTCTGCGTGACGCCGACCAGCGGCGCACGGAGGTTGCGCTCCACGTCCACGCCGAGCGCCTTCAGCGGCGAGATGTAGAGGACGCGCGTGCCGGGGCGGGCGTCCGGAGGTCGCTCCTGGCTCGCCAGGCGGTCGATCGCCCAGAGGAACGAGGCCAGCGTCTTGCCCGAGCCGGTCGGCGCGATGACCAGCGCGTGCCGCCCGTGCGAGATGGCCTCCCACGCTCCGGTCTGGGCGTCGGTGGGCGCGGCGAAGGCCCCGCGGAACCATTCACGGGTCGCGGGGGAGAACCGGTCGAGCACGTCGCTCATCGCATCCATCCTGCTCCCCGCCACCGACACCGCCAAGGGGAGGCCGCGCGGGGCGCCGCCTCGGGCCGTCAGCGCGGCAGGTGCGCGCGGATGAAGGAGGAGATGTCGCCGAGCTCCAGCGGCGAGATCCCGTGGCCGAGGCCCTCGTAGATTCGCGCATCGAGGTCGGTGTGTGCGGACAGCCACGCGCCCGCGCGCGCGACTCCCGCCGCGGGGATGGCGTCGTCGTGCGTGCCGCGGCCCCAGAACACCGGCGGCCGGCGCTCGGCGAGAGCCTCGTCCCCGTCCTCCGTGCCCTGCACGACGAAGGCGGACAGCGCCACAGCGAAGTCGAAGCGCTCCGGTGCCAGGCGCAGGAGCTGGAGGGCGAGCGCGCCGCCCTGCGAGAAGCCGAGCAGGCCGGTCGGCACGTCGGGCTGGTCGTCCAGCCAGTCGAGGACGGCGCGGGCGGCCGCGTCCGCGTTGGCGGCGAGCGGGTCGACCGAGATGTTGGTGAAGCGCGAGAACCACGCGAAGCCGGGGCCCTCCGGGATCGGCGCCCGCAGCGAGGCGATCACCGGCTCCAGCGGCAGGTACGCCGAGATCCCGAACAGGTCCGCCTCGTCCGACCCGTAGCCGTGCAGGAGGATCAGCCGCGGGCGGCCGACGCGGTCGGCCTCGCCGGCAGACCAGAGCACGGCCTCGTGGTCGAGGTGGAGCTCGGGGGCGGCGAAGGGCATGGTCCATTCTGGGCACGACTGCCTGTCCTCCACATCCCCCCAGATCGCGGCGCAGTCCACAGATCGGTCTATCCGGGTGGCGGCGCGGTGCGTCATCCGTAGGATCAGTGCATGAGCGTGCGCACACCCGACCCGGACCCGACCCCCGACCCGCTCGACGGCGACAGTGTCCAGCCCGGTCCCGCCTGGCTGAGCGACATCGAGCTGGAGCAGATCCGCCGGAGGCTGCCGCTGCTCTACGTGGAAGCCGTGCCGGTGCGGGTCGACGGGCTCGGCCAGGTGACCGAGGTCGGCGTGCTGCTGCGCGCGAACGCGGTCGGCGAGATCACCCGCACGCTCGTCTCCGGCCGCGTCATGTACGGCGAGACGCTGCGGGAGGCGCTGTTCCGGCACATCGAGAAGGACCTCGGGCCGATGGCGTTCCCGCTGCTGCCGGCGAGCCCGGTGCCGTTCCAGGTCGCGGAGTACTTCCCGATGCCAGGGGTGACCGCGTTCACCGACGAGCGGCAGCACGCGGTCTCGCTCGCCTACGTCGTTCCGGTGACCGGCACCTGCGAACCGCGGCAGGACGCGCTCGAGATCACCTGGATGACGCCGGAGGAGGCGGTCTCGCACACGGTCTGCGAGGAGCTCGAAGGCGGTCGCGGGGTGCTGGTGAAGGCGGCGATGGCGTCGGTCGGCAAGATCGTCTGAACGGATTTTCCAATAATGCTTGCGCTCGTTAGCTAATGGTATTAGCTTTACGGCTATGAACACTTCCATCGCTTCGCAGGTCCGGTACCTGCAGCGCCCCGAGGGACGCATCAGCTACACCGTCGAGGGCTCCGGCCCGCTCGTCGTCGCCGTCCCCGGGATGGGCGACCTCCGTTCCACCTACCGCGAGCTGACCGGCCCGCTGCTGGCGGCCGGCTACCGCGTCGCCGTCACCGACCTCCGGGCGCACGGCGAGTCGGACACCACCTTCCGCGAGTTCGGCGACATCGCGACCGCCCGCGACCTGATCGCGCTGATCGACGAGCTGGGCGGCAACGCCGTCGTGCTCGGCAACTCGATGGGCGCGGCCGCCGCCGCGTGGGCCGCCGCCGAGCGTCCCGACGCGATCGCCGGCCTCGTGCTCTACGGCCCGCTACTGCGCGACCCCGCGATGAGCCGCCTCACCGTCGCGTCCATCCACGGGATGTACCGCGTGCTGTTCACCGGCCCGTGGGGCCCGGCCTTCTGGGCGGGCTACTACCGCTCGATCAACAAGGGCCGCACCGCGCCGTGGCTGAAAGAGCACACCGCCGACCTCAAGCGCAACATGAAGGAGCCCGGCCGGCTGCGCTCCTTCCGCCACCTCACCCTTCAACTCACTCACTCGGTCGTCGAGCCGCGCCTGCCGGAGGTGAAGGCCCCCATCCTCGCCTTCGTCGGAGCGCTCGATCCCGACTACAAGGACCCGGCCGCCGAGGCCGACTGGATCGAGTCCCTCGGGGCGGAGGTGGTCCGGGTGCCCGAATCGGGCCACTACCCGCAGGCCCAGCGGCCGGACGTGATCGTTCCTGCGACGCTGCGGTTCCTGGAGCAGCGGCGGGAGAGCGGATGGGGCGAGGCCCGTGCGTAACGCGCCGGACGTCGCCGCGAACGCGGTCGCAGACCTGGGTGACGCCCGTGCCTAGGGCCGGGCTCACCCGAGCCGCGGTCGCCGCCGTCGCCCTCGACCTCGTGGACGCCGGCGGAGTGAACGGCCTCGACAAGCTGACCCTCGCCGCCGTGGCCTCCCGCGCCGGCGTGGCGGTGCCGAGCCTCTACAAGCACGTCGCGTCGCTCGACGACCTGCGCCGGGTGGTCGCAACCGAGTGCGTCGCCGAGCTGACGGGCGTGCTGGCCGAGGCGACCATCGGCCGCTCCGGACCGGAGGCCCTCCACTCGGCGGCCGACGCCGTCCGCGCCTACGCGCACCGCCACCCCGGCCGGTATGCGGCGACGCAGGTCGCGCCCGACCTGGGGTCGGAGGACGACGCCGAGTTCGCGGCCCGCGCCGCCGAGACCATCGCCGTCCTGGCCGCCGCCCTGCGCGGTTTCGGGCTGCCCGAGGAGGCGACGGTCGACGCCATCCGGATGTTGCGCAGCGCCCTCCACGGCTTCATCACCCTCGAACTCGGCGGCGGCTTCGGCCTCCCCGACGACCTCGACCGCAGCTTCCGCCTCCTCATCAACGGCATCGAGGCCGGCATCCTCACCCTCACCCCCACCCACTGACCCAGGCCCACCCGCGTATCACCTCCGCGTCGCCAACGGAGGACATCCGCCCGGCTCGCCCCGGAATCTCCTCCGTTGCCCGACATCTCCGCTCGCCGCGCACCGAAACTCCTCCGTTGGCCACGCGTCGGTAACGGAGGAGATCTGCCTGCGCGGGTGGCCCTTAAGCAGGCAACGGAGGAGATCCGGCCGGGCGTGGGCGGGATCTCCTCCGTTACCTCCGGCGTCGACAACGGAGGACATCTGCTCGGGTCGGGCCGAAATCTCCTCCGTTGCCCGACATTTCCGCTCGCCGCGCGCCGAGACTCCTCCGTTGGCTGCGGTGTCGGTGATGGAGGAGTTCTGCCTACGTGGGTTGCCTTTAAGCAGGCAACGGAGGAGATCCGGCCGGGCGTGGGCGGGATCTCCTCCGTTACCTTCGGCGTCAGCAGCGGAGGACATCCGGCCGGGTCAGGCCGGGATCTCCTCCGTTACCTCCGGCGTCGGCAACGGAGGACATCCGGCCGGGTCAGGCCGGGATCTCCTCCGTTACCTCCGGCGTCGGCAACGGAGGACATCCGGCCGGGTCAGGCCGGGATCTCCTCCGTC
>NZ_JBHUAV010000001.1:0-404247 GCF_042789575.1 Leifsonia sp. NPDC056824 | reverse complement strand
CCGTTGGCCGACATTTCCGCTCGTCGCGTACCGAAACTCCTCCGTTGGCTGCGGTGTCGGTAGCGGAGGAGATGTGCGTGGGTGGGTGGGCTTTAAGCAGGCAACGGAGGAGATCGGGCCCTGTGGGGGCTGGATCTCCTCCGTTGGTGGAGGTGGGGTGCTGAGGGGGTCAGCCGCGGGCGCGGCGGGTGCCGCGGCCTCGGCTGGTGCTGCCGTTCACGACGTCGCCGACGCGGAGGCCCTGGCGCGCGCCCGCGCGGCCGGCGCGGCCGTTGCCGGACGCCTGAGGCGCGCCGTTGCGGTCGGCAGCGGGGCGGCCCTCGCGCGCGCCGCGGCCGTGGCTGCGGCCAGCGCCGTCCGTCGGGGCGACGTCCCGGCCGGAGTTCCGACCGTTGCGGCCCGTGCCCTGGCCACGGTTGCCGCCGTTGTCGCGCGAGGCCTGGCCCTCGCGGCCGTCGCCGGCCGCCCGGTTCTGGCCGCCGCGGCGTCGCCGGCCGCCGTTGCCGGCACCCGAGGCGCCCGTGGAGCCGCCCCGGCCGCCGTTGTTGCCGACCGCGGCGACCGGCGCCGGCGCGACGCGCTCCGCGCGCTCGCCGACGAGTGCCGTCACCGCGGGGGACTCCGCCGTCACGCGCTGCGGCGTGGCCGTGATCGCGGCCGCGCGCAGCAGCGACTTCACGTCGCCCGCCTGCTCCGGCAGCATCACGGTCGCGACGTCTCCGGCGCTTCCGGCACGCGCGGTGCGGCCCGAGCGGTGCAGGTACGCTTTGTGCTCCGCGGGCGGGTCGACGTGCACGACCAGCTCCACGTCGTCGACGTGGACGCCGCGGGCCGCGACGTCGGTCGCGACGAGCACGCGCACGTCGCCGCTGCCGAACGCCGCGAGGTTGCGGTCGCGGGCGCCCTGGCTGAGGTTGCCGTGCAGGTCGACCGCGGGGATGCCCGCCGACGTGAGCTGCTTGGCGAGGCGCTTGGCCTGGTGCTTGGTACGCATGAACATGATGCGGCGGCCGCGGCCGGAGGCGAGTGCCGTGATCAGGTCCTTCTTGGCGTCCTGGTCGCTCACCTCGAAGACGTGGTGGGTCATGGCCTCCACATGGCTGGTGGCGTCGTCCACCGAGTGCAGTACCTCGTTGGTGAGGAACTTCGCGACGACCTTGTCGACGCCGTTGTCCAGCGTGGCCGAGAACAGCAGGCGCTGTCCGCGCGACGGCGTGGCGTTGAGGATGCGCGTGACGGTCGGCAGGAAGCCGAGGTCCGCCATGTGGTCGGCCTCGTCGAGCACCGTGATCTCCACCCTGTCGAGGTGGACGATGCCCTGCTTCATCAGGTCTTCGAGGCGTCCGGGGCAGGCGACGACGATGTCGACGCCGGCCTGGAGCGCGGTCACCTGGCGGCTCTGCGACACGCCGCCGAAGATCGTGGTGGTGGTCAGTCCGAGAGCGGCGGCCAGCGGCTTCAGTGTGGCGTCGATCTGGGTGGCGAGCTCGCGGGTCGGGGCGAGGACGAGGCCGCGGGGCCGGCGGTAGCCGCGGGAGGGACGGCCTCCGGAAGCGGACGCCGCGAGGCGCGCGGCCATCGGAATCGCGAACGCGATCGTCTTACCCGAGCCCGTCTTGCCGCGGCCGAGCACATCGCGTCCGGCGAGCGTGTCGGGGAGGGTGTCGGCCTGGATGGGGAACGGCTCAGCCTTGCCGTCGGCCGCGAGGACGGCGACGAGGGGAGCGGGCACGCCGAAGTCGGCGAAAGTCTGGTTGGTCACAAGTGCCTTTCTGGCAGGGTCGGCCCATGAGGGCTGGTCCGGCGGCGTCGCAAGAGGGCGACGTCTTCGCCGGAAAGAAGATGGTGGTGCGCGGCGGGGGTCCGCCCGGCGCTCGCGCAGGCCGGCGGCGCCGGCATGCCAGCAGTGCTGGTCCACCGAGTCTAGCGGTACGCGCCTCACGATTGCTGGGAGCGCATTCCTAGCTGGACGTCGTAGACTTTCGGCCCGTAATCCCGGAAGGTGGTTCGCGCGTGCAGGAATCCGAGCTCGATCGTGAGCGCACTGTCGTCTCCGGCCTGTACGAGCGCCTCGACACGCTCCGGGCGGAGACGGAGGAGCGGCTGACGCGGGTGCGCCGTGAGAGCGTGGGCAGCAACCACCAGGCGCGCAGCGAACGCGACGCTTTCGCGCGTCTGTATGAGGATCAGCTCGTGCAGCTCCGCGACGTGGACGCCCGGCTCGTGTTCGGGAGGCTGCTGCTCCAGGAGAAGGTCGACGGCACCGACCACCGCTACATCGGCCGCGTGGGCCTGCGCGACGACGACCAGCGCTCGCTGCTCATCGACTGGCGCGCTCAGCAGGCGAGCGCCTTCTACCAGGCCACGGCGAACGAGCGGATGGGCGTGCGGGCCCGCCGCCACCTCACCATGAACGGCCGTCAGGTGGTCCGGATCGACGACGACGTCTTCGACGAGGCTCTGCTCGACGGCGACGCGTCCGGCGAGAAGGTGCAGGGCGAGGGCGCGCTGCTGGCGGCCCTCACCGCGCAGCGCACCGGCCGCATGCACGACATCGTGGCGACCATCCAGGCCGAGCAGGACCGCATCATCCGCTCCGACATCCGCGGAGCCCTGGTCGTGCAGGGCGGCCCCGGCACCGGCAAGACCGCGGTGGCGCTGCACCGCGCCGCCTACCTCCTGTACGCGAACCGGCAGCGGCTGAGCACCTCCGGCGTGCTCGTCGTCGGCCCGTCGCCCGCGTTCCTGCGCTACATCGAGGCCGTCCTCCCGTCGCTCGGCGAGACCGGCGTGGTGATGCAGACGCTGGGTGAGCTGTTCCCCGGCGTGGAGGCCACGGCCGACGACGAGCCGGAGGCCGCGCGCCTGAAGGGCTCCATCCAGATGGCGCGGCTGCTCTCCCGCGCCGTGAGGTCGCGGCAGAAGGCACCGGCCGAGCCGCAGACGATCGTGGTCGACAACGAGCGCCTCGTCGTCCAGCCCGACCTCGTGCAGCGCGCACTCGGGAAGGCGCAGCGCACCGGCAAGCCGCACAACGTCGCCCGCGTCACGTTCGTGAAGCAGGCGCTCGGCGAGCTCACCGACCAGCTCGCCGCGCAGCTCCGGGCCGGCGGCTCCACGATCGACGATGCGGACCTCCGGGTGCTGCGTGAGGACCTGCGCACGTCGTACGACGTCCGCGTCCTCCTCAACACGGCCTGGCTGCCGCTCACCCCGCAGAAGCTGCTGCAGGACCTGTACGCGCGCCCGTCGTGGCTGGCCGAGCTGACGCCGCGGTGGACGCCGGCGCAGCGGGAGGCGCTGCAGCGCGACCGGACGGCGCCGTTCACCGTCTCCGACGTGCCGCTGCTGGACGAGGCCGCCGAGCTGCTGGGCGACTTCCCCGGCCGCGCGGACTACGTTTCCCGCGAGCGGGACCGGCAGCGCAAGCGCGACCTCGAGAACGCGCGGGCGGCCATCCGCAACATGGGTGTGCAGGGCCTGGTGAGCGCCGAGCAGCTCGCCGACGGCTTCGCCGAGCAGGAGGACCGCGGCACGACCGCCGAGCGCGCGCTCGCCGACCGGTCGTGGACCTACGGCCACGTCGTCGTCGACGAGGCGCAGGAGCTGTCGGCGATGCAGTGGCGCGTGCTGGTGCGCCGCTGCCCAATGAAGTCGTTCACGATCGTCGGCGACATCGCCCAGGTCGCGTCGGCCGCCGGCGCGACCAGCTGGGACGAGGCCCTCAGCCCGGTGTTCAAGGACGCCTGGCGCCTGGAGGAGCTGACGGTCAACTACCGAACGCCCGCGCAGATCACCCGCGAGGCCGAGCGGATCGCGACGGAGGCCGGGCTGCCGATCACGCCGACGCGCGCGGTGCGGGAGGGCGATTGGCCGATCCGGCGGGTGTCGGCGGACGCCGGCCTCGCGGAGTCCGTCGCGGAGGCGGTGGCGCACGACCGGTCGCTCGACGCCGAGGGGACCCTCGCTGTGATCGCGACGGCCGCCGAGGTGGAGGCTGTCGCGGCGGCGGTGCGCTCCCGGTTCGGCGATGCGGCGGCGCGCGGGGCTGCAGGCCTGACCCGGCCGATCTCGGTGCTCACGGGGTACGAGGCAAAGGGGCTGGAGTTCGACGCGGTGGTCCTGGCCGACCCGGCGGCGCTCGCCGCGGAGTCGGTGCGCGGGGCGGCGTCGCTGTACGTGGCGATGACGCGGCCGACGCAGCGGTTGACGTTGGTGGGGCGCTAAGCACAATCGTAATACAAGTATTTCTGTGTAGACACTGAACTAATTCTGTATGCTCGCTAAATGGGTGAGAGCGACGAGGTTCGGCTAGTCGCAATCGATCCGGCATTCGATCGATCGGAGTTCGACTGCGGCGACCCGCGGGTGAATGACTGGTTCCGTCGGCATGCCGGCCAGTCGCACCGGTCGAGCAACACGCGCACTGTGCTCGCCGTGACGGGAGATCGCGTCGTCGGTTTCCATTCGTCTCAGGTGGGGACGATGAGCCGGGGCGAGGTAGCGGAAGCGTTCGGGGTGGGCCGCAGTCGATACCCGAAGCCTGCGATCCTTCTGGCGCAGCTCGGCGTGGACAAGTCGATGCAGGGCAAGGGGTTGGGGATGCGCCTTCTCGTGCACGCCCTCGCGAACTTCCTCACGGTCGCCGACAAGGTCGGGGTGGAGGTGGTGCTGGTCGACGCCCTGAGCACTGAACTGTGTGCGTTCTATCGCAAGATGGGCTTCCGCTCCCTGGAGGATCGCCATCTTCGCATGTTCATGCCGGTGGAGGTCTTGCGGGCCACGTTCGAAGCTGCGGGCTGATGACTGTGTTTGTGTGAGTACGCAGTACGTACGAATGTGCTACCCTTGGCCACATGATCGACACGCTCGCGCCCGCCAAGACCGAACGACTCAACCTCCGGCTGAGCAGCGAGGCGCGCGACACTCTGCGCGCAGCGGCCGAGCTGGCTCAGCAAGACCTCACGTCCTTCATCCTCGGCCCGGCTTTGAACCATGCCCGCGAGATCCTCATCGAGGACGCTCTGATCAAACTCACTCCGGCCGAAGTACTGCAGGTCGAGCGCGCGCTGGACGAGCCCGCTGTCGCCTCGAAGCCTCTGGCGGAGCTCATCAGGCGAGTTCGCGCCGATCAGTCGGCGCAGTCGGTCTGAGCGGCCGTACGCTCGCGGTTCGGTTGACGTTGGCGGAGGGGTGAGGCGCCTCGCGTCAGCGATACTCCGCGACGACCTCGATCGTGCCGACGATGTTCGCGTTGAACTCCGGCAGGTCCTCCGCCGGGATCCAGTACTCGAGGATGTCCCTCCCGCCGACCTGGCGCACCTTGTAGCGGTCGAGGTAGTCCTTCCCGACAGCGAACCGGGTGACGAAGCCCACGCCGCTGGCCTTGACGTTCCAGTCCCTGGCGATCATCGTCGCGTACTCCTCGTTGAGGACGGGGTAGAAGATCGGCTGATCGGGGAGCCGGGCGGGCCACTCCCGCCAGCCCGACGCTTCGACCAGCGCGAGCTCTTCCGGGCCGGTGGGGCGCCAGAGGGTGACCGTCTCCACGTTCACTCCTGGCCGTACCGCTCGCCGACCGGCACCTCCACGCCCAGCGTGTTGCCCGCCTGCGCGAGCGGGCATGCCCAGGCCGGGTCGTACGCGCAGGATGGGTTGTAGGCGAAGTTGAAGTCGAGGACGATCGTCGTCTCGTCGTCGTCGGCCGTCATCCCGAGGTCGGAGCCCTTGATCGTGTCGATCAGGTAGCGGCCGCCGCCGTAGGTGCCGCCGCGGCGGCCGGCGAGGGCGTCCTTCACGGGGACGAACAGGCCGCCGCCGTAGGAGGACAGCCGCCAGACGTCGAGCGACCCGGCGAGCGGGACGTGCACCGCGCCGAGCAGCTGGAACGGGACCACGCCGTCGGTGCCGGTCTCCACGTCCATCCGCGTCGCCTCCTCGGCGGGGTGGATGGGCAGCTCGAAGCGCCAGTCCGGGTCGTACGGCGACACCGGGAGCCCGGTGAAGCGGTCGCGGTCCTCGTTCAGGAGCGGGGACGCCGGGTGCGACGAGAAGAGGTCGTTGCGGCAGGAGATCCAGTGCGCGTGGGCGGCGGCCGGGTCGGAGGCAGCGATCCTGCGCACCGACGCGTACAGCGCGAACACGCTGCGGCGCCAGTCCGCGGTCTGCACGGCGGTGGCGATGCGTCCGCGACCGGGGGCGACCTCGGGGGTGGGCTCGGGGGTGATGGTGCTCATGCTGCTGCCTCCGTCGTGGCTGTATCCGGTTCGGGCGTGGGTGGATCGTATGCCCAGGTGGGTGCGAGGCGCCGCAGGCGCATCCCGCGCCACTGCCAGAACGCCCACAATCCGTACCAGGCGAGCGGCGTCACGGCCCCGGCCCGCACGACCAGCCGGTCGCGGTACAGGGTGCGGATCCGGCCGTCCTCCCCGGGACCGGCGGGGTCGGGCGCGATGGCCATCCGGTGGTCGAGGTGCGGCATCGCCGACAGCACGCCACCGACGCCGCCGCCGCTGTCGCGGAGGATGCGCGTCGCGCGCTCGCGCGGGTCGGTCGAGCGCAGCGTGTCCAGGCGGATGGCCTGCGTCCCGACGGTGACGGCGCCGAGGGCGCGCACGCTCACCCGGTGCTCCGCGGTGTCCCACACGGTCGGGAAGCCCGCCGGCTCGTCCGACCGGAAGTCCACCCAGGGCAGCGCCACTTCGCGGAAGGCCGTCGGGCTCTGCAGGGCGCGCCAGGCCGCGTCCGGGTCGCAGTCGAGGATGAGCTTCAGGAGGACTCTCACGCACCCCAGTGTCACGCATCCTCCGCGCGGGCGGCAGTCATTCTCGGCGCACTCCCGGACGCCCGCGCCACGCGCTACCCGCGCGCGGCCTCCTCGGCCCGCGCCAGCAACAGTGCCCGCTCGCGCTCATTCCCGGTCATCGCCGCCGCCCGCCGGAACTCCTCCTCGGCCTCCGCGGCCCGGCCCAGCTTGAGCAGGAAGTCGGCCCGCACCGAGGGGAGCAGGTGGTACGACTCCAGCGCGCCGTCCAGCACGAGCCGGTCCACCACGTCGAGGCCGGCCTCCGGGCCGTACGCCATCGACAGGGCGACCGCGCGGTTGAGCTCCACGACGGCGGACGGCTGGAGGGAGCCGAGCGCACCGTAGAGCGCGACGATCTCCTCCCAGTCGGTGTCCTCCGGCGCGGGGGCGGTCGCGTGGCAGGCGGCGATCGCGGCCTGCAGCGCGTAGGGGCCACGGCCGCGGGAGCCCACCAGCCGGTCGGCGCGGGCGAGCGCGGCGACCCCGCGGCCGATCAGGATGCGGTCCCAGCGGGTGCGGTCCTGGTCCTGCAGCAGGATCGGCTCGCCGTCGGCGGTGGCGCGTGCGGGGAGGCGGGAGGCCTGGAACTCCATCAGCGCCACCAGACCGTGCACCTCCGGTTCGCCCGGAGTGAGCTCGGCGAGCACGCGGCCGAGGCGGAGGGCCTCCTGGCAGAGGTCGGGGCGCATCCAGTCGTCGCCCGCGGTGGCGGAGTAGCCCTCGTTGAAGATCAGGTAGACGACCTCCAGCACAGAGGCCAGCCGCTCCGGGTACTCGGCGCGGTCGGGGACCTCGAACGGGACGTGCGCGGCGGTCAGCGTCCGCTTGGCGCGCACGATGCGCTGCGCGATGGTCGGCACGGGCACGAGGAAGGCCCGCGCGATCTCCTCGGTGGTGAGCCCGCCGAGCAGTTTGAGCGTGAGGGCGACCCGTGCGGGCGGCGCGAGCACGGGGTGGCACGCGACGAACACCAGGCGCAGCAGGTCGTCCTCGATCTCCTCCTCCACGACGGCGGCCGGGTCGTCGTCGTCCTGCTGCTCCAGGTCGCGGGCGAGAGCGGCGTACCGCTCGTCGAGGCGTTCGCGCCGGCGCCAGCCGTCGATCGCGCGGCGCTTGGCGACAGTGGTCAGCCAGGCGCCGGGATTGCGCGGGATGCCGGCCTCCGGCCACTGCTCGAGCGCGGCGACGAGCGCGTCCTGGGCGAGCTCCTCGGCCAGGCCGACGTCGCCCGTCCAGCGGGCGAGCCCGGCGACGAGCTTCCCGGACTCGATGCGCCAGACCGCCTCCACGGCGTCGGCGGCGGCCCGATCGGCCGTCGTGCGCTCCCGTTCCACCACGGCCGCTCCTCCCGCGCTCACGTCTCCGCCGTCCCGGTCAGGATGCGGCGCACCTCGACTCTGCCACGACCGAGCGGGAGGCGTCGCGCCCATTCGACGGCTTCGGCGCGATCGGAGGTCTGCACGATCCACACGGCGGCCGGGCGCACCGCGGAGACCGGCTGCAGCTCGGCGTCGGTCCGGGGGCCGCCGAAGGTCAGCTCGACGCGCGTGCAGTCGTCGTCCGCGAGGACCTCGCCCACCAGGAGCACCCCTGCGCGGATCAGCTCGACCGTGTACCGCTGGATGGACTCCGCCGGCGCCGGGCCGTCCGTGCTGAGGGTGAGGAGGTAGCGCATCCGTGGTCCTTCCGTCGTGGCGCAGGGCGAGGCACTCGTAGAGACGTCGAGCCGGAGCCCCGGGATTCGACACCGCAGCCGCTCGTCGCTGGGATGTCGGGCCCGCGATGTCCGAGGTGTGCGCTAGAACGGGAGCATGGCGATCCGCTACTGGCTGGGCGTGGTGCACCACGATCATGTGCTCCGCGGCGTCGCCGGCGGCTTCGCGCAGGTCAACCACGGCGCCCGCGCGCCGCTGGAACGGATGGGCGCCTCCGACGGGTTCGTGTTCTACTCGCCGCGCGAGTCGTTCGACGGGGAGCCCCTCAAGCAGTTCACGGCGGTCGGGAGGCTGGCCGACGCCGAGGTGTTCCAGGCGACGCAGGGGGCGCAGATGCGCGGCCCGAACGGCGACTTCCTGCCCTGGCGGCGCCGCGTCGACTGGGACCACGACGCGGTGGCGACCCCGATCCGGCCGCTGCTGCCCTCCCTCGACTTCACGCGCGACAACCGCGACTGGGGCTACCAGCTCCGCGCCGGCCTGATCGAGCTGACCAGGCACGACTTCGAGCTGATCCGCGATCAGCTGCGGCACACCCCCGGCGAGCAGCGGCCCTCCACCGCGCGCCGCGCCGACGGGCCGCGTCACCCGGCGCAACGCGCGACGACCGCCTTTAGCGCCTGACAACACTGACGGCCGGGCTACGCTGAGGCGGTGAGCTCGCAGACCGACCCCTCGACCGTCCCCGCCGCCCACCGCCAGGCCAAGTACCAGGTGCGCTTCGACTGGGCAGCGGATGGCGCTGCCGCCGTCGCGGCGGACGCCGATGTGGTGGTCTGGGTCGACGCGATCGAAGACCGGCCGGTCGCGGAGGCTGTGCTCCCCGGGACGGGCGCGGTCGTCGCCGCCGGCCTCGCCGACGCCGCCGCGGTGGCGGCGTGGGTCCTCGCCGAGCAGGTGCGCCTCGGCCGCCGCGCGATGGTGGCGCTCGTCGCCGCCGGCGGCACCTCGGCCGGCGGAGGCACGCGCTTCGCGGTGGAGGACCTCCTCGCCGCCGGCGCGGTGGTGGACGCCCTCGCGACGCTCGGTATCGACTACAGCTCGCCGGAGGCCGCGGCCGCGTGTGCCGCCTTCACCGGCCTACGCGGGGCCGTCGCACACCTGCTCACGGCGTCGGTCTCCGGACAGGAGCGCATCGCCGCAGGCGCAGACCCCGCGGCGCTCGCCGCCTCCGGCCGGCTCGGCACCGTTTCCGAGGTCCGCGTGCTGCGAGCCGCCTGAGCGCTCGGTATGAACTCCCCGGCATCGGAATGATCGGGCGCAAACGGGTGTTCGGTGCATTCAGGAGGTTTTGCATCCATGAAAGCAATTCTTAACGACACCGTCATCGCCGAGGCCCCGACCGAGGACCTCATCCGCATCGAGGGCAACTGGTACTTCCCGCCGCAGAGCGTCAACTCCGAGCACCTGGTGGAGTCGTCGACTCCCTACACCTGCCCGTGGAAGGGCGACTGCCAGTACTTCTCGGTCAAGCACGGCGACGGCCTGCTCCAGGACCGCGCGTGGAGCTATCCCACGCCGTACCCGAGCTCGTTCGACCGTGTCGGCAAGGACTACAGCAACTACGTGGCGTTCTGGAAGGACGTGCGCGTCGTCGACTGACGCGCGAACACTGACGCGTCCGAACACTGACGCGTCCGAACACGCAGTAACCGGGTCAACGCGGGTTTGCCGACTACGCTTGATGTGAACCGCACGACCTGGGAGCCGACCCTGAGCATCATCCTCGGATACGATCCGTCCACCCTGCGCGAGCGTGTCGACCTGCGTGCTGCCGGAGAGCGGCTGGACGAGCTCGGCAGCCTGCGCAGCTTGAGCGCGCTCAACGAGAAGACCGTGCTGCTCCGGCTGCTCGGCCGGCTGGACGAGGCGTACACCCTCGCCAACGAGGCGGTGCGGCAGGCGCGCTTCACCGGCGACCGCGAGCAGCTCCTCGGCGCGCGCATCCGCCGCGGCCAGGTGCTGCAGTACCAGGGCAAGTTCGACGAGGCGATCGTGGAGCTCACCGGCTGCGTCGACGAGGCGCGCGGTCGCGAGTGGACGGCGCTGGAGGCGTTCGCGGTGCAGAACCGCGGCAAGGTGCACTTCGACATGAAGGAGTTCGAGAGCGCGCTCTCCGACATGACGGCCGCCGTGTTCCTGCGCGAGAAGCTCGGGGCGTCCCCGGCCGAGATCGAGGGCGCGCTCACGGCGGTGGCCGTCGTGCAGCGGTTCCTGGAGGCGCAGCGGGCCGCGGCGGGCTCCGGCGAGGGCGACTCCGGCGGCGGAGACGGCGTCGGCTCTCCGGCGTAGGATTCCTGGCATGAGCCGACCTGGGAGCCGACGCTGATGGCAGAGCTGGATCGCGTGCGCCGCTGGGCCGACGCCCTGATCGCCCTGCATCTCGACCCGGCCACCTGGAGCTTCGATTTCGACAACGCCAAGACCCGCGCCGGGCTGTGCAACTACACCGCCAAGCGCATCACGGTCTCCCGGTACCTGGCGGCCCGCTACGAGGACGACGACATCCACCAGATCCTGCTGCACGAGGTCGCCCACGCGCTCGCGGGCTCCCGCGCCGGGCACGGACCGCGCTGGCGGGCGATCGCGCTCGACCTCGGCTACGAGGGCAAGCGGCTGCACGGCGGTGCGATCGCCGACGACTTGGCGCCCTGGGTGGGGACCTGCCCGCAGGGCCACACGCACTACCGCTATCGCAAGCCGGCCCGCGCGCTCGCGTGCGGGGCGTGCAGCAGGCGGTTCGACTCGGCGAACCTCATCTCCTGGGTGCACAGGGAGGTCTCGACGGCGCAGCGTCGGATGGCCGCGGCGGCCGCGACCGAGGCGCTCGACGCGGACTGACGCTCGGGGCTACGCCGTCTCGACCGCGAGCCGGGCGTCCAGGGCGTCGCGGACGGCGGGCCACTCGTCGCGCAGCACCGAGTAGACCGCGGTGTCGCGCCAGGTGCCGTCCGCCCGCGGTTGGGTGTGCCGCAGCACGCCCTCGAACGTGGCCCCGAGCCGCAGGATCGCGGCCCGCGAGCGCTCGTTGAGCACGTCGGCCTGCAGCTTGACGCGCTCAAACCCGTGGTCGAACGCCGTGCCGAGCAGGAGCCGCTTGGTCTCGGCGTTGACGCGCGTGCCCCAGACCTCCGGCGCGTAGGCGGTCCAGCCGATGTGCGCCGAGCCGTTCGCCAGGTCGAAGTCGCCGAGCGTCGTCGTGCCCACGATGCGGTCGCCGTCGCGCAGGCAGACCGCGATGACGTTGGCGGTGTCCCAGGCCAGGTAGCCGAGGATGAACTCCCGCCACTCCTCGTAGGTGTCCCGGTACGCCGCGACGCCGCCGCCCCAGCCGCCCTCGAACACCGCGGGGTGACCGATGGCGTCGTGGAGGTCGGGCAGATCGTCGTGGGTGAGCGCCCGCAGGCGGACCGTCGCGCCCTCGAGCACGGCACGCGGATCGGGACGGGTCGCAGTCATCCGCCCAGTATCGCATCGCCTCCCGGGAGCCGCCGGGTCCGCGAACGCTCTCGAAACCCACTAAGTTGGTTCGGTGCCTACCGACGTCCTCCTGCCCCGCGAGACCGGGCAGTGGATGGATGACGCGGACGGTCTGCGTTGGTGGTTCGACTCCGGTGCGCTCGCTCTCGACTTCGCCTACACCGGCGGTGCGGACGTCCTGGGCGGCGTCGACGGGACGGCCGACGGGGCCCAGGACGACACCCAGTGGCGCTCGGTGGACGACGCCCGCCAGCTCGGCGATTGGCTGCAGTCGCGCTTCCCGGAGGTGGCCGCGACGACCGGCGACCGCGAGTTCCGCGACGCCGAGATGCTGCGCGCGGCGATCGGCCGGCTCGCTCGCCAGGCCAGCCGCGCGGAGACCCTCGGCCCGGCCGATGTGGATGTCGTGAACCTGTTCGCCGCGACCCCCGACATCCCGCCGGTGCTGGCCGGTGGCGGCCGTCAGGCCGGACGCACCCTCGCCCGCCCGCACCAGGCCCTCGGCTCGGTCGCGCGCGACGCCGTTCGCCTGTTCGGGCCGGACGCCGACGGCCGGATCCGCGAGTGCTCCGCCGACGACTGCGGCCTGGTCTACCTGGACACCTCGCGCAGCGGCAACCGGCGCTGGTGTTCGATGCAGCGCTGCGGCAACCGGGCGAAGGTGCGCGCGCACCGCGCCCGCGCGGCCGGCCGGCGTGCCGGTGTGCGCGCCGGTATCGCAGAATAGGCGGATGGAGCCCAGCGCCGATCCGCCCGCCAGCGTCGACCTCCGCAGTGTCGACCTCCGCAGTGTCGACCTCCGCAGTGTCGATCTCAACTGTGACCTCGGCGAGTCCTTCGGCGCCTGGAGCCTGGGCGACGACGCCGCGATGCTCCGGCTGGTGACGAGCGCCAATGTCGCGTGCGGCTTCCACGCCGGGGACCCGTCCACGATGCTGGCCACCTGCCGGCTGGCCGCCGAGAACGGCGTCGCCGTCGGCGCGCACGTCTCGTACCGCGACCTCGCGGGCTTCGGCCGGCGCAGCATGGACGTCCCGGCCGCCGAGTTACGCGACGAGGTGCTCTACCAGCTCGCCGCGCTCGCCGGGATGGCGCGCGTCGCCGGGACCGTCGTGCGCTACGTCAAGCCGCACGGAGCCCTCTACAACCGGATCGTCCACGACGAGACGCAGGCCGCGGCGGTGGTGGAGGCCCTGGCCGGGTTCGACCCGTCGCTGCCGCTGCTCGGCCTCCGCGGCTCGGCCGTCGAGCGCGCGGCCGGTGCGCGCGGCCTCCGATTCGTCCGCGAGGCGTTCGTCGACCGCGGCTATCGTGCCGACGGCACGCTGGTCCCGCGGACGGAGGCCGGCGCTGTGCTCTCCGACGTGGCCGACATCGCCGCCCGCGCTGTGCGGATCGCGCGGGAGGGCGTGGTGGAGGCCGCCGACGGCGCCCTGGTCGCCGTCGCTGCCGACTCCCTCTGCGTCCACGGCGACACCCCGGGCGCGGTGCGGATGGCGGAGGCTGTGCGCCGCGGCCTGGACGAGGCCGGCATCGCGGTGAGGCCGTTCGTGTGAACGGCCGGGTGATCGGCTACGGCGACAGCGCCCTGCTCGTCGAGTTCGGCTCGATGGACGACGTGCTCGGGATGCTGCCGGCACTCCAGCGCACCCGGCCGGCCGGCGTGCTCGACCTGGTCCCCGCCGCGCGCACCATCGCGATCCTGCTCGACCCGCACGTTCTGAGCCCGGCCTCCGCGAGCGGCTGGGTCGAGCGCACCGTCCCGGAGCCGGCCGAGGCCGCCGGCGAGGAGGTCGTGGAGCTGCCCGTCCGCTACGACGGCGACGACCTCACCGAGGTGGCCGGACTGCTCGGCATCACGCCCGCCGAGGTCGTGGAGCGGCACACCGCCTCCCGGTGGCGGGTCGCGTTCGGCGGCTTCGCGCCGGGCTTCGCGTACCTCGTCACCGATCACGACGGCCTCGTCGTGCCGCGCCGGGCGACCCCGCGCACGGCGGTGCCGGCCGGATCGGTCGGCCTCGCCGGCGAGTTCAGCGGGGTCTACCCGCGGTCGAGCCCGGGCGGCTGGCAGCTCATCGGCCGCACCGAGGCTGTGCTGTGGAACACGGAGGCCGACCCGCCGGCGCTCCTGCGGCCTGGCGTCGTGGTGCGGTTCACGGTGGTGACGGCGTGACCGGCCCACGCCTTCTCGGGCTCCGCATCCTCCGGCCCGGCCCGCTCGCCCTGGTCGAGGACCTCGGCCGGCCCGGTCTCGCGGCGGTCGGCGTGAGCCCGTCCGGCGCGCTCGATCGCGGCGCGCTGGGGCTCGCCAACCGGCTCGTCGGCAACCCTCCCGACGCGGCCGCGATGGAGCTGCTGCTCGGCGGTTTCGCCGCACGGTTCGAATCGGCAGCGTGGTTCGCGGTGACCGGGGCGGCGACCGGCGTCACGCTCGACGGCCACCCGGTCGACCCCGACAGTGCGGTGCACGCGGGCGCCGGCGCCGAGCTCCGGGTCGCGTCGCCGGCCGTGGGCGTCCGCAGCTACCTGGCGGTGCGCGGCGGCATCGCGGTGGAGGCCGTGCTCGGCTCCCGCTCGCGCGACACCCTCTCCGGCCTCGGGCCCGCCCCGCTCGCGGAGGGCGACCTCGTCCCGTTCGGCCCCGAGCCTGTCGACCCGGTGCCCTCGATCGACTTCGTGCCGACCGCCGACCTCGGCGACGGCCCGGTGGAGGTCCGCGCCCACCGCGGACCGCGCGCGGACTGGTTCACGCCCGCCGCCCTCGACGCGTTCTTCACGGTGGAGTGGTGGGCGAGCGCGGACGGCGACCGGGTGGGGGTGCGACTCGACCCGCCGCGCGGCCCTGCGCACGCCCGGGGCGCGGAGCCGGCGCAGCTCCTCGAGCGCGCCGTGCGCGACGAGCTGCCGAGCGAGCCGATGGTCGCCGGCGCGGTCCAGGTGTCGCCCGACGGCCGCCCCACCGTGTTGCTGGCCGACCATCCTGTGACGGGAGGCTACCCGGTGATCGCCGTGGTCGCCGCGCGCTCCCTCGACGCCTTCGCGCAGCTCCGCCCCGGCCAGGCCGTCCACTTCCGCCGCGCCTGACGCCGAGGGGCACGTAAACGCCCCTCAAACGCGCCGGAAAGGGCATCTACGTGCCCTTCGGCGCTCGCCCGAAACGTCGAGGGGCGCCGGGTCACTCGCGGCGGGTGCCGGCCTGGAAGATGCTGCGGGCGGGCGGCGGGCTCGGCACGCTCGTGGCGTCCGTCACGATCGGCGCGCCCGCCGCGAAGGTCCGCAGCTCCTCGCCGGCGACGGCCTTCGCAGGATGCGGCCCGCTCGCCAGCAGGCGCGGCAGCCACTCCAGCGGCAGCGGCGAGTTTGATCCGACCAGCACGACGTTGCCGAACCGGCGCCCCTTCAAGACCTGCGTCTCGGCCAGCGCCGCGACGTTCTCCACGACCGCGCCGAGCGTCGACACCTGGCTGCGCGCGAACGTCAGCGGCGGCCCGTCGGCCACGTTGACGAGCACGATGCCGTCCGGCTTCAGCAGCGACACCGCGGAGCGGTAGAACTCCACGCTCGTCACATGCGCGGGAGTCCGCGCGCCGCTGAAGATGTCGATGACCAGGAGGTCGACCTCCCCGCGCAGGCCGGCCGGCAGCTTGCCGACGACCTCCCGCGCGTCGCCGTGCCGGATGCGGATCTGCGCGTAGCGGGGGAGCGGCAGGTTCTCGCGCACCAGGTCCACGAGCCGGCTCTCCAGCTCCACCACCTGCTGCCGCGACCCCGGCCGGGTGTGGGCGACGTAGCGCGGCAGGGTCAGCGCTCCGGCTCCCAGGTGCACAGCGGTGATCGGCTGCCCCGGCTCGCCGATGAGGTCGATGACGTTGCCCATCCGCTGGATGTACTCGAAGAACAGCCGGCTGGGGTCGTCCAGGTCGACGTGCGACTGCGGCGTCCCGTCCACCACGAGCTGGTACGCGCCGGGCACGAACCGGTCCGGCTCGATCGTGGCGAGGTAGCCGCTCTCGGCGAGGACGACCGAGGGGAGCGGCGGGTTCTGTGGCACGGCGTCCAGCGTAGTCCGCGGCCTCCACCCGATCTCCACCCTCCTCTCCACCCGGTCTCCGCCGCCGGGCGGTCCCGGTCTCGCCGCCCGGACGCGACTCTTGAGGGGTGCCGGACATCCCGGCCGGAAGGACTCTCACTCATGAACGTGCAGACGCTGACCAACGCGATCCTCATCCTGCTGCTGATCGGCTGGGTGGGATTCCGGCAGCTGACCTGGGGTCCGGTGTCCATCGCGAAGATGTGGCGCTTTCCGGCGATCATGTCGCTCGTCGGCGTCGTGCTCATCGTGCAGCAGGTGAAGCCGACGTCGCTCACCCCGCTCGATCTGGCCGTGGTGGCCGGCGAGCTCGTGCTGTCGCTGGCCGTCGGCGCGTGGATGGGCGCGATCGCGCACTTCCGTCCCCTGGAGTCGCCCATCCGACTCGGCGACGACGCCCGTTACGTCGCGTCGTACGAGTCGCGCACCGGCGTGCTCGGGATCGTGCTCTGGGTGCTGATCATCGCCGTCCGCGTCGGCGTGGACGTGCTCGCCTCGATGGCCGGCTCGCACCTGGCGACCGCGACCGGCGTCATCTTCCTGGTATTCGCCGCCAACCGCGCCGCCCGGACCGCCGTCTTCTCGGCGCGTCTCGATCGGCACGCCGCGCTCGCCGCATGATGGTCTCGTGGACTTCTGGAGCAGACCGGGCCTGCTGGCGCTCGTACTGAACATCCTCGGTGCGGGCGCCGTGGGCTGGTCGCTGCTGCGCACCCACGCCGCGGACCGCCCGGCGTGGGTGCTCGCGCTCGCGCTGTTCGCGGTGGCGTCGTGGCTGGCCCGGTCGGTCCTCACCTTCGTCGGCTGGCGGCGCGCGGCGCTCGTGATGTGCCTGCTCTCGGCGGTGACCGGAGCGTTCGTCGCGCCGGCCACCGACGGGATCGCGATCGTGCCGGCGGCCGTGGCGGTGGTCTACCTGGTCGGCGACCCGACGTGGCCGCTGCCGCTCGGCGGGGCGGTCGCCGCGGTCTCGGCGGCGCTGGTCGCGGTGGGCGCCCTCCCGTTCGGCTCGCCCGTGGCGGCGGTGCTCGGGGAGATGGCCGGGATCGTGCTGGCCGGCTTCGCGGGACTCAGTCGCCGGCAGTTCCGCCTCACCGAGCAGCAGGGCGCGCTGCTTCGGGAGCGCGACCTCGCCATGCGCGAGGAGGCCGCCCGGGTGGCGATCGCCCGCGACCTCCACGACGTCCTCGCGCACAGCCTCGGCGGCCTGGTCATCCAGCTCGACGCGGTGGACGCGCTGCTGGAGGCCGGGGACGCCGCGTCGGCCAGGGAGCGCGTCGTGGCGGCACGCGGGCTGGCGGCGGACGGCCTCGCCGAGGCGCGCCGAGCCGTCGCAGCGCTGCGCGACCCGGACGGGGCGGCGACGACGGAAGTGACCGCCGCCGACTTCCGCGCGACGCTCGACGACCTGGTCGCCGCGCACCGCACGCTCGGCGGCGTCGCAGCGCTGCACGAGTCGGGCTCGCCGCGGCCGCTCGACTCCGCCCAGGCGACCGCGCTGCAGCGCGCCCTCCAGGAGGCCCTGAGCAACGCGCGCAAGCACGCGCCGGGCGCGCCGGTCGACGCCGCGCTCGACTGGCAGGATGAACGGGTGCTGCTCACCGTCTCCTCGCCGCTGGTCCCGCCGGTCGTCGCGTCGCACGGCGCCGCGCTCGCGACCTCGGGCGGCGGGCACGGCCTTGAGGGGATGCGCGAACGCTTCTCCGCCCTTCCGCTCGGCGGCTCCGTCGCCGCGACCGCGGACGGCGGCCGGTTCACCGTCACGGCCGAGGCCAGGCTGGCATGAGCGGCGCGGCTGGCATGAGCGGCGCGGCTGGCACGGGCGGCGAGACGACACCGGACCGCATCCGCGTCGTCGTCGCCGACGACCAGGCGATCATCCGCGACGGCCTGGTCACCGTCCTCGGCCTGCTGCCCGACATGGAGGTCGTCGGCTCCGCGGCCGACGGCGCCGAGGCGGTGGCGCTCGCCGTGGCCGAGCGTCCCGACGTGGTGCTGATGGACCTCCGGATGCCGGTGCTCGACGGCGTCGGCGCCACCGAGCGGATCATGCGCGAGGCGCCGGGCTCCGCGGTGCTCGTGCTGACGACCTTCGCCGACGACGACTCGATCCTGGCCGCGCTGCGCGCCGGCGCCCGCGGCTACCTCACCAAGGACGCCGGCCGCGCCGAGCTGGCCTCCGCCGTCCGGGCCGTCGCGCGCGGACAGGCGACCTTCGCCCCGGAGGTCGGCGCCCGCATCATCGGCTCGCTCACCTCCGTACCGCGCGCCAGGCCGGCCGACCCCGCCGGCGCGCTCGTGGAGCGGTTCCCCGCGCTCACCCGCCGGGAGGCCGAGGTGCTCGGCCTGGTCGCCGACGGCCTCAGCAACGGCGAGATCGCCTCCGTCCTCTTCGTCGGCGGCTCCACAGTGAAGACCCACATCAACGCGATCTTCGCCAAGCTCGGCGTCTCCTCGCGCGCCCAGGCCATCGCGCTCGTCCGCAGCTGACGGACACCCGGCCGCACGCGGTCGCGGGTTCGGTCGCGCTGGGGGAGGATGGGCGCATGACTGATCGGGTATTGGTGACGGGCGGCTCGGGTTTCGTGGGGGCGCACTGCGTGCTCGCGCTGCTGGAGGCCGGATACTCGGTGCGGACGACCATCCGCTCGCCGCAGCGCGCCGCCGATGTGCGGTCCCAGCTCGCCGCAGGCGGCATCCCGGATGCGGGGGACCGGCTGGAGTTCGCGGTCGCCGACCTGCTCGACGACGCCGGCTGGGCCGAGGCCGTCGCGGGCTGCCGGTTCGTGCTGCATGTGGCCTCGCCGTTCCCGATGACCGAGCCGAAGGACCCGGACGAGCTGGTGCGGCCGGCGAGGGAGGGCGCACTGCGCGTCCTGCGTGCGGCCCGCGACGCCGGGGTGGAGCGCGTCGTGCTCACCTCGTCCTACGCCGCGATCGGCTACGGCCACGCCCCGACCCGGCAGCCCTTCACCGAGGTGGACTGGACCGAACTGGACAGCGGCCGCCCGATCAGCTCGTACGTCCGCTCCAAGACGCTCGCCGAGCACGCCGCCTGGGACTTCATGGCCAAGGAGGGCGGCGACATGCAGCTCGCCACCGTCAACCCGGTCGGCATCCTCGGCCCGGTGCTCGGCCCGGACTACTCGAGCTCGGTCGCCCTGGTGAAGACCGTGCGGGAGGGCCGCCTCCCGCGCCTGCCCGACGTGTACTTCGGCGTCGTGGACGTGCGCGACGTCGCCGGCCTGCACCTGCTCGCCATGACCAAGCCGGAGGCCGCCGGCGAGCGCTTCCTCGCCACGGCGGGCGACGCGCTGAGCGCGCCGGAGCTCGCCCTCATCATCCGCGGCCACCTCGGCTCGCCAGCGGGCGACAGGGTCCGCACCGGGCTGATGCCGTCGTGGATACTGAAGGCCCTCGCGCCGTTCAGCCGCCAGGTGCGCGGCTCGCTGCCCGACATCGGCGTCTACCGGAACGGCTCGTCCGCCAAGGCCCGCACGGTGCTCGGCTGGCGGCCGCGCTCCCGCGAGGAGGCCGTCATCGCGACCGTCGACTCGCTGCCGCCGCGCCTGCAGTGACGCGGGAATACCCGGCCGTCCGCGAGGTTATACACCGTGACTGCGCCTCCGGTCAAGAAAAGACTGGACACGGCGCGTCAGTTTGACATATAGTGGTTCTTTGCGCTCCCACGCACACCCTTGCCTTCATATTGCGGTCGGCTCTGACTTCACTCGCGCGCGTCTGGGCCCGGTTCACCGGGTCAGATACGGCGGCACGAGACGTGCCTGGGAGTCCTCGTCCCTCACAACACCACATCTCGACCGACAGTAACTGGCCCGACGGGGCCCACGGAGGTTATTTCCTTGGCTGCTGCGCGCAACGCAACCAACACTGACAAGACACCCAAGAACGGACGAGCCGCATCTCGTCTTTCGTTCGCCAAGATCACGGACACCCTCACGGTTCCCGATCTGCTCGCATTGCAGACGGAGAGCTTCGACTGGCTGGTCGGAAACGACGCGTGGAAGGAACGCGTCGTCGAGGCCGAGGCCCAGGGTCGCCAGGATCTGCCCGCCAACACGGGCCTCGAGGAGATCTTCGAAGAGATCTCTCCCATCGAGGACCTCGGCGAGACCATGCAGCTCTCCTTCACCAACCCGTTCCTCGAGGAGAAGAAGTACTCGATCGACGAGTGCAAGGAGAAGGGCAAGACCTATTCGGCCCCGCTCTACGTCGAGGCCGAGTTCATGAACCACCTCACCGGTGAGATCAAGACCCAGACGGTCTTCATGGGCGACTTCCCGCTCATGACCGAAAAGGGCACCTTCATCATCAACGGCACCGAGCGTGTCGTCGTCTCCCAGCTCGTCCGCTCGCCGGGCGTCTACTTCGAGGCCGCCGCCGACAAGACCTCCGACAAGGACATCTACTCGGCGCGCATCATCCCGAGCCGCGGTGCGTGGCTCGAGTTCGAGATCGACAAGCGCGACCAGGTCGGTGTCCGCATCGACCGCAAGCGCAAGCAGTCGGTCACCGTGTTCCTGAAGGCCCTCGGGCTCACCAGCGAGGAGATCCTCGCCGAGTTCGCCGGCTTCCAGTCGATCGAGCTGACCCTCGAGAAGGACGCCATCCTCACCAAGGAGGAGGCGCTGAAGGACATCTACCGCAAGCTGCGTCCGGGCGAGCAGGTCGCCGCCGAGGCCGCGCGTGCGCTGCTGGACAACTTCTACTTCAACCCGAAGCGCTACGACCTCGCCAAGGTCGGCCGTTACAAGATCAACCGCAAGCTCGGCCTCGAGGCCCCGCTGTCGGACTCGGTGCTGACCGTCCAGGACATCATCGCCACGATCAAGTACCTGGTCTCCCTGCACGACGGCCAGACCACGTTCAAGGGCCTGCGCAGCGGCGTCGAGACCAACATCCGTCTCGACACCGACGACATCGACCACTTCGGCAACCGTCGCATCCGCGCCGTCGGCGAGCTCATCCAGAACCAGGTCCGCACCGGTCTCTCGCGCATGGAGCGCGTCGTCCGCGAGCGCATGACCACGCAGGACATCGAGGCGATCACCCCGCAGACCCTGATCAACGTGCGACCCGTCGTCGCCGCGATCAAGGAGTTCTTCGGCACCTCGCAGCTCTCGCAGTTCATGGACCAGAACAACCCGCTCGCGGGCCTGACCCACAAGCGCCGCCTGTCGGCGCTGGGCCCCGGTGGTCTGAGCCGTGAGCGCGCGGGCGTCGAGGTCCGTGACGTCCACCCGTCGCACTACGGCCGCATGTGCCCGATCGAGACGCCGGAAGGCCCGAACATCGGTCTGATCGGCTCGCTCGCGTCGTTCGCGCGGATCAACTCCTTCGGCTTCATCGAGACGCCGTACCGCAAGGTCGTCGAGGGCCGGGTCACCGACCAGATCGACTACCTGACCGCCTCCGAGGAGGACGACTTCGTCGTCGCGCAGGCCAACGCCCCGCTCGACCCGAGCGGCCACTTCACCGAGGAGCGCGTGCTCGCCCGTCAGAAGGGCGGCGAGGTCGACCTGATCCCCGCCGGCGAGATCGGCTACATGGACGTCTCCCCGCGCCAGATGGTGTCGGTCGGTACGTCGCTGATCCCGTTCCTCGAGCACGACGACGCCAACCGAGCCCTCATGGGTGCGAACATGCAGCGCCAGGCGGTGCCGCTGCTCCGCTCGGAGAGCCCGGTCGTCGGAACCGGTATGGAGGGCTACGCGGCGATCGACGCCGGTGACGTGGTCACCGCCGACAAGTCCGGTGTGGTCACCGAGGTCTCGGCAGACGCCGTGACCGTCCAGGCCGACGACGGCACGATCAAGTCCTACTACCTGCGCAAGTTCGACCGCTCCAACCAGGGCACGTCGTATAACCACCGCGTGGTCGTGGACGAGGGCGACCGCATCGAGGCCGGGGAGGTCGTCGCTGACGGCCCCGCGACCGAGAACGGCGAGCTCGCGCTCGGCAAGAACCTGCTCGTGGCGTTCATGCCGTGGGAGGGCCACAACTTCGAGGACGCGATCATCCTCAGCCAGAACCTGGTGAAGGACGACACCCTCTCCTCGATCCACATCGAGGAGTACGAGGTCGACGCCCGCGACACCAAGCTCGGCAAGGAGGAGATCACCCGCGACCTCCCGAACGTCAGCCCGGACCTCCTGGCCGACCTCGACGAGCGCGGCATCATCCGCATCGGCGCCGAGGTGCGCCCCGGCGACATCCTCGTCGGCAAGGTCACGCCGAAGGGCGAGACCGAGCTGTCGGCCGAGGAGCGCCTGCTCCGCGCGATCTTCAACGAGAAGAGCCGCGAGGTGCGCGACACCTCGCTCAAGGTTCCCCACGGTGAAGAGGGCACGATCATCGGTGTCAAGGTCTTCGACTCGCAGGACGGCGACGACGAGCTCGGCTCCGGCGTCAACCAGCGTGTGGTGGTCTACATCGCCCAGAAGCGCAAGATCACCGCGGGCGACAAGCTCGCCGGCCGTCACGGCAACAAGGGCGTCATCTCCAAGATCCTTCCGGTCGAGGACATGCCGTTCCTCGCGGACGGAACGCCGGTCGATGTCATCCTCAACCCGCTGGGTGTCCCCGGTCGAATGAACTTCGGCCAGGTCCTGGAGATCCACCTCGGCTGGATCGCCAAGAACGGCTGGGAGATCAAGGGCAAGCCCAAGTGGGCTGCCGAGCTCCCGGAGGCCGCGTTCAGCGCCGCCCCCAACACCAAGGTCGCGACCCCGGTGTTCGACGGTGCGAAGGAGGAGGAGATCGCCGGCCTGCTCGACGCCACCCTCCCGACCCGCGACGGCGACCGCCTGATCGGATCGTCCGGCAAGACGCAGCTCTTCGACGGCCGCTCCGGCGAGCCCTACCCGGACCCGGTGTCGGTCGGCTACATGTACATCCTGAAGCTGCACCACCTGGTCGACGACAAGATCCACGCGCGTTCGACCGGCCCGTACTCGATGATCACCCAGCAGCCGCTCGGTGGTAAGGCGCAGTTCGGTGGCCAGCGCTTCGGTGAGATGGAGGTCTGGGCCCTCGAGGCCTATGGAGCCGCGTACGCGCTCCAGGAGCTCCTGACCATCAAGTCGGATGACATCCTCGGTCGCGTCAAGGTCTACGAGGCCATCGTCAAGGGTGAGAACATCCAGGAGCCGGGCATCCCGGAGTCCTTCAAGGTCCTCATCAAGGAGATGCAGTCCCTCTGCCTGAACGTGGAGGTCCTCTCGGCCGACGGCCAGACCGTCAGTCTGCGCGACGCGGACGACGAGGCCTTCCGCGCTGCGGAAGAGCTCGGCATCAACATCTCCTCCCGGTTCGAGTCGTCGTCCATCGACGAGATCTGACCCGGTAGCCAGACCCAACTGACGAATCTTCTATAGGAGAGAGTGAAACATTGCTCGAATCGACAACTTTCGATGAGCTGCGTATCGGCCTGGCCACCGCCGACGACATCCGTCGCTGGAGCTACGGCGAGGTCAAGAAGCCCGAGACGATCAACTACCGCACGCTGAAGCCCGAGAAGGACGGCCTGTTCGGAGAGCAGATCTTCGGCCCGTCCCGCGACTGGGAGTGCTCGTGCGGCAAGTACAAGCGCGTCCGGTTCAAGGGCATCGTGTGCGAGCGCTGCGGTGTGGAGGTCACCAAGTCCTCCGTCCGCCGTGAGCGCATGGGCCACATCGAGCTGGCCGCGCCGGTCACGCACATCTGGTACTTCAAGGGTGTGCCCAGCCGTCTCGGCTACCTGCTCGACATGGCGCCGAAGGACCTCGAGAAGGTCATCTACTTCGCTGCCTACATGGTGATCCAGGTGGATGAGGACGGCCGTCACGCCGACCTCCCCGGCCTGGAGAACGAGCTGCGCCTGGAGATCAAGACGCTGGCCGACCAGCGCGACGCCCGCGTCGCCGAGCGTCTGCAGCGCCTGGAGACCGATCTCGCCGCCCTCGAGGAGGAAGGTGCCAAGGCCGACCAGAAGCGTCGCGTCAAGGACACCTCCGAGAAGGAGATGGGCCAGATCCGCAAGTCCTACGACGAGGACATCGCCCGCCTCGAGCGCGTGTGGGAGTCGTTCCGCACCCTCAAGGTCGGCGACCTCAAGCCGGAGGACGCGGACTTCAACGAGCTCGTCGACCGGTACGGCCTCTACTTCGAGGCGTTCATGGGCGCCGAGGCGATCAAGCGCCGCCTGCTGGCCTTCGACCTGGCCGCCGAGGCCGAGCTGCTCCGCGAGCAGATCGCCAACGGCAAGGGTCAGAAGAAGATCCGCGCGATCAAGCGCCTGCGCGTGGTGTCGTCGTTCCTGGCCACCGGCAACTCGCCGGCCGCGATGGTCCTCGACGTCGTCCCGGTCATCCCGCCGGAGCTGCGCCCGATGGTCCAGCTCGACGGTGGCCGCTTCGCGACCTCCGACCTGAACGACCTGTACCGCCGCGTCATCAACCGCAACAACCGTCTCCGCCGCCTGCTCGACCTCGGTGCTCCCGAGATCATCGTGAACAACGAGAAGCGCATGCTCCAGGAGGCCGTCGACGCGCTGTTCGACAACGGCCGCCGCGGCCGCCCGGTCACGGGCACCGGCAACCGCGCGCTCAAGTCCCTCAGCGACATGCTGAAGGGCAAGCAGGGCCGGTTCCGCCAGAACCTGCTCGGCAAGCGCGTGGACTACTCGGGCCGTTCGGTCATCATCGTGGGTCCGCAGCTCAAGCTGCACCAGTGCGGTCTGCCCAAGCAGATGGCGCTGGAGCTGTTCAAGCCGTTCGTCATCAAGCGCCTGATCGACCTGAGCCACGCTCAGAACATCAAGGCCGCCAAGCGCATGGTGGAGCGTTCGCGCCCGCAGGTCTGGGACGTCCTCGAGGAGATCATCCGCGAGCGCCCCGTCCTCCTGAACCGCGCTCCCACCCTGCACCGTCTCGGCATCCAGGCGTTCGAGCCTCAGCTCGTCGAGGGCAAGGCCATCCAGCTGCACCCGCTCGTCTGCGCCGCGTTCAACGCGGACTTCGACGGCGACCAGATGGCTGTGCACCTGCCCCTGTCGGTGGAGGCCCAGGCCGAGGCCCGCATCCTGATGCTCGCCTCGAACAACATCCTGAAGCCGTCCGACGGCCGCCCGGTCACCCTGCCCTCGCAGGACATGATCATCGGTCTGCACCACCTCACCACCGTCCGCGAGGGCGCTGTGGGCGAGGGTCGCGCGTTCTCCTCGGTCTCCGAGGCGATCCTCGCGAAGGACCAGGGCTCGCTGCACCTCAACGCCAAGGTGAAGATCCGCCTGAACGACTACGTGCCGTCCGACGCAGCCGACACCGGTGCGACGCCCGTCACCGCGATCGTGGAGACCACCCTCGGCCGCGCCCTCTTCAACGAGGCGCTGCCGGCGGACTACCCGTACGTGGAGGAGGTCGCCGACAAGGGCCAGATCTCGTCGATCGTCAACGCCCTGGCGGAGCGCTACCCCAAGGTGGAGGTCGCCGCGGCGCTCGACCGGATCAAGGACGCCGGCTTCTACTGGGGCACCCGCTCGGGCGTCACGGTGTCGCTGAGCGACATCCTGACCCCGCCGAACAAGGCGCAGATCGTGGCCGGCTACGAGAAGAAGGCCGCGAAGATCACGGCGGAGTTCGAGAAGGGTCTCACGACCGACCTCGAGCGTCGCCAGGAGCTGGTGAAGATCTGGACCGAGGCGACCAACGAGGTGGCCGAGGCCATGCGCGCCAACTTCCCGGTCGACAACACCATCAACCGCATGGTCACCTCCGGTGCCCGTGGTAACTGGCTGCAGGTGCGCAACATCGCCGGTATGCGTGGTCTGGTGAACAACCCGAAGGGTGAGATCATCCCGCGCCCGATCATCTCCTCGTACCGCGAGGGTCTGTCGGTGGCGGAGTACTTCATCGCGACGCACGGTGCCCGTAAGGGTCTGGCCGACACGGCCCTCCGTACGGCGGACTCGGGCTACCTGACCCGTCGTCTGGTGGACGTCTCGCAGGATGTCATCATCCGCGAGGACGACTGCGGCACGACCAAGGGCCTCGACCTCCCGATCGCCACCGCCGACGCCGAGGGCGTGCTCACGCGCGACCCGAACGTCGAGAACTCGGTGTTCGCCCGCACGCTCGCGGCCGACGCCGTGGGCTCGAACGGCGACGTCGTGGCGAAGGCCGGCGAGGACGTGGGCGATGTGCTCATCGACAAGCTGGTGGCCGCCGGCGTGACCGACATCAAGGTCCGCTCGGTGCTCACCTGCGAGTCGGCGGTCGGCGTCTGCGCCGCCTGCTACGGCCGTTCGCTCGCGACCGGCAAGCTGGTGGACATCGGCGAGGCGGTCGGCATCATCGCCGCCCAGTCGATCGGTGAGCCCGGAACGCAGCTCACGATGCGTACCTTCCACACCGGTGGTTCGGCCTCCGCGGACGACATCACCCAGGGTCTGCCGCGCGTGCAGGAGCTGTTCGAGGCGCGTACCCCCAAGGGTGCGTCCCCGATCGCCGAGGCCGCCGGCCGCATCGTCATCGAGGAGACGGACAAGTCCCGCAAGGTCATCCTGACCCCGGACAACGGCGACGAGCCGCACGTCTACCCGGTGCTGAAGCGCTCGACCCTCCTGGTGGAGGACGGCCAGCGCGTCGAGCTCGGCCAGCAGCTGATCGTCGGCACCGTCGACCCGAAGGAAGTCCTCCGGGTCAAGGGCGTCCGCGAGGTGCAGAAGCACCTGGTGGGCGGCGTCCAGGGCGTCTACCGCTCGCAGGGCGTGCCGATCCACGACAAGCACATCGAGGTCATCGTCCGTCAGATGCTCCGCAAGGTCACCGTCGTCGACCACGGCGACACCGACCTGCTCCCGGGTGAGCTCGTCGACCGGTCGAAGTACAACGAGATCAACCGCGCTGCGCTGACCGAGGGCAAGAAGACGGCGTCCGCCCGTCAGGAGGTCATGGGTATCACCAAGGCCTCGCTGGCGACCGAGTCGTGGCTGTCGGCCGCGTCCTTCCAGGAGACCACCCGCGTCCTGACGCAGGCGGCCATGGAGGGCAAGTCCGACCCGCTGATCGGTCTCAAGGAGAACGTCATCATCGGTAAGCTCATCCCGGCCGGCACGGGCCTGTCCCGCTACCGGAACGTCTCGGTGGAGGCGACGGAGGAGGCCAAGGCGGAGCGGTACCCCAACCGCATCTTCGCCGACGACTCCGCGTTCAGCGAGAACGACCTGAGCTTCGTCGACTTCGACAGCTTCAGCTCGGACGACTACACCCCGGGCACCTACAACTGAGCGTGTAGGTAGTCCGTACCACGAAGGCCCCCGGCGCTTGCCGGGGGCCTTCGTCGTTCCCGGCCTCCCGGGTACGGGACAATGGAACGGTGTGGAGACAGCTGCTGCAATACACCGACACGGTCGGCCGTTCGATGGTCGGCTTCGCGGCCGTGGCGCTCGTCGTCGCCGTGGTGAGCTTCGTGGTCGGCATCGTGCAGGCCGTCTCCGGGCACGCCGCAGGTACCCTCCCGTTCTGGATGACGACGATGGGCTGCGCCGTGCTGGCCGGCGTCCTCGTCTACCTCGCGAGCCGTCGCGGCGATCTCCGGCGCCGCTGACCATCTCTCCCGGAGTTCTGTACGCCTCCGCACGGCGTGTCGCGTACACAAGTCCGGAAGAGATGGAGTGTCCCCCTTTAATGGGGCACCCGCAAGCGGGACTGTTGAGCGACCCTCAGCGGAAGTTAGGGTGACAAGGCTTCGCCCCGCCCGGAGACTCGCCCGGGGGACGGCGACGCTCTGCCGGTGACCCGACGCCGGCAGACCTGCTATCCGAGGAGGTCCCCGTGGCGTCCATGACAGAGATCCTCATCCTTCACGGCCACCTGCCCATCGAGTACTTGGACTCGGTGAGCGAGCCGGCGTCGGAGGAGTCCGTCGTGCGCGAGCTGGTCGAGCGCGGTGCCATCACACCGCTGCAGCTCGCGCGCGCCCGCGCGGCCCAGGCCGGCGCGCCCTTCGTCGAGCTCGTGGACTACCCCGTCGACCGCGCCGCGGTCGCGCTGGTGAACGGCGCGATCTGCAAACGGCACAATGTGCTGCCGATCGGCGTCGTCGACGGTGCCCTCCTGCTGGCATCCGCCGACCCGGGTGACGTCCTCGCGCTGGACGACGTCCGCGCTGCCGCCCGGATGCCCATCGTCGCCGTCGTCGCCGAGCCCACCGACCTCGCGGCCGCCATCGACCGGTACATCCGAGCCGACGACGAGCTGAACGACCTGACCACCACCCTCGAGGACGAGGCTGCGCCCGAGGAGCTGAGCTCCGCCGCGATCACCGATGAACTGGCCGATGACGAAGCGCCCATCGTCCGATTCGTGAACCTGATCGTCAGCCAGGCCATCCAGGACCGCGCCTCCGACATCCACATCGAGCCGGGGGAGCACAGCCTTCGGGTCCGTTACCGCATCGACGGCGTGCTGCATGAGATGCAGTCCGCTCCCAAGACGGTGCAGAACGGCGTCATCTCGCGGCTCAAGATCATGAGCGACATAGACATCGCGGAGCGCCGCAAGCCGCAGGACGGCCGCATGTCCGTCGTCCACGGCGGCCGGCAGATCGACCTGCGCGTCGCGACCCTCCCCACGGTGTGGGGAGAGAAGGTCGTCATGCGAATCCTGGACAACACCAACACGTCGCTCACGCTTCGCGACCTCAATCTTCTCGACCGCAACCTGGAGACGTTCAAGACGGCGTACTCCAAGCCGTACGGGATGATCCTGGTCACCGGCCCCACCGGTTCCGGCAAGTCGACCACGCTCTACACGACGCTGAACGTGGTGTCGAAGCCGGAGATCAACGTCATCACCGTCGAGGACCCCGTCGAATACCGGATGCCGGGGATCAACCAGGTCCAGGTGAACCCGAAGGCGGGTCTCACCTTCGCGAGCGCGCTGCGCAGCATCCTTCGCAGCGACCCGGATGTGGTGCTGCTCGGCGAGATCCGCGACCACGAGACGGCGCAGATCGCGATCGAAGCGTCGCTGACCGGGCACTTGGTGCTGTCGACGCTGCACACGAACGACGCCCCCAGCGCGGTGACACGTCTCACCGAGATGGACATCGAGCCGTTCCTGGTCGGCTCGGCGCTCGACTGCGTCGTCGCCCAGCGACTTGCCCGCCGGCTGTGCGAGCGCTGCAAGCAGCCGCTCGCGTACGAGACGGACGACCTGATCCGGATGCGCTTCGCGCTGGACCCGGAGGGCGAGCCGCCGATGATCTTCGGACCGGTCGGCTGCCAGGCGTGCTCGAACACCGGCTATCGGGGCCGTCTCGCCGTTCACGAAGTCATGGCCGTCACCGAGGAGATCGAGCGGCTCACCGTCGAGCGCGCGTCGAGCGCCGAGATCGGCCGGGCGGCCCGCGAGCAGGGGATGCTGACGCTCCGCGAGGACGGCTGGGAGAAAGTCAAGCTCGGTCAGACCTCGGTCGACGAGATTCTGCGCGTGGTCGCCTGAGGAAGGGATTCAAATGGCAACGGATGCGACGAACGAGGGCTGGAACGCGGCAAGGGCCGCAGAGGGCCGTCCGATCTACGAGATCCCGCTGACTCCTCCGGAGGCGCCGGGCTGGGCACGCCCGGTCTCCGGTCCTTTCGATGCGTTCGCGGACACCCTGCCTGCGTCGTTCCTGCCGTCGCCCGCGGAGGAGGCCGCACCGGCCGCACCGCCGCCGTCCCCGGCGTACGAGTTCGCGCCGGTGCCGGTGGAGCCTCCCGCGTACGTGCCGCCGGTAAGCGGGTACGAGCCGCCCGCGTACGAGCCCCCGGCACCCGTGTACCAGGCGCCGGCTCGTGCCTACCAGGCCCCGTCGTACGAGCCGTCGACGCCCGTGTACCAGCCGCCCGCAGCGGGCTATGAGTCGCCCACCGCGACCCCGACGGCTGCGCTCGCCGACCTCCCCGCGCCGGCGGCGCCTCCGGTCGCAGCGCAGCCCCCTGCTCCGGAGGTCGAGTCCGACGAGGATGGCGGCCTGCACACTCTCACCCCCGCCGAGCGCGAGACGCTGGCGGCAGCCGACAAGGAGCTGGTCGCCGCACTGCGCACGGTTGTCACTCTGAGCGCCTCCGACCTCCACGTCACGGTGGGCGCGGCGCCCATGGTGCGCATCGACGGCGCGCTCACCCCGGCGGGCTCCGCCCAGCCGTGGGGCCACGAGCGCACGCGCGAAGCCCTGTTCAGTCTCCTCGACGAGCGTCAGCGCGTCGTCTTCGAGCGGGAGCTCGAACTCGACTTCGCGTTCACGATCTCCGCGAACTCGCGTTTCCGCGTGAACATCTACCAGCAGCGCGGCTCGGTCGGTGCGGCCTTCCGTCTCATCCCCACCGAGATCAAGGGCCTGCACGAGCTGGGCATCCCCGAGAGCGTCTCCAAGCTGTCGCAGTTGCCGCGCGGACTTGTGCTGGTCACCGGCCCGACCGGTTCCGGGAAGTCGACCACGCTGGCCGCGCTCATCGACCTGGTGAACACGACCCGCGCCGACCACATCGTGACGGTCGAGGACCCGATCGAGTTCATGCACACGCACAAGAAGGCGCTCGTCAACCAGCGCGAGGTCGGGCACGACACCCACAGCTTCAACAACGCCCTCAAGCACGTCCTCCGCCAGGATCCCGACGTCATCCTGATCGGCGAGCTCCGCGACCTGGAGACCATCTCCGTGGCCCTCACGGCCGCCGAGACCGGCCACCTGGTCTTCGCGACCCTGCACACCCAGGATGCGCCGCAGACGATCGACCGTGTGATCGACGTCTTCCCGCCGCACCAGCAGCAGCAGGTGCGCGCTCAGCTCGCTGCGACCCTCCAGGGTGTGATCTGTCAGACTCTGGTCAAGAAGGCGTCCGGCCGTGGTCGCGCCGTCGCGACAGAGGTCATGCTGACGACGCCCGCCATCGCGAACCTGATCCGCGAGGGCAAGACCTACCAGATCGGCTCGATGATGCAGGCGGGCCGCGATCTGGGGATGCACACGATGGACCAACACCTCGCCGACCTCGTCGACTCGGGCGCGATCACCCGCGGAGCCGCGTTCGAGAAGGCGCACGATCCGGTCGGGCTCGACCGGCTCATCCAGCGCGTGGAGTCGCCCACAGCAGCCTCCGCGTGGGCCATCGCCGAGAGCGGCCCGGACTTCGGCGACCGCTACTCCGGGACGGTGCGCTGATGGCCGGCTCGGCGACCTTCGCGTACGCGGGCCGCACCAATGCCGGGAAGCTCGTCAAAGGCAAGCTGGACGCGCCCAGTGAGGGCGCGGTGGTCGTCCGGCTGCGGGCGATGGGCCTCAGTCCTGTCTCCATCCAGGAGTCGTCGGCCGGCACGGGACTCCAGAAGGAGATCTCCATCCCCGGCTTCCAGAAGGTCGTGAAGCTCAAGGACCTCGCCGTGATGAGCCGTCAGATGGCGACCATGATCGGCTCCGGCCTGTCGCTGCTGCGGACGCTGAACATCCTGGCCGACCAGACCGAGTCGAAGCGGCTGAAGGAGATCCTCGGCCAGGTGCGGGACGACGTCGAGGACGGCACGTCGCTGTCGTCGGCGATGGCGAAGCACGACGTAGACTTCCCGCCCTTGATGATCAGCATGGTGCGGGCGGGCGAGACCGGCGGCTTCCTCGACAACGCCCTGTCCTCGGTGGCGGAGAACTTCGAGAAGGAGGTCAAGCTCCGAGCCACGATCAAGTCGGCGATGACCTACCCGGTCGTCGTGCTGGTGATGTCCCTCGTCTCCGTCGTGGTGATGCTGATCTTCATCGTCCCGATCTTCAAGAACATGTTCCAGAGCCTGGGCGGTCAGCTCCCGCTGCCGACGCAGATCCTCGTCAACCTGTCCGCGGCGATGGTGTGGCTCGGCCCGCTTCTCGCCGTCCTCATCATCGGCACGGTGCTGTGGTGGCGGGTCAACAAGAACAACGAGAACGTCCGCAGGCGCACCGACCCCATCAAGTTCCGGATACCCGTGTTCGGCGCCCTCAACAAGAAGATCGCCATCGCGCGGTTCTCGAAGAACCTGTCCAACATGATCGGCGCAGGCGTGCCGATCCTGCAGGCCCTCCACATCGTGGGCGCGACCTCGGGCAACTGGGTCATCCAGAACGCGCTGGAGGAGGTCGCCGACTCGGTGCGAAAGGGCGAGTCCATAGCCAAGCCCATGTCACGGGTGGACGTGTTCCCGCCGATGGTCACCCAGATGATCGCGGTGGGCGAGGACGCCGGCTCGCTGGAGACGATGCTGGACAAGATCGCGGTGTTCTACGACAACGAGGTCGAGTCGATGACCGAGGCGCTGACGTCCCTCATCGAGCCGCTCCTGATCGCCTTCCTCGGAGTCGTGATCGGCGGCATGATCGTCGCGCTCTACATGCCGATCTTCCAGATCGCCACGCTGATCCACTAGGGCGTGCGCCTTCCGGGTCGTGACAGCCCCTCAACTGGGGACAAAAACATCAAGAATACCCCCCACATGCGGGATTATCTTGGATCTTTCCTCAGAAATAGCATCGGTCTCGATCGGGAGTCTCCTAGCCCGGTCTCCCGACACCCGACCGAATGGACACTGCAATGTACTTCCGACTCATGGGCACGCTGAACAACCGTCGTAAGGCCCTGCTGCAGGGCGAGGAGGTCGAGAAGGGCTTCACCCTGATCGAGCTCCTCGTCGTCGTGATCATCATCGGCATCCTCGCCGCGATCGCGATCCCGGTGTACCTGGGCATCCAGGACAACGCCAAGGACAGCTCGGCCCAGTCCGACGTCGTCAACCTCAAGACCGCCGTGGTCAGCATGCAGACGGGCACCGGTGCCCTGCCGACGCCCTCCACCCTTGTGGTCGACTCCACTGGAAAGATCCTCACCACCGCTGCGATCAGCGGTGGTGCCAGCCTCAGCAACAACACGCAGAGCCTGAGCTACACCCCGGGAACCGGCAGCCAGTTCTGTGTCGAGGCGACGAGCATGAGCACCAATCACACCGTGTTCTACGCGACCGACTCCAGCGGGGCGACCAAGACCAAGCCGACCGGCAGCGTCTGCCCGTAATGCCGGCGCCGGGTAGGGCGGCAGCGCCTGCGGCAGCAGTCCTACCCGGCTTTTGTCCCCGTTTTGGCGGACAAAACCATACTGAGAGCCCCTCAACTGGGGCCACCGAAATGCTTTAAACCCCCCACTCGCGGGATTAAGTTGCACGTTTCCCGCGAAATAGCATCGAACCCGATCGGGATCGTTTCGCACCCGGTCTGCCCCAGAAGTTCTCCGACCGATTGGAAACCTGCGATGTATTTCCGCCTCATGGGCACGCTCAACGCCCGCCGCAAGGCCCTCCTTCAGGGCGAAGAGGTCGAGAAGGGCTTCACCCTGATCGAGCTCCTCGTCGTCGTGATCATCATCGGCATCCTCGCCGCGATCGCGATCCCGGTGTACCTGGGCATCCAGGACAACGCCAAGGACAGCTCGGCCCAGTCCGACGTCGTCAACCTCAAGACCGCCGTCGTCAGCATGCAGACGAGCACCGGCGCCCTGCCGACCTCCACCGCTGTGATCGACTCCACTGGAAAGATCCTCACCCCGGAAGCGATCAGCGGTGGTGCCAGCCTCAGCAACAACACGCAGACCCTGAGCTACGTCCCGGCTGCCGCGGGGAGCGGCTTCTGCGTCACTGCTACGAGCATGAGCAGCGGTCACACCGTGTTCTACGCGACCGACTCGACCGGCGCGTCGAAGACCAAGCCAGCCGGCTGCTGATCCGCGGTGGGCGGATGGTCGTGATCCCACGGCTGTCCGCCCACCTTTCGCCTTTTCCGGCGAACATGCCCCACCCACACCCCGAGAGACCCGAAATCGAAGGGAGGTGAACCCGTGAAGAAGTACTCCCGTCTCGTCCGAGACGACTCCGGCTTCACACTGATCGAAGTGATGGTCGCCATGCTTCTGCTGGTCGTCGTCGCCCTGGCACTCGTGCCGGCGTTCGTCTCCCAGATGCGGGCCACCTCCACCAACACGACGATCGCCACGGCGAGCCAGCTCGCCGGTCAGCAGATCGACGACGCGCAGAGTCGTGCCGCAACCTGTGCCGCCCTGCAGGCGTATCAGACCGAGACCGTGGCCCCCGTGGTCGACGGTCGCGGGGTGAGCCTGCAGCCCCACCGGATCGTCACGCTGCCGTGCCCGGCCTCGTATCCGAGCACCATCCAGGTCCAGGTCACCGTGACCAAGTCGGGCAGCTCGGCCGTCATCGCCTCGGTCACGACCCTGGTCCTCGTCAAGGCGGCATCGTGATTCGCCGGGGCGCCGACAAGGCGGACGAGGGGTTCACGCTGATCGAGCTCATCGTCGCCTCCGCGCTGACGATCCTGGTCGTCGTCGCGGTGGGCGGCCTCCTGATCAGCGCGAACAAGGCGCAGACGAGCACCCGCGCCGCCACGGCGTCGGCGACACTCGGCCAGCTGGTCGCCCGCTCAGTGACGCAGGGCGTCGCGAATGCGACGGCCGTGACGGTCACCACCGACCCCGTCTCCGGCGCGCAGCTGCTCCAGGCCCGGGTCTATTCGATGACGGCGGCCAGCGACCCCACTCAGACCAATGCCTCCATCGGCTGCAGCGCCTGGTACTTCAACCCGGCCGGGGGAGGCTCCATCTACGTCAAGACCGTCTTTCCCGCGGCTGCGATCGCAATGCCGACCGGCGCGCCCGACTCGACCTGGGAGATCATCGGAAGCGGTCTCGGCGCGAACGTCGCCGCCGCCCAGTCGTCCACGGTCTTCGCCACCCCGAACGGAACGCGCGTCGACCTGAAGTTCGATGTCGTGAACGGGTCGCAGAAGCCCGTCCACATCGAGACCACCGTCCACATCGCCAACACGACACCTGTGAGCTCGCCATGCTTCTGATCCGTCGCCTCTCCGTGCGCCTCCCTCGTCGCAGCGACGAGCGGGGCGGGGCGCTCGTGGCCGTGATCGGCGTCGCCGCCGTGCTCATGGCGTTCCTGCTGCTGGGAAGCAGCATGGTCGTGACGTCGTTCCGCTACAGCGACACGAGCCGTGCGGCCGTCCAGGCCCAGGCCGCGGCCCAGGCCGGCGTCGCCGTCGTTGCGGCCCAGATGAGCCAGGGCGCCTGCACACTGCCGTACACCAGCAGCGTGACCCCCAAGTACTCGGTGACGCTGTCGTACCAGCGCACGGTCACCGGCACGACCTGGATCACCGGCTGCCCGTCGATCGCCAGCGACGTCAACAAGGTCAAGATCGTCTCCGTCGGCACGGCTTCGGCGTGGTCCGCGATCACCCGGACCGTGGAGACCATCTACAACTACATCCCGTTCACCCCCGGACAGTCGATCCAGGGCTCCGGAGCCGCCGTCTACGGCTACGGCGTCACGGACTCCACGATCACCAACCTCACGATCACCCAGAGCGGTACCAACAGCCCGGGCATCGAGTTCAGAAGCGGTAACGCGAGTTGCCAGACCGGCGGGACCATCCAAGGCGATGTCATCCTCGGGTCGGGCTCCTACCAGTCTCCGAGCGGATGCACCATCAACGGCGACCTGTGGGCCTCCAACACCGTGCAGGTCGGCAACAAGAGCGTCATCACGGGCAACGTGCACGGCAGTGGGACCGGTTCGCCCATCGTCACGGTCGCGAACGGTGCGCAGGTGAACGGGAACGTCACGTCGTCCGGTCCGGTGAGCATCGTCGGGAGCGTCGGCGGCAGCGTCATCGCCGGGCCTGCGGGCGGCCAGTCGACGGTCTCGGGAAGCGTCGGCGGCACGTTCCAGACCGCGGGCACCGTGTCGGTCTCCGGGGGCGGCCTCCCCGCCTCCCGCATCACTCAGAATGTGTCCGGTATCGTGACGCCGACCCCACCGACGGTCCCGAACTGGGTCGACTTCGCGTACCACCACAGCGACTGGGCGAACTCGTCAGGCGTCCTCTGGCCGGAGTCCGTGCCGGCCACCTGCAATGGCCCCGATGTCGCCGCCGCCATCAACGCGGCGATCACCCCGACCGTCGTGCTCGCCAACTCGAAGTGCCCGCTCGGCATGGTGAGTCTCACGGGCAGCGGCAGCAACATCACCCTGAAAGCCGACGTCGCACTGATCACCGACGCGTTCGACCTCAAGAGCCTGACGATCACGTCCGCGCCGGGGACGGGCACGCACCGGCTCTACATCGTGACGCCCGACTCGCTGAAGGACTCCGCGCCCACCTGCCCGACTCAAGCGCTCACGACCAAGATCGAGAACCAGGTGGTCAACGACGCGACCGCGCCGATCATGATCTATACGCCGTGCGTGCTGGCCAATACCGGAAGCACCTGGTGGGGGCAGATCTACTCCGCGGGCGTCGGGTTCAACAACTCGTACACGCTCAACTTCGTCTCGATGGGATTGCCGGGCGTGAACTTCAACGACGGCACCTACAGCCCGCCCACTCCGCCCGTCCCCGGACACCTCGACACGGTGTTCTCCACCAGGAACATCTCGGGGTAGGGGTCGCTCATGGTCGTCGTCGCCGCCGTCTTCGGCTCGCTCATCGGATCGTTCCTCAACGTGGTCGTGTACCGCGTCCCCGCAGGACTCTCGATCATGCGGCCGGCAAGCGCGTGCCCGTCGTGCCGCAGCGCCATCCGGCCGTACGACAACATCCCGGTGCTCTCCTGGCTTCTGCTCCGAGGCCGCTGCCGTGACTGCCGGGTTCGCATCCCCGTGCGATATCCGCTGGTCGAGCTGGGCACCGCCCTGCTGTTCGCAGTGGTGGCCTTCGCCTTCCTCGGACCGCTCCGCGTGCCGGGCCGCCCGCTCGCCGCGACCATTCTGGAACTCCTCGCCTACCTCTGGCTCGCGGCGGTGAGCGTCGCACTCGCCATCATCGATGTGGAGACGCATCGGCTCCCCGACCGGATCGTGTTCCCGACGGCCATCGCCGTGGTCGTGCTGCTGGCCGCTGCAGCGGTCGTCGACGGCGACGGGATGCGGCTCGTGCAGGCAGTCATCGGGGGCGTCGCGCTCTTCGCCTTCTACCTGATCCTGGCCCTCGTCCGGCCAGGCGGCATGGGTTTCGGCGACGTCAAGCTCGCGGCCGTGCTCGGCTTCGCACTCGGCTGGGCCGGCTGGGCGCAGCTCGTGGTCGGCGCGTTCGCCGCCTTCGTGCTCGGCGGGATCTTCAGCATCGCCCTGCTCGCTGCGAACCGCGTGAAGCGTACCGGAGGCATCCCCTTCGGCCCGTGGATGCTCGCGGGCGCCTGGGTGGGAATCCTTTTCGGTGCGGCCGTGGTCGCAGCGTACTTCGCAATGATCGGCGTCTAGTGATGGCGTCGGAAGGGAGACAGCTCGATGGCTAAGACGATCGTGGGTGTGGACATCGGATCGACGACGATCCGCGCCGTCGAGCTCGGCGACCCCGGCAAGCCCCGGCCGACCCTTCTGCGTTACGCGGAACTCCCGCTCACCGAAGGGGCGGTCAGCCGCGGCGAGGTGCTGGAGCCGAACACCGTCGGCGGCCTGCTCAAGCAGCTCTGGAGCGTCGGCGGCTTCAAGAGCCGCCGGGTGGTGCTCGGGATGGGCAACCAGCGGGTGCTCGCCCGCGACCTGAGCGTCCCCACGGCATCGCGCCAGCGCATCCGGGAGTCCCTCCCGTTCGTCGCGCAGGAGATGCTGCCGGTGCCGGTCCAGGACGCGCTGCTCGACTTCTACCCCGTCTCCGAGTCGATGACCGAGAACGGCCCGACGACGCACGGGCTGCTCATCGCCGCAGTCAAGGAGGCCGTGGTCGGCAACGTCAAGGCGGTTCAGGCCGCCGGCCTCACCCCGGTGGAAGTGGATCTCATCCCCTTCGCACTGGACAGGCTGATGCTCGCCCGGCCTCGTGTGAAGGGGACCATCGCGCTCGTGGATGTCGGTGCGAGCACCACGACCGTGGTCGTCGCCGCTGACGGCGTCCCGCAGTTCGTCCGCATCATCGCAGCGGGCGGATCGGACGTGACGACCGGCCTCGCGGCGAGACTCGGCGTGGCGCCGGAAGAGGCCGAGCGTCTGAAGCGCACACACGGCATCGCGCCGGACCCGTCCGCTCCCGAAGGTCAGACTGTCGCAGGCGCCGTGATGGAGCTCGTCGCCGACCTGCTCGTGAGCCTTCGGAACACGATCTCGTACTACTCCAACACCCGGCCGACCCATCCGGTCGCGGGGATCATGCTCACGGGCGGGGCCTCGCAGCTCCCTGGCTTCCCGAACGCCGTGGCGGATTACACGCGGGTCCCTGCGGTGCTCGGCGACCCGTTCACGTCGGTGGCGCTCTCCCGCAGCCTCGACGCGCAGCGCCTGCGCCACGACCAGGCGGCCATCACTGTGGCACTCGGATTGGCGATGGGAAGTGAGGCAGCGTGACCACCGAACTGACTCGGCAGGGCGACGCGGCGCCCGAGCCCGACGGCGGTAAGCGCCGTCGTCACCCGAAGGAAGGGGCGCCCTCGAAGGCGCAACGGACGCCGAAGGGCAGGGGAGCCAAGAAGGACGAGGCCGCCTCCGCGCACCAGGGACCCTCGGTCCTGCGCGAGGAGCCCAGAGTCGACCTCCTCCCTCCCGAGGTCAAGACCTCGCGGCGTCACGATGCGATCGCCCGGCGACTGGTCCTCGCGCTCGTCGTCGTGATCGTCCTCGTCGCCGCTGCCATCGGCGGAAGCACCTTCCTCGCGCTGCAGGCCGGCTCCACTCTCGCCGCGGCCCAGCAGCAGACCACCGCGCTCACCTCGCAGCAGCAGAAATACGTCGGCGTCCGCCAGGTCCAGAACCAGATCGCGCTCGCAAAGGCCGGCCAGGAGGTCGGGGCGTCGACCGAGATCGACTGGACCGCGTTCCTCAGCAAGGCGCGGGCCACGATCGGCGGCGGACTGTCGCTCTCCGGCATCACGATCGACTCCGCGTCCCCGCTCGCCGCCTATCAGCAGTCGGCGGTGCCGCTCGAGGGTGCTCGCGTCGCGACCGTCACCATCGACGTGCACGCCACGAACCTCGACGAGGTCTCGGCCTGGCTCGCGCAGCTCGCGGCTCTTCCCTCGGTCACCGACGTCTCACCGGCGTCGATCACCCTCGACCAGTCGGGATACACGGCCTCAGCGATCATGCACCTGGACGCGTCGGCCTTCGACGGCCGCTTCGCCACGAAGGGAAAGTGACATGGACAAGCAGCGTCTCGTCATCGCGGGCGTCGGACTCGCCATCGCTGTCGTGATCGGCCTCGGCTATCTCCTCGGCGTGCAGCCCCAGCTCACCGCCGCGGCGACGGCCGCCGACCAGGCCGCCCAGATCTCCACGACGAATCACGCGACAGAGGTACAGCTGAACCAGCTCAAGAAGGACTACGCCGACATCGACCAGTTCAAGGGTCAGTTGGCCGACCTCCAGGAGTCGATCCCGTCGACGCGATCGCTCGACTCCTTCGTCTCCGACCTCCACGCGCTTGCCGCGCAGACGGGCGAGACGATCTCGGGCGTCAACCCGTCCGACCCGGTTGCGTACACGCCGCCCGCGGCGCCGGCGGCTCCGACTCCATCCTCGACCAGCACGGCGTCTCCGTCGCCCACGCCCACGCCGACGCCCGCGGCGCCTGCCGCCCCCACGGCGCCCCAGGCTCCGAAGGCGACGACGAACTCCCTGATCACATCCAGCAACTTCGTCGCGATCCCGATGACGATCACCGTCAAAGGCTCGACCGACGGGGCCATCGCGTTCCTCGGAGCGCTGCAGCACGGCAAGCGGCTCATGCTGGTCACCGGGTTCTCGGGCAACGAGAGTAAGGCAACTCCGACCGGGGCTGCCGCCGCAGCCGCCGTGAGCCAGGTGGACTACACGATCAAGGGCCTCGTCTACGTCCTGTCCACCGCCCCCACTCCCGCACCAACCCCCTCCAAGTAGCCGCCCTCCCGCCGCACCTCCCTCGCCCCGCCGTCCCCCGTTGCTACAGTGGGCACCACATCACAGGGTGCCCACTGGGGGCGCAGCGAGGAGTGCCAGCATGAGCGACACGACACCGGACCCCGCCGACAAGCGGGATGAAGCGGGGTCGGCCGAACCTGCCTCCCCGCCCGCGACCGCGCCGGCCGAGTCGGCCGCCGCCGAGCCCGCGCCCCACGCCGAGTCCGTCCCCGCCGAGCCGGCCCCTGCCCCTGCGGGCGAGCCGCACGACACGGACCCGGAGATGAGCGTTCCGCCGTCGGCGCCGGTGTCCGCCCGGGGCCACCTCAACCGTCCCGCGGACGACGCAGCGACCGAGGTGCCCGCCGCCCCCGCCGCCCCCGCCGCCACGCCGCCGACCGCGGCGATCGAGCCGGAGCCCGTGGCCACGTCGCCCGACGACGTCGCCGCGGCCGTCGCGCGCTCCTCCAGCGAGCCGGGCGCCGCCGCAGCGGGCGACGCGACCGTGGACACCGCGTCTCCGGCGCAGTCCGCCGCGCCGGTCATCATCGCGGGGGAGGCCGCCCAGCAGGCGACCGCCCAGCCCGCGACCGCGCAGCAGCAGCAACCGCCCGCCGCACCGCAGGGCGAGGCCACCGCCGCGGCCGCTCCCGTGGCACAGACCCCGCCGCCGTTCATCCCGCAGCCGGTCGCGCCGATCTTCCTGCAGCGACCCGAGCCGCCCAAGCGCAAGAGCAATCGCGGCATCGGCATCCTCATCGCCCTGGTCGGCACCGTCGCGTTCGCCGTGCTCTGGGCGGTCGCCGTGGTCGTCGTCGGCGCGATGCTGACGCCGAGCAGCGAGTTCCTGCCGGTGCTCACCCAGTACTTCACGACGCAGCTCGCCGGCTGGGCGCCGATCGTGGCGTTCTTCGTCGGGATGGTCGTGCTCATCCAGATCATCAACCGGGCGCGTTGGTGGGCGTACATCCTCGGCGGCCTGGTCGTCGCGGTCTTCGTCTACCTCGTCTACATCGGCGCCGAGCTCTCGGACGCGCACTACCTGTCGCGCAACGCCGAGGAGCAGGCGCTCATCCTCAGCCGCGTCTGGGTGAACCCGTTCGCGGTCCTCGCCGGCGTCATCGCCCGGGAGATGTCGGTGTGGACGGGAGCCTGGCTCGCCGCGCGCGGACGGAAGCTGAAGGCGCGCAACGCGGAGGCGCAGGCCGACTACGAGCAGCAGCTCGCCGACGCCCAGAACCAGGCCGCCAACGCGTACGCTCAGGGGTACTGACCGACCGAACCCATCCGCTTTCGAGGGGGCTCCCATGCGTGAGGAGCGTTCCTACGCCATCGTCGTCGCCTGCTTCGCCGCCGGCCTCTACCTGGCCGTCCTCGTCGCGGCGTTCGGGCTCATCTCGCTCGGGACGAACACCGAGGTGATCCCCGACCCGGCCGCCGGGCCGCTGGTCGGGCCGATCATGACGGGCGTCGCCGTGGCCGTGCTCCTGGTCCTCCTGATCCTGACCGGGATCCGCGTTCCGGGCGATCAGCAGCGCATCGCGCCGCTCAACGCGCTCGGCGCGGGTGTCGCCTGCTACCTCTCCTACTGCCTGGCGGGGGGAGTGGCGGGCGCGCTCGCGACCGGCGACGTCCTGCACTTCGTGCTGTTCGCCGCCGGACAGCTCGGAAGCCTCTACGCGATCGCCGCCGGCGCCGCGGCCGTCCTGATCATGCTGCTCTACCAGCTCGTCCTCGTCGGCCGCTTCCGGCAGCGCGGGCGGCCGCGCTGGCCGTGGGAGCGGCCGGACGACGAATAGCGCGCCGACGAATAAGGCGACGAGTAGAGCGCCGGGGTGACCCGAACAGGTGGACGCGACGGTCCACCCCCGGCCGATACACTGCGGGAACCCGACAGAGAGGTTCCGATGTCCGACGCTCCAGCCCACGCCCTCCCGGACGACGACATCCTCTCCGCTCCCACTCCCGTTCCCGCCCGACCCCGGCGCTCGCACGCGGGCCGCTGGATCATCGCCCTCATCGCCGCGGTCACCCTCGTGGTCACCGCCGCGGGCGTCACCGTCTCGCTGTCGGCGATCGTCGCGATCCAGAACCTCCCGCGCACGCTGGTCGCGCAGTACCTGGGCGAGCTCGAGCACGGCCGGGCGGAGGCCGCGATGAAACTGGCAGGGATCCGCGCGAACAGCGGGGACGTGCTGCTCAACGACGCCGCGTACTCCCGGATCACCGACCGCGTCAGCTCCTTCACCGTGCAGTCGCCGGTCACCCGCGGCGCCACCATGACCGTCCGGGCGCAGATCACGCAGGGCGATCGCACGTATGAGCGCTCGTTCGTCGTGGAGAAGGAGGGCGGCCTCCCCGGGCTCCCGTTCTGGCGCCTCGGACGCATCGAGCCCGACACCGTCGACCTCATGGTCGAGGGCCCAGCGGGCATCCAGTACACGGTCGCGGGCGTGAAGCCGCAGAACATGCCGCTCGCCACCGACGTGACCCTCCGCGCGCTGCCTGGCACGTACCCCGTGGAGCTCGTCTCGAAGAGCGCGAACTTCGACGTCCCCGTGCGCGCCATCACCACCACTCCGGCCGGCAACGCCGTCTCGCCCACTGTGTTCACCGCACGGCTCTCCGACGGCGGCCAGGCGGCGGCGCGCACCGCGATCAACACCTGGCTGGACGGGTGCGTCGCCTCGCACGACGCGGAGCCGGCCCATTGCCCGTTCGGCACCGTCGCGGACAGCCCCGCCGACGACATCAGCAACGTGAGCTGGCAGCTCCACACCCGGCCGGACGTCACGATCGACCCGGTGTGGACGACGGGCGGCTGGATGGTCGACAGCACCTCGGGCAGCATCTCGGCGGAGGCGACGCTGACCCGCAGGTCCGACGGCGCGACCGGCCAGGGCTACACCGACCCCTGGAGCTTCGACTTCCGCGGCATCCTGACCTTCGACGGCGGCGGCGCGCTCTTCACCCCGCTGATCGCGAACGACGGGCCGCCCGCGCAGGCGGGGGCCTGAGGCCGCTCCGCACCCGTTCGATTACGGCCACGGGGATCATCCCGACGAGCCACGGCAGGTCCTGGAGCAGATAGCGCTTCACCAGGCGCGACGGGTCCTGTCCCATCCGCCACACCCACTCCAGCCCGAGCCGGCGCATCAGGTGCGGCGCGCGCGGGAAGTGCCCGGTGTTGATCTGGGCGGCCGCGCCTGCACCGATGAAGACGACCTCGGGATGACGCTCGTGAAGCGAGAGCATCAGGTGCTCCTGCTTCGGGAACCCGAGGCAGGTGAAGACGATTTGCGGGCGGTACTCGCCGAGAAAATCGTCGCCGGCGTCGATGAGCACGGGGCTGCCCGTCTCCGCGACCGGCAAGTGGCCCCCTCGTACGTTGGCGTGCCCCTGAACGCGGTAGAACCGCTCCGCTTCGTCGGATGCCGCGCCGATCACCGCGATCCGGAGGTCCCGCGTGCCGGGGTGGGCAATGAGGGCGTTCATCAGATCGGTCCCGGCGACTCGGGGGAAGGCCCCCTTTCCGGCGATCCGGAGCAGCCAGGTGAGGGGGACACCGTCGACCGGCCAGAAGGCGGTCTCCTGCTCGAGCCGAGGGAAGCCGACAGTGCGCAGGTAGCGGGAGGTCGCCACATTGGACGGCACGACGATCCCTCCCGACCCGGACGCGACAAGGTCGAGGATGCGGAGGATGGCATCGTTCAGGTCGGCGCGATCCAGGCGCAGGCCGCCGATAGTGGCCCGTTGCAGCGTGATCGTCATGAGCTGACCTCCGTGAAATGCTGGTCCGCGGCGTGGTAGTCCGCCGGGACGCCGATGTCGAAAAAGGTGGGGCCGCAGCGGAGGTAACGAGGGGCTACCTCCGACAAGCGGGGCCCGAGGAAGTCGCGCTCGAAGGACGAGGCGCCCTGCGGCAGCCGATCGATCACGGATCGCCGGAGACCGTACAGGCCCGCATTGATGAGCCCAGGACCAGTGACGCCTTTTTCCTGGAACCCGGTGACGATGCCTTCGGTCACCTCGACGCGTCCGAACCGTCCGGTGTCGGCGACCTCCACAAGGCCCATGACAACGGGCGAGGAGTCGAGGACACCACGCAGCGCGACCAGGTCGGCGTCGACGAACGTGTCGCCGTTGACGAGGACGAATTCCTCGGCCAGCAGCGAGCGGGCGTTCACCAGCGCACCGCCGGTGCCGAGCTGGGTCGGTTCCACGCTGTAGCGCACCGGTGTGCTCCGATAGCCGTCGCCGATGTGGTCACTGATCGCCACAGTGCCGTGTCCGGTGAGCAACACGATATCGTCCGCGCCGCGCTCGATCGCCCAGTCGAGTAGGTGGTCGAGGAACGGCCGCCCCGCGATCGGGGCGAGAGGCTTGGGGACGCCTGCGGGGATCGTCTCGCTCAATCGGGTGCCGAGTCCGCCGGCGAGGACCGCGAGCTGCATCAGCGGAGCTCCGATTCCGGGGCACGCCAGCTCTCCGCACCGTGCTTGGTGAAGTGGCAGGTCATTACCTGACCGCCGCATTCCGACTCAAGGTTGCGCGCCAGTTCGAACCGTCGCGCGGGGTCGACAAGAAGCAGGATGAAGCCACCGCCTCCGGCCCCCGACACTTTGCCTGCGAGCATCCCGTGCTCATCCGCGATGCGATACGCCTTCTCGATCGCAGGGGTGCTGATCTGCGACGCGAGGCGCTTCTTGGCCTCCCAGGTGCCGCGCATTGTGGACGCGAGCGCCGGGAGGTCCCCGACAAGAAGGTGGTCCTTCATGGCCTCTGCCTCGGCCTTCAGCAGGTGCGTCGCATCGATGGCCCCACTGTCGCCCGCGACGACGTTCCTCTGCTGTTCGGCGATGACGGCTGCAGAGCTGCGCGACACACCGCCGAAGTAGAGCAGCAGAGACGCCTCGAGCTCTGTCATCACCTCGCGGCGCACGCGCAGAGGGTTGACGACGATCCGCCCACCCGGGCGCGACTCCATGTAGTTGAAGCCTCCGAAGGTTGCGGCGTACTGGTCCTGCCAGCCGCCGGCGAGCCCGAGGTCTTCGCGCTCGATTTCCCACGCGAGGCGGGCGATCTCGTACTGGCCCAGCGAGGTCTGCAGCAGTTCGGCTAGCGCGGTCACAAGCGCCACGACGAGCGTCGACGAGGAGCCGAGTCCCGAACCGGGCGGCGCGTCGACCTGCGTGGAGAGCCGCACCGGCAGACGGTCCCCGCCGTTGAATTCGTCCATCATGCGCTTGTAAGTGGCGACGTGGAGGCCGAACCCGTCGAGCAGTGTGTCGATGTCGTCGATGTCCACCTCGCCCGCCGTCTGCCTGTCAGGTGAGTGGAACTCCACACCGGAGTCGATCAGCGTCGCGTAGGCGTAGGCGTACTTGTCGATGGTTGCGTTGAGGATCCGGCCTCCGTAGGTGTCGGAGTACGGCGACACGTCGGTTCCGCCTCCGGCGAGGCCGAGTCGGAGCGGGGCCCGGCCACGCACTGTGGTCGAATGTGGGATCACGTGGACACGTTCCTTGCGTAATCGAGGAGGGTGGGAAAGCGGAAGTCAGTGTCGACCCCGGTCAGCGCAGGGTCGGAGCGATCGTCGATCAACACCCGGACGCACCCGCCTGTGGCGGCGGCGAGATTCTCCGCCATGCCCATGTCCGACGGTGAGTCGCCGACCATTACGGAGCGGGCCGGATTCACCTCCCGATTCACCGCAAGCCACGACAAAGCGAGCCCAGGGAGCGGCTTCCTGCATGAGCACTCGTCCGTCTCCAAATGCGGGCACACGCGGATCGCGTCCACCCGTGCTCCGGCGGTCGCGACGTCATCGAGTAGCCGCGCGTGGACACTGTCAAGGTCTTCCGGCGAGACAAGCCCGCGTCCTACCCCGCGCTGATTGGTGACGATCACGATCCGCGGCGCCCATTCCGAGAGCAGGCGCAGCGCCTGAATCGCTCCGGGGAGGTACTCCCACTGCCGCGTCGTGCGCACGTAATCCCCGGCGATCCGGCGGTTGATGACGCCGTCCCGGTCGAGGAAGAGGCACCACGGCTCAGGCGGCTGCGAAGAGGTCATGCTCGACGTGCTCCGAGATCGCGTGGATGAAGACGATGTGCGACTCCTGGATGCGCCCGGTGTCCGACGACGGCACGTTCAGCAGGATGTCGGCGTGCTCGCGCAGCGCGCCGCCGGACTCGCCGGTGAATGCGATGACCGTGGCCCCCTTGTCATGGGCGGCCTTGGCCGCTCGGACGATGCTCTCGGAGTTGCCTGAGGTGCTGATGGCGACCAGCACGTCCTCGGATCGGATGGATCCCTCAAGCGCGCGGGCGAACACGCTGTCGTAGTCGTAGTCGTTCGCAACGGCCGTGAGGTGCGAGGCATTGCCGTGCAGAGCCTCCGCCGCCAGGGGTGGGCGATCGAAGATGAAGTGCCCGCTGAGCTCGGCGGCGAAGTGCTGGGCGTCGGCCGCGCTGCCCCCATTGCCGCAGAAGTAGGAGCGTCCGCCCGCCCGATACGACCGCACCATTGCCTCGGCGATCTGCTCGCCGACGGCGAGCAGGCGCCTGTCGTCGATGATGCGGCTCTTGACCGCGATGGTCTCGGTGAGGATCTCTTCGATGCTGCGCATGACGGGCCCTTCTTTCGGCGTCGGATGCCGGGAGTGTATACGGGGTTGAGATACTGCACCTGACAAGAAGCATTCCACCCCGGGTGACACGGGGAGATTCCGCCTCGCGCGGACAGACCGCTAGCACGCCCTCCTTCATTTGACCGCCCACCGCGCGGACGATAGTATTTATCGGGTGTGCGCTCTGACGCGCGCTTGTTGTGTGCTCGCGAGAGCCGACACCGAGCGGGCCGGCACGTACTCATCCGATGGGCGGAGAGACCGCACGGAATCACCGCCCCCACGGCATATCGGCCATCGGTCCGATACTCCCCAACTCCTCGATCGCCTGCGAAGCGGGTCGCTCGGGGTGCGGGGAAAAAGCGACAACTGTCACCGTGCAGTCCATATAAGGAGAAGTTCAGTGCCAACCATTCAGCAGTTGGTTCGGAAGGGCCGGTCGCCGAAGGTCACCAAGACCAAGGCTCCCGCCCTGAAGTCCAACCCCCAGCAGCGCGGCGTGTGCACCCGTGTCTACACCACCACCCCCAAGAAGCCGAACTCGGCGCTCCGCAAGGTCGCGCGTGTCAAGCTCTCGAACGGGACCGAGGTCACCGCGTACATCCCCGGTGAGGGCCACAACCTGCAGGAGCACTCGATGGTGCTCGTCCGCGGCGGCCGTGTGAAGGACCTGCCCGGCGTCCGCTACAAGATCGTCCGCGGCGCGCTCGACACCCAGGCCGTCAAGAACCGCAAGCAGGCTCGCAGCCGCTACGGCGCGAAGATGGAGAAGAAGTAATGCCTCGCAAGGGTCCCGCTCCGAAGCGCCCCGTCGTCGCCGACCCGGTGTACGGCGCGCCGATCGTCAGCCAGCTCGTCAACAAGATCCTCCTCGACGGCAAGAAGGGCCTCGCCGAGCGCATCGTCTACGACGCGCTCGAGGGCGTCTCGACCAAGTCCGGCCAGGACGCGGTCGTCACCCTCAAGAAGGCTCTCGACAACATCCGCCCGACCCTCGAGGTCCGCAGCCGACGCGTCGGTGGCTCGACCTACCAGGTGCCGGTCGAGGTCAAGCCGCACCGTGCGAACACCCTCGCGCTGCGCTGGCTCACCAGCTACGCCAAGGGCCGTCGCGAGAAGACGATGACCGAGCGTCTCACCAACGAGATCCTCGACGCGTCCAACGGTCTGGGCGCCGCTGTCAAGCGCCGCGAGGACACGCACAAGATGGCCGAGTCGAACAAGGCCTTCGCGCACTACCGCTGGTAAACATTTTCGTCGTCCGGGCGTTGCACTCGTAGGAGTGCCGCGCCCGGGCGGCACCCCTTCCACTTTCTACTTTTCGGAGGAATCCCTGTGGCACAGGACGTGCTCACCGACCTCAACAAGGTCCGCAACATCGGCATCATGGCCCACATCGATGCCGGCAAGACCACCACGACCGAGCGCATCCTGTTCTACACGGGCGTCAACCACAAGATCGGTGAGACGCACGACGGCGCCTCGACCACCGACTGGATGGAGCAGGAGAAGGAGCGCGGCATCACCATCACGTCCGCCGCGGTCACCTGCTTCTGGAACAAGAACCAGATCAACATCATCGACACCCCGGGTCACGTCGACTTCACGGTCGAGGTGGAGCGCTCGCTCCGCGTGCTCGACGGTGCCGTTGCCGTCTTCGACGCGAAGGAGGGCGTCGAGCCCCAGTCGGAGACCGTGTGGCGTCAGGCCGACAAGTACGTCGTCCCGCGCATCTGCTTCGTCAACAAGATGGACAAGCTGGGCGCCGACTTCTACTTCACCGTCGACACCATCGTCTCCCGCCTCGGCGCGAAGCCGCTGGTGATGCAGCTCCCGATCGGCTCCGAGTCCGACTTCGTCGGCGTCGTCGACCTGGTCGAGATGCGTGCACTGGTCTGGCCCGGCGACGCCAAGGGTGACGTGACCATGGGCGCCAAGTACGAGGTCCAGGAGATCCCCGCCGACCTTCAGGAGAAGGCCGAGGAGTACCGCAACCGCCTCCTCGAGACCGTCGCCGAGACCGACGACGCGCTCCTCGAGAAGTTCTTCGCCGGCGAAGAGATCACCATCCCGGAGATCAAGGCCGCCATCCGCAAGCTCACGGTCAACAACGAGATCTACCCGGTCCTCTGCGGCTCCGCGTTCAAGAACCGCGGTGTGCAGCCGATGCTCGACGCCGTGATCGACTACCTCCCGTCGCCGCTCGACGTGCCCGCCATCGAGGCGCACAACCCGCGCGACGAGGAGCAGGTCATCCTGCGCCACGCCGACGCCACCGAGCCGTTCTCGGCGCTCGCGTTCAAGGTCGCCGTGCACCCGTTCTTCGGTCGCCTGACCTACGTCCGCGTGTACTCGGGCCGTGTCGACTCCGGAGCCGGTGTCGTGAACTCGACCAAGGGCAAGAAGGAGCGCATCGGCAAGATTTTCCAGATGCACGCCAACAAGGAGAACCCGGTCGACTTCGTCACCGCCGGCAACATCTACGCGGTGATCGGCCTCAAGGACACCACCACCGGTGACACCCTGAGCGACCCGGACCACCAGGTCGTGCTCGAGTCGATGACCTTCCCGGAGCCCGTGATCGAGGTCGCCATCGAGCCGAAGACCAAGGCCGACCAGGAGAAGCTCGGCACGGCCATCCAGAAGCTCGCCGAAGAGGACCCGACGTTCCGCACCGAGCAGAACCAGGAGACCGGTCAGACGGTCATCAAGGGCATGGGCGAGCTGCACCTCGACATCCTCGTGGACCGCATGAAGCGCGAGTTCAACGTCGAGGCCAACGTCGGCAAGCCGCAGGTGGCCTACCGCGAGACCCTCCGCCGCACGGTGGAGAAGTACGACTACACCCACAAGAAGCAGACCGGTGGTTCCGGTCAGTTCGCTAAGGTGCAGATCACCCTGGAGCCGCTCGAGGTGACCCCGGAGACCTCGTACGAGTTCGTGAACGCCGTCACCGGTGGTCGCGTCCCGCGCGAGTACATCCCCTCGGTCGACGCGGGCATCCAGGACGCGATGCAGGTCGGCGTGCTCGCCGGCTTCCCGACGGTGGGTGTCAAGGCGATCCTCGTCGACGGTGCCTCGCACGACGTCGACTCCTCGGAGATGGCGTTCAAGATCGCCGGCTCGATGGCCTACAAGGAGGCTGCGCGCAAGGCGAACCCGGTGCTCCTCGAGCCGCTCATGGCGGTCGAGGTGCGTACGCCGGAGGAGTACATGGGCGACGTCATCGGCGACCTCAACTCCCGCCGTGGACAGATCCAGTCCATGGAGGACGCGAGCGGCGTCAAGGTCGTCCGCGCCAACGTCCCGCTGTCCGAGATGTTCGGCTACATCGGCGACCTGAGGTCCAAGACCTCGGGCCGCGCGGTGTACTCGATGCAGTTCGACAGCTACGCGGAGGTCCCGAAGGCTGTGGCCGACGAGATCGTCCAGAAGAGCAAGGGCGAGTGACCTCGGTCACTGCTCTCAGGCAACATCCCGTAACATAAGAAACCAATCCCGTAGGCCTTCCGGTCGAAATCCGTCGACCGGGGTGTCTGCACGAGAGTCCTGAGGAGGACCACAGTGGCTAAGGCCAAGTTCGAGCGGACTAAGCCGCACGTGAACATCGGAACCATCGGTCACGTCGACCACGGCAAGACGACGCTCACCGCGGCGATCTCCAAGGTGCTTGCTGACAAGTACCCGTCGGCGACCAACGTGCAGCGCGACTTCGCGTCGATCGACTCGGCTCCGGAAGAGCGTCAGCGTGGTATCACGATCAACATCTCGCACGTCGAGTACGAGACCCCGAAGCGTCACTACGCGCACGTCGACGCCCCGGGTCACGCCGACTACATCAAGAACATGATCACCGGTGCGGCTCAGATGGACGGCGCGATCCTCGTGGTCGCCGCCACCGACGGCCCGATGGCTCAGACCCGCGAGCACGTTCTGCTGGCCAAGCAGGTCGGCGTTCCGTACCTGCTCGTCGCGCTGAACAAGTCCGACATGGTCGACGACGAGGAGATCCTGGAGCTCGTCGAGCTCGAGGTCCGCGAGCTGCTCTCCAGCCAGGACTTCGACGGCGACAACGCCCCGGTCGTGCGCGTCTCGGGCCTCAAGGCTCTCGAGGGCGACGAGAAGTGGGTCCAGTCGGTCCTCGACCTCATGGACGCCGTCGACGAGTCCATCCCGGACCCGGTGCGCGACAAGGACAAGCCGTTCCTGATGCCGATCGAGGACGTCTTCACGATCACCGGTCGTGGAACCGTCGTCACCGGTCGCGCCGAGCGTGGCACCCTCGCCATCAACTCCGAGGTCGAGATCGTCGGCATCCGCCCGACGCAGAAGACCACGGTCACGGGTATCGAGATGTTCCACAAGCAGCTCGACGAGGCCTGGGCCGGCGAGAACTGTGGTCTGCTCCTCCGCGGCACCAAGCGCGAGGACGTGGAGCGCGGCCAGGTCGTCGTGAAGCCGGGTTCGGTCACGCCGCACACCAACTTCGAGGGCACTGCCTACATCCTCTCGAAGGAGGAGGGTGGCCGTCACAACCCCTTCTACACGAACTACCGCCCGCAGTTCTACTTCCGTACCACCGACGTCACCGGCGTCATCTCGCTGCCCGAGGGCACCGAGATGGTCATGCCCGGCGACACCACCGACATGTCGGTCGAGCTGATCCAGCCGATCGCCATGGAGGAGGGCCTCGGCTTCGCCATCCGTGAGGGTGGCCGCACCGTTGGCGCCGGTACGGTGACCAAGATCAACAAGTAAGTCCCCGCCCGGTCCACCGGGCAGGTATTTCGGCAGAGGGCCGGACCCGTGAGGGTCCGGCCCTTCGTCGTTTGGGTCGGGCGCGGGTTCGACCGGGTGAAATCGCGGGCGTGACGATGGGGCTCGCTCCGCGGTGTCCCGGGCTCGATCGAATGACCGGCTTCGGCAACGTGGAATACTCGGGCGCTGCCGGCGTCAGTTCGGTGACGTTTGCGCAGTCGCGCCGATCCCGAGGAATGACCAATTGCCCGAGCCCGACGAACAGCTCCCCGTCAGCGTGATCGCGTGCTTCTACAACGAAGAGCGCTATCTGCCCGGATTCTTCAGCAACGTGGAGGCGAGCTTTCTCGGATGCGCTCAGCTCGTTCTCGTCGATGACGGCTCCACCGACGACACCCCTTCCCTGTTGTCGGCGTGGGCCGACGGGAAGCCGGAGGTGGTCGTCGTTCGGGCCCCGCAGAATCAGGGGCTCGCCGAGAGCCGCAATCTGGGTCTCCGGTCGGCTGAGCGTCCCTATGCCTGGTTCATCGACGCAGACGACAGCTGGCCGCCGCACGCACTGACAACCCTGGCCGCCGCCGCGCTGGCGCACGACGCCGACATGGTGATCGGATGCGCCGACTATCGACGGCCGGCCGCGCAACAGGGCCGGCGCATCGACGGCGTTCCACGCTCCACCGTCCTCGACAGAAAGGGCGCCCTCGACCTGATGCTCCGTGGGGAGATCCAGGGTTTCCTCTGGAGCAAGTTGATCCGCGTATCGGCTCTGGCCGGCGACGTCTTCCCCGCGAACAGTCCGCAGGAGGATTTCGTCGGCACGGTGACCGCTCTGTCGCGGAGCGCCACGGTGGTGACTGTATCCGAGACGGTCTACACGTATCTGAACCGCGAGGCGTCGCTCAGCCGTACCAGGAATCCAGCACTCGACCGGTATGCGATCGCGCGGGACAGCCTGGTTCGGGTTGCCCGTGACGAGGGCTTCGACCCGATACTGATCGAGTACTTCCAGCTCTGGTTCCACGCGATTGCCGTGGCTTTCACCCCGGTGCGTTTCCGCGCGAGTCCGGCCACGGTGCGACTGGGTACTCGCCTTGCCCGGGCCGAGATCGCGACCTTCGATCTATCGAGAATCGCACGAATCGACCGGAAGGCAGTACTGCATGCCCGACTGATCTCTCACAGCGGCCCGTTCTACGCGCCTGCACTTCGCCTGGCCTTGTCCGTTCACGGCCTGGCTCGATCAGTCAGGGGGCGATGATGCCCGACCGGGCTCGATCGAGCGTGAACAGCGCGAAGGTCTCGGTCGTCATCCCCACAACGGGCGATCGCGACAGTCTGAAGGCAGCAGTGCGGACAGCGCTCGATCAGCGTGATGTCGAGGTCGAAGTCGTGGTCGTCATGAACGGAACAGGCGACGCTCCGACTTTCGCGGACCGTCGAGTCCGCGTCATCCGGTCGTCGCCCGAAGACCGAGGCAACGGAGCTCGACGAGCCGGCATCGCGGCTGCGCGTCACCCCGTGCTGGCGTTGCTCGACGATGACGACCTCTGGTCTCCCGACAAGCTTGCCTCGCAGCTCGAGTTCGCTCGGGCGCTTTTCGGCCGTGGTGCAGACGACAACTGGCTGGTGAGCTGTGCGATCACCGAGATCGACGCCGAAACGGGTGCGCGCCGCGTCGTTCCGACGACGGACCCGGGCCGCAGCCCGATCCCGGACATCCCGGCGTATCTGCTGCAACGTTCCGCGCTCCACTCGGCCTCGCCTCAGTTCCAATCCTCCACGCTGGTGTTTCCGACTGCGCTTGCTCGCCGGGAGCCGTGGGACCCGGCAGTGCGGCTGCATCAGGACTGGGAGTGGCTCCTTCGACTTGTGCAACGGCAGGGGACACCGATGGCGTGTCAGTACGAGCCCCTGTCGTTCCGGCCGGTCGGCATGGCGGATTCGCTCACGACAGCACCGAACTGGCGCGGAAGCATCGAGTGGGGACGGCGGTACCTCCCGGCTCTCTCGGCAAGGATTCGCGGCGACTTCTTCCTCACAGCACCCACCGACCGGGCCGCGCGGGCGGGGGATCTGGGAGGTCTCGTCAGGTGCATGGCGGCGGCCATACGGCATGGAAGACCAGGGCCGTACGCGCTCGCCTACTTCGGCGTGAGCGTGGCGCGTTGCGTCCGCGTTTCCCTTCGGCGAATCGCCTCCTTGAACCGCCGCCGCTCACACCAACAGGGGGCGCAATCGTGAGGGTCGCATACTGCCGGGTCTGGGACGAGAACTATCCGCGCAATGCTCGAGTGCGTGCACACTTGACCGGCCTCGGCGACGTGGAGGTCGACCTCACCCGTCGCGGCGACAACAGATCGAGACCACGACGTCTCCTGCAGGATGTCTGGCGCGCGTTCACGAGGGTGAATCGTCGTGACGTGTACATCCTCTCCGAGTTCTCGAACGGGTTCGCCCCGCTTTACTGGTTGGTGGCTCGCCTGAATCGAGGAGCCTTCGTCGTCGATGCGTTCGTGGGAAAGTACGAGACCGAGGTCGAGGATTGGGGTCGTGCTCGTCCACGCTCGCTCAAGGCGCGGCTGCTGCGGTTCGCCGACACGATCGCCTACCGTCTGGCGGACCTCGTGCTCATCGACACCGACGTCCGCGCTGCCGCGATCGAGGAAGCGCATCCGGGCGTGCGGGCGATGGCTCTTCCTGTTGGCGCCCCGACCTGGGCGGTACCCGCAGCGTCGCCCGAACCGTCCGGCACTCTCCGCCTTCTCTACTACGGGAACTATGCCCCGCTGCACGGGCTTCCGGTGGTGCTCGAAGCGCTCGGCCGCGCAGTCGAGGACACACCGATCCGACTCACGCTCGTCGGCGATGGCGCGCTCCGTCCGTCGATCGAGAAGGAGGCCCGACTGCTCGGCGTCGAAGCGCTCTGCGACTTCCGCGGTCCCGTCCCCGAATCCGAGCTCGGCGACCTGATCGCAGGACACGACGTCGTGCTCGGCGTGTTCGGAACCTCCCGGAAGGCACAGACTGTACTCGCGAACAAGGTGTGGCAAGGATTGGCGTGCGGGAAACCGGTCATAACCCAGGCGTCGCCCGCGATCGCCGAGATCGTGCCCGCGGTGGGAGACCAGCTTGTGATCGTGGAGGACACGCAGAAGTGCGGGCTCGTGGACAGTCTTGCTGCCGCATTCGTACAGTCGGGTGCTGAAAGCAACGCGATACCCCGTGAGGGTAGCGCTCGAAGGCTCGAACAATACGTGGCAAACCGGTTCGACGAGCTCGGACCGGCCCTCCGCCGCCTGGTTGACCGACGCAGCGCGTAAGCGCATGGTCCGTCGCCGTCATCTTCATCGTTTGGCGTGGAGGTAGAGGTGTGATAAATATTGGTGGTCGCATCTAACACCTAAGGTAATCACGCATGCCCTCGATTCGTTCCCGCGCCCGCTCTCGCTCCTTTCCCACCCGTCTCGTCGCCGCCATCGGAGGTCTCGCCCTCGTCGCGGCGCCGCTCACACTCGCCGGGCCGGCGGCGCTCGGCGACCCCGCGCAAACGGTGACGGACGGGACGACGGCCTCTGTTGAGTCCTTCGTCGCGCAGCTTGTCGGTGAGGGTGTCACCACCTCGGACATCCGGTTCACCGGTGACCCTCGGGCGATCGGCTCCTTCGACGGGATGGGCGCGCTCGGTCTCACGTCGGGCGTCGCGCTCAGCACCGGTCGGGTGGCAGGGATCCCCGGTCCTCACGGGGGCAGCCTGTCGACGCGCCTGGACACCCCGGGCGACGAGGACGCCACCGCATTGGCGGGTGCCCAGACTCGGGACGCGGCCATCCTGGAATTCGACGTCGTACCGACCTCGACCTCACTCTCCATCGACTACGTGTTCGGGTCGGCCGAGTACAACAAGTGGGTCGGCAAGGGCTACAACGACGTGTTCGGCTTCTTCGTCAACGGCACGAACTGCGCCGTGATCGGAGAGGCTCCGGTCAGTGTCGACACGGTGAACGCGCTCAGCTACGCGGAGCTGTTCGTGGACAACACGGCCGGTTCGGTCGACACGGCGCTCAACGGCTTCACCGTTCCGCTGCGCTGCGTCGCTCCGGTGGCGGCGCACGAGCAGAATCACGTCAAGCTCGTCATCGCGGATGTCTCGGACGCGTTCCTCGACTCGGTGGTGCTCCTGGCCGCGGGCGGCGTCGTGTCGAACGCTCCGCCGGCGGCCGCCGATATCGCGTTCACCCTGGCGGCGGGGTCGTCGGCTGCGGTGGAGTTCCCCGGCACGGACCCGGACGGCGACGAGCTGACGTACGCGATCGTCTCCGAGCCGGCCCATGGCACGTTCCGGTCGAGCGGCTCCGGCGGCGTGTACAGCCCCGAAGCGGGTTTCGCCGGGGCGGATGCGTTCGAGTACACGGTCAGCGACGGTCACTCCACGTCGGGCCCGTACCGGGTGGACATCGAGGTGGTCGAGGACGCCGCGCTCCTTCCGACCGTGAGCGACGTGCATTACACCGCGTTCGCGGGGGAGGACACGCCGATACGCCTGGTCGCCTCCGCAGCGGATGGTTCCGTCCCGGACGAGGGGTCCGTGCGGATCGACGTCGTGGCGGAGCCGACCCACGGCATCCTCAGCGGCGAGGGTGCGCAACGCAGCTACCGGAGCGACCCGGCACATGCCGGAGCCGACTCGTTCGTCTACACCGCCACCATCGAGGGCAGGACGAGCACGCCGGCCACCGTCACGTTGGATGTCGTGACCCGGCCCGTGCCGGCCATCACCGGCCGCACTGTTCCGGTCTTCCCGCCCGGGCCGGTGTCCGTGTCGGAGCGCTCGCGCACTCTCGCCGGTACCGGCGCCACCGTCGAGATCGTCCCGCTGGCGTCGCTGGCGATCGGCGCCGGCGTAGCCGGTGCGGCGGCGCTCTGTCTCGGTCTCCTCGTGCGATCGCGACGCACCCGTTCCTGTGCCTGAGTTCGCCAGGGGTTTACCTCTCGCCGGGTCGGGCGCAGAATGAGGGCACCGTTTCAACCGAACGGGTCCGTCGACGAAGGGAGAGTGCCTATGGTGAGCATGGACCTCGCAAACCAGACCAAGCCGCTGACCGGAGCACGGACGAAGAGTTCGGACACCGTCTAGGCGGTCTTGGAACCACGAGAGCGGCGGCGCGAGGCGCCGTTCGGAGCGGGACCGGCGAACGCCGGTCCCGTTTTCCGCGTCACGGGGACGGGCCAGATCCCGGGTCCAGCCCCAGCTCAGCCAGCCGGCCCCGCGGATCGAGCGGGACGCCCTCCCGGATCAGGAACTCCCGCATCAGATCGACGCGCCGTCCCGTGGCCCAGCGCCAGCGGATGACCCGGAGCCCGGCGGACTCGATCCGTCTCTCGCGCTCCGCTCGCGCCGCGAGCTCCTCCCGCACCTCGGTGAATCGTCGGAACGCCGGATGCTGCAGCTTCTCCGCCCCGTCCGCCTCGCCGGCGATCCCGAGCCCGGGCCAGCAGAAGTCGAGCCGGGCGATCACACCGAACAGGTCCTGCACGCGGAGCTGCAACTCGGGTGGGGGAGCCCCGGCCAGCGCCATAGTCGCCCGGCTGACCGACTCGAGCGGCGACTCGGCACGCCCGTCCGCAAACCACGCGACTGCGAGTGCGCGCCGCCGCTCCTCCGGATCGGTCAGCGCTCCGGCGGCGTCGACCAGCTCGGCACAGGTCGCGAGCGGGACCCGATCCCCGAACGCGCCCGCATGCAAGGCGTGGTCGGCGAGCACCACGCCCTCGACGAACGACGTCCGCCCTGCCAGCGCCGCCACCGTCTCGGCGACCGACGTCGCGTTGAGCCCGTGTGCGTGCACGGGCGCCGCCCCGGCCGTCCCTCGATGCGTCACGATCCCGTGAGCGGCGCTCTCAGCGGGTCCTGCGGCGACGATATGAATGGTCGCGGGGGGAACGTTGAGCAAGGGGAGCCCGTGAATGATCGCCGCCGACCAGTACGCGAACACAGGAGGCCTCGCCCGCATCGCGGCGAACAGGTGCAGCCGCTCGAGCTGCTCCCTCCGCGACCGCCTCCTGCCGACCTGCCGGAGGGTCGCGTGGCGCCCGGGCTCGACCGCGCGCAGGTGCAGCCGGTGGAGCCGGGTGGGGGTGCTGGTGGTGTCGTGGAGTGCTGTCATGGGTCCAGCCTGGCGAGGGCCGGCCGGCGACGGGCGGGACGGCGGAAATCTGGGGAGAACACGGCGTTCTGGCGCGGCTGTGGAGGAAGTTCAGACCGCTGCCGACCACCCGCGACACGCCCGGGTTGCAGCATCGCTCCGGATCTGGCAAACTTGTCTGGTTCAACATTTCGGAACGAGCGCGCTGACGTGCGCTCCGAACGGATCACTGCCAGGCAGTGCATAGCCCACCGCGAGAGTCTTCGGATCGGCGGTCGAGGGGTTAGGCCGCAGGTAGCAGGACATGCTCACAATCGACATCTTCGAAAAGCAGGGATTTCTCTGTGCCTCGAGGCGTGCGTGAGTTGACAGAAGAATAGTGGCGTTTCCCACGCGTACGTCGCACTGCGTCCAATGCGAGCGCGGTTCGTAAGAGCCGTCTCGTACGACGCCATAACAAGAGAGAGAGTCAGACATGGCGGGACAGAAGATCCGCATTCGGCTTAAGTCGTATGACCACGAGGTCATCGACACCTCGGCGCGCAAGATCGTCGACACGGTGACCCGTGCAGGCGCAACCGTCGTCGGCCCGGTGCCGCTTCCCACCGAGAAGAACGTGGTGTGCGTCATCCGTTCGCCCCACAAGTACAAGGACAGCCGCGAGCACTTCGAGATGCGCACGCACAAGCGGCTGATCGACATCATCGACCCGACGCCGAAGGCCGTCGACTCGCTCATGCGTCTCGACCTGCCCGCCGACGTCAACATCGAGATCAAGCTCTAAGGGGGAGTGCCGCTATGTCCAACATCGACACCAAGACCTCCAAGGGCCTCCTGGGCAAGAAGCTCGGCATGACCCAGGTCTGGGACGAGAACAACAAGCTCATCCCGGTGACTGTCATCGAGATCACGCCGAACGTCGTGACCCAGGTCCGCACCCCCGAGGTCGACGGCTACAACGCCGTCCAGATCGCGTACGGCCAGATCGACCCGCGCAAGGTCAACAAGCCGGCCGCCGGCCACTTCGACAAGGCGGGCGTCACGCCGCGCCGCCACCTCACCGAGGTCCGCACCGCTGACGCCGCCGAGTACTCGGCCGGCCAGGAGCTCACCGTGGACGCCACCTTCGAAGCCGGCCAGCTGGTCGACGTCGTCGGCACCTCCAAGGGCAAGGGCTTCGCCGGTGTCATGAAGCGCCACAACTTCAAGGGCGTCTCCGCCTCGCACGGTGCGCACCGCAACCACCGCAAGCCGGGCTCCATCGGCGCCTCCTCGACCCCGAGCCGTGTCTTCAAGGGCATGCGCATGGCCGGTCGCATGGGTGGCGAGCGCGTGACCGTCCTGAACCTCAAGGTCCAGGCCGTCGACGCCGAGAAGGGCCTGCTGCTCGTCAAGGGCGCCGTCCCCGGCGCTCGTGGCCGCATCGTTTTCGTCCGCAACGCAGTGAAGGGGGCCTAAGTAGATGGCTACCTCGATTGACGTCGTCGACCTCAAGGGCAAGAAGGCCGGCTCCATCGAGCTTCCGGACTCCCTGTTCGACGTCCAGACCAACATCCCGCTGATCCACCAGGTCGTGACCGCTCAGCTCGCCGCGGCGCGCCAGGGCACCCACAAGACCAAGGGTCGTGGCGAGGTCTCCGGCGCCGGCCGCAAGCCGTTCAAGCAGAAGGGCACCGGTCGCGCTCGTCAGGGCTCGATCCGCGCTCCTCAGATGACCGGCGGTGGCGTCGTCCACGGACCGAACCCGCGCGACTACTCGCAGCGCACCCCGAAGAAGATGATCGCCGCTGCTCTGCTCGGCGCCCTCTCGGACCGCGCCCGCGGCAGCCGCATCCATGCCGTGCAGGCGTTCACGACCGGCGAGGTCCCCTCGACCAAGGCCGTCGTGGAGCTGCTCAACGGCGTCGCGACCTCCCGCCACGTCCTCGTGGTGCTGGAGCGCGACGACGAGCTCGCTTTCAAGAGCGTGCGCAACGTCCCGTCCGTGCATGTGCTGACCTACGACCAGCTGAACGCCTACGACGTCCTGGTGAGCGACGACATCGTCTTCTCGCAGGCCGCGCTCGAGGGCTTCATCTCGTCCAAGACCAAGAAGGAAGAGGTGAACGCGTAATGGCCGCCGTCAACAAGGACCCGCGCGACATCATCATCGCCCCGGTCGTCTCCGAGAAGAGCTACGGCCTGATCGACGAGGGCAAGTACACCTTCGTCGTCGACCCGCGTTCGAACAAGACCGAGATCAAGCTCGCCATCGAGTCGATCTTCAAGGTCGAGGTCGCGTCGATCAACACCCTGAACCGTCAGGGCAAGACCCGCCGCACCAAGTTCGGCACCGGCAAGCGCAAGGACACCAAGCGTGCCATCGTCACGCTGAAGTCCGGTTCCATCGACATCTTCACGGCCGTCGGCTAAGCGAAGGACTAGAGGAAGACAGACATGGCTATTCGTAATTACAAGCCCACGACCCCCGGTCGTCGCGGCTCCTCGGTCGCCGACTTCGCCGAGATCACCCGCTCGACGCCGGAGAAGTCCCTTCTCCGTCCGCTGTCGAAGACCGGTGGCCGCAACAACCAGGGCCGCATCACGACCCGTCACATCGGTGGTGGCCACAAGCGCCAGTACCGCGTGATCGACTTCCGTCGCAACGACAAGGACGGCGTCAACGCCAAGGTCGCGCACATCGAGTACGACCCCAACCGCACCGCGCGCATCGCGCTGCTCCACTTCGTGGACGGCACCAAGCGCTACATCCTGGCTCCGGCCGGGCTGAAGCAGGGCGACGTGGTCGAGTCGGGCGCCGGCTCGGACATCAAGCCGGGCAACAACCTGCCGCTGCGCAACATCCCGACCGGTACCGTCGTGCACGCCATCGAGCTGAAGCCGGGTGGGGGCGCCAAGATGGCCCGCTCCGCCGGTGCCTCGGTGCGTCTCGTCGCGAAGGACGGCCCCTACGCCCAGCTGCGCCTGCCCTCGGGCGAGGTCCGCAACGTCGACGTCCGCTGCCGCGCGACGATCGGCGAGGTCGGCAACGCCGAGCAGTCGAACATCAACTGGGGCAAGGCCGGCCGCATGCGCTGGAAGGGCGTCCGCCCGACCGTCCGCGGTGTCGCCATGAACCCGATCGACCACCCGCACGGTGGTGGTGAGGGCAAGACCTCCGGTGGTCGCCACCCGGTCAGCCCGTGGGGTCAGAAGGAAGGCCGCACGCGCCACCCCAACAAGGAAAGCGACAAGCTCATCGTCCGCCGTCGTAACGCCGGCAAGAAGCGTAAGTAGGAGTTCGAGAAGATGCCACGCAGTCTCAAGAAGGGCCCCTTCGTCGACGAGCACCTGTTTCGCAAGGTGGTCGCCGCTAACGAGGCCAACAGCAAGAACGTGATCAAGACCTGGTCGCGCCGCTCGATGATCGTCCCGGCCATGCTGGGTCACACCATCGCGGTGCACGACGGTCGCAAGCACATCCCGGTGTTCGTCACCGAGACCATGGTCGGTCACAAGCTGGGCGAGTTCGCGCCCACCCGCACCTTCCGTGGTCACGTGAAGGACGACAAGAAGGGTCGCCGCCGCTAACGCGGTGGCGTAAGGAGGAGAGAAATGGTGGAGTCGATCGCACGCGTGCGTCACATCCGCGTCACCCCCATGAAGGCCCGCCGCGTCGTCAACCTGATCCGCGGCAAGCAGGCCCAGGAGGCCCTGGCCATCCTGAAGTTCGCCCCGCAGAGCGCGAGCGAGCCGGTCTACAAGCTCGTCGCCTCGGCGATCGCCAATGCGCGCGTCAAGGCCGACCAGAGCAACACCTACCTGGACGAGCAGGACCTGTACGTGAGCAAGGCCTTCGTGGACGAGGGCACCACGCTCAAGCGGTTCCAGCCGCGCGCACAGGGTCGGGCCTTCCGGATCAACAAGCGCACCAGCCACATCACGATCGTCCTCGCGACGCCGGACGAGGCTGAGGTTGCGAACGCTACGAAGAAGGCGAGCAAGTAATGGGCCAGAAAGTCAACCCGTACGGCTTCCGTCTGGGGATCACGACCGACCATGTGTCGCGCTGGTTCTCCGACAGCACGAAGAAGGGTCAGCGTTACAGCGACTACCTCGCTGAGGACGTCAAGATCCGCACGCTGCTGAAGACCTCGCTCGACCGCGCGGGCGTGTCCCGCATCGAGATCGAGCGCACCCGCGACCGCGTCCGCGTCGACATCCACACCGCCCGTCCGGGCATCGTGATCGGTCGTCGTGGCGCCGAGGCCGAGCGCATCCGCGCCGACCTCGAGAAGCTCTCGGGCAAGCAGATCCAGCTGAACATCCTCGAGGTCAAGAACCCCGAGGCCGACGCTCAGCTCGTCGCCCAGGGCATCGCCGAGCAGCTCGCCGCCCGCGTGGCCTTCCGCCGCGCGATGCGCAAGGGCCTGCAGGGCGCTCAGCGCGCCGGCGCCAAGGGTGTCCGCATCCAGGTGTCGGGCCGCCTCGGCGGCGCCGAGATGTCCCGCTCGGAGTTCTACCGCGAGGGTCGTGTGCCGCTGCACACGCTCCGCGCCAACATCGACTACGGCTTCTACGAGGCCAAGACCACCTTCGGTCGCATCGGTGTCAAGGTGTGGATCTACAAGGGCGACATCACGAACAAGGAGCTTGCCCGCGAGCAGGCCAACCAGAAGCCGTCGCGCGAGCGCAACGACCGTGACCGTGGTCCGCGTCGCGGCGGTGGCCGGGGCAACGCCCCCGCCGTCGAGACCGCGCCGGCCGCAGCAGGAGTTGAGGCATAACCATGTTGATCCCACGCAGAGTCAAGCACCGCAAGCAGCACCACCCCGGCCGTAGCGGCCAGGCGACCGGTGGCACGAAGGTCTCCTTCGGCGAGTACGGCATCCAGGCCCTGACCCCCGCTTACGTGACCAACCGTCAGATCGAGTCCGCTCGTATCGCCATGACGCGTCACATCAAGCGTGGCGGCAAGGTGTGGATCAACATCTACCCGGACCGTCCGCTCACGAAGAAGCCGGCCGAGACCCGAATGGGTTCCGGTAAGGGTTCTCCCGAGTGGTGGGTCGCGAACGTCAAGCCGGGTCGGGTCCTCTTCGAGGTCTCCGGCGTCTCCGAGGAACTCGCTCGTGAGGCAATGACCCGTGCAATCCACAAGCTGCCCCTCAAGGCACGCATCATCAAGCGCGAGGAGGGCGACGCGTAATGGCGATCGGCACCAAGGAGCTCGCTCCCAGCGAGCTCGACACCTTTGAAGACGAGCGTCTGATCGACGAGCTGAAGAAGGCCAAGGAAGAGCTGTTCAACCTGCGCTTCCAGTCGGCCACCGGTCAGCTCGAGAGCCACGGCCGCCTGCGTGCGGTCAAGCGCGACATCGCTCGTATCTACACCGTGATCCGCGAGCGCGAGCTCGGGATCCGGGCGACCCCGGCCCCGGCCGACGTGACGCCCGCCAAGGCAGAGAAGAAGAGCAAGGCGAAGAAGGAGGCCGCTGAGGCCCCCGAGGTCGCCGAGACCGAGACTGAGGAGGCCAAGTAATGGCTGAGACCACCAAGGCTGCGGCCGCGGAGTCGGCGGCCGACGAGGCCCTCGTCCGTGGTTACCGCAAGGCCCGTCGCGGGTACGTCGTCAGCGACAAGATGGACAAGACCATCGTCGTCGAGGTCGAGGACCGCGTGAAGCACCCCCTGTACGGCAAGGTCATCCGCCGCACCTCCAAGGTGAAGGCGCACGACGAGAACAACACCGCCGGCATCGGCGACCTCGTTCTCATCAACGAGACCCGTCCGCTGAGCGCCTCCAAACGGTGGCGCCTGGTTGAGATTCTGGAGAAGGCCAAGTGATTCAGCAGGAATCCCGACTCAAGGTCGCCGACAACACCGGCGCCAAGGAGCTTCTCGCCATCCGTGTCCTCGGCGGTTCCAGCCGTCGTTACGCCGGCCTGGGTGACGTCATCGTCGCCACGGTCAAGGACGCGATCCCCGGCGGCAACGTCAAGAAGGGCGATGTCGTCAAGGCCGTCGTCGTGCGCGTGCGGAAGAACACCCGCCGCCCGGACGGCTCCTACATCAAGTTCGACGAGAACGCCGCCGTGATCCTGAAGAACGACGGTGACCCCCGCGGTACCCGCATCTTCGGCCCGGTCGGCCGTGAGCTTCGCGACAAGAAGTTCATGAAGATCATCTCGCTGGCCCCGGAGGTGCTGTAACCATGGCGAACATCAAGAAGGGCGACCTGGTCCAGGTCATCACGGGCCGCTCGCAGGCCCGCGGTGGTGACCGCGGCAAGCAGGGTCGTGTCATCGAGGTCCTCGTGGAGAAGAACCGCGTGATCGTCGAGGGCGTCAACTTCGTGACCAAGCACGTCCGCGTCGGTCAGACGCAGCGTGGCACGAAGACCGGCGGCATCGAGACGCACGAGGCTTCCATCCACGTCTCCAACGTGGCGCTCGTCGACCCCGAGACCAAGAAGCCGACCCGCGTCGGCTTCCGCAACGAGACCGTTACGAAGGACGGCGTCACCAAGACGGTCCGCGTTCGTTACGCCAAGAAGTCTGGTAAGGACCTGTAATGACGGACACTGCAACGAGTGCTGGCAAAATCCAGCCTCGCCTGAAGCAGAAGTACAAGACCGAGATCTCCGCTCAGCTCAAGGGCGACTTCGGCTTCACGAACGTGCACCAGGTGCCCGGTCTCGTGAAGATCGTGGTCAACATGGGTGTCGGCGAGGCTGCTCGTGACGGCAAGGTGATCGACGGTGCGATCAACGACCTCACCCTGATCACCGGCCAGAAGCCGCAGGTCACCAAGGCCCGCAAGTCCATCGCGCAGTTCAAGCTGCGCGAGGGCCAGCCGATCGGCGCGCACGTCACGCTGCGCGGCGACCGCATGTGGGAGTTCCTCGACCGTCTGCTCTCGCTCGCGCTGCCCCGTATCCGGGACTTCCGCGGCCTGAGCGAAAAGCAGTTCGACGGCAACGGCAACTACACGTTCGGTCTCACGGAGCAGTCGATGTTCCACGAGATCAACCAGGACCGGATCGACCGTGTCCGCGGTATGGACATCACGGTCGTGACCACTGCCAAGAACGACGACGAGGGCCGCGCGCTGCTCAAGCAGCTCGGCTTCCCGTTCCGTTCGAACGAGGCGAGCAACTAGACCTAGTAGTCTTGTCTCTTTGTGGGCCGGCCACCCGGCCGGCCCACTTCCACCACAGGTCGTCAGTCGTGTAACGGCTGTACGAAACCTGGTGAACAAAGGAAAACCGCAATGACGATGACAGATCCGGTCGCAGACATGCTGACCAGACTGCGCAACGCGAACTCGGCGCACCACGACACCGTGTCGATGCCGCACTCCAAGCTCAAGTCCCACATCGCCGAGATCCTCACCTCCGAGGGCTACATCTCCGGCTGGGAGGTCACCGACGCCCGTGTCGGCCAGACCCTGACGCTCAACCTCAAGTTCGGTCCGAACCGTGAGCGTTCCATCGCCGGCATCAAGCGAGTCTCCAAGCCCGGCCTCCGCGTCTACGCGAAGTCGACGGAGCTCCCCAAGGTCCTCGGCGGCCTCGGTGTCGCCATCCTGTCCACCTCCTCGGGGCTCCTCACGGACCGCCAGGCTGAGAAGAAGGGCGTGGGTGGGGAAGTCCTCGCCTACGTGTGGTGACACCGCCATGTCGCGTATCGGAAGACTGCCCATCGAGATCCCCGCTGGGGTCGATGTGAAGATCGACGGCCAGACCGTCACCGTCAAGGGCCCGAAGGGCGAGCTCTCGCTCGTCGTCGCGAGCCCCATCGAGGCAAAGCTGGAGGAGGGCCAGGTCCTGGTCACCCGTCCGGACGACGAGCGCTCTTCGCGCTCGCTCCACGGCCTCACCCGCACGCTCATCAACAACAACATCATCGGCGTCACCGAGGGCTACTCCAAGGGCCTTGAGATCGTCGGCACCGGTTACCGCGTGGCCCAGAAGGGCGCGGGCGTCGAGTTCGCGCTCGGCTTCTCGCACCCGGTCAACGTCGAGCCGCCGGCCGGCATCACCTTCACGGTCGAGGGCAACAACAAGGTGACCGTGAGCGGGATCGACAAGCAGGCTGTTGGCGAGGTCGCTGCGAACATCCGCAAGATCCGCAAGCCCGAGCCGTACAAGGGCAAGGGTGTGCGTTACGCCGGCGAGGTCGTTCGTCGCAAGGCCGGAAAGGCTGGTAAGTAATCATGGCTCTGGGTACCAGAGGAAAGAGCAAGGCAGCCGCTCGCGGCCGTCGTCACACCCGACTTCGCAAGAAGGTCGTGGGCACCGAGGTCCGTCCTCGCCTGGTCGTCACCCGTTCGGCCCGCCACGTCTTCGTGCAGGTCATCGACGACGCCAAGGGCCACACGCTGGCTTCCGCGTCGACCATGGAGACCGACCTGCGCGGCTTCGACGGTGACAAGACCGCCAAGGCCCGCAAGGTGGGCGAGCTCGTCGCCGAGCGCGCGAAGAGCGCCGGTGTCGAGGCCGTGGTCTTCGACCGTGGCGGCAGCAAGTACGCCGGTCGCGTTGCGGCCGTCGCCGAAGGCGCTCGTGAAGGTGGGCTGAACCTGTGAGCGACGAGAACAACAAGGAGCAGACCGTGGCCGCTGAGGTAACGGAGACCGCGCAGCCGGTCGAGACCGCTGCGTCGACCGACAACAACCGTGAGCGCGAGCCGCGCCGCGGTGGCCGGGAGCGCAACCCCAACCGCGATCGCGGCAGCCGGGACGCCGACAAGAGCCAGTTCCTGGAGCGCGTCGTCACCATCAACCGCGTCTCCAAGGTCGTGAAGGGTGGTCGTCGCTTCAGCTTCACCGCTCTCGTGGTCGTCGGAGACGGCAACGGCCTGGTGGGCGTCGGCTACGGCAAGGCCCGCGAGGTGCCGCTGGCGATCTCGAAGGGCGTCGAGGAGGCGAAGAAGAACTTCTTCCGCGTCCCGCGCGTCGGCGTCACCATCCCGCACCCGGTGCAGGGTGAGGCCGCTGCCGGCGTCGTCCTCCTGCGTCCGGCCGCCGCCGGTACCGGTGTTATCGCCGGTGGCCCGGTGCGCGCCGTCCTGGAGTGCGCCGGCATCCACGACGTGCTGAGCAAGTCGCTCGGTTCGTCCAACACGATCAACATCGTGCACGCGACCGTCGAGGCGCTGAAGCAGCTCGAGGAGCCCCGTGCCGTCGCAGCTCGCCGTGGTCTCGACTACGACCAGGTCGCGCCCGCGCGCCTGCTGCGTGCCGAGGCCGAGGCGGCTGAGGCCGCTGCTGCCGCCAAGAAGGCAGAGAAGGTAGGTGCCTGATGGCCGCGCGCCTGAAGATCACGCAGATCAAGTCGAAAGTGAGCGAGAAGCAGTACCAGCGCGACACGCTGCGCAGTCTGGGACTGAAGCGAATCGGTGACGTCACCGTCCGCGAGGACACCCCGCAGAACCGCGGGTACGTCAACACCGTCGCTCACCTGGTGAAGGTTGAGGAGATCGACTAATGGCTGACGACAAGCCGACCACTGAGGCCGCTGCCGAGAAGCCGGCGGCCAAGAAGAGCACCACCACCAAGGCTGCCGCGAAGCCGGCCGCCGAGAAGGCTGCCGCCAAGCCGGCCGCCGAGAAGAAGGCTCCGGCCAAGAAGGCTCCGGCGAAGGCCGCTGCCGACAAGGCCGCCGCCTCCACCAAGGACGAGACCGTCTCCGCCTCGGCGAAGAAGGCCCCGGCCAAGAAGGACGTCGCGGCCCCCCGCGAGCAGGTCCTCAAGGTGCACCACCTCCGTCCCGCCGCGGGCGCCAAGAAGGACAAGACCCGCGTCGGACGCGGTGAGGGTTCCAAGGGCAAGACCGCGGGCCGTGGCACGAAGGGCACCAAGGCCCGCTACCAGGTCCGCCCCGGCTTCCAGGGCGGTCAGCTCCCGTTCCACATGCGTTCGCCGAAGCTGCGCGGGTTCAAGAACCCGTTCCGCGTCGAGTACCAGGTGGTCAACCTCGAGAAGCTGGCCGAGCTGTACCCGGCCGGTGGCGATGTCACCATCGCCGACCTCGTCGCCAAGGGCGCCGTTCGCAAGAACGAGAAGGTCAAGGTTCTCGGTAACGGGGACATTGCGGTTAAGCTGAACGTTGCGGTCGACAAGGTCTCCGGCTCTGCCGAGACGAAGATCGTCGCCGCTGGTGGCTCCGTCAAGTAGCCGCCCGTAAAGCAGCGCAGTCGGGTGGCCGGAAAGCTCCGGTCACCCGACTGACTCTTACAGGAAAGCAGGACGCACTTTTGTTTAGCGCCGTCGCGCGGATCTTCCGCACCCCGGACCTCCGCCGGAAGATCTTCTTCACGCTGGGGATCATCGCCCTGTTCCGGCTGGGCTCCTTCATCCCTGCGCCGTTCGTCGACTTCGCCAACGTGCAGACCTGTCTGAACGCCAACCAGGACACCTCGGGGCTCTACTCCCTGGTCAACCTGTTCTCGGGTGGCGCTCTCCTCAAACTCTCGATCTTCGCGCTCGGCATCATGCCGTACATCACCGCGTCGATCATCGTGCAGCTGCTGCGCGTGGTCATCCCGCGCTTCGAGACCCTCTACAAGGAGGGCCAGGCCGGCCAGGCGAAGCTCACGCAGTACACGCGTTATCTCACGATCGCGCTGGGCGTCCTCCAGTCGACGACCCTCATCACCGTCGCCCGCTCCGGCGCGCTCTTCGGCACCACGGCGGTCTCGCAGTGCACGCAGCTGATCACGGATGACTCCTGGTACGCCATCATGCTCATGGTCATCACGATGACCGCCGGCACCGGCCTCATCATGTGGATGGGCGAGCTCGTCACCGAGCGCGGCATCGGCAACGGCATGTCGCTCCTGATCTTCACCTCGATCGCCGCGCAGTTCCCGAGCTCCCTCTGGGCCATCGGCCAGTCGCAGAGCATCGAGGTGATGCTGGTGGTGATTGCGATCGGTCTGCTGATCGTCGCCGCGGTCGTCTTCGTCGAGCAGTCGCAGCGCCGCATCCCGGTGCAGTACGCCAAACGGATGGTCGGCCGGCGCACCTACGGCGGCAACAACACGTACATCCCGATCAAGGTGAACATGGCCGGCGTCGTGCCCGTCATCTTCGCGTCGTCGCTGCTGTACCTGCCCGCGCTGATCGCCCAGTTCAACCAGCCCGCGGCCGGCAAGGCCCCTGCGCCCTGGGTGACCTGGATCACGAACTACCTGACCAAGGGCGACCACCCGCTCTACATGCTGCTCTACTTCCTCCTGATCGTGGGCTTCACGTACTTCTACGTGGCCATCACGTTCAACCCGGAGGAGGTCGCGGACAACATGAAGAAGTACGGCGGCTTCATCCCCGGTATCCGCGCGGGCCGCCCCACCGCCGAGTACCTCGACTACGTGCTGACCCGCGTGACGCTGCCCGGCTCGATCTACCTCGGCATCATCGCCCTGATCCCGCTGATAGCGTTCGCATTGCTCGGCGCCAGCCAGAACTTCATGTTCGGCGGCACGTCCATCCTCATCATCGTCGGTGTCGGACTCGAGACGGTCAAGCAGATCGACTCGCAGCTTCAGCAGCGGCACTACGAAGGGCTTCTGCGTTGACCCGTATGTTGATCGTCGGACCTCCCGGAGCGGGCAAGGGCACTCAGGCCTCCCGCATCACCTCCGTGTACGGGATCCCCGACATCTCGACGGGCGACATCTTCCGGGCCAACATCAAGAACGAGACCCCGCTCGGCCAGCAGGTCAAGGCGATCGTCGACGCGGGCGACTACGTTCCGGACAGCCTCACCAACCAGCTCGTCACCGACCGGCTGAACGAGGACGACGCGAAGGACGGCTTCCTCCTCGACGGCTACCCGCGCACGCTCGAGCAGGTGAAGTACCTCGACGACCTGCTGGCCTCGAAGGGCCAGGAGCTCGCCGCGGTGATCCAGCTCGTCGCCGACCAGGACGAGATCGTCGCGCGCCTCACCAAGCGCGCGCAGGAGCAGGGCCGCGCCGATGACTCCGAGGAGGCCATCCGGCACCGCCAGGAGGTCTACCTGCGCGAGACGTCCCCGCTGATCGACGTGTACCGCGAGCGCGGTCTGCTCGTCGAGGTGGACGGCCTCGGCGGGATGGACGACGTCGCCGCCCGCATCCGTTCGGCTCTGGCCGAGCGCGGCATCCTCCCGCTCGAGGGCGCCGGCGAGCCGGTCGCCTAGCTTCCGATGGCACTGAGACGGTCGATCTACAAGTCGCCCGCCCAGCTCCGACTGATGGTCGCGCCGGGACGGGCGACCGCGGCGTCCCTCGACGCCGTCGCGGCGGCGGTCGCCGCCGGGGTCTCCACCCTCGAGCTCGACCGGATCGCCGAGGCCGCGATCGAGGCAGCGGGTGGAAGGTCGAACTTCCAGCTGGAGGCCGGGTACCACCACACGATCTGCGCGTCGGTCAACGACGAGGTCGTGCACGGCATCCCCGGGGCTCGCATCCTGCAGCCCGGCGACATCCTGTCGGTCGACAGCGGCGCCATCCAGGAGGGCTGGAACGGGGACGCGGCGCGCACGTTCGTGCTGCCCGACCCGGCGCATCCCGAGCGCGTCGCCGAGCGGCAGAAGCTCTCCGAGGTCACCGAGCAGTCGCTCTGGCACGGCATCGCCCGGCTCGCGACCGCCCGTCACCTCAACGAGGTGGGCGAGGCGGTCGAGGACCACATCATGTCGCAGGGCGACTACGGCATCCTCACCGACTACATCGGGCACGGCATCGGCCGCCGGATGCACGAGGAGCCGCCGGTGTTCAACTACCGGGTGCGCTCCAAAGGCCCCGAGGTCCGTCCGGGTCTCGTGGTCGCCATCGAGCCGATGGTGGTGCTGGGGGACCAGGACACGTACGTGAAGGACGACGGTTGGACCGTCGCCACGGAGGACGGCTCGGCTGCGGCGCACTGGGAGCACAGCGTCGCCGTGCACGCCGGCGGCATCTGGGTGCTCACGGCGGTCGACGGCGGGGCCGCGGGGCTCGCGCCGTTCGGGATCACGCCGACGCCGATCCCGTAGTCGTTCCGCGACTGTTCGCTCAGAGCGGGCGCAGATGATAGACCAGAATTGGCGAAATGCGCCGGTATCCCATAAGATTGATCCTTGGTGTCTTAGGCGTGCTTTCTGCATGTCCGGCACCAGTCAACGCACGACCAGCAAACCACTACTAATAGCGACAGTGAGGCTATGGCCAAGAAAGACGGTGTCATCGAGATCGAAGGATCTGTGATCGAGGCGCTCCCCAACGCGATGTTCCGCGTGGAGCTCACGAACGGTCACAAGGTTCTTGCCCACATCTCCGGCAAGATGCGTCAGCACTACATCCGCATCCTCCCCGAGGACCGCGTGATCGTGGAGCTGAGCCCCTACGATCTGACCCGCGGCCGGATCGTCTACCGCTACAAGTAACGGACTGCTGTAAGTAACGGCCACGCCACCGGGTAGCCCCTGGCGAGGTACGAGGACAGCGAACAAAGGTAACAGCACAATGAAGGTCAACCCCTCCGTCAAGAAGATCTGCGACAAGTGCAAGGTCATCCGTCGCAACGGCCGGGTCATGGTCATCTGCGAGAACCCGCGCCACAAGCAGCGCCAGGGCTGATCGCAGCAGCAGTACCAGCACGACTCAACTGACAGTAACTAACAACTAAACAGGCGAAGCGATCCCAGAACCCGTCTCCATCCAGCGTGGAGGCGGGGGACACCCTCGGAGGAGGCCGGGGCACCGGGACCGCTGAAGACCTCCACTCATCACAGGAGAAGCCACAACATGGCACGTCTAGCAGGCGTCGACATCCCGCGCGAGAAGCGCGTGGAGGTCGCACTCACCTACATCTACGGCGTCGGGCGCACTCGTGCGCTGCAGACCCTTCGCGAGACCGAGATCTCGGGCGACATCCGCGTCAAGGATCTGACCGACGACCAGCTCGTCGCACTTCGCGACTACATCGAAGGCAACTTCAAGGTCGAGGGTGACCTCCGCCGCGAGGTCGCCGCCGACATCCGCCGCAAGGTCGAGATCGGCAGCTACGAGGGCATCCGCCACCGCAAGGGCCTCCCGGTCCGCGGCCAGCGAACCAAGACGAACGCGCGTACCCGCAAGGGCCCGAAGCGTACCGTCGCCGGTAAGAAGAAGGCTCGCTAGGCCGACACCAGGACTGAAGGAGAAATATCATGGCAGCACCCAAGTCGGCCGCTCGCAAGCCGCGCAAGAAGGAAAAGAAGAACATCGCTGTGGGCCAGGCCCACATCAAGAGCACCTTCAACAACACCATCGTCTCGATCACCGACACCACCGGTGCGGTCATCTCGTGGGCGTCCTCCGGTGGAGTTGGCTTCAAGGGCTCGCGCAAGTCCACCCCGTTCGCCGCGCAGCTGGCAGCCGAGTCGGCCGCCCGCCAGGCGCAGGAGCACGGGATGAAGAAGGTCGACGTCTTCGTCAAGGGCCCGGGCTCGGGCCGCGAGACCGCGATCCGCTCGCTCCAGGCCGCCGGCCTCGAGGTGGGCTCGATCAACGACGTCACCCCGCAGGCGCACAACGGCTGCCGCCCGCCGAAGCGTCGCCGCGTCTAGTTCTCTTCCACGTCCGCCCAGGCGGCGGTCCTCCAGGACCGCCGCCTGACGGCGTGACGAACCCCACCTCACTCACGCGAGTGTCATATAGCGGACACTCAGCCGAAAGGAATCAATAGTGCTCATTGCACAGCGTCCTACGCTCACCGAAGAGAACATCTCCGAGTTCCGCTCGCGGTTCGTCATCGAGCCGCTCGAGCCGGGCTTCGGCTACACGCTCGGCAACTCGCTCCGCCGCACCCTGCTCTCCTCCATCCCGGGCGCCGCCGTGACCAGCATCCGCATCGACGGCGTGCTGCACGAGTTCAGCACCGTCCCGGGTGTCAAGGAGGATGTCACCGAGATCATCCTGAACATCAAGGGCCTGGTCGTCTCCAGCGAGCACGACGAGCCGATCACCGCCTACCTCCGCAAGACCGGCTCCGGCCAGGTCACCGCGGCCGACATCTCGGCTCCGGCGGGCGTGGAGATCCACAACCCCGAGCTGGTCATCGCCACCCTGAACGACAAGGCGAAGTTCGAGGTCGAGCTCACCATCGAGCGCGGCCGCGGCTACGTCTCGGCTCAGCAGAACCGCAACGAGTACAGCGAGGCGGGCCAGATCCCGATCGACTCGATCTACTCCCCGGTCCTCAAGGTCACCTACCGCGTCGAGGCCACCCGTGCCGGCGAGCGCACCGACTTCGACCGCCTCGTGGTCGACGTCGAGACCAAGCCGGCGATCAGCCCGCGCGACGCCATCGCGTCCGCCGGCCGCACGCTGACCGAGCTGTTCGGCCTGGCCCGCGAGCTCAACAGCGCGGCCGAGGGCATCGAGATCGGCCCCGCGCCGGTCGACCAGGTGCTCAGCTCCGAGCTGTCGATGCCGATCGAGGACCTGGACCTGTCGGTCCGGTCGTACAACTGCCTCAAGCGCGAGGGCATCAACACCGTCAGCGAGCTCGTCTCGCTGTCGGAGACGCAGCTCATGAACATCCGCAACTTCGGTCAGAAGTCGGTGGATGAGGTCAAGGACAAGCTGACCGAGATGGGCCTGTCGCTGAAGGACTCGGTCCCCGGGTTCGACGGCGCCCACTTCTACAGCGGGTACGACGAGGACGAGTCCACCACCATCTGAGGCCGCGTCAGCGAAGCCTTCGACTTTTTCACTACTGGAGATAACCGATCATGCCTAAGCCCACCAAGGGCCCCCGCCTCGGAGGCGGCCCCGCGCACGAGCGCCTCATGCTCGCCAACCTGGCTGCTGCGCTGTTCACGCACAAGAGCATCAAGACGACCGAGACCAAGGCCAAGCGCCTGCGTCCCTACGCTGAGCGTCTGATCACGTTCGCGAAGCGCGGCGACCTGCACGCCCGCCGTCGCGTTCTCGCGCTCATCGGCGACAAGTCCGTCGTGCACGAGCTCTTCACCGAGATCGCGCCGCTGGTCGCGGAGCGCGAGGGCGGCTACACCCGCATCACGAAGCTCGGCTACCGCAAGGGCGACAACGCGCCGATGGCGCAGATCGAGCTCGTGCTCGAGCCCGTCGCCCCGAAGGCCAAGGCGACCAAGAAGGCCGCTGCGCCGAAGGCCGCTCCGGTCGAGGAGCCGGCCGTCGAGGACGAGGCCGCCGAGGACACCACGTCCGAGGAGACAGCCGCCGCTGAGGCCGAGGTCGTCGAGGAGGCCACCGGCGACGCCGAGGAGACCACCGCCGAGGCGGAGGCCGAGAAGGCCTGACCTTCCGCATCCTGTCGTAACGCCCCGCATCCGTTCGGATGCGGGGCGTTTCGCGTTGCGGTGCCGATGGTCAGGCGGTGCTGTGCTGCGCGGTGAGCCGCACCGGCGTGTTCGCGGCGCCGAAGCCGTCGTAGCGACCGCGCCGTTCGACCAGCTCGAAGAACACGGAGCCGACCGTCTCCGTGTAGCAGTGCAGGTACTCGCCCGATGCGTCGCGGTCGTAGAGGAGGCCGGCGTGCTGGAGCCGCTCCAGGTCGGTATCGGGCAGCTCGAGACGAGCGGCGAGGTCGTCATAGTAGTTCGCCGAGACCGGTACGGTGCGCAGGCCGCGCGCACGCGCGCGGCCGATCAGCGCCGGGAGGTCGTCGCACGCGATGGCGACGTGCTGGGCGTGCCGGGACGCCGCAGCGCGCTCGGCGAACGGCGGCACGACGTTGAGGGCGAGACGCACGGCTCCGTCGGCCGAGCGGAGCACCTGGCTGCGGACCAGGCCGGCCGGGCCGGCCAGCTCCGCGGATGAATCGCGGGCGAGGCCGAGCGCCGTGCCGTAGAAGAGCACGGCCTCCTCGATGTCGGCGGCGGGCTCGGTGAGGTTGACGTGGTCGATGCCGCGGATCGCAGGGTCGGGCGTGCCGCGTCCGCCGGCGAACTCGCTCGGCCAGGCCGGGCTGCTCTCCGGGCCGCTGATCAGGATCTCGGTGCCGTCGGGCGCGAGCACGGCCGGGAGGTCGGCCTCCCCGGCGAGCACGCGGCGGTGAGCGCGCTGCGCCCCGAGGTGCTCCGCCCGTGCGGCGGCCTCCTCCGGCCAGTCCGTCCGGATGCCGAAACCGGCGACGTGCGGGTCTCGGCCCGCGGCGTTGTGCTCGTTGAGCACGATCCTGGCCTCGCCGGCGGTGTAGAGCCAGGCCGGCTTCGTGACGTGGCGGCCGCGCGGTGCGAAGCCGATCCGCTCCAGCACGGCGGCGACGGCGTCGGTGTCGTGCGCCTTGACCTCCACCTGGTCGAGCTCGCGGGGCTCGGCCGCAGGACGGGCCGCGCCGCTCTCGAGCGCGTCCTCCAGCACGGTCAGCGATCGGCGAGCGTGACGGGCGGTCCGAGCCGGATCGGTCTGCCGGAAGACGTCGTTGAACACCTCCAGCGACAGCGGACCGGTGTAACCGGCACGGAGGGTGTGGCCGACGAACGCCGGGAGGTCGAAGCCGCCCTCGCCGGGGAACAGGCGGTGGTGCCGGCTCCACGAGAGCACATCCATCGACAGCAGCGGGGCGTCGGCGAGCTGGACGAAGAAGATCCTGTCGCCGGGGATCCGTTCGATGTCCGCGGGGTCGTGGCCCCGGGAGAGGATGTGGAAGCTGTCCAGGCAGACGCCGACCGCGCGATGGTCGGCGCGCTCCACGATGCGCCACGCTCGCCGGTAGTCGTCGATGTATCGTGCCCAGGCCAGGGCCTCGAACGCAAGGCGCTTGCCGTGTGCATCCGCGCGGTCGGCGAGGCGGGCGAGCTGCGCCGCGGAGACCGCGTCGTCGTCGATCGAGGCCGTGGCCACGTTGCTGCAGACGAGCACCGTGTCGACGCCGAGCCGGTCCATAAGCACGAACTTTGCCTCGGCCCGGCGCAGCACCTGCGCGAACTCGGGCTCGGTCACGCCCTCGGCGTCGCGGAACGGCTGGTAGAGCGCGATCCGCAGGCCGAGCCGGTCGCACAGCGCGCGCACCTCCTCCGGCGACTGCGGTGCGGCGATCAGGTCGGGCTCGAAGACCTCGACGGCGTCGAAGCCGGCGTCGGCGATGGCGTGCAGCTTGTCGACGAGGGTCCCGGAGAGGCACACCGTCGCGATGGAGGTGCGCATCAGCGGCCCTCGCGGATCATCGCGGCGAAGTGGGCGCGCATCCGCTCCCGGTCGGGCTCGGCGCCGGTGATGAGCCGGAACGCGTCCGCGGCCTGGCCGACGGCCATTCCGCCGCCGTCGAGCGTGCGGCAGCCGGCCTCCCGTGCCGCACGGAGGAGCTCGGTGTCGACGGGCCGGTAGACGACGTCCGCCACCCAGAGGTCCGGCCGGAGCAGCCCGGGGTCGAGTGGGATGCCGGGGTGCGTGTGCATGCCGACGAAGCTGGCGTTGACCAGTCCGGTGACGTCGCTCGCCGCGTCGCTCAGCAGCGCAGGCAGGGCGTCCGAGGAGACGCCGGAGGCCGACGCGGCCGGGACCCGCGGCCCGAGGGAGGCGGCCAGCGCGGCGGCGCGCTCGGCGTCGATGTCGGCGACCGTGAGCCGGGAGGCGCCGGCCTCCAGCAGCGCGGCGCAGACGGCGGCCCCGGCCCCGCCCGCGCCGATGACGACGACGTGGCCGAGGTCGGCGCCGGGGAGGCCGTCGCGGAGCGCGGAGGCGAAACCGGTGACGTCGGTGTTGTGGCCGACGCGCCGGCCGTCCGTGAGCAGCACGGTGTTGACCGAGCCGATCGCCGCCGCCGAGTCCGTGACCTCGTCGAGGTGGGCGAGGACGCGCTGCTTGCAGGGGTGGGTGATGTTGAGGGCGTCGAAACCGAGCAGGGCGGCGGCGTCCAGGACCCTGCCGATCGTCGCGTCGAGGTCGCCGTCGGTGTCGACCGCCATAAGGTCGATGGGCCGGTAGAGGTAGCGCAGCCCCTGCTCCTCGGCCTCCCGCTCGTGCAGCGGAGGGGTCAGCGAGGGCAGCACGCCCTCGCCCAGGAGCCCGACCAGGTACGACTCTCCGACCACGCTCATGCGTCCTCCTCGACCATCGTGCGGCGCCGCGCCGCTTGACAAGCGCCGCGAGGTTTCTTAACGTACCAGATAGTTCATTAGCGAGGAGGCGGGATGGCACGGCTGGATCACGAGCGGATCCGCGACGCGGAGCGTACGCGCGCCGAGATCCTCGCCGTCGCGACCCAGGAGTTCGCCGACCGCGGTTACTCCGGCGCCCGCGTGGACGAGATCGCGCGCCGGATGTCCACGACGAAGCGGATGATCTACTACTACTTCGGCGGCAAGGAGCAGCTCTACGTGAGCGTGCTGGAGGCCGCCTACGCCGAGATGCGCGGGTACGAGCAGCAGCTCGACGTCTCCGGTCTCGAGCCGGTGGAGGCCATCCGTGTCATCGCCGAACGCACTTTCGACCACCACACCAGCCGCCAGGACTTCGTGCGGCTCGTGGCGATCGAGAACATCCACCGCGCCGCGTTCCTGCGCGAGGTGGGCGAGCCGGAGAGCCTGGCGCTCCCGGCGCTCGAGCTGATCGATGAGGTGTTGAGGCGTGGCCGCGCCGCGGGTGTGTTCCGCGACGACATCGACGCCACGGACGTGCACATGGCGATCAGCTCCTTCTGCGTGTTCCCGGTGGCCAACCGCCACACCTTCGGGTACCTCTTCGGCCGCGATCTGCTGAACCAGTCGCGCGCCGACCACTACCGGCGGATGCTCGGCGACATGATCGTCGCGCTCCTCACCGCGGACCGTTGATCCCGGCCGGGTGCGCCCGGCGGATCGAAACAGCTACGAAAGAAACGAGTGTCGACGATGACCACCGTCGCTCCATCCCCCACGCGTACCCGGACACCGGTGCGCGCGGCCTTCGCCGGATTCCTCGGCTCGGCCGTCGAGTATTACGACTTCTTCATCTTCGGGTCGGCCGCCGCCCTGATCTTCCCGCACATCTTCTTCCCCGACGCCGACACCACCGCGCGCGTGATGTCGTTCGCGACCTTCGGCTTCGCCTACGTGGCGCGTCCGGTGGGCGCGGTGGTCCTCGGCCACTTCGGCGACCGGATCGGCCGCAGGAAGGTGCTGGTCTTCACGCTCGCGCTGATGGGGTTCTCCACGTTCGCCATCGGCTGCCTGCCGACCTTCGAGACCGTCGGCTGGCTCGCCCCCGTGCTGCTGGTGCTCTGCCGGCTGCTCCAGGGGCTGTCCGCCGCGGGGGAGCAGGCCGGGGCGAGCTCCATGACGCTGGAGCACGCGCCGGACGCCCGGCGCGCGTTCTTCACCTCGTGGACGCTGACCGGAACGCAGGGCGGCCAGGTGCTCGCGGCCATCGCGTTCATCCCGATCATGGCGCTGCCGGAGGACGTGCTCTACTCCGTGGGCTGGCGCATCCCGTTCTGGCTGTCGGCCGTGGTGGTCGTCGTCGCGTTCGTCGTTCGCCGGTCGCTGCCGGAGTCGCCGGAGTTCGTCAGCGCGGCCGAGGGCGGCGAGATCGAGAAGCTGCCGCTGGTCGGGCTGCTCCGCTCGCACTGGCGGGACGTGCTGCGCGTGGTGTTCCTCGCGATGATCGCCGCGGTGTCGACGGTGTTCGGCAACCTGGCGATCGCCTACGGGACGGACGCCGGCCTGGACGCGTCGGTGACGCTCTGGCTGGTCGTGGTGGCGAACATCGTCGCGCTCGCCACGCAGCCGCTGTTCGGGATGCTCGCCGACCGGATCGGCCGCAAGCCCGTGTTCATCTACGGCGCGCTCGCGAGCGCGGTGCTGATGCCGTTCTACCTGCGCTCGATGTCCGGCTCGGAGGTCTGGGTCACCTTCCTGCTGGCGGTTGCGGTGTTCTCCTGCGGGTACGCGGCGGCGAACGCGGTCTGGCCGTCGTTCTACAACGAGATGTTCCCGCGCGAGGTGCGTTTCTCCGGCGTCGCGATCGGCACCCAGCTCGGCTTCCTGATGGCGGGCTTCGCGCCCTCCATCGTCACGGCGATGGGAGGCACCGGGCCGGACGGCTGGATCGTCATCTCGGTCTTCACCGCGGTGATCGCCGTGGTCGTGACGCTCGCGGCGCTGACGGCACGGGAGACCGCGCGGACCCCCACCGCCGACCTCGGCCGCCGCTGACCCTCCACCGAAACGTGAGTCGTTGCGGAAATCACCCCGGGGATTTCCGCGACTACTCACGTTTCGGGGGCGTTAGGGTGGGGGGATGTCTGGGGATGGGGAGAGTGCTGTCAGGGGACTGAGCGAGCGCGTGGAGGCGCCGCCGACGTACCGGCCACGGCATCCGCTGGTCGCCGAGTGGCGGCCGATCGCGGACGGCGACGTGGACGCGGCGCTCGCCGTACTGCGCGCGAGCGACGCGGTCGATCACCCGAACTATCTCACCACGCGCGAGGAGCTGACGGACGAGCTGGCCTTCAGCTTCGTCGACGTCGAACGGGACACCCTCGTGGCCGTCGGCCACGACGGCGCGATCCTGGCGGTCGGCTCGGTGCTGGAGCCGCCGCGGCAGATCTCACTGGTGCGCGAGTTCATGAACGGCGCCGTCCATCCCGAGCACAGAGGGAAGGGCATCGGCCGCGAGCTGCTCGCCTGGCAGCGGGCGCGCGGCGAGCAGAACCTCGCCGCGATCGACGCGGCGCTGCCGGGCTGGCTGGTGGGCTATGCCGACCGGCGCGCGCCCGATCGGGAGCGGCTGCTGGCGGCTGCGGGCTTCACCGCGGTCCGCTGGTTCCACACGATGGAGCGCGACCTGGCCGAGCCCATCCCGGAGGTGACACCGACCGAGGCCGTGCGGATCGTTCCCTACACGAGCGACCTCGCCGACGCCGTCCACGCGGCGCGGGACGAGGCCTTCCTGGACCACTGGGGGAGCCAGCCGCTGAGCGACGAGCAGTGGGGGTCGCTGATCGGCGGGACGTTCGCTCCGGAGGTGTCCTTCGTGGCGCTGGCCCCGACCTCGACAGGAGCTGACGAGGTGGCCGGCGTGGTCCTGAGCGACGTGAACGAGGACGATTGGCCGGGCCAGGGCTTCTCCGGCCCCTACATCTCGACGGTCGCGGTCACCCGGGCGCACCGCGGCCGCCGCATCGCGCCGGCGCTGCTCGGAGCGGTGCTCGCCGCGAGCGCGCGCCGCGGCTGGCAGAAGGCCGTGCTCGACGTGGACGCCGCCAGCCCGACCGGCGCCGACAGCCTCTACACGGGGATGGGGTTCGTCACGACGTTCGGCGAGACCGCGCTCGTCCGTGAGTACTGAGCGGTTTCCCTAGAATCGAGGGATGACCGACGAGGCGACCCGATTCCGGCTCGACATCGCCTACCAGGGCACCGACTTCAACGGCTGGGGCCGGCAGCCGGGCCTGCGGACCGTGCAGGGCGCGCTGGAGGATGCACTCGCGACCATCTTCCGTCGCGCGGGCGATCCTCCCACGCTGACGGTCGCCGGCCGCACCGACGCCGGAGTCCATGCGCGCGCGCAGGTGGCGCACGTCGACCTCGGCCCCGAACAGGTGGCGATCCTGCGCAAACCGCACGGCAAGCGGCCTCCGCTCGACGCGCCCGACGCGCTGGCCCGGCGGCTCAACGGCATCCTCGGGCCGGTGGCGGACGCCGTGGTGCTCCGTGCGAGCGTGGCACCTCCCGGGTTCGACGCGCGCTTCTCCGCGCTCTGGCGGCGCTACGAGTACCGGGTCGCCGACCGTGCGTCGCTCCGCGATCCGCTGCAGCGGCACCGGACGGCCTGGGTCTCGGCGGACCTCGACGCCGACGCGATGGACCTGGCCGCGCACGGCCTGCTCGGCCTCCACGACTTTGCCAGCTACTGCAAGGCGCGGGAGGGCGCGACCACGATCCGCACGCTGCTCGACTTCGCCTGGACACGGGACGCGGACGGCGTGCTGGTGGGGGAGGTCGTGGCCGATGCGTTCTGCCACAGCATGGTCCGCGCGCTCGTCGGCGGGTGCGTCGCGGTGGGCGACGGGGATCTGACGCCAGGCGACCTGGTCGAGCTGCGGGACGGGCGCGCGCGCACCAACGCGTTCAAGGTGATGCCGGCGCGTGGGCTGACGCTGATGGAGGTCGGCTACCCGGAGGACGCGGAGCTCGCGCTGCGGGCGGAGCAGACGCGGGGCCTGCGGTCGCTCTGACCCACCGCAGCAAGGGAAACCGCCCCGGTTTGACCCCTTCCGGGCGTGTCGCGTAGTATTGACCCTTGGTGTCCGCGCCTCACTGCGGTGCGACACACGAACGTGAGCCCTCCACCGGCCCCGGTTCCCGTCTCATCGAGACGAGAACCCCCATCGGAGCGGGATTCACGAACTCCTCCGTTCGATACAGAAAGCAGCCACTACTGTGACGCGCACTTATTCCCCGAAGGCAGACGAGATCCAGCGCGACTGGGTCGTCATCGACGCGACCGATGTCGTGCTCGGCCGTCTCGCCAGCCACACCGCCGCCCTCCTGCGCGGCAAGCACAAGGCGACCTTCGCCCCCCACATGGACATGGGCGACTTCGTCATCATCGTGAACGCCGACAAGGTGGCCCTCACCGGCCAGAAGGCGGCTCAGAAGAAGGCCTACCGTCACTCGGGCTACCCGGGCGGCCTCAAGGCCACCACGTACTCGGAGCTCCTCGAGAAGAACCCGGTCCGCGCCGTCGAGAAGGCCGTCCGCGGCATGCTGCCGAAGACCTCCCTGGGCCGCGCCCAGCTCCGCAAGCTGAAGGTCTACACCGGAAGCGAGCACCCGCACGCCGCCCAGCAGCCGAAGCAGTACACGCTCGGCCAGGTCGCCCAGTAAGCGATCCAGACCTTCACGACTGACTTAAAGACAAAGGATTATCACCATCGTGGCGAAGATCGCAGACAGCATCGACTCGGCCCAGGTTGCCGAGAACGTCGAGTCCTACTCGACCGAGACCCCCGAGAGCGCGGCCCCGGCCGCGCCGCGTCCCGTCCTCTCCGTGCCCGGCGCAGCCGTCGGCCGCCGCAAGGAGGCCATCGCGCGTGCGCGCCTGGTCCCCGGCTCCGGCACCATCACGGTCAACGGGCGTGAATTCGCGGACTACTTCCCGAACAAGCTGCACCAGCAGCTCATCACCGACCCGTTCAAGATCCTCGACCTCATCGGTTCGTACGACGTCGTCGCCCGCATCACCGGCGGCGGCCCGTCGGGTCAGGCCGGCGCGCTGCGCCTCGCCATCGCCCGCGCGCTGAACGAGATCGACCGCGAGAACAACCGTCCGACCCTCAAGAAGGCCGGCTTCCTCACCCGTGACGCCCGCGTCACCGAGCGCAAGAAGGCCGGTCTCAAGAAGGCCCGCAAGGCGTCGCAGTTCTCCAAGCGTTGACGCTCCCGAGCGTTTAGGCTTCGGTCCATGCCCCGCCTTTTCGGAACCGACGGAGTCCGCGGACTCGCGAACGGTCCTCTCACCGCCGACTTGGCGCTCGGCCTCGCTCAGGCAGCTGCTGCTGTCCTGACGCGAGGCCGCAGCGCCGAGGCGCGGCGCGCCGCCGGCAAACGCCCGCGCGCGATCGTCGCCAGAGACCCCCGGGTCTCCGGCGAGTTCCTCTCGGCCGCCGTCTCGGCCGGCCTGGCCAGCTCGGGCATCGACGTCTACGACGCCGGTGTCATCCCGACGCCGGCCGCGGCCTTCCTGATCGCCGACTTCGACGCCGACTTCGGTGTGATGGTCTCGGCCTCGCACAACCCCGCCCCCGACAACGGGATCAAGATCTTCGCGCGCGGCGGCACCAAGCTCCCCGACATCGTCGAGGACCGCATCGAGCAGCACCTCGCGATGGAGAAGCTGACTCCGACCGGCGCCGAGGTCGGCCGCATCCGCCGCTTCGCGGACGCGGAGGACCGCTACGTCGTGCACCTGCTGGCGAGCCTCCCGCACCGGCTCGACGGCATCCACGTCGTGCTCGACTGCGCCAACGGCGCGGCCGCCGGCATCTCGCCCGAGGTGTTCACCGACGCGGGCGCCCGCGTGACCGTCATCGGCGACTCGCCCGACGGCATGAACATCAACGACGGCGTCGGCTCGACCCACCTCGACAACCTGGCGAAGGCCGTCCTCGCGGCCGGTGCGGATGTCGGCATCGCCCACGACGGCGACGCCGACCGCTGCCTCGCGATCGACGCCGACGGCAACGTCGTCGACGGGGATCAGATCATGGCGATCCTCGCGGTCGGCATGAAGGAGCGCGGCAAGCTCACCGACGACACGCTCGTCGCGACCGTGATGAGCAACCTCGGCCTCAAGATCGCCATGCGCGAGCACGGCATCCGGATCGTGGAGACCGCTGTCGGCGACCGCTACGTGCTCGAGGAGATGAACCAGAACGACTACGCCATCGGTGGCGAGCAGTCGGGGCACGTCATCATGCGCGAGTTCGCGACCACCGGCGACGGCATCCTCACCGGACTCCACATCCTCAGCGAGATGGCGCGTCAGCGCAAGCCGCTGTCCGAGCTGGCCAAGGTGATGACCGTGTACCCGCAGGTGATGGTCAACGTGAAGGGCGTGGACCATCACGCCGTCCACACCGACGAGCCGCTGCAGCTCGCCGTCCAGACCGCCGAGGCGGCGCTGGGCGAAACCGGCAGGGTGCTGCTGCGCCCGTCCGGCACAGAGCCGCTGGTGCGTGTCATGGTGGAGGCCGCCGACCAGCACACGGCCGAGCGGCTTGCGAACGAGCTGGCCGATGTCGTGCGGGAGCGGCTGGGCGTCTAGTCCGCGCGTGGCTCGCCGCGGATCAGTTCGCCGAGGATCAGTTCTCCGCGGCTTCCCTGGCCATCCGTGCGTTCTGCTCGCGCACGAAGTCGGACACGGAGAACGGCCGCGTGCGCTCCGGCAGGAGGGCGACGTCGGCCAGGCCCTCGAGCAGTGCGCCGGGCTCGGTCTCGAGCGTGACGGCGAGCTGCAACAGCGTCAGCAGCGTCGGGTTGCCCGCACCGCGCTCGACTTTGCCGTAGTTGGCGACGTCGACCTGGCTGAGGTTGGCCACCTCGTACTGCGAGAGGCCCAACTCGATGCGACGTGCGCGGAGGCGGCCGCCCAGGATGCGGGCTGCTTCGAAGCGCGGGGAAGACATGCGTCTACTCTGTTTTCCTGCGTGGTCTTTTCCCAGAGGATGAAAACTATACGCACTTATTCATAGTGCATATATACCTAGCTCCTGGCTGACGCCCAGCGCGAGTCGGGCCGTCAGAGCTTGCGGAGCAGCACCGAGCTGACCGTGTGGTCGGCGTCCTTGCGCAGCACCAGCTTGGCGCGCGACCGCGTGGGCCGGATGTTCTGAATCAGGTTGGGCTCGTTGATCGCCGTCCAGATCGACGCCGCTCGCGCTCTCGCCTGCTCCTCGGTGAGCTGCGCGTAGCGGTGGAAGTACGACTTGGGGTTGGCGAACGCGCCGCGCTGCAGCTTGAGGAAGCGCTCCTCGTACCAGTGCGCGATGTCGCGCGTCCTGGCGTCCACGTACACGCTGAAGTCGAAGAGGTCGCTCACGGCGAGCCGGTTGCCGCCTCCCGCGGGCTGGAGGACGTTGAGGCCCTCCACGATCAGCACGTCCGGTCGGCGCACCACGATCTCCGCGTCCGACACGATGTCGTAGCTGAGGTGCGAGTAGAAGGGTGCGCGCACCTCGGGCGCCCCGCTCTTCACCGCGCTGACGAACCGCAGCAGCGCCCGGCGGTCGTACGACTCCGGGAAGCCCTTGCGCTCCATCAGGCCGCGCCGCTCCAGCTCGGCGTTGGGAAGGAGGAAGCCGTCGGTGGTCACCAGCTCGACGCGCGGGGTGTCGTCCCAGCGGGAGAGCAGCTCGCGCATCAGGCGGGCGATGCTCGATTTGCCGACCGCCACGGAACCGGCGACGCCGATCACGAACGGCGTCGGCTGGGCGCGCTCGCCGAGGAAGTCGCTCGTGACGCGGTGCAGCTGCTTGGTACCGCCGACGTACAGGTTGAGGAGCCGGCTGAGGGGGAGGTAGACCTCCTCGACCTCCCGCAGGTCCAGCGGGTCGCCGAGGCCGCGCAGCTGCACGATCTCGGTCGCATTCAGCGGCAGCCGGGTGTTCTGGGCGAGCTCGGCCCAGTCCGAACGGCTCAGCTCCACGAAGGGGGTGCTGGACTCGCCGTTCGCCGTGGGTCCGCCGCGAGCGGCGCCGTTCTCAGCCATAGGAGAAAAGTCTAAGGTGCGCCCACGATAGACTCGGGTTCATGTGTGGAATCGTGGGGTACGTCGGTACCGACAAGAGCCTGGAGGTGCTGCTCGGTGGCCTGAAGCGCCTCGAGTATCGCGGCTACGACTCGGCCGGCGTCGCGGTCATCGACCCTGACGGCCACCTCGCGACGGCCAAGAAGGCCGGCAAGCTGGCCGTGCTCGCCGACGATCTCACCGCCAACCCGATCCCTAACGGCGGCACCGGCATCGGCCACACCCGCTGGGCGACGCACGGCGGCCCGACCGACCGCAACGCGCACCCGCATCTGGGCGACGACGGCCGGCTCGCCGTCATCCACAACGGCATCATCGAGAACTTCGCGACCCTCAAGGACGAGCTGCTCGCCGACGGCTTCTCGTTCGAGTCGGAGACCGACACCGAGGTCGCGGCCGTGCTCCTCGGCCGCGAGTACCGCGCCACCGGCGACCTGAGCGCGGCGTTCCAGCGCGTCGTGTCGCGGCTGGAGGGCGCGTTCACGCTGCTCGCCCTGCACCAGGACCAGCCGCACGTCGTCGTCGGCGCCCGCCGCAACTCCCCGCTGGTGATCGGCCTCGGCGAGGGCGAGAACTTCCTCGGCTCCGACGTCGCGGCGTTCGTGGAGCACACCCGCCGCGCGCTCGCGATCGGCCAGGACCAGATCGTCACGATCACCCCCGACTCCGTCACCGTCACCGACTTCGCCGGCGCACCGGTCGAGGTGGAGCCCTTCGAGGTCGCCTGGGACGCCTCCGCCGCCGAGAAGGGCGGCTGGTCGTCGTTCATGGCCAAGGAGATCGCCGAGGAGCCGGACGCCGTGGCGAACACGCTGCGCGGCCGCATCGTCGACGAGACCGTGCACATCCCCGAGCTCGACGCGATCGGCGACACCTTCCTCGAGGGCATCGACCGCATCACCATCGTCGCCTGCGGCACCGCCGCCTACGCCGGCCTGGTCGGCAGCTATGCCATCGAGAAGTGGGCGCGCGTCCCCGTCACGGTCGAGCTCAGCCACGAGTTCCGCTACCGCGAGCCGGTCCTCACCGCGGGCACGCTGGTCATCTCGATCAGCCAGTCCGGCGAGACGATGGACACGCTGATGGCGGTCAAGTACGCCCGCGAGGCCGGCGCCAAGGCGATCTCGGTCTGCAACACGCAGGGCGCGACCATCCCGCGCGAGTCCGACGCGGCGCTGTACACGCACGCCGGCCCGGAGGTCGCGGTCGCCTCGACCAAAGCGTTCGTCGCGCAGATCACCGCGCTCTACCTCTTCGGCCTCCACCTCGGCCGGGTGCGCGGCACGCTGTCCGCCGCCCAGCAGCGCGACGCGGTCGCCGAGCTCCAGGCCGTGCCGGAGAAGATCGCCACCGTGCTCGAGGCGCACGGGACGATCGCCCAGCTCGCGCACTGGATGTCGGACACCCGCTCCGTGCTGTTCCTCGGCCGTCACGTCGGCTACCCGATCGCGCTGGAGGGTGCGCTCAAGCTCAAGGAGCTCGCGTACATCCACGCGGAGGGGTTCGCCGCCGGTGAGCTCAAGCACGGCCCGATCGCGCTGATCGAGCCGGGCCAGCCCGTCTTCGTCGTGGTGCCGAGCCCGCGCTGGTCGGACGAGCTGCACAAGAAGGTCGTCTCCAACATCCAGGAGATCCGCGCCCGCGGCGCCCGCGTGATCGCGATCGCCGAGGCGGGGGACGCCGCCGTGCTGCCGTTCGCCGACGAGGTCATCCGCATCCCGCTGGCCGCGCCGCTGTTCGAGCCGCTGCTGTCGGTGGTCCCGCTGCAGATCTTCGCGATGGAGCTGTCGGCGGCCAAGGGCCTGGACGTGGACCAGCCGCGCAACCTGGCCAAGTCCGTCACCGTCGAGTAGGCCGCCGTGATCGCCGGCATCGGGATCGACGTCGTCGATCTGGCGCGCTTCGCCCGATCGCTCGAGCGCACCCCGAAGCTGCGCGAGCGCCTCTTCACGGAGGCCGAGCGCGGCCTGCCGATGCACTCCCTCGCCGCGCGCTTCGCCGCCAAAGAGGCGCTGATCAAGGCGCTCGGCGGCTCGGAGGGTGTGCGCTGGCACGACATGGAGATCGTGCCGGACGAAGAGAGGAACCCGGGTTTCGTGCTGCACAACGTCGTCGGACGCCAGGTCGCCGAGCGGGGCATCGCGCACATCCACGTCTCGATGTCGCACGACGCCGGGATCGCCACCGCCTTCGTCGTGCTGGAGCGCGACGCGTGAGCGGCGGGTTCCGGGAGGCCGTGATCGACCTGGACGCGGTGAGCGCGAACGTCGCACGCCTGCGCGAGATCGTGGGAACCGAGCATGTGATGGCGGTGGTCAAGGCGAACGCCTACGGGCACGGCGCGGTCGAGTGCGCCCGCGCTGCGCTCGCCGGCGGGGCGGACTGGCTGGGTGTCGCCGACATCTCCGAGGGGATCGCGCTGCGCGAGGCGGGCGTCGACGCCCCGGTCCTCGCGTGGCTGCACGACCCGGACGAGGACTTCGCGGCCGCCGTCGCCGCCGGCCTCGATGTGGGCATCTCGTCGCGTGCGCAGCTCGAGGCCGCTGCCGCCGCCGGCGCCCCCGGGCGCCCGGCGTCCGTGCAGCTCAAGCTGGAGACCGGGCTCAGCCGCAACGGCATCCCGGCGTCCGAGTGGGAGGCCGTCGTCGCGCGCGCTCACGAGCTCGAGGAGTCGGGCGCGATCGTGGTGCGCGGCCTGTTCAGCCACCTGTCGAACGCGTCGCCCGACGACGACCGCGCGGCGATCGCCAAGTTCACCTGGGGCGTCGAGCGCGCGGAGGCTGCTGGGCTGCGTCCGGAGCTCCGGCACATCGCCGCCAGCGCCGCCGCGCTCAGCCTCCCGGAGTCGCGGTTCAACCTGGTGCGGTTCGGGCTGGCGGTCTACGGGCTCAGCCCGTTCGGCGCCGCGTCGGCGGCCGAGCTGGGGCTGCGCCCGGCGATGACGCTGCGCGGCCGGGTCGCGGCGGTGCGCCGGGTGGCCGCCGGCACGGGCGTCTCCTACGACTACACCTACCGCACGGAGGCCGAGACCACGCTCGCGCTCGTCCCGCTCGGGTATGCCGAGGGCATCCCACGCCACGCGTCGGGCAGAGGACCGGTGTCCATCGCCGGGAAGCGCTATCGCATCTCCGGCCGGGTCGCGATGGACCAGTTCGTCGTGGACGTCGGCAATGCCGAGGTCGAGGTCGGCGACGAGGTCGTGCTGTTCGGCGATCCGGCGACGGGCGTGCCGGGCGCAGACGACTGGGCGGAGGCCGCTGACACGATCAACTACGAGATCGTCACGCGCCTGGGCGGCCGGCTGCGGCGCACCTACCGCGGGGGAGCGGCGTGAACGGTCGGCTCCTGATCGAGCGCACGGTCGACATCGGCGACGACATGCACGCGCTGGGGCTGGAGCTGGCCGGGATGCTGGTCGCCGGCGACCTCGTGGTGCTGACCGGCCCGCTCGGGGCCGGCAAGACGACGCTGACCCGCGGGATCGGCGAGGGCCTCGGCGTGCGCGGCCCGGTCACGAGCCCGACCTTCGTGCTGGCCCGCTCGCACCCGAGCCTGGTCGACGGTGCGCCGCTGGTCCACGTCGACGCGTACCGGCTCGGCAGCGCGGTGGAGCTGGACGACCTCGACATCGACTTCGCCGGCTCGGTGGTGGTCGTGGAGTGGGGCGGCGGGATGCTCGACGGCGTCGCCGAGTCGTGGCTGGAGGTCGACATCGTGCGGCCGACCGGCGGGGCCGGGGCTGCCGCCGACGGCGCGGGCGCCGACCTCGACGCCGACGAGCCGCGCACGATCACCGTCACCGGCTACGGCCCCCGCTGGGCCGCCTGACCCACCCTCCGAGGGGCACGCAAACGCCCCTAAAACGCGGTTTTAGGGGCGTTTACGTGCCCTTCGACGAAGTGTTGCGCGGGCGGTGACGTCAGCGCGCGCTCTGAAGCACGCCGACGTCGGCCAGGCCGTCCCCCATGGCCGTGGTCGGGACGTCGTACACCTGCACGTCGCGCTCCGGGAGCACGTAGGCCGGCCACCCCGGGTCGCCCGTGGCGATGAAGCGCACCGCCGCGCCGTGCACGTCGTCGGCGAGGGAGGCCGGCGGCTGCTCGCCCGCGATGTAGTCCACCCGCTCGCTGTCGAGGCAGTCGAAGAAGAACGGCACGTCGAGGCAGTGCACGGCCGCGCCGAAGGTCGGCGACGTCCACGCGAACCGGTAGATCCAGGCGGGGGCGCCGGCCGCTGCACGGGATTCTGCGATCGCGCGGGCGGGCGCCCGGAACATCGCGTCCGTGACGAACTGCCCGAGCGTCCCGGCGGTGTCGAGCCCGGGATGGCCGGCGACGTATGCGGCTGCCGCCTCCTCTGGGACGCCGACGGAGGCCAGCAGGCCAGCCGGGTCGGTCCCGGCCAGCGCGTCGCGCAGGTCGGCGACGGCCATGTTGAACTCGTTGTCGGTCGCGCCGAGCACCAGCGCCTTGTCCGCGCCGATCCCGTCCGCGATCGCCGCGCCGATGGGCGCCGGCACGAGGTCGCCGTCCACGACCGGGGCCCAGCGCAACGCCGACCCGGAGGCCAGTGCGCGCAGTGGGGCCAGCGGGTCGCTCGGCGCCTCCGGCGAGGTGACCGTGTCCTCCTCGGCCTGCAGCGCGAGGATGCGTTCCTCGGTCAGCGCGGACAGCCCGGCCCGGGTGGGCGGCACCCCCGCCGCGGCGGCGAGAGCGCGACCGTAGCGCTCCGCGTCCTCCAGTGCCACGCTCGCCGTGGTGCCGGAGATCGAGTAGACCCTCTGGAACAGGCTCGCCGCGCGCGGAACTGTCAGCAGGGTGAGCACCGCGCCGCCGCCGGCCGACTGGCCCGCGATCGTGACCGTCGCCGGGTCGCCGCCGAACGACGCGATGTTGTCGCGCACCCACTCCAGCGCCAGGACCCAGTCGAGCACGCCGCGGTTCGCCGGCGCGTCCTCGATCCAGCCGAAGCCGTCGAAGCCGAGCCGGTACGAGACGCTCACCGTCACGACCCCGTCGCGGTTGAAGGCGGCGCCGTCGTACCAGGGGCTGGCCGGCGACCCGGCGACGTAGCCGCCGCCGTGGATGTAGACCAGCACGGGCAGTTTCGCGTCGGCGTCGCCGGGGCGCGGCGTGAAGACGTCCACGTTGAGCGTCGACTCCCCGGGGTAGGACGGCTCGGGGATGAGGGTGATCTCCGCGAGCGCCTTGCGCTGCGGGGTCGCGCCGTGCTCGCCGGCGTCGAGCACGCCCTCCCACGGGCGGTGCGGGACCGGGGCGGCGAAGCGCAGGTCGCCCACCGGCGGCTCGGCGAACGGGATGCCGAGGAAGGCGGCCGAGCCGTCCCGCCACCGGCCGCGGACGCGGCCTCCCGTCGTGGTGACCTCGGGTCGGTCGAGGGTGCTGTCTGTCACGGGGTACTCCTTCTCAGCGGACGGACTTGATGGGGATGAGGACGAGGGCGGCGAGGGCGACGCAGACCATCGCGAACACGAACAGGGCCGGGTACCCGCCGACCGCGCCGATCAGCACGGCCGCGATGGCGGGGCTGAGCGCCTGCGGGATGTTGGTCGCGACGTTGAGGATACCGAGGTCCTTCGCGGCAGCGACGCCGCCGCCGGGCAGCACCTCGGTCATCAGGGCGGTGTCGCAGGCCATGTAGAGGCCGAAGCCGAAGCCGTTGATCGCCGACATCAGCAGCATCCCGGTGAGGGTGGGCATCAGCAGCGGCATCGCCAGGCCGACGATCATCAGCACGGAGGCGAGGTAGATGAAGGCCTTGCGGCGCCCGAGCCTGTCGCTCAGCCAGCCGGCGAGGGCGACCGAGACGACGGTGGTGGCGAGCGACGCGAGGCTGATCACGCCGATCTGGGCGTTCGCCTGCGTCAGCGACATCCCGATGTAGTCGGTCAGGATGAAGAGCTGGTAGCTGAAGGCGACGAAGTAGCCGAGGGTGAACAGGAACCGTGCCGCGAACGCCCAGGCGAAGTCCGGGTGCTTGCGCGGGTTGATCCAGAAGCCGGCGAAGAACGCCTTCCAGCGGAACGGCGGCAGCTCGATGCTCTTACTGGAGTAGTCGCGGTTGAGCAGCACGAAGCCGAGCGTGACCAGGAGCACGACGATCCCGAAGGCCGAGTACGCGAGGCCGACGTTCGCCGCGAGGATGCCCGCCACGATGACGCCGATGGTGCTGCCGGCCATCGTGCCGATCCCGACCATCGCGGAGGCCACGCCGCGACGGCTGCGCGGGAAGCGGTCGGGCGTGATGGCGCTGAGCGGTCCCTGCATCGCATTGAGCGCCACCTGGATGACAACCCAGAACACGGTGATCCAGAGGATGGACTGCAGCGAGCCGAGCCCGATCAGGAACGCGGCGGCGACGGCGGTGCCGATCACCATCCACGGTGCGCGGCGCCCCATCCGCGAGCGCGTGCGGTCGCTGAACGCGCCCACGATGGGCTGTGCGAACAGCGTGAACACGAAGGAGGTCGTGGTCACGATGGCGAGGTTGGCCACCTTGTGAGCGGGGTCGATGTTCGTGACCTGGTTGGGCAGCAGTACGGCGATCAGGCCGGAGTAGGTCGCGAAGAGCACCAGGGAGGTGATCGCGAGCGAGGGGAGCAGGCCGCGGCGGGCGAGCGGGCTGACGGTCCCTGCAGTGTCCGCCGCGTCGGGGTCGGTCGGCGCGGCCGTTGTTGCAGAGAGGGGCGCTGGATCGGGGGAGCTCGATGACATCGTCGTCACGGTCGGTCCTTTCGAGGGTGTGATTACCCGCGTAAGCATGACGCATCCACGCGATTAATTCAAGCGTCGAATCAAATCATGGAGGACGACGCCGGGATCGTGGTCAGCGCGAGAGGGTCATCCAGGAGGGCGTCGCGGGCGACGCGCGCGGCGCCGAGCAGGGCCGCATCCTCGCCCAGCAGCCCCGGGACCACGGCGATCGTCGCCGTCGCTGCGATCGCCGGCCCGTCCTGCGCGAACGCGTCGGCGATGGACTCCGCCAGCTCGCTCCAGTACCCGCCCAGCACGACGACCTCCGGGTCGACGGTCATCGTCACGATGCGGAGGGCGTGCGCGATCCACGGCAACGCCGCCTCCCACGCGGCGCCCGCCCGCGCCTCGCCGTCCTGGATGCGGGCGACCAGCTCGCGCAGTGCCTCCGTCAGCCCGCGTTCGGCGACCACGGCGGTCAGCCCGGCCTCGGCCAGCACGACGTCCGGGCCGGCGACGGTGACCAGGCAGCCGCACTGGCCGCACAGGCACCGCGCGCCGTGCGGATCGACCGAGATGTGGCCGAACGCGCCGGCGAAGCCGTGCGCGCCGGCGACGAGCGCTCCTTCCGCGACCACCGCGCCGCCGATGCCCGAGTTGCTCTTGGCGTAGACCAGGTCGCGGACTCCGGTGCCGGCGGCCTCCAGCTCCGCGAGCTCGGCCAGCGCGGCGACCGTGCCGTCGCTCGCCAGGGTGGCGGGCGGCAGCTCCGGAATCCGTCGCCCGAGCTCACCGAGCACGTCGACCTCACCCCACTCCAAGTCGGTGTCGGCCACCACCACGGGAGGCGTGCCGCCGATCGGGGCGAACACCACCACCGTCAGGTCCGCTACGCGTCGGCCGAGTCCGGCGGCGGCGTCGAGGGTGCGGGCCAGCACGCGGGCGAGCACGTCGAGCACCCGCCCGGGGTCGCCCATCGGCCGGCCGTGGTGCTCGGAGGCCCGGAATAGCGCGCGCCCGTCCACCGCCGTCAGCACGGCGGTCGCCTGGTCGGCGTCGAGCTGGAGGACGAGGAGGGCGACGTCGTCGGCCGCCAGGCGCAGCAGGGTGAGCGGGCGGCCACGGGAGGCGGACCCGCGCGGCGCGGCCTCCGGCTCCTCCGACTCGCGCACGACCCCGGCCTCCAGCAGCGCGGCGACCAGCGCGGTCACCGAGCCGCGGGCGAGCCCGGTGGCGTCCGCGAGCTGGCTGCGCGACAGCGGGCCCTGCTGCGCGAGCCGGTGCGCCACGAGCGCCAGGTTGTGGCGGCGCACGTCGGCCGAGACGAGGGAGCCGGACGGGGAGGACGCCATGCCGACAGCTTCGCATACGGGGGAGCCGCCGAGTCCGCAGGGGCGCGCATCCCGCCTAGGCTGGAGGCATGCTCCTCGCCATCGACACCTCCGCGGGCACGAGTGTGGCTGTGGTCGACCGTGACGGCGGCATCCTCGCCGAAGTGACGGAGCCGGACACCATGCGGCACGCCGAAGTGATCGGCGACCTCATCGCCGCGGCGCTCGACGCCTCCGGCACGCGCCCTGACGCACTGTCCGGCGTCGTGGCGGGGATGGGGCCCGGTCCGTTCACCGGCCTGCGGGTCGGCATCGCGGCCGCGACCGCCTTCGCGTTCGGCGCCGGACGCCCGCTCGTCCCCGTCGTCAGCCACGACGCGGTGGCGTACGAGCGCTACCTGGCCGGTCACGCGGGCCCGCTGCTGGTCGTGACCGACGCGCGCCGCCGCGAGCGCTACTGGACGGCGTACTCGGGAGTCGACGGGCACGGCCTCCCCGTCCGCCTCGACGGCCCCGGCCTGGACAAGCCGGACGCGCTGCCGCATCCGGACCTGCCGCGCGAGGAGGCCGCCACCGTCTCCGCCGGACTGCTCGGGATGATCGCCGAGCTGCGCTTCGCCGCCGGCCTCCCGTTCGACCGCGACGAGCCGTTGTACCTGCGCTCGCCGGATGTCACGCTCTCGGCCGGCCCGAAACGGGTGAGCGCGTGAGCGAGCCGAGGCCGAGTGCGCCGTCCTGGCAGCTCCGCCGCGCCACCGAGGCGGACGTCGACGCGATCATGCTGCTGGAGCGCGCGACCTTCGTCACCGACGCCTGGTCGGAGCAGTCGATGCGCTCCGAGGTGACCGGGGCGCACGGGTACTACCTGGTCGCCGTCGGTCTGGACGACCCGGATCGCATCGACGGCTACGCCGGCCTGCTCGCCCCGCGCGGCGCAGGCGAGGGCGACATCCAGACCATCGCCGTGGCGCCGCACGCGCGGCGGCACGGCCTCGGGCGCGCCCTCATGCTCGCGCTCATCGGGGAGGCGCGCAACCGCGGCGCCCGCGAGGTGTTCCTGGAGGTGCGGGCCGACAACCCCGGCGCCCAGACCCTCTACCGCACGCTCGGCTTCGAGGAGATCGGCGTGCGCCCGCGCTACTACCAGCCGGACGGGGTGGACGCGATCGTCATGCGCCTGACCGTCCCGACCCCGGAGACAACGATCGCATGAACGACGCTCAGCACGGATCGCGCAGCGACGGGCCGCTCGTGCTCGGCATCGAGACCTCCTGCGACGAGACCGGCGTCGGCATCGTGCGCGGCACGACGCTGCTCTCCAACACGATCGCCTCCTCGATGGAGGAGCACGCCAGGTACGGCGGCGTCGTCCCGGAGGTCGCGGCCCGCGCCCACCTGGAGGCGCTCACCCCGACGCTGCGCACCGCGGTCGCGGACGCCGGGATCGAGCTCGCCGACGTCGACGCCATCGCCGTGACGAGCGGCCCGGGGCTGTCCGGCGCGCTCATGGTCGGCGTCGGCGCCGCGAAGGCGCTCGCGCTGTCGCTCGGCAAGCCGCTGTACGCCGTCAACCACCTCGTCGGGCACGTCGGGGCGGACGTCCTCGACGCGGCGGGCGGCCCGGGCCACCCGGTCGAGGTGCCGACCGTCGCGCTGCTGGTCTCCGGCGGCCACACCTCGCTGCTGCTCGTGCGCGACCTGGTCTCCGACGTGGAGCTGCTGGGCGAGACGATCGACGACGCCGCGGGCGAGGCCTTCGACAAGGTCGCCCGCGTGCTCGGCCTCCCGTACCCGGGCGGCCCGCAGATCGACCGGGTCGCCGCCGACGGCGACCCGCGCGCCATCCGGTTCCCGCGCGGGCTGACCAAGCCGAAAGACCTGGAGCGGCACCGCTACGACTTCTCCTTCTCCGGCCTTAAGACCGCGGTCGCGCGCTGGGTCGAGCAGCGCCAGGATGCCGGCGAGGTGGTGCCCGTCGCCGATGTGGCCGCGTCGTTCCGGGAGGCCGTGGCGGACGTGCTGATCACCAAGGCGATCGCCGCATGCCTCGACCACGACGTGCCGCGCCTGCTGCTCGGCGGCGGCGTGGTCGCGAACGCCCGCGTGCGCCAGCTCGCGGTGCAGCGGGCGGCGGAGGCCGGCGTGGCCCTGCGGATCCCGGCCTTCTCGCTGTGTACGGACAACGGCGCGATGATCGCGGCGCTCGGCGCGCAGCTCATCATGGCCGGCCGTGCGCCGAGCCGGCTGGATTTCGGCGCGGACTCCACGCTTCCGGTCACGGACATCCAGGTCGCGGTGGTCTGAGCCGGGCGGAATATGCATGCGTTGACACGCCTGTCCCCCCGCTGAGACCATGGATTCAGTACAGACATTTCTCAGGAACTCACCAGAGAAGGAGATGGGCAGCATGTCCGATCCGAACACCCCGTCCGGCGCCCCGGAGCCCGAAGGGACGGACGGCAGCACGCCGGCCCAGCCGGTTCCGCCGTCCTCCGACATCCCGCCCGCGGCGGCGCCCGACGGCGTCCCGCCGACGCCACCGGTCGCACCTCCCGCCGCGCCTGCCGCGCCCGGGTACGGTGCGCCGCAGCAGCCGTACGGCCAGCAGCCATATGGCCAGCAGCCGCAGCAGCCCTACGGCCAGCAGCCGCAGCAGCCCTACGGCCAGCAGCCGTACGGGCAGCAGCCGCAGCAGCCCTACGGCCAGCAGCCCTACGGTCAGCAGCCCGGTCAGCCCGGTCAGCCCGGTTACGGTCAGCCGGCCTACGGCCAGCCCGCGCCCGGCTATGCGCAGCCCTATGCGACGGCGCCGGCGACCAAATCGCCGATCCTCAGCATCCTGTCGCTCGTCGGCGGCATCGTCGGCATCGTCCTGAACTTCGCGTTCGGGATCGGCGCCCTGTTCGCCGTCGCCGCGATCGTCCTCGGCTTCATCGGGCGCACCAAGGAGCCGCAGGCCAAGGGCTTCTGGCTCACCGGGATCATCCTCGGATTCGTGGCGATCGTCATCGCGATCGTCTTCTGGATCGTCTGGGGCATCATCCTGGCCAACTTCTCGAACACGTACCGGTACTGACCGGGTTCAGAGGCGCTCGGCGAGCAACGCTGTGTGACGTCCTGCGACCCTGGTCAGGATCAGGGTCGCGGGACGGTCGCCCGACAGCTTGAGGCGCGTACGGAGCGCGGCGGGGTCGACGTCCACGCCGCGCTTCTTGATCTCCAGCGTGCCGATCCCGCGCGACCGCAGCGCCTTCTTGAGGTCCTTCTCGGCGAACGGCAGGGTCTCCAGGATGCGGAAGCCCGCCGCGAACGGCGTCGGCGCGGGCTCGTCGGCCGTGATGTAGGCGATGCCGTCGCCGAGCATCCGTCCGTCGAGCCGCCGGGCGAGGTCCCCGATCAGGCGCGCGCGGATGACCGCGCCGTCCGGTTCGTAGAGGTACTCGCCGAGCTCGCCGGTCTCGGCGTCCTCGCTGTCGGCCTCCGCCGTCAGCTCGTTCGCCTCGTCGCCGCGCATCACCAGGGCGGCGCGCCGGACGCCCGTGCGGGCGAGCGCTCCGAACCACAGCCCGAGCTCCACGACCTGCCCGTCGGCGGACACCCACTGGGCCTCCGCGGTCGACGGGATGAGGTTGCGGTCGAAGCCCGGGCCGAGCTTCAGCCCGACCGAGCGGCCGGTCGCGAGCTCGTACGCGAAGCCGAGCGACGGCGTGTAGTCGTCGGGATCGGTCAGCCGGTCGGTGTCGGTATGGCCGGGCGTGCGCCGGGCGGGATCGAGGAAGACGCCGTCGATCGCGCGGAGGCTCACGTCCTCCGCCCGGCGGTGCTCGACCGTCGCCGAGGGGAAGGGGGCGAGGTTGAACGCGGCGATCGCGGCGGTCACCTCGTCGGCCTCCACGGCCGTGACCTCCAGCTCCAGCGCCGCGAGGGCGAGCGCGTCGCCGCCGATGCCGCAGCCGAGGTCCGCGACGCGGGTCAGTCCCGCCGCCCGGAAGCGGCCGGCGTGGCGCGCCGCGACCGACAGCCGCGTCGCCTGCTCCAGCCCCGCCTCGGTGAACAGCATCCGGGAGGCGAACTCGCCGAACTTGCCGACCGCTTTCTTGCGCAGCTTCGCCTGCGTCAGCACCGCCGCCACCAGCCCGGGGGAGTGGCCCTGCTTGCGCAGGTCGGTGACCATCGCGAGGACGTCCTTCTCGGACCGGTACGGGGGCAGCGAGTCGAGCAGCCGGAGGCCTTCGGGGCTCAGCAGCTCGACGAGTTCGGACCGGTCCATGTGGACCACGGTACCTTCTGGCACTCACGTTGCGTGACTGCTAACGCACCCCCTAGACTCGGTGTTAGCACTCTCCGTGCGAGTTTGCTAACGCAAGCCGCGCAACGTATTGAGTTCGCAAAGACTGAGTTCACCAAAGAAAGAGGTCAACCGTGTCGGTCTCCATCAAGCCGCTCGAAGATCGCATCGTCATCAAGCAGGTCGAGGCTGAGCAGACCACTGCCTCCGGTCTGGTCATCCCCGACACCGCCAAGGAGAAGCCCCAGGAGGGCGAGGTCGTGGCCGTCGGACCGGGCCGCATCGACGACAACGGCAACCGGGTTCCGCTCGACGTCGCCGTCGGCGACAAGGTGATCTACTCCAAGTACGGGGGCACCGAGGTCAAGTTCGGCGGCGAGGACTACCTGGTCCTCTCGGCTCGCGACGTCCTCGCGGTCGTCGTCCGCTGACGCACCTTCTTTCGGCCGAGGCCCGGGCGCTGCTGCGCTCGGGCCTTCGTCGTCCCTGCGGGAGCCCGGCGGCCTCCACCGGGTCCGTCCGTGTCACCGGTTCGGAGTAGTGTCGTGGGAGTGCCGCAGCCCCTCTCCGAACACCGCAGGTCCGGTCTGACCTACGCGATCTCCGCCTACGTCCTCTGGGGCATCCTCCCCATCTACTTCCTGGCGCTCGCGCCGGCCAGTGCGTGGGAGATCGTCGCCTGGCGGGTGCTGTTCTCGCTGGTGTTCTGCGCCATCGCGCTCACCGTCACACGGACGTGGCGCACGTTCGGCGCCCTCCTGAAGGACCGCAGGGTCCTGTTCACGATGGGCCTCGCCGGCGCGCTCATCTACGTCAACTGGCAGACCTACGTGCTGGCCACGGTCAGCGGTCACGTCGTGGAGGCCGCGCTCGGCTACTTCATCAACCCGATCGTGACGGTGTTCCTCGGCGTGATCGTGCAGCGCGAGCGCCTCCGCGTCGCCCAGTGGGTGGCGGTCGGCGTCAGCGTGATCGCCGTCGTCGTGCTCGCGGTCGGCTACGGGCAGGTCCCGTGGATCGCACTCATCCTCGCGTTCTCGTTCGGCTTCTACGGCCTCATCAAGAAGCGCGTCGGCGGCCGGGTCGACGCGGTCTCCGGGCTGACGCTGGAGACGATGTGGCTGACGCCCGTCGCGATCGTGCAGCTCGTGGTCGTGAGCCTCACGGTCGGCTTGACGATCGGGAGCGACGGCCCGTGGCACACGGTGCTCCTCGTGGGCGCGGGCGTGATCACTGCCGTGCCGCTGCTGTTCTTCGCCGCGGCCTCCCGGCGACTGCCGCTGGTGTACATGGGCTTCATCCAGTACTTCGCGCCGTTCATCCAGTTCGTCGTCGGCGTCGCTGTGCTGAACGAGGCGATGCCGCCCGAGCGCTGGATCGGCTTCGCGATCGTCTGGCTGGCCCTCGCGATCCTCAGCGTGGACATGATCGTGGCGGCCCGCCAGGGGAAGAAGCAGGCGGAGCTGGATCTCGCGACGGTGGAGTGAGGGGGTTGCTAGCTCATAATGCCCACCACGAGTATTATGAGCTAATGGTCTAGCTCATAATTCTGACGGGAGGCATTATGACTTCCGCTACCTGGCCGGCTCTCGACTGGGAAGAGCGCGTCTGGATTCCCAGCACGGTCTGGGGAGCCGCGGCCGAGCGGCAGACCGCCCGGCGCAGCTATCGTGCTGCCGTGCCACCGCTGATCGCCGAGTTGAGGCCGGAACCCGACGCCGCCACCCTCGCGGCGGCCGAAGAGGCCGACCGGGAGCTGAGTAGGTTCGACGCCGAACTCGGATCGCGCGTGAGCGCCTTCGCTCCTGTGCTGCTGCGCTCCGAGGCCGCTTCGTCCTCCCAGATCGAGAACCTGACCGCGTCGGCGCGAGCCATCTTCAGTGCCGAGCTCGGCGGGAAGACCGGCCGCAACGCGCAGGAGATCGCCGCCAACACCCGATCCCTTCAAGCTGCGCTCGACCTCTCCAAAGACATCTCGGTCGACGCGATCCTCACCATGCACGAGGTCCTGCTCCACGACCAGCCGAGGCACACGCCGGGGGAGTGGCGTCAGGAGGCCGTGTGGATCGGCACGCGTTCCGACAGCCCGTTGGGCGCCGAGTTCGTCGCGCCAGCAAGCGAACGGGTCCCCGCGCTCGTCGACGACCTCGTGGCGTTCGCCGACCGGCCTGACGTCCCGTCGCTGGTGGCCATCGCCGTGGCTCATGCGCAGTTCGAGACCATCCACCCCTTCACCGACGGCAACGGCCGTACCGGGCGTGCGCTGGCCCAGGCCATGCTGCGGCATCGCGGCATCACGCGCAGCGTCGCCGTCCCGGTGTCGGCAGGGCTGCTCGCGGATGTGGAGGGCTACCACGCTGCCCTCACGGCCTACCGCAGCGGTGATGTGAGCCCGATCGTCCGGGCCTTCGCGGACGCGTCGCTGCGCGCCGTCGGGAACGCGCGGCGCTTGGTGGCGGACATCGACGGAATCCGTGCGGAGTGGGGAGAGCGGCTGACCGCACGCCGCGACAGCAACGCGTGGAAGATCCTCGACATCCTCGTGCGGCGCCCGGTGCTGGACGCGGTCGCGGTCGCGCGGGAGCTCGGCGTGCAGCCTCCGAACGTCTACCCGCCGATGAAGGCCCTCCTCGACGCCGGGATCGTCAAGTCGAAAGCGGAGCACGACATCGGGCCGTTCTGGCGCTCGGACCAGATCCTGGCGGCCATCGACGGATTCGCCAGGCGGGCTGGTCGCAGAGAGGCGCCATGACGCTTCCCACCCCGGAATAACCGCCCAGCTTGTGCCGTTACGATGAGACATCCACAACTCGCGCGACCTTGATAGGGGTGAAATGGACCAGGCGGATCCGTTCGGATTCATCGGTTTGACCTACGACGACGTCATGCTCCTTCCCGGGCACACCGACGTCATCCCGAGCGAGGCGGACACCTCGACTCGCCTGACCAAGCGGATCAGCATGGCGACCCCGCTCCTCTCCAGCGCCATGGACACCGTGACCGAGTCGCGCATGGCCGTCGCGATGGCCAGGCATGGCGGCATCGGCATCATCCACCGCAACCTCTCCATCGAGGACCAGGCGACCAACGTCGACAAGGTGAAGCGGTCCGAGTCGGGCATGATCACCAACCCGGTGACCACCACCGCGGACGCCACCGTCGAGGAGGTCGACCTCCTGTGCGGGCAGTTCCGCGTCTCCGGCCTCCCGGTCGTGGAGGCCGACGGCAAGCTCGTCGGCATCATCACCAACCGCGACATGCGGTTCGTCTCCCCGTTCGAGCGCTCCACCACCCTGGTGCGCGACGTGATGACCCGGATGCCGCTCATCACCGCGCCGGTCGGCATCGACCCCGACTCCGCGGTCGCCATCTTCGCCGAGCACAAGATCGAGAAGCTCCCGCTCGTGGACGCCGACGGCCGGCTGCGCGGGCTCATCACCGTCAAGGACTTCGACAAGAGCGAGAAGTACCCGTTCGCCACCAAGGACGACGAGGGCCGCCTCCGCGTCGGCGCCGCGATCGGCTTCTTCGGCGACGCGTGGGACCGCGCGATGACCCTGGTCGACGCGGGCGTGGACGTCATCGTCGTGGACACCGCCAACGGCGACTCCGCCGGCGTGCTCGACATCATCCACCGTCTCAAGCACGAGCCGCGCGCGTCGCACGTCGACATCATCGGCGGCAACGTCGCGACCCGCTCCGGCGCGCAGGCGCTGATCGACGCGGGTGCCGACGCCATCAAGGTCGGCGTCGGGCCCGGCTCCATCTGCACCACCCGCGTCGTCGCCGGTGTCGGCGTGCCGCAGGTGACCGCGGTCTACGAGGCCTCGCTTGCGGCGCGCGCGGCGGACGTCCCGCTCATCGCCGACGGCGGCCTCCAGTACTCGGGCGACATCGCCAAGGCGCTCGTCGCGGGCGCGGAGAGCGTCATGCTCGGCTCGCTGCTCGCCGGCACGGCCGAGTCGCCGGGCGACCTCGTGTTCGTCAACGGCAAGCAGTTCAAGAACTACCGCGGCATGGGGTCGCTCGGCGCCCTCCAGACCCGCGGCAAGAAGACCTCGTACTCGCGCGACCGGTACTTCCAGGCGGACGTCCCGAGCGACGAGCAGCTCATCGCCGAGGGCATCGAGGGCCAGGTGCCGTACCGCGGACCGCTGTCGGCCGTGGCGTACCAGCTGGTCGGCGGCCTCCGCCAGTCGATGTTCTACGTCGGCGCGCGCACCATCCCCGAGCTGAAGGACCGCGGCCGCTTCGTCCGGATCACCGCGGCCGGCCTTAAGGAGTCGCACCCCCACGACATCCAGATGGTCGTGGAGGCCCCCAACTACCGCCGCTGACCCACCTCCGCCGCCAACGGAGGAGATCCGGCCCTGATGGGCTCGGATCTCCTCCGTTGTCTGCGTTTCGGGGGTCTCCGACCCGGGATGTCCTCCGTTGCCGCCGCCGGTCGCCAACGGAGGACATCCTGCCGCTGGAGGCCGTAAGCGTCGGGCAACGGAGGAGATCCGGCCTCGATCGGCTCGGTTCTCCTCAGTTGTCTGCGCTTCTGCGGGGCGCGGATGGGAAATCTCCTCCGCTACCTACTCCCGTCGCAAACGGAGGACCTCCGGTTGCTGGAGGTCGTGAGCGTCGGATAACGGAGGAGATGCGGCCCCGATGGGTCCGGTTCTCCTCCATGTCTGCGTTTCGGGAGGTCGCGGATGGGGATGTCCTCGTTGCCGACGTCGGTCGCGAACGGAAGACATCCGGTCACGGGAGGCCGTGGACGTGACGTAACGGAGGAAATCCGGCCCCGATGGGCTCGGTTCTCCTCCGTTGTATGCGTTTCGGGAGGTCGCGGATGGGGATGTCCTCCGTTGGCGACGGCCGTCGCGAACGGAGGACATCCGGTCGGGGGACGCCGTGAGTGCCAGGTAACGGAGGAGATTCGGCCGTGGTGGGCTCGGATCTCCTCCGTTGTCTGCGGATCGGGGTGCGTGGGTGGGGATGTTGTTGTTGGCGGGGCTGGGCGTGGGCGGTGGGGTCGGCTAGGCTGGAAGGCTTTGCGGGGAAGGCGGGGTCATGGGTCACATCGACGTCTCGGGCGTCTCGTACGCGCTCGCCGACGGGAGGCCGCTCCTGGACGACGTGTCGTTCCGGGTCGGGGACGGCAGCGTCTCCGCGCTGATCGGCGCGAACGGCGCGGGCAAGTCGACGCTGCTGCGGATCATCCGCGGCGAGCTGCGGCCGGAGAGCGGCGGCGTCGTGATCGACGGCGGCCTCGGCGTGATGGACCAGTTCGTCGGCCACGTCCGCGACGACCGGACGGTCCGCGACCTCCTCGTGCTCGTCGCGCCCCGGGCCGTCCGCCGGGCGTCGGAGGCGCTTGCCGGCGCCGAGGAGGCGATCATCGAGCGCGACGAGACCGACACCCAGCTCCGTTACGCGACCGCGTTGACCGACTACGCCGACGCCGGCGGCTACGACCAGGAGGTGGTCTGGGACCACTGCACCGTCGCCGCCCTCGGCGTCCCGTTCGAGCGCGCCCAGTACCGCAGCGTGCGAAACCTCTCCGGCGGCGAACAGAAACGGCTCGTCCTGGAGGCGCTGCTGCGCGGTCCTGAGCAGGTGCTGCTGCTGGACGAGCCCGACAACTACCTCGACGTCCCCGCCAAGCGCTGGCTGGAGGAGCAGCTCCGCTCGACGCCGAAGACCGTGCTCCTGGTCTCCCACGACCGTGAGCTGCTGGCGCGCGCCGCCGACCGGATCGTCACCCTGGAGCTCGGCGGCGCCGGCAACACGACCTGGACGCACGGCGGCGGCTTCGGCGGCTACCACGCCGCCCGCGAGGAGCGGATGGCGCGGCTGGAGGAGCTCCGCCGGCGGTGGGACGAGGAGCACGCCAAGCTGAAGGCCCTCGTCCTGCGGTTCAAGGAGAAGGCGAAGTACAACAGCGACCTCGCCTCCGCGTACCAGGCCGCGCAGACCCGGCTGGCCAAGTTCGAGCAGGCCGGGCCTCCGCAGGAGCGCCCGCGCGAGCAGAACGTCCGGATGCGCCTGACCGGCTCCCGCACCGGCCGCCGCGTGATCGAGTGCCACGGGCTGGAGCTGACCGGTCTGATGCGTCCGTTCGACCTGGAGGTCTGGTTCGGGGAGCGCATCGCGGTGCTCGGCTCGAACGGGTCGGGCAAGTCGCACTTCCTGCGCCTCCTCGCCGCCGGAGGCACCGACCCCGACCCGTCGGCCGGCCACCTCGCCTCGGCGGAGGTCGCGGGCGCGCCTGTGCCGCATTCCGGCGTCGCGAAGCTCGGCGCACGGGTGGCACCCGGCCTGTTCGCGCAGGCCCACGAGCACCCCGAGCTGGTCGGGCGGACCCTCCTCGACATCTTGCACCGCGGCGACGACCGCCGCGCGGGCATGCCCCGGGAGGCAGCCTCCCGCGTCCTCGATCGGTACGGCCTGGCGGCGTCGGCCGAGCAGACGTTCGAGTCGCTGTCCGGCGGACAGCAGGCGCGCCTCCAGATCCTGCTGCTGGAGCTGTCGGGCGCGACGCTCCTGCTCCTGGACGAGCCGACGGACAACCTGGACCTGGTGTCGGGGGAGGCCCTGGAGGACGGACTCGCCGACTACGAGGGGACCGTCGTCGCGGTGACGCACGACCGCTGGTTCGCGCGCGGCTTCGACCGGTACCTCGTGTTCGGGGCGGACGGGAACGTGTACGAGGCGGACGAGCCTGTGTGGGATGAGAAGCGGGTGGAGCGGGTGCGGTGACGGTGCGCGAGGTCTGGATGTGGAACGAGTGGGGGCACGCCTGGCCGCTGTGGGGTGTCGAGGGGCCGCTGGACGCTGAGGACCTCGAGCTGAGCGAAGAGCTGGATGCCCATCTTCAGTTGTGGCACCTCCGCTGGGAGTACCTCTATGCGTACGTCGCCTCGCGGGACCCTGAAGGCAAGACAGTGGATGCCGAAGCGCTCGCAGAGTGGGAGGACGACGGCGACAAGCTGCTGGTCAGGCTCGCAAGCGAACTGGAGGGGCGGACGATCGTGATCAGAGCATTTCGGTTTCCGGAGGACAGGCGCCGGCTGCGGCTGCGCCAGCGGCGGGTGCGAGAGTCCTACCGGCGTTCGCGCATCGAACCCAACGAGGGGCACGTTGTTGTCGCTTTCCGAGCCCCTAAGTGACAACTACGTGCCCTTCGGCGTACGAGGAAGAGCGGGGGAGGCGGCTCTAGCGGAGGCGCGCGATCCGCTCCACTGCCTCCGTGAGCACCTCCGGCGAGCACGCGATGTTGACCCGCGCGAACCCAGCCCCTTCGCGCCCGAAGTCCAGCCCGCGCACGAGCGCCACCCGCGCCTCCTCCAGGATGCGCTCGGCGGGCTCGTCGCCCCAGCCGAGGCCGCGGAAGTCGACCCAGGCCAGGTAGCTCGCGTGCGGTTCTCGATAGACGGCCTCCGGGAGGTGCTCGGCCAGCAGCCGCCCCAGAAGCGCACGGTTCGCCTCGATCGACTCCAGCGTCCCGGTCAGCCACTCCCGGCTGTCGTCGAAGGCCGCCTCCGTCGCGATCCGGCCGAGCAGGCTCGTGCGCACCTCCACCTCCACCGGGAGGCCGTGGAGCTGTGCCGCCCGCGACGGCGACGCCGCGACCATCAGTGCGCACTTCACCCCGGCGAGGTTCCACGCCTTGCTCGCCGAGTGCGCCGCGACACCGACGCGACGGGCGTCGTCCGACACCGTCAGGAACGGCGTGAAGGTCTCGTCCGAGTGGGTCAGCGGCGCGTGGATCTCATCGCTCACCACGGCCACGTCGTACCGGGCGGCCAGCGCGGCCACGGCCTCCAGGACGGGCCGCGGGTGGACGAGGCCGAGCGGGTTGTGCGGGTGACACAGCAGGAAGGCGCGGGCGCCGCCGGCGAAGGCGCGCTCCAGGCCGTCGAGGTCGAGCGACCAGGACGTGCCGTCGTCGAGCAGCGGGACCTCCTCGACCACGCCGCCCGACTCCGGGATGAACTCGTAGAACGGCGGGTAGACCGGCGGCGTGATGACCACCCGGTCGCCCGGCGCGATCAGCATGCGCAGCGCCTCCACGATGACCACGCTCACGTCCGTCGTCGTCAGGACGGAGCCGGGGTCGACCTCCCACCCCCAGGTGTCCTGCGCGTACCGGGCGAAGGCGCTCTTGGCGTGGTCGTCCTCGCCGATGTAGCCGGTGTCGCCGCGGTCGATCGCGGCGTGCAGCGCGGCGGCGATCGGCGGGGCCAGCGGGTAGTCCGTCTCGGCCACGAACAGCGGGAGCACGTCGTCCGGATAGAGTGTCCACTTCTCGCTCGTGCGCTGGCGGAGGCGGGCGAGGGGCTCGGCGTCGACGGTCACCCTGCCTACTCTGCCAGTGCCGCGCCATAGACTGAACCCGTGAGTATGGAGATTGAGATCGGGCGGGCCAAGCGTGCCCGCCGCGTGTACGCCTTCGACGACGTCGCGGTGGTGCCCAGCCGGCGCACCCGCGACCCCGAGGACGTCTCGGTCGCCTGGACCATCGACGCGTACCAGTTCTCCACCCCGTTCATCGCCGCTCCCATGGACTCGGTGGTCTCGCCGACCACCGCGATCATGATCGGCCAGCTCGGCGGTCTCGGCGTCCTCGACCTGGAGGGCGTCTGGACCCGCTACGAGGACCCGGAGCCGCTGCTCGCCGAGATCCGCGAGCTGCCCGCCGACACGGCGACCCGCCGCATGCAGGAGATCTACTCCGAGCCGATCAAGCCCGAGCTGGTCACCCGCCGGCTCGCCGAGATCCGGGAGGGCGGCGTCACCGTCGCCGGCGCGCTCTCGCCGCAGCGCACCCAGGAGCTCTACCAGACCGTCGTGGAGGCCGGGGTCGACCTGTTCGTCATCCGCGGCACCACGGTCTCCGCCGAGCACGTCTCGAAGCAGGTCGAGCCGCTCAACCTCAAGAAGTTCATCTACGAACTCGACGTCCCCGTGATCGTCGGCGGCGCCGCGACCTACACTGCGGCCCTGCACCTCATGCGCACGGGCGCGGCCGGCGTGCTCGTCGGCTTCGGCGGGGGCGCGGCCTCCACCACCCGCTCGACGCTCGGCATCCACGCCCCGATGGCCACGGCCGTCGCGGACGTCGCCGGCGCCCGCCGCGACTACATGGACGAGTCGGGCGGCCGCTACGTGCACGTCATCGCCGACGGCGGCCTCGGCAGCTCGGGTGACATCGTCAAGGCCATCGCGTGCGGCGCCGACGCCGTCATGCTCGGCACCACGCTCGCGCGCGCGACCGACGCGCCGGGAGGCGGCTGGCACTGGGGTGCGGAGGCGCACCACCCGCAGCTTCCCCGTGGCAACCGGGTCGCGGTGGGCCAGGTCGCTCCGCTCGAGGAGATCCTGTACGGCCCGGCGCCGGTCGCCGAGGGAACTGCGAATCTCGTGGGGGCCTTGCGCAGGAGCATGGCAACGACGGGATACTCGGACTTGAAGGAGTTCCAGCGCGTCGAGGTGGTCGTCGCGCCGTATCAGACGCACTAGGTCCTGGCCGAAGGCGGCCGGGGAGGAGGAAACGATGGCGACGTCATCCCCGTCCGGCACCACTGCGCAGTCGACAGCGGTGGGCTACCCCTCACGCCTCGGCCCCGCCGAGCGCGCCGCGGCGATCGAGGCGCTCAAGAACACCGAGCTCGACATCCTCGTGGTCGGCGGCGGCATCGTCGGCGTGGGCAGCGCGGTCGACGCGGTCACCCGCGGGCTGAGCGTCGGCCTGGTGGAGGCCCGCGACTTCGCGTCCGGCACCTCCAGCCGGTCGTCCAAGCTGGTCCACGGCGGCATCCGCTACCTGGAGCAGCTCGACTTCGGGCTCGTGCGGGAGGCGCTGATCGAGCGCGGCCTCCTGCTGCAGCGCATCGCCCCGCACCTGGTCAAGCCCGTCCGCTTCCTCTACCCGCTGCACAAGCGCGTGTACGAGCGGTTCTACATCGGCGCCGGCATGATGCTGTACGACATCTTCTCCTACAGCGGCCTGCGCCCGCCGGGGGTGCCGCACCACCGTCACCTCAGCAAGCGGCAGGTGCTCAAGGCCATCCCGAGCATGGCGCCGAGCGCGCTGGTCGGCGGCATCACCTACTACGACGCACAGGTCGACGACGCCCGGTATACGGCCACGCTCGCGCGGACCGCGGCCCACTACGGCGCCCACGTCGCCCCGCGCGTGCGGGTCGAGGGCTTCCTCAAGGTCGGGGAGCGGGTGGTCGGCGTGCAGGCGGTCGACCAGGAGACCGGTGAGCGGTTCGAGATCCGCGCGAAGCAGGTCGTCAACGCGACCGGCGTCTGGACGGACGACACCCAGTCGATGGTGGGGGAGCGCGGCCAGTTCAAGGTGCGCGCGTCGAAGGGCATCCACCTCGTGGTGCCGCGCGACCGCTTCCAGTCCAAGATGGGCCTGATCCTGCGCACCGAGAAGAGCGTGCTCTTCGTCATCCCGTGGGGCCGGCACTGGCTGATCGGCACGACCGACACCGACTGGCACCTCGACAAGGCGCACCCGGCGGCGACGGCGGCCGACATCGACTATCTGCTCGCGCACGTCAACCAGGTGTTGAACGTCCCGCTGACCCGGGAGGACGTGGAGGGCGTGTACGCCGGCCTGCGCCCGCTGCTGGCGGGCGAGTCGGAGGAGACGTCCAAGCTGTCGCGCGAGCACCTCGTCGCCCACTCGGTGCCCGGCCTGGTCGTGATCGCCGGCGGCAAGTGGACGACGTACCGGGTGATGGCGAAGGACGCGATCGACGCCGCGGTGTCGGCGCTCGACGGCAAGATCCCGGCGAGCACGACGATGGAGATCCCGCTCGTCGGAGCGGAGGGCTACCAGGCCGCGTGGAACCGGCGCGGCCGCATCGCGAGCGAGTCCGGCCTCCACCCGGCGCGCGTGGAGCACCTGCTCAACCGCTACGGGACGATGACGGAGGACATCCTGGCCCTCGTCCGCGACGACCCGTCGCTGGCCCAGCCGCTGCCCGGCGCCGACGACTACATCGGCGCGGAGGTCGTCTACGCGGCCAGTCACGAGGGCGCCCTCCACCTGGAGGACGTGCTCGCGCGCCGCACCCGCATCTCGATCGAGGCCTGGGACCGCGGCGTTTCCGCGGCGCCCGTCGCGGCGTCGCTGATGGCCGGGGTGCTCGGCTGGGACTCCGGCCGCGAGGAGCGCGAGGTGCAGACCTACCTGAAGCGAGTCGCCGCCGAACGCGCCAGCCAGCAGCAGCCGGACGACGAGTCGGCCGACCGGGTGCGCCTGGAGGCGCCGGACATCGTGGACGTGGATGCGGCTGCGGCGAAGGCGGGCGCGGTCACGCGCACGGCGAGGGCGGCGTCGGGGAAGACGCCGGCTGCGAAGGCGGCGGCGAAAGCGTCCGCAGAGGAGGCCGCCGACGCACCTCCGAAGGAGGAGTGAGCCTCAGCGATAGATCTCGCGCCGGTGGCCGGCATCTACGACGACAACCGTCAGGATGGCGTCCTCGATGCGGTACAGCACGCGATAGTCGCCGGAGCGGACACGCCACTCGACGCGCCCGCTGAGCTTCTTCGCCGCGGGAGGCCGGGGATCGTCGCCGAGCAGCTCGATGACCGCCTGAACCCGGCGCTTGCCTTCGGGCGGGAGCTTCTTGATGGAACGGATCGCGGCGGGGAGGAGCTGAACCGCGTAGCTCACGCGAGACCGAGCTCGCGCTTGACGTCCTCCCATGGGACGGGCGTCTCGCGCAGCCGTTCCGTCTCCTCCCACGCTGCGTCGACGGCGCGGATGTCGGCGAGCTCCTCGGCGTCCTCCAGGAGGTGCTTGAGCTGGTCGGCGTCGACGATCGCGGCGACCGCGCGCTCACGGCGGGTCAGATAGACAGGCTCGGTGTGCGACTCGTCGATGAGCGACGACAGCCGGGCGCGGGCTTCGGAGATGGCGATCTGGTTCACGGCGCGATTTTAGCACCGTTCTGTACATTTCAGAGCAATACGTGCATTTTGTACGATCAGTAACCTCCCTCCGGTAGGCTGTAACCCAGTGCCCGCGACGGATGGAGACGGAAAATGGTTGACGTTCGACGGGTCAAACTGCCCGGGGTCGGGGTGTTGCACACGTTCGTCACGGACGACGGGGGCAAGGTCGGCGTCATCGCCCACCGCTCCGGGCACAGCGACCTGATCACGTTCTCCGATCACGAGGACGGCGCCGACGTGACCAAGGTCTCGCTGCGCCTCAACGATGACGAGGCGCACACTCTCGCCGAGCTCCTCGGCGGCACACAGATCACCGAGTCGCTCACCGCGCTCGACCAGATCCCCGGGCTCAGCATCGACTGGTTCTCCGTCGACTACGAGGACTACATCGCCGGCCAGCAGCTCGGAGCGCCCGCCGACCGCGGCTTCGTCGGGCTCACTGTCGTCGCCGTCGTGCGCGGGGACTCCGCGAATCCGGCGCCGGCACCCGACTTCAAGGTATTCCCCGGCGACACGCTCGTCGTCGCGGGCACCCCCGAGAAGGTCGCCAAGGCGTTCGCGTTCTTCCGCACCGGTCAGACCGCACGGGCCACGTCCGACGCTCCGCCGGGAGGCTGATCGATGCATCTCGGAGAAGACCTCATCATCCTCGGCATCCTGCTGCTCGTCGCGTACGTGCTCGGACGCCTCGGCAAACTGGTGGGGCTCCCCGCGATCCCCATCTACATGCTCGTCGGCCTGCTGGCGAGCCCGCACACCGGTTGGTTCCCGCTCGACTTCGAGAGCAACTACATCGAGCTCATCGCGGTCTTCGGGCTCATCCTGCTGCTGTTCAACCTCGGGCTGGAGTTCGACCAGGACGAGTTCTTCGGCAACTTCGGCAAGCTGGTCGTCTCCGGCGGCTCCTACATCCTGATCAACATGGGCGTCGGGCTCGCGTTCGGCTTCTGGGTCGGCTGGGGCACCAGGGAGGCCCTCATCATCGCCGGGATGACGGCCACGTCGTCGTCGGCGATCGTGACCAAGCTGCTCATCGAGCTGCGCCGCCTCCCCAACACCGAGACGCCGATGATCCTCGGCGTGACGGTCGTGGAGGACATCTTCATCGCGATCTACCTCGCGATCGTGTCGGTGGTGCTGAGCGGGGAGACCCAGCTCTGGCCGGTGGTCGGCAAGCTGACGGTCGCCTTCCTGTTCCTGGTCGTGATGTTCACGCTGGCCCGGTTCGGCGGGAGGTACGTCTCGCGGCTGTTCCGCACGAAGGACGACGAGCTCTTCACGATCCTGTTCTTCGGGCTCGCGGTGCTGTTCGCCGGGATCGGCGAGATCCTCGGCGTCACCGACGCGATCGGGGCGTTCCTGATCGGGCTCGTGCTGGGCGCGACGAAGTACCGCAACAAGATCGAGCACATCGCGATACCGCTGCGCGATGTGTTCGCGGCGTTCTTCTTCCTCAACTTCGGGCTCGAGCTCGACCCCGCGAAGTTCCCCGCTGTGCTCGGACCGGTGCTCATCGCGGTGGCCATGACGCTCGTGCTCAACATCCTTGCGGGGCAGTTCGTCGCGTGGCTGAACGGCTTCGGTCCGCAGGCGGGCATCAACACCGCGGTCATCCTGCAGAACCGCGGGGAGTTCGCGCTCATCCTGGCGACGCTGTCGCTCAGTGCGGGGCTGGACGCGCGCATCGTGCCGTTCGCGGGGCTCTACGTGCTGATCATGGCCGTCCTGGGGCCGATCCTCGCAGCGAACTCCGAGAAGATCGGTGGGATGATTCTGCGGTCCGGATCGTCCAAGCGGCGCGACCGGCGGAAGCAGCGCGATCCCATGCTCGACGAGGAGATCGCACTCGTCGAGGCGGCCACCGCGGACCTCGACTCCGACACGCGCCGCGACGACGGGCGCGGCGACGCGCGCCAGGCTGTGGACCGGATCGTCGAGCAGGCCATGCAGCAGCAGGACACGACCGTCGAACGAAAGCGGGACTGACCCATCGACACCACCCCCGGCAGCCCGGCCGGCGCGCAGGCGCCGCAGGGCGGCACGACCATGCTGCAGATGATGCTGCGTCCCCGCTGGATCGGCGCCCTTGTGTTCGCGCTCGCGCTCGCCGCCGGGTTCGCCGCGCTCGGCCAGTGGCAGCTCGAACGCGCGATCGAGTCCGGCAAGGCCGTCGTCGCGCCGACCGAGACGGTGCTCCCGCTCGCGCAGGTTGCGAAGCCGAACGGGCCGATGACGGACAAGTCGGTCGGCCAGCTCGTGGAGTTCACCGGCACGTTCGTCGCCGGTGACGACCAGCTCCTGTACGACCGGATCAACTTCGGCAGGTCCGGCTGGTGGGTCGTCGCCCATGTGGACGTGGACGCCGGCGGCGGTCAGCGGATCGCGCTCGCCGTCGCCCGCGGCTGGGCGCCGGACGAGGCGACCGCGAAGTCCGTCATGGCCCGGCTCGCCGAGCAGCCGCAGGAGCCGCAGAAGATCGTCGGCCGCATCCTCCCCGACGAGCAGCCGCAGGTACCGGGCGACAAGAAGAACCCGACCGCGATGACGACCCTCGGCGTCGGCCAGCTCTACAACCTGTGGACCGGGGTGGACGGCATGGACGTCTACAATGCGTACGTCGTCGACCGCACCCCGCCGGCCGGGCTGGACAAGATCGACTCGCCGCCGCCCATCCAGCAGACCGAGCTCAACTGGCTCAACATCTTCTACGCTGCCGAGTGGATCATCTTCGCCGGGTTCGCGATCTTCCTCTGGTACCGGCTCGTCCGGGACGCCAAGGAGCGGGAGGACGAGGAGCGCGCGCTGGCGGCCGAGGCGGCCGCGGGCGACGGCGCGAGGGCCCACGCCGGGAACGTAGAATAAATCCATGCCCCTCGCTCCCAAACTCGAAGACTTCCCGAAGATCCGCGGGGCGCTGAAGTTCTACCAGGTGTTCGCCTACGTCACCGGCATCATGCTCCTGCTGCTCTGCGTGGAGATGCTCGTGAAGTACGGCTTCGGCTTCCAGCTCTTCGCGTTCAGCAACTACGGCACGCTCACGTTCGTGCCCGTCAAGACCGCGGTGGCGCCGACCGGCGTCGACCTCAGCACCGGCATCCTGATCGCTCACGGCTGGCTGTACGTCGTGTACCTGTTCTCCGACTTCCGGCTGTGGAGCTTCATGCGCTGGCCGTTCTCGAAGTTCATCACCATCGCCCTCGGCGGCGTCATCCCCTTCCTGTCCTTCTTCGTGGAGGCCAGGATCACCAAGCAGGTCAAGAGCTATCTGGCCGGCCGCGAGGCCGAGGCAGCGACGTACGTGGAGGCCGCAAATTAGCACCGACGCAGTGTTCTCGGACATCCTCGGCGGGGCCGACTCGGCCGCGCCCGCCGGCCCGGTCCTGGTGGTCGACTTCGGCGCGCAGTACGCGCAGCTGATCGCCCGCCGCGTGCGCGAGGCGAATGTCTACTCCGAGATCGTGCCGCACACCGTGACGGCGGCGGAGGTCGCGGCCAAGCGGCCCGCGGGCATCGTCCTCTCCGGCGGCCCCTCCAGTGTGTACGAGGAGGGCGCGCCCCGCCTCGACGAGGCGATCTTCGAGCTCGGCGTGCCCGTTCTCGGCATCTGCTACGGCTTCCAGGTCATGGCCACGGCGCTCGGCGGCGAGGTCGCGAAGACCGGCCGCCGCGAGTACGGCTCGACCGCCGTGCGCGTCTCGGGCGCCGCGACGGACGGCGCGGGCAGCCTCCTCGACGGCCAGCCCGCCGAGCAGACCGCGTGGATGAGCCACGGCGACTCGGTCTCCCGGGCGCCGGAGGGCTTCGAGGTGCTCGCCTCCACCGACGACACCCCGGTCGCGGCGTTCGCGAACGAGGAGCGCCGCCTGTACGGCGTGCAGTGGCACCCGGAGGTCAAGCACTCCCAGTACGGCCAGGCCGTGCTCGAGAACTTCCTGCACCGCGCCGCCGGCATCCCTGCCGACTGGAACAGCGGCAACGTGATCGCCGACCAGGTCGCCGCGATCCGCGCCCAGGTCGGCACCGGCCGCGTGCTCTGTGCGCTGTCGGGCGGCGTCGACTCGGCCGTCGCGGCCGCGCTCGTGCACAAGGCCGTCGGCGACCAGCTCGTCTGCGTTTTCGTGGACCACGGCCTGCTCCGCAAGGACGAGGCGCGCCAGGTCGAGGAGGACTACGTCGCCGCCACCGGCGTGCGGCTCGTGACGGTGAACGCGCAGGAGCAGTTCCTGTCCGCGCTCGCCGGCGTCTCCGACCCCGAGACCAAGCGCAAGATCATCGGCCGCGAGTTCATCCGCGTGTTCGAGAAGGCGCAGGCCGACCTGATCGCGGAGGCGGAGAACGACGGCGACCCGATCCGCTTCCTGGTGCAGGGCACGCTCTACCCGGACGTGGTGGAGTCGGGTGGCGGCACGGGCACGGCCAACATCAAGAGCCACCACAACGTCGGCGGCCTCCCGGAGGACCTCCAGTTCGAGCTCGTCGAGCCGCTGCGCACCCTGTTCAAGGACGAGGTGCGCGCGATCGGCCGCGAGCTGGGCCTGCCGGAGGTCATCGTCGGCCGCCAGCCGTTCCCCGGCCCGGGACTCGGCATCCGCATCGTCGGCGAGGTGACGCAGGAGCGTCTCGACCTGCTCCGCGACGCCGACGCGATCGTGCGTGCCGAGCTCACTGCCGCCGGCCTCGACGCCGAGATCTGGCAGTGCCCCGTGGTGCTGCTCGCGGACGTCCGCTCGGTCGGTGTGATGGGCGACGGCCGCACCTACGGCCACCCGATCGTGCTGCGCCCGGTCTCCAGCGAGGACGCGATGACCGCCGACTGGACGCGCGTGCCGTACGACCTGCTGGCCACGATCTCCAACCGCATCACCAATGAGGTGGACGGCGTCAACCGGGTCGTGCTCGACGTCACGTCGAAGCCGCCGGGGACCATTGAATGGGAGTGACGCTCCCCTAGACATGAGAAGGGCCGGGATGCTGTGACAGCATCCCGGCCCTTCTGCGTGTGGCGGCTAGTTGCGGGAGATCGCGAAGATGCGCAGCAGCTCCAGGTACAGCCAGACGACGGTGACCATGATGCCGAAGGCGCCGGCCCAGCCGAACGCGCGCGGCGCACGGTTCTTGACGCCCTGCTGGATCATGTCGAAGTCGAGCACGAGCGAGTACGCGCACATGATGACGACCAGCACGCCGATGACGAGCCCGAGCGGGATGCCGAAGATGTGGACCGAGCCGCGGAGACCCCACGGGTCCTGCACCGCACCGGTCCAGATCAGCACGATGTTCACCAGCGAGAAGATCAGGTAGCCGACCATCGCGATCAGGAAGATCTTCGTCGCCCTCGCCGAGGCGCGGATCTTGCCGCTGGCGAAGAGGGCCAGGGTGACGCCCACGACGACGATCGTGCCGATCACTGCCTGGATGACGACGCCGCTCGCGAAGTCCTCGTAGAACTTGGAGATGCCGCCGATGAAGAGCCCCTGCGCGCCGGCGTAGGCCAGCGTGAGCCCGGCGGAGGGAAGCTTCTTGCGGTTGTGGAAGATGTTCACGAACGCCAGGACCAGCCCGACGAGCGCGCCCGCGATCCACAGGCCGGGCACCCACCAGCCGAGCAGTGTGCCGACGAGCAGGACGCCGAAGCTGACCGCGGTCTTGCGGACGGTGTCCTCCACCGTCATCCGGTCGGTGTCGGCCGACGTGGCGGACGGCGAATTGAAGAGTTCTTCGAGTTTCTGCGCGCTCGCCGCGTCCGTCGCACCGTTCTGGAACGCCGGGCTCTGGGAGAAGGCGGGATTGGAGGTTGCCATGGGTTCCTCGCTACTGTCGGGGACCGCTTACGGTCTCGGTGCGTCCAACCTATCGGTTGTGTTTCTGAGGGATCTGACAGATTGCCATGAATCGAGTGCGACCGCTCCGGCGCGGGCCAGCCACGCCGAGCCCACGACGATGACGCTCATGACCAGGATGGTGATCCAGCCCTGCCAGTACGTCGTCACGAACAGCGGGAGCAGCAGGCTGGCGGCGATCGGCAGCAGCAGCACGGCGAACGCCGGGAGCGGCCGGAGCCGCACGAGCAGCCACGCCGCCAGCACGATGGCGTAGCACCACGCGAAGCCGGAGCCGCCGAGCATCAGCCAGCTGAAGCCGAGCACGGGGACGACCACGGCCACCCTCCGGCCGATCGTGGAGGGCATCACGGCCCACCCCGCCGGCTGCAGGATCGACCCGGCCAGCAGGAACGGCAGGCTGTAGGTGGTCGTCACCAGGACGCAGGCCGTGCCGACGACGATCATCGCGAGCCCGGCGATCCACCGGCCGCGGTAGCTTCCCCAGTGCAGGTCGAGCGCGCGCGTCGGCTCGCGCCAGACGCCGGGCGCCTCCGAGCTCTCGCGCAGGGGCGCCGGCGCGGTCGGGGTCGGGAGGCCGTCGGGGTCGGGCACACTCCGATTGTGTCACCCGCAGGTGCGCACCGGAACGGCTTCGGCGCCCGACTAGTATCGCCACATGCGCGCCCGCTCCAGACCGTCCGTCATCGGTCACCGCGGCGCGCCCGGATACCGGCCGGAGCACACTCGGGCATCGTACGAGCTGGCGTTCGCGCTCGGGGCGGACTCGGTCGAGCCCGACCTGGTCGCCACCAAGGACGGCGTGCTGGTGGTGCGGCACGAGAACGAGATCTCCGGCACGACGAATGTGGCCGAGCATCCCGAGTTCGCGTCCCGCCGCACGACCAAAGAGGTCGACGGCCTGCCGCTGACCGGGTGGTTCACCGAGGACTTCACCTGGGCCGAACTCGCCACGCTGCGGGCGCGGGAGCGCGTGCCGCACTTGCGCCAGGCGAGCGCGACCTTCGACGACCGCTACCCGATCCTGCGGCTCGCGGACGTCCTGGAGGTCGTCGATGCGGCCTCCGACGCGGCGGGCAGGGCGCTCGGGCTGGTCGCCGAGCTGAAGCACGCCACCTACTTCGAGGCGGCGGGCCTTCCGCTGCACGAGCTGTTCCTGGCCGAGCTCGCCGCGGCCGGCTGGTCCGACCATCCCGGGCTCGTCGCGGAGAGCTTCGAGAAGACGGTGCTGGGGCGCCTCCACGACGGCGGCTTCCGCGGGAAGCGCGTCTACCTGCTGGAGGCGGAGGGCGCGCCGGCCGACCGTGTCGCGTCGCTCGGGGCGGCGGCGCCCGGCTACGCCTCCGACCTGACGTTGCGCGGGCTCTACGCCCTCGGCTCGGCGGCGTCCCCGGCGGAGCGCGTCGACGGGATCAGCGTGGACGTCTCCCAGATCCTCCACTCGGGGTCGGTGGCGGTCGGGCTGTTCGGCGAGGACGAAGGCGGCGTCGACATCGGCGCGGTCACGTCCGACCTGGTCGACCTCGCGCACTCGGCCGGGCTGTTCGTCTACTGCTGGACGCTCCGGCCGGAGAACGGGATGCTGCCGGCGGAGTTCCGTCAGGCCGGCCGCGACGACGAGTGGGGGGATTGGCGGCGGCTGTTCGCGATCCTGCTGCACTCCGGTGTCGACGGGGTGTTCGCCGACCATCCCGATCTCGCGGTGGCAGTGCGCGACGGGCGCTGACCGCGTCCTGTCGCCCGACTGCGCTGCCGGGCCGCGATGACGGTGGCGGCGGCTAAAATGTCTGGAGACATGACGAGCCTTCCCGACGCCCCCTCCTCCACTTCCGCGGTGCCCTCCTCCGTGCCGATCATCCTCGACGGCTGGGAGGGCGACGTGCGCCCCGGCGACGGTGCTGCCCACGGTCGTGACGGGGCAAGCGGCGGCCGTCGCGGGCCGAACGAGCGCCTGTTCGCGGGGCTCAACCCGCAGCAGCGCGAGGCGGCCGAGTACCGCGGGCCCGCGCTGCTCATCGTCGCGGGCGCGGGGTCGGGCAAGACGAGCGTCCTGACCCGCCGGATCGCCGGGCTCATCGAGAGCCGCGAGGCGTGGCCGAGCGAGATCCTCGCCATCACGTTCACCAACAAGGCGGCGAACGAGATGCGCGAGCGCGTCGAGCAGCTCCTCGGCGGACGGGCGCAGGGCATGTGGATCTCGACGTTCCACTCGGCGTGCGTCCGCATCCTGCGCCGGGAGGCCGAGACGATCGGCAAGACCCAGAGCTTCACGATCTACGACTCCGGCGACACCCGCGCGCTCCTCAAGCGGATCATCAAGGAGCTGGACGCCGACACGCTCGGCTTCACGGTGGCGGGGACCTCCGGCCGCATCTCCAAGCTCAAGAACGAGCTGACCGACATCGAGACCTACGCGCGCTCGGCCAACCTGAGCGACCCGCAGGAGGTGATGTTCCTCGAGATCTTCCGGCAGTACACGCGGGCGCTCCGCCGGGCCAACGCCTTCGACTTCGACGACCTCATCGCCGAGACGGTTTTCCTCTTCCGTGCCTTCCCCAAGGTGGCGGCGCTGTACCAGACCCGGTTCCGCCACATCCTCGTCGACGAGTACCAGGACACCAACCACGCGCAGTACTCGCTCATCCGCGAGCTGACCATGCCGGTCGCGCCCGACGTCGCGGAGGAGATGGAGCAGCACGGCCGCAACGTCAGCAAGCTGCGCGACGTGGTCGGCGCCATCCCTGGGGCGTCGCTGACCGTTGTCGGCGACTCGGACCAGTCCATCTACGCGTTCCGCGGCGCGGACATCCGCAACATCGTGGAGTTCGAGCGGGATTTCACCGGCGCCAAGGTGGTGCTGCTGGAGCAGAACTACCGGTCGACGCAGAACATCCTGAGCGCCGCCAATGCCGTGATCGCCAACAACTTCGACCGCAAGGACAAGAAGCTGTGGACGGCGGTCGGCGACGGCGACAAGATCGTCGGCTACACCGGCTACTCGGGTCACGACGAGGCGCAGTTCGTCGCCGACGAGATCGAGAAGCTGCACGCCGCGGGCATGGACTACAAGGACATGGCGGTCTTCTACCGCACCAACGCCCAGACCCGTGCGCTGGAGGAGATCTTCATCCGCTCGGCGCTGCCCTACAAGGTGATGGGCGGCACGAAGTTCTACGAGCGAGCCGAGATCAAGGACTCGATGGCGTACCTGATCACGGTCGCCAACCCGGACGACACCCTGGCCCTCCGCCGCATCCTGAACACGCCCAAGCGCGGCATCGGGCCGGCGACCGAGACGCAGCTCGCGAGCTACGCGGAGGACAACGGCTTCACGTTCCGCGATGCCATGCGCGACGCCGGGTCGCTGGGACTGGGGCCGAAGGTGACCGGCGCCATCCTGCAGCTCTCCGGGCTGCTGGACGAGGCCGCGGCGAAGATCGACCCGGCCAACCCGGCCGGTGCCGCGTCGGTCGCGGACGTGCTCACCTTCCTGCTCGACGGCAGCGGCTACCTGGAAGTGCTCCGCAAGAGCCGCGACCCGCAGGACGAGGCGCGCGCCGAGAACGTGGACGAGCTCGTCGCGGTGACCCGCGAGTTCGCGCGCAACAACCCGGACGGCACCCTGGTCGACTTCCTCACCGAGGTGTCACTGGTCGCGGCGGCGGACGAGATCGACGACTCCAGCGGCTCGGTGTCGCTGATGACGCTGCACACCGCCAAGGGGCTGGAGTACGACGCGGTGTTCCTGACGGGCATCGAGGAGGACCTCCTCCCGCACCGGATGTCGGCCAACGAGCCGGGCGGGCCTGCGGAGGAGCGGCGGCTGTTCTACGTGGGGATCACGCGCGCCAAGAAGCGGCTGTTCCTGTCGCTCGCCATGACGCGCGCGCAGTTCGGCGAGACGGCGGTCGCGATGCCGAGCCGGTACCTGCAGGAGATCCCGGCGGACCTGATCGACTGGCGCCAGTCGCCGGGTGCGGCCAACGGCCGCGGCGGCTCGCAGTCGCGCGCGCTGAACGCCCGCCGGCCCGGGATCGGCGGCACGGCGGGACGTTGGAACGAGAGCTACCCGGTCGGCGGCAGCACGCCGGCCGAGCGCCCGAAGGCGGAGTGGCCGAACCGGGTGACCGGCAAGGTCCGCGACAACGGCGACCTGGAGCTCGTGCCGGGCGATCGCATCCGGCACGCGGACTTCGGCGACGGCCGGGTGACCAACGTCACGGGCGAAGGGGCCAAGCGCGTCGCGCACGTCCAGTTCGAGAAGGTGGGCGCGAAGAAGCTCCTCATCAAGATCGCACCGATCGACAAGCTGTGAGGCTGCGGCCGAGGCAGCAGCTCGCCTCCCTGAGCGTCGAGGTCGGCTTCCGGGCCGCTGCCGCGGTCGCGGTGCCGCTGTTGGTCCTGCTGGCCGTCGGACGCCTCGATCTCGCCGCGTACGCCACGTTCGGCGCGTTCACGGCGCTGTACGGACGCAACGAGCCCTACCGGCTCCGCCTCCGCAGCGTCTCGGTGGCGGCGGTCGCGCTCCTGGCGAGCATCGCGCTCGGTGTTCTGGTCGCGGTGCTGGGGGAGCCGTTGTGTCTGGCGGCGGTGCTCCTGGTGGCCGTCGTGGTGATCGGGACGTTCTTCGCGACCGCGTTCCAGCTCCTGCCGGCGCAGCCGCTGTTCTTCGTGTTCGCGCTGCTGGTCTGCGCGGCGATCCCGACGCCCGCGGCGGAGGCCTGGGGCCGGATCGGCCTCGCGGCCGCCGTCGCGGCGTTCTCGTGGCTGCTGACGATGTCCGGCTGGCTGCTGCGCCGCGCTGCCGGCGACCGCGCCGCGCGGACGGGTGCTGTGCTCCTGAAGAAGCTGCACCGCCGCCCGGGCATCGACACGAGCGTCCTGCGCGACCGCCGCGTCTGGCTGACCGCGGCGCAGAATGCTGTCGGTGTGCTCCTGGCGGGAGGCATCGCCCTCGCCTTCGGGCTGGGCCACGCCTATTGGGCGGTCGTGAGCGTGGTCGCCGTCATCCCTCCCGCACGCGCCGCGCACTCGATCTCGCGCTCGCTCCACCGGATCTTCGGAACCATCGGGGGCGTCGGCGTCGCGGCGCTCGTCCTGGTGTGGTCTCCGCCGGCCCTGGTGGTGATCGCGGTGATCGTGGTCTGCCAGTTCTGCGCGGAGATGCTGGTCGGCCGCCACTACGGCTACGCGCTGCTGTTCATCACCCCGATGGCGCTCGCGGTGTCGCACCTCGCCTCTCCGGCGCCGCTCGGCACGCTGGTCCTCGACCGCGTGCTCGAGACCGTGCTGGGCGCCGCGATCGGGATCGGTCTGGTGCTGCTCGCCCGCCTCCTCCAGCGCTCGCGCACCTAGCCGCTGTCTTTTCCGGAGAAATGCGCGCCAGGCGTCGGCGTGTTGCGTGCACGACTCCGGAACGGATGGTCATGCCAGCGACTGCCGCAGCCGGGCAAGGTACAGGTCGCGCGGCCGCTGACGGAGTCGCAGCGGGAGCCGCGGGTAGACCGCTTCCGCCATCCGCATCCGGCGCTCGAAGCCACGCTCGATCGCGGGTGTCCACGGCAGCCCGAACTGGTCCCGCACGCTCGGCGGCAGCAGTCCGGCGGTGACGATCCGGGCGTCAGGGAGGGTCGCGCGGAGCCAGAGGGGCACGCCCCGCGGATGGAGGATCTGCCCGGCGACCGCGCGGGTGGCGTCCGTCACGCGGAGCCGGCCGACCATCCCGTGCCAGTAGTCCTGGAAGTCGGCTTCGGTGGCGGGCCACGCCTCTGGACGGACCTGGAGGCCGGCTCCGGAGCGGGTCGCCTCGCGGTACAGCTCCTCCCGCGCGCCCGGGCTCAGCGGGCCGAAGACGCGCTCGCCGAGGTCGACCATCGTCGCGTAGAGGGTCGCCGCCACCCAGAGCTGCAGTTCTGTGTCGAAGGCGCTGTACGCCGGCTCGGAGCCGCTGGCCGCCCCGCGCACGGGCGCGTGCGCCCGGTTGACCCGGCGTCGGACCACGTCGAATTCGGCGGGCGTCGCGAAGGTCGCGGCGTAGACGAAGGTCATCGTGGCGTGGAACCGGTCCAGCATCCGGTTGGCGAAGTCGCTGTGCTCCACCACGCCGCGCCCCACCGCCGGGTGCGCGATCTGTAGCAGCAGGGCCCTGCCGCCACCGGCGAGGCAGAGCGCCTCGCCGGTGAGCTGCAGGTACGTGAGCTGCGCGGTCACCCCGGATCGCGACGAGCCACGGACGGCGCGGGTGGAGGTCATGCGTCCATCCTGCAACGGGAGGCTGTGTTCCGGCGACGCAGCCGCCGGCCGAGTGCGGCGGTCAGCACCGCGCCCCCTGCGACCCCGAGGCCGACCGCCGCCGGCCAGGCCTCCACCGCCCAGGAGCCGCCGGTGTCCGCCAGCGCGGCAGGCGCCATCGGAGCAGGCCCAGGCTCCTCGGGCGCCGGGACCACGGGAGCCGACGCCACCGTGATCTCCGTGGCGACGCCGAACGCCGACCGCCAGGGCCGGAGCCGCTCCCCGCCGTCTCCCGCGGACACGCGCGCCGGATCGATCCGCTCGACCCAGACGTAGTAGCCCGCGGCGGGAATCGCGCACTCCGGTGTGTCGTACTCACCCGGGCCGTCCACCGTCGTCTCCACCGTGCAGACCGCCGGCGCGCCGTCGGGAACGTCCGGCGACTCCGACAGGGGAGCGGGGAACGGGCCGTACAGAGTGCTCTCGACGACGGCCTCCACCGGCTCGAAGCCGTCGTCGACCCCGCGCACGCCCCAGGACGGCAGCAGCCCCTCCGCGGTGTCGACGGACACGGTGAGCCGGTCGTGGATGAGCGCGCCGGGCAGAGCCTCCGGAGCGCTCGTCACGGTCGAGACGATCGGCTGGAACGGCAGCGGGGACGGACCCGTCGTGGACGCCGCAGCGCGCGCCTCCGCCGTCGCGGGCACCGCGACGAGCACGGCCTGCGCGTCCGCGTGCGGGGCGGCGACCAGCAGCCGGTCGCCGTACGGGAGCCCGTCGAGGGAGGCCGCCGCGCTCACGGTCACGCTCGCCGCGTCGCCGGACGGCATGATCGCCATGTCCGTCCCGGTCGGAACGTCGGCGTCGGCGGCGCCGTCCGCGAAGGAAGCGCCGTCGAGCGCCACCCGTGCCCGCTGCGCGCCGGGAGCGAGGAGCTCGGCGCCGGAGGGCCGTACGACGGTGAGCTCGACGCGGACCCGGCCCGGCCCGGTCTCCGCCAGCTCGAGCACGGCTTCCGCCCGCACCGAGGACGAGCCGAGGCGCGCGGCCTCGTCCACCATCTCGTGAGCCCGGGCGAGGACCGGGCCGGCGTCCGACCCGGCCCGAGCGGCGAGCTCCTCCGGCGTGTGACCGCCGAGACCCGCGACCAGCCAGGTCGCGATCTGTCCGGCAGCGGCCGTGAGCCGGTCGTCCGTGCCGGCCCAGGTGCGGGAGATGTACGCGAGGGACGCCGACTGCTCCGGCGTGTACCAGCCGAGGCTCGCGGCGTCCGCGTAGTCGTAGACGTTGCCGGTGGGGCTCGGCTTTCCGGCGTTCAGGCAGAAGCCCTGGGCGCCGTCGTCGAGGCGGTAGGTTCCGAGCCACCAGCCGTCGTGGGAGAGGTAACCGGGGCCGTGGCCGGCACCGGTCAGCGCCCGGGCGTCGGGGGAGACGACGAGCGCGTGCAGCATGCCGAGGAAGACGGCGAGGCCGGCGAGGACGAAGACGGTCACGAGGTTCGATATGCGATGTGTCATGCCCTCAACGGTCGCGGCGACGGAGCGCCGGCGGGCCGCTCCGAGCGAATCCGTGGAGAGATCGTCCTGCGTGTCACCCTGTGGAGGAGAAACCGATTCGGGCTGTTCAGTCGGACACGCTAAAGTTCTCACTGGCGAATTTATCTCGGCGTCGAGCTATTCTCCCGCCGGACCGCCCAGCAGACAACAGCCGGAGCGCCACGAGCGCGCCGGACATCAGCGGATTGGATAACCGTGGATCTATTCGAGTACCAGGCCAGAGACCTGTTTGAGAAGTACGGCGTCCCGGTCCTTCCGGGCATCGTCGCCGACACTCCGGAAGAGGTCCGTGCGGCCGCGGAGAAGCTGGGCGGCGTCACCGTCGTCAAGGCGCAGGTCAAGGTCGGAGGCCGTGGCAAGGCGGGCGGCGTGAAGGTCGCCAAGACTCCGGACGAGGCCGAAGAGGCCGCCAAGGCCATCCTGGGCCTGGACATCAAGGGCCACGTCGTGCGCCGGGTGATGGTCGCCGGCGGCGCCCGCATCGCCCGAGAGTTCTACTTCTCGGTGCTCCTCGACCGGGCCAACCGCTCCTACCTGTCGCTGACCAGCGTCGAGGGCGGCATGGAGATCGAGCAGCTCGCGGTCGAGAAGCCCGAGGCGCTCGCCCGCATCGAGGTCGACCCGCGCGGCGGCCTCGACTCCGCCAAGGCCGTCGAGATCGCGAAGGCCGCGGGCTTCCCCGAAGAGCTGGTCGCGAAGGTCGCCGATGTCTTCGTCAAGCTCTACGCCGTCTACACGGGTGAGGACGCGACGCTCGTCGAGGTCAACCCGCTCGTCCTCACCGAGGAGGGCGACATCATCGCCCTCGACGGCAAGGTCACCCTCGACGAGAACGCCGGGTTCCGTCACCTCTACCACGAGGCGCTCGAGGACGCGGACGCCGCGGATCCGCTCGAGGCCAAGGCGAAGAAGGCCGACCTCAACTACGTCAAGCTCGACGGTCAGGTCGGCATCATCGGCAACGGCGCTGGCCTGGTCATGTCCACGCTCGACGTCGTCTCCTACGCGGGCGAGAAGCACAAGGGCGTCAAGCCGGCCAACTTCCTCGACATCGGCGGCGGCGCGTCCGCCGAGGTCATGGCCGCCGGCCTGGACGTCATCCTCAACGACCCGCAGGTCGAGAGCGTCTTCGTCAACGTCTTCGGCGGCATCACCGCCTGCGACGCGGTCGCGAACGGCATCGTCAAGGCGCTGGAGATCCTCGGCGACGAGGCGAACAAGCCGCTCGTCGTCCGTCTCGACGGCAACAAGGTCGAGGAGGGCCGCCGCATCCTCGCCGAGGCGAACCACCCGCTGGTCACCCTCGCACTCACCATGGACGAAGGCGCCGACAAGGCCGCCGAGCTGGCCGCGAAGTAAGCAAGGACGAATCAGAGAATGTCTATCTTCCTCAACAAGGACTCCAAGGTCATCGTCCAGGGCATCACCGGCGGCGAGGGCACCAAGCACACCGCGCTGATGCTGAAGGCCGGCACCCAGGTCGTCGGCGGCGTCAACGCCCGCAAGGCCGGCACCACCGTGACCCACGGCGACGTCGAGCTCCCCGTCTTCGGCACCGTCGTGGAGGCGATCGAGAAGACCGGCGCCGACGTGTCGATCATCTTCGTGCCGCCGGCGTTCGCCAAGGACGCGATGGTGGAGGCCATCGACGCCGAGATCCCGCTGCTCGTCGTCATCACCGAGGGCATCCCGGTGCAGGACTCCGCCGAGGCCTGGGCCTACGCCAAGGAGAAGGGCAACAAGACCCGGATCATCGGCCCGAACTGCCCCGGCATCATCACCCCGGGTGAGGCGCTCGTCGGCATCACCCCGGCCACGATCACCGGCAAGGGCCCGATCGGCCTGGTCTCCAAGTCCGGCACGCTGACCTACCAGATGATGTACGAGCTGCGCGACCTGGGCTTCTCGACCGCCATCGGCATCGGCGGCGACCCGGTCATCGGCACCACCCACATCGACGCGCTCGCCGCGTTCGAGGCGGACCCGGAGACCAAGGCGATCGTCATGATCGGCGAGATCGGCGGCGACGCCGAGGAGCGCGCGGCCGACTTCATCAAGGCCAACGTGACCAAGCCGGTCGTCGGCTACGTGGCCGGCTTCACCGCGCCCGAGGGTAAGACGATGGGCCACGCCGGCGCGATCGTCTCCGGCTCGGCCGGCACGGCGCAGGCGAAAAAGGAGGCGTTGGAGGCCGCGGGCGTGAAGGTCGGCAAGACCCCGTCCGAGACCGCCGCGCTGCTGCGCGAGGTCTACGCGGCGCTGTAACAGCACCGCTCGAACCGCCGATCGGGGCCGGACTCCTCCACGGAGTCCGGCCCCGATCCGTCTCTCCACAGCCTGGATCGGGGCCTGCCCGCGGCCGCAGCGGCGGCGCTACAGTGAGCGCACCACCGTCCAGGAGGGGGATGCGATGCCACGTCTGACGAACGCCGATCTGGCGCGCAGGGTCGCAGCGCTGGAGTCCGAGAACGCCGCGCTCCGGAGCCGGCTCGACGAGAACGCGACCGAGCCGCTGCCGGACTTCGCACCGGCGCCGGAGGCGAAGCACAAGCGCGGCTGGGGCTGGACCCTGCTCGCCGTCGTGCTCATCGTGATCGGCGCGATCCTGGCGCCCGTCGCGGTGGTGGCCTCCTGGGCGAAGGTGCAGCTCACCGACACGGACGCGTTCGTCGCCACCTACGCGCCGCTCGCGAACGACCCGGGCGTCCAGGCGTACGTCACGGACGAGACCGTCAAGGTCATCCAGCAGCACGTCGACATCCCGCAGCTCACCTCGCAGGTCATCGACGGCATCACCGGCCTCGGCACGGGACCCGTGGCGACGAAGGCGCTCGACGCTCTCAAGGCGCCACTCTCGCAGGGGATCGTGTCGCTGATCCAGACCGCCGTCGGCCGGTTCGTGGCCTCCGACGCGTTCGCCCAGGTGTGGCAGGACGCCTTGCGGGTCAGTCACAACCAGCTCGTCGCGACGATGCAGGGCAATCCGCAGGCGGCGGTCGCGATCGGCAAGGACGGGTCGGTCGGTGTCCAGCTCGGGCCGATCATCGACAGGGTGAAGCAGGTCCTGGTGGGCCAGGGGATCACCTTCGCGTCGCGCATCCCGACGATCGACAAGACGATCACGGTCGCGCAGAACTCGTCGATCCCGACCCTCCAGGTCTTCTACAACCTCGCTGTCGTCGCCGGCGCGTGGCTGCCGTGGGTCTCGATCGGCCTGCTCGCGCTCGGCGTGATCGTCGCGCGCCGCCGCGCCCTCGCCCTGATCGGGGCGGCGTCGGCGCTGGCCATCGCGATGATCGTCGTCGTGTCCGGCATCGCCATCGGCCAGATCGTGTTCATCGCCTCGGCCTCCCCCGGGCTGGTACCGGCCGGTGTCGCGACGACGCTCTACCAGACCGTCTCGACGGCGATGAAGGACACCGGCGTCGCCGTGCTCGTGCTCGCGATCGTCGTCGCGCTGGTCGGCTGGTTCTCCGGGCCGTTTGGGGTGCCGCGCAAGCTGCGCGGGTTCTTCGGCTCCGGGGTGACCTGGGTGCGGGAGTCCGCCGAGCGGCACGGGATCACCACCGGCCGGGTGGGGGAGTGGTTCTACGCCCAGCGGGTGCTGCTCCGGGCCGCGGTCGCGGTCATCGCGGCGGCGGTGGTCCTGTTCGTGCGACCGCTCACCCCGTCGCTCATCATCTGGACGCTGGTGATCGCGGCCGTCGTCATCGCCATCCTGGAGCTGGTCCAGCGGCCCGTCATCACGGTGCCGGAGGACGCCGACGACGACACCCCGGTGATGACCGTCTCCTGAGCCTCGAAGTGTCTCCGCCGCGGGCGACCGCGCGCCCGGTAGGCTCCATCCGGTCATGAATCGCACAACCGTCGCCCTGCTAGCCGCACTCGAGGCGGTCATCGTCGCGGCGATCGGGCTCGCGATCTGCCTCGTCCCGCTCACCGTGCTGTGGGCGGCCCAGTACCATCTCGCCGGGGACTTCGCGATCGTCTGGCGTGCGACGGCGGACATCTGGCTGCTCGGGCACGGCGTGAACCTCGCGGTGACGCTGGACCCGCAGCTCGTCGGATCCCTCGGCCTCCCGGCCGCCGCGGCGCCGTTCCAGGTGACGATCGCGCTCCTGGGGTTCGCCGCACTCACCGCCGGGCTCGGCGTGCGCACCGGGCTGCGTGCGGCCGAGACGCCGTATCGCTCGACCGGGGCCGTCTCCGCGCTCGCGGTGTTCTTCCTGATCTCCGTCGTGGTCACGGCGACCGCCGGCAGCGACCTCGTGCAGCCGTCGCTCTGGCGCGGCTTCGTGCTCCCCACCTTCGTCTACGCGCTCGGCATCGGGATCGGCTTCGTGTTCGCGGCGCTCCGCGGGGTGCGCGAGCCGTCTGCCGATCACGCCGGCGACCGGAAGGGCGACGACCGTGCGACATCCGCGGCCGGCCGGGCCGCCGCGCCGGTCGGCGTCGCGGTCCGCTCCCGGGTCGCGGCCGTCCCCGCCCCGGTCCGCGCCGCGGTCCTCGGCGCCCTGCGCGCCGGCAGCGCAGCGACCGCCATCGTCATCGGCCTGTCCGCGCTGCTGCTGACGCTCCTCATCTTCGGCAACTACGGCACGATCATCGGCCTGTACGAGCAGCTTCAGACCGGGGTCGCCGGGGGCATCGCGCTGACCGTCGCCCAGCTCGCCTTCCTGCCGAACCTCGTGATCTGGCTGATGTCCTGGTTGGTCGGGCCGGGGTTCGCCATCGGCACCGGGTCCACGGTCAGCCCGATCGGGACCGCGCTCGGGCCGCTGCCCGGCGTCCCGCTCTTCGGCGTCATCCCGGCGCACGGCTACACCTTCGGGCTGGCGGGCGTGATCGTGCCCCTGCTCGCCGGCTTCGTCGCCGCCGCCCTGCTGCGCGGCACGCGGAGGGCGCAGACCGACGGAGCGCTTGCGCTCGTCCTCACCGCGCTCGGCATCGGCGTCGTCGCGGGCATCGAGCTCGGCCTCCTGGCCTGGTGGTCCTCCGGCGCGCTCGGCCCCGGCCGGCTGCACGATGTGGGGCCGAACCCGTGGCTCGTCGGCGCGCTCGCGGCGGGGGAGGTGGCGGTCGCCGCCGTCATCGGGCTGCTGGCGGGAGGCCGCGCCCGGCGCTGAGCGGGGGGAGCGCTCCCATCGCCGGTCGGAGCCCGCCCCGGCAGGTGGGTAGGCTTGTCGCGTGCTCTCGATCGTCGTGCTGATCTCCGGTGGTGGCTCCAATCTCCGTGCGCTGCTGGAGGCCGCCTCCGACGCCGAGTTCCCGGCCCGGGTGGTGGCGGTGGGAGCCGACCGCGACGCCGACGGCCTGGACCACGCCGAGGAGTTCGGCATCCCGTCGTTCACGGTGCCCTTCACCTCCTACGACAGCCGGGAGGAGTGGGGCGACGCCGTGCTGGAGCAGATCCGGCTCTGGGAGCCCGACCTGGTCATCTTGTCCGGCTTCATGCGCCTGCTGCCGCCGCGCGTGGTCGGCGCGCTCTCGCCGCACCTCATCAACACGCACCCGGCGTACCTGCCCGAGTTCCCTGGCGCGCACGGCGTCCGCGACGCGCTCGCCGTGGGAGCGACCCAGACCGGCGCCAGCCTGATCGTGGTCGACAACGGTGTCGACGCCGGACCCGTGATCAGCCAGGAGCGCGTGCCGATCGTGCCGGGCGACACCGAGGCCAGCCTGCACGAACGCATCAAACCCGTGGAGCGACGGCTGCTGATCGACGCCGTCCTCGACATCGCCAACGGACACATCGACCTCAAGGAGCTCTCCCGAGTATGAGCGGACCCCGCCACGAAGCCATCCTCTACCGCGAGCGGGACGTCGTCCCGATCCGCCGCGCACTGATCTCGGTCAGTGACAAGACGGGCCTGCTCGACCTCGCCGCGACGCTGGCGGAGGCCGGGGTCGAGATCGTCTCGACCGGCTCCACCGCGCAGACCATCCGCGACGCGGGCCACGCCGTGACCGACGTCGCGAGCGTCACGGGCTTCCCGGAGTCGCTGGACGGCCGGGTCAAGACGCTGCACCCCGCCATCCACTCCGGCCTGCTCGCCGACCTGCGGCTCGCCTCCCACGAGGAGCAGCTCAAGGACCTCGGCATCGAGCCGTTCGAGCTGGTCGTCGTCAACCTCTACCCGTTCGTGGAGACCGTCGCCTCCGGCGCGGTCGGCAACGACGTGGTCGAGCAGATCGACATCGGCGGACCGGCGATGGTGCGCGCGTCGGCCAAGAACCACGCGAACGTCGCGATCGTCGTCTCGCCGGACGACTATGCGGAGGTCACCGCCGCGGTCGCCGCGGGCGGAACCAGCTTCGACCAGCGTCGCGCGCTCGCCGCGAAGGCGTTCGCGCACACGGCCTCCTACGACGGCGCCGTCGCGGCGTGGTTCGCGGGGGACGCCCCCTCCACCGCTGACTTCGCCGAGCGCTTCCAGGTCCGCGCCGAGCTCAAGCAGACCCTCCGCTACGGCGAGAACTCGCACCAGGCCGCGGCGCTCTACGCCGACCCGGCCGGCCGCGGCATCGCCCAGGCGACCCAGCTCGGCGGCAAGGAGATGTCGTACAACAACTACGTGGACGCCGACGCGGCGCTGCGCAGCGCGTACGACTTCGCCGAGCCGGCGGTCGCGATCATCAAGCACGCCAACCCGTGCGGCATCGCGGTCTCCGACGACATCGCCGACGCCCACCGCAAGGCGCACGAGTGCGACCCGGTCTCGGCTTATGGCGGCGTCATCGCGGCGAACCGCACGGTGACGCTCGCGATGGCCGAGACGGTGAAGGGCATCTTCACCGAGGTGCTCATCGCACCGGACTTCGAGCCGGCGGCGCTGGAGCTGCTGCAGACCAAGAAGAATCTCCGCATCCTCCGGCTGCCCGAGGGCTACGCGCGCTCGGTGACCGAGTTCCGCCAGCTCTCCGGCGGTGTGCTGGTGCAGGACGCCGACCGCTTCGACGAGTTCGACTCCAGTGGCTGGACGCTGGTCTCCGGCGACGCGGCCGACGCCGCCACACGCGCCGACCTCGAGTTCGCCTGGAAGGCGTGCCGTGCGGTCAAGTCGAACGCCATCCTGCTCGCCAAGGACGGCGCCTCCGTCGGCGTCGGCATGGGCCAGGTCAACCGGGTGGACTCCTGCAACCTCGCCGTCAGCCGCGCGGGCGAGCGTGCCGTCGGCTCGGTGGCCGCCTCGGACGCGTTCTTCCCGTTCGCCGACGGCCCGGAGATCCTGATCGCCGCGGGCGTCTCCGCGATCGTGCAGCCGGGCGGGTCGATCCGCGACGAGGACGTCATCGCCGCGGCGAAGGCGGCCGGGGTCACCATGTACTTCACGGGCGAGCGGCACTTCTTCCACTGAGAAGGATTGGCCACTGAGTCGGCACTGACCCGCCAGCCGGATTGCATCCCCTCGCGGGGTCGCGGAGAATAGACGACGGTCCACAAGACCTTCACATTCACCGCGATCCCACGAGGAGACACCGATGTCCGTCCTGCCCACCGACCTTCCGCACGAAACACTGCATGTGGTGAAGGGGAGGCGGAGCGGCCTCACCATCAGCATCGCGGTGCACTCCACCGTCCTCGGGCCCGCCCTCGGCGGCTGCCGCGTGTGGAACTATGACTCCTGGCAGGAGGCCGTCGCCGACTCCCTGCGCCTGGCCGAGGGGATGACGTTCAAGAACGCCGCCGCCGGCCTCAACCGCGGCGGCGGCAAGGCCGTCGTCTACCTGCCGCGCGGCAAGCAGCTCAGCCCGACCGAGCGCTACGAGGTCATGCTCGACCTCGGCGACGCCGTCGAGAGCCTGGGCGGCAGCTACATGACCGCGGAAGACGTCGGCACGAGCGCCGAGGACATGTCCGTCGTCGCCACCCGCACCGCCAACGTGTGCGGCCTCCCGCCCGCGGAGGGCGGCGTCGGCGAGCCGAGCGACGCGACCGCCGCCGGTGTGTACGCGGGCCTGCTCGCGACCCTCGAGCGCGCCACCGGCAGCCGCGACGTCTCCGGCCGCCGCGTCACCGTGCTCGGGCTCGGCCACGTCGGCTCGATCATCGCCATGCGCCTCGCGAGCGAGGGCGCGGTGCTCACCGTCACCGACGTCAACCCCGCCAAGCGCGCCCTCGCCGAGGCCCTGGGCGCGGCCTGGGTGGAGCCGGACGAGGCGCACCGTGTGGAGGGCGACCTCTTCGTCCCCGCCGGTGTCGGCGGCGTCCTGACGGACACCGTGATCGACGAGCTGCGCGTCAAGGCGGTCGTCGGGCCGGCGAACAACCAGCTCGCCGAGCGCGCAGGAGCCGAGCGCCTCGCCGCCCGCGGCATCCTGTGGGCGCCCGACTTCGTCGTCAACGCCGGCGGCGTCATCTTCCTCGCGATGATGAACGAGGAGGAGCCGTCGGCCGAGGCCACGCGCGAGCGCGTCGAGGCGATCGGCGACATCGTGGCGCGCGTCTTCGACGTGGCCGCCGAGCGCGGGATCACCACGCTGGCGGCCGCCGACGAGATCGCCCTGGCGCGCCTGCGCGAGCCCGCGCACGCCTGAGCCGTTCCCCCGTCCCGCTATCGGTCGCCGCGACCGGTAGCGGGACGCTGTGCGTCGAGGGATGCCAGCATTCCCATAGGGATCGGTCGGATAGGCTTTTTCCCATGACTTCCTCCTGGGGCCGCCGGCTCCTCGCCTCCCTCGTGTCCGCCGTCGCCGTCGCCGCCATCGGCCTGGTCGCGAGCACCGTCGTGCTGCTGGTCGCCAACCAGCTCAACACGCAGGTGCTGGGGAACATCACCACCTACACGGTCTGGCCGACGCTCACCTCGTTCGTGCTCTCGGCGGTCGCGGCGCTCCTCGGATGCATGGACCGCCGCTGGATCGCGGTCGTCGCCGGCGTCCTCGTCGCGTTCGTGAGCACGGTGGTCGGGATGCTCATCCTGTTCTCGACCCTCAACGCCCCGATCAACGGCCAGGCGTGGGGGCAGATCGCCCAGTCCCTGATCTCGATCAACCTCCCGTTCTGGCTCTCGACGGCCATCGCGCTCCCGACGGCCGGTTTCGCGGTCTTCACCGCCATCGAGGCGCAGGGCGCCCCGGTCTCCCGCAAGATCGCGCTCGTGCGCATCCCCGCGGGCAACCTCAGCGAGGGCCTGATCACCCACATCGACCGCGAGGCCGTCGACAGCGAGCTCGCCGACTCGCAGTGGGACGCCTACGTCGCCGCGCTCTCCGCCGCCGGCTGGCAGACCGTGGAGGTCGCCAGCGCCGACAAGCTCGCCGATTCGGTGTTCGTGGAGGACACGGCCGTGGTCTTCGGCGACACTGCGGTCATCTCGCGCCCGGGCGCGGACTCGCGCAAGCCCGAGATCGCCGGCACCGAGGCAGCGCTGCGCGCGCAGGGCCTCCGCCTGCTGCGCATCGAGGAGCCCGGCACCCTCGACGGCGGCGACGTTCTCAAGGTCGGCGACACCGTCTACGTCGGCCGCGGCGGCCGCACCAACGCGGAGGGCATCCGCCAGCTCCGCGCGCTCGTCGCCCCGCTCGGCTACACGGTCGTCGCGGTGCCGGTCACCAAGGCGCTGCACCTGAAGACCGCCGTCACCGCCCTCCCGGACGGCACCGTGATCGGCTACGAGCCGCTCGTCGACGACGCGCGGATCTTCGAGCGCTTCCTGCCGGTCCCGGAGGCGCACGGCACCGCCGTCGTCGTCCTGGACGACGAGACCGTGCTGATGTCGTCGTCGGCGCCCGGCTCGGTCGCGCTGGTGGAGGACCTCGGCTACACGGTGATCCAGGTCGACATCTCGGAGTTCGAGAAGCTCGAGGGCTGCGTCACCTGCCTGTCGATCCGCATCCGCTGAGGCGGGCGGCGCTCAGTCGCCGGAGGCGTCCGTCGTGCAGGGGATGGACCCGCTCACCTGCGCGTCGACCCGTTCGCCGGAGAGGCGCGGGTCGGTGAAGCTGCCGCCGGTCGCCACGAAGCGCACCGTGTCACCGTCGAGCACGAAGGGCGCGGTGGAGACGAACACCCCGCCGTCACCCGTCTGGATGCTGGTGCTGAACTGGCCGTTCTGACGGTCGCCCACGATCTGGGCGGGGATGCGTGATGTCGGGTCGTTGCGCACGACGATGCGGCCGTTCGCCCGCAGGACGCAGGTCGCGTGGTAGAGGGTCACCGTGCGCGAGAAGGAGCCGGTGACCTGCAACTCGATGGAGGTCGAGTGCGCCTGGACGGCGAGGTTCCCGGCGGCGCCGACGGCCGCGAACATGCCGACGACCACCGCCACGAAGACGGCGAACGCCGCCAGGACGGTCCGGAACGAGGGCGAGCGCCAGGCCATCCCCGCAGCCTAGCGGCACCGATCTGAAACTCGCCCTTGCGCTCTGAGAGATCCTGGGAATATTCTGTAGGGCTGCCTTGTCGCAGCATTCGGAAGACGCATTCGGGCTACGGGAGGACGCCATGACAACGACAGAGAACACACGAACCGTGACCGTGTTCGGGCTCGTCGCCGTCGCGTACGCGTCCCCGGAGCCGGCCCCCGCCTGGTAGGTCCCAGGCAGGTACGCGCTTCCGGCTGACCGTCGCCGGCACCCGCACAGGGCATCCGTAGCCCTGGCACGTCACGCTCTCGTTGACGCATCCTTTGGCGACCTCTCAGCACGCCTCATCGGGTCGGAGCCGACCCCGCACCCAAAACACGAAGACAAGAAACGCACGAAGAGAAAACGGAACTCATGTCTATCGCTGAAACCCATCAGCACCCTCCGCAAAAAGAACAGAAGAAGCGCTCGGGAACCGTGCGCACGCTGCTGCGCATCCTGCCGTTCGCCAAATCCGCGGCGCCCCGCATCCTGCTCGGCATGGTCGCCGCGCTCCTCGCGAGCCTGGTCGCGCTGAGCATCCCGCAGGTGCTCCGCTGGCTGGTCGACGGCCCGCTCGCCACGGGCGACCCGTCGGCCGTGTGGCCGGCGGCGCTGCTCGTCGTCGGACTGGGCGCGGCGGAAGCCGTGTTCATCTCGCTGCGACGCTGGTTCGTGCTCACCCCGGGCACCCACGTCGAGGCACGGATGCGCAACGCCCTCTACGAGAAGCTGCAGGACCTGCCCGTGTCGTTCCACGACAAGTGGCCGAGCGGTCAGCTGCTGTCGCGCGCCGTCAGCGACCTCAGCCTGATCCGGCGCTGGCTGTCGTTCGGCATCGTGCTGCTCGTCGTCAACGTCGTCACGATCATCGTCGGCTTCGCCATCCTGATCGGCTGGAACTGGATCCTCGGCCTGATCTTCCTGGTGCTGTCCGTGCCACTGTGGATCTACGGCTTCGTCTTCGAGAAGAAGTACTCCATCGTCGCGCGCCGCAGCCAGGACCAGGCCGGCGACCTGGCGACCGCCGTCGAGGAGTCGGTGCACGGCATCCGCGTCCTCAAGGCGTTCGGCCGCGGTAAGCACGCGCTGAAGAAGTTCGAGTCGCAGGCGGAGGCGCTGCGCGGCACGGAGATCGAGAAGGCGAAGGCCATCGCGGGCATCTGGCTGTGGCTGCTGCTCATCCCGGACGTCGCGTTCGGCATCTGCCTGGTGGTCGGCGTCTGGCTGGCCGCGCAGGGCGAGCTCACGGTCGGCGAGCTGGTCGCGTTCTTCGCGACGGCGACCGTGCTGCGGTTCCCGATCGAGTCGATCGGCTTCCTGCTCTCGATGACGTTCGACACGCGCACCGCGGCCGACCGCTTCTTCGAGGTCATGGACGAGGTCAACACGATCACCGACCCGGCCGAGCCGAAGCGCATCGCCGAGCCCCGCGGGGAGCTCGTCTTCGACGACGTGCACTTCCGCTACCAGGACTCGCCGGAGCGCTACCCCGACCTCCTGAACGGCATCCAGCTCACGGTCCGGCCGGGGGAGACGATGGCCCTGGTCGGCCTGACCGGCAGTGGCAAGTCGACGCTGACCGCGCTCACCACCCGTCTGTACGACGTGACGGGCGGAGCGGTGAGGGTGGACGGCGTGGACGTGCGCGACCTCACCCGCTACGACCTGCGCAAGGCGATCGCCATGGCGTTCGAGGACGCGACCCTGTTCTCGGCCTCCGTGCGCGACAACGTGCTGCTCGGCCGCGACGGGCTCGACCCGGCCTCGGCCGACGCGGAGCGCATCCTGACCGAGGCGCTCGAGATCGCGCAGGCCGGCTTCGTCTACGAGCTCCCGGAGGGCGTGGAGACGAAGGTCGGCGAGGAGGGCCTCAGCCTGTCCGGCGGCCAGCGTCAGCGTCTCGCGCTCGCGCGGGCCGTGGCCGCGGCGCCCAGCATCCTGGTGCTGGACGACCCGCTGTCCGCGCTCGACGTCGACACCGAGGCCCTGGTGGAGGCCGCCCTCCGCCGGGTGCTCGCCGCCACGACCGCGCTGGTCGTCGCGCACCGTCCGTCGACCGTCATGCTGGCCGACCGGGTGGCGCTGCTGGAGGACGGCCGGATCACGGCCGTCGGCACCCACCACGACCTGCTCGTGAGCAACGAGCACTACCGTTTCGTCCTTTCCTCCCTCGAAGAGGACCGCGACGAGGAGATCCTTCAGGAGGTGAACCTGTGAGCACCGCGACCGTCCTGGGCGTCGAAGGCGAAGAGCGCAACGACCTCAACAAGGAGGAGAGCCGGCAGATCCGCCGGCGCTCGCTCCGCCTGCTCGGCTCGCTGCTGCACCCGCTGCGCATGCGGCTGGTGCTGACGGCGATCGTCGTCGTGATCAGCACCGCCGGGCAGGTGGCAGGACCGGCGATCATCGGGTTCGGCATCGACAACGGCATCACGGCGCTGAAGAGCCAGAACTGGCTCCCGGTCGCCGCCGCCGGCATCGCATACCTGATCACCGGCGTCATCGGCGCCGTGCTGATCGCGTGGTACACCGTGCTGAGCGCGCGGATCAGCCAGGCGATCCTGATCGACCTGCGCAAGCGGGTGTTCCTGCACACCCAGAGGCTCTCGCTGGAGTTCCACGAGTCGTACACGTCCGGCCGCATCATCTCGCGGCAGACCAGCGACCTGGACTCCATCCGCGAGCTGCTGGACTCGGGCATCAACCAGCTCGTGCAGGGCTTCCTGTACATGCTGTTCATCGCCATCGCGCTGTTCTGGCTCGACTGGGTGAGCGGCGTGGTGCTGCTGTGCTCGCTGGTGCCGCTGTACTTCCTGACCCGCTGGTTCCAGAAGCGCTCGCAGGTGCTGTTCCGCATCTCGCGGGTGGCGTCGGCGAAGCTGATCGTGCACTTCGTGGAGTCCATGACCGGCATCCGCGCGGTCAAGGCGTTCCGCAAGGAGAAGCGCAACGAGAAGGAGTTCGGCGGCCTGGTCGAGGACTACCGCGACGTGAACGCGCGCGTCATCCAGCTGTTCGGGATCTTCGACCCAGGGCTCGTGATGATCGGCAACGTCACGGTCGGCGCCGTGCTGCTCGTCGGCGGCTTCCGGGTCGCGGACGGTCAGCTCGCGATCGGCGTGCTGCTGGCGACGCTGCTCTACACGCGCCGGTTCTTCGACCCGATGGAGGAGATGGCGATGTTCTACAACTCCTACCAGTCGGCCGCCGCGGCGCTCGAGAAGATCTCGGGCGTCCTGGAGGAGGCGCCGAGCGTTCCCGACCCGGTGCGCCCGACCGACCTGTGGACGGCGGAGGGCCATGTGCGCTTCGACGACGTGACGTTCGCGTACAAGCGGGATCGGGTCATCCTGCCGGAGTTCAGCCTGGACATCCCGGCCGGGCAGACGGTCGCGCTCGTGGGCTCCACCGGAGCGGGCAAGTCGACGCTGGCCAAGCTGATCTCGCGGTTCTACGACCCGAGCGAGGGCGAGGTCACGCTCGACGGCGTGGACCTGCGGGACATGCACCCGAAGGACCTGCGCCGCGCGATCGTCATGGTCACCCAGGAGGCGTACCTGTTCAGCGGCTCGGTCGCCGAGAACATCGCGCTCGGCAAGCCGGACGCGACGCGCGAGGAGATCGAGGACGCCGCGATCGCGGTCGGCGCCCATGAGTTCATCGCGGGCCTGCCGAACGGCTACGACACCGACGTGAACAAGCGCGGCGGCCGGGTGTCCGCGGGTCAGCGGCAGCTGATCTCGTTCGCCCGGGCGTTCCTGGCGAACCCGGCGGTGCTCATCCTGGACGAGGCGACCAGCTCGCTCGACATCCCGAGCGAGCGCCTGGTGCAGGAGGCGCTGCAGACGCTGCTCTCCGACCGCACTGCCGTCATCATCGCCCACCGCCTGTCGACGGTGGCGATCGCGGACCGGGTGCTCGTCATGGAGCACGGCCGCGTGGTGGAGGACGGCTCGCCGGACGAGCTCATCGCGGGCACGGGCCGGTTCGCCCAGCTCCACGCCGCCTGGCGGGACTCGCTGGTCTGAGTCACGGCACGACGGACAAGCCCCGGCCCCCTCGGTGAGGGGCCCGGGGCTTGTCGCCGTGGTCGGGACGGGCCAAGGGGTTGGATACGGGTTGGGTTGACGGCCCGTCGCGGCCAGGTCTGCGCGGATCAGCCGCGTGCTGCTCTTCGGACGATCCGGTGCTCGGAGCCGCCCCGCGCGCGCGGGAGGCGGAGCAGCGGGAAGCGGTGCGGCGAGGACCCGGTGTCGATCACCACGACCTCCGCCCCCACGTCGATCAGCTCGCCGGCGGTCGCGAGGTCGACGTCGCTGCGAGCCTGGTCCGTGACGACGGCCACGCACCCCGCCGTGACCGCGTGCCCGGCCGCGGCGGTCACCGTCACGCCGGAGGTCGCAGGGGCGACGATGCCGCGGATCGCGCGGGCCAGTTCCGCCCGCTCGGCGGGGCGGTCGCCGCTGCGGCCGGGGAAACCGCAGCCGAGGTCGAGGATGCGCGGCCGGACTCCGGTCGCCGCCTCGATGTCGGCCGCGACCCCGACCGATCGGACGATCTCGGCCACGTACTCGGCCGGGCTGCCGTCCTCCGGGAGGGTGAGGGAGAGGCCGCTGATCCGGACGCCGAGGCCGCGCGCCGCCACGGCTGTGGACACCGCCTCCTCCGCGGTCATCCCGCCGGCGGCGCGGTGCGCGGGCCGCGGCGCGAGGCCCGGACGCAGGCGGAGGAGGACGCGCAGGTCGCCTGGCGCCCCCGCGAAGCCCTCCACGGCGCGCGATCCGTCGACCACGAAGTGCCGGACGCCGGCGTCGTACGCCGCGCGCGACTCGTGCGGGTGGGCGACGGGCGTCGCGTGCAGGATGCGCCGGCCGCCGACGCCGGCGGCGAGCAGCGCGGGGAGCGCCTGGTCGTGGGTCACGGCGAAGCCGCCGTCGGCGCCCGCGAGCGCCGCGAGCAGCCGGGGGTGCGCGAGCGCGCTGACGTCGTACAGCACGTCGACCCACGGGAAGGCCTCCCGGAGCGCGGTGTACCGGCGACGGGCGCGGTCGAGGTCGAGCACGACCAGTGGGAGGCCGTCGAGGCCCGCCGCGACCGCCTCGGCTGCCGTTCGGGCGGCGCCGTTCGGGAAGGCGGTTCGGGTTGCGGCGGGCATCGCGTTCTCCTCGGGTTCCTCAGGGCTCGGCCGGCGGGTAACCGGTTTTGCTGAGCTTGACTCAAATGTTCCTGCCAGCGGCCCAGGCCCGCATCCGGGGGGTCACCCGTTTGCCGATGCGTGCTGGCACGGATGCGACGCGCGGCGGCGCCGGAGAGAATCGGGGCATGTGCCTCCGTGTTGTGATCGTCGACGACCACCCGCGGTTCCGGGCGCAGGCGGCCGAGCTCCTCACCCTGGAGCGCTTCCGGGTCGTCGGAGACGCCGAAACCGGTGCCAGCGGGGTCGCGCTCAGCCGTACCCTCGCCCCCGATGTGGTGCTGATGGACGTCGGCCTCCCCGACGCCAACGGCTTCGACCTGGTGACCGCGATGCACGAGACCGGGGCGGTCGTCGTGCTCACGTCGAGCCGGTCGCTGCGCGACTACGGGACGCGCGTGTCCGACAGCGGAGCGGACGGTTTCATCACCAAGGCGGAGCTGAGCGGTGAGGCGATTCGCAGCCTGCTAAGGTAAGCGCGTGGTCGGGGGAGACAACTCGGGTACCCGCCCGCTCCGGGTGGCAGTCGCCGATGACGCTGTGCTGCTCCGCGAGGGGATCGGGCAGATCCTGCGCGCGGCCGGCGTGGAGGTCGTGGCGTCGGTGGACACCGCCGAGCAAGCCCTCGCTGTGCTCGCGGACGACGACACCGTCGACGCCGTGGTGCTCGACATCAAGATGCCGCCGACGCACACCGACGAGGGCCTGCGCGCGCTCGAGACGCTGCGCGCGTCCGGCTCGCAGGTCGGCGTCCTCCTGCTCTCGATGTACACGACGGCCGGGTATGCGATCCGCGCCATGAGCGCGGGCAGCGGCACCGGCTATCTGCTGAAGGACCGCGTCGCCGACGCCGACGCGCTGGTCAACGCCGTGCGCACCGTCGCGGCCGGAGGGTCGGTCGTCGACCCCGAGGTCGTGCAGGTGCTCGTGTCCGCGCGCTCGACCGAGGCCGCGATCGAGTCGCTGTCCTCCCGGGAGGTCGACGTGCTCCGGCTGATGGCGGAGGGCCTCTCCAACGCCGGCATCGCCGCGGCGCTGCACCTCAGTCTCCGCACCGTCGAGTCGCACATCGGCCACATCATGGCCAAGCTCGACATCGAGGAGACCACCGAAGGCCATCGGCGCGTGCTCGCGGTGCTGCGCTTCCTCGGCCGGGACGCCTGAGGCGATCATGGGCGCCGGGCGCCTCTGGGTGCGGGCCGCCGCCGTCACGGTGACGATCGCCGTCAACGTGCTGGCCCAGGTGATCAGCGCGCTGACCGGCGACTACGGCCCGCGGCCGCAGGGCATCGGCTGGGCCGTCGTGTTCGTCGCGGTCGCGCTGGACTACGTCGTCTGCGCCGTCATCGCCTGGCGGGCGATCCGCAGCGCCGCGCCCGGCTGGCTGATGGTGGGCGCCGCGTTCTTCTGGGCGGCGGGCGCCTGGTACCCGCTCACGCGCGACATCGGCTGGCTGTGGCCGCTGGTGGAGGGCGTGACCGACCTGTGGGCGGTGCTGGTCGGCATCCTGGTGCTCACGTATCCGGGCGGCCACCTGGTGTCGCGCTTCGACCGCGTCGTGGCGTACACGCTGAGCGGCGCGTTCCTGGTGCGGTTCCTCGGCATCCTGCTGTTCTCCTCGCCGCCCCCGGGCGACTGCGGCTGTGTGGCGAACCCGTACGCCATCCTGCCGAGCCCGGACGCGGACTACTGGCTCGGGGTCGCGTGGCGCATCGTCGGCGTCGTGCTGCTGCTGACGGTCGCGGGGAGGCTGGCGGTGCGCTGGGTCACGAGCTCCCTGCCGGCCAGGCGGGTGTCGTTCGTGATGCCGCTCGCGCTGCTGCTGTGGTGCTACGGCACGGTGCAGGACTCGGTGAGCTTCGCCCTCGGCTGGGACAGCGGCTGGCTGCAGTTCGTCCCGCCGATCGCGATCGCGCTCATCCCGCCGTCCTTCGTCGGCGGCGTCTTCTACGCGCGTGGGCTGCGGTCGCGCGTGGCCGACCTCGTCATCGTCGCGCGCGACAAGGTGGACAGGGCGCTCTGGGAGTCCAGCCTCGCACGCACCCTGCACGACCATTCGCTCCGGGTGTTCTGGTGGGACGAGCACCGTCGTGCGTACCGCACGAGCGCCGGGGACGCGGTGCCGGACGGCGACAGGCCGGAGCGGCCCGGCCGGTCGACGATGGCGATCGACTCCGATCAGGGCCCGATCGCCCTGATCGAGCACGACGTCGCCCTCGGGCAGGACGACCGGCTGCTGGACGCCGTGTCGTCCGCGTTGCTGCTGTCCGTGGACAACGACCGGCTCCGCGGCCGGCTCGAGCAGACCATCCAGGAGCTGCGCGAGTCGCGCCTGCGCATCGTCGAGGAAGGGTATCTGGCCAGGCGGCGGCTGGAGCGCGACCTGCACGACGGCTCGCAGCAGCAGCTCGTGTCGCTGGCCATCGGCCTCCGCATCGCCGCGACGAAAGCCGGCGCGGCCGGCGAGACCGAGCTCGTCGGAGACCTGGAGAAGGCGTCGGCGCAGCTCGCCGACGCGCTCAGGGAGCTCCGCGAGCTCGCGCGCGGCATCCACCCGACCGTGCTGACCGACGGCGACCTGCGCTCGGCGCTGGAGGAGCTCGCACAGCGCAGCGTCGTCCCGGTGGAGGTGCGCGTCGAGCCGGCCGAGCGCCTGCCGGAGGTGGTCGAGGAGACGATCTACTACTGCGTCTCGGAGTGCCTGGCGAACGCCGCCAAGCACGCCGGCGCCCGCACCTGCTCGGTGCTCGTCGCCCGTGACGGCGACGCCGTGACCGTGACCGTGAAGGACGACGGGCGCGGGGGAGCGCGCGTCGAGCCGGGCGGCGGCCTGGAGGGGCTGCGCGACCGGGTGGAGACCGTCGGCGGGCACGTCGAGGTGCGGTCGGTCGCCGGCCTCGGGACGATCGTGGAGCTCGTGCTCCCTGCTCAGGTGGCCGAGGGCAGCAGGCCCTGACCTGTACCTGTCAGGGCGCCGGCCGTCGGCGGGCGGTCACTTGTGGGTGCTGGCGGAGGCGGGCCGGACCGCGTACACCTGCGTCGCGATGGTGAAGGCGCTCCAGCCTCCCGGGCAGGAGTACGACGCGCTCGCGGGGATGCCGTTGATGGGCCACCAGCTGTCCTGGATGGTCGGCTTGGGCGGAGCGACGTTCGTGAGCTTGCAGACGTCCTTCTTGAGCAGCGTCGGCGAGATGTAGGTCATGATCGACTCGCCGCTCTGCGTGTCGTAGTCGACTCGGATCAGGGTCGCGTCGTTCGGGACGAACGACGGCGAGCCGATGCGCGACGTGTCCGCGGCGTTGAAATCCTTGGCCGTGTCGTAGATCGAGGGATCGACGTGCGGGGTGAACGCCGCCACGACCGAGCAGCCCGAGAGGGCGGCGACGAGGGGGACGGCAGCGACGGCGAGGCCGAGTCGACGGATACGGGGCACGGACGCTCCTGGACGGGTTCACATGGACAGACCCGTCCAGTCAACACCATGAAGCTGAGCGCTTCCATCGATCGGGAGGATGATCTCAGCGCGTGTCGTGCCGTGCGGTCCTCAGATCCACCCGGTAGGGCGACCTCCCGCCGCCCAGCAGCGGCGTCCCCTCGGCGCGGTAGTGCTCCAGCGCGATGTGCTCGTGGTTCGCCGGGGGATGCCCGCTCGCGCGCACCACACGCCACCACGGAACGTCGCCGCTGGAGTAGGCCATGACCTGGCCGACCATGCGCGCGGCGCGCGACCCGAGCGACGCGGCGACGTCCCCGTAGGTCATGACCCGGCCGGGCGGGATGCTGTCCACGACCGCGAGCACGCGCGAGGCGAAGTCGTCGCCGGACAGGTCGCCGGCCGCCGGCTCAGAGGTCGAGGGCACCGATGGTCTCGCCGTACTGCGTCTCTCCGACCGGCGCGAAGCCGGTGCGCAGGAAGAACTGCTCGGGGCCGAGCTCGCCGGACTCCCAGATCACGTAGAGCCGGGCGACCCCACGGTCGCGCGCCTCGGCGGCGAGGGCCTTGACCGCGAAGGTGCCGATGCCGCGGCCCTGGTCGTCGGCGTCGACGTTGATGCGCCAGAGGATCGCCTTGAACTCGTCGTGCTCCGCGTAGGGGTTGAAGTCGCCCATGATGAAGCCCACGACGTCCTCGCCGTCGAGCACGACGCGCTGCCAGGACGTGGACGGGTCGGCGACGGCGGCCGCGGCCGAGTACGACACGGGAGCGATGAACTGCTCCTGGCCGGGCTTCAGCGAAAGCGCGTTCGCCGCCACGACGGTCTTCGCGCTCAACTCTTCAAGTCTCAACTCAGCCATAACGAAAGGGTAACGTGCGCGGCGACCCGCGCATAGTCGGCGGGGTGCGGGCGCCGGCCCTCCGGACGCGGCGACGAAACCGGAATCCGACCCGATTGCGCCGCGGGAGGACGGGTGTACTGTGCGTTCTGCTGAGGATCGGACATTTATGCCGAAACGTAACCATTAATGCAATCGCATTAAAAACCTGGCACTCGCAATGGGGGTAGACCGGATGCGTTAATCGGGCCAAACTCCAGAACGTGAGCAAAGCTCGAATTCAAGGCTTGGATGCCGTGCGAGGAATCGCGATCCTTCTCGTCATGCTGCGGCACTCCTGGGGGGACGCCTTCGGCGGAGCAGGAATCGTCGGAGTCGTCACATTCTTCACCCTCTCCGGCTACCTCATCACCGGACTGCTCGCCAACGACATGCGCACCTACGGACGCATCAGATACGGGCGCTTCTACCGGAACCGCGCCATTCGCCTCCTCCCGGCACTCGCGTTCATGCTCCTCGGATTCGCCCTCATCGAAGGCCTCCTCCACATCGGCTCCGGACAAGTGCCCCGCAGTATCGCCGTCGCACTCTCCTACACCGCCGATGTGCCGGGCATCAACCACGGGTCGACCGACCTCTCCCACCTGTGGACCCTCGCCAACGAGGAACAGTTCTATCTGATCTGGCCGATCCTCATCCTGGTGGCGGTCCGGTACCGGAAGACCTGGCTCACCCTCGCGCTCACCGCCGCCGGCATCCTCGCCATCCTCACGCTGACGGTGACGCATGTGGAGCCGTTGGTGAAGATCTACACCTGGCCCTCCACCTGGACCATCAGCATGGTCATCGGCGCCGCCGGACAGCTCGGGTCCGCGTACATCGCACGCGTCATCAGTCGCCGATCCGCGACTGTTCTCGGCCTGGCCGGGCTCGCGGGCCTGGTCGGGCTGTCGTTCCTCCCCGACGCGAAGGGCAACCCGTGGGTGTACGAATTCGGCGGCATCACGATCGCCCTGTTCGCACTGGCTCTGATCTGGTGGGCGAAGGACCTCCCCGTCGTCCCCGACTGGGTGCGACCGATCGTCGCGTTGGGCGTCATCTCCTACGCCGCCTACTTGTGGAACTACCCGATCACCTGGTGGCTCCAGGACGCCGGCGTCACCGACTGGCAGATCCCGGCGATCATCCTCACCATCGGCGCGGCGACCCTCTCCTGGTTCGCCGTCGAACGCCCCTTCAACCGGGTCAAGGCACGACTCGGCGCCCCCACGGGCACCACCGAACCGGTCGCCGAGAGCAGCGTCCCCACACGAGGCTGACCGGAGGCTGGCAAAACTGTCTCGATGTCAAGATAGTTGCCCACCTCAGGTAAGCTGTCTCCGGCTGAAAAACGGCACAGACCTCAGGAGAACCAGTGGACAAGATCAAGGTTGATGGAACGGTCGTCGAGCTCGACGGCGACGAGATGACGCGCATCATCTGGAAGGCGATCAAGGACTCGCTCATCCACCCGTACCTCGATGTGAACCTCGAGTACTACGACCTCGGCATCCAGAAGCGCGACGAGACCGACGACCAGATCACGATCGACGCGGCGCATGCCATCCAGAAGCACGGCGTCGGCGTCAAGTGCGCCACCATCACCCCCGACGAGGCCCGTGTCGAGGAGTTCGGCCTCAAGAAGATGTGGCGGAGCCCGAACGGCACCATCCGCAACATCCTCGGCGGCGTCGTGTTCCGCGAGCCGATCATCATCTCCAACATCCCGCGGCTGGTCCCGGGCTGGAACAAGCCGATCGTCATCGGCCGTCACGCCTTCGGCGACCAGTACCGCGCCACCGACTTCACTTTCGACGGTCCCGGCACGCTGACCATGAGCTTCCAGCCCGCCGACGGCGGCGAGGCGAAGTCGTTCGAGATCTACCAGGCTCCTGGCTCCGGCGTCGCGATGGGCATGTACAACCAGGACGACTCCATCCGCGACTTCGCGCGCGCGTCGTTCAACTACGGCCTCGACCGGCAGTACCCGGTCTACCTGTCGACCAAGAACACCATCCTCAAGGCCTACGACGGCCGGTTCAAGGACCTCTTCCAGGAGGTCTTCGACACCGAGTACAAGGAGAAGTTCGACGCGGCCGGCCTCACCTACGAGCACCGCCTGATCGACGACATGGTCGCCTCCAGCCTCAAGTGGGAGGGCGGCTACGTCTGGGCCTGCAAGAACTACGACGGCGACGTGCAGTCCGACACCGTCGCGCAGGGCTTCGGCTCGCTGGGCCTGATGACCTCCGTGCTCACCACGCCGGACGGCTCGGTCGTCGAGGCGGAGGCCGCGCACGGCACGGTGACCCGCCACTACCGCCAGTACCAGCAGGGCAAGCCGACCTCCACCAACCCGATCGCCTCGATCTTCGCCTGGACGCGCGGCCTCGCGCACCGCGGCAAGCTCGACGGCAACCAGGACCTGATCGACTTCACCCACGCCCTCGAGGACGTCGTGGTGAAGACGGTCGAGGAGGGCAAGATGACCAAGGACCTCGCCCTCCTGGTCGGCCCGGAGCAGAAGTTCCTGACCACCGAGGAGTTCCTCGACGCGATCAGCGAGAACCTGAAGACGCGGATGGCGTAAGCGCGCAGCGTTGACGACGGGCCCGGCGGAGTGATCCGCCGGGCCTTCGGCATTCGAGCGGCTGTGCGGTTTATCGAACATGCCGGAAAGTGCGATAAATCACACAAGGGGGATTGTGTGATAGAACTCGCTTCCGCTAATGTGTGATCTATTCAACAGGGGGAGGCGTGAGATGGCTGAGCAGTCTCGGGGTGTGCCCTTCCACTCGGTCCGGCAGCTGGGCGGCGCGCTGCGGCACGCCCGCCTCGAGGCGCAGCTCTCGCAGGCCGACCTCGCGCGGTTGGCGCGCGTCGACCGGAGTTGGCTCGTCCTTCTGGAGAACGGACGGACAGCCAATCCGACCCTCGGCAAGGTGCTTCGGGTCGTGGATGCTTTGCAGCTCGAACTCCTCGTCGCGCCGCCTCGCGCCGACGCACGTCCCGATCTCGGCGCGATCCTGAGGCCCGGCTGATGGCACGCAGGCTGATCGCGTATGTCGATGGTGTGCGGACCGGGGTCTTCCAGCAGAGCGACGCCGGGGCGATCACCTACACGTACGATTCCGACATCGACGTCGAGGCGACGCCGCTGTCGGTCTCGATGCCGCTCATTCCCGGGGCGACGTACAAGAACGCGGTCGCCCGGCCGTTTCTGCAAGGGCTCCTGCCCGACAACGATGCGACGCTCGGCGCTCTCGCAGCCACCTTCCACACCAGTGCGAAGAATCCGATGGCGCTGTTGGAGCATGTCGGCCGCGACACAGCGGGAGCGCTCCAGCTCCTGCCTCCCGACCGTGAGTCGGACGACGCCGCGAAGCGAACCGGCGATGTGCGGTACGTCGAGGATTTCGACGACCTGATCGCCGACATCGTGAAGGACGCCGCGGTGTGGCAGCGGGAGCGCGACCAGATCAGATGGAGCCTCGCGGGGGCGCAGCCGAAGGTCGCCCTGCATCGGACCTCCGACGGTCGGTGGGCGGTGCCACTGGACTCCACTCCCACGACGCACATCCTCAAACCGGCGGCAGCCGGGACCCGGCACGACCTCAACGAGTTCGTGACCATGAGAGCCGCGCGGCATCTCGGCCTCCTCGTGGCTCACCACGAGATCCTGACGACCGCGAAGGGCGACCACGTCTTCGTCAGCCGTCGCTACGACAGAACCGAGCTCGACGGTCGGCTCCACCGGCTGCATCAGGAGGATTTCGCGCAAGCGCTCTCGGTGGACCCGGCACGCAAGTACCAGCAGGACGGTGGCCCGGGGGTTGCGGATTTCGCGCGCGTGCTGGCCGCGATGCCTCCCACCGCCGCGTTCGAAGCGCGTCGCTCGCTCTTCGATGCGCTCGTCTACACCGTCTCGGCGGTGAACACGGATGCTCATGCCAAGGACTACTCGGTCATTCACTTCGGCGCTCAGATGGCGCTCGCGCCGCTCTACGATCTGGGAAGCAACGTGCTCTATCGAGGCGAGTATCCGGTCGAGAGCGCCGTCTCCATCGGCGGCGAGCGGGTCATGGACCGAATCGGCGAGAAGCAGTTCCTCGCTGCGGCCAAGACGCTCCAGGTCGACGCCGACTATGCGATCGAATCGGTGCAGCGCATCCGGGGCGGCGTCGCGGAGGCGTTCCTCGCCGCGCGCTCCGAGGTGCAAGCGGATGCCGGCGGTCTCGTCTCCGTCTCGGACATCGTCGATGGGATCGCCGCGCGGGCGAGGTCCAAGGGCTGGAGTGAGAGCGCGGCTACCGCGCGGTCCAGCCGCCGTCGATCGCGAGCGTCTGCCCGGTGATGAGCGACGCCGCCGGCGACGCCAGGAACGCCACCGCGCCCGACACCTCCCGCGGCACCCCGATCCGGTGCAGCGCCGCAATGCGCTCGATCGTGTCGGCGCGGAATGCGTCGTGGGAGAGCGCGTCCGCCGTGCCGTCCGTCTCGATGAAGGTCGGTGCCACGGCGTTCACGCGGATGCCGTAGCCGCCCCACTCGACCGCGAGGCAGCGGGTGAGGTGCACCACCGCGGCCTTGGCCGTGCAGTAGGACGACTCCAGGGGGAGGGCGACCAGCCCGGCCTGGGACGCCACGTTGACGATCGCGCCGCCGCCGTTCGCCCGCATGCTCGTCGCGACGTGCTGCGCGAGGAAGAACGTGGACCGGGTGTTGAGCTGCCAGACGCGCTCGAAGTCGTCCTCGGTGACGTCGATCGCGGGCGCGTTGATCCCGCCGCCCGCGTTGTTCACGAGGATGTCGATCGGGCCGAGTTCGGCGGTGGCCTCGTCGATGGCGGCGCGGCAGGCCGCCAGGTCGAGGACGTCCATCCGGATGGCCCGCGCGGTCACCCCGAAGGCGCCGAGTTCCGCCACCAGCTCCGCCGAGCCGTCGGGGTCGCGCACGCCGAGGACGACGTCGGCGCCCTGGCCGGCGAGCTCGAGGGCGATCTCCCGGCCGAGGCCGCGGCTGGCGGCGGTCACCAGGGCGCGGGAGCCGGTCAGGGCGAAGGGAGTGCGGGCGGGAGCGGGGGATGGGGTGTTCACGCTCGGAGTGTAACGACTTCATGACGGAGCTTGCATTTCTTTTGTTCGTAAGCTTTACTAACAAACATGACCACGACGGATGTGCTCGGCAGCGCGGGAGGCCTCGGCCCCGGCAGAGCGCTCCGTCCGCGCTCCAAGGTCCTCCCGGAGCACGCCCGCAGCCACAACCGCTCGCTCGTCCTCCAGACGCTCTACCGCTCGGGACAGCGCAGCCGGGCGGACCTCGCCAGGGACACCGGCCTGACCCGCGTCACGGTCTCCGACCTCGTCGCCGAGCTGCTGGCCGAAGGCCTCGTGGTGGAGCTCGGGCAGCGGGAGTCCGCCCGCCCGGGCAAGCCCGCGGTCCTCCTCGACATCAACCGGACGGCTCACCAGATCGTCGGCGTCGACCTCAGTGACCACGACCGCTTCCGCGGCGCGGTCATGGACCTGGACGGCGAACTGTTCGCCGAGGCGGAGGTGCCGCTCGAGGACGGTGACGGGGAGCCCGCCACCGGCGAGGCGGCTGTCGCCAAGGTCCGCGCGCTCGTGCTGCAGCTCGTCGGCGCCGCCACCGCCCCGATCCTCGGGATCGGCGTCGGCTCGCCCGGTGTCGTCGACCTGTCCGGCACCATCCTCACCGCACCCAACCTCGGCTGGACCGACGTGCGGCTGCAGGACGACCTCCACGCGCTGACCGGCCTCCCCGTCGTCGTCGCGAACGACGCCAACGCGGCCGTGCTCGCCGAGCACAGCTACGGCGGCGCGACCGGCGACATGATGCTCATCCGCATCGGCCACGGCATCGGCGCCGGCCTCATCATCGCCGGCACGCTGGTCTACGGCAGCCACTTCGCCGCGGGCGAGATCGGCCAGGTCATGGTCGGCACCGACCTCGGACTGGACGCGACCTACACCCGGGAGCAGGTGCTCGAGCACTGGCTCAGCGTGCCGCAGCTGCGGCGCGGCATCCGGGAGGCCGAGGCCGCCGGCCGCGACGCCACCCCCGTCCTCCGCGAGGCGGGCCAGCGGCTCGGCATCTCCCTGGCGCCGGTCGTCGGCGTCCTCAACCTGTCGGAGCTCGTGCTGAGCGGCCCGACCGATCTGCTCGATGGCCCCCTCGCCGAGGCGACCATCCACACGCTCCGGAACCGGACGATGGCGGAGAACCACGCCGACCTCGCGGTCCGGATGACCACGCAGGGGCAGGACATCGTCCTGCGCGGCGCGGCCGTACTCGTCCTCTCCGGACAACTCGGGGTCTCGTAACACAGCACCGTGCACTCCACGACCCCTGCACCGACGGTGTGATGCGACCGCACACACTGACCCACTCAAGAAAGCCCGAACGAATGAAGGGAACAGCAATGAAGAGAAAGCTCGTCGGCCTCGCCGCTGTGGCTACGGCTTCCGCTCTCGTGCTCGCCGGATGCGCCTCTGGCGGAGCCCAGGCTCCGAGCACCGATGGGAAGGGCAAGACGGTCACCCTGTGGCTCGTCGGATCCGACACCCCGGACGCGCTGCGCAACTACCTGAAGACCGAGTTCAACAAGGAGACCGGGGCGACGCTCAAGATCGAGCAGCAGGACTGGGGAGACATCGTCACCAAGCTCACCACCTCGCTGCCCGACGCGAACAACACGCCGGACGTGACGGAGATGGGCAACACCCAGTCCCCGACCTTCACCAACGTCGGCGCCTTCCTCGACGTCTCCGACATGTACCAGGAGCTCGGCGGGAGCAAGCTGCTGCCGTCCTTCGTCGAAGCCGGCAAGGTCGACGGCAAGAACTACACGCTGCCGTACTACTTCGGCTCGCGCTACATGTTCTACCGCAAGGACGTCTACAACGCGGCCGGCGCCTCGGTGCCGACCACGCTCGACCAGTTCAACAGCAGCGTCGCCGACATCACGGCGAAGAACCCGAAGGGGATCGCCAACTTCTCCGGCTTCTTCCTCGGGGGTCAGGACTGGCGCGACGGCATCTCCTGGATCTTCGCCAACGGCGGTGACATCGCCAAGAAGGAAGGCTCCAAGTGGGTCGCCACGCTCGACTCGGCGAACTCGCTGAAGGGCCTCCAGCAGCTGCAGGACATCTACAAGAACGCGTCCAAGGCGCCGAACGACGCCAAGGACTCGAACCAGTACATCTACCTGAACGACACCGACCAGACGGTGGACGCCAACGGCAACAAGACCGGTGACACCTCGCTGGCCGCCGCCACCATCATGGCTCCGGGCTGGGCGCACTGGTCGATCGGCGACCTGTCCACCAAGGACGGCAAGGCGGTCCGCACCTGGAACGACAACACCTTCGGCACGTACGTGCTGCCGGGCAACAACGGCAAGCCGGCTCCGGTCTTCGCCGGCGGCTCCAACATCGGCATCTCGGCCAAGTCCAAGAACCCGGGCCTGTCCAAGACGCTGCTGAAGATCATCTTCAGCAAGCAGTACCAGGAGATGCTCGGCAAGAACGGCCTGGGCCCGGCGAACTCGGACTACATGTCCTCGCTCGGCGACGACCAGTTCGCGAAGGCGCTCATCGCGTCGGCCTCCAACTCGAAGCTGACCCCGGCCGCGCCGGGCTGGGCTTCGGTCGAGGCGGCCAACGTGATGGAGGAGTTCTTCTCCAAGATCCGCGACTCGTCCGACCTGAAAGGCCTCGCCCAGCAGTACGACACCAAGATCAACGCCCTCCTCAACGTGAAGAACGGCTGATCGGCTCCACCTAGCAACACCTGGCATGACCCGCAAGGCGAGGGCGCGGAAGCAGCACCACCCTTCCGCGCCCTCGTCCCTGCCCCCAGACTTTCCACAGACCCGCTTTTCCCACCACGACCCGGAAGGAGGACCGCCGTGACGACGACCCGCGAAACCGTGACCTCCGCGCCGACCGCGAGCGCACCCGCTCCGTCCGCGCCGCGCAAGCGCCGAGGCCGGCTCACGCCCTACGCCCTGCTGCTGCCGGCCATCCTCATCCTGCTGCTCGCGCTCGGCTACCCGATCGTCTGGCAGCTCATCACCTCGATGCAGCATTTCGGCCTCGCCCAGCAGTTCGGGCAGCCCGCGCCGTTCGTCTGGTTCGACAACTACATCACGCTGTTCTCCGACCCCTACATGTGGACCGTGGTCGGCCGCTCCATCGTCTTCTGCCTGACCACCGCTGCCGTGACCGTCGTCATCGGCGTCGGTCTCGCCCTGCTGATGTCGGGCATCTCGCGCTTCCCGCGGATCTTCCTCCAGATCACACTCCTGCTCGCCTGGGCCATGCCGGTCGTCGCCGCCATGACCGTCTGGAACTGGCTGTTCGACTGGCGCCGCGGCGTGATCAACAATGTCCTCACCTCGTGGGGCCTGGACTTCCAGAACCACAACTGGCTGCAGAACCCGCTCTCGTTCTTCTTCGTCGCCGGCATCATCGTCACCTGGATGAGCGTCCCGTTCGTGGCGTTCTCGGTCTACGCCGGGCTGACCCAGGTCTCCACCGAGGTGCTGGAGGCCGCGCAGATGGACGGCGCGAAGGGCCTCCAGCGACTGCGGTACATCATCCTTCCGCTGATCCGCCCGGTGCTCGGGATCGTCCTGCTGCTCCAGATCATCTGGGACCTGCGGGTGTTCACCCAGATCAAGCTGCTGCAGGACAAGGGCTCCATCGCGAGCGAGACCAACCTGCTCGGCACCTACATCTACCAGCTCGGCGTCGGATCGAGCGACTTCGCGATGGCCAGCGCCGTCTCGGTGTTCGTCCTCATCCTGACCATCGCCCTGAGCTGGTTCTACGTCCGCCACCTGCTCAAGGAGGACCAGTCATGACCACCGTCGCCGACCGCAAGCTGAAGCAGAAGGTCCGCCCCGGTCGCATCCTCCTCGGCGCGCTCGCTGTGGTGCTCGGGCTGATCTGGGTGTTCCCGGTCTACTGGATGATCAACTCGTCGCTGCTGCCGAACGTCGTGCTGCAGAGCTCCACCCCGACCTGGCTGCCGTTCGGCGGCTCGTTCGACAACTTCTCGGCCGTCGTCAACGGCGGGACGTTCTTCCCCGCGCTCGGGATGAGCGTGGTCATCGCTCTCGTCACGGTCGTGTTCTGCCTGGCCTTCGCGTTCCTCGCGGCGCTCGCGATCAGCCGGTTCAAGTTCCGCGGGCGCACGTCGTTCGTGCTCGCCGTGCTGCTCATCCAGATGCTGCCCGCCGAGGGCCTGTTCATCGCGCAGTACAAGCTGATGGGCTCGCTCGGCCTCCTGAACACCGTCGTCGGCGTCAGCATCATCTACATCGCGGCTGTGGTGCCGTTCACGATCTGGATGCTGCGCGGATTCGTCGCCGGCATCCCGGCCGACCTGGAGGAGGCCGCGATGGTGGACGGGCTGAGCCGCACCCAGGCCTTCCTGCGCATCACCTTCCCGCTGCTCGCACCGGGTCTCGTCGCCTCGGGCGTCTACGCCTTCCTGCAGGCCTGGAACGAGTTCACGGTCGCGCTGGTCATCCTGCAGGACAACAGCAGCCAGACGCTGCCGCTGTGGCTGCGCGGCTTCATCCAGCAGTCCGCGTCGCGGGCGACCGACTGGGGTCAGGTGATGGCCGCTTCCACGCTCGTGGCGGTGCCGGTCATCATCTTCTTCCTCATCGTCCAGGGCCGCATGACCAGCGGGCTGGTCAGTGGGGCGGTCAAGGGGTGAGCGGGATGTCGGTCACCCAGCCGTCCCCGACCGACACCGCCCTCCGTCGCAGCATCGCGGCGACCCTCCTCCCCGGATTCGTGGGGACCACGCTGCCGGCGTGGCTGGAGGAGCGCCTGCGGAACGGCCTCGGCGGGGTGTGCGTGTTCGGCCAGAACGTGGAGTCCGTCGCGCAGCTGCGCGAGCTGACGGACGCGATCTACGCCGCCAACCCGGACGCCATCGTCGCGATCGACGAGGAGGGCGGCGACGTCACCCGGCTGTACTACGAAACGGGCTCGCCGTTCCCCGGCAACGCCGTCCTCGGCCGGCTCGGCGACGACGCGTACACCGAGGCCATCGCGCGCCGGGTGGGGGAGGAGCTGCACGCCGCCGGCGTGAACCTCGACTTCGCGCCGGACGTCGACATCAACTCCAACGCGGACAACCCGGTGATCGGGGTGCGCAGCTTCGGCTCACTGCCCGCGGTGGTCGCCGAGCAGGGCGCCGCGTGGACGCGCGGCCTCCAGTCCGCCGGCGTCGCGGTGTGCGCCAAGCACTTCCCCGGGCACGGCGATACGGCTGCCGACTCGCACCTCGAGCTGCCGGTCGTCGAGCTGACGCTGGAGGAGCTGCGCGAGCGCGAGCTGGAGCCGTTCCGCGCCGTCATCGACGCGGGCGCGCGCACGGTGATGACCTCCCACATCCTGCTGCCGCGGATCGACCCCGACCTGCCCGCGACGTTCAGCCGCACCATCGTGGAGGGCCTCCTCCGCGGCGAGCTGGGCTTCGGCGGCGTCGTCGTCACCGACGCGCTCGACATGCACGGCGCGAGCGGGGAGCGCGGCATCCCGGAGGCCGCGGTGCTGGCGCTCGCGGCGGGCTGCGACCTGCTCTGCATCGGGACCGAGAACACCGACGCGCAGCTCGCGGAGATCGAGGACGCGATCGTCGCGGCGGTCGTCGAGGGACGCATCGCCGTGACCCGCATCGAGGAGGCCGCCGGGCGGGTGCTCGCGCTCGCCGCGGCGGTGCGGGCGGACGGCGCTGCGCACGAGGCCGCATCGCGCGGAGCCGGGGTCATCGATCCCGCCGACGTGCGTCGCGCGGTGGAGGCGTTCGACATCTCCGAGCACGCGTCGTCGTGGCTGCGGTCGCACCAGGGCCGGTACTCCGTCGTCCGGGTCGACACGGTCGCGAACATCGCGATCGGCGAGGCGCCGTGGGGTCCGTTCGCGGAGGTCGCGGCCGAGGCGGACGCGACGTCGGCCTTCGCGGCCAACCCGCTGGTGGTGTTCACCGAGGGCGACCATCCCAACCTCGTGCTCGCCGCGCAGTCCCCCGTGCTCGTGGTCGGCAAGGACAACCACCGGCACGCGTTCGCCCGCGCGGCGATCGACCGGCTGCGCGCCGAGCGGGACGTGCTCGTCGTGGACATGGGCTGGCCGAGCGACGACCGTCGTTACGCGGACATCGCGACCTTCGGCGCCTCACGACTCGTCGGGCGCGCGCTGATCGAGCTGCTCGACGGCGAACCGGGGCGCACCCCGTGAGGCTCGGCATCGACATCGGCGGCACCAAGACCGACGCCGTCGCCGTCGACGAGCTGGGCGGCCTCGCGCAGCGGGTCCGGCTGGTGACCGGGTTCGGTCACGCGGCGGTCGTGGAGACCGCCGTCACCGCGGTCGCCCGGATCGGCGAGCTCACCGGGCTGCCGGCCGGCGGGTTCACTTCCATCGGCATCGGCATCCCCGGGATGGTGGACAGGGCTTCGGGGCACGTCACCCACGCGGTCAACCTGGGTGTCGAGCGGCTCGCGCTCGGCGGCGAGCTGGCCGGGCGGCTGGGCGTGGGCGTGCGCGTCGAGAACGACGTGAAGGCGGCAGCGCTCGGCGCCTTCCACCTGCTCGGCCTCGGCGGCTCGATGGCGTACCTCAACCTCGGCACGGGGATGGCCGCCGGCATCGTCGTGGACGGCCGGCTCTGGCGCGGCGCGTCCGGTGTCGCGGGCGAGATCGGGCACCTCCCCGTCGACCCGGCCGGCGCGCTCTGCGGCTGCGGTCAGCGCGGCTGTCTGGAGACCGTCGCAAGCGGCTCCGGCATCGCCCGGCAGTGGCGCACGGACGACCCGCTCCCGGCACGCGCGCTGTTCGCGGCGGCGGCGGACGGCGACCGGGAGGCGAGGGCGATCGCCGCTAGGCTTGCGGAGGGCATCGCCGCAGCGGTGCGGGTCCTCGTGCTGACCGTCGACGTCGACACCGTGGTGATCGGCGGCGGCCTCAGTCATCTCGGGGACCGGCTGCTCTGCGACGTCCACGAGGTGCTCGACGGATGGGCGGAGACGTCCCCGTTCCTCGCGTCGCTCGCGCTGTCCCGGCGGGTGCGCCTCGTCCCGGAAGGAACACCCGTTGCCGCGCTGGGTGCGGCGCTCGTTGGAGGAGCAGATGGCTGAAGTCGTGGTGGTGGCGGACAAGGACGCGGCGGGCGAGCTCGCGGCGGAGTCGATCCAGGCCCTGATCGCCGCCAAGCCCGACGCGGTGCTGGGGCTCGCGACCGGGTCCACCCCGCTGCCGGTGTACCGGGCGCTGGCCCGCCGGGTCGCGGAGGCCGGAACCGATGTCTCGCACGTCCGCGGCTACGCGCTGGACGAGTACGTCGGCCTGCCCGCCGGCCACCCGGAGTCGTACCGGTCGGTCATCACCCGCGAGGTCGTGGAGCCGCTCGGCCTCACCCCGTCGCTCATCCATGTGCCGAACGGCGACCTCGCGACGATCGAGCACGCCGGAGCCGACTACGAGAAGGCGATCGCGGAGTCCGGCGGTGTGGACGTGCAGCTGCTCGGCATCGGCACGGACGGTCACATCGGCTTCAACGAGCCGGGGTCGTCGTTCGCGTCGGTCACGCGCGTGAAGACGCTGACCGAGCAGACCCGGCGCGACAACGCCCGGTTCTTCGCGAGCGAGGACGACGTGCCCATGCACTGCATCACCCAGGGGCTGTCGACCATCCTGCGGGCGCGGCACCTGCTGCTGCTGGCCTTCGGCGAGGGCAAGGCGGAGGCGCTGGCCGGTGCGGTGGAGGGCCCGGTGTCGGCCTCCAACCCGGGCTCGGCCATCCAGCTGCACCCGCACGTCACCGTGCTCGTCGACGAGGCCGCCGCCTCCCGGCTGCGCAACATCGACTACTACCGCTACGCCTACAACCACAAGCCCGCCTGGCAGCACCTGTAACCCCGCCCCCGCGCGCCCCTCGTAGGTAACGGAGGACATCCCGCCCCCACACCCCCGCATCTCCTCCGTTCGCTGCTTTTCGGGACCCCCGCGGCCCGGATCTCCTCCGTTCGCAACGGTGTCGATAACGGAGGAGATCGGCGCTGGCCAGTGCTGGAATGGCGGCTAACGGAGGAGATCCGACCCACGACACCCCGAATCTCCTCCGTTCGCTGCTTTTCGGCGGGCCCGCGATGCGGAACTCCTCCGTTCGCAACAGGTGCCGGTAACGGAGGAGATCGGTAGTGGCGGGTGCCGGAATGGCGGCTAGCGGAGGAGATTCGGGCCCAACCCGGCAGGATCTCCTCCGTTGCCCGCGAAAGTGGGTGGGGAGGGGCGGGGCAAGGGGGAGGGGGCGGGGCTAGAGGAGGTGGCCGTTGGCCAGGACTTGGTGGACGTGCCAGTCGTGGTCGAGGAGGACCGCGTCGGCGGCGTAGCCGGCGTGCAGCCGGCCGAGACGGGATTCGCCGAGCGCCTTCGCCGGCGTCGCGGTGAGCGCGGTGACCGCGGTGACCGGGTCGAGCCCGACGCGGGTGATCGCGTTGCGGAGGGCGGCGTCCTGGGTGAGGGTCGATCCCGCGATCGTGGTGGTGCCGGAGAGCACGGCCAGGCCGTCGCGGACGCTGACGTTCAGGCCGCCCAGGCGGTAGTCGCCGTCCGTCGCGCCGGCCGCGGCCATCGCATCGGTGACCAGGGCGACGCGCCCCGGCGCCTCCCGGAACAGCAGTCCTGCCACCGACGGGTGGACGTGGAGGCCGTCGAGGATGAGCTCCAGCGTCACCTCCGGGTTCTCGATCGCCGCCATGACCGGGCCCGGAGCGCGGTGGTGGATGCCGTTCATCGCGTTGAACGCGTGCACCAGCAGCCGCGCACCGACCTCGAACGCCCGCTGCGCCTGCGCGTAGTCGGCCGCGGTGTGGCCGATGCCGACGACGACTCCGGCCTCGATGAGCACGCCGATCGCCTCCAGGGCGTTCGGCAGCTCCGGCGCGATGGTCGCGGTGCGGAGGGTGCCGCGGGCGGCGCCGATCAGCTCCTCCACCATCTCGGGGCCGGGATCGCGCAGGAAGGCGTCGTCGTGCGCGCCGCGCCGCTCGCGGGCCAGGAACGGCCCTTCGAGGTGCGAGCCGAGCACCATCGGATCGACCTTCGTCAGGTCGGCCACGACGCCGAGGCTCTCGCGCAGGGAGGCCAGCGGATTCGCGACGTGCGACACGAGCGCGCGCGTGGTGCCGTGGGCGCGGTGCGTCGCGAGGGCCGCGAGCATCTCCTCCGGGCCGTCGTCGTACGGGTGCCCGCCGCCGCCGTGGCAGTGCAGGTCGATGAAGCCGGGCGTCAGCCAGTGGCCTCCGGCGTCGATCACCTCGCGGCCGGGGACGCGGGCGGCCTCGTGCCAGCCCGTGCCGGAGCCGGTCGCGACGATCGTGTCGCCCTCGGCGACCAGCCAGAACTCGTCGACCCGTCCGCTCGCATCCACTTTGCGGGCGTCATGGACGACGACGCCGGTCATGCGAACTCGCGCCGCCCGTTGATCACGCCGCTCACGGTCGCCACGACCGCGAACACCAGCGCGACGATCGGCTGCCCCAGACTCCACCAGGCGAAGGCCGCGCAGCCCATCACGACGATCTCGACGAGCGCCTTCACCAACGCATCGACGTGGAGCACGGCCTTGGGGGAGCGGAACAGCGCCCACAGCAGGATCGCGAGCACGGGGGCGCCGATGCCGACGACGATGTTCCACGGCAGCGGCCAGGCTGCGAAGCCCCAGATGCCCAGCGAGACGATGGCGAACAGCTCCAGCACGAAGCGGAGGATGTCGTTGGGCCCGACCTTGATCGGGGTCTGCTCGTCGTGCGTGGAGGTCACCGGCCCAGTCTACCGATCCGGGTCCGCCGTGGCTGAGCGCCGGCCGATCCCGCTCAGCGGAAGATGATGGTGCGCGCTCCGTCGAGCAGCACGCGGTCCTCTGCGAACCACTTGACCGCCTGCGTGAGGGTGCGCGACTCCTCGTCCTGGCCGATCGCGACCAGCTCCTGGACGCTGCGGGTGTGGTCGACGCGCACGACGTTCTGCTCGATGATCGGGCCCTCGTCCAGGTCGCTGGTGACGAAGTGCGCGGTCGCGCCGATCAGCTTGACGCCGCGGGCGTGGGCCTGGCGGTAGGGGTTGGCGCCCTTGAAGCCGGGCAGGAACGAGTGGTGGATGTTGATCGCCCGGCCGGCCAGCTTCTCGCACAGCCCGGGGGAGAGGATCTGCATGTAGCGCGCGAGCACGACCAGCTCGATGTCGTGCTCCTCGACGGCCTCCAGTACCCGCGCCTCGAACGCGGCCTTGGACTCGGGGTCGCTCACCTGCTGCGACTCGAACGGGACGCCGTAGAAGCCGGCGAGGTCGCCGAGCGCGGCGTGGTTGGACAGCACGAGCGGGATCTCGACCGGGAGCTGGCCGGCGCGTTGGCGGAACAGCAGGTCGTTGAGGCAGTGGGCCGCGGTGGACACGAGCACGAGCGTGCGCAGCGGTCGGCCGACGTTGTCGACGCGGTGCGTCATCCCGAACCGCTCCACCACCGGCGCGAGCGCGCGCTCGAATTCCGCGCGGTCGGCCGCGGACTCCACCTGTAGGCGCATGAAGAAGCGCCCGGTGTCCGTGCTCGCGAATTGCTGGCTCTCGGTGATGTTCCCGCGGGCGGCCACGATCGCGCCGGAGACGGCGTGGACGATGCCGGGACGGTCGGCGCAGCTGAAGGTCAGCACCCAGTGGTTCGCGGTGACGGTCGCAGCGGCGGAGTCCATCCGTCCAGGGTAGCGGCCCGTGCGGGTGAGCCGTTGACGTCCTAGCGCGGGACCGGAGCTCCAGCCGTCCACACCTGCAGCACCTGGAAGTCATCGTCCAGCAGTACGGCGTCCGCCGCGTACCCCGGCGCGAGGCGGCCCAGGTCGGCACCGCGGCCGATCGCGGCGGCGGGCGTCTCGGTGAGCGCGCGGACGGCCTCCTCGACCGTCACGCCGACCTCGCGCACCGCGCGGCGCAGCGCGTCGTCCTGGGTCAGCGTGGAGCCGGCGATCGAGCCGCCCTCGGCCAGGCGGGCGACACCGTCGCGCACCTGCACGCGGAGGGCGCCGAGCAGGTAGTCGCCGTCGGCCTCGCCGGCCGCCGCCATCGCGTCCGTGATCAGCGCGATGCGGCCCGGAGCGGAGGCGAACGCCATCCTGACCACCTCCGGGTGCACATGGATGCCGTCGTTGATGACCTCCACCGTCACCCCCGCGGTGCGCGTGGCGGCCGCGACCGGGCCGGGCGCGCGGTGGTAGATGCCGTCCATGCCGTTGAAGGCATGCGTCAGGATGGTGGCGCCCGCGTCGAACGCCGCGCGGGCCTGGTCGTAGTCGGCGCCGGTGTGGCCGACCGCGACGGCGACGCCGGCCGCGGCGAACGCGCGCACCGCGTCCATCCCGCCGGGCAGCTCGGGGGCGAGGGTGACCTGGCGGAGGGTGCCGGCCGCGGCGTCGAGCAGCAGCGCGATGTCGGCGGGCATCGCCGAGCGCAGCAGCGCCGGGTCGTGCGCGCCCTTGTGCGCGAGGTCGAGGAAGGGGCCCTCCAGGTGCGAGCCGAGGACGCGCGGGTCGTCCGCCGCCAGTGCGGCCACGCCGCGCACACGCTCGGCCAGCTCGGCGACCGTCGCCGTCACCAGCGAGACCACAAAGCGCGTCGTGCCGTGGCGCTGGTGTAGGGCCATCCCCGTGCGGATCGCGTCAGCGCCGTCGTCGAACGCCGCCCCGCCGCCGCCGTGGCCGTGCAGGTCGATGAAGCCCGGGGTCAGCCAGCCGCCGTCGGCGTCCGTGACGACGGCGGAAGGATCGCCCGCGACCGCCGCGACCCAGCCGTCCCCGACGCCGGTCGCGGCGACGCGCTCGCCGTCGAACAGCACCCAGGCGTCGCGGGTCGTGCGGCCCTCGCCGACGAGGCGGGCGGAGTGGATGACGTGCCGGCTCACGCGACGATGACCTCGAAGCCGGCCTCCACGAACGCCGCCCGCTGCTCGGCCGTGATGCCGTCGTCGGTGATGAGGGTGGTGAGCAGCTTCGGGCCGCCGAGGGTCGCGAACGCCTTGCGGCCGATCTTGCTGGAGTCCGCGACGACCACAGCGCGCGTCGCCCGGCGGGCCATGAGCGAGTTGACGCTCGCCTCGCCTTCGTCGTGCACCGTCGCGCCGACCAGCGGGTCGATCCCGTTGACGCCGATGAAGGCGATGTCCATCGTGATCTTCTCCAGCACGACGTCGCTGTACGGGCCGACCAGCTCGTACGAGCGCGCGTGCACGACGCCGCCCGTGACGACCGTCTTGATCTGCGGGCGCATCACGAGCTGGGCCGCGATGTTGATGGCGTTGGTGACCACGGTGAGGTTGGGATGCGGCGACGGCTCCATGAGGTCGGGCCGCGACCCGAGCACGGTCGCCACCGCGGTGCTCGTCGTGCCGCCGCAGAGGCCGACGACCGCGCCGCGCGGCACGAGCGCGCTCGCCGCCTGCGCGATCCGCAGCTTCTCGGGCGCGTGCTGCTCGCGCTTGTAGCGGATCGGGAGGTCGTAGGCGACCGACTGGCCGACTGCTCCGCCGCGGGTGCGCGTCAGCAACTGCTGCGACGCCAGGGCGTCCAGGTCGCGCCGCGCGGTCGCGGCCGACACGTCGAGCTTCGCCACGATGTCCTCCACCTCCACCTGGCCCGACTCGGCCAGGAGGTCGAGGACGGCGTTCAGCCGTTCCGCTCTGTTCATCGCTGTGCAGTCTCCGTTCCGCTCGCCGCGCCGGCGGCGACGTCGAACAGGGTCATCAGGCGCGCCGCCTCCGCCGCCACGGCCGCACGCCCCTCCCGCACGTACCGCCGGGAGTCCACGACCTCCGGATTCGCGCGCAGGTAGGCGCGGATCGCGTCGGTGAAGAAGCGGTTCAGGTGGGTGGAGACGTTGACCTTGGTGATGCCGGAGCGGATCGCCGCCTCGATCGTCTCATCCGCGACCCCGCTGGAGCCGTGCAGGACCAGCGGAACGTGCACGGCGTGTCGGAGCGAGGCGATGAGATCGAGGTCGAGCAGGGCGGTCCGCTCGGTCATCGCGTGCGAGCTGCCGACGGCGACGGCCAGCGCGTCGACGCCCGTCTCGGTCACGAACCGGCGGGCCTCCACGGGGTCGGTGCGGGCGCCGGGCGCGTGCGCGCCGTCCTTCCCGCCGATCTCGCCGAGCTCGGCCTCCACCGAGACCTCGTTGGCGTGCGCGTACTCGACGACCCGCACGGTCGCGGCCACGTTGTCGTCGTAGGGGAGCATCGAGCCGTCGAACATGACCGAGCCGAAGCCGAGGTCGACGGCCTGCCGGGTCAGCGCGGCGTCCTCCGCGTGGTCGAGGTGGACGGCGACGTGGGCGGACGAGTCCGCGGCGAGGGCGAGCGTCCCCCGGGCGATCGGGTCGAGGCCGCCGTGGTAGTCGGCGCAGTTCTGCGAGATCTGCAGGATGACGGGGCGGCGCGTCTCCTCGGCGGCCGACACCAGCGCCTCCGCGGTCTCCAGGTGGATGACGTTGAAGGCGGCCACGCCGGTGTGTGCGGCGACAGCTCCGTGCAGGAGGTCGAGCGTGGGGACGAGAGGCATGCGGGGCTCCGGGTCAGTGTGGGTGGTTCAGGAGGTCACGAGGCGGGCCTCGTACTCCGGGTAGGCGGGGTCGAGCTCGCCCGCGAGTGGGGCGACGACGGCGGCGGCCGACCAGGCGGTCGCCCGGCGGACGAGGACGGCGGGATCGGTCGTGCCCGCGCCCAGCGCCGTCGCGATGGCGGCGACAGCCGCGTCTCCGGCTCCTGTCGCGTTGCCGGCGAGGGGCCGGGGCAGCCGGGCGGACCAGGTGCGGCTCGCGCCGACGGCGAGCATCCCGTCGGCGCCGAGCGAGACGAGCACCAGCCCGGCTCCGGCCGACAGCAGCACGCGGGCGCCCGCGACCGGGTCGTCCGAGCCGACCGTGTCGGCCAGCTCGCGGCGGTTGGGCTTGAGCACGTCGGCTCCCGCCTCGGCGGCGGCGAGGAGGGCCGTTCCGCTCGCGTCGACGATGCTCGGGATGCCGCGCCGCCTGGCGACCTCGACGAGGTCGGCGTAGATGCTCTCGGGTGCGCCGGGCGGGAGGCTGCCCGACCCGACGATCGCGGTCGCCGGCACGGCGAGGCGTTCGACGGCCTCCCGCAGCGCGGTCCACTCGGCGGGGGAGAGCCCGGCGCCGGTCTCGTTGAAGATCGTCGCGACACCGGAGCCCTCGTCCACGATCGCGACGCTGCTGCGGGTCGGCGCGGCCACCGGGATCAGCTCGGACGGCAGTCCGCTCGCTTCGAGGTCGTCGGCCAGGCGCAGCCCGGACGCGCCCCCCGCGGTCGTCAGGACGAACGAAGCGCCGCCGGTCTGCCCGATCACCCGCGCGACGTTCAGGCCCTTGCCGCCCGCCCGCGCCGTCGGAGGTGCGACCCGGTGCGTCTCGCCCGGCTCCAGTGCGGCGACGCGATAGGTGAGGTCGATCGCGGGGTTCGGGGTGACGGTGAGGATCATCGGACGGCCTTCAGGGCATCGGCCGCCGGGGCCGGGAGCTCCCGTGCGCGCAGGGCGGCGCCGATCACGCCGGCGTCCTCGCCGATGCGGGCGGGGATCAGCTGCGGCCGCCGCTGGAAGGTCAGGAGCGCGTCGAGGCGCTGGGCCAGCGGCACGAAGAGCTCGTCGCCGGCCTGCGCGAGGCCGCCGCCGATCACGACGGCCTCGGGGGCGAGCAGCGCGACGGTGTGCGACAGGTCGAGCGCGAGGGCGTCGAGGGCCGAGTCCCAGATCCGTTGCGCGGCGGGATCGCCGGAGCGGGCACGCTCCAGCACCTCCCGCGACCCGGCCACCGGGACGCCGCTGATCGCCGTGTACCGGCGGGCGATCGCCGCGGCCGAGGCGACGGCCTCCAGGCACCCGCGGCTCCCGCAGGCGCAGTCGGGGCCGTCGGCGACCCGGGAGTGGCCCATCTCGCCGGCCATGCCGCCGCCGGTGAACAGGGTGCCGTCGATGAAGATGGCGCCGGCGATCCCGGTGCCGATAGCCATCACGACAACATCGCGGAAGCCCGCGGCCGCGCCCAGCCGGTACTCGGCCTCGCCCGCGGCGCGCACGTCGTGGCTGAACGACACCGGCATCCCGTACGCCTCCGTCGCGCGGTCGCGGAACGGAAAGTCGTTCCAGCCGAGGTTCTCCGAATACACGCCGACACCCGTCGCCTCATCCACATGCCCGGGAACGACCAGGCCCGCCGCGACGGGGACCACCTCGGGATGCGCGCGCCGGAACCCGGCGGCCAGCTCCGCGGTCGCGGCGATGACGGCCTCGCCGGTGCGCTCGCCGTCGAGCGGGGTGGGCCGGCGGATCAGCTCGACGATGCGGCCGGCGGAGTCCACCAGTGCGGCCTTCAGATCGGTGCCGCCGACGTCGAAGGCGAGCACCGGGACTCCGGAGCCGAGCCGGTCGTCGGTGTCAGCGTGCGCGTTCACGAGGTCAGGATGACAGAACGGGTCAGGTTGCGGGGACGATCGGGGTCGAGTCCGGCGCGGCGGGCGCGCTCCAGGGCCACGCGCTGCGCACGGACCAGGTCGGCGAGGCCGTCGATCGGCGCGTCCTCGTACCGCGCGCCGGTGGCGGCGACGTCCTGGGCGAGGCCGGCGGGGGCCTCACCCAGCATCCAGGTGACCCGGCCGGGAGCGGCGATCGCGATCGGGCCGTGCCGGTACTCCTTCGCCGGGTAGGACTCCGTCCACGACTGGGACGCCTCGCGCATCTTGAGGGCGGCCTCGTGCGCCAGGCCGATGGTCCAGCCGGCGCCGAGGAAGCTGTACTGGTCGGCCCCCAGGAGCTCGTCGTCCAGGTCCTCGTCGATCGCGGCGGCGGCCTGCTCGATGGCGGCGCTCAGGTCGTGGCCGAGGGAGGCGCGCATCAGCGCCAGCGCCGTCGTCGCGAAGCGCGTCTGCACGACGGAGGTCTCGTCGGCGAAGGGCAGCAGCACGGTGTCGTCCACGACGTCGGGCAGCGGTGTGCCCGCCGCCCCGACGACCGCGATCGTCCGCGGCCGGCGCGAGCGGCCTTGCAGGCCGTCGATCAGCTCGATGACCTCGGTCGTGGTGCCGGAGCGGCTGATCGCGACGATCGCGTCGTAGTCGCGATCGATCACCGCCTCCGAGGCCGCGTACGCATCGGTGAGGCCGTGGCCGGCGGACTCGCGCAGCACGGCGTACGACTGCGCCATGAACCACGACGTGCCGCAGCCGACGACCGCGATGCGCTCGCCGGACGCGGGGAGCAGCGCCTGCTCCTCCCGGAGGGCGGCCGCGCGGGCCCAGGTCTCCGGCTGCGATCGCAGCTCGGCCTCCATGTGCGCTCCGAGGGGGATGTCCGTCACTGCTCGCTCCTGTTCGCCGTCGATTCGGTCATGACAATGATTACTTATGAGCGTTTAGTCCGTCAACTAATCATTTTCGATCGTTTATGCCTGATCGGATCCCGATCTAGGGGTCTTCGGTCAAGCCGCGGTAACGATCTGGGTTCTGTTCCTTGACGCGCGCCCCGGGGATGCGCAATTATTCGAGCATCAATTGAGTGCAAGTGATTGTTTCTGCATGAAACAAATCACGAAGCATCATCCAGATACGCACCGTCGCGCATCCGCACCACATCCGTCGACGGTCCGTGATCCGTATCGAGAGTGAGGAGAGTCGATGAAGAAGTCAGTGCGGTGGGGGGCCGCCGTCGCCACGGCGACGGTCGCCACCCTGACGCTCGCGTCCTGCGGCTTCGGCGGGGGTTCGGGCGGCTCGGCCGGTGGCAGCAACAGCCTCAACCTGATGGTCGCCAGTTACTCGGACAACACCAAGGCCGAGTGGCAGCAGATCATCAAGGACTTCGAGGCCAAGAACAAGGACATCACGGTCAACCTCGACGTCGAGTCCTGGACGGACATCAACAACGTCATCAAGACGCGCATCCAGGCCGGCAAGCAGCCGGACATCCTGAACATCGACGCGTTCGCCGGCTTCGCCGCGGACGACCTGCTCTACCCGGCGAAGGACATCGTGTCGTCCTCGACGATCGACGACTTCCAGCCGGCGTTCACGGACAACGCGAGCATCGACGGCACCCAGTGGGGGCTTCCCTTCATCGCCTCCGCCCGGGCGCTGTTCTACAACAAGGACGACTTCGCCACGGCGGGCATCACCGACCCGCCCAAGACGTGGGCCGACTTCGAGGCCGACGCCGCCAAGCTCAAGGCCGCCGGGATCACCCCCTACGGGATGCCGCTCGGCTCCGAGGAGGCCCAGGCCGAGACCGCCGTCTGGTTCTACGGCGCGGGCGGAGGCTACGGCGACGCCAAGACGCTCACCCTCGACAGCGCGGAGAACACCACCGGCGCCACCGAGATGCAGAAGATCATCACCCAGGGCTTCACCCAGGCGAACCCCGGTTCGACCAACCGCACCCCGCTGATGAACGTCTTCATCCAGGGCAAGCTCGGCATGCAGGTCGGCCTCCCGCCGACCGTCGGGCAGATCAAGCAGAACAACCCGTCGCTGAAGTACGGGATCGCACCGATCCCCACCAAGGACGGCTCGGCCTTCACGCTCGGCGTCGCCGACCACCTGATGGCGTTCAAGAGCAAGACCGACCGCCGGCCGGCGATCAAGAAGTTCCTGGACTACTTCTACTCGCCGGCGGTCTACACCAAGTGGGTCGGCGCGGAGGGCTTCCTGCCCACCACGAAGACCGGCGCGGACACGATGGGCTCGAACGCGGACATCAAGCCGTTCCTCGACCTGCTGCCGAACGCGAAGTTCTACCCGTCCACCAACAAGGACTGGTCGGCTGCGCAAGGCGCCATCCAGAGCCAGATCGGTCAGCTCGGTCAGGGCGCCGATCCGGCAGCACTGCTCAAGACCATCCAGTCGAAGGCCACGGGCCAGTAGCAGCGGCATGACCTCGACGATCGAAACGACCACGACGGGGGCGGCCACCGGCCGTCCCCGTCGCGGGGCGCCTCGCGCCAGGCACGGCAACACCACCACGCTGTGGAACGCCGTGCCGTGGACGCTTCCGGCGCTCATCCTCATCTTCGGCATCGTGCTGTTCCCTGCGGGCTACATGATCTTCAACTCGACGCGGAAGATCTCGGTCGCCGGCGTCGACCACGGATCGGTCGGCCTGCAGAACTACGTCACGGTGCTCTCGCGCCCGGAGATCCCGGGCATCCTCCTCAACACCGTCATCTGGGTCGTCTCGGTGGTGGTCATCACCGTGGTGATCTCGCTCGCGCTCGCACAGTTCCTCGACAAGAACTTCCCCGGCCGGCGCTGGGTGCGGATGGCGATCATCGTCCCGTGGGCGGCGAGTGTCGTCATGACGACGACCGTCTTCGTCTACGGGCTCGACCCGTTCTACGGGATCATCAACAAGTTCCTCGTCGACATCCATGTGCTCGCGCAGCCCTTCGGCTTCACCAAGGAGCCGGTACCGGCGTTCCTCTCGTCCATCGCCATCGCGGTGTTCGTGTCGCTGCCGTTCACGACCTACACGATCCTGGCCGGGCTCGCGGGCATCCCCGGCGACATGCTGGAGGCCGCGAAGGTGGACGGCGCGGGCGCGATGCGCTCCTACTTCGGGGTGACGCTGCCCAACCTGCGGCCCGCGATCGCGCTGGCCAGCCTCATCAACATCATCAACGTCTTCAACTCGCTGCCGATCCTCAAACTGATGACCGGGACGATCCCCGGCTACAAGGCCGACACGACGACCACCTACGTGTTCAAGCTGCTGCAGAACGAGCAGCGCATCGACCTGTCGAGCGCGCTCAGCGTGATCAACTTCCTGATCGTGCTGATCGTCGTCGCGCTCTACCTGTGGATCGTGAAGCCGATGAAGGAGGTCTCGTGACCGCGCCCGCCCCCGCGCTCGCCGGAGCGCGCCCCTCCGTCCCGGCTCCCCGCCGCCCGCGCTCCGGCTTCTCCTGGCGCGTCGCCGGCAAGGTGATCGCCGGCGTCGTCATCGCGCTGGTCTTCATCGCGCCCTACCTGATCATGCTGGTCGGCTCGTTCAAGAGCAGGGACAACATCCTCACCGTCCCGCCGACCTACTTCCCGACGCAGTGGCATCCCGAGAACTACCTCACGATGTGGTCCACCCCTGAGACCCCGTTGCCGCTCAACCTGATCTCGACCATCGTCATCTCGGTGTTCGCGACGGTGCTGGTGCTGCTGGTCTGCGTCCCGGCGGCCTACTACACGGCGCGGTTCCGCTTCCCGGGACGCGGGGTGTTCCTCTTCCTGGTGATCGTCACGCAGATGCTGCAGCCGACGGTGCTGGCGACCGGCCTGTTCAAGGAGATGGTGGCGCTCGGGATCAACGACACCTGGCTGGCGATGATCCTGGTCAACGCCGCATTCAACCTCGCCTTCGCGATCTGGATCATGCACACGTTCTTCGCGGGCGTGCCCAAGGAGGTCGACGAGGCGGCCCAGCTCGACGGCGCGGGGAAGTGGACGGTGCTGCTGCGCGTCCAGCTCCCGCTGGTCTGGCCGGGCATCGTCACCGCGATCATCTACACGTTCGTCGCCTCCTGGAACGAGTTCGCGGCGAGCCTCGTCATCCTCTCCACCGACGCCAACCAGCCGCTCTCGGTGGCGCTGACCAAGTTCGTCGGCCAGTACGACGCCGCCTGGCAGTACGTGTTCGCGGTGTCGGTCGTCGCGATCATCCCGGTCGTGATCCTGTTCGCGCTGATCGAGAAACGCCTGGTCGGAGGCCTCACGGCGGGCAGCGTCAAATAGCGCTGGGGTCGCCGGACCGAGCTGGGGCGCCCGCGCGTGTGGCGCGACGCGGGCGCCCCGATGCACCCCGATGCACCACTGCATCGGCGCGCGGTAGCATCGAGACGATGACGGCCGGTATCACGAGTTCGCGGCACCCGGCGGTTCCCGTCGGGCCCGTGACCGAGGTCGCCCGTGTGCGGCTCTTCCGCTGGGAGCTGCCCTGGTGGGCCGGTGTGCTCGGCGTCTATGCGGCCTCCCGGGTACTGACGACGCTGCTCCTGCTCGCGCTCTACCTCGTCGCGGGCGCGATGCACTGGGAGGGCGGCAGCCCGCAGACGCACCCGACGTTCCTGGGCTTCGCGGGCACCTGGGACGCCTCCTATTACTGGCGCATCGTCGAGCACGGCTACCCGACGACCCTGCCCGTCGACGCCGACGGCGACGTGCAGCAGAACGAATGGGCGTTCCTCCCGCTGTATCCGCTGATCGTGCGCGCGCTCATGTCGGCGACCGGGCTCGGGTTCCCGGCGGCGGGCGTGCTCGTCGCGGTCCTCTGCGGGGCGGCGGCCAGCCTGGTGCTCTACCGGGTCGTGGCGTCGCGCGTCGGCTCGATCAGCGGACTCTGGGCGGCCGTGTTCTTCTGCTTCGGCCCGCTCTCGTTCGTCCTGCAGATCGCGTACGCCGAGAGTCTGTTCTTCCTCCTGCTGTTCGCGGCCCTGCTGGCGACCATGACGCGGCGGTACTGGATGGTCATCCCGTTCGGGGTCGCGGCCGCGTTCACCCGTCCGGGGGAGCTCGCGCTCCCGCTCACCCTCGGGATCGTGTACGTGATCCGCGCGGTGCGGGCGCGCCGGGGACGGGAGACCTTCGGCGTCCGGGAGCGCGTGGCGATGATCGTCGCCGGGGCGGTGACCGCTGCGGCAGGGCTGGCCTGGCCGCTGATCGCGGCGACCGTCACCGGCACGCCAGGAGCCTACGTGGAGACCGAGCTCTCCTGGTGGACCGGCTTCATCGGACGGGTCGCCTTCGTGCCGCTGACGCCGTGGTTCCTCTTCACCTGGCGGTACGCGAGCGTCGCGGGCGCCCTCCTCGTCGTCGCGGCGATCGGCGGCTACGCGTGGCTGCTGAACCGGCCGGGCATCCGCGCGCTCGGCACCGAAGTGGTCGCCTTCGCCGCCAGCTACGCGCTCTACCTGTTCGCCGTCTTCCTGCCGCAGCAGAGCCTCTTCCGGCTGCTCATGCCGCTGGCCCCGCTCGCCGGGGCGCCGGGGCTGACCCACAACCGGCGTGCTCGCACGATCGTGCTGGCGGCCGGGATCGCGCTGCAGCCCGTGGCGCTCGTGCTGTTGTGGTTCGTGGGCTACCCGTGACCTGACCCCGCTCACGGCGTGAGCCGGAGGGCGACGGCGACGAGCTCGCCGCGGTTGGCCGCAGAGGTCTTGCGCATCACTCTGCTGACGTGGCTCTCCACGGTGCGGACGCTGAGGACGAGCCGGGACGCGATCTCCGGGTTGCTGAGTCCGGCGGCCACGAGCCGGGTGATCTCGCGCTCGCGATCCGTCAGCGCAATCGGCGTCGAGAAGAACCCGCCACCGCCGTCGTCGCCCGTGGGGTGTCGAAGCGCGGCGGCCGGGCCGGCCCTCCCGCTCGAGGCGAGACGCTCCGCGAGCGCGCCCAGGTCCGCGACGTCGGGCTCGGCGCGGGCCTGGACGAAGGCGAGGTGTGCGTCGTGAAGCTCGGACTGCTGTCGAGCGAGGAGGGCGCGTGCCTCCGCCAGCCCGGCGTCGTCGAGCGCGTGCTCGAGCGACGTCAGCAGTGCGAGCGCGGCCGTGGGCAGCTCGCCGTGGGTCGCGAGGGTCGAGGCGAGCCGCCGGAGCAGCTCCGCGGCCTCGTCCGGCCGCCCCCTGCCGGCGGCGAGCTGGGCGTCGATCCAGCGCACGCCCGCGCCGACCGCGGACGGCGGGCTCCCGTCCGAGGCCGTCGGGAGGCCGGCGGCGAGCTCGTCGCGGACCCGTTCGGCGAGCGTGGTGTCGCCCCGGCGCACCGCGATGACGGCGGAGAGGACGTGGAGCGCGACCTGGACGGCGGCGCCGGGCACCGCGGGCGTGCCGAGTGCCGACGCCGTCGCGAGCGCGTCGGCGGCGTCGGCCGGGCGGTCGGCGAGCAGGTGGCACAGCCCGAGCGCGACGCTGTGCGCACGCACCGCTCCGGCGTCGAGCCGGTCGCGCGCCGACGCGGCGCCGCGTTCGGCCCAGGCGACGGCCTCGGCGTGCCGTCCGACGCCGAGGAGGGCGTAGGCGTGCGCGGCCGCCTCGCTCGCGGGGGCCGCGCCGGGCAGGGCGGCGAGCTCGTCGAGGTGACGGACGGCGTCCTCGAAGCGCCCGCAGCGGAGCGCGACGGCCCGGGAGGCCTCCATCAGCCGGGACCGCACGGGCGGCGGGAGGTCGCTGTCGTCGCGCAGGAGCTCCTCGGGAACGGCCGGCTCTGCCCCGATCTCGACGGCGAGCAGCACCGCGGCGGCGTCCGCGAGCCGTGCGAAGGCGCCGAGCCCGGCGACCTCCGTTCGCAGGGCCGCGAGCGCCGCGGCGAGCTCCGCGCCGGCGGCCAGCGATCGGCGCGCGCGGAGGACGGCCAACTCGGCCGCATCCAGCGGGTCGCCCGGCAGGACGGCTGACGCAGCCAGCACCCGGTCGAGCTCGGCGGCCGAGCCCGGCGTCATCCCGGTGTCGGCCATCAGGGCGCGCGCGAGGACGAGCGCCGATCCCGGCGAAGGCGCGGCATGCCACGCCCGCGACGCCTCCGCGCGGCGGGCGTCGGCCGCCGCGTGCACGAGCTGCACGAACGCGGCGTCGGTGGTCGGGGCGTCCACCTGGGCCCGGTCGCGCAGGTGGTCGGCGAGCACCGGGGGATCGAGGGCGAGGAGCCTGCGCCCGCAGTGCGGCACGATCCGGAGGACCCCGGCCGCGGCGAGGCCGTCCAGGGCGGCGGGGTCGACCAGCCCGCGCGTCGACGCCACGTCGCCCACGCCGGTCACGGCGATCCGCTCCAGCGCGCCGCGCTCGGCTGGGGAGAGCCCGGAGATTTGCGCTTCGAGGGCGCCGCGGAGCGCTCTGCTCCACAGCTCTCCCGTCGCGGACCACGCGCCGGAGGCCCTGGCCAGCCGGCCCTCCAGCACAGCGAGCTCCGCGAGCGCGAGCGCGAGGCCGACATTGCCACCGCACAGCGCGTACACGCGGCTCATCGCGCCTGCGTCGACCGGACCGCCGAGCCGCTCGGCCACGACCGACCGGAGCTCCTCGTAGTCGAGCGGCACCAGTTCCACGACGTACGCCGTCGACGGCCCCTCGTCCCGCCGCGCGCGGGTGCGCAGCAGCGGCGTGCGCGTCGCGCGGCGCACGGCGTCGATCGCTCCGGTGGACGCGTCGTCGAGGAGGTCGGCGTCGTCCACGAGGAGCGCTGCCGTGCCGGACCCGATGGCGGTCGTCAGGGCGTCGATCGCCTGTTGGAGGGCGGACGCCGTGCGGCGCTCCGGGGACGTCAGCACCCCGAGCCCTGCCGCGTGGAGGGCGGCGAGCGGGCTCTCGCGCAGCGACCGGACGCCGTTCACGCGCACGACCGTCCTGCGCGCGTCGGCCGCCGACGACGCCACCGCGTCGACGACGGTCGAGCGCCCGCTCAGGCGCGGACCGACGAGGTCGACGTCCGCGTCGCTGGAGAACAGGAGCTCGCGCACGAGGGTCAGGACCCGGTCCCTGCCGGCGAGCGGAGCGGAGTCCGCGGCGCGGGGATCGATCATCGGGTGGCTCCAGGGGACGTGCGGTGAACTGCTGCAGCCCAACGGTAATACGCAAGATGTAAGGCGCTCCACGTAAGACCGGGTGAACGGCACGGAACATCGACCGATCCGCACGTAAATCCCCGGATCGACAGTGGGCAGCCCCGTTACCGACGACAGCATGGTTCCCAATGTCGAAAGGGAGTCAGGGCCTATGAGCGGTCGATCGCGCCGCCGTGCGAGAGCGGCCGAGCGCGCACGCGTCACGCGTGTCGTGCTGATCTCGCTCGGCGCCGTCGCCCTCGTCGTCGTGGTGTGCGCCGCCTGGGTGGGCATCAGAGCGGCCATCTCCTACGGTCAGGTGTCGGCCGCCCGCGCCGAGGCCACGGCGACCGTCGCCGCCGTCGCGGCGGACCCGGTGTCGGCCGCCTCCCGCGTCGACCGGCTCCGCGCGGTGGGCGACCGCCTCGACGACGCCAAGGGCCTGACGGGCGATGTCGTGTGGCGCGCGTCCGAGTACCTCCCGTTCGCCGGGGCGAACCTCCGCTCCTACCGGCTCACGGTCGAAGCGCTCCACGAGACCGTCGACGGCGGACTGGCTCCCGTCGTGGCCGACCTCGCCACGCTGGAGACCGCCGTGTCGCTCGCGGACCGCACGGTCGACACCGGCGCCGTCGCGGGCACGGCGACCCGCCTCCGCACAGCGGAACGCGCGCTAGAGCGCGGCCGCACGACGCTGCGCGAGGCCTCGGCGGGCCCGCTCGTGCCGCAGCTCGCCTCCGGCGTCAAGAAGGCCGAGGGCCTGGTCGACAGCCTCCACCGCACCGTCTCCTCGCTGTCAGTCGCCGCGCGCGTCCTCCCTGCCGCGACCGGCGCGAACGGTGCGAAGAACTACGCGCTGCTGTTCAACAACAACGCCGAGCTCCGGACGACCGGCGGGATCGCGGGGGCCGTCTCGGCGCTGACCGCCGACGGCGGACGCATCGAGCTGGGGCAGCAGCTCATCCCCGATCAGCTCAACCCGGCAGCGGGGGCCGGGCTCGCGGTGAGTCCGGAGGAGCGGGCGCTGTACGGGCCCCAGCTCGGCGAGTACATCCAGAACGTCAACCTCACGCCCGACTTCGTCCGGAGCGGCGAGCTCACGGCCGCGCACTGGCGCGCGGCTCTCGGTCAGGAGCTCGACGGGGTCGTGTCCATCGACACCGCGACGATCGGGCTGCTGCTGGCGGCGACCGGTCCGATCACCGTCGCCGGGCGCGAGCTGAACAGCGAGAACGCCTCGCGTGTCCTGTTGCGGGACGTCTACCTCGAGATCGAGAGCCGCGACGAGCAGGACGTGTTCTTCGGCGAGCTCACGCGCGCCATGTTCGACAAGCTCTTCGGCTCGGGGACCGGCATCGTCGCGGTGCTGAAGGCGCTGGGCACGGCCGTGGACGAGGGCCGGATCTCGCTCTGGTTCGCCGACACCGCGCTGCAGCGCGAGATCGCCGGCGGCCCGCTCGCCGGACCGCTCGCACAGCTCACCGACCGCGGCGCGCCCGTCGGCGTGTTCCTGGCCGACGGGACCGCCGGCAAGATGGACAGCTACCTCGAAGGCTCCGTGACCGCGACCTGCCACGCCCCGGCCAAGAACAGTACGAAAGTCGGCAGCACCGTCACGGCCACCGCGACGCTCGCCTCCACGGCGCCGGCGGACATCGCCGCGTTCCCCTGGGTCGTGACCGGGTACGGCGTGCCCGGCCTCCCGGCCGGACACATCCGGACGATGGTGCAGTTCGCCGGGACCGACAGCCTCCGCCCGCAGCGGCTGACGGTCGACGGCGCAGAGGTCACCGCCCTCTCCCGGATGATCGACGGCCATCCGGTGTCCGTCGTCCAGGTGGACCTCGCTCCTGGCGCTGTCTCGGTCGTCGTCGCCGAGTTCGTCGCCCTGCCCACCCGGTCGCCGACCGTCGACCGCGTCGTCGCGACCCCCACCGCCACCGAGTTCGAGCACTTCGCCGAGCCCGGGACCTGTGGCTGACCGAACCGCTCCGGTCGGCCAGTGACACCCATCCCCTACGAAGGAGAACCCATGAAGAAGAAACTGTTCGGCGGCCTCGTCGCCCTTGCGCTGGCGCTCGCGCCCGCGGCGGCAGCCCACGCGGACTACCCGCCGGGCGATGGGGTGCACGGCTCGCTCGACAAGTACACCGCCGCCCCGGGCGAGACGGTCACGTACACCGCTCCAGCGACCGCCTACCTCCCGGGCGAGACCCTGACGCACACCCTCACCGGCGTGAACGGGCACACCGCGACCACCGCGTCGCTGCGCACCGCCCCGGTCACGCCGACGGTCGGGCAGTTCAACGCGACGGCCGAGGACGACGGCTCGCACACCTTCGCGTTCGTCATCCCCTCTCAGGCGGGCGCGAACTACACCTACCGGGTCCTGCGTGCCGACGGCACGGTCTGGGAGTCGTTCGACATCTCGGTCGTGAACCCGGTAATCCCTCCGGGCGACGACAACGGCAACGGCAACGGCGGTGCCGGAAACGGTTCGAACGGTGGTGCCGGAAACGGCTCGAACGGCGGCCTCGCGATGACCGGTTCGGACATCGCGATCGCAGGAATCGCCGGCTCGGCCGCGCTCCTGGTCGGCGCGGGCGTCGTCCTGCTGGTCGTGCGCCGTCGTCGCCGCAGCGTCGAGACCGCTGCCGCGTGACGATCGCGACCCGGTGAGCCTGACGCTCGCCGAATGAGCGGAGCCGGTGACCTCACGGGGTCACCGGCTCCTCTCGCGTCGGTGCGCAGGACGGCTCAGCTCGTCGCGTCCTCCGGCCACGGCACCTCCGCGACGCGGCGGTACGACGTCCCCAGCGCGTCCCAGTGCTCGGCGAGCCGGGCGACCCGGGCGGCGAACTCATCGAAGTCGCGCGTCGACTCCACCTCGGCCGTGTCCGCGGGAGCCTCCGACCAGCCGATCTCGGCGACGGCCGCGAGGCGGGGGAACACCATCCGCTCGACCTCGTCGATCGTCGTGATCGTCTCCGTCCACACCGGGGCCTCGACGCCGAGGATGTGCGCGTCGCCCAGCCCCGGCACGATCCGGGCGGGGTCCCACTCGTACGCGCTGCGCAGATCCGTCGGGCCGTCCGCCCAGTCCTGACCGATCGGGTCGCCCTCCTCGTACACGATGTCGAGGTAGGCGACGTCGGCCGGTGACATGATCACGTCACCACCGCCGCGGACGAACGCCAGCGTCTCGGCGGCGGCGTCGCCGCGCGGGACGCGGAACGACCAGTACTGCCCGACCGTTCCCGCGGGGAGGCCCGCCGCGCGGCCCATCTCGTGCCAGCCGACCGGGATCTTGCCGGCCTCGGCGACGAGCTCCGCAGCCCGCCGCACGAACGCCTGGAAGTCCGCCTCCGGGGTGCTGAGGCACTCGTCGCCGCCGATGTGGAGGTACGGGCCGGGCGTGAGGGCCGCGACCGCGCGGATCACGTCGCGCACGAAGCCGTCCGTGACCGGGTCGCCGGTCCGCAGCGTGCTGAAGCCGACCTCCGACCCGGTGTAAAGCTCGGGTGCGACGCCGTCCGGGTTGAGCTCAGGGTAGGAGGCGAGCGCCGCGTTCGTGTGCCCCGGCATGTCCAGTTCGGGGACGATCGTGACGTGCCGCTCGGCCGCGTAGGCGACCAGCTCGCGGAAGTCGTCTGCGGTGTAGAAGCCGCCCCGGCTGCCGTCGCTGCCCGTGGAGCCGCCGATGCGCGTCAGCTCCGGCCACCCGGGGATATCCAGGCGCCAGCCCTGGTCGTCGGTCAGGTGGAGGTGGAGGTGGTTGACCTTCAGCAGGACGATCGCGTCGATGAACCGCTTGACGTCCGCAACCGGGAAGAAGTGCCGCGCGACGTCCAGCATGGCGCCACGGTAGGCGAAGCGCGGGTGGTCGCTGATCCGGATCGCCTCGACCGTCAGCGGGTCGCCCTCGCACTCGGCAGGGACGAGCTGGCGCAGCGTCTGAACGCCCCAGAACGCGCCGGCCGCGGTGGCCGCGCCGATCCGAACGCCCTCGGCCGCGACCTCCAGCGTGTAGCCCTCGGCCGGGTGCCCGGCGGGCCCCTCGTCGTCCGCGATCACGATCGCGATGTCCCCGAACGCCGGAGGCTCGTGGACGACGGCGAGCTCGCGCCGGCAGTCCGTGGCGAGCTCGAGGTGCAGCAGCCGGCCGACCGCGTCGGCGCCTGGCCCCGCGACGATGATCCTGGCGCCGGGGAGGAGCGTGAAGGGCGCGTCGCCCGTGTTCTCGAGCGCTGCAGGGCGAGGCACGACCACGGATGTTCCTAACCACGTCAGGGGATTCGGGGTTCGGCCGACACTGCCCACCCGCGGGACGGCCACCAGCGAGTATCGCAGCCCTCCGAACAAATCAGCAAGGCCTCCAGCGGATGAGCGCGGGACGGGTCGACGCCCCTTTGCTATGCTTGCTCACGTCGCGACTGGCGCTCAGATGGTCACCATCGGGGAGCGACAACGGTTACCTCGAACGAACGGATGGATTCGGCCGCGCGCCTGGGTCGATGCACAACGATTGTCCATCCCTTTTTTCAAGGAGCCGATAGTGACCGACACCCTTCCCTCCACCTTCACCGCCCCGCTGGCGGAGGTCGATCCCGAGATCGCGGAGGTGCTGCAGCTCGAGCTCGGCCGCCAGCGCGACTACCTCGAGATGATCGCCTCGGAGAACTTCGTGCCGCGCGCCGTTCTCGAAGCCGTCGGCTCCGTGCTGACGAACAAGTACGCCGAGGGCTACCCGGGCCGCCGCTACTACGGCGGCTGCGAGTACGTCGACATCGCCGAGCAGCTGGCGATCGACCGGGCCAAGAGCCTGTTCGGCGCCGAGTACGCCAACGTCCAGCCGCACTCCGGCGCGTCCGCGAACGCGGCCGTCCTGTCGGCCATCGCCACCCCCGGCGACACCATCCTCGGCCTGGAGCTCGCCCACGGCGGCCACCTGACCCACGGGATGAAGCTCAACTTCTCCGGCAAGCTCTACAACGCGGTCGCCTACGGCGTCGACCCGGAGTCCTTCACCGTCGACATGAACGTCGTGCGCGACAAGGCCATCGAGCACAAGCCGCAGGTCATCATCGCCGGCTGGTCGGCGTACCCGCGCCAGCTCGACTTCGCCGCGTTCCGCGAGATCGCTGACGAGGTGGGCGCCAAGCTCTGGGTGGATATGGCGCACTTCGCCGGCCTCGTGGCCGCCGGCCTGCACCCGTCGCCCGTGCCGTACGCCGATGTCGTCAGCTCGACCGTGCACAAGACCATCGGCGGTCCGCGCTCCGGCTTCATCGTCAGCCGCGACATGGAGCTCGCCAAGAAGCTCAACTCGAACGTGTTCCCCGGCCAGCAGGGCGGCCCGCTCATGCACGTCATCGCCGCCAAGGCGACCGCGTTCAAGCTCGCCGCGACCGAGGAGTTCAAGGACCGCCAGGAGCGCACGATCCGCGGCGCGAAGCTGCTCGCCGAGCGCCTCACCGCCGACGACTCGAAGGCCGTGGGCGTCGACGTGCTCACCGGCGGCACCGACGTGCACCTCGTGCTCGCCGACCTCCGCCACTCGGAGCTCGACGGCCAGCAGGCGGAGGACGTCCTCCACGAGGTCGGCATCACCGTCAACCGCAACGCGGTGCCGTTCGACCCGCGCCCGCCGATGGTGACCTCCGGCCTCCGGATCGGCACGCCGGCGCTCGCGACCCGCGGCTTCGGCGACACCGAGTTCACCGAGGTGGCCGACATCATCGCGCTCGCGCTGCGTCCCGGCGCCGACACCAAGGCGCTGCGCGCCCGCGTCGACGTGCTCACTGCCGCGTTCCCGCTCTACCCCGGCCTCACCCCGTCCGGCCAGGAGGGCTTCCCCGTCGAGCTCCCGTCCTCGATCTAGCGCACTCCCACTCCATCCGTTCCGGAGTTGTGCACGGGGCGAGGCGGCGTGTCGCGTGCACAACTCAGGAACTGATGGTTGGAGGCCGGCGTGACGGCGAGGATTTTGGATGGTAAGGCTACGGCGGGCGAGATCAAGGCGGAGCTGAAAGAGCGCGTGACGCGGCTGCGCGAGCAGGGCGTCGTGCCGGGGCTCGGCACGATCCTGGTCGGCGACGACCCGGGCTCGCAGTGGTACGTCGCGGGCAAGCACCGCGACTGCGCGGAGGTCGGCATCGCCTCCATCCGCCGCGACCTGCCCGCGGACATCTCGCAGGCCGAGCTGGAGGCCGTGATCGAGGACCTCAACGACGACCCGGACTGCACCGGCTTCATCGTGCAGCTCCCGCTGCCGTCGCACCTCGACACGGACGCGATCCTGGAGCTGGTCGACCCCGCCAAGGACGCCGACGGCCTCCACCCGACGAACCTGGGCCGCCTGGTCCTCAACGTCAACCGGCCGATCACCACCCCGCTGCCGTGCACCCCGCGCGGCGTCATCGAGCTGATGCTGCGGCACGGGATCGAACTGAACGGAAAGCATGTCGTGGTGGTCGGCCGCGGAGTGACCGTGGGCCGCGCGATCGGCTCGCTGCTCACCCGCCGCGAGTACAACGCCACGGTGACCCTCACCCACACCGGCACGGTCGACCTCGACGGCATCCTGCGCAGCGCCGACGTGATCGTGGCCGCCGCCGGCGTCGCGGGCCTGGTGACCGCGGACAACGTCAAGCCGGGCGCCATCGTCCTCGACGTGGGCGTGAGCCGCGTGGAGGACCCGGTCACCGGCAAGAGCAAGGTCGCCGGAGACGTGGCGGACGACGTGGCCGAGGTCGCCGCGTGGGTCTCCCCGAACCCGGGCGGCGTCGGCCCGATGACCCGCGCCCTTCTGCTGCAGAACGTGGTGGAGTCCGCGGAGCGGGCGCTGGCATGACCGCAGAGGACCGCACGCATCCCGCGGTCGAGCGGGTGGAGGCGGCGCTGCTGGAGGCCGGGATCGAGCCCCGCGTGCGCTGGTTCGAGTCCGCGACCCCGACGGCGGTCTCGGCCGCGGCCGAACTGGGCGTGGAGGTCGGCGCGATCGCCAACTCCCTGGTCTTCACGATCGACGGCGAGCCGCTGCTGGTGATGACGTCGGGCGCGCACCGCGTCGACACCGCCTTCCTCGGCGAGCGGCTGGGCGGCCGCATCCGCCGCGCGGACGCCGAGACGGTGAAGGCGGCGACCGGCCAGACCATCGGCGGCGTCGCCCCGCTCGGGCACCCGGAGCGCCTGCGCACCGTCGTGGACGTCGCGCTCGCCGGCTATCCCGAGGTCTGGGCCGCCGCCGGCCACGCCCACACGGTCTTCCCGACCACCTTCGCCGAGCTCGTCCGCATCACCGCCGGAACCCCCGCCCCCGTCGTACCCACCTCCACTGAGATCTGACCGCCGAGGGGCACGTTGTTGTCACTTTTCGAGCCCGGAAGTGACAACTACGTGCCCCTCGGCCGTTTCAGCCAGCGGGGTGCTCGGTGACGTGGGTGAGGTAGGCCTCGGCGTTGTGGAGGATGCCGGCGCGCTCCTCCGCGGTGAGCTCGCGGCGCACCTTGCCGGGGACGCCCGCGACCAGCGATCCGGGCGGGATGACCGCGCCCTCGAGCACGACCGTCCCGGCCGCGAGCAGCGAGCCCGCGCCGACGACCGCGCCGTTGAGCACCGTCGCGTGCATCCCGACCAGTACCCCGTCCTCGATCGTGCAGCCGTGCAGCACAGCGTTGTGGCCGACCGACACATCGGCGCCGATGGTCAGCGGGTAGCCGTGGTCGACGTGGCAGGACACGTTGTCCTGGAGGTTGCTGCGCTCGCCGAGGACGATGTCCTCCGCCTCCGCCCGCAGCACCGCGTTGTACCAGACGCTGGAGCCGGCGAGCAGGCGCACGCGTCCCGCGAGCACGGCGCCGGCCGCCACGAAGGCGTCGTCCGCGACGCTGGGGGTGGACCCATCCGTGAGCGTAATAATCGTCATCCCCCCACCCTAGAGCGCCCGCTCACACCGCCGAGGGGCACGTTGTTGTCGCTTTCGGCGCGAGAAAGTGACAACGACGTGCCCCTCGGCGGCGGGGACGGGGCGGGGCGGGCCGCGGTCAGTCGGCGGCGACGACGAAGCGTCGGCGCACGACGCGCTCGCCGGGCTCGCCGCGGAACTCGTCCAGCGCCGAGAGTACCCGGTCGAGGATGCGCGGCGGGAGGGGCAGCGGCAGCTCGTCCGGCTGGTCGACCGTCCCCGGCGGGTAGATCACGCCCGGCGTGTCCGACATCTCGACGTGGGCGCCGCGCAGCTCGCGCACCGGCGCGGTCGGCGCGTCCCTGAAGCGGATCAGCCGCTCGACCGTCGCCCGGTACTGCGGCAGGTCGCGCACATAGAGATGCCCGGGCAGCACGGTGTCGCCGGTGAACAGGATGCCGGTCTCGCGGTCGAAGAACGCCACAGCGGAGGGCTCGTGGCCCGGGCCGCCGATGACGTCGACGGTGCGGCGACCGAGCGAGAACTCCACCGTCGCGTCCGGCCACGACCGGAAGTCGAAGAACGCGATCACCTGCGCGGGCGTGGTCCCGACCAGCGTCGTCCCCGGGCGACCGGCCAGCAGCGGGTCGCCCGCGATGTGGTCTCGGTGCGCGTGGCTGTGCGCCACGACGAGCGGATAGGGCCGGGTGAAGACGGCGGGGTTGCGGCGCAGCCACTCCTCGGTGAGCGCGTCGATCGCCGCCCGGAGCGGGAACACCTGCTCGTCGTTCGTCGCTCCGGTGTCGATGAGCAGCGCGCGCTCCCGCCCGAACAGCAGGAACAGGAACGGCGCCTCCCAGTGCGAGGACTTCGGTTGGCGGAGCTGGACCGTGTCGGCGCTCAGCCAGGTGATCTCCGGTTCGCTCATCGTCCCATTCTGGCGGAGGCGGGTGACGCGGGGATGAACGCGCCTCAGCTCTCCCGCAGCGAGCCCTCCGACGCGTTCACCGTGAAGACCTCCGGCTGGCCGAACCCGTGCTCGGCGAAGGCTCCGTCGAGCGCGACCTGCACGCGGCTGAGCGCGTCGACCGGCACGAGCGCGATCGCCGAGCCGCCGAAGCCGCCTCCGGTCATCCGCGCGCCGATCGCGCCGTTGGCCTGCGCCGTCTCGACCGCCAGGTCGAGTTCGGCGACCGAGATCTCGAAGTCGTCGCGCATGGAGACGTGGGAGGCGTCGAGCAGGTCGCCGATCGCCGTCGGGCCGCTCTCGCGGAGGAGGCGGACAGTGTCGAGGACGCGCTGGTCCTCGGTCACCACATGGCGCACCCGGCGGAAGGTCACGTCGTCCAGCAGCTCGCGGGCGCGCGGGAGGTCGTCGACACTCACGTCGCGCAGCGACGCGACGCCGAGGGCCGCGGCTCCCGCTTCGCACGACGCCCGCCGCTCGGCGTAGCCGCCGGTCGCGTGCGCGTGGGTGACGCCGGTGTCCACGATGAGGACGGCGAGGCCGGCCTCGTCGAGCCCGAGCGGCACGATCTGCGACTCGAGCGAGCGGCAGTCGAGGAAGACCGCGGAGTCCTGCTGGCCGAGCAGCGACGCGGACTGGTCCATGATGCCGGTCGGGGCGCCGACGACGATGTTCTCGCTGCGCTGGCCGACGCGGGCCAGCGTCTGGCGGTCCAGTCCCAGCCGCCACACGTCGTTGAGCGCGAGCGCGGTGGCGCCCTCGATCGCCGCGGACGACGACAGGCCGGCGCCGACCGGGACGTTGGAGTCGAGCAGGAGGTCGAAGCCCGGCACCGCGGCGAGGTCGGCGCCGAATTCGCCGAGCGCCCAGGCGACGCCGAGCGGGTAGGCCGACCAGCCGTCGAGCGAATCGGGGGAGAGCCGGTCGAGGTCGATCTCCACCAGCTCGTCGGCGAACGTGCTGCCGACCCGCACGGTGCGGTCGTCGCGCAGCCCGAGGGCGGCGACGGTGCGGCGGTTGATCGCGAACGGCAGCACGAAGCCGAGGTTGTAGTCGGTGTGCTCGCCGATGAGGTTCACCCGGCCGGGGCTCGACCAGACGCCGTCCGGCTCCCGGCCGAAGATCGAGACGAAGTCGTCGCGGACGCCGGTGCGCAGGTCGGTCATGCGGGGATCTTTCCTTCGGGGGCGGAGTCTGGGGTGGAGTCGGCCGGCACGGTCACGAGCCCGGCGATCCCGTCGGGCAGCTCGCCCACCGGGTTCTCGCGGTCGGCGCGAGCGACGGCCTCCCGGAGCGCGGCCGCGGCCTGCTCCGGCGGGATGTCGCCGATCCACGCGCCCATCGCGGACTCGGAGCCGGCCAGGAACTTCAGCTTATCCGCGCCGCGACGAGGGGAGGTCAGCTGCAGCATGAGCCGGATGTCGTCGCGGTGGGTGTGGACGGGCGCCTGGTGCCAGGCCGCGATGTACGGCGTGGGGGAGTCGTAGAGCGCGTCGACGCCGCGCAGCACGCGCAGGTAGAGGGTGGCGAGCTCGTCGCGTTCGGCGTCCGAGGTGGCGGCGAGGTCGGGGATGTGGCGGTGCGGCAGGACGTGGATCTCGATCGGCCAGCGCGCCGCGAAGGGCACGAACGCCGTCCAGTGCTCGCCGGCGAGGATGACCCGCTCCGACGCGCGCTCGCGCTCCAGGATGTCCGCGAACAGTGTCGGGCCGTAGCTCTCCAGCGACCGGATGAGGGCGCTGGTGCGCGGGGTGATGTACGGGTAGGCGTAGATCTGCCCGTGCGGGTGGTGCAGGGTGACGCCGATGGCCTCCCCGCGGTTCTCGAACGGGAAGACCTGGCGCACGTTCGGGAGGGCGGACAGCGCGGCGGTGCGGTCGGCCCAGGCCTCGATGACGGTGCGGGCGCGGGTCGGCGTGAGGCTGCCGAACGAGCCCGTGGTGGCGGGACTGAAGCAGACGACCTCGCAGCGGCCCACCGAGGTGAGGGTGCGCTCCAGCCCGACCGTGGCGAGGTCGTCGAGGTCGGCCGGCTGGTTCGCGTCCTCCAGCAGCGGTCCGAAAGACGGCGACTTGTTCTCGAAGACCGCGACGTCGTAGAGGCTCGGGATCTCGGACGGGTTGCCCGGGGTGGCCGGCGCCAGCGGGTCCAGTTCGGCCGGAGGGAGCATGACGCGGTTCTGGCGCGCGGCGGCGATGGAGACCCAGTCGCCGGTCAGCGGGTCCTGACGCATGGTCGCCGTCGGCGGCCGCGGTGCGGGCTCGCGCAGGTCGGGCGCGCGCTCCGGGTCGAGCGCGGAGTCCGGGTCGTCGTAGTAGATGAGGTCGCGACCGTCGGACAGGCGGTGCGGGCGCTTCGTGATGGCGGCCATGCTTACCTTTCGTTTCCGAAAGTAAATGTACCGATTAGCTTGCGGATTGACAAGTAAACGCAAGCACTGGAGCATTGCGGTATGAGCGAACCACTGCCGGCCGCCCTCCGCCGCGAGCGGATGCTCGACCTCATCGGCCGCACCGGGTTCGTCCGCGTCGCCGAGCTGAGCGAGGCGTTCCAGGTCTCCGACGTCACCGTGCGCTCCGACCTCGACGCCCTCGACGCGCAGCAGAGCATCCGCCGCGTCCACGGCGGGGCGGTGCTGCGCGGCGCGGGCACACGCGAGCCGAGCTTCGAGGAGGCGCTGGAGTCGTCCGCCGAGGAGAAGCGGAGGATCGGCGCGGCCGCGGCGGCGCTCGTGGAGTCCGGCAGCAGCGTCCTCCTCGACGTCGGCACCACCACCGCTGCGATCGCGCGGGCGCTCGCCGACCGCGACGACCTGGAGGACGTCACCGTCATCACCAACGGCCTCACCATCGCGCTGGAGCTGGAGCGCGCCATCCCGCGCTTCCAGGTCGTCGTCACCGGCGGCACGCTGCGGCCGCTGCAGCACTCGCTGGTCGAGCCGCTGGCGTCCGTCCTCCTGGAGCGCCTGCACGCCGACCTGGCCTTCATCGGCTGCACGGGCGTCGACCCCGTCGGCGGGATCACCAACGTGAACCTCCCGGAGGCCGACCTCAAGCGCGTCATGGTGGCGTCCTCCGGCCGCGCGCTGGTCGTCGCCGACGGCTCCAAGCTCGGCCGCACGCACGTCGGCCGCATCGCGGCGCTGGAGGACGTCGCCGGTCTCCTCACCGGCGAGTCCGCCGATCCGGACACCGTGCGATCGCTGCGGGCCGCAGGCTTGCCGGTGACCATCTCCTGAGGAATACGCTGTCATCATGCGCGCACCGACCGGAGAACAGTACGACCTCGAGTTCGGCGACCTGACCGCCACCGTCACGCAGGTGGCGGCCGGCCTTCGCACCCTCCGGTACGGGGGAGTGGACATCCTGGAGCCGTTCCCGGAGGACTCCACCGCGCCCTCGGCCGACGGCATCGTGCTCATGCCGTGGCCGAACCGGGTGAAGGACGGCGTCTGGGAGCTGGACGGCGTCCCCCAGCGGCTCGCGCTCACCGAGCCCTCGCTCGGCAACGCGTCGCACGGCCTCCTGCGCTACCGGCCGTACACGCTGGTCGAGCGCTCCGAGTCGGCGGTGACCCAGGCGGCCGCGATCTACCCGGAGCCCGGCTACCCGTTCATCCTCGACACCACCGTCACGCACGAGCTCGACACGGAGGGCCTGACGGTCACCCACACCGTGACGAACTGCGGCGAGCGGAGCGCGCCCGTCGCCATCGGCGCGCACCCTTACCTGCGCATCGGCGACGTCCCGGCCACCCAGCTCACGCTGACCGTCCACGCCGGCACCCGGTTCGAGACCGACGACCGGCTGAACGTCACCGGCGAGACCCCGGTCGCCGGCACACGTTTCGACCTCTCCGAGGGCGGGATCGTGGCCGACCTCGACCTCAACGACGGCTTCGGTGACCTCCGCACGCCCGCCGAGCATGTGCTCGCCGCGGCGGACGGCCGCACGGTCACGCTCTGGGGCGACGACGCGTTCGGCTACGTCCAGGTGTTCACGCACCGGGCCTTCGCCACGAAGGAGGCGGGGGAGGTCGCGCTCGCCGTGGAGCCGATGACCGCGCCGGCGAACGCCCTCAACACCGGTCAGGGCCTGCGCTGGGTGGAGCCCGGCGAGACCTGGACCGCGCAGTGGGGCATCCGCCCGCGCGGCTTCGCGTCGGACTCCTACCTGGCGAGCTGGGGGTAGAGCACGCGCACGTCCTGGTGGAGGACGGACTTCACCTGCTGCGCGGTCTCACCGACCACGGCTTCCGCGTCCCCGGCGGCGACGGCGTCCAGCGCCTCGGCGACGACCTGCGCCGGCGGCACCTTGTAACCGTCCGCGTGCGCGGCCATGTCGGTGTCGACGTAGCCGACGTGCACGCCGACCACCTGGATGCCCTGCGGTGCCAGTTCGACGCGCGCGGAGTTGCTCGCCGACCAGAGCGCCGCCTTGCCCGCGCTGTACGAGCCGATGGCGTACCAGCTCAGGGCGGAGTGCATGTTGACGATGGCGCCGCCGCCGTTCGTGGCCAGGATCGGCGCGAAGGCGCGCGTTACGAGCACCGGGCCCCAGAAGTTGGTGTCGAACTCGCGATGGATCTCGGCCAGGTCGCCGCTGACGAGCGACTGGTTCACGCCGATCCCCGCGTTGTTGACGAGCACGGTCACGTCGGTGGCGGTCTCGGCGGCGCGGCGGATGTTCTCCGCGTCGGTCACGTCCAGCTCCAGCGGGACGACGCGCGGGTCGGTGACGTCGACCGACTCGGGGCGGCGGGCGGCGGCGTAGACCTTCGACGCACCGCGCTCGAGGAGCTCGGCGACGAAGGCGGCCCCGAGGCCGCGGTTGGCGCCGGTGACGAGGGCGACGCGTCCAGTGAGATCGGTCATGGTGGTCCTCCAAAAGTAAACTGATCTGTTTCCGACAATGTACACAGATCGGTTTACTTTGCGCAACCCGCCCTCTAGAATCGACCCATGACCACGACGACCGCGCCCCGCCCCAAGCCCCGGGAGCGGGTGCTGGACGCCGCCGCCCGGCTCTTCATCCGCGAGGGCGTGCACGCGGTCGGCGTCGACCGGCTGGCGCAGGAGGCCCAGGTCTCCAAGCGCTCCATCTACCAGCACTTCGAGAGCAAGGACGCCATCGTCGCCGACATGCTCACGGAGTACGGCCCGCGCGTGGTCGCGGGCTACTTCAGCCAGGGCGACGACGAGCGCACCCCGCGCGAGCGGGTCCTGCACGTCTACGACGCCCTCCACCGGGCCGCGGAGGCCGGCGACTACTTCGGCTGCCCGTTCGTCAACGTCGCCACCGAGCTGCGCGACCGGGAGCACCCCGCCGCGCAGGTGGCGCAGCACTTCAAGGGCGAGCTGACCGCGTACTTCCAGCGCCAGGCCGAGGCCGCGGGCGCCTCGTCGCCGCACGTCCTCGCCGTGCAGCTCACGCTCCTGTTCGACGGCGCGTCCGCGAGCGCCGCGCTGTGCGGCGGGACGCCCCTGGCCGCGCGGCTCGCGGCGGAGACGCTCTGGGATGCGGCGGTCAGCGCCGCCCGGTGAGCGTGCGCCACCCGCCCGCGCGATTGTCCGCGATGAGCCGGCGCAGGAAGGTCAGCAGCGACTCCCGGTCGATCGGATCTCCCTCCCGGAAGCCGATGGTGCGCGCGGTCGCGTTGTCGTGGCCCGCCGTGATGAGCCCGGCCGGGTCCGGCACGATCCCGCCGTCGTAGACGAACAGGTTGACGTGGTCCTTCGCCGCGAGGAACGCCGCGACGGTGCCGTCGAGCACGAAGTACGGCTGGACCGAGCGCTTGATCGTCTCCTCGATCGCCGGGTCCGCCTCGTGCAGGATGTCGCGCAGCTCGCCCAAGACCTCCTGCTGCCACGCGGGCAGCGGCGCCAGGTAGGCGTCCACCCGCGGGTCACGTCCGTTCACAGTGGGAGCGTACGCCCGGCCACCGTCACGGCACGATCGACAGGAAGATGAACGCCGCGAAGATGATCAGGTGGATGCCGCCCTTGATGCGCGCGGCCTGCCCCGGCATGATCGTCAGGATGCTGACCACCACGGTGAGCATCAGCAGCACGATCTGACTCGCGCCGAGCCCGAGGTGCAGCGGCCCCGGCAGCCAGATCGACGCGACAGCGATCGCCGGGATGGTGAGCCCGATGCTGGCGATGGCCGAGCCGAGCGCCAGGTTGAGGCTGGTCTGCATCCGGTTGCGGCGCGCGGCCTTCGACGCGGCGATGCCCTCCGGGAGCAGCACGAGCAGCGCGATGATGACGCCGACGAACGACTGCGGGAGGCCGATCCCGGTCACCGCGCGCTCGATCGGCGTGGACTCCAGCTTGGCCAGCCCGACAACGGCGACCAGCGCGACGAGCAGGAGGCCGACGCTGATCAGCGCGGTGCGGGTCGTCGGCGCGTCGGCGTGGCTGTCCTCGGTGAGGGGCTTCCCCTTGGGCGAGACCGGGAGGAAGAAGTCGCGGTGTGCGAACGTCTGCGTGAAGACGAACATCCCGTAGAGCGCGACCGACGCGATCGCGGCGAACGCGAGCTGGCCGGGCGAGAACTCCGGTCCGGGGGTCGCCTCGGTGAAGGTCGGCAGCACCATCGTGAGCGTCGCCATCGCCGTCACCGTGCCGAGCGCCGCGCCGCTGCCCTGCGCGTTGAACGTGGTGGTCTCCCGCCGGGTGGCGCTGAGCAGGAGGCTGAGGCCGACGATGCCGTTCATGGTGATCATCACGGCGGAGAAGACGGTGTCGCGCGCGAGCGTCGCGGAGTCCTTGCCTGTGGTCATCAGCGTGACGATCAGCGCCACCTCGATGATCGTCACCGCCACCGCGAGCACGAGTGATCCGAACGGCTCGCCGACTCGATGCGCGACGACCTCCGCGTGCTGCACGGCGGCCAGCACGGTCCCGGCCAGCACGACAGCGATCAGCGCGACGGCGACCGGTTGCAGTTCCACCGTCCAGAACGCGATCAGGACGACCACACCGATGACGGGGACGACGACCGCCCAGTAGCGTGCCAGCCAGGTCCCGAGCGCTCTCATGCCTTCATACTGCCAGTGCAACTCGGCCAGGGGCGGCGAGTCCTAGCCGGGCGGACCGCCTCGGCGTGCTGACAATAGGGCATGTCCGACTCGACGCGCCGCTCCGTCATCGCCAGGCCCGCTCTCGCCCTCGCGCTCGCTGCGGCGTTCGCGTTGGGTCTCGCCGGCTGCACCGCCGGCGCGAGCCCGACGGCATCCCCCGCCTCGTCCGGCTCCCCGTCCGGCTCGGGCTCGGCCTCCCCGCGCCCGACCGCGAGCAGCGACTCCGAGCCCATCCAGGGCCAGTGCGCCACGTCGAGCCTCACGGGCAGCATGGGCAAGGGCGGAGGCGGCGCCGCGGGCAGCGTGGAGGTCACCATCGTCCTCACCAACACCGGCTCGACGCAGTGCTCGTTGCAGGGCTGGCCGGGAGTCTCGTTCGTGGGGGAGGGCAACGGCACCCAGCTCGGCAACCCCGCCCAGTTCGACCGCAGCACCCCGCACGACACGGTGGTCCTGCAGCCGGGTGGCACCGCGCAGGCGCCCCTGAAGATCACCCAGGCTCTCAACTACCCCGACGCGGACTGCAAGCCGAAGCCGGCCGACGGCTTCCGTGTGTACCCGCCGGGGTCGACCGAGTCGCTGTTCGTGAAGGCGGACAACTACACGGCGTGCACGTCGACGACCGTGAACCTCCTCACGGTCGGCGGGCTCGCGGCTCCCTGAGCCGCCGGACCCCCTGAGCCGCCTGACGGGAGCGCGACCCACCTGGCAGTAGCCTGGGAGCGTGCCCACCTCCCGACGCGTTCCCGTGCGCGCCACGCCCGCCTGGCTGACCAGGCTCGTCGTCGTCACGGCGCTCGTCGGCGTCGGTGCCGGGGTGGGCGGCGGGCTGGTCTACCTCGGCCTGCACACCATCCAGCACCTGGCGTTCGGGTACTCGGAGGGGACCTTCCTCGAGGGGCTGCTGGACGCCCCGCCGGTGAACCGGGTCGTCGCGCTGGTCCTCGCCGGCGTCCTCGGCGGCGTCGGCTGGTTCTTCCTGCGCCGCTGGGGACGCCGAAGCCCCCGACGTGCCATCGTCTCGGTGGAGGCCGCGGTCAATGGGCGCAGGATGCCCGGCGTCGTCACGTTCTTCAACGCCGCTCTCCAGGTGATCATCGTGGGCCTCGGCGCCTCCATCGGCCGGGAGGTCGCCCCGCGCGAGATCGCGGCCTGGTGGGCGTCGTGGCTGTCCGAGCGCGCCGGCGTGAGCGCCCGCGAGCGCCGCATCCTGGTGGCGTGCGGAGCGGGCGCCGGTCTCGCTGCCGTCTACAACGTCCCGTTCGGCGGCGCGGTGTTCGCCGTCGAGATCCTCCTGGCCGAGATCAGCTTCGCGACCGTGCTGCCCGCCCTCGCCACCTCGGCGATCGCGGCGCTCGTCGCCCGGCTGGTGGTGCCGGCCAACCCGCTGTACCTCGTGCACCAGATCCCGCTGCGGCCGCAGATCGTGGTGTGGGCGATCCTCGCGGGTCCGATCATCGGCTTCGCGGCCGTCGGCTTCGTGCGACTCACCCGCCTCGCGCAGAACCACCGCCCGAAATCGTGGGGCATCCTCATCGTCATGCCGCTGGTCTTCGCCGCGGTCGGCGTGGTGTCGCTCTGGCTGCCCGCGATCCTCGGCAACGGCCGCTCGCTCGGCCAGCTCGCGCTGACGGCGACGCTGCCGGTCGCGGTGATCCTCCTGACCACCGTGGTCAAGACCGCCGCAACCGTCGGCACCATCGGCGCGGGCGCGGCCGGCGGCACCCTGACCCCGTCGTTCGCGATCGGCGCCGGCCTCGGCCTGACCCTCGGCGGCGTGTGGCAGCTGCTCTGGCCCGGTGAGCCGCTCGCGGCCTTCGCGCTGCTCGGCGCGGCCGCCTTCCTGGCGGTGACCATGCGCGCGCCGCTGACCGCGCTGCTCCTGGTGATGGAGTTCACCAACCAGGGCCCGGACATGCTGGCGCCGATCATGCTGTGCATCGCCGGGGCTGTTGCGGTGGGCTACCTGCTCGAGCGGGGGCGGGTCACCGGGGTGGCGTGAGCCGATCGGCGGCGTGACCCTCCCGTGACCCGATTCATAGGAATCTCTAGTTTTCTCCCGGCGTAGTCAAAACCTGCGCATCATGGCCTCCCACTCGCGTGCGGTGTGCTGTCGACATCAAGCCTGACGTCGAGAGGACCACAGTCATGGACGAGGTCGAGGGAGTTCCCCCCGTAACAGCAGAGAACGGTGCGGGGCAGCCCACCGCAGCCGCACCGGCACACACGCCGAGGAGCCGACGCCGCCCCGTGATCGTGGCGTCCGCCGCGGTCGCCGCGACCCTCGCCGTCGGCTCGGCGTTCGGGCTCGGGGCGCTGGCGTACACCGCCGGCGCCGCCACCACGACCGCCTCCACCGCGTCCAGCAGCGTCCACAACACGCTGAGCCGCAACGGGTTCGGCTCGGGCGGGTACGGATACGGGTACGGCTCCGGGAGCAGCGGAGGCTACGGCGGCTCGGGCTCGGGCGGCTCCGGCTCGTCGTCCTCCGCCGGCTCCTCCTCCCTCGCGAGCGCCACCGCCGCCGAGGAGGTCGGGGTCGTCGACATCACGTCGCAGCTCACCTACGCGCAGGCCGAGAGCGCGGGTACCGGACTGGTGCTGACCTCCGACGGCGAGATCCTCACCAACAACCATGTGGTGGAGGACGCGACCAGCATCAACGTCACGGTCGTCGCCACCGGCGCCCAATACACCGCGAAAGTGGTCGGCACCGACACCACGGACGACATCGCCGTCCTCCAGCTGAGCAACGCCTCGGGACTCAGCACCGCCAACCTCGACACGTCCGCGGACGTGGCCGTGGGCGACGCCGTCACCGGAGTCGGCAACGCAGGGGGCACGGGAGGAACGCCCTCCGCGTCGCCCGGCTCCGTGACGGCGCTCGACCAGACCATCACCACGCAGGCCGAGCAGACCGCCGTCTCCGAGACCCTGAACGGCCTCATCCAGACCGACGCCGACATCCAGGCCGGCGACTCCGGCGGCCCGCTGTTCAACTCCGCGGACCAGGTGATCGGCATCGACACCGCCGCCGAGCAGGGCGGCACGACGACCGCCGGCTACGCCATCCCGATCCAGAACGCGCTCACCATCGCGGGCGAGATCACGTCCGGCCAGGCGTCGTCCACCGTGACGATCGGCTACCCGGCCTTCCTGGGGGTGGAGGTCGCGTCGAGCGACAGCGCGGCGACGGGCAGCGGCGACGGCTCCTTCGGGTCGGCCGGCTCGGCCGCCGGCGCGACCATCTCCGGTGTCGTCTCGGGCGGGCCGGCCGAATCCGCCGGGATGGCCGCCGGCGACACGATCACCGCGGTGAACGGCACCACCATCGACTCGGCCCAGGCCCTCACCACCGCGCTCGCCGCCCTCCACCCGGGCGACAGCGCGACCATCGCCTGGACCGACGCCTCCGGCGCATCGCACACGGCGCAGGTGACCCTGGCAGAGGGACCGGTCGCGTAAGCGAGCTTCGCCACGAACGGAGGACATCCCGCCCCCACGGCCCGGGATCTCCTCCGTTCACTGCGTTTCGGGGGTCCCGCGGCCCGGATCTCCTCCGCTCGCGACAGGTGTCGGTAACGGAGGAAATCCGCGCTGGCGGGTGCGGAAATGTCAGCAAGCGGAGGAGATGCGGGCCCGGGTGGGGCGGATGTCCTCCGGTAGCTACGGATGGGGTGACGGCGGACCTGTGCGTAACCTTTGGGACCTTCCGGCCGATTAAGAGAGGTGAGGGCCCGCACGGCGTCCGTCCACGACAGGAAGTCAGGAAGAACCGGATGTCATTCATCTCCGTCATCGCCGCCCACAAGCTCACCATCGGCCTTGTCGCGCTGGGGACCATCGCCCTCGGCGGGACCGCGGCCGCGTATGCGGACGCGCTCCCCTCCGGTCTCCAGGACGAGGCCCACACACTCATCGGAGCACCCACCGCCGACCCGACGACGGACCCGACGGCGCCGCCCACCGCCGAACCGACCGACTCGGCGACGCCGGACCCGACACCGACCGCGGACCCGACACCGACTGCGGACCCGACGTCGGCCGCCGTCCCGGTCGGGCCCGACGCGTCGGGGCCTGCGGCACACGGGCTCTGCACCGCTTACGAGCACGGCGGCCTCGCCGCGACGTCGGTCGCGTACGCGTCGCTGGAGAGGGCGGCAGGCGGCGCCGGATCGATCTACGCGTACTGCGCCACGATCGTCGCTCCGGGGAATTCCGGTCACCAGCCCACTCCGGCACCCGCTCCGAGCGGAACGGACGGGTCCTCCGCGCACGCGGAGCACGGCAACTCGCAGAACGCCCACGGCTCCTCACACGCCGGCGGAGGGCACGGGCGGCCCTAGACCGTCACCATCCGCGTCGACGTCATCATCGTCCCCGCGGAGGCCCGGGTGCGCTTCGGCGCGCGCCGGGCAGTCGGGGGCCGCGAACTCGGTGGGCCGATAGGGCTCCCCTGGGGGCACAGCCGGGCGCACGCGGCAGTCATCACTTGGTCGCTGTCGGCTCCTCCGAAGCCACGAGCGCGATTCGCTGGAGACCCGCGACCACGCGACTCGAGACTCGATTCGGCAGTGCGATGCTGTCGAAGTAGCGGACCCGTTCGAAAGCGACATCGACCCCGAGGCTGCGAACCCGGGACGAGAAGACGTTCCGGTCGTCGCCTCGCGTCATGAGCCCGTCATACGGCTTGGTGACGAAGTCGTCGATCTCGGACCGCGCAATCCGGTGGATCCAGAACCAGCCCACAATCACGAGTCGCTCGTTCCTGACGTAGACGCCCACGATCAGGCTGCGAACGACGAACCACACACTCGCCACGATCCACAGGACTCGGGCGACCGCATCGAACGGCGTGAACGACGTGGGCGGCACGGCCAGGACGAGGGCGAGTGCGATCAGCCACAGGGGAAGCACCAGCCGCACGGCGAGGTATCCTGAGCCGCTGATCCGACCGCCGACGGTGATCCGCGCCTGCGCGTCGTCAGCGGGATCCCGCGGTCGAGGAGGGCGCGAGCCCTCTGGCAGGTGCTTCGGAGACAAATGACGCTCCAGTCCGACGATCGAATAGTCGGCACATGGTATCCCGCCGGGGCGCACATCCAGCGGATGCACTCGACATTGACCCCAATCCGACCACCGCCCCGGTTTCGAATAGCCAACGCCGAGTTCAGTGTCGAGTCCACGGTCGCCCGTCGCTGCGCCGACGACCGTTGTGCATCCTTTTGAAGGCCGTGGTCTGAAAGGAGAGATCGTGGACATCAAGAACACCGGCGGCGGACGACGCGCCGGTTTGATCGGTTCACTGGTGATCGGCGCCGTCGTGGCGTCGTTGTCGATCGCTACCGCCGCCTTCGCAGCAGGAGGTTCGGCCGTGCAGCCGGTGTCCTCTGCGAGGACCCCGGCGTGGACGAACGGCGAGACGGTGACCGTGCAGTATGCGCAGAACTTCTTCTGCGACTCGAGCGTGGCATCCAGCGCGCCGAGCGCGTGCGAGGTCGGGACGGACGCGAACCACGGACCCGTCGCGAACGCCGACAGGTCGACGCTGTACGTCCTCGTCCCGCTGTTCAGCAACCCTGTTCCCGCTCCGATGTGCGCTGTCGCATCGTGCCCGAACCACCCGCTGAACATCGACCTGTCCCGGATCGCCGGCGCGCTCGGCGCATCGCCGAACGCCGTCGCCGACGTGGCGCTGCCCGCGCACAGCCACATCCTCGACGGACCGGCCGGCGGCTGGTGGGACGTCAAGGTCGTCGCGGTGACCAACCAGGCGGCGTGGGCGAAGCTCGCGGCCGGCAAGTCCGAAGCGGTGATGAACAGCCTGATCGCCGATCCGTCGAGTGGTGTGCTCGGCCCGATCCCGACCAACCTCTACCTGTTCTTCAACGTCATCGGACAGCGGTAGGGAGGGGCATCATGTCCATCCACGTCGCCCAGCCGCGACCCTGGAGCGTCACCGTCCCGCGCGAGGCGATCGCCCTCGCGTCCGGCGGTCTCGCGCTCGCGCTCATGGTGGCGGGCGGGGCCCTGCCGTGGCTGGTCCTGTTCCACGGGCTCACCGTCGTCCGCGGGTTCGCGCTCGACGGCGGGCTCCTGGGCGGCGTCACGCTGGTCGTGGTCGCCCTGCTCGTGGTCATGGCGCGGAACGGGAGCGCACGCGTGCTGCGACCGGTCGCGGTCCTCGGGGCCTCCCTGGTGATCGTCGACAGCCTCTACAGCGGGCTGCGGATCGCGTCGTACGCGGCTGCCCCCGGACCGGCCGGTGCTCTTACCGCGCCGGTCCCCGGGGTGGGACCGTCCGTGTTCGTGCTTGCGGGTGGTGCGCTGCTGGTCGCCGCGATCAGCACGCCTGCCGCCGCAGGACGGGTCGGCCTCCTCGTCGGTCTGCGGGCGACGCTCACCGTCTCGCTCATCGTGGCGGGGACCATCCACCTGCTCCTCACGCCGGAGCACCTCGGTGCCTCGGTGCTGCTCGGGACGGGGTTCCTGCTCGCCGGAGTGGCGCAGCTCGCCCTGGCCGGCGGCATCCTGTTCCTGCCGGAGCGATCGCAGTGGCTGGTCCTTTACGGGACCGTCGTCGTGAATGTCGCACTGATCGGCATCTACGCGTATGCGGTGCTGGTGGGTCTCCCGCTGGAGGCCGGGCACGCGGAGGATGCCGTCGGTCTGACGATCGGGCGAGGGGAACCGGTGGACGTCAAGGGCGGCCTGGACCTGCTGGCCGAGGTCGCTGCTGTCGTGCTGGCCGTGATCATCGTGTCCCGGGCCGGCGCGGTGTCCCGGGTCCGAAAAGCCTGAGAGCGAGCCTCGGCGCCCGGACCGTACAGTCCGGGCGCCGAGGTGCGACGAGCTGGGGTCAGCGCCCCAGGGTGCCGCTGGTGCCGTTGAGGCCCTTGAGGGCGTCGCTGACGGCGCTGTTGACCGAGTCGGTCACGGATGCGCCGAGGTTGCTCAGCGAGGTTCCGGTCGTGTTGCCGGAGCCGACCGGAGCCGAGACGCCGGTGCCGTTGCCGGCGGAGGTGTTGTCGCCCGAGCCGACCGGGGTGGTGTTCCCGCTGGCGACCGGGGTCGAGTCGTTGCTGCCGACGGAGTTGCCGTTCGCCTGGTTGCCGCTGGCGACCGGGTCGCCGCTGGCAACCGGGCCGACAGTGTTGCCGCTGGCGATGCCGCTCGCGACGGGACCCTGGACGACGGGGCCGACCATGACCGGAGCGGAGACGCTGTGCAGGATGTCCGACACGCTCAGGTAGTCGAGCGTGTGCGGCGCCACGGCCGTGGTCGTGGTGGGCGCGGTGTCGGTGTTGTTGCTCGTCTCCGCGTTCGCCGGAAGGGCGAGACCTCCCACAATCAGACCGGAGGCGACGACAGCCGCTCCACCGAGGATCCCGACGCGCTTGGTGACGTTGTTCATTCCGAACTCCCTTGCGTTGTGCGACCGGAATGGTTCCGGCCGTCAGGAGTGTTCCGGAGGCATCCGGGAATCGGATTGGAATGGTGTGCCCTGTTGGAGGGGTGGGAAGGCGGGCACCGTCCTTCCACGGAGCCTCATCGCGGGCTTCTCCACACCGAACCAGGATGCAGCGGCGACGAGGAACGTGAGCGGTATCGCGATCGACGCGAAGAGGGGCACGCCGAGCCGGTACAGTCCTGCGGATGCGAGGACCTGCTGGATGGGGAAGGCGTAGATGTACGTGCCGTAGGAGATGTCGTTCTGGAGTCGGAGTGCGCGGACGCGCAGGAGCGCCCCCGCGCTGATGAGCAGGTACGCGAGCGGCAGTGCGGCGGCGACCCGGTAGTCCGGCAGCAGGGATGCCGCGGCGATGATCGCGGCCACGATGACCAGGTCGACGGCGCGGGTGGGGAGCCGGTGACGAAGTTGGTGGATGAGGGCGCCGGCCGCGAACATGAGCCCGAACCTGGACCCGTCCACGAGGTAGTAGTTGTGCACCAGACGCGTGTCCGCGAGGACCGATACGGTCAGGCAGGCGCCGAAGATGATCGGGATGGTGGCCCGGTACCTCAGGACCCGCGTGAGCCCGAGAGCGAGGACGCCGAGGTAGCAGAGGAACTCCCAGGAGAGCGTCCACAGGCTGCCGTTCCAGACGCCGGGGTAGGGCACGCCGGTGGGTGTGCCGCTGATGCCGTATTCGTTGATCTTCAGCAGCGCATTCTTCCCCACGTACAGCGCCGCATCGACCGGGTACCCGTCGGGAAGGTCCTGCCCGGCGAGGGAGATCCCCAGCGGCGCGATGATCGCGGCGGTGACGATGAGACACATCCAGAACGCGGGGAGGATGCGCAAGCACCGGGCCTTCACATAGGGCCACCAGCGTGGGCGACGCATCCAGGAAGACACGATGAGGAACCCACTGATCGCGAAGAACCCGTCGACACCACCCTCCCCGAGCAATTGCGCGACAGCCGGCACGGGCCGGGAGGCGCCCGTGAGCGGGACGGAGTGCCAGACGATCACGGAGACGGCGAGGAGCAGGCGGATGGCGTTGAGCGCGTTCAGCTTCGGGTCGAATGCGGTTGAAAGAAATGATTCCCCGTGTTCACCTCGGAGCCCCTGGCGGGTTTCCTGAGAATGACTCATGTATGCGAGGGTAGGGCATCCTGTCCACCCTTCTTCCCCCCAGTCTGGGGGTGCGGGCTTCCGTGCCAGCCGGCGTCTTCTGAAGTGGGCCCCGTGGGCCCGAACCCCGCTCGGCTTGCCCGCTGGGACACGATCGCTCGTGAAAATCCGCGGAATTCCTCGGGTTCTGAACACAGAAGAGCACTGTCGTCACAGGAGAACTCACTCAAGTGTGGGCACGGAGCGCGAGTCGCCCCTCTAAGAGGACGGTCAGACCGGGCCGCACGTTCGCGGCGATCATCACAGCTCGTGTCCGTCGTGTCCGTGCTCAGCTTGATCAGGACGTTCGGCATGCCGAACCTGCCACCAGGTTCCGAGCGCGGCGACGATGACGAGGGCGACGGCTGCGAAATAATCTCCAGCGACCAAACAGGCAACAAAAGCGATCGCTGAAATTATCAGCGCAAGTCGCAGTTGGCCTTTGCTGATTCGCACCACGCGTTCATCCTAGAGCGCACTGAGGTCGGACCATCCTTTGCTGTGCACGGAGCGGCCTGTCATCGTGACCTTCTGGATTGCGCGGTGGCGCATCAGTAGTGGTAGCGAGCCTGCAGGATGATCACGTACGCGTCATCGACGAGATACACAAGTCGATTCGCTTCATCGATGCGTCGTGACCACGCACCAGCGAGTGCGTGCTTCAGCGGCTCCGGTTTGCCGACGCCCTCGAATGGATCGTCTCGCAGGATGTCTTCGATCAGGAGGTTGATCCGCTTGAGCGTGCGCCGGTCCTGGCCTTGCCAATAGAGGTAGTCCTCCCAGCCGCCGGCGGTCCAGGCGAGCTTGCGGTCACTCACCGGTCAGGTCGTGCTCGGTGACGTTTCCCGCGCGTGCGCTCTCGATGGCGTCGATGAGGCGTCGTGCGTTCTTGGGGGAGCGCAGCAGGTAGGTGGTCTCGAGCAGTGAGTCGTACTCGTCCTTCGACATCAGCACAGCCGAGCCGCGTTTGGACGTGATCTCGACCTCGGTCTGGTCGAGGTTGACGCGTTCGATGAGGCCGAACAGGTCGCTGCGAGCTTCGCTTGCTGTGATGGCCATGATTCCTCCAAGTGGTACAAGATATCGTACCACTTGCTGACGAGAGTCGCCGAGGCTTCAGGTCTCGCAGCTATCCGGTGGAACGCTGGTCGGCGGGTGAGACATGTCCCAGTGCAGTGAGCATCCGAACGCACTCTGAGGCGTTGCGTGACTTCGACAGAAACAGAGGCCACCCGCCCGCAAAGCGGAGAAGGTGGAACGAGAGAATTACGGGGTCCACGGTTGTCCGGCAGATGACCTTCACGGACGGGACGGCCCGCAGTTGATATTGCCCAACCCGCGTCGATGATTCTTCGACGCGCTCGATCATGTCGATCGGAACTGCGACTCTCCTTCGATAGTTCGTACTTCCGTCACACAGCTGGATACCAGTTGGGTCGACCACGAGTGTCTGGGTGCCGCGCGAGGGAAACCGCACCCGAATCCCGTCGAGCCGACGAACGAGGTGGTGAAGTCCCTTCGATAGCTCGGGGTCGTTCGCGACCTCCGCGATGTATGCCGCGGGAAAGGCCTGCCGCAATGAGCGAGTTCGACGTCGAATGCGAACCTTTGAGGCCATCAGAACGGCAAGATGATGAGCGCGACAACGCCCAAGGCCCAGAGGAGGGTGGACACCACGAACCACATGTCCATCCGGACCTCTGTAGCGATCCGAACTTCAAAGCGGTCGAGACTGTCATCGCCGCGACGAACACGATCGCCCCGGCAAGGGGAAGCCAATTCGCCCGACCAGTTCGGGCAGCTGTCGGCGCGTCGGTCATGTCAACTCCTCGTCGCTTAGTGTGATCGAGGTTGTCGATCACGATGACCCGACCCGTCTCGTTCTCGGCCCACTGATCGAGCAGAGTCAGCTGTGCATCAATAGCGAGCCGCCGATGATCATCCCAATGCAGACCACAACCATGATCCACGGAGGCACTATCGACCTCGGCTTGCCTTGTGCCTCTCGGCGATCGGCGACCTTGCGGTCGAATTTGCGGGCCCAGGGCATCACCAAGGCCCATGCGACGCACACGGCGATGATGACAAGTCCATCGAGAACCACAGACAGATCCACTCAGCCGTCCTTGCCCACTCGTGGTCGCCCAGGGCGACCAATTCTCCTCAACTGAGCACGGGCGGTGTAGCAGCTCGCCTTTCAGGCTCCAGCAGAAAACTTAGCGGCTAGATCTGCATGCAGCGGAGTCAAACCTAAGGTGGGCCCCGTGGGGCTCGAACCCACGACCCGCGGATTAAAAGTCCGATGCTCTACCGACTGAGCTAGAGGCCCTCGCCCTCTAATCTAGCGTGGATTCCACACCTCCCCGTGCCGGGGCAGAATGGGGGCATGCCGGACCGCTATCACAAGCCAACGCTGTTTCCCGGGGGGATGTTCGAGGCCTTTCTCGGTGGGGACGATCCCGCGCAGATCAGTAAAGTCGCCCACGAGACCGCCCAGGCGCTGCTCGCGCGCGTTCGCGAGGAGCCCGATCCGGAGATCGTGGACCGGCTCGTCGCGTACACCGACGAGCACGGCATCGACGCGATCGCCGAGTTGTGGGCGCGGTCCAACCCGAAGAGCCTGCCGGGGGCCCTGTGGCGGATCTACCTGCTGCGGCTGCTGATCCGGCAGGACGCCGAGGGGACCGCGCTGCTGTACCAGCGGGGCACGGAGGTCATCGCCACCATCGACCCTGTGGTCGCCGGCGCGCCGACGCCGGCGGGGCCGGGGGAGGTGACGGAGCTCGCCGATCGCATCCTGCGCGGGGTGTTCGAGGGTGACTTCGCGGTCGCGCTCGACCGGGCGGCCGCGTTCTGCCGGGTGACGGCGGCGGGATGCGTCTCGGTGGCCGACGACCGGGACGCGCTCGACCCCGAGCGGGCGAGCGAGCTGACCACGCGCGCCCTGCGTTTCACCCGCACGGCCGAGGAGCTGACGACCTGCGCCCGGCTGTGGCGCACCGACTCGCTCGACTGAGCGGAGGCGACCGGAGACGAACACAGACCGCCTCCGTATTCCCGTCCACCGTTCTCTCCCTGCGAACGCCACGCCGTGAAGCCGGCTACGGCCTCCTGTATGCTTGACGAAGCCGGACCGCAGTAACCCCGGGCTCCAATACTTGCCGCTTCGAGCGGCCTCGCGCCGAGAGGCGTTCTGCGGTCCGGCTCTTTCATGCCGTGGTGACCACGCTCACCGCCGGGGAAGGGTTACAGTCGAAGGCGTCAGCGGCCCAGACGAGCGGAGATCGAAGAGTGGACGACGCCCCCGTGGTGGAGCAGCTCGACGACCTGCTGTTGCGTGTCGCTGAGGGCGACCAGCGCGCGTTCTCCGACTTCTACGACCACACGGCCTCCCGCGTGCTCGGCCTCATCCGGCGGCTCCTGATTGACGCGGCGCAGTCCGAGGAGGTCGCTCAGGAGGTCTTCCTGGAGGCGTGGCAATCCGCTCGGCGCTTCGATCCGAATAAGGGCAGAGCGCTCACCTGGCTCCTCACGATGGCGCACAGGAGGGCGATCGACCGTATCCGTGCGTCGCAGGCGTCGCACGACCGTGACACCGCGGTGGGTATCAGAGACCTGCCGACGGCGTTCGATGTGGTGGCGGAAACGGTGGAGGTCCGGGTCGAGCATGAGCGAGTGGAGGTGGCGATGGAGAAGTTGAGCGAGGTGCAACGCCAAGCCGTCACGCTCGCCTACTTCGGCGGGCTCACTCAGAGCGAGCTCGCGGCCGAGCTCGGCATCCCCCTCGGCACAGCAAAAACCCGATTGCGGGATGCGATGATACGCCTGCGCGACGAACTGGGGGTGACACAATGACCGACGACAACCGCGACGCGATGGACCCCGCGCGCCTCGGCGCCCGCCTCGGTGCGGACGACGCCCAGGAGGCGCGCGACTTCGAGGACATCGCCGCCCAGCTCGGCCTCGCCGCCGAGCCGGTGGAACCGCCCGCGGCGATGAAGGCGGCGCTCTTCGCGCGGCTCGCGGAGACGCCGCAGCTCGCAGCGGACGAGGCGACGGCCGCCGGCGTGGAGACCGCGCGACCGATCGTGCCCGCATCCACCGCGCCCGAGCCGCGGCCGACCGCGCAGACCCCTGCCGAGGCCCGCGCCGCCCGACGCTGGTTCCAGCGCCCCGGCGCGATCCTCGCCTCGGCCGCAGCCGCCGTCGTCCTCTTCATCGCCGGCGCCTTCGTCGGCGTCAGCCTGGGAGGCAACGACACCTACCAGCAGCAGCAGTCCTCCGCCCTGGCCGCCCTGAACGCCGCCCCGGACACCCAGCGCAGCACCGCCCCCATCACCGGCGGCGGCACGGCGACGCTCGTCTGGTCGGCCCGGCTCGGCCAGTCCGCGATCGTCGCCACCGACCTCCCGCAGCTCGCCGGCGGCAAGACCTACGAGCTCTGGTACATCCGCGACGGCGCCGCCACCGCGGCAGGCACGATGGACTCCGCCGGGCACGTCGCGACCTGGCGCGTCCTCACCGGCACGATGACGCCGGGCGACACCATCGGAATGACCGTCGAGCCCAGTGGAGGCTCGAAGCAGCCGACGACGAAACCGATCGTCGCCATCAACTCCTGAGCCGGGCGCCGGCAACCAGGTGAGACGCAGCGAGGCCCACGGGACATCCCGTGGGCCTCGCTCATTTCCGTGCGCGGATCAACCGAAGCGGCCGGAGACGTAGTCCTCGGTGGCCTGCTGGGTGGGGTTCGAGAAGATCATGTTGGTGTCGTTGTACTCGATGAGCTTGCCCGGCTTGCCCGTGCCCGCGATGTTGAAGAACGCGGTGCGGTCGGAGACGCGCGAGGCCTGCTGCATGTTGTGGGTGACGATCACGATCGTGTAGTCGTTCTTGAGCTCCTCGATCAGGTCCTCGATCGCGAGGGTGGAGATCGGGTCGAGGGCCGAGCACGGCTCGTCCATCAGGAGCACGTCGGGGGAGACCGCGATGGCGCGCGCGATGCACAGGCGCTGCTGCTGTCCGCCCGAGAGTCCCGACCCGGGGAGGGCCAGGCGGTCCTTGACCTCGTTCCAGAGGTTGGCGCCCTGGAGCGACTTCTCAACCAGGTCGTCCGACTCGCTCTTCGACATGCGCCGGTTGTTGAGCTTGACGCCGGCGAGCACGTTGTCGCGGATGCTCATGGTCGGGAACGGATTGGGGCGCTGGAAGACCATGCCCACCTGGCGGCGCACGAGCACGGGGTCGACGCCCGTGCCGTACAGGTTGTTGCCGTCGATCAGGACCTCGCCGTCGACGTACGCGCCGGGGATGACTTCGTGCATGCGGTTCAGCGTGCGGAGGAAGGTCGACTTGCCGCAGCCGGACGGGCCGATGAACGCGGTCACCGTCCGCGGCTCGATGGTGAGGGACACGCCCTCCACGGCGAGGAACTTGCTGTAGTACACGTTGAGGTCGTTGACTTCGATGCGCTTGGACACGTTTTTCCTTGTCTGCGTTCTTCGGGTTGAAGCTGTGGAGTCCGCGGTCAGCGGCCGTACTTGGGGGCGAAGGCCTTCGCGACGATCCGGCCGATCAGGTTCAGGAGCATGACGATGATGATCAGGGCGAGCGCGCCGGTCCAGGCCCGGTCGATGGAGGCCTGGGCGTGCAGGCCGGCGGCCTGCGTGTACTGGGTGTACACGAACACCGGGAGGGTCATCATCCGGTCGTTGAAGAGGTCGTAGTTCATGCTCGTGGTGAAGCCGGCCACGATCAGCAGCGGCGCGGTCTCGCCGATCACGCGGGCGATGGCGAGCATCACGCCGGTGACGAGTCCCGCGAGCGACGTCGGCAGGACGACCTTCAGCACGGTCAGCCACTTCGGCACGCCCAGGGCGAGGGAGGCCTCGCGCAGCTCGTTGGGGACGATCCGCAGGATCTCCTCGCTCGAGCGCACGACGACGGGGATCATCAGCACCGACAGCGCCACGGCCCCCATGAAGCCGTTGCGGATGGCCGGGCCGAAGAAGAGGGCGAACAGCGCGTAGGCGAACAGGCCGGCGACGATCGAGGGGATGCCGGTCATCACGTCCACGAAGAAGGTGATGCCGCGGGCCAGGACTCCCCGGCCGTACTCGACGAGGTAGATCGAGGTGAGGAGGCCGATCGGCACGGAGATGACCGCCGCCATGAGCGTGATCTCCAGCGTGCCGACGATCGCGTGGAGCGCGCCGCCGCCCTCGCCGATGACGTTGCGCATCGACTCGGAGAAGAAGGTGAGGTCGAAGCGCGCGAGGCCCTGGGCGACGACCGTCCAGCCCAGCGAGATCAGCGGCAGCAGCGCGATGATGAAGGCGGTCGCGACGAGTGAGGTGACCAACCGGTCCTTGGCCTTGCGGTTGCCCTCGACCAGCAGCGACGTGGTGTAGATCGCGACGTCGAACAGCACGGTGCCGAAGAAGATCGCCCCGACGGGGTTGAAGCCCTTGGTCGCACCGCTGGCCGCCAGCATCGCGAACACGGCGATGAGCACGGCCCAGGACCCGACGAGCATCACCCAGGGGGTCCAGCGCGGCAGCTTGCCCGCGGTGTAGGAGTTGGTCAGCGGGCGGGGTGCCGCGGTCGCGGTGGTGGTGGCGGCCATCAGTTCGCTCCAGAGAAGGCCGCACGGCGGCTGACGATGTATCGGGCGAGCATGTTGATCAGCAGGGTCACGACGAACAGCACGAGGCCGGAGGCGATGAGCGCGTTGACGCCGACGCCGGTGGCCTCCGGGAACTGCAGCGCGATGTTCGCCGCGATCGTGTTCGGGCTCTGCGCCTGCAGGACGGCGATCTTGACGAGCAGCGCGGGCGACAGCACCATCGCGATCGCCAGCGTCTCGCCGAGCGCGCGGCCGAGGCCGAGCATCATCGCAGAGACGATGCCGCTTCGGGCGAAGGGGAGGACCGCCATGCGGACCATCTCCCACTTGGTGGCGCCGAGTGCCAACGCGGCCTCCTCGTGCAGGCGCGGGGTCTGCAGGAAGATCTCGCGGCAGATCGCCGTCATGATCGGGATGACCATCACGGCCAGCACGATGGCGGCGGTGAGGATGGTGCGGCCGGTGCCGGAGATCGGCGGCGCGAAGAGCGGGAACCAGCCGAGGTACTGGCCGAGCCAGGCGTAGAAGGGCTGGACGAACGAGGAGAGCGTCGCGATGCCCCACAGACCGAAGACGACCGACGGGACGGCGGCGAGCAGGTCGATGATGTAGCCCAGGGTCTGCGCGACGCGGCGGGGCGCGTAGTGCGAGATGAAGAGGGCGATGCCGATCGACAGCGGAGTCGCGATGATGAGCGCGATGATCGCCGCCCAGATGGTGCCGAAGACGAGCGGCCAGACCCAGGACCAGAAGTTCGTGGCGTTGTTCGGCAGCTCGCCCGCGCCGGCGCCCAGGGCGGGGACGCTCTGGATGACGAGGAAGAGCGCGACGGCGGCGAGCGTGGCGAGGATCAGGGACCCGGCCACGATGGTCGCTGTGGAGAAGACGCGGTCGCCGAGGCGGACTTTCGCCTTCGGCCTGATGGCTCCTGCGGTTCCGGCGGTCATTCGTCGCTTTCTCTCATCGGGTCCCTTGCGGGGTGAGTGTGATGCGCCGCTCGGCCTGGACCGGGGTTCGGTCCAGGCCGAGCGGCCGGGGTGCTACTTGATGCTGGCGACAGCCTTGCTGACCTTGGAGGACAGGTCGCTCGAGAGCGGAGCCGAGCCGGCCTGGTCGGCCGCGGCCTTCTGCGCGTCGCTGCTGATGATGTAGTCGACGTAGCCCTTGACCAGGTCCGCCTTGGCGGCGTCCTTGTACTGCTGGCAGGCGACCACGTAGGAGACCAGGACGAGCGGCCAGGCGCCCTTGCTGGTGTCCTTGCGGTTGATCTGGATGGCCAGGTCGTTGGTGGCGCGGCCCGAGGCGATCGGGGAGGCGGCGACGACCTTGGCCGCGCCGTCCGCGCTGATCTTCTCGTAGTTGTCGCCGACCTTGAGCTGGGCGATGGACAGACCGGCCGAGCCCGACTCGTCGATGTAGGTGATCGAGTTCTTCGCGTTCTTGGTGGCGTCCGCGACACCCGAGGTGCCCTTGGCGGCGTCACCGACCTGGAACGGGAAGGTCTGCGCGGCGGGAGCGGTCCACACGGTGGGAGCGTTCGCCGAGAGGTACTCGGTGAAGTTCTGCGTGGTGCCCGAGTCGTCCGAGCGGTGCACGACGGTGATCGGCGCGGACGGGAGCGTGGCGCCCGAGTTCTGCGACTTGATCTTCGCGTCGTCCCAGGTGGTGATCTTGCCCGAGAAGATGCCGGCGATCGTGTCGGCGTCGAGCTTGAGGTCCTTCACGCCGTCGACGTTGTACGCGATGGCGATCGGGGAGATGTAGACGGGGAGGTCGATGCCCTTGGCGCCCGCGGCGCAGCCGGCGAACGTGCCTGCGAGCTCCTCGGTCTTGAGCGCCGCGTCGGAGCCGGCGAAGTCCGCCGCGCCCGAGATGAAGCTCTTGCGGCCGGCGCCCGAGCCCTGCGGGTCGTAGTTGACGGTGACCTTCGGGTTGGCCTGCTGGAAGCCGGCGGCCCAGACGGTCTGCGCGGCGCCCTGGGCGGACGAACCGATGCCGTTCAGCGTGCCGGAGAGGTTCGACGGCTTGGCCGTGGTGGTCGCCGGGGTGCTGCCCTCGTTCGACGCACAGGCGGTGAGGGAGATGGCGGCGGCGGCGAGGAGTGCCACGGGAACGCCAAGACGCTTCAGTTTCACAGTTGTCCCTTCCGGGGATCAGTAACAACAGGACGGGGTCGGTGCGACCCGCGTGAGACGCTATTCCCGGTGTCTGACCAGAGTCCCCCGCAGTGGTAAACGGAAGGTAAACAAGGGTTGGCTAGCTGGTGAGTCCGCCCAGTGGCCCCGCGGGGTGTACAGGTCAGTCCACGACGGTGACCGGCGTGCCCAGCGGCAGCGCGTCGACGGCCGCGATCCCGTCGCCGCCCATCCGGATGCAGCCGTGGGAGACCGCTCCGGACGCCACATCCTGGTAGTGGATGCCGATCAGTCCGCCGTCGGACCCGCCGTACGGCTCGTCCGCGGCCGTCGCGTGCAGCGAGGTGAGCTGGATGCGGTGCGTCGACTGGTCCTGCGCGGGATCGAGGTAGCGCGCTTGCAGGTAACCGGTCGTCCCGGTCGGTGTGGGGGTCTCGGCGGTCCCCACGCCGACGGGGAAGGTCTGCTCCGTCTTCCCGTTCGCGTCGGTGATCGTGAGCGTCTGCGCCGACACGGACACGACGATGCGGTGGGGGAGCGGGACGGCCGCTCGGAGCGCCGAGGTGGGCAGCCAGGCGGCAGTCTGGGCGGGCGCGGTGGCGCCGTCGCCGGCCTGCGAGGGCAGGAGCTGTCGGCTGGCCGTCAGCACCATCGACCAGGCGCCTTTCGTCGCGACGGGGACGACGACCGTCGGCTTGCCGAGGAAGTCCGTGGCGGGGATGCGCGCGACGGCGGTGCTGAAGTCGGCGCCGTAGACGGGGGTGTCGAACGCGACCGTGGACGCGTGGGTGATCCGGGGATCGGCGGGGGCGGCGAGGAGGCCGGGGATGACCGCGTCGTACACCGCGGCCGGGAGGGCGGCGATGGCCGACGGCGTCAGCCCGGGCGGGAGCGCGGGTCCGGTGGCCTCGGGGGTCCGGGAGGAGGTCGGGGTGGTGGTCGCGGCGGGCGTGCCGGGGGAGCACGCGGACAGGGCGACGACGGTGAGGAGTGCGGCTCCGGCCGCGGCGAGGATGCGTTTCATGCTGTGCTCCGACGAGAGGAATGGGCTCCGACGAACACAGCGGGGTGGACGCCGACGCGTCCACCCCGCTGCGAGGTTGTGGCGGCTCTCAGCCGCTCACCCGGGGCAGCTTGCCCGTCGTGGTGGTCTCCGGTGCGGGGAGAGGTGCCGGGGCGGACGGCCCGGGGCCGAGGTCGATGGTCTCACCGGTGACGGTGATCGTGATGGAGTTGGCCACGCCCGAAGTCTCGCCCGTCAGGGTGAACCCGATCTCACCGGCTTTGGCGACGCCCTGCGACTGGTAGAGCCCGACCTGGACCGTTCCGCTCCGGTCGGCGACGTACGCGATGGCTGGAACCGGTCCGGTGAATGTGGTCGACAGCGTGACTTCTTCACCGGGGGTGTAGCCCGAGGCGGTGAGCCTGATCCCGACCTCCGGGTTGGTCAGGTCCGCCGTCGAGATGCTCGTGCTGCTCGCGGAGATGCCGCTCGGCGCGCGCACATCAAGCGCAACCAGGTTGGATCTGTCGTAAGGGCTGTATTCGGTACCCATCACGACGACGTCGAAGCCGTCCTGAGGTAGCGGGAGGCTGCCGGTCGGCATGAGGACCGCGTTCGTGAAGGCGCCGGTGGCGTCCGCCGTCACGTCCATCTTGCCGAGGACGATCCCATCCTCGGTGGAGTGCACGGTGATGTTGACGGTGGCGCCGGCCGTGTAGCCGGAACCTGACACGTCGAGACCGGTTCCCCAGTCGCCGGCGGTGAAGGTCGAGTTCACGAGTGTGATTTCGGGCGTGGCGGCGTTCGCCGGCGCGGCGATGAAGAGTCCGCCGATGACGGTGGCCGCCGCCGCGGCGCTGAGCGCCAGGCGCGTGCGCGTGGTTGAGAGCATGTTTTCCCTTGGTTGTACGGCCGTCCAGAGTGGGACGACCGTGCCAATCTAGCGTCTCACCCTGAAAAACTTCCAACAAACATCAGTATTTCAACCGAGAGAACTCCACCGACGGCGCATACGTCTCGATCGAGACGATGCCCACGAAGGCCGGGCTCCGACGACAAAGCGGGGTGGACGCCGAACGCGTCCACCCCGCGATGAGGTTGTGGCGGCGCTCAGCCGCTCACGCGGGGCAGCTTGCCCGTGGTGGTGGTCTCCGGCGTGGGGACGGGCAGCGGAGCGAGCGGACCGGGGCCGGCAACGATGTCGTCACCGGTGACGGTGATCGTGATGGAGTTGGCCACGCCCGAGCTCTCGCCCGTGAGGGTGAACTCGATCTGTCCGGCCTCGGCCGTGCCCTGCGCGAGGAAGAGCGCAGCGTCGACGCTTCCGCTGCGGTCGGCCTCGAAGGTCATGGCCGGAAGTGTCTCGCCGTTGTAGACGGTCGACAGCGTGACGGTCTCACCGGGGGTGTATCCTGCCGCGGTGATCCTGATCCCGGCGTCCCGGTTGGTCAGATCCTCCGTCGAGATCGTCGTGGTGTTCGCAGAGATGCCCTTGGGTGCGCGCACGTCGAGCATGATCGTGTTGGAGGTGTCGCCGTCCGTCGAGGTGGCGTTCACGACGACATCCTCGCCGTCCGCGGGCAGCGGGAGGCTGGCGGTCGGCGTGAAGACCTCGTTCGCGAACGCGCCGGTGGCGTCCGCCGTGACGTCCTGCTGGCCGAGGACGGTCCCGCCGTCGGTGTAGCTCACTGTGATGGTGACGGTGGTGTCGGCTGTGAAGCCGGAACCCGACACGTCGAGACCGGTTCCCCAGTCGCCGGCGGTGAACGTCGAGTTCGCGAGCGTGATGTCGCCGGTGGCGGCGTTGGCCGGCGCGGCGACGAAGAGTCCGCCGATGACGGCGGCAGCGGCTGCGGCGCCGAGCGTCAGGCGCGTGCGAGTGGTAGAGAGCATGCTTCCCCTTGGTTGGTACGGCCATCCCGACTGGGGCGGCGGTGCCAATCTAGCGCCTGACCCTGAAAGATCTCAAATAAACATCAGTATTTCACTGAGTTCACTCCACGGCGGGCGCATACGTCTCGATGGAGACGATGCCCGACGATGGGTTGGTCGCCGAGAGGTGCACGACCGAGAACCCACCGGTGTCGAGGTCGGCGGCGTCGGTGAGGTAGCCGCCCGGCATCGTGCCGGTGGCCAGCGCGATCTCGCGCAGGATCTCGGGCAGGACCGGTCCGTGGCTGCAGAGCACGGCGGTCTTGCGCGAGCGCACGCGCTTGCCGATGATCGTGCGGACGTCGCCGTCGCCGTCCTCGTAGGCGTCCTGGCTGATGCCGGGCTCGCGGCGGGGCTTGACCCCGGTCGCGGCGGCGAGCGGCGCGACCGTCGCGACGCAGCGCACGGCGTCGCTGGTGACGATGCGCCGCGGCTGCCACGCGAGCAGGCTCGGCACAGCGCCGGCCGCCTGCTTGACACCGCGCTCGGTGAGCGGGCGGGAGGCGTCGGAGCCGGCCCACGCGCCGCGCGGCTCCGCCTTGCCATGGCGCAGGGCGATGAGCGCGAACGTCGAGGTGACGCCCTGACGCACCAGGGACTCGAACGCGTCGATGATCTCCACGTCGCGCTCGTAGGTGAGGTAGCTGCGCGCCTTCTTCAGCGTGACCCACTCGATGGCCGCGATCTCGGTGTTCGGGACGAACGTCGAGCGCTCGATCGCGTGGTCGACGACCTCCGCCGCCCAGTAGTGGACGATCTTCTCCCGCCCCGAGGTCAGCGGGTACGCCGAGATGCCGAGCGGGACGCCGAGCGTCACGGCGAGCCCGGTCTCCTCCAGGATCTCGCGCACGGCCGTCTGCGGGAGCGTCTCTCCCGGGTCGACCTTGCCCTTCGGGATGGTCACGTCGCCGTATTTGGTGCGGTGCACGACGAGCACCACGATCTTGTCGTCCACGACGCGCCAGCAGAGGGCGCCCGCGGCGTAGACGGCGAGGCTCACCGCCTCGAACCCGTGCGGGACGAACGCGGGCGGTGCGCGGCCTGCTGCTGCAGCTTGGTCTGGAGGTCGGTGAGCGGTGCGCCGTTCTCGTCCAGGTGGTGCCGGGTCCAGACGCCGTCCTCGGCGAGCGTCCACGCCGCGGTGCGCTCGTCGAACGCGAGATCGAACAGGCGGCCGAGCTCGGCCAGGTGCTCGGGGTCGGCCAGGCGCACCAGCGCCTCCACCCGGCGGTCGAGGTTGCGGTGCATCATGTCGGCGCTGCCGATGTAGACGTGCGGGTCGCCGTCGTTCACGAACGAGAACACGCGCGAGTGCTCCAGGTACCGGCCGAGCACCGAGCGCACCCGGATGTTCTCGGAGAGCCCCTCGCGCCCCGGCACCAGGCCGCAGATGCCGCGGACCCAGAGCTCGACCGGCACGCCGGCCTGGCTGGCGCGGTAGAGCGCGTCGATGATCGCCTCGTCCACGATGGAGTTGAGCTTGATGCGGATGCCGGACGCCTTGCCCGCCGCCGCGTTGGCCGCCTCGGTGTCGATGCGCTTGAGCAGCCCCTTGCGGAGGTGCAGCGGCGCGACCAGGAGGCGCTTGAACTTCTTCTCGATGGCGTAGCCCGACAGCTCGTTGAAAAGCCGGGTGAGGTCTTTGCCCACCTGGTCGTCGGCGGTCAGCAGGCCGAGGTCCTCGTAGATGCGGGACGTCTTGGGGTTGTAGTTGCCCGTGCCGATGTGGCTGTAGTGCTTGAGGACGCCCTTCTCCTCGCGGATGACCAGCGCCAGCTTGCAGTGCGTCTTCAGCCCGACGAGGCCGTAGACGACGTGCACGCCGGCCTTCTCGAGCTTGCGCGCCCAGGAGATGTTGTTCTGCTCGTCGAAGCGCGCCTTGATCTCGACCAGCGCCAGCACCTGCTTGCCGGCCTCCGCCGCGTCGATGAGGGCCTCGACGATCGGGCTGTCGCCCGAGGTGCGGTACAGCGTCTGCTTGATGGCGAGGACGTGCGGGTCGGCGGCGGCCTGCTCCAGGAAGGCCTGAACACTGGTCGCGAACGACTCGTACGGGTGGTGCAGCAGGATGTCCTGGCGCGCGACCGCCGCGAAGACGTCCGGCTTGGCGTTCGGCTCGCTCGGCATGAGCTGCGGCGCCGTCGTCGGAACGTGGTTGGGGTAGTGCAGGTCGGGCCGGTCGATCCGGGAGATGTCGAAGAGGCCGCCCAGGTCGAGCGGCGCGGGGAGGCGGTAGACCTCCTGCTCGGTGACGTCGAGCTCGCGCACCAGCAGGCCGAGCGTGACGTCGTCCATGTCGTCCGTGACCTCGAGCCGGATGGGCGGGCCGAACCGGCGGCGCAGCAGCTCGCGCTCCAGAGCCTGGATGAGGTTCTCGGTCTCGTCCTCGTCGATCTCGACGTCCTCGTTGCGCGTCACGCGGAAGACGTGGTGGTCGAGGATCTCCATGCCGGGGAAGAGGTCGCCGAGGTGGTTGGCGATCAGGTCCTCCAGACGCAGGAAGCGCACCTGGCCGAGGCCCTCGCGCGCATCGATGCGCACGAAGCGCGGCAGCATCTGCGGCACCTTGAGCCTGGCGAACTGCTCCTTGCCCGTGCGCGAGTTGCGCACGCGGATCGAGAGGTTGAGCGACAGCCCGGAGATATAGGGGAACGGGTGCGCGGGATCGACCGCGAGCGGCATGAGCACGGGGAAGATCTGCTGCGAGAACACCTCGCGCATCTGCACCTTGTCGGCGTCGTCGAGCTCGTCCCACGACGAGACCGTGATGCCGGCGGACTCCAGGGTGGGCACCAGCTCGCGGTAGGCCTTCGCGTGCCGCACCTGCAGCTCGTGAGCCTTCAACGAGATGTCGGCGAGGACGTCCTGCGGCGCGCGGCCGACGTTCGTCGGCACCGCCAGACCGGTGGCGATGCGGCGTTTGAGCCCGGCGACCCTGACCATGAAGAACTCGTCGAGGTTGCTGGCGAAGATCGCGAGGAAGTTGGCGCGCTCCAGCACCGGCAGCAGCGGGTCCTCCGCGAGCTCGAGCACCCGCTGGTTGAACGCCAGCCAGCTCACCTCGCGGTCGAGGTAGCGGTTGTCGGGGAGGGTCGGGTCCGGCTCGTAGATGAAGGGCGCGAAGTCGTCGTCGAAGTCGCTGCCCATGCTGCCGCTCAGCCCGTTGTCGAGTAGGCCGTTCTCCAGTGCAGTGCGCTCGCCGTCCATGCCCCCATCATGGCACCGCCCGCCCGGGCGGCGGCACGGGGTTCGGTTAACTGTGGAGAAACGGCCGTCCGGTCGGATCGGTGGAGGACAGCGCGCCGGGAGTGCGTCAGGGCCGCACCGACGACGGCAGCCGGTCGTTCTCGTCCTCGTACACGTTGAAGCGGTAGCCCACGTTGCGTACCGTCCCGATCAGCGACTCCAGGTCGCCGAGCTTGGCCCGCAGCCTCCGCACATGGACGTCGACCGTGCGGGTGCCGCCGAAGTAGTCGTAGCCCCACACCTCGCTCAGCAGCTGCTCGCGCGTGAACACCCGCGAGGGGTGCGTGGCGAAGAACCGCAGCAGCTCGAACTCCTTGAAGGTGAGGTCGAGCACCTTGCCGTGCGCCTTGGCCGAGTAGCTCGCCTCGTCGATGGTGATGCCCGACGCCTGGATCTTCGTCTGCGAGTGCTCCTGCGTCTGCCGGCCGATCGCCAGCCGGATGCGCGCGTCCACTTCCGCCGGGCCTGCGGTGTCGAGCAGCACGTCGTTGACGCCCCAGTCGGCGCTCACCGCGGTGAGGCCGCCCTCCGTGAGCACCAGCAGCAGCGGCACGGTGATGCCGGTCGTGGTCAGGATCTTGCACAGCGACTTCGCGCTCGCCAGGTCGCGCCGCGCGTCGACGAAGATGAGGTCGCAGGCGGGGGCGTTGACCAGGGAGGCGGGCTCGGCGGGGATCTGCCGGACGCGGTGACTGAGGAGGCCGAGAGCCGGGAGCACGTCCGCGTCGGGCGCGGACGTGAGGATCAACAGCTGCGCCACGCCGTATCCTCCTCGCCCGTCTTCGTGCCGCAATGCTACCGGAAACGCTTACGGCGGCAGATCGCGTCGTAATCGGGGGACGCGGCGGCCGCCCACTCACGGCACAATAGGGGGATGAGCGAGACGCCGTCCGATCCGGGCCTTCTCGGCCCCGCCGCCGCGGCGGGGCCGCCCCCAGAGCCGATGCCGCGCTCGATGGTCGCGCTGAGCGTCGGCGGGGTGTGGGCGCTCGCGTTCGTGCTCGGCGTGCTCATCGCCTTCCTCTCCCATCCCATCCAGTACGCGTCCTGGCTGTCGCTCGCGCTGGGCGTGTGCGTGCTCGCGTCGTTCGGAGCGCAGCTCGCCACCCAGCGCAAGGACGGCTTCGTCAACCGGCTGGCGACCACGCTGACCGGGAGTTTCGTCATCCTCGGCGTCATCGGGGGCATCCTCGGCCTCGTCACGCTCGGGCACTGATTAGACTGGCCGTATGCTCGTCGCTCTCGAACTCTTCTTCATCGGCCTGCTGGGTCTGGCCACCCTCGCCATCCTCGGTGTCTCCGGCGTGGTGGTCTACAACCTCTTCCGCGGCCAGCGCTAGGCATGATCGAGCTCCCCACCGACCTTCCGGCCGAACTCGTCCCGCTCTCCTGGCTGATCGGGGTCTGGGAGGGGAGCGGCGTGGTCGACTACGCCCTCGGCGAGGAGCACACCCAGCTCGAGTTCGGTCAGCGGGTGAGCTTCAGCCACGACGGCGAGGCCTACCTCAACTACTCCGCGACCTCGTGGGTGCTCGACGATGACCGCACCCCGCTCGCCGCGGAGACCGGCTACTGGCGGCTCAGCCGCACCCTGGTCGAGGGCGATCCGGGTCCGGCCATGCTGCCCGGTCAGGGCGCCCGGCCGTTCGGCACCGCGCAGGCGGTCGAGACCCTGCGCGCCTCCAGCGGCGGCTTCGACATCGACGTGGCGATCATCCACCCCGACGGCGTCAGCGAGGTCTACATCGGCCAGGTGAACGGCCCGCGCATCGACCTGGCGACGGACGCCGTCGTGCGCACCGCCGGCGCCAAGGAGTACAGCGCGGCGACCCGGCTCTACGGGCTGGTGGAGGGCCACCTCCTCTGGGCCTGGGACATCGCGGCGCTCGGCCAGGAGCTGCGCACGCACGCCTCCGCGCGGCTCGCCAAGGTGGACTGACGTGGACACCTCGCCCTTCCTCTCCCTCCCCGGCGCGGTGGACATCGCCGACAGCGGAGTCCCCTCGCACTACGGCAGCCCGCTCGCGGAGCAGCGCGCCCTGCTCGACGGCGCGATCGTCGACCTGTCCGACCGTGCTGTGCTGTCGATCACGGGCCCGGACCGGCTGAGCTGGCTCAACTCGTTGACCAGCCAGTCGCTGCTCGGCCTGCAGCCGGGGGAGTCCTCCGAGACGCTGCTGCTCGACGTCACCGGCCGTGTGGAGCACGCGGTGCGCCTGATCGAGGACGGCTCGACCCTGTGGCTGCTGGTCGACCGTCCGGAGGCCACCGGCCTGCTCGCCTGGCTCGACTCGATGCGCTTCATGCTGCGCGTCGAGCTGACCGACCACACCGAGACTCTCGCGACGATCGGGACGCTCGGCGAGCCTCCGCTGCCGATCGCCGCGCCGAACGCCGTCCCGCTGATCTGGCACGACCCCTGGCACGCGGTCACCCCCGGCGGCCACCAGTACGCGCGCGGCGAGCACCCCGGCGCGAGCTGGAGCTGGAGCGAACGGGTCGTGCCGCGCGACGCCCTCCCCTCGATCGTCGCCCGCGTGGAGTCCGGGGAGCTGACCGCCGCCGGCACGCTCGCGGCGGACGCCTTGCGGATCGCCGCCTGGCGCCCGCGCTTCGCCACCGAGGTGGACGAGCGCACCATCCCGCACGAGCTCGACTGGCTGCGCACGGCCGTCCACCTGACCAAGGGCTGCTACCGCGGCCAGGAGACGGTCGCCAAGGTGCACAACCTCGGCCATCCGCCCCGTCGCCTGGTGATGCTGCACCTCGACGGCTCGGAGGGCGTCCACCCCGCCCGCGGCGCCGAGGTCACGTTGGACGGCCGCGTGGTCGGCACCGTCACCTCCTCCGCCCTGCACTACGAGCTCGGCCCGATCGCGCTCGCCATCGTGAAGCGCAGCACCGACCCCGCGGCCACGCTGACCGTGGACGCCGACGGCACCCCGGTCGCCGCCGCCCAGGAGATCGTGGTCCCGCCCGAGGCCGGGGCCGAGGCCCACGTCCCCCACCTCCCACGCCTCGGCGCCGTCACCCGCACCCCCCGCCCCTAGCGCCCGCCGTCGCCAACGGAGGACATCGGCCCCGCCGCACCCCCGAATGTCAGCCACCGGAGGACATCCGCCTCCCACCGCACCCGATCTCCTCCGTTGCCCACGCCCCACCCCGGCGTCGCCAACGGAGGACATCCGCTGGCCAGCACCCGGGATCTCCTCCGTTACCCGACATTGGAGGGTGCAGCGGGGCGGATCTCCTCCGGTACCTACACGGGCGCGACGGCCTCCCACCGCACCGTGAGCTCCCCGAGCCGCCAGCGCGCACGCCCGCCGACCACCGGCCAGCCCGCATCGCGCATCCCCTGCGCCGCCGCCATCCACCGCTGCTTCGGCCCGTACGCGGTGAGCGGCGAGTGGACGCGCCAGAGCCGGTCGAGGTCCGCGAGGTAGGCGTGCACGCGCTCGCCGGGGACGTTGCGGTGGATGAGCGCCTTGGGCAGCCTTTCGGCCACGATGCTGGGCGCATCCAGCTCGCGCAGCCGCAGCGAGACGGTGAACGTCTGTGGTCCCGTCCGGTCGAGCGTGACCCAGCTCGCGATCCGGCCGAGCTCGTCGCAGGTGCCCTCCACGAGCGCGCCGCCGAGCTGCAGGCGGCCGAGCATGCGCTCCCAGGCAGGGGCGACCTCCGACTCGTCGTACTGCCGCAGCACGTTGAACGCGCGGATCACCGCCGCGTGCCGCCCCGGCACCTCGAAGCCGCCGACCGCGAAGCCCACCTTCGCCCGCGGGTCGAAGCCGGTGCTTCCGGCGCGCACGTCCTCGAGCTGCGCGAGAGCCGTGCGAACCCGGCCGGGGTCGATCTCCAGCCCCAGCACCTCGACGTCGGGTCGCACCTTCGCCAGCCGGTGCTGGAGCTCGAAGGCCGTCACCCCGCTCGCGCCGTAGCCGAGGTCGACGACCAGCGGGTCACCCGTGCGCCGCAGTTCGGGCAGCGCCGCGATCCAGCGGTCCACCCTCCGCAGCCGGTTCGTGTTCGTCGTCCCCCGGGTGACCGTGCCGACCGCCGAGCCGGCGCGGGAGGACGTGGAGGGCATGTGACAAGATTAATCGCATGCCCGCTCCTTACACTTTGATCCTCCTCCGCCACGGCAACAGCGTGTGGAACCAGCAGAACCTGTTCACCGGCTGGGTCGACGTCCGGCTCAGCGAGCAGGGCGTCGCCGAGGCCACCCGCGCCGGCGAGCTCCTCGCCGAGTCCGGCCTCCACCCCGACATCCTCTACACCTCGGTGCTGACCCGCGCGATCCAGACCGCGGACATCGCGCTCGACGTCGCCGACCGGCTCTGGATCCCGGTCGAGCGCTCCTGGCGGCTCAACGAGCGCCACTACGGTGCGCTGCAAGGTCTCGACAAGGCGGAGACCCTGGAGAAGTACGGTCCGGAGCAGTTCCAGCTCTGGCGCCGCTCCTTCGACGTACCGCCGCCGCCGCTCGACGACGACAGCGAGTGGTCGCAGGCGAACGACCCGCGCTACGCCGGTCTCGGCGACGACCTCCCGCGCACCGAGTGCCTGAAGGACGTCATCGCGCGCATGCTGCCGTACTGGGAGTCCGACATCACCGTCAGCCTCGCCGAGGGCAAGACCGTCCTGGTGACCGCGCACGGCAACTCGCTGCGCGCGCTGGTCAAGCACCTCGACGGCATCTCCGACGAGGAGATCGCCGAGCTCAACATCCCGACCGGCATTCCGCTCGTCTACAAGCTCGACGAGACCTTCGCCCCCATCGAGCCCGGCGTGTACCTCGACCCGGAGGCCGCCGCCGCCGGCGCAGCGGCCGTCGCCGCACAGGGCAAGAAGTAGGCCTCACGGCCATCCCGTCGTACGTCGTCGTCGCGTTCCTGCCGGAACGCGGCGGCGACGTCGTCGTTCCTGCGGAGTTCGCGGCGGGGGACTGGCCGCTGCACATCACCGTCGTGCCGCCGTTCCAGACCGAGCTGGAGGCGGACGCGGTCGCCGCACTGCTGCCGCACGGGCCTCGCATCCCCGTCGTCGCCGGGTCGCGCGCATCGTTCGGGCACCGCCACGCCGTGCCGGTCACACTGGTCCGGCCGTCGCCCGCCCTGCTCGCGCTGCACACCGCGTGCGTCGATGCGCTGGAGGCCGCGGGCGCCGTCATCGCCGACCAGCGCCACGTCCGCAGCGGCTACCGCCCGCACGCGAGCGACCAGCGCTCGGCCGCGCTCGCCCCCGGTCATCACGTCTCCCTGACCGAGCTCGCTCTCGTCGCGCGCACCCCCGGCTCCCGCCGCCGCGTCGCCGCGCGCGTCCCCCTCACCTGACCTCCCCGTGCGTACATGTCAGGTGTGAAATTTGACACCTGGCGACGTAGCTTATAGCTTCGATGAAGAAATACTCCGTATCTGCGGTAGTACGTTTTGTGTCGAAACAGGAGGCTTCTCATGGGCCAGATTAGCGTTACGCCGGAAGAACTGAAGCAGCAGGCTCAGGTCTACACCCGCTCGAAGGAAGAGATCGAGCAGGCGATTCAGAAGGTCAACCAGATGAACTCGACCATCGCCGATCAGTGGAAGGGCCAAGCCTTTCAGGCGTATCTCGAGCAGTACAACCAGCTGCACGAGAGTGTGAAGAAGTTCGAGGAGCTGCTGGTGAACATCAACGAGCAGCTCAACAAGTACGCCGACACCATCGCCGAGCGTGACGCGCAGGATGCGCAGAGCTTCGGCTTCTGATCGGCTCATCGGCGCGGGGCTGATCGCGTGTGCGCTCGCGGTCGGTTCGACCGTCGGCTCACCCGCAGCCCCCGCCGTCGCCGACGACTCGGACGAGGCGGGCAAGCTGAGCCTCAACACCACGGTGCTCGTCAACGAGTCGGTAGGTGCCGGGTCCTCCGGAGAGTTCCCGATTCGCAGCAGCCTGTTCTCGGACCGCCTGTCCACGCGGGCCGACCAGCAACGGGCGCGGTCCACTGAACGGCTGAGCGTCGTCGATTCCCTGAACTTCGCCGAGGCCCGATCGTCCGGTGTGCAGTATCAGTCGGTGAGAGCAGCCCTGTTCGAGGACTACTCCTCCGACGTGATCGCGTCGTCGTCAGGCGACCGCGAGGAGTCCTCTGCCCTCCTCGGTGTGATGGCCGTCGTCGTGGCGCCGCTGGTGCTGGTGGGGGGGATCGTGCTGGGTCGGCTCTGGGCGAGAAGAAGGCGGCCGGCGTCGTGATCGAGATCACCCTCGTGCATGCTCGGCGGCAGATCGATCTCCTTGTTCCCGCCGCGGTCAGGTTCGACCGGCTGAGGCAGTTGATCCGGGACGCGTTCGCCGCGAAAGGCACTCTGCTGCCGGACGATTTCTCGTTCGCGCTCGACGACAAGGCCCTCGCGGTGAGCGGGCACGACTTCATTTCCCATTTCGGGATCGGCAACGGCGATCGCCTTCAGATAGTGACGTGACTGAGTAATGCGTAGTGAGATGGACGGAACGGTTCTCGAGTTCGAAGCGAGCCCCGGCAGTCTTCGCGTGAGCGTGGACAAGAACGGCTATCAGGGTGCGTGCCTCGATGTGATCGCTCGATACGTCGACGCACACGAGACCGATACCGGGCTCGTGGTCGAATACGGTCTCGCCGACGGCGAGATCAGCTTCGGGGACGCGGTCGGTCAGGCGAAGACCCGGCTCGATCGGCTGTTGTTGGCCCAGAAGCTCGTGGCCTGCGTCCGCTATCGCGACGGCTTCCGCGTGCCGGTGATCCATCCGGACAACGTCTATCTCAACGGCGGCCTGCTGCGGGTCGTGCACTTCGGCCTACAGGGCATGCTCGCCCCTACGGTGTTCGATGAAGCCCGCTTCCTCGCCTCGCTCCGAGCGATGGTGCTGCAGGTCTTCCGCTCGAAGCTCCCCTTCGAGCACGTCCTCGACGGGGCAGCGGCTCTGCAGGACAAGTTCTCGGTCGCGGTGCGGCAGGCGACGACGACCGACGAGTTGTTCGCGTACATCGACGCGCAGCTGAAAGCCGAGCAGGCGGAGGTAGCTGCTCGCAGAGTCAGCGTTCCCAAGCGCCGGTATTCGGGCTACCGGCTCGTCGGTGCGCTCGGTCTCACGGCCGCGCTCGTCGCGGGCGTGTTCGCCTGGCAGACCGCGAGCCACAACCGACTGCAAGACGCGGTCGTCGCCGCCCAGGCGCGCTTCCTCGCGAACGACTACGGCGGTGCTCTGACGGAGCTGGAAGGCTTCGCCGCCACCTCACTCCCGGCCTCCGCGAAGTACGTGCTGGCGGTGTCGAGCATCAACCTCGATGACCTCACGGCCACGCAGAAGCAGGCGATCCTGAACACCATCTCCCAGAAGTCCGACGATGTGACCCTGAACTACTGGATCAGCATCGGCCGCGGTGAGTTCGAGCAGGCCCTCGATTACGCGCAGAATCTCGGGGACGATCAGCTGACGCTGCTCGCCTATACCGACCTGTACCAGTCCACGAAGCTGAACTCCCAGATGCCCGGCGGTGAGAAGCAGAAGCTCCTGGACGAGTACGCGAAGGCCATCGATGAGCTGACAGCCAAGCTGGAGGGCACGAGCGACGCGGCGGCGAAGGAATGAGCGTGTTCGCGACGGAGCCGCTCGCCGGCGCCCCGAGTGCGGCTCTCGACTCCCGACTCGATCCGAGCCAGCTGCTCTATCTCGTCTATGTGGTCGACGGGCGACGAGCAGTCAGACTGACGCTCACCGAGGAACACCCGTTCGTCGACCACGACGGCCACAAGTTCAGCGTGATCAACGACGCCCTGTACGTCGACGGGGAGCAGCTCAGCGCCGGGCGCAGAACGGTCGGCGCGCTCGAATGCGTGGTGGTGCCCGCCGCAGACGCTCGCACCGAGTGTTTCGTCGCCGATACGAGCGGTGATCTCGTGATCGGCGATGTGCCCTACGCCGGCATCCGGGCAGCGGGCTCGCCGCTCCTGATCCTGCAGGCGGACTCGTTGATCGTCGAAGCGCGGGGCAGGCTCGTGTTCGTCGACGACGTCGCGGTCGACGGGCAGGAGATCCGTGATCTCGAGGTCGGCACGGTGGTGCTGACGGAAGGATTCATCCTCGAGAAGCGGCCGACGCAGTTCAAGCTCACCACGTTCGCCTCGGAGGTGGAGTTCGATCACGCGAAGCTGCTGGCTCAGCCGCCGGAGCCGGAGTTCCCTGCGGACTTTCCCGACTACCGGCGGTCTCCGAAGCTGAACCTGGAGGTCGAGGAAGCCGAGTTCACGCTGCACGGGCCGGACAAGCCGAGCGCGAAGCCCAAGAACCGGCTCCTGCGGATGGTGCTGCCACCGTTCTTCATGATCGTCGCCTCCGGTCTGACGTCGATGGTCATCGGGAGCAATCCGGCGATGATGCTCGGCATGGGTCTGGCGACCCTGCTGACGGCGTCGTTCACCGTGTCGCAGTACGTCACGGAGCGGCGAGAGACCAGAGCGGCCGCACTCACGGCGGAGGAGGACTACACCCGGTATCTCGTGAGGACCGTTGCCGGTGTGTCACAGGCGTATGACGAAGAGCGCGACGTGCTGCGGTATCAGCAGCCGAGCCCGCACGAGCTCGCGGCGATGGTCGAACGGTACGACCCGAGGATGTACGAGCGTCAGCGTTTCAACAAGGACTTCTTGCGCGTCTCGCTGGGGACGTCCGATCGCCCCTCCGCGTTGACGGTGTCCTCCGATGTGAGCGAGAAGGATGCGAGCCTCGGGGCGCAGCAGGTGTCGGAGCTCGCGTCGGGGTTCCGGACCCAGCGTGACGCGCCGACTCCGATCGGCCTGGCAGGGCAGACCCTCGGGTTCGTCGGCCCTCCCGGTCGCGTCACCGACCACCTGCAGTCCGTGCTCTTCCAGACGGCGTTCTTCCACTCGTACCGCGACGTGAACTTCATCAGCCTGCTCTCGCGCGAGGCATACGCGCGGACGTGGAGCGCGTGGCGCCTGCTGCCGCATTTCAAGCTGCACGAGCTCAACATGCGGGGCCTGGTCCACAACGACAAGCTGCGCGACGTGGTGCTCAACGGCTTCTACCAGCTCCTTCAGAAGCGCAAGCAGGCCGTGAAAGACGCGGGAACGCAGCAGCCGCAGTTCTCGCCGCACTACGTGTTCACGATCTCCGACGATCGCCACCTGGCCGGTCACGGCATCAACGAGCTGCTCGCCGAGGACATGAGCGCGCTCGGCGTGACCGTGATCTGGTGCAGCGAGGACGCGAAACTCCTGCCGGAGACGGTGACGACGCTCATCCAGGCGCCGCACCAGGCGAAGGGCGAGCTCGTCACCACCGACAGCGTGTACGTCGCGACACCGTTCACACCGTACGTGTTGCCGCAGGACCTCGAGCACTCCCTCCGCAAACTCTCGAATCTGAACCATCTGGAGGTCGAGAAGAACGCGGTGCCGGAAGCGCTGAGCCTGCTGGAACAGTATGAGGTGAAGACCGTCGACGACCTGCGGATCGCGGACCGTTGGGCGAACGCCGAACCGAACAAGTCGATCTCGTCGCTGATCGGCTGGCGCGGCAGATCCGACCATGTGTACTGGGATCTGCACGAGCGCGCGCACGGCCCGCACGCGCTCGTCGGCGGCACGACCGGGTCCGGCAAGTCGGAGTTCTTGACGACCTACCTCATCGGTCTCGCGATCAACTTCTCGCCGGAAGACGTCGGCATGCTCATCATCGACTGGAAGGGCGGTGGCATCGCCAACACGCTCGACCGCCTGCCCCACTTCATGGGAGCCATCACCAACCTCGACGGCGCCGGCACCGCCAGGGCGCTGGCGAGCATCAAGGCGGAGCTCGACAAGCGACAGCGCGAGTTCGCGGTCTACGGCGTGAACAGCATCAACGCCTACATGAGCTTGTACAAGCAGCGGCATGACCCGAAGCCGGACGTGACGTATCCGACGAAGCCGCTGCCGCACCTGGTGCTGGTGTCGGACGAGTTCGCCGAGCTGAAGGCCAACGTGCCCGAGTTCCTCGACGAGCTCACCTCGGTCGCGCGTATCGGCCGGAGCCTCGGTGTGCACCTGATCCTGGCGACGCAGAAGCCCAGCGGCGTCGTGAACGACCAGATCGAGGCGAACTCGACGTCGAAGATCGCGCTGAAGATGGCAGGCGAGCAGGACTCGAACGAGCTGCTGAAGACCACGGATGCCGCGCACATCACCAACCCCGGCCGCGGCTACCTGAAGGTCGGGCAGAACGAGGTCTACGAGCTCTTCCAGAGCGGCTACGCCGGTGTGCCCTACGACCCTGACGCGCAGGTCACCGAGAAGGTGGACGAGCGCATCTACAAGATCAACGACATCGGCCAGTACGAACTCTTCTACGACCCCGACGAGGAGGTCGAACAGGGCAAAGACACGAGCGACCTGCCGTCACAGCTCGAAGCGGTCATCGACACGATCGCGAGCACCTTCGACGGCGATGGGGCACTCGCGCAGCCGGACAAGCCGTGGCTGCCGAGCCTGCCCGAGCGCATCGCCTCTCCGGAGCCGGGGGCAGGTGCCGGGGCGAGAGTTCCGCTGGGCATGCTCGACATCCCCAGCCGACAGGCGCAGGAGAGCTACGACTTCGATCTGCTGAAGGCCGGGCACACCGTGTTGTTCGGCAGCCCCGGCTACGGCAAGTCGACGGCGTTGCAGACGCTCGTCGTCAATCTCGCGAAATCGAATACGCCAGAACGGGTCCAGGTGAACCTCATCGACTTCGGGAACAACGGGCTTCTGCCCCTCAAAGACCTCCCGAACGTCGCCGATATCGTCACCCTCGAAGAGGTCGAGAAGCTCGGCAAGATGCTCGATGCGATTGCGAGCGGGCTAGTGACTCGCAAGCAGCGGTTCAAGGAGGCCGGGGTCGCGAACCTCGAGCAGTACACGGCGAAGACGAAGCAGCGCCTTCCGCTTGTGGTCAATGTGCTCGACGGGTACGACAACCTCACGGGCACCGACGCGAGAAAGGACGGAATCGACAACCTGCTTCTGCAGGTGCTGCGCGAGGGTGCAGCGCTCGGTGTGTACGTGGTGATGAGCGCGAGCCGGGTGGGCGGCGTGCGCGTGAACATGCTGAGCAACATCTCGACGAAACTGTGCCTCTACCTGAACGACGAGAGCGAGCTCGCCCAGCTCATGGGTCGAGAGCGGCTGTTGCAGGTGGACGCCCCCGGAAGAGGCCAGGCGCTTGTTGACGCGCCGACCGCGATCCAGTTCTACCTGCCAGCCGAAGGCGCGAACAGCTCCGAGACCCTCGCGGCGCTCGAAGCGCGGGTGAGGGCGCTGGACGCCGAGTGGTCGGGTGAGCGGCCGGCGAGGATTCCGATGGTGCCGCGGCAGCTCGCGCCGGAACAGCTCGGCGAGTTCGCGTCGGCGCGAGACCTCGTAGCTGTCGGTGGCGTTCCGTTGGGATTGTCGAAGGCAACGACGAATGCGCTCGGGTTCCTCCCGCGTTCGCAGCCGTATTTCCTGTTCGCCGCACGGGACGATGAACAGGAAATCCTCTTCCAGGAGGTCTTGCTCGCTCAGGGCGCGCGGGTGAAGACGGAGTTCATGATCGTTGATTTCGATGAGAGCTTCGAGGAGGCCCTGGAGGCGGCCCCGCTGCCCGCGAACTTCAGCTACATCGGCAGCAAGAATGACGCGAACCAGGTCGTCGCGGGCATCGTCGCGTATCTGAATCTCAACAAGCAGAAGGAACAGGGCGCCCACACGGTGCTGGTGGTGGCGAACCTCGCGGACTTCATCGCCAAGACCGGGGTGAAGCCAGAAGACTTCGCGCTCGCAGTGAAGAACACCTCTAAAGCAGGCCTCGATTTCGTGATCTTCAGCAGGCACGACTACATCGCCAAGTCGTTCGATCCGGTGCCGAAACTCATCCGGGAACTGAAGTTCTCTGGGCTGGTGGGAGCGAGAGCGTACGACAGCGCGCTTGTGAAGAGCATGGGGAGTTCGAACGAGCCCGAGCCGGGTATCGACGAGCCCTTCTTCGTGCTGCGCGGCGGCAGCACTTTCGAGACGATCAAGCTGCCGCAGGCGAGAGGGGCCGGGGCATGACGGACACCCCCGAGCTGCTTCCGTTGGGGACCGCCGTAACGATCGAAGACGACGACGGCATCTACGTCATCGTCGCACGAGGCTTCCAAAAACACGGCGACGGCGGGTTCCTCGCCGGCTACAAGGGAGTTCCACATCCGCAAGGGGCAGCCGCCGGGGTGCGCGAGATCGTGATCACGCACACGCAGATCACCGACGTCGTACACCGCGGGCATGAGGACGCGAAGGATGCAGTGTTCACGGAAGGGCAACTCGCGAACGCGAAAACACCGCCCGCCAAGCAGTCGCCTCCCGATGTCGAGCCGGATTTGAGAGTGGACCTCAGCAAGCCTGCCGCAGTCACCACACCCGCGCCGCTGCCTGCCGGTACTGAGGGCCCGGCGTCGACGGGGCCGGTGGCGAACACCAAAGACCCGTTCAGCGAGTTACGAAGTAAAGGAAGACGCACATGACCCAGGACCAGACCGAGACTCGATCGTTTCTCCCGCTGGGAAGCGTCGTGATTCTGAAGGGGTCGGTGAAGAAGCTCCTGATTGTCAGCCGTGGCTCGATCGTCGAGGGCGAGTTCTTCGACTACGGCGCCTTCCTGTACCCGGAAGGCCTGATCGACACGAACATCGCGTATTTCAACCGTGACGACATTCTGAAGGTCGTGTTCGAGGGGTACGCGGATGCCGACGACGAACTCGTGATCGAGATCCTGAACGACGCCCACGCCGACTACCTTCAGGACGAGGCCGGCGCGCAGTCGGCAGCCGAACCGGCTGCCGCGGTCATCAACGTCGACGACCCGTTCGCGAGTGTTCGTGATCTGGGGGATGGCGATGAGTGATGAGCAGGCGCTGGCGCGGGTGCGGGAGTTGGAAGAGGTCATCGACCGCCTCAAGAAAGCGCGAAGCAACGTGCACACCTTCAGCATCAGTACCTATGAGGACGCCGGCAGCGCGTTGTGGGCTGGTCAGAAGCGGAACGGTTTCGTGAAGCGTTTTGACACGGCGAAGTCGAACTTCGATCGGATCAGTGAGCAGATCGGGCAGGCGATCGGCGAGTGCAAGAGCAAGCAGCGAAGTCTTGCGTTTTCCATCAACCCGATAGAGCACCCGATTCTTTCGGCGCAGGCTGTCGCGATAGCCCTGAACTGAACAGATTGTTGAGGCGGTAGGTCATGGCGACAAGAAGTATTCGGGAGGGCTTCCATGAGGAGACTCGGAAGGTCTCGACACTCACCTCTCGTGTGGCGGAGACGAAAGACGGTTGGCATCGTGGGGACAACCTCGATGTCCCCGGCGCGAAGGCCGTCTCGGAGATCTACGCGGAGCTGTCCACGCTGATCGCGGGGTTCGGGGCCGTGGCGCACAAGGACGCCGGTGAGTTCGCCCGGTTCGGCGTGAATATCGAGGTGCAGGATCGTGAGGATGCGCGGTAGTGGGGGTTGTGGAGTTTTCCGCGGATTCGTGGCAGGCGTCGTCTCCGGGGTTGGGGAAGGGGCTTTCTCGTCGGGTTGAGGTGTTGAGCGAGCTGGCGCTGGGGTTGGAGGCTCTGGCTGCGTCGAACCGTATTGGCGGTGTTGGTGCGGATGCGATGCGTGCGTATATCCGCGAGGTCCAGCTCCCGGTTGTGCAGTCGTTGTTGGTGGGGGTCTCGACGTTCCAGACCGCGATCGGTGTGTATTGGGAAGGTTATGCGCAGGTTGATACGGATGGGAATTTCCGGCTGGTTCGGGATGAGTTCGACGCGCATGTGTTGCAGGTTGATGCGGGTCTGGGGCGATTGCGTGGGTTCCAGGAGGAGTTGGCGAGGATTTCTGCGGATGCGTCGCATCTGGTGGCGTTGGGTGGTGCTGGTTCGGGCGCGGTCGGTGCGACGGTGGCGGAGTTCGAGGGGATGCGTGCGATCGCCGGGTCCCAGCGCGAGACGTGGGAGGCGTACGAGGCCTCGGATGCCGGTTTCAACCAGGTCAAGGAACTGATCGGCGAGCTGAAGAGTGTTCTGAAGAACCTGGGGTCCTTGACGGTGGGGCGGGGGCGTTCCTACACGGCGGGTAGTTTCGATCTCACGCTGGAGCGTTTGGGCGAGCTGACTGCGGGGATGCTGGAGTACTGCCAAGCGAATCAGCGGGCTGCCTCCGATGGGTGGGAGGCCATGTTCTCCGGGTACGCGGCGGATGTGGCGGCGCGGGCGGAAGGGGAGCGGCGGGAGAAGGCCGGCTGGGATCTGTTGTGGGACGGGTTACAGATCGTCGCTGGTGCGTTGATCACGGTCGTCGGGTTGGGGTTGACCCCGTTCACGGGTGGGTTCTCGTTGGGGTTGACGGTGCTGGGCGGGTCGCTGCTGGTCGGCGGGGTCAACAACATGATCAACCATGCCTCGATCGCGACCACGGGTTCGGAGTTCAACCTGGTCGGGATGGCCAGTGAGGCGGTCGGGCACTGGTATGACGTGAACATCGCCCAGTCGGCGCTGGTGAAGGGCAGCGTTGGGTTGCAGTTCCTGGTCGGTGCCGGTGCTGCGGTGGGGGACATGGTTTCCGGCGGCCTGCAGGTGAACGTGAAAGAGATCGGTGGGGGCGTGTCTGCGTTGGTCTTCGACGCCGACGCCCGGGCGCGCATGGTTGACCAGTTGGGACACACCTGGGACCAGATCGTGTCGGGGGATGTGTATGTGGCGGGGTATGCGACGGCGACGGTGGCCAGCGTCCTGATCCCCGGTGTGGCGGCGGTGAAGGCCAGCAGAGCGGGCGGCTTGATCCGCGGGGCGGGGAAAGCTGACGGGCTGGTCCCGCCAGCGGTGAAACTCTCCACCCCGGGCGCGGCGACCAGCGCACTCGACTGGGCGAGAGACCGGATCGGGGCGGGCGTGACGGTCGTCAAGCGGCAGTTCACGCCAGGTTGGACACCGCACCCGGACAGACCGCTCACGCCCAGCGACGCGCTCTACGGGCATCCGGTTGCTGACCACGGTTCTCATCGCGCTTACCCGCCGGTCACGGATGTCAACCGGGCCACGTTCGACTTGGTCGCCGATCCCGGCGCTCCGTGGGGGCGCAGCCCGGAGGGGATTCCGTACAGCAAGCAGGAATACGACGTGCGGTTTACCGAGGCTGAAACAGATGCGGTCACGGGCCACCACTGGGACAGGTATCCGCCGAACGATGGCGCGGTGAGCGGCACCAGGCGCGACTATCACGATCTCGCTGCCTACGTCCGCCATCACGGCAACGCTGTAGACCGCATCGGGGAGGACACCGGGGAATATCTTGGCGTGATGAGGGGCAGGAAGCCGGACTCGTTTGAGCAACGAAGCCTCCCGGTAAACTCGCTGGAATTGCCCTACAGCTCCTATCATTTGGCCGACGATTGGCCGCCGGGCACAAAGGGCTGGACCATCGAGCACTCGGAAATTGCTGAAGGCTTTGGCAGGCCCGGCGGCGGATACCAGATACTCGTTCGAGACGAGCAAGGCAAGACTGTGAAGGTAGAAGAGCTTCTGAGAGAAGGAGTGCTAGTTCATGGAGGTGCGACCGGATGAGTATTGCGGATGCCGATATTCAAGCGATGGTGGATCGGGTCAACGTGATTGCGATACCCGCGGTTTACGCGGGTAGTTTCCGGGAGAAATTCAATGCTTGGGTGTTCGCCAGTAGTGGTGGCGAGATTCGGAACTTTCTCCGCGTTGTCGACGATCAGCTAGTGCTGTCCCAGGCACAGCGGTCCAATACCGACGAGAGCGTTGAGTTCTCTTCTCCTTCGCTGACGGACATGGAGAAGTTCCTCACGTATTACTTCTGCCGCAGGCTCCGTGGTCGTAAGCGCCTTCCGATGCTGCTGGTGGTGTCGATCCCGGTCACGGTCGATAAGGTGGCGCCGGGGTACAGGATCACAGATCCAGGGGGACCTGGGTATGAGTTGCATCACCGTGGCGACGACATCGTTCGACGCGGTAACAAGTGGGAACTTATCGAGTTTTCGCACTATGTCGCGTTGAGTCCGGATGAGATTCGTGAGTCGGCGTTGGACCCGGAGGGCAAGCCGCATTTCATGGTGGAGTCGGGCTCTCGCGGGTGATCGGGGGTTGGCTGCGTGAGATCAGGCGGGTGAGATCGCGCGCGAAAAGGGCTTTGGGGAAGCAGTCCTGGCCCGTTGAGGGGAGCCGAGCGGGCACCGTCGATGCTGATGTTCAAGCGATGGTCGATCGTGTCAACGAGGTTGCGATACCGGCTGGTTATGGCGGTAGCTTCTGGCCGGACTTTGATTGCTTAGTGTTCGCCAGTAGTGGTGGCGAGATTCGGAATTTTCTCCGGGTTGTCGACGATCAGCTTGTGCTGACGCAGGCGCAGCGGTCCAATACCGACGAGGACCTGGTGTTCTCTACTCCGCAGTTGACGGACATGGAGAAGTTCCTCACGTACTACTTCTCCGGCAGCTTGCGTGAGAAGAGGCGACTTCCGATGCTGCTGGTGGTGTCGATACCCGTCACCAAAGATAAGGTGGCGCCGGGGTTCAAGATCACAGACGCCGGAGCGCGGGACGAGCTTCACCACCGCGGTGAGAGCGTCGTTCGAGCCGGGGACTACGTAGAACTCATCGAGTTTTCGCACTATGTCGTGTTGAGTCCGGATGAGATTCGTGAATCGGCGTTGGACCCGGAGGGCAAGCCGCATTTCATGGTGGAGGCATCCTCACGCCGCTGATCGGCCAGGTCGGTCGGACGGGCACCCACTAACCGCGTCGAGGCAGTGATTCGGGGAAAACATGGGGCGTCGAGGGAGGCGGAGGCCCATTCCTCGCCGAAAGAACTGGCAAGCCGTCCGGTGGTTCAGCGGCGTCGCCCTCGTCGGCGCTTATCCGTTATGTTCGTTGACGATCTTCGTGCTTGCCAACGGAGAGCCTTACAACGGAAAGCAAGCGTATCTAGCGGTTCTCTTTCTCGCCGCGGCGGGGATTCTCGTCAGTTGGATTCCGCATTTCTCGTGATCGACGACGGATACTTGCCCGCTTTCACTCACGAACAGAACACGGCCGCGTTGTTCTGGTACCTCGTGACGATGATGACGCTCTGCGGGCTACTCGTCACCGTGGCCCCGATCCTCCCGCTGGTCGACGGATACGACTTCACCACCGAAGTCCCGTTCCCTGGGGCAAAGTACGGGGTTGCCCGGCTGCCGCTCTGGATCGCCGCCCCGTTGTGGTGGGCCCTCGCTGCGGTGCTGTTCGTTCGCACCGGGCGGGGCCTGTGGCAGCGCCTGACTCGATGAGCCGGCGCGTACGGAGTTCACGGTAGGCCGGAATCACGCCTTCTTCCCCCTGCGGATCGCGCCGCCGACCGCCATCAGGGACCCTCCCACGAGCAATCCGCCGGCGAATACGATCAGCCATTTCGGGTCGAGCGCGCTCGTCGCGTCGGCGGCCACCGAGGCGACGGACGGGAGTTCGGGTGTCACGTTCTTGGCGTCGATCGGGGCCGAGAAGAAGGAGTAGATGTTGCCGGTGTCGACGCCCGGTGTTCTCGTGTTTGCGAGGACGGTCGCGAAGTTGGCGTAGTACGCCTGGTTCTCTGCGAGCCCGGTGTTCCCGGTGGACAGCAGCCTGTCGACTCCGTTGCGCACCTTCTCGGCGCCGGTCGACGTGGTGGTCGAGTTCTGCAGGAGCGCGTCGAACAGGCTGGAGTTGTCGGGCACCGTCGTGGAGCTGGTGGCGAGCCGGTTGCTGGTCTCCGCCGACTGAGTGATGAACGCGGTGATGTTGTTGTGGAGGTCATCACTGGTGTCGATATAGACCCCGGTGCTGTCCGGGGTGTACGCCTTCCAGTCGTGGACCTCGAGGCTGTTGACCGTGCCCGGAGTCAGCGCGGCGCCTTTCACGAAGTCGAGTGCGGCGGCGTACCAGGCGTCCAGGTTCGTCAGCTCCGGCTCGAACAGCGGCGAAGGCACGCCGCTGTGGTCGAGGGAGTCCCTGGTCGCCTCGAGCGCCTGGATCTCGTCGTGCAGGGACTGGAGGATCTCGGGGGCGACCGGCGCGGCCGGGGGAGCCGGGGGAGCGGGCGGCGCCGGCAGCGGCGGCTCACCGGGAACGGTCGGCTCCGTTGGAGGGCTCAGCAGCAGTTCGATGGCTCGCAGATTGCCGATTCTCTGGTCGAGGTCGTCGAACACCGTTTTCATAGCGAGAGCGTGGTCCGCGGAGTGCTGCGTGATCGCCTGCCGGAGCTCGGCGACCCTGCTCTGCAGATGCGGCGGAACGACGCCCTCCGGGTCAGCGCACGGCGCAGGCGCGTCGGAGGCGTCCAGCCCACTCAGCGTGCACAGCGTGCCGGTTCTGAACCACTCGAACTGAGCGGTGTAGAAATCGCGGTCGGACTCGGCTTGATCGGCGATGCCCCGGTTGCTGTTGTCGGCGTTGAGCTGTGCGATCTCGCGTTGCCGCTCCGCATACTCGTCGATCCCGGGCAGCTGGCCGGAAAGCGCATCGCTGCTGCTGGTGAGCAGGTCCGCGACCGACTTCGTGAAGGAGCTCTGGGCTTGGAGGGCGGACGCGTTGACGTCCTTCAGGCCGGTGGCGGTCGAGATGAGGCTCTGGAAATTCGGCATCGTCGTCGCGAACGGCTCGTGCACATCCGAGGCGAGCGTCGCGATGAGGGCCTTCTGGATGCCGAGCGCGGCGCTCATGTGCCCGTCCGCCTCGGCGATGTTGTCGGCGAGCGAGGCGTAATACATGGTGACCACGCTCCGGTTGAAGTCGTGCACGATGCCGCGGATCCTGCTCTCCAGGAGGCGGTCCGCGCTGTCGTCCGGCTGGTGCCGCAGCCGGAACTCGACGGTCGCCTTCGTCGGGCTGGTCTCCTGGAGCGTCAGGATGTCGTGCGTGAACGACCGCGGGATGAACAGGACGGCGTCGACGGAGCCGTCCTTGTACGCCTTCTCCGCCACGGGCCGGGAGACCACGGTCCAGTTGTATTCGGAGTCTTTGGAGATCCGGTCCAGGAAGGAGGTGCCGAACGCGTATTCCTCGTGGTTGAACTCGGCGGCGAGGTCCTCGTTCACCAGCCCCACGGTCGGCCGGAAGTCGCCGACGCGATGAGCGGCGTCGTCGTTCAGTACCAGGAAGCCGGCGACGAGCGCTGCCAGCAACAGGGGCACGGACAGGATCCGTGCCAGCTTCGATCCGCGCTTGCCCGTCGACCCGCCCGCCATGTGCACCTCTCCCCACGAGATCGCTGTTTGCTGGTCCCATCATAATGCGTCTGAAATCTGAGCCCAGATATCCAAGCGTTTCGGAGGGCAAACAAAACCGCCGGGTACGCGACGATTCGCGTACCCGGCGGTGTGTGTCGAGAGGGGGTCAGCCCGCGAGTTCGGGAGCCCAGTCGCCGGTGGCGAGGTACTGGACCTTCTTGGCGATGGAGACCGCGTGGTCGGCGAAGCGCTCGTGGTAGCGACTCGCGAGCGTGGCGTCGACGGTGTCGACGGCCTGGCCCTTCCAGGTCTCGCCGAGCACCTTGTCGAACACGCTGGCGTGCAGCTCGTCGATGTCGTCGTCGTCGTTGCGGATCTCGTCCGCGATCCGCATGTCCTGGGTGCGCAGCAGCTCGGCGAGCTTCTCGGCGATCTGCACGTCGAGCCGGCCCATCTCGGAGAACGTCCCGCGAAGGCTCTTCGGCACCACCTTGTCCGGGAAGCGGTAGCGGGCGAGCTGGGCGATGTGCTCGGCCATGTCGCCCATCCGCTCGAGGGAGGCGCTGATGCGCAGCGCGCTCACGACGATGCGGAGGTCGCGGGCGACCGGCTGCTGGCGGGCGAGGATCTGGATCGAGAGCTCGTCGAGCAGCACCGTCAGCTCGTCGATGCGGTGGTCGTTGGCGATCACCTCTTCGGCGAGTGACACGTCCGACTCGTTGAACGCCTCCGTGGCGCTGCGGATCGAGCGGACGACAAGCTCGGCGATCTCGACCAACCGGTCTTGGACGTCGGCCAGCTCCTGCTGGAAAACTTCGCGCATGGGATGAGGTCCTTCCTGGGCGTGCGCGCGCACGCGGGATACAGGGGTCGACTGACCCCGTTCAGCATGGTCGCTTCGGGAGGTTAACGGACGGTGCCGTAGGGCTGAACACTGTCTAACGTACCCGCGAAAACACGCGGCGCAGAGCCTCATCGGTCGCGGCGCGTCCTCGCGCATCACCTACGATTCGAGTATGGACTCCGCCTGGTTGGTGCTGCTCTCGCTGGGGCTGGGGCTGGCTGTCGGCGCGGGGTTCGTCTGGATCCTCCACATCGCAGCCCGCCGCGGGGACCACGCGGCCGCGGTGTCCAACCCGGCGGTGCCGGACGGCGTCGACCAGGTGCTCGACGCGATGGAGTCCGCCGGCGTCGTCATCGACCCGTCGAACAACGTCATCAAAGCATCCCCCGGCGCGCATGCGATCGGCCTGGTCTGGAACGGCGCGCTCGTCCACCCGCACCTCGTGGCACTGGTCGACCGGGTGCGCCGCACCGGCGAGCCGATCACGGAGGAGTGCGAGCTCGCGCGCGGACCGTTCGGCGACGCCAACATCCACCTGAGCGTGCGCGTGGCCCGGCTGGGCTCCCGGTACATCCTGCTGCTGGCGGAGGACCGGACCGAATCGTTCCGGCTGGATTCCGTGCGACGCGACTTCGTGGCCAACATCAGCCACGAGCTGAAGACCCCGATCGGCGCCGTCGGTCTCCTGGCCGAGGCCCTGGACGACGCCTCGGACGACCCGGACCAGGTTCGCCGGTTCGCGCTGCGGCTGAGCGAGGAGGCCTCCCGGCTCGCCAGGATTACCCAGGACATCATCGAGCTGAGCCGCCTCCAAGCTGCAGACGCTCTCGGCGACGCCGAGCAGCTCTCGGCCAAGAAGGTCGTCCGAGCCGCGATCGACCAGAACAAGGTCGCGGCCGAGTCCCGTCAGATCGAGATCGCGATGCGCGGCGAGAAGGACGCGACCGTGCTCGGCAACGAGGCGCTGCTGGTCACCGCCGTCCACAACCTCATCTCGAACGCGATCCAGTACTCGCCGGAGGACTCCCGGATCGGGATCGGCGTGCGCACGGTCGACGGCGTCGTCGAGATCGCCGTCACCGACCAGGGCGAGGGCATCCCGGAGGAGGACCTCGACCGCGTGTTCGAGCGCTTCTTCCGGGTGGACCAGGCCCGCTCCCGCAACACCGGGGGCACCGGGCTCGGGCTCTCGATCGTCAAGCACGCCGTGCAGAACCACGGCGGCGAGGTCCGGGTCTGGTCGCAGCCCGGGCGCGGCTCCACCTTCACCATCCGGCTGCCAGAGGCCGCCGCCGTCCGTCCCCCGATTGGAGAGAACCTGTGACAGCCATCCTGCTCGTCGAGGATGAGGCCGCGCTCAGCGAGCCGCTCGCGTACCTGCTCAAGCGTGAGGGCTACGAGGTGACCGTCGCCGAAGACGGCCCGACGGCCCTCGCGGAGTTCGACCGCGGCAGCGCCGACCTGGTGCTGCTCGACCTCATGCTCCCCGGCATCCCCGGCACCGAGGTATGCCGTGAGATCCGGACGCGCTCCAACGTCCCGATCATCATGCTGACCGCCAAGGACTCCGAGGTGGACATCGTGGTCGGCCTCGAGCTCGGCGCGGACGACTACGTCACCAAGCCGTACTCCTCCCGCGAGCTGCTGGCCCGCATCCGCGCGGTGCTCCGCCGGCGGGTGGACGAGGCGGAGCTGGAGGACGACGGCATCCTGGAGGCCGGATCGGTTCGCATGGACGTCGACCGGCACACGGTCGCGGTCAAGGGCGACGAGATCTCCATGCCGCTGAAGGAATTCGAGCTGCTGGAGCTGCTGCTCCGCAACGCCGGACGCGTGCTCACCCGCGGTCAGCTCATCGACCGGGTGTGGGGGAGCGACTACTTCGGCGACACCAAGACGCTGGACGTGCACATCAAGCGCATCCGCTCACGCATCGAGGAGAGCCCGTCCGAGCCGCAGATGCTGGTCACGGTGCGCGGGCTCGGGTACCGCTTCAACGCCTGACGGCGCCAACGACGAAGCCGCCCTCGCTTCTCGCGAGGGCGGCTTTCGTCGGTCCGGGGTCGCCGGGCTCAGTTCTGCGCGGGCAGGATGGCCGGCGGCACGAGGCTCTTGTAGTCCGGGAGGCCGCCGTCGAGGACGGGGACCTGAAGCTTCACACCGGTCTCGTCGGCGTACTGGAAGTACACGTCGTAGTTGCTGCCGGGCAGCGCGTCGAACGGGGTGAGGAAGACGTTGCTGGAGGACGCCTTGCCGGGCGTCGCGCCGATCTTCTTGACCTGGCCGGGCTGGACCGTGACGTAGGCCGCGCTGCCGGAGGAGCCGGAGGTGATGGCCACGCGGTGGCTCTTGCTGTCGGTGTTGACCAGGCTGACCACGAGGTTGCCGACCTTGCCGTCGACGCCGTCGGTGACGATGAAGGCGTTGCGCACGTCGATCTGGCCGACGTTTCCGCTCACGCCGTCGCTGGCGTCGTAGTGCTTCGTGGTGGCCTGCGGTGCGACGAAACCGCATCCGGCTGTGCCGACTGCGACCGCCAGGGCGAGGACGATGGACGCCGCGACGCGAGCTTTCACTGGATGATCCTCCGTATCGTTCCGCTCGACGGCGCGCTGATGCCTTGTCACGAAGCGGTTTTGTGCCGAGTTTACCGCATGCCGACAGGGCGCCCCGGCCCTCCGGGAGCTGCGGGGGCGAACCTTAGCATGTGCCTCGTGTGGTATCCTATTCGTTGCTGAAGGGACAACATATCTATGCTTTTCGAGGTTGGCGAAACCGTCGTTTACCCCCATCACGGTGCTGCAACGATCACCGAAGTCAAGAAAAGAATCATCAAGGGTGAAGAGAAGCTGTACCTCAAGCTCAACGTGACTCAGGGCGACCTGACCATCGAGGTCCCCGCCGAGAACGTGGATCTCGTGGGCGTGCGCGATGTCATCGGCAAGGAGGGCCTCGACCGCGTGTTCGAGGTGCTGCGCGCCCCGTTCACCGAGGAGCCCACCAACTGGTCCCGTCGGTACAAGGCCAACCTGGAGAAGCTGGCGTCGGGCGACGTCATCAAGGTCTCCGAGGTCGTCCGCGACCTGTGGCGCCGCGACCAGGACCGCGGCCTGTCCGCCGGTGAGAAGCGCATGCTGGCCAAGGCCCGGCAGATTCTCATCTCGGAGCTCGCCCTGGCGGAGAAGACCGACGACGAGAAGGCCTCCAGCCTCCTCGACGAGGTGCTCGCCTCCTAGCCTGCGATTCACCCGTCTTCGAAGGGCCCGCGACATGGTGTCGCGGGCCCTTCGGCGTCCGCGGGCCGCTCGCCGCAGGCGGGTAGTCTCGGGAGGGTGAGCAGCCATCCTGGACCGCGCGTCGCGGTCGTCGTCGTCGCAGCGGGCTCGGGCACGCGCCTGGGCGCCGAGGTGCCGAAGGCGTTCGTGGAGCTCGACGGCCGCACCCTGCTGGAGCGTTCGCTGCATGCCGTGCGCGGCATGCGCGCGGCGGCCGAGCCCGTGCTCGTCGTGCCGGCCGATCGCGTGGACGAGGCCGCGGCGCTCGCACTCCGCGTGTTCGGGCATCCCGCCGCGGTCGTGGCGGGAGGTGCCACCCGCCAGCAGTCGGTCGCTGCCGGGCTCGCCGCGATCGGCGACGATGTGGACGTGGTGCTGGTCCACGACGCGGCCCGTGCGCTCACTCCCTCCGCACTCTTCGACGCCGTGGTCGACGCGGTCGTCGAGACGGGCCACGGCGTGATCCCGGGGCTCGCGGTCAGCGACACCATCAAGCGGGTCGCGGGCGACGGCTCCGTTCACGAGACCGTGGACCGCTCCACGCTCGCGGCCGTGCAGACCCCGCAGGGCTTCCCGCGGGAGCAGCTCCTCGCCGCGTACGCCGCTGCGACGACCGACGAGACCGACGATGCGGGACTCGTCGCCGCGGCCGGACATCCCGTGACGGTGGTGCCCGGCGCGACGGAGGCGTTCAAGATCACCACGCCGTGGGACCTGCAGCGCGCGCACGACCTCCTCGCGCCCTCCGGAACGCCACGCATCGGGCTCGGCACCGACACGCACGCGTTCGATCCGGCGGCCGAGTTGTGGCTCGCCGGCCTGCACTGGCCCGACGAGGCGGGGCTGTCCGGCCACAGCGACGGGGACGCGGCGAGCCACGCGATCGTCGACGCCCTGCTCGGGGCGGCCGGCCTCGGCGACATCGGCGGGGTTTTCGGAACGGGCGACCCGCGGTTCGCGGGAGCGCACGGGGAGGTGTTCCTCGCGGAGACGCGCCGCCTCGTGGAGGAGGCCGGCTTCCGGATCGGGAACGTGTCGGTGCAGGTCATCGGGCAGCGGCCGAAGTTCGCGCCGCGGCGGGTGGAGGCCGAACAGCTCCTGTCCGGCATCCTCGGCGCCCCGGTGTCGCTCAGCGCGACGACCACGGACGGGCTCGGCTTCACCGGCCGCGGTGAGGGGATCGCCGTCTTCGCGACCGCTCTGCTGTTCCCGCGCTGACCCGTCGTCTCCCCGCGCGCATGTCGGTGGGGGCGCCTACTCTGTGCCTGACGGATCGGGCAGCGGGCGCGACCGCAGCGCGCAGGGGACGGGACGACATGACGCAGGCAGAGAGCGCGGCCATCGCGCGGACGTACATCGAGGCGGTGGGCGCGCACGACCTGGCGACGGTCGGCGGGCTCCTCTCCGATGAGCTCGCGGCGGTCTTCGCGGGCGGGACGATCGGAAAGCAGGAGTGGATCGCCGCGCTCGACCGGTTGCTGCCTGCGCTGGTGCGCAACGAGGTGCGCGAGGTCTTCGGCGACGGCGACCGCGCCTGCGTCGTCTACGACTTCGTGACGGACACCCCGGCCGGCGCCGTGCCGTGCGTGGAAGTCGTCACGGTGCGCGACGGGCGGATCACCGACATCGAGCTGATCTTCGACCGGGTCGCGTTCGCGCCGGTCAACGAGGCCCTGGCGGCGCGCTGACCTCCTCCACAGGTAGGCGCTCGGACACGGTCGTCCACATCTTCGCCGCGCGCGAAGCGGTCGTTCTCCCCGACCCGTAGGCTTGTGCCGTGACTCTGCGACTCTTCGACACGAAGGCCGGCGCCCTGCGCGACTTCGTCCCCCTGCGCCCCGGCGCGGTGGGCATGTACGTGTGCGGGCCGACGGTGCAGTCGTCGCCGCACATCGGGCACCTCCGGTCGGCGCTGGTCTACGACCAGTTGCGCCGCTGGCTCGCGTATCGCGGGCTGGACGTGACGCTCGTGCGCAACGTCACCGACATCGACGACAAGATCCTCGTCAACGCGCTTGCGGCGCAGTCGCAGGGCGGCTCGGAGGAGTGGTGGGCGCTCGCCTACCGGTTCGAGCTGGAGTTCACGGCCGGCTACACGGCGCTCGGCGTCCAGCCGCCCACCTACGAGCCGCGCGCGACCGCGAGCATCCCGCAGATGCAGGAGCTGATCGCCCGGCTCATCGAGCGCGGGCACGCCTACGTCGCCGAGGACGGCTCGGGCGACGTCTACTTCGACGTGAAGAGCTGGCCGGCCTACGGCGAGCTGACCCGGCAGAGCATCGACAACATGGAGGCCGCGGCCGACGCCGACCCGCGCGCCAAGCGCGACGCGCGCGACTTCGCCCTGTGGAAGGGCCGCAAGAGCGACGAGCCCGACTCGGCGGCCTTCCCGTCGCCGTGGGGAGACGGGCGTCCCGGCTGGCACATCGAGTGCTCCGCGATGTCGCGCCGCTACCTCGGGCCGCAGTTCGACATCCACGGCGGCGGCCTCGACCTGCGCTTCCCGCACCACGAGAACGAGCTCGCCCAGTCGACGGCCGCGGGGGACGCGTTCGCCTCCTACTGGGTGCACAACGGCCTCGTGCACGTCAACGGGCAGAAGATGAGCAAGTCGCTCGGCAACTCGGTCTACGCGGCCGACCTGCTCGGCGCCGCCCGCCCGCTGGTGGTGCGCTACTACCTCGGATCGGCGCACTACCGGTCCACGATCGACTTCCATGACGGCTCGCTCAGCGAGGCGGAGGCAGCACTCGACCGCATCGCCGGATTCTTCGAGCGCGTCGACCGGCGACTCGCCGGCACGCGGTTCGCGGGCAGCGGCGTGGAGGTCGTTCCCGGCGCGTTCGCGGAGGCGATGGACGACGACCTCGCCGTGCCGCAGGCGCTCGCCGTACTGCATGACACCGTTCGTTCAGGAAACGCGGCGCTGGATGCGGAAGACTTGGAGGCGGCCGCGGCCGCGCGCGGCCACGTTCTCGCGATGACCGAGGTGCTCGGCATCAACCCGCTCTCGCCGCACTGGCGCTCCGCCGGTTCGAGCACGGCCGAGCACGCCCTCTCAACCTTGATCGGGCGCCTGCTCGACGACCGCCAGGAGGCGCGCCAGTCGCGCGACTTCGCGGCAGCAGACCGCATCCGCGACGAATTGACCGCCGCGGGAATCAGTATCGAAGACACCCCGTCGGGGTCGCATTGGAGTATCGAAGCATGAAGAACTCAGGTGGCAAGCCCCGCGCGGGGGCCGTGCGCAAGAGCAAGAAGGGCGCCCAGGTCGGCACCGGCGGCCACGGCCGCAAGGCCCTCGAAGGCCGCGGCCCGACCCCGAAGGCCGAGGAGCGTGAATACCACGTCGCCTACAAGAACAAGCAGCTCCGCGAGCGCGCGGCGGCCAAGGCCGAGCTGCGCGGCGGCCGCGACGGCGCCCCCCGCGGCGCGTCCGGCGCCGCCCGCCGCGCGAAGAGCGGCGACGAGAGCGAGATCGTCACCGGCCGCAACTCCGTGCTGGAGGCGCTGCGCGCGGCGATCCCGGCCTCCACTCTTTACATCGCGTCGCGGATCGAGATGGACGACCGGATGAAGGAGATCCTCTCGATCGCCACCGGCCGCTCAATCCCGGTGCTGGAGATCATGCGTCCGGAGCTCGACCGGCTGGCCGGCCGCGACGCCGTGCACCAGGGCGTCGCGCTCAAGGTGCCGCCGTACGAGTACGCCCACCCGGGCGAGCTGCTCGACTACACGCTGCGCAAGGGCCAGACGCCGCTGTTCCTGGCGCTCGACGGGATCACCGACCCGCGCAACCTGGGTGCGATCATCCGCTCGACGGCCGCCTTCGGTGGTCAGGGCGTCATCATCCCGCAGCGCCGCTCGGTCGGCATGACCGCGGCCGCCTGGAAGACCTCCGCCGGCGCCGCTGCGCGCACGCCCGTGGCGATGGCCCCCAACCTGACGCAGACGCTCAAAGAGTTCAAGAAGGCGGGCGTCTTCGTCCTCGGCCTCGACGGCGACGGCGACACCAGCCTCCCCGGCCTGTCCTTCGCCGACCGCCCGGTCGTGATCGTCGTCGGAAGCGAGGGCAAGGGCCTGTCCCGACTGGTGACCGAGACCTGCGATGCCGTCGTGTCGATCCCGATCTCGGCGTCCACGGAGTCGCTCAACGCGGGCATCGCGGCGAGCGTCACCCTCTACGAGATCGCGAAGCTTCGCGCGGAAGCCAAGAAGTAACGATCGAGGGGCACGTTGTTGTCGCTTCCGAGCCCGGAAAGCGACAACAACGTGCCCCTCGGCGTTGGGGGTCAGACTTTGGAGCGCCAGTCGTCCTCGTCGTCGTCCGTGTCCGAGGCGGTGGGGCCGCCGATCACCGGGATGCTGAGCGTCTCGGTGATCGGCGCGACGACGGTGGCCTCGTCGCGACGGTGGCGGAGGATGTCGTTGATGTAGGAGGTCAGCGCCTCCGCGAGGGGGACGTCGCGGCCCTCGGCCTGCGACATGAACCAGCGGTGCTCGAGGAGCTGGTGGAAGACCTCCGCGGGCTCCAGCTTGCCCTTCAGGTCGGTGGGGATGGCGCGGATGACGGGCTCGAAGACGCGCATCAGCCACTCGTGGGCCATCGCCTCCTCATCCAGGCCGCGCTTGCCGAGGGTGGCCGAGTACGAGTCCAGGTCGTTGAGGAGGCGGCGGGCCTGGTTCTCGCCGGTGTCCAGGCCGGTCAGGCGCAACAGACGGCGCGAGTGGTGGCCGGCGTCGACGACCTTCGGCTGGATGCGGACGGTCGTGCCCTCGTCGGAGGTCTTGATCGCCAGCTCCTCGATGTCGAAGCCGAGCTCGTTGAGGCGCTCCACGCGCTGGCTGATCCGCCAGCGCTCGGACGAGGAGAACGACTCGCTGCCGGTCAGCTCCTTCCAGAGCGAACGGTAGGCCGCGACGATGCCGTTCGACACCTTGATCGGGTCGAGCTCCTCGTCGACACGGCCGCCGGCCTCCAGGTCCATCAGCTCGCCGGCGATGTTCACGCGGGCGATCTCCAGGTCGTTCTCGCGCTGCCCGTTCGAGAGGCCGCCGTCGTAGAGCTGGCCGGTCTCGGCGTCCACCAGGTAGGCCGCGAACGCGCCCGCGTCACGACGGAACAGCGTGTTGGAGAGCGAGACGTCGCCCCAGAAGAAGCCGACGATGTGCAGCCGCACCAGCAGCACGGCCAGGGCGTCGACCAGTCGGGTCGCCGTGTCGGGCCGCAGGGTCTGCGAGAACAGCGCGCGGTAGGGGAGCGAGAACTTCAGGTGCCGGGTGACGAGCGCGGCGTTCAGCGCGTCGCCGTCGTCGTCCGTCCGGTTCTTGATGACGGCGACCGGGTCGACGCACGGCACATCCAGGCGCTGGAGGGTGCGCAGCATCTCGTACTCGCGCTGCGCCATCTCCGCGGTCGTCTCCTTGATGGCGATGACGTACCCGGACAGGTTCGCGAACCGGACGAGGTGCCGGCTGATGCCCTTCGGCAGCAGCGCGATGTGGTCGTTCGACCACTGGTCCAGCGGCAGGTTCCAGGGCAGATCGAGCAGATTGGGATCGACGGTCGCCGCGGTGATGTTGACAGAGCCGGCCATGAGGCGCCTTCCAGGAGCGGGTGAGGGCGGAAAGCACTCTGCCGCAGCCCGGGACCGGACTGCGGCAGAGTGAGGATCAGCTGCGACGACCTCAGTCGACGACGGCGCCGCCGAGACGCTCGCCCGACTCCGCGTGGAAGAGGTGGACGTGGCCCGGCTTCGGGGTGATGTAGACGGTGTCGCCCGCGTTCGGGTGAACGCGGCCGTCGACGCGGCCGACGATGTCGGTGCGCTTGCCGTCGACCTCCGAGTGGCCGTAGAGGTAGCCGTCGGCGCCGAGCTCCTCGACGAGGTCGACAGCGACCTTCAGGCCGCCGCTCTCGGCGGTGGAGACGACGACGTCCTCCGGGCGGACACCGATGGTCACGGAGTTGCCGGCGTTCGCGAGGATCTCGCGCTCGATCGGGACGACCGTCGTGCCGAACTTGACGCCGCCGTCGGTGACGTCCGCGGTGAACAGGTTCATGGCGGGGGAGCCGATGAAGCCGGCGACGAAGACGTTCCTCGGCTGCGCGTACAGGTCGCGCGGGGTACCGACCTGCTGGAGCACGCCGTCCTTGAGGACCGCGATGCGGTCGCCCATGGTGAGCGCCTCGGTCTGGTCGTGGGTGACGTAGACCGTGGTGACGCCGAGGCGGCGGGTCAGGGACGCGATCTGGGTGCGGGTCTGCACGCGGAGCTTGGCGTCGAGGTTCGACAGCGGCTCGTCCATGAGGAACACCTGGGGGGAGCGGACGATCGCGCGGCCCATGGCGACGCGCTGACGCTGACCACCGGAGAGCGCCTTCGGCTTGCGGCCGAGGTAGGGCTCCAGGTCGAGCAGCTTGGCGGCCTCGAGGACGCGGGAGGCGCGCTCGTCCTTGCCGACGCCGGCGATCTTGAGCGCGAAGCCCATGTTCTCGGCGACGGTCATGTGCGGGTACAGCGCGTAGTTCTGGAACACCATCGCGATGTCGCGGTCCTTCGGCGGGACGTCGGTGACGTTGCGCTCGCCGATGAAGATGTTGCCGTCGTTGACCTCTTCGAGGCCCGCGAGCATGCGGAGCGAGGTGGACTTTCCGCAGCCGGAGGGGCCGACCAGGACGAGGAACTCCCCGTCCGCGATGTCGAGGTCGAGGGCGTCGACCGCGGGGCGGTTGGAACCCGGATAGAGCCGGGTCGCCTTGTCATACGTGACAGTAGCCATTGTGTTTCGTCTCCTTCACCGGCAGGTACGTGCCGGACGATCCGTTGTGAGGAATAGACGTGGCGTCGACGTCCAGGGGCGTCGATGCCACGACCCCCATAGTAAGGCATCCGAAGCGCTGCTCTTACCACGAGTATCGGGGAGGCCGCCGCGGGCCGGTGTACCGCACTCGGGGGCCAACCCCCAGGTGGCGCTCGGGGCGTGAGCGGGGTATGTCTGGTCTATTCCCAGACTGCCGCAATATGGTCGTCTGGTTGCGTCTGCTCACGCCACACCCGGCGGCACGTCCCCCCGCGCGCCGCACCGCCTACCCCCGAGAGCCGATTCCCCCGAGATATGAGTTCCATGAACGACCCCGACGAGAGCCGCAGCGGCGACGTCCGCGCTGCCGCGCGGGAGAAAGCCCGACAGCTCCGCGCGAGCCAGAACCGCAGGGACCGCAGGAACAAGGCCCTGCTGTCCGGCGGCATCGTGATCGGCGTGATCGCGGTCCTGGCCATCGTCGCGGTGGTCATCATGGGCGCGATCCGTCCCACCGTCCCCGGCCCGAAGAACATGGCGAGCGACGGCGTGGTCGTCGGCTCCGGCCTCAAGGTCAAGACGACCCCGGCGCTCGCGGCCGACGCGAAGCCGATCGCCAGCAAGCCCGACCCGAACGGCAGCTCCGTCGACATCCGGATCTACGCCGACTACCTGTGCAAGCTCTGCGGCGACTTCCAGCGCACGAACCTGAAGCAGCTCCAGCCGCTGGTGAAGGACGGCGCGGTCACGGTGGAGATGCACCCGGTGGCGATCTACACCAGCCACTCCGCGGGCACCCGGTACTCGCTGCGCGCCGCGAACGCCGCGGCCTGCGTCGCGAACTATTCGCCGCGGTCGTTCTGGGCGTTCAACCAGTCGCTGTTCGAGAACCAGCCGGCCGACGGCGGTCCCGGCCTCACCGACGCCCAGCTCAAGAAGCTCGCGGCCGCGGCCGGCGCCTCCCCGTCGGACATCGACTCCTGCGTCGACGACGGCCGGTTCAAGACCTGGGTGGGCTCCGCCAGCGACCGCGCGCTCAGCGGCCCGATCCCGAACTCCCGCGTGAACAAGATGACGAACGCGCTGCTCGTGCTCGTCAACGGCAAGCAGTACACCGGCTCGCTGACGAACGCGGACGACTTCAAGGCGTTCATCCTGCAGGCGCAGGGCGACGAGTACTCGTCGACCTCCACGCCGACGCCGTCGCCGAGCGCGGGGAGCTGAGCAGGCCCCCCGTTCGGCACCAGGGCGCCCGCCGCGCATCCTCTAGGATGGTTCGCGACGGGCGTCCCGTCGTTTTTCCGCCGACTTAGCTCAGCTGGTAGAGCACTCGCCTTGTAAGCGAGCGGTCGCGAGTTCGAACCTCGCAGTCGGCTCCGTTTCACTCCCTCCTTCGCGGTCGCGCGCGGTTCGCCGTGCTTGCCGGTCGTCGTCGCGCGTCCTATTCTGGATGTGCGGAATCCGAACCTGCTGTTCGGATATAGAACACATGATCACGACGATGTGAGGAGCCTCCCCATGCAGTTCCACCACCACGGCTACGTGTCCGGCGACCCGCATGTGCTGCCCGCGGTCGGACCGGCCTGGTCGCCCGAGCTGCCGGAGGTCATGGATGTGCTCGTCGTCGGCTCCGGGCCGGCCGGGATGGTCACCGCAGCGCAGCTCGCGCAGTTCCCCGGCGTCAGCACCCGGCTCGTGGAGCGCCGCGGCGGGCGGCTGGAGATTGGGCAGGCGGACGGCATCCAGGCCCGCAGCGTCGAGACCTTCCAGGCGTTCGGGTTCGCGGAGCGGATCACCGCCGAGGCCTACCGCATCACCGAGATGGCGTTCTGGAAGCCGGACCCGGCCGACCCCACCCGGATCGTCCGGGCCGCGCGGGCGGTCGACGACCCGACCGGGATCAGCGAGTTCCCGCACCTGCTCGTCAACCAGGCGCGCGTGCTCGACTACTTCGCCGAGTTCATGACCAACGGCCCGACGCGGATGCGGCCCGACTACGGCTGGGAGTTCCGCGGCCTGCGCGTCGAGGAGGGCGGCGAGTACCCGGTCGTCGTGACGCTCGCGCGCACCGTGGGTGAGAACACGGGCGAGGAGCGGGTGGTCCGCGCCAAGTACGTGGTCGGCGCCGACGGCGCACGCAGCAAGGTGCGCGAGTCGATCGGCTGCACCCTGGCCGGCGACCAGGCCAATCACGCCTGGGGCGTGATGGACGTGCTCGCCGTCACCGACTTCCCCGACATCCGCACCAAGTGCTCGATCCAGTCGGAGTACGGCAACATCCTGCTCATCCCGCGCGAGGGAGGCCACCTGTTCCGGATGTACGTGGACCTCGGCTCGGTGGCCGACGACGACCACGGCGCGGTGCGCGCCACGAGCATGGAGCAGATCATCGCGAAGGCGAACGAGATCCTGCACCCCTACACGCTCGACGTGCGCAACGTCGCCTGGCACAGCGTGTACGAGGTCGGGCACCGGCTGACCGACCGGTTCGACGACGTCCCGCTCGACGCGCTCGGGTCGCGCACTCCGCGGGTGTTCATCGCGGGCGACGCCTGCCACACGCACAGCGCGAAGGCCGGGCAGGGGATGAACGTCTCCATCCAGGACGGCTTCAACCTCGGCTGGAAGCTCGGCCATGTGCTGCAGGGCCGCAGCCCGGAGTCGCTGCTGGCGACCTATTCGGCGGAGCGGCATGTGGTCGCCAAGAACCTGATCGACTTCGACAAGGAGTGGTCGACGCTGATGGCCACGAAGCCGGAGGACCTGAAGGACCCGTCCGAGCTGGAGGACTTCTACGTGCGCACGGCGGAGTTCCCCGCGGGGTTCCTGACCGAGTACGCGCCGTCGCTGATCGTGGGGGAGCCGGATCACCAGGAGCTCGCGACCGGCTTCCCGATCGGCAAGCGGTTCAAGTCCGCGATCGTGGAGCGGGTCTGCGACGCCAACCCGGTGCACCTCGGGCACCACGCGACGGCGGACGGGCGCTGGCGCATCTACGTGTTCGCCGACGCGGCGGCGGCCGGGGAGGGCGCGCTGGTGCCGGCGTTCGCGGACTGGCTCACGACCTCCGCGCAGTCGCCGCTCGCCGCGACCCCGCGCGATGGCGACGTCGACGCCTGGTTCGACGTGAAGGTCGTCTACCAGCAGGACCACACCGGTGTCGACCTCGGCCGGGTGCCGGGGGCGTTCCTCCCGCGGACCGGGCCGTTCGAGGTGATCGACTACGAGAAGGTGTACGCGACGGCGCCGGGGGACGACGTGTTCGACGTGCGCGGGATCGACCGAGGCGGCGTGATCGTCGTCGTGCGGCCGGATCAGTACGTCGCGGAGGTGCTGCCGCTGGCGAGGTTTGCGGAGCTGGGGGAGTTCTTCGCGCCGATCCTGCGGGTGGAGGCGGCGGAGAAGGCCGCGGCCGTCTGACGCGTGGCCGCCGGCCGGCTCAGCGCAGCTCGGCGGCTCAGCGCAGCTCGTAGCTCAGCGCAGCTCGCCGGCGACGGTCGCCGCCGCCCGGCCGAGCCGCGCGCCGATCGCGGCCACGTCCCGTCCGTTCGCCACGTACACCACCGCAAGCGCGGCGAGCGGCTGGCCGTTCACGACGAGCGGGACCGCCACCGACGCCAGGCCGGGGATGACCTCGTCGTGGCTGGTCGCGAAGCCGCGTCCGCGGGCCTCCATCGCCTCCTCGCGCGGGTGACCGTCGGGCAGCTCGCCCCACTGCGCCTCGGTGAGCACCGACTGGAGGGCGATGCCCGGCGCACCCGTGGTGATCGGGTGCCGGCTGCCCGGCCGTTGCGCGACGGCGGCGTGCGCGTGCGAGGGCTCGATGCTGACCAGCGTGACGACCTCGCCGCGGTCGAGCACGGCGAGGAAGGCGGTCATCCCGAGCTCGTTGGCGACCGCGCCGAGTTCCGGGACGGCCGCGGACTGGAGGTCGCGGGACACGGCGCGGGCGAGGGTCGCCATGCGCGGCCCGAGCAGTGCGGCTCCCGCGGGGTTGCGGACGACGAGGCCGTGGTCCTCCAGCGTGCGGAGGATGCGGTAGACGATCGAGCGGTGCACGCCGAGCGCGGCGGCGAGCTCGGCGATGGTGAGCGGGCGGTCGGCGTCGGCCAGCGCTTCCAGCACGCGGATGCCGCGGGAGAGCGTCTGGGAGTGCGGGGCGGGGGTGCCGACGTCGGTCGCCTCCGGTGCTCCCGCGTCGTCAGGTGTGCTCGCCATGCGCCCATTCTTTCGCATCCCGGACGCCCGGCGGCGACCCAGGGAATCGTCTGTTCAAATCTGACATGAAACCGTATACAATCGGGGAACGCTGAGCCAGATCGGCTCGACTCGACGACGACGTCGCACGAAGGAGCATTCGCAGCATGAGCCTCCCGGATCACACGCCCCCGAGCCCCGTGGCGGAGGCCGCGCTCACTCCGACCGGCAGCTTCGCGGCCGCCACCGACCGGCGGAGGGTGGTCTTCGCCACCGTCGTCGGGACCACCGTCGAGTGGTACGACTTCTTCGTGTATGCGGCCGCGGCCGGGCTGGTCTTCGGAGAGCTGTTCTTCGAGCCGGCGGGGCCGCAGTTCGCGACGATCCTCGCGTTCCTCACGGTCGGTGTCAGCTTCCTGTTCCGGCCGCTCGGCGCCTTCATCGCCGGCCACCTGGGCGACCGGCACGGCAGGCGCCTCGTGCTGATGCTCACGCTCGTGACGATGGGTGTCGCGACAGCGCTCGTCGGTCTGCTGCCCACGTACGCCTCGATCGGGATCGCGGCGCCGGTCCTGCTGATCCTGCTGCGCATCGTGCAGGGCGTCTCCGCCGGCGGCGAGTGGGGTGGCGCCGTGCTGATGGCCGTGGAGCACGCGCCGACCGCACGGCGCGGGCTGTTCGGGGTCTCGCCGCAGATCGGCGTCCCGCTCGGGCTGCTGCTCGCGTCGGGGACGATGGCGCTGATGGCGGTGATCGCGCCGGGCCAGGCCTTCCTCGAGTGGGGCTGGCGGGTGCCGTTCCTGCTGTCGGTCGCACTCATCCTGGTCGGTCAGTACATCCGCCGGAAGGTCGAGGAGAGCCCGGTGTTCCGCGAGATCGCCACGCGCAAGGAGCAGACCAGGACGCCGATCGCGCAGCTGTTCCGCCGGCACCTGCCCCTGGTCGTGATCGCGGCCCTGATCTTCGCCGGCAACAACGCGGTCGGCTACATGACCACCGGCGGCTACATCCAGAACTACGCGACGAACCCGGACGGGCCGCTCGCCCTCGATCGCGGCCCGGTGCTGTGGGCGGTGGCGGGATCGGCCGTGACCTGGCTGCTGTCGACCTGGTTCGCGGGCCGGCTGAGCGACCGGATCGGGCGGCGCAGCACCTACCTCTTGGGCTGGGTGGTGCAGCTCGGCGGCGTGCTCCTGCTGTTCCCGTTGGTCGGCCTCGGGAGCGTCTGGTCGCTCTTCGCGGGCATCGCGGTGCTCACCGTCGGTCTCGGCCTCACCTACGGACCGCAGGCGGCGTACTACGCGGAGCTGTTCCCGGCGTCGATCCGGTTCTCCGGGGTCTCCATCTCGTACGCGATCGGGGCCATCCTCGGCGGCGCGTTCGCTCCGACGATCGCGGCCGCCCTCGTCCAGGCGACGGGGACGACGTTCTCCGTGACGCTCTACCTCGCGGGCATGACCGTCGTCGGGCTCATCGCGACGCTGCTGCTGCGGGACCGTTCCGGCATCCCGCTCGGGCCGGACCACGAGGCCGAGCAGGCGCGCTCGCCGATCGTCGGGACGCGGTGACGGCCGAGGCTCAGCGGACGGCTTCCAGGCTGTCGAGCTCCTCGCGGCTGAGGCGGATGCCCGCAGCGGCGACGTTCTGTTCGAGGTGCGCGAGGTCGCCGGTGCCGGGAATGGCCAAGACGTTCGGGCCTTGGTGGAGGGTCCAGGCGAGCCTGATCTGCGACGGGCTCGCGCCGTGCTTGTGCGCGATGTCCGTCACAACAGGATTCGTCTCCGCGGAGCGTCCGCGCTCCCCGCCCGTCCCGGCCATCGCGAAATACGGCACGAAGGCGATGTCTCGGCGCGTGGTCTCGTCGAGGACGGCCAGTGCCTCCGGGGTGCGCTGGTCCAACCCGAAGCGGTTCTGGACGCTGACGACCGCGGCGATACCGGAGGCCTCCGCCAGTTGCGCTGTCGAGATGTTCGAGAGACCCAGATTGCCGATCAGGCCCTCGGTCTGCAGCTCCGCGAGGGCGCCGAAATGCTCACCGACGGAGCCTGCGCCGAACACCCGCAGATAGACGAGGTCGAGCCGGTCGCGACCGAGTTGGCGCAGGTTCTCCTCGACCTGCCCTCGCAGCTGATCCGGGCGGGCGGGATCGGCCCATTCGCCGGACGCGTTCCGGGCCGGGCCGACCTTCGTGGCGATGACGAGATCGTCCGGCTGGTCGGGGAACGCCGCGTTGATCAACTCGTTCGCCGATCGCAGTGCGGAGAAGTAGAACGCCGCCGTGTCGAAATGGGTGACGCCCAGCTCGCGGGCGCGCCGCAGCACCGCGATGGATTCGGCGCGATCCCGGCTCGGTCCCTGTCCGAACGCCGCGGCGGAGGCAAGCCGCATCGCCCCGAAGCCCATCCGGCTCACGCGCACGGTTCCGAGTCGCCACCCGGAATCCGTCGATTCCTGCACATCGCCACCGACAACCACGTCGTCTCCTCGCCGTCACTCCGGGTGGTCAGTCTCACACATCGCCCGCCGTGCGACGGAGACGGGAAGGGCGAGCGGTCAGGAGTTCACCCGGATGATCTCCTCCTGATACGGCGCCACCACGTCCCCCGAGATGCGCAGGTCCAGCACCAGGAACGGCCGGTCGGCCATCGGGCGCGCCGCCCAGCGGGCCAGCGCCTCCAGGTCCTCGGGCGTCCGCACCACGACGCCCTCCGCGCCGACCGCGGCGCCCAGGCCGGCGAAGTCGACCTCCGGGATGCGCATCGGGCCTTGGGCGAGGCCCTTCAGGCCGTAGAGGTTGACCTCCGCGCCGTAGGCGGCGTCGTTCCAGACCACGCAGAGGCCGCGGCCGCCCGCGACCCGCACCGCGGACTCCAGGTCGGCCAGGGCCATCAGGCCGCCGCCGTCGCCGGTCGTGAGCACGATCGTCGACTCCGGGTGGGCGAGCGCGGCGCCCGCCACGCTCGGGAAGCCGAGGCCGATCGACTGGTAGGCGGTGCCGACCATGATCATCCGGTCCGGGGAGGCCACGGGCCAGTACATGTTCGCCCAGCCGATGAAGTGGCCGCCGTCGGAGACGACGACGCGGTCGGCGGGCAGCAGCTCGCCGATGCGGGCCGCGGCTGTGCGCGGGTCGAGGCGGCCGTCCGCGGCCAAGCCGTCGCCGGCCGGGCGCTCACGGAGTGCCGGGAGGTCGGCCGACTCGCGCCAGCCGGAGGGTGCGGCGCCGAGCGTGCGCAGCTCCTCCAGCAGCGCCTCGGCGACCACGCGGGCGTCGCCGCGCAGGAAGGCGCCGACGTTCGGGTGGGTCGCGGCGGGGGCGACATCCACCTGGATGACGCGCGTGCCGGGCGCGAACAGGTCGCCGAAGCGCATCGTGAACTGGTTGAGGGAGGCGCCGAAGACGACCGCGACGTCGGCCGAGCGGACAGCCTCCATCGCGCCCTCCGCGCCGAAGCCCCCGGTCACGCCGAGGTCGTAGCGGGCGTCGGGGAACACGCCGCGGCCGAGCGCGGTGCCCGCCGTGAGGGCGCCGGTCGCGTCGGCGAGGGCGCCGAGCGCGTCGCCGGCGCCGGCGATCCAGGCGCCGTGGCCGGCGAGCAGGAACGGCCGCTCGGCGCCCGCGAGCGCTGCGGCGGCGTCCACGATCGCGCCGCGCGCGAACGGCCCAGTGGGGGCGAGGGGTGCGGGGAGGGCGGGCGCCGGCGCTTCGGGCACCGGGCCGGCCTCCCGGGTGGCGACGTCGTAGGGGATCGCGAGCACGGTGGGGACGCGATAGGTGAGCGCGTGCTCGACCGCGATGGCCGTGGTCGCCGCGGCGTCGGTGCGGCCGACCGTGTAGGTGCGAGCACCGACCGCGCTGGCCAGCGCGATCTGGTCGACGCCCCATGGGCGCGGGCCGGAGGTCGGCTCGTCGCCGACGACGAGGACGAGCGGGATGTGCGCCTGGCGGGCCTCCGCCAGCGCGGTCAGGGTGTTGGTGAACCCGGCGCCGTAGGTGGCGGTCGCGGCGGCGAGCCTGCCGGACGCGCGGTGGTAGGCGTCGGCGGCGACGACCGCGCCTGCCTCGTGGCGCATGGCGGTGTACGGCACCCGCCCCTGGCGCTCGATGGCGTCGAGGAAGTGGGCGTTGCCGTTGCCCATCACCCCGAAGACCTGGTCGACGTGGCGGGCGAGGGTGGTGGCGACGTGCGCGGAGACGGAGGGCATGACGGTGCCTTTCGAGACGGGAACGGAGATGCGATGATCCGTATGTGTCTCGCGCGCTGCTGTTTCGCCGAGCGCGGCTTCGTGCCCATTTTTCGAGCACCGGGCCGTTGGACGGCCGGACGTCAGCAGTATATCCGCTGTCGAAAACGGCTCCGCCCGTTCGACGTCCAGGTGTTCGGCATCCACGAAAGGGAGAGACATGACCGGCTATCTGATCCTCATCTACGGCGACGAGAGTCGCTGGGACGCGCTCGACCAGGAGGGGCGCGCCGCGGTCGACGAGGCCCACCGGGCGTTCAACGAGAAGGCGGGCACGGGGGTGCGCGCTGCGGGGGAGCTGCAGACGTCGTCCACGGCGATGACGGTCCGCACCGGCCCGGACGGTGAGCCACGGCCCACCGACGGGCCGTTCTCGGAGTCCAAGGAGGTCGTCGGCGGGTTCTACCTGATCGAGGCGGAGAGTCAGGAGGAGGCGGTCGCGTTGGCGAGCTCGCTTGCGGAGGCTCGGCAGGGGCACGGGGGGATCGAGGTACGCCCGTTGGTGATGCGGTAACGGAGGACTTCCGGGCCGACGCGCCCGGGAAACGCAGTGAGCGGATGAGATCCGGGGGTGTGGGGGAGGGATCTCCTCCGTTGGCTGCGGGTGACAGGCCGCGGGTGACAGGGGTGGGGTGGCAGGAGGAGGATGCGGGCATGACAGGTACGGGGATCATCGGGGTGAACACCATCGGCATTCCGGTCGGGGACCAGGACCGGGGGCTGGCCTTCTACCGGGACGTGCTCGGGTTCGAGGTGCGCGTGGACGCGCCGCTGCCGACGGGAGGGCGCTGGATCATGCTGGCTCCGCCCGGATCGGCGGTGTCGGTGTCGCTCGTGGTCGCGAGCGAGGACGTCCCGGCCGGCATCGAGACGGGCATCCGGTTCGAGAGCGCGGACGCGGGGGCCACCCACGAGGAGCTGACCCGGCGCGGAGTGGACGTGGGGGCGCTGTTGCGCTGGCCCGGCGTCCCCGCGATGTTCCAGGCGCGGGACGCGGACGGCAACCGCTTCGAGGTCGTCGAGCGCGCAACCTGACCGTCGAAGGGCACGTCGTTGTCGCTTTTCGCGCGCGTAAGTGACAACAACGTGCCCCTCGGGCGCGGGGGAGCGCGCTTAGAGGCGGGTGCTCGCGAGGCGGGCGGGGTCGAAGAGCACGTCCAGGCCGCGGATGCGGCCGCCGGCGATGTCGAACGCCATCACCGACACGACCCTGCCGTCGACCACGGCGGCCACGCCCGGCCGGCCGTCGATGAGGACCGGGACGGAGGTCTGCGCGAGGCGCGCCGCGAGGGTCGCCTGCTCGGCGATGGCTGTCGCGCCGACGAGGGTCTGCAGCCGCCCGCGCCCGTAGTCGGCGTGCAGCACGGCGCCGTCGTCCAGGAGTGCCAGCAGCGCCGACAGGTCGCCCTCCTGCACCGCGCGCAGCCAGGCATCGAGCACGCCGCGCTCCTCGCGCCGGGCCTGGCGGGCGGGCGGGGGCGCGTCCCGGAGCCGGCGGCGGGCGCGGGAGGCGAGCTGGCGCGCGGCGTCGGGGGAGCGGTCGAGCACCTCGGCGACCTCCTCGAACGGGAGGCCGAACACGTCGTGCAGCACGAAGGCGAGGCGCTCGGCGGGCGAGAGCGTCTCCAGGACGACCAGCAGCGCGACGCTCACCCGGTCGCCGAGCGCCGCCAGCTCGGCGGGGTCGCCGAGGTCGGACACGGGCTCGTCCCGCCAGGGCAGGACCTCCCACGACCGCTCCCTGGTGCGCCGCGCGCTCTTGAGCTGGTCGAGGCAGACCCGTGAGACCACGGTGGTGAGCCAGGCGTCGAGGTTCTCGATCGCGGCGATGTCGGTGCGCCGGAGGCGGAGCCAGGCCTCCTGGACGGCGTCGTCGGCGTCGGCCGCCGAGCCCAGCAGCTGGGTCGCGATCGCGCGCAGCCGTGGCCGCGCGGCCTCGAAACGAGCCGTCAACCGGTCGTCGTCCTCGGTCATGTCACATCCTCCGTCACCTGCTCGTCACCCTATCGACGAGGCAGTGCGCCTCGATGTGACAGGAGGGCGACATGGACGGACGGATTCTCGTGACCGGCGGGAGCGGCACGATCGGGCGGCGGCTGGTACCGCTGCTGGAGGAGCGCGGAGCGATGGTGCGGGTGCTGACCCGGCACGCGGTGGAGGGCGCAGCGGATCACGTCGTGGGCGACGTGATGACCGGCGCAGGCCTCGACGTCGCGATGGCGGGCACGGAGGTCGTGGTCCACCTCGCTGGAGCGGCGAAGGGCGACGACGTGGCGGCGGCGAACGTCACGGCCGCGGCCGAACGCGCGGGCGTGCGGCACATCCTGACCCTCTCGGTTGTCGGCGCCGGACGCATGCCGATCGGTTACTTCCGCGCGAAGGAGCAGGTCGAGGCGATCTTCGCAGCGTCGGCGGTGCCGTCGACCGTGCTGCGGGCGGCGCAGGTCCACCAGCTCGTGCTGCGGATGGCGGCCGGGATGACGAAGCTGCCCGTGGCGCCCGCGCCGCGCATCCGCTTCGAGCCGGTGGACGCGGCGGAGGTCGCCGAACGGCTGGCCGAGCTGGCGGAGGGGTCGCCGGCGGGGCTGGCCGGTGAGATCGCGGGACCGGAGGTGCTGGAGGCGGAGGAGCTGCTGCATCAGTACGCCGACGCGCGCGGCCTCCGTCGCCGGTTCGTGCGCTTCGGCCTGCCGGGAAAAGTGGGCGCCGCCTACCGCGCCGACGCCAACCTCGCCGGCGCCGCCGCCCGGCGCGGCCGCCTCACCTGGGCCGACTTCCTCCGCACCGCGCCCGAACTGACCGCCGAGGGGCACGTAAACGCCCCTAAAACGCGGTCTTAGGGGCGTTTACGTGCCCTTCGGCGACGGGAGGGTGGGCGCGGGGCCGCTGCTGGCGCGGACGACGAGGTGGGTGGGCAGGACGGACGAGCGCACCGGCTCCGGCCGTCCCTCGATCTCGGCGATGAGCAGTTCCACCGCGCGGCGGCCGGTGGCCTCGAACTCCTGGTGGATGGTGGTCAGCGGCGGCCAGAACGAGTCCGCCTCCGCCATGTCGTCGAAGCCGACCACGCTCACGTCGGCCGGCACCCGTCGGCCGGCCTCGTGGAGCGCGCGGAGCACGCCGAGCGCCATCTGGTCGTTCGCGGCGAAGACGGCGGTGATCTCGGGGCGCGCGGCGATTTCCCGCCCGTAGCCGTACCCGGCCGTCGTCGACCAGTCGCCGCGGAACACCTCCGGCACCGGGGCCCCCGCGGCCGCCAGCGTGTCCCGCCAGGCCTGCTCGCGACGCGCGGCCGAGTACGAGTCGGCCGGACCGGAGATGTGCCAGACGGTCTCGTGGCCGAGCGAGAGCAGGTGCTCGGTGGCCTGGCGCGCGCCCTCCGCCTGGTCGGTGTCCACCTGCGGGTAGTCGGGCCGCTCGGTGGAGTCGATGACCACGACGGACAGGCCGGACGGCAGCTCCACGTCGGCGCGGTCGACGATGTGGGCCTCGATGACGATGATGATGCCGTCCACCGCCTGCTCCAGCAGCCGCGTGAAGGCGACGCTGACGTCCTGCTGAGTGGGACGCTCCACCGGCACGACGGTGATCGAGTAGCCGGCGGTCGCGGCCGAGCCGGCGATCGCGTCGAGTGTCCGCATGTTGCCGTACGAGGAGAGCGTGAACATCACGACCCCGATGTTGCGGAACAGCCCGGAGCGCAGCGCCCGCGCGGCGCGGTTGGGCCGGTAGCCGAGCGCCTGCATGGAGGCCAGCACGCGGTCGCGTGTGGCGGCCTCCACGTTGGTGAGGCCGTTAGCGACGCGCGAGACGGTCTGGGTGGAGACCCCGGCGTGCGCGGCGACGTCGCCGAGGGACGGGCCGCGGGTGCGGCCGCCGCGGCGCGCGGGCGCCGGGTCGGCGATCGACTCGGTCATGGTTCCCCATTCTGGTGAAGACTGCGGTGATTCCTGCCGCGACAGCCCGGAGGCGGTAACGGGACTTGCAACATGTTGACGTCAACATGCTAGGGTATGCAACCAGATGTTGACGTAAACATCCGCCGCGACACCGCAGGACACCACTGCACGCCGCAGCGAGCACCGAATCACCGAGGAAGGCCATGACAACGACGTCCCTCACGCCGGCCGCCCCGCCGGCATCCCCGCAGCGGCGCCTCCGCCGTCCGCGCCGCGACTGGCGAGGCTGGGCCTTCGTGGCCCCGTTCCTGGTCGTGTTCGCCCTCATGATCGTCGCGCCGGTGATCTACGCGCTCTACCTCAGCCTGTTCCGCCAGCAGCTCATCGGCGGCAACGCGTTCGTCGGACTCGACAACTACATCGGGCTGCTGCAGGACGGGAAGTTCTGGGAATCCTTCGGCCGGGTCGCGCTCTTCCTGGTCGTGCAGGTGCCGATCATGCTCGTCCTCTCGCTCGTCGCAGCCCTCGCGCTCGACTCGGCTCGGCTGTACGGCGCCGGGTTCTTCCGCATCGCGCTGTTCCTGCCCTATGCCGTCCCCGGTGTGGTCGCCGCGCTGATCTGGGGATTCATCTACGGCGACCAGTTCGGCCTCACCGCGAGCGTCAACCACCTGCTCGGTACACAGCTGGCTCCGCTGGCCGGGCAGTGGATCCTGGGCTCGATCGGCAACATCGTGACCTGGGAGTTCATGGGTTACAACATGCTCATCTTCTACGCGGCGCTGCGCGTCATCCCCGGCGAGCTGTACGAGGCGGCGGAGATCGACGGCGCGGGCGCGTTCCGCACGGTGTTCAGCATCAAGCTCCCCGCCGTCCGCGGCGCGATCGTCATCGCGACGATCTTCTCGATCATCGGCAGCTTCCAGCTCTTCAACGAGCCGAACCTGCTCAAGCAGCTCGCGCCCAACGCGATCAGCAGCTACTTCACGCCCAACATGTACGCCTACAACCTGTCGTTCGCCGGTCAGCAGTTCAACTACGCGGCCACGGTCGCGATCGTGATGGGGGTCATCACCGCGGTGATCGCCTACGTCGTCCAGCTCCGGGGCTCGCGCAAGGAGGTCCGCTGATGACCGCGCTCACCGAACGCCGCACGCCGCCCTCGCGCGCCGCCGCCCGTTCCAACCGCGCCGCCCGCGCAGCCGCGCCGACCTCCGGCCGCCGCACCCGCAAGTCGACCGTGCTCACCATCGTGATGATCGTCTTCACGCTGTACTCGTTCGTGCCGCTGGTCTGGCTGATCGTCAACGCGACGAAGAGCCAGCCCGACCTGTACTCGTCGTTCGGGCTCTGGTTCGGCAAGGACTTCAACCTCTTCCAGAACATCGCGCAGCTGTTCACCTACCGCGACGGGATCTTCCTGCAGTGGCTGGGGAACCCCCTCCTCTACGTCGTGGTCGGCGCGGGCGGGGCGACGCTGCTCGCCACAGTCGCAGGCTACGGGATGGCGAAGTTCAACTTCCCGGGCAAGCGCGCGGTCTTCGCCATCGTGCTCGGCGCGATCGCGGTGCCCGGCACCGCGCTGGCCGTCCCGACCTTCCTGATGTTCAGCCAGGTGGGGCTCACGAACACCCCGTGGGCGGTCATCCTGCCGTCGCTGATCAGCCCGTTCGGCTTCTACCTGATCTGGACCTACGCCAGCGAGGCCATCCCGACCGAGCTGCTGGAGGCCGCCCGGATGGACGGCGCGGGAGAGTTCCGCACCTTCTTCACCATCTCGCTCCGCCTCCTCGCCCCCGGCGTCGTGACCGTCGCGCTGTTCGCGATCGTCGCCACCTGGAACAACTACTTCCTGCCGCTCATCATGCTCAGCGACCCGACCTGGTACCCCCTGACGGTCGGCCTGAGCCAGTGGAGCGCGCAGGCGACCGGGGTCGGCGCCCAGCCGATCTTCAACCTCGTGATCACCGGATCGCTCGTCACGATCATCCCGATCGTGGCCGCGTTCCTGGTGCTCCAGCGCTACTGGCAGTCGGGTCTGGCCGCCGGAAGCGTCAAGCAGTGAACACAGCACCGCCCTCCCACCCACAAGGAAGTGAAAGGAACACCACCATGAAGCGCATCCTGCGTTCACGGAACCTGCGCCGCGTAGCGACCGCCGTCGTCGCGAGCGCCGTCATCGGCGCCTCGCTCGCCGCGTGCTCGTCGGGCTCCGGCTCCACCGGCGGCGGCAGCGCCTCCGACGTCGACGCGGCCCTCAAGCAGGGCGGCACCATCACCTACTGGTCGTGGACCCCGTCCGCGGAGGCCCAGGTCGCCGCGTTCGAGAAGGCCTACCCGAAGGTGAAGGTCAAGCTCGTCAACGCCGGCACCAACACCACCGAGTACACCAAGCTGCAGAACGCCGTGAAGGCCGGCTCCGGCGCGCCAGACGTCGCGCAGGTCGAGTACTACGCCATCCCGCAGTTCGCGCTCTCCGACTCGCTCGTCGACCTGAAGCAGTACGGCTTCGACTCGCTCAAGAGCGACTACACGCCCGGCCCGTGGGGCTCGGTCAACGTCGGCGGCAAGCTCGTCGGCCTCCCGCAGGACAGCGGCCCGATGGCGATGTTCTACAACAAGACGGTCTTCGACAAGTACGGCCTGACCGTGCCCAAGACCTGGGACGAGTACGTCGCGGATGCGCAGAAGCTGCACGCGGCCGATCCGACCAAGTACATCACCAGCGACTCGGGCGACTCCGGCTTCACCACCTCGATGATCTGGCAGGCCGGCGGCCGGCCGTTCCAGGTGAACGGCACCAAGGTGTCGATCAACCTGCAGGACGCGGGCACCACGAAGTGGACGGGCACCTGGGACAAGCTGGTGCAGGGCAAGCTGCTCTCCACCGTCCCCGGCTGGAGCGACGACTGGTTCAAGGCGCTCGGCAACGGCTCGATCGCGACCCTGGTCACCGGCGCCTGGATGCCCGGCGTGCTGGAGTCCTCGGTGAAGGACGGCTCCGGCCAGTGGCGCGTCGCGCCCATCCCGACCTACGACGGCACGCCGACGAACGCGGAGAACGGCGGCGGCGCGCAGGTCGTGCTCAAGCAGTCCAAGAACCAGGCGCTCGCCGCGGGCTTCCTGAAGTGGCTGAACAACGACCCGGCGTCGATCAAGGTCTTCCTGCAGTCCGGCGGCTTCCCGTCCACGACCAAGGACCTGAACTCGTCCGACTTCCTCGCCCAGGCCCCGGAGTACTTCGGCGGCCAGAAGATCAACGAGGTGCTCGTCGACGGTGCGAAGAACGTCTCGACCGGCTGGCAGTACCTGCCCTTCCAGGTCTACGCGAACAGCATCTACGGCGACACCGTCGGCCAGTCGTACACCGCGAACTCCAGCCTGAACCCCGGCCTGCAGGCCTGGCAGAAGGCGCTGGTGAGCTACGGCAACCAGCAGGGCTTCACGGTCTCCGGCAAGTAACCACGTCCATCGCCCTCGGGCGTCCGCTGCGCGACGGCGGGCGCCCGAGGGAGGAGAGAGCACATGAGCACGTTCGAGATCGCCGGGGACGACTTCCTCCTCGACGGCCGTCCCCACCGCATCCTGTCGGGGGCGATCCACTACTTCCGCGTCCACCCCGACGACTGGGCCGACCGCATCCGCAAGGCGCGGCTGATGGGCCTGAACACGGTCGAGACGTACGTGCCGTGGAACGCCCACGAGCCGCGGCCGGGCGAGTGGACCGCGGAGGGTGCGCTCGACCTGGCGCGCTTCCTGCGCACGGTGCAGGAGGAGGGGATGCACGCGATCGTGCGGCCGGGGCCGTACATCTGCGCCGAGTGGGACAACGGCGGCCTGCCCGCGTGGCTGTTCACCGACCCGGCGGTCGGCATCCGGCGCTCGGAGCCGGTGTTCCTGGCCGCGGTCACGGCGTTCCTGGAGCGGGTGCTCGCGATCGTCCGCCCGCTGCAGGTGACGGAGGGCGGCCCGGTGCTGCTCGTGCAGGTCGAGAACGAGTACGGCGCCTACGGCGACGACGAGGACTACCTCCGGCACCTCGTGGAGGTCTTCCGGGGTGCGGGCATCACCGTGCCGCTGACGACCGTCGACCAGCCGGAGCCGGCGATGCTCGAGAACGGCTCGCTGCCCGGCCTGCTCAAGACGGCCTCCTTCGGCTCCCGTTCGCGCGAACGGCTCGCCACCCTGCGCGAGCATCAGCCGACCGGGCCGCTGATGTGCTCCGAGTTCTGGGACGGCTGGTTCGACCACTGGGGCGCACACCACCACACGACCTCCGTCGAGCAGTCCGCCGCCGACCTGGACGAGCTGCTCGCGCTCGGCGCCTCGGTCAACATCTACATGTTCCACGGCGGCACGAACTTCGGCTTCACGAACGGCGCCAACGACAAGGGCGTCTACCAGCCGATCGTCACCAGCTACGACTACGACGCCCCGCTGGATGAGGCGGGCGAGCCCACCGAGAAGTTCTGGGCGTTCCGCGACGTGATCGCCAAGCACGCGCCGGTCCCCGCGGAGGAGCCCGTCGTGGCCGCAGCAGCGCCCGCGTTCAGCGTGCCGTTCCTCGACGCCGTCCCGCTGTTCGCGGTCGCGTCGAAGCTGGGCGACTGGCGGCACACGGACGACCTCCCGACCTTCGACGCGCTCGACCACTACGCAGGCTTCGGGCTCTACCGCACCGAGATCGACACGACGGAGCCCGCCGTGCTGGAGTTCGGCGAGGTGCGCGACCGCGCGTACGTCTTCGTCGGCTCCACCCGGGTCGGCGTGCTCGCCCGCGACCACCACGACAGTGCGATCACGCTGTCACCGAGCCGCGGCACGCTCACCGTGCTCGTGGAGGACCAGGGCCGCGTCGACTACGGCCCGCGGATCGGCGAGCCCAAGGGCCTGATCGGCCCGGTCCGGCTGAACGGCGAAGGGCTACGGCGCTGGAGCGTCCTCCCGCTGCGCCTGCCGTCGCTGGACGCCGTGCGTGCCGAGCTCGACGCCGCGGGCGCCGCGGATGGCGATGTGGAGCGCGAACCGGAGCGGCTCGCCGGGCCGGTGTTCGCGCGCGCGGTCTTCGATCTGGAGGAGCAGGGGACGCTGTTCCTCGACACCACCGGCTGGGGCAAGGGCGTCGCCTGGATCAACGGCTTCAACCTGGGCCGCTACTGGACCCGCGGCCCCCAGGAGACGCTGCACGTCCCCGCGCCGGTCACCCGCGCCGGCCGCAACGAGCTCGTGATCCTGGAGCTGGAGTCCGCCGCCGACGCCACCGCGTCCTTCGTCTCCGAACCCCGCCTCGGTCACACCGACTTCTGACGCCGAAGGGCACGTAAACGCCCCTAAAACCGCGTTTTAGGGGCGTTTACGTGCCCCTCGACGGTGGTCAGGAGGGGGTGGGGTCCGGGTCCGGGTCGCGGCGGGTGCGGAGTTCGGCCTCCAGCTGCCGGATGCGATCGTCCTCGATCTCGCGCTCGAGAGCGGCGAGCTGCTCTTCCGTCGACAGCGGCCGGGCCGCCGGCGCCGCCTGCTCGCGGACGACGTACGTCCCCCGCGGGCGGCGGTACCCTGCGCCGCCGTGTCCTGTGCCGCTGTACTCCCGCCCGACCGCGAACCACAGGACGCCGCCGATCAGCGGGAGCAGGATCACGATGAAGATCCAGGCCACCTTCGGCAGGTGCTTCACCTGACTGCTGTCGCGCAGGATGATGTCGATCAGCGCGACGACGAAGAAGACGAGGATCAGCAGCGGGACGACGGCCATGCGCCGAGTCTAGGGGTCGCGTTCACTCCCAGACCATGAAGGGCCGCAGTTCCAGCTGGCCATTGCGCGCCATCGGGTGCCGGGAGGCGATCTCGACGGCCTCGTCCAGGTCCTCGACGTCCAGGATGTCGAAGCCGCAGATCACCTCCTTGGTCTCGGTGAAGGGCCCGTCGGTCACGTAGCGCTTGCCGTCGCGCACGCGGACGACGCGCGACTCGGACTGCGGCTGCAGCACCTCCCCGATGATCCGCTTGCCGCTGGCGTCGAGCGGGTCCACCCAGAGGTCGACGTCGGACTCGTCGGTCTCGGTGTCCGGCTGGGAGTCGGTGATCACGAACATCATGTACTTCATCGGGGTGGGTCCTTTCGAGAATCGGTTGTCGGTTCACTCGGACGTCGAACGGAGCGGCCGCCGCTCGACATTCCGCCGCTCGAGGATGAGCCGGTGGACGACGTACTCCACGGTCCCGGCCACCACGGCGGCCCCGAGCGGCTCGCTGAACCAGCCGAGATACGTCGCCGGCGTGGTCAGCCAGAGCAGGATGTAGCCGACGCACGCGACCACGAACGCGCTCGCCGTGGCGCAGACGTGCCGCCACCAGTGGACGCCGCCCGGCCGGGCCTGGGCGAACCAGGCGTAGTGCACGGCCGCGCTGATGAACCCGACGCCCGCGGCGGCCGGGCCGTAGAGGAAGAGCTGCGGGCTGAGGAGCTCGCGCTTGGTGTCGCTGCCGAGCTCGTAGTCGATGATGTGCAGGAAGCCGACGGCGGCGCCCGCGAGCACGCCGGTGATCAGGATGACCAGGCGCGCGTCCCTCCCGAGTAGCGGGTGGTGGTGCGCGATCGTCACGGCCCGACGATACTGTGCGGGCGGCGGGGGCGTCCAGCGTTCGGCGAATTGGTTAGTGTAGCCTTACCTTACTCGAATCCCCGCCCCGCTCCCGGCCCCGAAGGGACCCGCTGTGCCCGTGCTCGCCCCGCTGCTGACCGAGCGTCCGGCGTACCGGCCGTATCGCGCGCAGGTGCTGGCGATCAGGAGGCTGAGCCCGGGCTTCACGCGCGTGAGCCTCGGCTGCGACGACTTCGAGACCTTCGGCGCCGAGCGGCTGGACCAGCGGATCAAGCTGGTCTTCCCGCTGTCCGGCGGCAGCTTCAGCCCGCTCGACGCGGGCGACTGGTACGGCCACTGGCGCGCGCTGCCCGAGCACCGCCGCAACCCGTTCCGCACCTACACGGTGCGCGACGTCGACCCGCACGAGTGCCGCGTCGACGTGGACTTCGTGGTGCACGGCGACGGCGGCCCGGCCGCCCGCTGGCTGGCCTCCGCAGCGCAGGGGGACGAGCTCGTGGTGATCGGGCCGGACGCGCTCAGCCCGCACTCCGGCGTCGGCATCGACTGGCGGCCGGGGGAGGCCACCGAGCTGCTCCTCGCGGGCGACGAGACCGCGGCGCCCGCGATCGCGTCGATCCTGGAGGCGCTGCCGCCGACGCGCACGGCTCGCGCGTTCATCGAGGTCCCGACGGCGGCCGACGCGCTCCCGCTGCGGATCGGGCGGCATGTCGAGGTCACCTGGGTGGCGCGCGACGGCGGCGAGCACGGCTGCGCCCTCCTCCCGGCCGTGACCGGCTGGCTGGGCGCGCATCCGGACGTGGTCGCGGCGGCGGCGGCGGGACGCGCGCAGCGGCTGGAGGACGTCGACGTGGACGCGGACATCCTGTGGGACAGCCCCGAGGAGGCGGCCGGCGGGTTCTACGCCTGGATCGCGGGGGAGTCAGGGGTCGTCAAGACGCTCCGCAGGCTCCTCGTGCGCGGGCACGGAATCGACCGCGGGCGCGTGGCGTTCATGGGGTACTGGCGGCGGGGGCGGGCCGAGCAGGCGTAGCGCGCTACTTGCCCTTGACCTCGGTGCCGGTGAACGTCTCGGGGTAGTTGCTCAGCCAGCTCCAGTGGCTCACCGGCCAGCTCACCACGAAGGCGCGACCGACCACGTCGCCCATCGGCACGAAGCCCTTGGTCGGGTCGTCCATGTGGTACCGGGAGTCCGCCGAGTTGTACCGGTTGTCGCCCATGACCCAGATCTTGCCTGCGGGCACGGTCACGGCGAACGGCTTGGCCGAAACGGCCTGCTGCCCGGCCGGCAGCAGCACGTACGGCTCCTTGAGCGGCACGCCGTTCACGCTCATCTGACCGAGTGCGTTGCAGCAGGTGATGTGGTCGCCCGGGAGACCGATCAGGCGCTTCACGAGGTGCTGGTCGCTGTCCGAGGCGCCGAGGCCGACGAAGTCGAGCACGGCTCCGACGCCCTGCTGGACGGGGTTTCCGGTCTGCGGCGCCGCAGCGGGCAGCCAGCCGCCCGGGTCTTTGAACACGACCACATCGCCGCGGGAGAGCGGGAAGACCGACGGCTGCAGCTCGTTGACGATGATCCGGTCGTTGATCTGCAGCGTGTTCTCCATCGACCCGGAGGGGATGTAGAACGAGCGGGCGACGAACGTCTTGATCAGGAACGAGACCAGCACCGCGATGACGAAGATGACCACGACGTCGCGGAGGAGGACTTTCCAGCCGGACTTGCGGGTGGCACGACGGGGTCGCATGGTCTCGGTGCTGTCGGTCACAAGGCTTCACGCTAGCGTGCCCAGGCTGTGAGACGCATCCGACCCCCTGACGAGGGATTGTCCTCCTGCCCGGCGGGGTGACAGGATCGAAGGACGGGCCGACCCGACGCCCGTCGGGGGCCCGCGTGATCATGCGGGATGCGTTGGCGCGCTTCAGACTGCTGACACGACGCGAACCTCCGCGCCGCGGCGATCGAGGGCGCATCCGACCTGATCCTGCCCTCCGTGCGGCAGGCCCGTTGCCCTTTGCCGGCGGCCCGGCCGGGCTCCGCGGGGTCGCAGCGGGAGGTCCGCCTCCGCACGGCGGATCGGTCCTGAGGGCGCTGGCCCACGCGGCGGCGCTGCTCCTGGCGACCGGACTCGTGCTCGCGCCGCTGCCGGCCTCGGCCGACGAGTGCCAGGGCCAGGACTGCACCACCTCGACGCCGACGCCGCCGCCCGATCCGGACGATTCACCCCCTCCGACACCCTCGCCCACGCCGACACCCACCCCGACGCCGAAGCCGACGCCGACACCGACGCCGACACCGACACCGACGCCGACCCCCACCCCGACTCCCACGCCCACCCCGACGCCGACCCGCACGCCGACGCCCACCCCGACCCCTACCCAGACCTCCACTCAGACCCCCGCACCCACCCCCGCCCCGATCGACGACATCCCGCTGCTCATCCCGCCCGACCTCGGCGGCACCGTGCAGTCCGACACCGCTCAGGTCGAGCAGGCGGCGCAACTCGCCAGCGACCTGGCCACCGCCCAGCAGACGCTCGCCGACGCCACCACCGCCAACCTCGGCGCGCAGCGCGAGCAGGCCCAGGCGCAGGCCGCGTCCGACGCGCTCGCCGCGCAGGCGAAGGCCGCGACGAAGAAAGCCGCCGCCTCCGCCGCCTTCGCGACGGCGCTGATCCGGGCCGCCGGCTGGAAGGGCCTCGGGTCCGACCCGCTCGCGGCGGTGCTTGGGACGAACGGCGACCTCCTCTCGAAGCTCGGCGCCGTGGACCGGCTGCGCGCCCTCTCCGCCGACCGGGCGACCGTGCTGCGCGATGCGGCGGCCGACGCCAAGGCCGCGACCAGCCTGAGCGGCCAGGCGAAGCAGGCGGCCGACGCGCTCGCCGGCATCGACGTCGACGCCAGCCAGCAGGCGGTCGCCGACGCGCAGGCGCAGGTCGACTCTGACTCCGCCGCCCTCGCCCAGCTGCCCACCGTGCTCACCGCCGGGACGGGCTGGCAGGCGCTCACCGTCGACCCGTCCGCCATCGCCACCGGGTGGACGCTCCCCGTGCACGGCCCGATGACTGACCCGTTCGGCCCGCGGCCGTCGCGCCCGGCCGGGACGGCGCCTTTCCACCCGGGCGACGACATCGGCGCCTCCTGCGGCACGACCATCGTCGCCGCCGCGGCCGGCACGATCCTCGCTGCCGGCCCGAACGGGTCGTACGGGAACTTCATCCTGATCGACCACGGCGGCGGCGTCGAGACCGCCTACGGCCACATCCGCGACGGCGGGATCGGCGTGACGGTCGGCGAGCACGTCGCGGTCGGGCAGCCGATCGCGCAGGTCGGCTCGACCGGGGCCTCCACGGGTTGCCACCTGCATCTGGAGGTCCGGGTGAACGGCGTGCAAATAGATCCGTACCCCTTCCTCGCGGCCAGGGGGGTCATCGTCGGAACCAGGTGAGAGGCGTACGGTTCAGAGCATGACGGAACTGACGGAGCTGGTGGGCTCGTGGATGCGCCGCCAGCGCTGGTACTCGACCAAAGCGTTCGAACCGAGGCTGCGGCTCCTGGGCTCCTTCGAACTGGAGCGTGCGCCCGAGAGCGCGGACGACGGCTCCCGGATCATCACGCACTTCTTCTGCGACGACGCGCCCCGCACGCCCCGCGTGTACCAGGTGCCACTGGTCGCGCGCGTGCGCCGGGACGGCGATCCGGCCGGGTTCGTGGGGGAGGCCGGCGGCCGGTACCTCTACGACGGCCCGGTCGAGGAGGCGTACGTCGCGGCGCTCGCGGCCCTGATGACCGGAGCGGGGGCGGCGGACGGCGAGCACGCGCGCGCGGGCGGCCACACGCTCGGTGAACGCATCCCCGTGCTGTCGTCGCGGCGGCTCTCGGCGGAGCAGTCGAACACCTCCATCGTCGCCGAGCTGAGCGACCGGCTCGCGCTCGTGAAGGTCTTCCGGGTGGTGCAGGACGGCGAGAATCCGGACATCTCCACGCTCGCCGCGCTGACCGCCGGCGGCTCAGAGCGCACGCCCGCGCTGCTCGGCTGGCTGACTGGATCGTGGCCGGCGCCCGACGGCGCTGCCGCGGCCGGCGAGCTGGCGCTGATGCAGGACTTCGTCCCCGGCGCGGAGGACGGCTGGGAGCTGGCAGTCAGTGCGGCCGAGGCTGGCGAGGACTTCACCGAGCGCGCCTTCGCACTCGGTGCGGGCACGGCCGAGCTGCACCGCCAGCTCGCGAACGTGCTGCCGACCAAGCGTGCAGAGCCCGACGACGTGCGCGTCGCGCTCGACGGGATGTTCCAGCGGCTCACGATCACCACCACGGAGGTCCCGGAGGTCGAGACGCTGCGCGCGGCGATCGCGTCGGTCTACGAAGGGGCCGCGACGGCTCCGCTGCCGGTGCTGCAGCGTATCCACGGCGACCTGCACCTGGGCCAGGTGCTGTTCTCGCCCGATCGCGGTTGGCAGTTCATCGACTTCGAGGGCGAGCCGCTGCGGCCGCTCGCCGAGCGCGCCCTGCCCGACGCGACCATGCGCGACGTGGCCGGGATGCTGCGCTCCTTCGACTACGTCGCCGGCTCGCTCGCCCGGCGCGAGGACCCGATCGACGCCTCTCGGTGGGCGGCGGACGCCAGGAAGGCGTACCTGGAGGGCTACACGAGCGTGGCCGGGGACGTCCTGGACGAGTTCGCCGGGCTGCTGGCGGCGTTCGAACTCGACAAGGCGGTCTACGAGATCACCTACGAGGCCAGGCACCGGCCGAGCTGGATCCCCATCCCGCGCTCGGCGGTCGACCGGCTGCTGGGTGACGCGGCCGGGGTCGCGCACTGAGGCCTGCGGCCGGGACGGACGGCCGCGGCGCCGGGCGTGTTACCCGCACGCCCGGGCGCCGCGTAGGCGGACATCTTTGAAGCCCATGCCCGCCGTGGGGGAATTGTGCGGCGTGCGCTGAGCCGCGGGGAGACAGACCTTGCCGTCTACCCGCGGCCGCGCGGAGTGCGTCAGGCCGACGCGGCCTTCGCGCCGATCCGATACTTCGCCCCGCGGTGGCCCTCCGGGAGCCGGTCGCCCGCGCCGTGCAGCTTGTTGCGCAGGGTGCCCTCGGCATAGGCCTCCGGGTACGCTCCGCGCTTGCGCAGCTCGGGGATGACGAACTCGACGATGTCCTCGAAGGTGCCGGGCGTGATCGCGTAGGCCAGGTTGAACCCGTCCACGTCGGTCTCCTCGACCCACTCCTGGAGCTGGTCGGCGATGCTGACGGCGCCGCCCACGATGAACGGGCCGAGGCCGCCGATGACGCCGTTGCGGCCGATGTCGCGGACCGTCCACTCGCCGCCCTCGGCGTTCGGCCGCTGGAAGTTGGCGACCGCCGACTGGATGGCGTTGCTCTTGACGTTGCCGATCGGCTCGTCCAGGTCGTACTGGGACAGGTCGACGCCCATCCACCCCGACATGAAGACGAGCGCGCCCTCGTCGTTCGTGTACTGCAAGAAGTCCTCGAACTTCGCCTGCGCCTTCTCGTCGGTCTCGTCGGTGACGATCGTGAGCAGCGTGTAGATGCGGGCCGAGTACCGGTCGCGGCCTGCGGCCTCCAGAGCGTCGCGCAGCTTGCCGACGGTCTCCTTGAGGCCCTCCTTGGTGGAGGCCGCGACGAAGATCGCCTCGGCGTTCTCCGCCGCGAACGAGATGCCGCGCTTGGAGGCGCCGGCCTGGTAGATCACCGGGGTGCGCTGCGGGCTCGGCTCGGACAGGTGGATGCCCGGGACGGTGAAGTGCTTGCCTTTGTGGCCGATCTCGTGCACCTTCGCCGGGTCGGTGAAGACGCCGGACTCGCGGTCGCGGATGACGGCGTCGTCCTCCCAGGAGCCCTCCCACAGCTTGTAGAGCACCTCGAGGTACTCGTCGGCGTGGTCGTAGCGGTCATCGTGCTGGAGTTGGTCGTCGTGGCCCATGTTGCGCGCGGCCGACGGCAGGTAGCCGGTGACGACGTTCCAGCCGACCCGGCCGTTGGTCAGGTGGTCGAGCGTCGACATCCGGCGCGCGAACGGGTAGGGGTGCTCGTAGGCGGTGCCCGCGGTGACGCCGAAGCCGAGGTTCTCGGTGACCAGCGCCATCGCGGAGACGAGGAGGAGCGGGTCGTTGACCGGGACCTGAGCGCCGTGCCGGATGGCGGCCTCGTTGCTGCCGCCGTAGACGTCGTAGGTGCCGAGGACGTCGGCGATGAAGATCCCGTCGAAGGTGCCGCGCTCGAGCAGCTTCGCGAGCTCCGTCCAGTAGGTGAGGTCCTTGTACCGCCACGCCTGGTCCTCAGGGTGACGCCACATCCCGGAGGACTGGTGCGCCACACAGTTCATATCGAAAGCGTTGAATCGGATCTGCCGCGTCATGCGCTCAACAATGCATGCGTTTTCGGCGCCCCGCACGTCGCCCGCCACATTCCGTAACGGCCGCCCCTCCACCTTTTCCGGAGTTGTGTACGCTCCGCCGCGGCGTGTCGCGTACACAACTCCGGAACGGATGGAGTCAGTTGCCGCGGAAGACCGGGCGGCGCTTCTGCTGGAAGGCGGCGAAGCCCTCGTGGTAGTCGTGCGTGTCGCGCAGCTCCGCCTGCGAAGCGTTCTCGGCGGCGACCGACGACCAGAGGTCGAGGGCGCCGTCGCGCAGGCCGGCGACGATGCGCTTGCTCGCCAGGTACGCCTGGGTCGCGCCGCGGGCGGCGGCGCTCGCGGCCTCTGCAGCGGCGGCCTCCACCTCGTCCGCGGGCAGCACGCGGCTGAACAGCCCGCCCGCCACGGCCTCCGCCCCGGAGATCAGCTTCCCGGAGTAGATGAGATCGAGCGCGCGGTGCGGGCCGAGCCGCGACACCAGCAGCCAGTGGCCGCCCGAGTCGAGCGCGGCGCCCAAGGCGGCGAACGGCGAGCCGACCTTGGCGTCCTCGGCCACGTACACGACGTCCGTGGCGACCAGGAGGCCGAGGCCGACGCCGAGGGCCGCGCCGCGCGCCGCCGCGAAGGTCGGCGCAGGGAAGCCGCTCATCCGGCGCAGCAGCGGCGTCACCAGCCCGTCAAGGTAGCCGGTCACGTCGTCGGTCGCCGGGTCGACGCCGGCGATGTCGCGGCCCGCGCAGAACGAGCGCCCCTCACCGCGCAGCACGAGCGCACGCACCCCGGCCGCCTCGGCGTCGGCGTAGGCGGCGTCGAGCGCGCGGAGGTCGTCGGGCCCGAGCGCGTTGAGTCGCTCCGGCGCGTTCAGCGTGACATGCGCGACGTCGTCCTGGATGGTGAGCTCGATCACAGCGCCTCCTCAGCATTCATGGTCGACTCAGACGTCATAGTCGACCGCGACCTTCTCGGTGAGCGGGTGCGACTGGCAGGTGAGCACGTAGCCCCTCTCCAGCTCCTCCGGCTCGAGCGCGTAGTTCTCGGTCATCCGCACGTCGCCGAAGAGCAGCCGCGCGCGGCAGGTGCCGCAGACGCCGCCGGTGCAGGCGAACGGCACGTCCGGCCGCACCCGCAGCGCGGCGTTGAGCACCGACTCGTTCGCGTCCACCGGCGTCGTCACCGTGGAGGTCTGGCCGTCGAGCGTGAACTCGATCTCCGCCGTCTTCTCGCCCTCGTGCACGACGACCGGGTGCCCGACGTCGCCGCGGACCTCGCCCGGCTCGCCGGTCGTGAACAGCTCGAAGTGGACGCGGGACCGCGGCACGTCGTACGTCTCCAGCACGTCGCGGCAGAGCTGCACCAGCTCGAACGGACCGCACAGGAACCACTGGTCGACCGTGTCCGGCGGCAACAGGGCGTCGAGGATGGTGCGCAGCCGCTCCTCGTCGATCCGGCCGGAGAGCAGCGGCGCCGAGCGCTGCTCGCGGGAGAGCACATGGTGCAGCGCGAGGCGCGACGGGTAGCGGTCCTTGAGGTCGGCCAGCTCCTCCAGGAACATCACGTCGATCGCCGTGCGGTTCGTGTAGACGAGGGTGAACGAGCTGGTGTCGGAGGCCGCGAGCACGCTGGAGGCCAGCGCCATCAGCGGCGTGATGCCCGACCCGGCCGCGATGCCGGCGATGTGCACGCCGTCGATGGCGCCGAGGTCGATCGTGAACGTGCCCTGCGGGCTCATCACATCGATCCGGTCGCCGGTGCGCAGCTCGCTGGTCGCCCAGGTGGAGAACGCGCCGCCCAGGTCGCGCTTGATCGCGACGCTGATCCGGCCGGGCGACGGCGGGCGGCAGATCGAGTAGCTGCGCCGCAGCTCCTTGCCGTCGACCGTCGCGCGGAGGGCGACGTGCTGCCCGGGCAGGTAGTCGTACTCGCCGTACAGGGCGTCGGGGACGGCGAACGTCACCTCGACGCTCGCAGCGGTCAGCGGGCGCACCTCTGCGACCGCGAGCGTGTGGAATCGCGCACGCGCCATCAGGGGAACCTCACAGAGCCTTGAAGTGGTCGAACGGCTCGCCGCACTCGTCGCAGACGTAGAGCGCCTTGCACGCAGTGGAGCCGAAGTGGGAGATCTCCCTGGTCTTCAGCGAGCTGCAGCGCGGGCACTTGATCGCGAGCGTGAGCCGGACGGGGCCGGTGCCGGGAGGCGGGGCGATGCCGTAGTCGCGAAGCGCGGCGCGGCCGTGCTCGCTGATCCAGTCGGTCGTCCAGGCGGGGGCGAGCGCGAGACTCACCCGCACGTCGCCGAAGCCCTCGGCGGCGAGGGCGCGAACGACGTCCTCGCGGATGGTGTCCATCGCGGGGCAGCCGGAGTAGGTCGGCGTGAGCACGACCTCCACCCCGGTGTCGGTCACGGTGACTTCGCGCAGCACACCGAGGTCGTCGATGTTCAGCACGGGGACCTCCGGGTCGAGCACGGCGGCGGCGGCCGCCCAGGCCCGGCCCGCTTCGGCCGCGTGCCCGGTCACCAGGTCGCTCCGGGGTGCGAGCGCGTGAGCACCTGCATCTCGGCGAGCAGCGGTGCGAGGTGCTCGGAGTGCCGGCCCTCGCGTCCGCCGCCTGCGGCGGTGAAGGTGCTCGGGAGCTCCAACTCGGCCTCCACCGCGATCGGCGCGACGGCGGCGTCGAACGCGTCGCGCAGCGTCGACGGCCGCGGGGCCACGCCCTCCAGCCGGTCCATCAGCGGCTCGTCGCGGAACAGCTCCGCCACGTACGGCCAGAGGTCGTCGAATGCGGTCAGCGTGCGGCGCCGGGACTCGTCGGTGCCGAGCGCCAGTCGCAGCACCCACTGGTCGGCGTGGTCGCAGTGGTAGGCGACCTCCTTGACCGCCTTGCCCGCGATCGCCGCGAGCACCGGGTCCTCGGAGGCGCGCAGCCGCTCGTAGAGCTCGTAGAGGTAGTGGGCGGCCGCGAACTGCCGCACGATCGTGTGCGCGAAGTCGCCGTTCGGCTGCTCGAAGAGGTGCGCCGAGCGGAAGTCCTGCTCGTCGCGCCAGTACGCGAGGTCGTCCTCCGACCGCTCGGTGGCGCTGCCGGCGTAGCGCAGCAGGGCGCGGGCGTGGCCGAGCAGGTCGAGGGCGATGTTCCCGAGCGCGACGTCCTCCTCCAGCTCGGGCGCACGGGAGATCCACCAGCCGAGTCGCTGGGCGAGCACCAGCGAGTCGTCGCCGAGCCAGAGCGCGTACTCGGCGGCGTCGGGGGAGGCTGTGGCCTCGTCGGCGACGAACTCGGCCGACAGGGTCACGGTGCTGAGCTCGACGTGGCCGTGCTCGTCGTGGTCGTGCGAGTCGTGGTCGGTCACAGGTGCTTCACCCCTTCGCTCTCCGTGTAATACGTGGCGTGCCGGAAGTTCTTGCCCTCCGGCGAGGTGAAGAACGCGTCTTTGGCGTCCGGGTCGCTCGTGGTGATCGCGTCGGAGCGGACCACCCAGATCGAGACGCCCTCGCCGCGCCGGGTGTAGAGGTCGCGGGCGTTGCGCACCGCGAGCTCCTCGTCGGGCGCGTGAAGCGAGCCGACGTGGACGTGGCTGAGGCCGCGGGAGGCGCGCACGAAGACCTCCCACAGAGGCCAGACTTCGTGGGCGGGCTTCTGCTGGGCGCTCATGCGGCGACCTCCTGGGTCCGGGTCTGCTGGGCCTTCTTCTCTGCGTATGCCGCCGCGGCCTCGCGTACCCAGGCGCCGCCCTCGTGCGCGTCGCGGCGGCGCTGCAGCCTCTGGGCGTTGCACGGGCCGTCGCCGGCGATGACGCGCTGCAGCTCGCTCCAGTCGATCTCGCCGAGGTCGTACGCCTGGCGCTCGTCGTTCCAGCGCAGGTCGGGGTCGGGGACGGTCACGCCGAGCGCCTCCGCCTGCGGCACGAGCATCCCGACGAAGCGCTGCCGCAGCTCGTCGTTCGAGAACCGCTTGATCTTCCACGCCATCGACCGCGCCGAGTTGGGGGAGTCGCCGTCCGGTGGCCCGAACATCATCAGCGACGGCCAGTACCAGCGGTTCACGGCGTCCTGCGCCATCTTCTGCTGTTCCGGGGTGCCGCGCATCAGCGTCAGCAGGATCTCGAAGCCCTGGCGCTGGTGGAAGGACTCCTCCTTGCAGATCCGCACCATCGCGCGGCCGTAGGGGGCGTAAGAGCAGCGGCAGAGCGGCACCTGGTTGCAGATGGCGGCGCCGTCGACCAGCCAGCCGATCGCGCCGATGTCGGCCCAGCTCAGCGTGGGGTAGTTGAAGATCGAGGAGTATTTGGCGGCGCCGGTGATGAGCTGCTCGGTCATCTCGTCGCGCGTGATGCCGAGCGTCTGCGTCGCGGAGTAGAGGTAGAGCCCGTGGCCCGCCTCGTCCTGCACCTTGGCCATCAGGATGGCCTTGCGCTTCAGGCTCGGCGCCCGGCTGATCCAGTTGGCCTCCGGCTGCATGCCGATGATCTCGGAGTGCGCGTGCTGCGACATCTGGCGGATCAGGGTGCGCCGGTAGGCGTCGGGCATCCAGTCGCGCGGCTCGATGCGGGAGTCGGCGGCGATGAGCTGCTCGAAGAGCGCCTCGCCGGCGGCGTCGTCGTCCGTGGGGGTGGTGGCTTCCGTCGTGTTCGCCATTGAACCAAGCTCTCCCATCAATACTTACTGATCGTTCGTTCAGTATATGCGAGGCGGGTGGGTTCATGCCAGACCTGCCAGCGCGATCAGGTGCGGGTGCGCTGCAGTGCGACGAGCACCCCCGCGATCAGCAACGCCATGCCGAGCAGTTCGATCAGCGGCGGGAGCCGAGCCTCCCAGACGAAGACGTAGGCCAAACCCGCCATGACCTGGAGAACCACCATTTGTCCCGCGATCGAGACGGGAAGGATCGCTGATGCCCGGTTCCACAGCACAGTGCCGAACCACGAGACGACCACGCCCAGCACGACACTCGACACCAGGACGGGTCCCGGATCAGCGGGTCGCATGCCTCCGGCCACCGCCGCCAGCGGCAGGGCGGCAAGCCCCCATCCGAGCGCGCAGACTCCCATCAACGTAGACCAACTCGTCGACGACACGGAGGGATGGTCGCGAAGGAAGCGGGCGTTCATCACGGCGTACGACGTCCAGAGGGCCAGCGCCAGCACCGTAGCTCCGACACCGGCGATCACCTGGATGTCGGAGCGGCCGCTCCCGCTTCCCCAGTCCAGTTCGATGGCGTAGACGACGGCGAGACCCACTGCGATGAGGGCCAATGGAAGCACCAGCCGTGACACGGCGAACTCGCGCCGGATCCAGCTTCCGGTCAGCGCGACAGACACCGGCAGCACACCGATTATCACTGTGGCGATGGTCGGCCCGGCCAACAAGATGCCGAGCACGAGCAACAGGTAGTAGCCGAAGTGTCCGGTCAGGGAGAACAGGCCGGCCTGGCGCCACTCTCGGGCGCCCACCCCGGTCAGCATCCGACCGCGGCGACCGATCAGGATGCCCAGCGACACAGCCCCGAAACACAGATAGCGGCCGATAGCCAGGGTGACCGAGTCCGTTGGGGCAACGATCACCGGGAGCAGAAACGCCAGCCCCCAAACCAGGTTGGCCCCGATTCCGCAGGCGACGCTCACCCAGAGCGATCGGGCAGTCAGCAGTGGCGGCTGTGCTTGGTGGTTGATAGCACTATCATTGCGTCTCATGAACAACGATAGCACTGGAGGGACTTCGGCGGCGGTGCGCATCGCGGACGCGCTCGCGAGGGAGTTCTTGCCGCTGCCAGCCGGCACACGGCTGCCATCCCAGCGAGACCTGGTGACGCGCTACCAGGCGAGCGCCACGACAGTTGCGCAGGCACTGGTGATCCTCGCGCACTCCGGACTGGTGGAGTCCCGTCCCGGGGCAGGGTCTTTTCGCGCTCAACACTTCCCGCATGAGCGTGTCGGCAATTACGACTGGCAGGAAACCGCGCTGAACTTCAGCGAGAGCGAGAGCGGGATCGGCGTGCCTCGGCGGCTCATGGGCGCCGACCTTGCGGGCGCCATGCGCGATCACGGGCCAGACGTCGTGGATCTCAGCAGCGGGTACCTCCATCCGAACCTTCAGCCGCTGCGCCTTCTCACTACAGCCATGTCCCGTGTCGCGAAGCGCCGGGACGTGTGGGAACGCCCCGCGATCGGCGGAGTGCCCGCTCTCCGAGACTGGTTCGCGACAGAGATCGGCGGTGGGCTGGGGCGTGGCGATGTCCTCATTGCCCCCGGCGGCCAGGCCGCTCTCGCAACGACTGTCCGGGCGCTCACCCAGCCGGGTGATCCGATCATCGTGGAGTCTCCTACCTACCCCGGTATCATCGCGGCCGCCCAGGCCGCCGCGCTCCACCCCGTTCCCGTACCCTTGGACGGCGACGGGATGGTGCCCGACGCGCTCGACGAAGCGCTCTCCCGCACGCGGGCTCGCGTCGTGATCGTCCAGCCATTGCATCAGAACCCCACCGCCACGACGATGACTCCCGATCGGCAGCGTCAGATCAGAGATATCGCCCGGCAGCACTCGGCGTTCGTGATAGAGGACGATTTCGCGCGGATGCTCACCCATGCCGATGCTCCGGACCAACCCGCCCCTCTGATCACAGAGGACCCGAACGGAACGGTCATCCTGCTGCGATCCTTGACCAAGTGCACCTCCCCGAATATCAGGGTGGCGGCCATCGCGGCGCGCGGCGCCGCCAATCAACGGATTCGAGCTGCGCTGATGGTCGACACGCTCGTCGTTCCGGCTGTGCTCCAGTACGCAGTTCTTGAGCTTGTCCGTTCGCCCGGGTGGCGAGGCGCCCAGCGCGATCTGCGCGTTCACTTGCGTGATCGCTGTCAGACGGCCGCCGGGGCTCTCGCACGGGGACTCGGCTCCTCGGCCCTCGGTGTGCGCCCTCATGGCGGATACCATCTCTGGGTCCGGCTTCCCCCTGGCATGGACAGCGTCACGATTGCCGGCCGTGCGCTCGCTCGAAACGTGTCCGTCACTGCTGGGGCGCACTACTACCTGCCCGGCCAGGAGAATCAGCCGCACCTCCGGATCAGCTACGTGGCCACGCCAGGCATCGCGGACGTGGAGGAGGCAGCGCACCGGCTGGCGGACGTCATCTCGAACACCGATGTCTAGGCGGGAGACGTGAGAACACTGCCATCAATACTTACTGATCGTTCGTTCAGTATATGCGAGGCGGGTGGGTTCATGCCACACTTGCTGGGTGACCGACACCCGGACGGCTGAGCCCGAGCCCCTGCCGCTGCGCCGGGGCCGGCCCGGCTACGACCAGCGCGGCATCCTCGAGGTCGCCGTCGCCGCGTTCAACGAGCACGGCTACGACGCGACCTCCATCGGGATGCTCGCCGAACGGCTCGGGCTGTCCAAGTCGGCGATCTACCACCACGTCGCCTCCAAGGACGAGCTGCTGGCGCTCGCGCTCGACGAAGCGCTCGACGGCCTGGAAGGCGCGCTGCGCTCCGCCGAGGAGACCACCGGGACCGCCGCCGAGCGGCTGGCCCAGGTGCTCCGCGAGGCCGTGCTCGTGCTGGCGGACCGCCTCCCGTACGTCACGCTGCTGCTGCGCGTGCGCGGCAACACCGAGGTGGAGCGGGCCGCGCTGCAGCGCCGGCGGGCTTTCGACCACGCGGTGGCGGATCTGGTGGCCGAGGCCCGCGACGAGGGCTCGCTGCGGGTGGACGCCGACCCGGCGGTCGTCGCCCGCCTCCTGTTCGGCATGATCAACTCGCTCACCGAGTGGTACGACCCCGCAGGGCCCGTCCCGCCCACCGAACTCGCGGACACCATCCTCGCCCTCGCCCTCCGTTCCTGACGCGAGGGGCACGTCGTTGTCACTTTTCGCGCTCGAAAGTGACAACGACGTGCCCCTCGGCGGAAGGGCTACTGCTTCGCGACGAGGGTGAGAACGTCGTAGGAGGCGACGAGCTCGTCCTTCTGGTTGAGGATGCGCGCGTCCCAGCGCACCTCGCCGTACTCGTCCGTCTCGCGCGGCGTGATCTGCTTGGCCGTCAGCGCCACCCGGATGCTGTCGCCTGGGGAGACCGGCGTCAGGAACCGCAGGTTCTCCAGCCCGTAGTTGGCCAGCACGGGGCCCGGCGCCGGGTCCACGAACAGGCCGGCCGCCCACGACACCAGCAAGTACCCGTGCGCGACCCTGCCGGGGAAGAACGGGTTCGCGGCCGCGGCCTCCTCGTCCATGTGCGCGTAGAACGTGTCGCCGGTGAAGGTCGCGAACGTCTCGATGTCGTCCAGCGTCACCCGGCGCGTCTCCGATTGCACCTGGTCGCCGATCCGCAGCGTCGCGAGCGATTTGCGGAACGGGTGCGGGCCGTCGGTCACGGCCGCGGCGCCCTCGTGCCACACGCCGGTCACCGCCGTGAGGAGGTCGGGCGAGCCCTGGATCGCCGTGCGCTGCATGTGATTCAGCACCGCGCGGATGCCGCCCAGCTCCTCGCCGCCGCCCGCGCGGCCGGGGCCGCCGTGGACGAGGTGCGGCATCGGCGAGCCGTGGCCGGTGGAGGTGCGCGCGTCGTCGCGGTCGAGCAGCAGGATGCGGCCGTTGTACGCCGCCGTCGCCATGACCAGCTCGCGGGCGAAGTCCGGGTCGTGCGTGGCCGCGCTGGTCACGAGCGACCCGCCGCCGAGCGCGACGAGCTGGGCCGCCTCGGCCGCCGAGTCGTACGGCAGCACGGCCGCGACCGGTCCGAACGCCTCCACGGAGTGCGCCGCCGGGGTGCGCGCGTCGGCGAACCGCAGCACGATCGGGGCGACGAATGCGCCCTCCAGCTCGACGCCGAGGCTGCCGTCGCCGCGGCGGACGCTCGGCTGGTCGAGCCCGCCGATGGCCAGCTCGCCGCCGGCCTCCACCAGCTTCGCCACCTGGCGCAGCACCTCGGTGCGCTGCTCGCGCGAGGCGAGCGGCCCCATCGTGACGCCCTCCGCACGAGGGTCACCGACGACCACGCGCTCCTCGATGCGCGAGCGCACCGCGGCGAGCAGGTCGTCGACCGCGGTGGCCGGGACGATCGCGCGGCGGATGGCCGTGCACTTCTGGCCGGCCTTGGCGGTCAGCTCGACCACGAGCTGCTTGACGTACGCGTCGAACTCGGGCGTTCCGGGCAGTGCGTCGGGCCCGAGCACCGAGGCGTTGATGGAGTCCGTCTCGCTCGTGAACCGCACGCCGCCGGTCTGCACCGAGTCGTGCGCGCGCAGTCGCTCCGCGGTGGACGCCGACCCGGTGAACGCGACCAGGTCGCCCAGCCGGAGGTGGTCGAACAGCCCGGGCAGTCCGCCGCAGACGAGCTGGAGGGAGCCGGCGGGCAGCAGCCCGGACTCGACCAGGATGCGCACCATCGCCTCCGCGACGTACGCGGTCGGCGTCGCGGGCTTCGCGAGGGTCGGCATCCCGGCGAGGAACGAGGGCGCGAATTTCTCCAGCAGCCCCCAGACCGGGAAGTTGAACGCGTTGATCTGCACGGCGACGCCGGGCAGCCGGGTGAAGATGTGCTGCCCGAGGAACGAGCCGTCCTTCGCCAGCGATTCCGCGGGGCCGTCGACGACCACCTGCGCGTTCGGGAGCTCGCGGCGGCCCTTCGACGAGAAGGTGAACAGCGTGCCGATGCCGCCGTCCACGTCGATCCACGAGTCCGCCCGGGTCGCGCCGGCACGGGCGGAGAGGTCGTAGAGCTCCTGCTTGCGCTCGGTCAGCACCTGCGCCATCCGCTTGAGCAGGACGGCGCGCTGGTGGAAGGTCAGCTCGCCGAGCGAGGCCTGACCGACGGTGCGCGCGTACTCGAGCGCGCCGGCCAGGTCGGCGCCTTCAGCACTGACGTGGGCGACGAGCTCGCCGGTGGAGGCGTCGCGCACCTCCGCCGCGCCCTCGTCGGACGCCGGGCTCCACCACTGGTCGTGCAGGTAGCTGGGCAGACTCATGATTCGGTTCCTCCCGGGAGGGTCTGGAGCGACGGCGCTCCGCTGGTTCGGACATAGGCTGGTGCCGTGGCCGATGAAGACTGGACGATCGAGCTCGGCGAGCTCGACGAGAAGATGGGCGTGCGCATCCTGGAGCAATCCGCGGAGCGTGTCGTCGCGACGATGCCGGTGGCGGGCAACCGCCAGTCGTTCGGGCTGCTGCACGGCGGCGCCTCGGTGGCGTTCGCGGAGGCGCTCGGCTCGTGGGCGGCCGTGATCCACGCCGGCCCCGGACGCAGCGCGGTCGGGCTCGACATCAACGCGACGCACCACCGGTCCGCGCGCAGCGGTCTGGTGACCGGCACCGCGACGGCGATCCGGCTCGGCAGGAAGGTCACCTCGCACGAGGTCGTCCTCACCGACGAGGAGGGCAACCGGCTCTGCACCGTGCGCATCACGAACCTCATCGTGGAGGCTCCGGAGCGCGCGTGAGCGGTGCTCCGCCCGCGGCGTCGCCGTCCCACACGTAGAACCCGCGCCCGGACTTGCGGCCGAGCAGGCCGTCCGCGACCATGCGGCGCAGCAGCGCGGGAGGCTCGAACCGCGGCCCCAGCTCGCTCGCGAGGTACTCCGCGATGTCGAGCCGCACGTCCAGCCCGACGATGTCGGTGAGCCGCAACGGCCCGACCGGATGCTTGTAGCCGAGGGTCATCGCGGTGTCGATGGCCTCGGGGGACGCGACGCCCTCCTCGACCATCCGCACGGCCTCCAGCCCGAGCAGCACGCCGAGACGGGACGACGCGAAGCCGGGGGAGTCGCGGACCACGATCGGCGTCTTGCCGAGCGCCTCCACCCAGCCGGTGGCGAGGTCGACGGCGTCCGGCGCGGTCGCCTGCCCGGCCACGATCTCCACCAGCGCGGAGGCCGGGACGGGGTTGAAGAAGTGCATGCCGAGGAAGCCGGCGGGCCGCTGCAGCACCTCGGCGAGGCCGTCGATGGACAGCGAGGAGGTGTTGCTCGCCAGCACGGCGCCGGGCTCCAGGAGTTCCTCGGCGCGGCGGAGCGCGTCGTGCTTGAGCTCGGGGAGCTCGGGCACGGCCTCCACGACGAGGGCGGCGCCGCGCAGCGCGTCCCAGGAGGTCGTGGCGATCAGGCGCTCAGGAGCGGGGGCCGTCGCGCCGCGGCGCACGCTGCCGTCGATCGCGGCCTCTACGCGCTCGCGGGCGGAGGCCGCAGACGCGTCGTCGCGCTCGACGACGGCGACGCGGGCGCCCGCCATCAGGAACGCGTGCGCGATGCCTGCGCCCATCCGGCCGCCGCCGATGAGGGCGACCTGCTCCGGGACACCGTTCTTGCCGTCGCTCATCGCCGCCTCTTCTCCAGGAACTCGGTCATCCTGCGCTGCTTCTCCGGGGACTCGAACAGCACGGCCTGCGCCTCCCGCTCGGCCCGGGGATGGTCGCCCAGCGGCGCGCGGAGGACGCGCTTGGTGTACTGGGTCGCCAGCGGGTCGTTCTTCGCGATGCGGTCCGCGAGGGCGTGCGCGCCGGCGAGCAGCTCGCCCGGCTCGAACAGGTCGCTCACCAGCCCGGCGGCCAGCGCCTCCTCGCCGTTCAGCACGCGCCCGGCCATCGTGATCTCGGCGGCGAGCGGCTCGCCGACGAGCTGGGGCAGCCGCCAGAGCGCGCCGGCCGCGGCGATGATCCCGAGTGAGGTCTCCGGGTTGCCGATCCGCAGCCGCGTGGTGCCGAGCCGGAAGTCCGCCGCGTAGGCGAGCTCGGCGCCGCCGCCCAGCGCGTAGCCGTCGAGCGCGGCGATCACCGGCATGGGCAACTCGGCGATGCGCATGAAGATCGTCGCGTTGATCGCGCGGCGGGCGTCGGCCGCGGTGCGCTCGCGCAGCTCGGCGATGTCGGCGCCGGAGGCGAACACGCCCTCCGACCCGGTGAGGATGAGGATGCGCGGGTCGCGCTCCAGGTCCTCGCAGAGCGCGTGCAACTCGTCCACCATCCGCTGGTCGATCGCGTTGCGGACCTCGGGGCGGTTGAGCGTCGCGACCACGCGGTCGGCGCTCTCGGCGATGAGCAGGGTCGTCGGCGCCGTCATCACAGCGCCTCCACGATCAGGGCGGCGCCCTGGCCGACGCCGACGCACATCGTCGCCAGCCCGTACCGGGACTGCTCGCGCTCCATTCGGCCGAGCAGGGTCACCAGGATGCGCGCGCCGCTCGACCCCAGCGCGTGCCCGAGCGCGATCGCGCCGCCGTCGGCGTTGACCCGCGCCCGGCCGTCCTCGTCGTCCAGGCCGAGGCGGCGCAGGCACGCGATGGCCTGGGCGGCGAACGCCTCGTTGAGCTCGATGCTGCCGATGTCGCCCAGCTCCAGGCCGGAGCGCTCCAGCGCACGGTTGGTCGCGGGGACGGGACCGAGCCCCATCACCTCCGGTGCGACGCCGGCGCTCGCCGAGGCGACGATCCTGGCGCGCGGCGTGAGACCGTAGCGCCGCACGGCGTCGCCGCTCGCGACCACGAGGGCGGACGCGCCGTCGTTGAGGGGCGAGGAGTTGCCTGCGGTGACGACGCTCCCGCCCGCGACGACCGGCCGCAGCGCAGCGAGGGCGGCGGCGTCGGTGTCGCGGCGGATGCTCTCATCGGCCGTGACCTCCCCGGCCGGGGTCGTGACCGGGAGGATCTCGTCGGCGAAGCGCCCTGCGTCGGTCGCCGCAGCGGCGCGCCGGTGGCTCTCCAGCGCGAACGCGTCGGCGTCCTCGCGGCTGATCCCGTCGAGGCGGGCGACCTCCTCCGCGGTCTCCGGCATCGAGTAGGTCGCCTTGTCGCGCTCCAGGAATCGCGGGTTGGTGAACCGCCAGCCGATGGACGTGTCGAACTGCTCACCCGGCTTCGCCCACGGTCGTGCCGGCTTGGCCTGCACCCAGGGCGCCCGCGTCATCGACTCCACGCCACCGGCCACGATCAGGTCGGCGTCGCCCGCGCGGATCGCCTGACCGGCGAGGGTGACGGCGCTGAGGCCGGACGCGCACAGCCGGTTGACCGTGACGCCGGGAACGCTGTCCGGGAGGCCGGCGAGCAGCGCGGCCATGCGGGCCACGTTCCGGTTGTCCTCGCCCGCTTGGTTGGCGGCTCCGAGCATGACGTCGTCGAGTGCCGACCCGTCGACTCCCGCGCGGCGCACGGCCTCGGCGACCACCAGCGCGGCGAGGTCGTCGGGCCGGATGCCCGCCAATGCTCCGCCGTAGCGTCCGACCGCCGTGCGCACACCGCCGACGAGGTAGGCCTCCGCCATCGCAGCTCCTTCGAAGCGAATTACCGAACGAACGTTCAGCTAGTAAATAGTCGCAGAACCCCGACCCTCGAGCAACCGGCGCGAGCGCGAGGCGACCTCCGCCGACGCGACGACCACCCCCAGTATCACCACGGCGCAGCCGATCGCGGCCGCGGCCGGCAGCCACAGTGCCGCGACCGCGAGCGCCGCGGACAGTCCGACCGCCGGCGTCGCCCAGCGCAGCACGACCCGCCACGGGTCGCCGTAGCGGCGCGCGATGATCGCGTTGGTCAGATAGAACAGCGCGATCCCGCCGCCGAGCGACACCGCCAGCGCCGGCGGCAGCGGCTCGCCCGGGTGCGCGATCCCCTCGGCGAGCGCGCCGGACAGCGCGGTGACCCCGGCCAGCAGCAGGAACGGAAGGAACGCGACCGTGTCCCTGATCGTGCGGGCGTCTCCGGCCTCCAGCAGGCGCTCCAGCCCGCTCGCCATCACGTCGACGCCGTACAGGAAGAAGGACCACGCCAGTCCCGCGGTCAACAGCAGGCCGAGCACCCCGACGAGCCCGGCGGCGAGCGTCCAGGCGCCGGACACCGCGTCCACGATGCTCAGCACCGACTCGCCCAGCACGATGATGACGAGCAGCCCGAACCGCTCCGACAGGTGCTCGACGTTCAGCCGGTCGAGCGCGATCGCCGCCCAGCTGCCGGAGGTCGCGGTCAGCAGCACGACCTCCAGGACGATCGCGACCGCCCACAGCACGTAGTTCGCGGGCGCGGGGAGGGCGATCGACACCAGCCAGAGCACGGCGGTCAGCCCGTTGTAGACGAGGATGCGGACCCGTGAGGCCCTCCCGTTCGACCAGGAGAAGCCGATCCACACCACCAGGAGCAGCACCCGCAGCAGCGCGTTGCCTGCCGCGAACAGCCAGGCCCGGTCGCCGACCGCCTCCGGCGCCGCGACCGCGAGCGCCCCGACGGCGAACATCGCGATCAGCATCACGATCGACAGCCGCCGCGCGCTGAGCTGCGGCGACACGTCCACGACGAAGGTCAGGTTGACCCACGACCACCAGACCGACGCGAACAGGGCGACGAACACGGCGAGCGTGCCGAACGACGGTGCGGTGTGCAGCCCGTGCGCGAGCTGCCCGACCAGCGCAACGAACACGAGGTCGAAGAACAGCTCCATCCAGTGCGCCCGCGACGGATCCCGGTCGCCGGCGACGGGGAGCCGGGGGAGCCTGCCGCCGCTCATCCGCGCCGGCCGGCCGCGAGGAACCCGTCGACCGCTGCCCGCACGCGCTCGTCGTCGGCGTACCCGCTGAGGGTGATCCCGTCGAGGGCGCTCAACGCGGCCGGGCTGCCGAGCGCGGCGGCCCGGTCGCGGTCGGAGCGGAGTCGGTTCGCCCGCACGAGGAGCGCGGCGACGGCGACGGCGACGGCCAGCACCACGACGATGGAGGCGAGCACGACGACGATGGTGATACTCATCGGGGACCTCCCGGCGCGGGCGGGGCGGGCGGCGCGCTGCGGAGAGCGAGCAGCTCGGCGAGGAGCCCCTGCGCGAGCACGAACGTCCGCTGAGCCCGCCGGGCGAGCAGGTAGAAGACGCCACCGCTGGCCATCGTGACCGTCCCGGCGACGAGCACCCACAGCCACGCGGCGACGGGCACCGGGTTCACGGCCGGATTCGACTGCAACACAGGCACCACGAGCGAAAGGATCACTCCCGACCCCGCCGCGGCCAGCGCCTTCGCCAGCGTCAGCGTGTGCTCGTACCGCCAGGTGAGCGCCACCGTGAGCCCGTCCACCGCCGCGCGGTCGTCCAGCCGGGCGAGGGCCATCAGGTCCCCCACCGTCAACTCCGACGCGATCCCTCCCGCCATGCCCCCGAGCGTATCGACTCCCGCCCCACCACGCACCAGCCCCGACATTCCGCACGAATGTCGCGTCTCGCCGCCGCTTTCGCGACATTCGTCACGAATGTCGCGGCGTCAGCGGAGGTCGTGGTCCTCGAAAACCAGCGACGTTTTCGTGTCCCGCACCGACGGCATGGTGGTCAGCTCCTCGAGCACCACCCGCCGCAGGTCCTCGTTGTCGCGTGCGCGCACCAGCAGGATGACGTCGAAGTCGCCGCCGACCAGCGCGAAGTGCTCCACCTCCGGGATGGCGCGCAGCCGCGCGCGGAGGTCGTGCCAGGCCGCCTGCTCCACGCGCATCGTCACGTAGGCCGACGACGCGCGGCCGGAGCGGCGCGGGTCGACCTTCGCCGTGAAGCCCGTGATGACGCCGTCCTCGACCAGGCGGGAGACGCGGGCGTATGCGTTGGCCCGGGAGACGTGCGCCGCCTCCGCGACGGCGGTGATGGAGGCGCGGCCGTCGGCGCGCAGTGCGTCCACGATGCGGGTGTCGATGTCGTCCATGATGGGAGACAGTTTGCCATCGATCATGCCACCTCGCACCCGTTCGTCTCGAAAGTCTCACACATGTGGCAAAACAGGTCCAGCGAAGTCATTCTGAGGATCAGCGACGTCTTTCGAAGGAGAAGCGATGCACGCCGACGACCTGATGCCGGGCGACACCCCGTTGCGGCTCATCGACGAGCAGGGCTCGGGCCACCCGCACGAGCACTACGCGTTCCCGACCGCCGAACAGCTGCGCGACGGCTACGGCCGCCTCGTGCAGGGCCGGCGGCTCAACGACCAGGCCGACGCCCTGGTGCGGCAGGGCAAGCTGGCCGTGTACCCGTCCTCGCACGGCCAGGAGGCCTGCCAGGTCGCCGCGGCGATGGTGCTCGGCGAGCAGGACTGGCTGTTCCCCACCTACCGCGACTCGGTCGCCGTCCTCTCCCGGGGCGTCGACCCCTTCGAGGCGTTCCTGCTGCTGCGCGGCGACTGGCACTCCGGTTACGACCCGAACGAGTACCGCGTCGCCCCGCAGGCGACCCCGCTCGCCACCCAGCTCCTGCACGCGGTCGGCTTCGCCCACGCGGCCAGGCTGCGTGGCGAGGACACCGTCGTCGTCGCGCTGTGCGGCGACGGCGCCACCAGCGAGGGCGACTTCCACGAAGCGCTCAACTTCGCGGCCGTGTTCCACCTCCCCGTCGTCTTCCTCGTCCAGAACAACGGCTACGCGATCTCCGTGCCGCTCAGCCGGCAGACCGCCGCGCCGAGCCTGGCGCACAAGGGCGTCGGCTACGGGATGCGCGGCCGCCTGGTCGACGGCAACGACCTCGCCGCGCTGCTGGCGGTGCTGGGCGAGGCCGTCGCCGAGGCCCGTGAAGGCGGCGGTCCGACGCTGGTGGAGGCGCTCACCTACCGGATGAAGTCGCACACCAACGCCGACGACGCCACCCGCTACCGCACCTCCGCGGAGGTGGAGCCGTGGATCGCGCGCGACCCGCTGCTGCGCCTGCGCACCTGGCTGACGGCCGAGGGCGCGCTGACCGACGACGACGACGCTGAGTTCCGCGCCCAGGCCGATCGAGTCGCCGTCGACCTCCGCACCCGCATCATGGCGGATGCCGAGCCCCAGCCGATGGACCTGTTCGAGTACGTCTACGCCGAGCCGACGCCGCAGCTCCGGGAGCAGTCCGCACTGCTCGCCGCCGAGCTCGCCGCGGAGTCCCGGGCAGCGCAGTCCCGCACCGAGGAGGTCGCCCGATGACGATCATGCACGCCGCCCCCGCCGACCGTCAGCCGGACGACCGTCAGCCCGAGCCCGAGCAGCCGCCCGCGCCCGCCGTCGCCACGATGACGATGGCGCAGGCCCTCAACCGTGCCCTCGCCGACTCCCTCGCGGAAGACCCGGCCGTCCTCGTCTTCGGCGAGGACGTCGGCACGCTCGGCGGCGTCTTCCGCATCACCGACGGCCTGACCAAGCGCTTCGGCGAGCAGCGCTGCTTCGACACCCCGCTGGCCGAGTCCGGCATCGTCGGCACCGCGGTCGGGATGGCGATGAACGGGATGCGCCCGGTCGTCGAGATGCAGTTCGACGCGTTCGCCTACCCGGCGTTCGAGCAGATCGTGGACCACGTCGCCAAGATGGGCAACCGCACCCGCGGCAAGGTCCGGCTGCCGATGGTCATCCGCATCCCGTTCGCGGGCGGGATCGGCGGCGTCGAGCACCACTCCGACTCGTCCGAGGCCTACTACGTGCACACGCCCGGCCTGACCGTGGTGTCGCCGGCGACGCCGCAGGACGCCTACGGCCTGCTCCGCGCGGCGATCGCCTCCCCGGACCCGGTGGTCTTCATGGAGCCGAAGAAGCTGTACTGGTCGACCGGCGAGGTCGACACGACCGCGCCGCTGCCCGAGCTCGGCCGCGCGCGCGTCGCCAGGGAGGGCACCGACGCGACCCTGATCGCCTACGGCCCGACCGTGCCGGTGGCGCTCGCCGCCGCGGAGGCCGCGGCCGAGGAGGGCCGCAGCCTCGCCGTGATCGACGTGCGGACCCTGACCCCGTTCGACGACGAGACCGTCTGCGCCGCCGTCCGTGCGACCGGCCGCGCCGTCGTCGTGGCCGAGGCGCCGGGCTTCGCCAGCGTCGCCTCCGAGATCGCCGCCCGCGTCTCCGAGCGCTGCTTCCACTACCTGGAGGCGCCGGTGCGCCGGGTGACCGGCTTCGACACCCCGTTCGCGCCGCCGAAGCTGGAGCGCTACTACCTGCCGGGCGTGGACCGCGTGCTCGACGCCGTCGACAGCCTGCAATGGGAGGACGCATGAAGGTCTTCACGCTGCCCGACCTGGGCGAGGGACTCGCCGACGCCGAACTGGTCCACTGGCTGGTCGCGGTCGGCGACACGGTGACCGTCGACCAGCCGATCGCCGAGGTGGAGACCGCCAAGTCGGTCGTCGAGGTGCCGTCGCCGTACGCCGGCGTCGTCGCCGTCTGCCACGGCGAGGAGGGCGAGACCATCCTGGTCGGCTCGCCGCTGCTGGAGGTGCGGGAGGACGCGGATGTGGAGTCCGCCGTGGAGGCCGCCGTGCCCGTGGAGACCGTCGCGGCCGAGAGCCCTTCCGAGGAGCGGGAACCCGAACCCGTCGCAGCCGGCTCCGGCGCCGTGCTCGTCGGCTACGGCACCACCGATCACGCGACCGCCCGCCGCCGAGGCCGCGCCTCCCAGCACGGCACGGCCGTGACCGGCGGAGCTCCGAGCCGCATCGTCCCCGTCGTGTCGCCCGTCGTCCGGGCGCTCGCACGGACGCACAGCATCGACCTCGCCTCGCTCACTCCGAGCGGCGTGGGCGGGGTCGTCACGCGGCGCGACGTGGAGGCGGCGCTCGCCGCCGCCAAGGCCACCGCGCCCAGCGCGCCGGCCACTCGCCCGGCTCCCGTGACCCGTCCGGCCCCCACCGCAGCCGCGCCGGGGACCGACGCCCGCACCGGCCTCGACATCGCCTCCGTCACCCCGTTCTCCCGCCTCCGCCGCACGGTCGCCGAGACCATGACGCGCAGTCGCTCCGAGATCCCGGAGGCGACCGTCTGGGTCGACGTCGACGCCACCGAGCTCTGGGAGGCCAGGCAGACCCTCGGGAAGTCGGGCAAGCCGCCGTCGCTGCTCGCCTTCATCTCGCGGTTCGCGCTCAGCGCGCTCGCGCGGCATCCCGAGCTGGCCGGCAGGGTCACCGCCGGCGGCGACGGGATCGAGGTGTTCGCCGGGGTGAATCTCGGCTTCGCCGCCGACACCCCGCGCGGCCTGCTGGTCCCGGTGATCCGCCGCGCCGACCGGTCGAGCGTCCGCGAGCTCGACGCCGAGCTCGGCCGCCTGTCCGCCGCCGCGCGCGACGGCGTGCTGCCGCCCGCGGACCTGACCGGCTCCACCTTCACCGTGAACAACTACGGCAGTCTCGGCGTCGACGGCAGCGCCGCGATCATCAACCACCCGGAGGTCGCCATCCTCGGCATCGGCCGCGTCATCGAGCGCCCGTGGGTGGTCGACGGCGCCGTCGTCGCGCGCCGGATCGTGCAGCTCAGCCTGGTCTTCGACCACCGCGTCACCGACGGTGGAGTGGCCGCCCGGTTCCTGCGCGAGATCGCCGACGCCATCGAGTCGCCGATCGCCTTCCTCGCCGACGAGGCGCCGGGTACGGTGAGGGAATGACCGACAAGCCGCGCGACGAACAGCCCGACGACGCCGACAAGGCGGATGTGGTGGAGCAGGGCGACGACTACGACCTCGACTTCGAGAAGGACGTCGCGCCGGAGGAGAACATCCCCTGGCTCCCGCACCCGACGCCGACCGACGGCGACGCCCCCGCCCCCTGAGCGATTCGTGCCGAATGTCGACTCTCGCGCCGCGAGAACCGACATTCGGCACGAATTCACCAGCCCCTAGGCTTGGAGGAGTGACCTCCCGCTCCTTCCCCCTCTGGCTCGCGCTCGTTTGCGCGATCTTCTGCGGGGCCGGTGTGGCCCTGCAGTCGCGCATCAACGGTGAGCTGGGGCAGCGGCTGGGCGACGGGGTCACGGCCGCCGTCATCTCCTTCGGCTCCGGGCTGGTGATCCTCCTCGTCGCGATGGCGATCGCCCCCGCCGGGCGGCGCGGCTTCGGCCGGGTCGTCGCCGCACTCCGCACGCGCGAGCTGCCCTGGTGGTATGTCGCCGGCGGATGCGCGGGCGCGTTCCTGGTGCTGTCGCAGGGCGTCGCCGCCGCGGTGCTCGGCGTCGCGCTGTTCACGGTCGCGGTCGTGGCCGGCCAGACCGTCAGCGGCCTGGTCCTCGACCGCATCGGCCTGGGCCCCGGAGGCCGCCGCCCGATCACGCCCGCGCGGCTCACGGGCGCCCTGATCGCCCTCGGCGCCGTGACCTGGGCGGTGTCCGCGCAGCTCGGCGGCCCCGTGCCGATCTGGCTGATGCTGCTTCCGTTGATCGCGGGCCTCGGCCTCGGCTGGCAGCAGGCCGTCAACGGCCAGGTGCGGGTGGTCGCCGAGAGCGCCCTGACCGCGACCTTCATCAACTTCGTCGTCGGGACGACCGTGCTCCTGGTGATCATGGCCGTCGACTGGAGTCTGCGCGGCCTCCCGAAGCCGCTGCCGACCGAGCCGTGGCTCTACTTCGGCGGCGCGATCGGCTGCGTGTTCATCGCGGCCGCCGCGCTGCTCGTCCGGATCACGGGCGTGCTGCTGCTCGGCCTCGCGACCGTCGCCGGCCAGCTCGTGACCGCGCTCCTGCTCGACGTGCTCGCGCCGAGCTCGCCCGCGCCCGTCGCGTTCTCGACCGTCGCCGGCACGCTGCTCGCCCTCGTCGCCGTCGCCGTGGCGAGCATCCGCTGGCGCCGACGGCGTCCTTCTTCGGCCGCCGACTGACGACGCGCTCCATCGAGGGGACGCAACACGCCGCTACTCGTTCGGCGTGACGGCGTGTTGCGACCCCTGGAAGCCGCGTCAGTCGAGCGTCGTCAGGAAGCGCTCGGGGTCGATGGAGGTGCGGTGGGCCTCCTTGCCGTCGTCGGGCACGCCGCCGACGTAGAGCCAGCCCAGGAGCCGCTCGTTCTTAGCGAGAGCGTGCATCCGGTGCACGGCCTTCGACCGGGTGTGGTGGCCGGTGCGCCACATGACGCCCCAGCCGGCGTCGTGGAGCAACAGGCTCAGGAGGTGCGCGACACCGGAGGCGACCGCGTCCTGCTCCCAGCCGGGCACCTTCTCGCTCGGCGTGCGCACCGCGACGATCGCGAGCAGCAGCGACGAGCGCAGCGGTTTGGCCGCCAGCTTCTCGGCCTCCTCGCCGGTCGCCTTGGCGTCCTTCACGAACGCGTGGCCCAGCCGCACGCGCGCGTCGCCGCGCAGCTCGATGACCCGCCACGGGTGCAGCGCCGAGTGGTCGGCGACGCGGCCGGCAGCGGCCACGAGCGGCAGCAGCTCCTCGTGCGTCGGCGCCGCGGAGGTCACGCGCGAGTACGACCGGCGTGCGGCGACCCGTTCGACGAGCTCCGACATCAGGCCTCTGGCGTGAAGTTCAGCGAGATCGAGTTCATGCAGTAGCGGTCGCCGGTCGGAGTGCCGAAGCCGTCGGGGAACACATGGCCCAGGTGCGAGTCGCAGTTCGCGCAGCGCACCTCGGTGCGCGCCATGCCCAGGCTGTCGTCCTCCAGGAGCTGCACGGCCTCCGGCCGGATCGACTCGTAGAAGCTCGGCCAGCCGCAGCCGCTGTCGAACTTGGTGCCCGACTTGAACAGCTCCGCCCCGCACGCGGCGCAGGTGTAGAGACCCGCGCGGCCCTCGTCGAGCAGCTCGCCGGTCCACGGCCGCTCCGTGCCCGCCTCGCGCAGCACCGCGTACTGCTCCGGGCTGAGCTCGCGGCGCCACTCCTCGTCGGTCTTCTCGACACCGTGGGTGCCCTGCGCTGCCTCGTCGTGCGATGCGCTCATCGTGCGTTCCTTTCGTCGTCCGTCCCCAGCCTAAACGGCGGCGCCTGTGCGCCTGTTCCCTGTTCCGGCCTGCGACCTGCCGGGCGCAAACGGGTAACGCACAGGACAGCGCCCCTAGGATGAGGCGCGAGCGCGGGGAAGGGCTGACTCGAAGACGGTGAGGGGAGGCGGTGCACTGTGGCGGAGGCTGCGGACCACCGGATCCCCGTGCCGGACGCGACCGGCCTGACCGACCGTGAGGCGGCCATCCTCGCGTTCGAGCGTCAATGGTGGCGGCATGCCGGCGCCAAGGAGCAGGCCATCCGCGAGGAGTTCGGTCTCTCCGCCGCCCGGTACTATCAACTCCTCGGAGCGCTGATCGACCGGCCGGAGGCGCTCAAGCACGACCCCATGCTCGTCAAGCGCCTGCTCCGGCTGCGCGAGACCCGGCTGGCAGCACGGCGATCCCGGACACTCCCGTCCGGCGACTGACACCGCGAGGAAATACCTGTAGATGGCAGAGAAGTACCCGAGAGACCGGTTCGACGACATCCCCGACGGTCTGCAGCGCGTCGGTGCGCACCGGGCTCCCCGGCCGAAGGGCCGCGGCTGGATCGCGGTCGGCTGGGCCGCGCTCGCCGTCGTCGTCCTCGTGGCGGCGGGTATCTTCGGGCTCTCGCTGGTCAGCGGCTCCATCTCCTTCCACGGCTCGACCAACGCCCCGACCGGCACCCCGACGCCGACCGCGACGCCCACGCCGACGATCGTCCCGACCGTCGACCCCTCGCTGACGGTGAACGTGCTGAACGGCACCACGACCTCCGGACTCGGCGGCAAGGTCGGCGACACCCTGACGAAGGCGGGCTGGAAGGTCGGCGCCATCGCGAACGCCGACAAGCAGGACCTCACCCAGACGATCGTCTACTACGCCGACGCCAAGAACCAGGCGGCGGCGCTCGGGGTGGCGCAGTCGCTCCCCGGCGCGACCGTCGCGCTCACGCAGGACTTCGCGGCCAGCGGCGCCGACCTGACCGTGGTCGTGGGCAGCGACTACAAGGGCTGAGACCGCGTCGTTCCGCGCGTGTACGCGCGCTCATCCCTTTGTTTCACGCGTGTTTAACTTTGAGCCGATTTGGTAACGGATTGGCGAAAAGACTGGCGGAAACGGCTATTGCAAGCATTAGGATCGGGAGTCAACGCGCGGCGCTGGACCACGCGAGCGACACAGCAATGGGAGTAATGCATGGCGAACGGGACCGTGAAGTGGTTCAACGCTGAAAAGGGCTACGGATTCATCACCGTCGAGGGTGGGGGACAGGACGTTTTCGTTCATTACTCCGCAATCGACATGAACGGCTACAAGGTTCTCGAAGAGGGCCAGCAGGTGCAGTTCGAGGTCGGGTCGGGCAACAAGGGCCCGCAGGCCGAGGCGGTGCGTCCGCTGTAGTACGCAGCGATCGGCAAGACCATTAAGAGGAGCGCCGCCCTTCGGGGCGGCGCTCCTTTCTCTCTGTCCGCTCCCGGCGCACCGGTCACCTTGCACTCCACTGTCGCGAGTGCCAGAATCGCTTTAGCACTCCGCCTGATCGAGTGCTAACACACCGAATCTTTCGCAGACGTCCGGGAGGGACGAGAAACACATGGCAAAGATCATTGCTTTCGACGAGGAAGCCCGTCGCGGCCTCGAGCGCGGCCTCAACATCCTGGCCGACACCGTCAAGGTGACGCTGGGCCCGCGCGGTCGCAACGTCGTCCTCGAGAAGAAGTGGGGCGCTCCCACCATCACGAACGACGGCGTCTCCATCGCGAAGGAGATCGAGCTCGACGACCCGTACGAGAAGATCGGCGCGGAGCTCGTCAAAGAGGTCGCCAAGAAGACCGACGACGTCGCGGGCGACGGCACCACCACCGCGACCGTGCTCGCTCAGGCGCTCGTCAAGGAGGGCCTCCGCAACGTGGCCGCCGGCGCCGACCCCATCACGCTGAAGCGCGGCATCGAGAAGGCCGTCGCGGCCGTGACCGAGGAGCTCATCGCCAGCGCCAAGGAGGTCGAGACCAAGGCCGAGATCGCCGCCACCGCGTCCATCTCCGCCGGCGACACCACCATCGGCGAGATCATCGCCGAGGCCATCGACAAGGTCGGCAAGGAGGGCGTCGTCACCGTCGAGGAGTCGAACACCTTCGGCACCGAGCTCGAGCTGACCGAGGGCATGCGCTTCGACAAGGGCTTCCTGTCGCAGTACTTCGTCACCGACCAGGACCGCCAGGAGGCGGTGTTCGAGGACACCTACATCCTCATCGCCAACCAGAAGATCTCCTCGATCAAGGACCTGCTCCCGATCGTCGACAAGGTCATCCAGGCCAACAAGCAGCTCCTCATCATCGCCGAGGACGTCGACGGGGAGGCCCTGGCCACCCTGATCGTCAACAAGATCCGCGGCATCTTCAAGTCCGTCGCCGTCAAGGCCCCGGGCTTCGGCGACCGCCGCAAGGCCATGCTGCAGGACATCGCGATCCTCACCGGCGGCCAGGTCATCTCCGAGGAGGTCGGCCTCAAGCTCGAGAACGTCACCCTCGACCTGCTCGGCCAGGCCCGCAAGGTCGTCATCACCAAGGACGAGACCACCATCGTCGAGGGCGCGGGCGACCCCGACGCCATCGCCGGCCGCGTGGCCCAGATCCGTGGCGAGATCGAGAACACCGACTCGGACTACGACCGTGAGAAGCTCCAGGAGCGTCTCGCGAAGCTCGCCGGCGGCGTCGCCGTCATCAAGGCGGGCGCGGCCACCGAGGTCGAGCTCAAGGAGCGCAAGCACCGCATCGAGGACGCCGTCCGCAACGCGAAGGCCGCCGTCGAGGAGGGCATCGTCGCCGGTGGTGGCGTCGCCCTCATCCAGGCCGGCAAGACCGCCTTCGAGAAGCTGTCGCTCACGGGCGACGAGGCGACCGGTGCGAACATCGTCCGCGTCGCCATCGAGGCGCCGCTGAAGCAGATCGCCATCAACGCGGGCCTCGAGGCCGGCGTCGTGGTCGCCAAGGTGCGCGAGCTCCCCGTGGGTCACGGCCTCAACGCCGCGACCGGCGAGTACGTCGACATGCTGGCCTCCGGCATCAACGACCCGGTGAAGGTCACCCGCTCGGCGCTGCAGAACGCCGCGTCCATCGCGGGCCTGTTCCTCACCACCGAGGCCGTCGTCGCCGACAAGCCCGAGAAGAACTCGGCGCCGGTCGGCGACCCGGGCGCCGGCATGGACTTCTGAGTCCGTCCGACACGCAGTAGAGGGCGCCTCCCGTTCGCGGGAGGCGCCCTCTTCGCTGTTATCGTCGTCACGATCGGGCGGAGGCGGAGCGGGTGGCGAACAGGGCGGCGACAAGGTGGTCCCGGGCGGCGGCCGTCGCCGGCCTGGCTGCCGCGCTGCTCTGCCTGTCGGGCTGCCAGGCGCTCGGGCTGCCGGGCGCCGGGCCGGCGAGCCCGCGCGCGACCTCCGCGCCCGCCGTGGACGTCGCACCGCCCTTCGACTGCGCGGCCTTCACCGCCACGCCCGCGGTCGAGGCACTGCTCGGCGGCGCAGCGCCACTGGCGACGACCCCGGCGGGGGCGCTCACGACGCCGTCCGGGCGCGGACCGTTCGGCGCCCAGGCGGCGGGCGGCGGCTGGTGCCGCTGGGGGGACGACCCCGCCGCGAATCCCGCGGCCTCCACGGCGCCGGTGCACCTGCTCTCCGTGCAGCTCCTGCCGCGCGCGACCGCGAACTGGCAGTGGCAGGCCCAGCAGTACGCCCAGACCGCGGCGACGGGCGCGCACTACGACGGCGGCGAGTCCCGCGGCGGCGACTGCGGCCCGGCGACGTCAGGGGGGAGCACCTGCCACACGAACGTGCTGGTCGGCAGCTCCTGGCTGGCGGTCGACGCCGTGAGCAGCACCTCCACCATCGACGAGAAGGCGTTCCACGCGCTCGTCCAATCGTTCGTGCCCACCGTCGCCGCGATCGACGCACGCGCCGCGACACCCGCCCCGGTGAAGCCGCTGTCCTGCGCCGACGCCGCCTGGCTGAAGGCCGTCGCCGGCAGCTACGGCGCGGCTTCTGTCGCCGTCCTCGCCCCGGCCGCGACCTTCGGACTGCCGAACGCGCTCCTCGCGGACCCGCGGGTCACGGTCTGCGCGTACCGCGCGGGCACGGGAGACTCCTCGCTGATCGGCACCGTCTCCGTCCTCCGAGGTGCGTCCGCCGCGTTCGCGACCTATCACGGCCTCGTCGTGGGCCGCGACCCGGACGCCAGCGGTGGCACGATCAAGCTCGGCAGCACCGAGCTCGCCACGCTGGTCCGCCATACGGACGCGTCCGGGTCCACGCCCGCCGAGACGGTGGTGGACGCTCTGGTCGGCGACGCGTGGATCCAGTTCGCCGCGGTGTCCGGCTCCGACGACCAGGCGGCCTCGGTCGTGGGGTGGGTGGCCGGCCGGCTCTGACCCGGCCGGCTCTGACGCGGTCAGAGAGCCGTGCGCGGAGCCTCCGTCGCCCGGCGCGGGTCCACCAGCGGCAGCGACACCCGGAAGGTCGCTCCGCCGCCGTCGGTCTCCACGACCTCCACGGTGCCGTGGTGCGCCGCCACGATGGAGGAGACGATCGCCAGGCCCAGGCCGCTGCCGCCGGTCTCGCGGGCGCGGGAGGAGTCGGCGCGCCAGAAGCGCTGGAAGATCTTGTCGCGGATCTGCGGCGGGATGCCCTCGCCGTGGTCGCGCACCTCGAGCACGGCGCGGTCCGCGCGGTGGTCGACCTGCACCGCGATCTCGATCGGGCTGTCCTCCGGGGTGTAACGGAGGGCGTTGCCCATCAGGTTGGTGACGACCTGGCGGAGCTTGTTCTCCTCCGCCATCACGATCGCGGGCTCGGCCGGGGGAGCGGCGAGGACGACCTTCTCCGCGGTCGTGACCGCGATCGGGCCCGTGCTGCCCCGGCGTCCGCGGTTGCTGCGGCGCAGCCGGGCCAGCGCCGAGCCGGCGAAGGCGATCGGGCCGGTCGCGCCCGGCGGGCGGGTCAGGTCCTCCGGGAGGCTCATCGGCACGGTGTCGAGCCCGGGCTCGGCCGGGTCGGTCCGCAGCACGGCCGGCACCGGCGCGGGCGTCAGCACGGTCACCCGGCGGCCGGGGGCGCCGGCCATCGCGTCCATCGCGGCGTCCTGCGCGATGCGCACCAGGTCGACCGGCTGGAGGTCGAGGGGTTTCGTCTCGTCGAGCCGCGCCAGCTCCAGGAGGTCCTCGACGAGGAGGCCCATGCGGATGGCCTCCTTCTCGATCCGGTCCATCGCCTGGGCCACGTCCTCCGGTGTCTGCAGCGCGCCCATCCGGTAGAGCTCGGCGTAGCCGCGCACGGAGACGAGCGGTGTCCGCAGCTCGTGGGAGGCGTCGCCGACGAACCGTCGCATCTGGTCGATCGTGCGCGCGCGGTCGTTGAAGGCCCGGTCGATGCGGTTCAGCATCGTGTTGAGCGAACGGTTGAGCCGGCCGACCTCGGTGTTCGGCGTCGCGCCGCCGAGGCGCTGGCTGAAGTCGCCGTCGGCGATGGCCGCGGCCGTCTGTTCGACTTCCCGCAGCGGGGAGAACGTCGTCGTCACCAGCATCCGAGTGAGGCCGGCGCCGACGATGATGACGATGACGCCGAAGCCGAGGAAGATCGCCAGGAAGCTCGCCATCACGGTGTCGATCTGGCTCGTCGTGGTGGCGACGATCGCGGTTGCGAGCTCACCGGTCTGCGCGAACGTCTGCGTCGTGACGAGCGCCCGGTACGCGGTGTGGCCGTCGTTGCTCGCCATCGAGAAGCCGCCGGCCGGCAGGGCTTTGGCCTCCGTCAGGCTGAGCTTCTCGGGGATGGCCGGCCGGTGGGCGAACGGGATGTTGCTCCAGTTCGTCTTCACCAGGTTGCCGCTGGCGTCGTACAGCGCCGCGAAATAGTCCGACGGGCTCGAGTCGGTGGCGATCTTGTCCTTGTCCGACGACGAGCCGAACAGGTACGTGTTGACGTACGTGGCCCCTGACGCCGCCGAGAGCTGCGCGTCGAGCTGGTCGATCAGCACCGGCTTCAGCATCGACATCGTCCCGATGCCGGTCACCAGCAGCCCGAGCGTCAGCATGAGCACGGTCACCCCGGTGATCTTGGTCCGGAGGGAGATCGCGTTCCAGCGGTCGAGCAGGCGTGAGTGCATCAGGCCGCCAGTCTAAGCAGACGGTGCTGAGCCGAGGGTGTGAGCGCCGGTCACGCCTTCGCGGCCTTGAGCATGTAGCCGAAGCCGCGCTTGGTCTGGATGAGCGGCTCGCTGGAGTGCGCGTCCACCTTGCGGCGCAGGTAGGAGATGTAGGACTCCACGATGCCCGCGTCGCCGTTGAAGTCGTACTCCCAGACGTGGTCGAGGATCTGCGCCTTCGACAGCACGCGGTTGGGGTTGAGCATCAGGTAGCGCAGCAGCTTGAACTCGGTCGGGCTGAGCTCGATGGGGGTGTCGCCGACGTAGACCTCGTGGGTGTCCTGGTCCATCGTGAGCTCGCCCGCGCGGATGACGGCGTCCTCGTCGGCCTGCATCGTGCGGCGCAGGATGGCCTTGATGCGCGCGACGATCTCGTCGAGGCTGAACGGCTTGGTGACGTAGTCGTCGCCGCCGACCGTGAGGCCGGTGATCTTGTCCTCGGTGTCGTCCTTGGCGGTGAGGAACAGGATGGGCGCGGTGTAGCCGGCGCCGCGGAGCCGCTTGGTGACGCCGAACCCGTTCATGTCCGGGAGCATGACGTCGAGGATGATGAGGTCTGGCTCCTCTTCGAGGACCGCGGAGATCGCCTGGGCTCCGTTGCCGACCGCGCGCACGGCGAAGCCGGCGAAACGGAGGCTGGTGGTGAGGAGATCGCGGATGTTCGGCTCGTCGTCGACGATGAGAATGCGGGGTCCTGCGTTCATGCGAAACAGTATCTGCGCGTCTGCTGAATTCTGTCTGTGAGTGGACGGTGCGCGGTGAGTGTATGGGGCCGGTGCGGGCAGTGCGACCGGCCCACGCGCGCCGTGCACGGGACTGGCGCAGGCAGTGTGAAGAGTGGATGCTGAGGAGACCAGCGATCGGAGCACTATGTCCAATCCCACTGTGGTCATCGTCGGAGCCGGTCTCGCCGGGGCGACGACGGCCGTCGAGCTGCGGTCCCGGGGCTTCGCGGGCCGCATCATGCTGCTGGGCGCGGAGGAGCACCATCCCTACATCCGCCCGCCGCTCTCCAAGGAGTATCTGAAAGGCGACTCCGCCTTCGACGACGCCACCGTGAAGCCCGCGGACTGGTACACGGACAACGACGTGGAGTTCCTCCCCGGGTCGACGGCCGGCTCGTTCGACCCGGCCGCGCACGAGCTGTTCCTCGCGGGCGGCGCCCGGATCACCTACGACAGCCTGGTGCTGGCGACCGGTGCCCACGCCCGTCCGCTCGGGGTGCCCGGCAGCGGTCACGGCGCCGTCTTCTCTCTGAGAACCATCGAGGATTCGCAGTGGCTGCGGGCGGCCCTGGAGGTCGGCTCCCGGCGCGTCGTCGTCGTCGGCTCCGGCTGGATCGGCATGGAGGTCGCCGCCGCGGCGCGCGGCTACGGCAACGATGTGACGGTGGTCGGGCGCGCGCATGTGCCGCTCGCCCCCGCGATCGGACCCGAGCTCGGCGGGGTGTTCGAGCGGCTGCACCGCGACAACGGCGTGGTCTTCCGCAACGCGGCGCAGGTGTCGGCGGTGGAGGGCGGCGACGAGCAGGTCGTCGTCCTGGCGACGGGCGAGCGGATCCCGGCCGATGTGGTGGTCGCCGGCGTCGGCGCCGCGCCGAACACGCAGCTGGCCGAGCAGTCCGGCCTCGCGCTGGACAACGGCATCCCGACCGACGAGGCGATGCGCACCGCGGTGGAGGACGTGTACGCCGTCGGGGATGTCGCGAATCCGCTGCTGCCGGCGCTCGGGCAGCGGCTCCGCAACGAGCACTGGGCCAACGCCATCGCGGGCGGAACCGTCGCCGCGCGGGCGATCGCGAGGGAGGACGCGAGCTACGACGACATCCCGTACTTCTACTCCGACCAATACGATCTGGGCATGGAGTACTCCGGCTACGCACCCCTTGCCTCCGGCGCGCGCGTCGTCTTCCGCGGCGACGTGGCGGCCCGCGAGTTCATCGCCTTCTGGCTGCGCGACGACCGCGTGGTCGCCGGGATGAACGTGAACGTGTGGGACGTGCAGGAGCACATCCAGCGCCTGATCCGCGGCCGGGAGGCCGTCGATCCCGACCGGCTCACCGACGAGAGCGTGGACCTTGCAGAGCTCTGAGACCGGCACCGCGATGTACCTGCCCCCGCTCCGCGTCCCCGTGCGCACCATCGGCGCGCGCACCTTCGACTTCTCCCGCCGCGTCGCCGTGATGGCCGTGGTGAACCGCACGCCGGACTCCTTCTTCGACCAGGGCCGCACGTTCGCCCTCGACGCCGCGGTCGCCGCCTCCTTCGACGCCGTCGCGGCCGGAGCGGACTGGGTGGACATCGGCGGCGCCCCGTTCGCGCCCGGCGAGGCGATCCCGCCCGGCGAGGAGGCCGACCGGGTCGTGCCCGTCGTCGCGGAGCTGCGCGCAGGGTCGGACGTCGTGATCTCGGTCGACACCTTCCACGCGGCGGTGGCCGCCCGGGCCATCGCTGCCGGCGCGACCGTCGTCAACGACACCACCGGGCTCAGCGATCCCGACCTCGCCCGCGTCGTCGCGGAGAGCGAAGCGACCCTCGTGCTCACCCACAGCCTCGCCGCGCCGCGCACCTTCTACGCGCGGCCGGCGTACGACGACATCGCGCGGGACATCGCGGACTTCCTCCTCGAGCGGGTCGATCGCGCGGTCGCGGCCGGCGTCCCGGAGGAGCGCATCATCCTCGACCCCGGGCACGACCTCAACAAGAACACGCTCCAGTCGCTGGAACTCACCCGGCGGCTCTCCGAGATCGCGGACCTCGGCTATCCCACCCTCGCGGCGGTCTCGAACAAGGACTTCATCGGCGAGACCCTGGACGCCCCGCGCGCGGAGCGCAGGGACGGCTCGATCGCCGCGGCGGTCGTCGCGATCGTCAACGGCGCGCGGATCATCCGGATGCACGACGTGGCGGGGTCGGTGGCCGCGGCGCGGATGACGGAGGCCATCCTGGGGCTGCGCGAGCCGGCCTACCTGAAGCACAACATGGGCGACGTCAATGAGTGAGGCCGCGATCGACCGGATCTCCCCGCTGCCCGCGGAGGAGGGGATCGGGGACGGGCGCATCGCCGAGCTGTACTCCGAGGGCGCGGGGAGCCCGTGGCTGCGGGTGAACTTCGTGTCGAGCATCGATGGCGCCGCCACCCGGCAGGGCCTCTCCGGCGGGCTCTCCGACGACGCCGACCACCGGGTGTTCGACATCCTGCGCCGGCTCTGCGACGTGGTGCTGGTCGGCGCGGGCACCGTGCGCGCGGAGGGCTACGGCCCGATGCGCGTTGACGAGGTCTCCCAGCGGGCGCGCCGCGACGCCGGGATGACCGCGCACCCGGTCTTCGCGATCGTCTCGGGCAGCCTCGACCTCGACCCGGCGAGCCCGATCTTCCGGGATGCGCCGGAGCGCCCGATCGTCGTCACCACCGAGCTGTCCCGGCGCGACACCCGGGAGGCGCTAGCCGAGGTGGCCGACGTCGTGGTCTGCGGCGAGGAGCGCGTCGAACCCGCCCTGCTGCGGGCGGGCCTGGTCGAACGCGGGCTGAGCCGCATCCACTGCGAGGGCGGACCGCACCTGTTCGGTGACCTCATCGCGGCCGGGGTCGTGGACGAGCTGTGCCTGACCGTCGCCGCGACGCTGGAGGCCGGGGTCGCCTCCCGCATCTCGGCCGGGGCCGCGCCGATCGTCCCGCCGGAGATGCGGCTCGCCCATGTGCTCCAGTCCGGCGACACCCTGCTGCTGCGCTACGTGAAGCGCGCATGACCGATCGCGTGCCCGTCGACGCGGCGCTGGTCCGGCGGCTGGTCGACGCCCAGTTCCCGGCGTACCGCTCGCTGCCGGTGCGCGACGTGGAGCTGAGCGGCTGGGACAACCGCACCTTCCGGCTCGGCGAGGAGCTCAGCGTGCGCCTCCCGAGCGCGCGCGGCTACGTCGAGCAGGTCGCGAAGGAGCACGAGTGGCTGCCGCGCCTCGCGCCGCAGCTCCCGCTCCCCATCCCGCAGCCGGTCGCGCAGGGGGAGCCGGGCGAGGGCTACCCGTTCGCGTGGTCGATCTACCGGTGGCTGCCCGGCACTCCGCTCGGACTGGTGGACGACGTGGACGCCGTCGTGCTGGCGGCCGAGCTCGGCGCCTTCCTGACGGCGCTGCGGCGCGTGGACGCGACCGGCGGCCCGGCGGCCGGGAGCCACAACTTCTACCGCGGCGCGCCCCCCGGGGTCTACCGGGAGGAGGCGCTCGAAGCGATGCCCGCCGGCGCACCGACCATCGACCCACGGCTGGCGCGACGGATCTGGGACGCCGCCGAGGGATCGGAGTGGGAGCGGCCGGGCGTGTGGCTGCACGGTGACGCGGCTCCCGGTAACCTCCTGGTCCGGAATGCGCGGCTCTCGGCCGTCATCGACTTCGGCACCTCCGGGGTCGGCGACCCGGCCTGCGACCTCGTCCCGGCGTGGACGATGTTCGACGGGGACGCGCGGCGCGCCTTCCTCGACGCGGTCGGCCTTGACGCGGCGACCGAGCAGCGGGCGCGCGCCTGGGCGCTCTGGAAGGCGCTCATCAGCGTCCGTGACAGCCCCGACGACGCGCCCTCGCGCCGCACCCTCGCCCGCCTCGCCGCCGACCCCGGCGTCTGACCCTGCGTCGAAGGGCACGTAAACGCCCCTAAAACACACTTTTAGGGGCGTTTACGTGCCCTTCGGGAAGCGCAGCGACGCGTACTGCGCGCAGGGCTTCAGTTCCGGAGGACGGCGGCGAGCATGATCACGATGAGTGCTACGAACCCCAGGGCGAAGAACACTGTGGCGCTGACAGCGACCCAGTGGACGAACGCACGCTTCGCTTCGGCTCGCGGATCCGAGTCGGCGATGAAGAGCCAGGTGATCATGGACTCGACGATGCCGGCGTACCTTCTGTTCGCGCGCGGAGGCGTGGAGCCATCCCGCGAATCCTCGGACATGCGACGAGCATATGCCGCCGGTAACGGTGCCCGTCGAAGGGCACGTAAACGCCCCTAAAACGCACTTTTAGGGGCGTTTACGTGCCCCTCGGCGTGGGTTTGCGCCGCCGCGAGGGCGTGTGCGTCGAGGATCGTGTACGAGTACCCCTGCTCCGCCAGGAACCGCTGCCGGTTCTGCGCGAAGTCCTGGTCGACGGTGTCGCGCGAGACCAGCGTGTAGAAGTTCGCCGACAGCCCCGACTGCTTCGGCCGCAGCAGCCGGCCGAGGCGCTGCGCCTCCTCCTGTCGCGAGCCGTACGAGCCGGAGACCTGGATGGCGACCGTCGCCTCCGGGAGGTCGACCGAGAAGTTCGCGACCTTGCTGACCACGAGCACCGGCGTCATCCCCTCGCGGAACTCCTGGTACAGCCGCTCGCGCTCGTCCACCGGCGTCGCGCCCGTGAGCTGCGGCGCGCCGAGCGCCTCCGCGAGCTCGTCGATCTGGTCGAGGTACTGCCCGATCACGAGGATGCGTTCGCCGGCGTGCCGGTCGACCAGCTGCCGGACGACGTCCAGCTTCGCCGGGGCCGTCGCCGCGAGGCGGTAGCGCTCGTCGTCCGCCGCCGCGGCGTAGCTCAGCCGGTCGGAGGCCGGCAGGTCGATCCGCACCTCGAAGCAGGAGGCGGGGGAGATGAAGCCCTGCGACTCGATCTCCTTCCACGGCGCGTCGAAGCGCTTCGGGCCGATCAGGCTGAACACGTCACCCTCCCGGCCGTCCTCACGCACCAGCGTCGCGGTCAGGCCCAGCCGGCGCCGCGCCTGGAGGTCGGCGGTCAGCTTGAACACCGGCGCGGGGAGCAGGTGCACCTCGTCGTAGACGACCAGGCCCCAGTCCAGCGCGTCGAGCAGCGCCAGGTGCGCGTACTCGCCTTTCCGCTTGGCGGTGAGGATCTGGTAGGTCGCGATCGTGACCGGCTTGACCTCCTTGACCTGGCCCGAGTACTCGCCGATCTCCTCCGCGGTGAGGGAGGTGCGCTTGATCAGCTCGTCCCGCCACTGCCGCGCCGACACGGTGTTGGTCACCAGGATGAGCGTGGTGGTCTTCGCCGTGGCCATCGCGCCCGCCCCGACCAGGGTCTTGCCCGCGCCGCAGGGGAGCACCACGACCCCAGAGCCGCCGTCGAAGAAGTTGCTGACCGCCTTGCGCTGGTAGTCGCGCAGCGCCCAGTCGCGCTCGTCCAGCTCGATCGGGTGCGGAGTGCCGGGGGTGTAACCGGCCAGGTCCTCCGCGGGCCAGCCGAGCTTGACGAGCTCCTGCTTGAGCTGGCCGCGCGCCCAGGCCTCCACGGTGAAGGTCGTCTCGTCGCGGCGCTCCACCAGCAGCGGGGCGATGCGCTTGGCCGTCGCGACCTCCAGCAGCACCGCCCGGTCGGCGGAGCGCAGCAGCAGCGTGCCCTCCTCGTCGCGCTCGATGACCAGCCGGCCGTAGCGGGCGACGGTCTCCGAGACGTCCACCGTCACCGTCTGCGGGATCGGGAACTTGGAGTACGTCTCCAGCGTCCCCAGCATGTCCTCGGCGGTGTGCCCGGCCGCGCGGGCGTTCCACAACCCGAGCCGCGTGATGCGGTAGGTGTGGATGTGCTCGGGCGCGCGCTCCAGCTCGGCGAAGACGGCGAGGTCGTGCCGGGCGTCCTCGGCCGCGGGATGCGCGACTTCGAGGAGGACGGTGCGGTCGCTCTGGACGATCAGGGGGCCATCGGACATGACCGCTCAGTCTACGCTGCGCAGCCCCTTGACGCTGGAGAGCGGCAGGGTCCGCTCGATGTCCGCCGCCCGGTCGCGCCCGCGCAGGCGCCCTCCGCCGATGCCGGTCGGCTCCAGGAGGTAGTCGACCAGCCGCCCGTCCGGCATCGCGACTTGCACGATGACCGTCGTCCGCGCGCGGACCGCCTGGTCGAGCTGGCGGGCGAGCCACTGCTCTCCGGTGTCCTCCTCGGTCGCGTCCGCCGAGCGCAGCCGGGCGACGAGCTCGGCGGCGGTGTCGCGAGTCGCGGCGGCCGTCGTCCGCTCCGCGGTCCTCCGGCGCTGCGGGGTCACCAGCGCGCCGGAGGCGTCCTCGGCGACGACCGGGTAGCGCGCGTCGCTGAGCGCCCAGTACACGACGTCGCGCGGGAACCGGCTGACCAGCGTCCGCTCGTCCGCCCGCAGCAGCCGCAGCGACGACAGCGACTGGTCCACGGCGATCGTGCCGAGCAGCGTGGCGTCGTCCGACCGCACAACGGCCTTGCCCTCCGCGCCCGCCTCGCCGTCGCGCACCCGCACCCGGCCGTGGCGCTCGACGGCGTCGGCGATCAGGTAGTCGAGCGGCTGCGGCACCCCGGTGAGGGAGACCGCGGCGAGGAAGTCGTGGATGCTCGCGGCCGTCTCGCCCGCGGTCACCGCGCGGTCGATGGAGGCCGCGGAGAACCGGAAGGTGGAGGCCAGCGCCCGGCTCTCCAGGTCGGCCATCGTGCGCAGCCGGGCCTCCACGTCGGGCGCGAGCGGGCCGGGCGAGATGACGCTCAGGTCGTGCTGGAGGTAGACCTGGGACACCTCGGCAGGGAAGTGCACGACCATCGCCGCGGTGGCCGCTGCGGGTCCCGCCTCCAGGAGCAGGGCTCCCGCGCTGCCGGGAGACCGGCCGGCGGTGACGCCGAGCCACTCGGCCTCCCGGACGTACTGGTCGACGCGCTCCTCGGTCTCGGCGACCGCTGCCGGGTAAAGCCAGGCGAGCTGTGCGCGCAGCGGCTCGCCCCACGGCGACCGGCTGCGCGCCGTGAGCAGCGCGCGGACGTCGTCGGGGAGGCCGTCGAGCCAGGCTCCCGCGAGGTCGCGCCAGCGATCGGCCGTCGTGGCGTGCTGCCAGGCGGCGACCTCGGCGGTCGGCAGCCAGAGCCCGTCCGCGACCGCGGCCAGCCCGGCGCGGGCGGCGACGGAGAGCGCGACGGGGACGACGGCGGCGTCGACCGCCAGCGCGTCCGCGAGGCGCTTGGCGGCCGGGAGGGCGAGGCCGCCCTTTTGGAGTTCGCGTGCGCCCTCCCGCCCGAGCTCGGTCAGCAGCTCGGAGACGCCGGAGACGGCCTCGAACGCGCGCTCGGCGGCGAGCCGTTCGGACCCGGCCAGCTCAGCGGGGGTGAGCGGGTCGGGGACGGCGGGTGGCGCGGTGTCGAGCAGCGCCGCCGGCCGGGGGAGGCCGAGCGCCGGCCAGGCGGCGAGCCGTGCCGTGACCGCGTCGTAGGCGGCGGCGCCGTCGTCCGCAGGGTGCAGGAGGGCGAGGGCGGCGAGTGCGTCGACAGCCGCGCGAACGGCGTCCGTCGTCGTGCCGGCCGTCGCGGGATGCCGGCCGAGCCGGGCGGTGATCGCCTCGCCGCTCTCGGCGCCGCCCGCCTCGCCGAGCACCGCGAGGGTGGCGAGCCGCAGCCGGTCGAGCGGCGCGAGCGCCCGCTGCACGGACTCCGGGTCGAGCAGCGCCTCGGCCAGGTCGAAGAAGTCGGAGATGCCGGCGCGGCGCACCGGACGAGCACGCAGCAGGGCGGCGAGCTCGTCGTCCGGCAGGGCGCGCAGCCGCGCCGCCAGGGCGAGCGTCGTCGTCATCGCGGCGGTCCGGAGGGGGAGGTCAGCGCCGGTCCTTGGGCCCGGCGGCCTTCGCCGCGCGGCTGCGCTGGCGGCCCGTGACGATGATGAGTGTGATCAGCAGCACGAACGCGATGGGGAGCGCCACGAGGGGGAACAGGAACACCGCCGGCCACAGTCCCTGACCGGAACCCTGCTCCGGCATCCCGCCGAGGGCGGACCCCACGAGGATGGCCGCGATGCACACCAGCGACACGACGACGAGCGCCGCAACGATGTAGGAGAGGACGCGCTGGAGCCGCGATGCGGGCGGTGGGGTCTGCTGGGTCACGAAATCAAGGATAATTGAGGTTGGTCATTCGATCCCCCATGTGAAGTGAGGTTCCCATGCCTACCGGCAAGGTCAAGTTCTACGACGAAGAGAAGGGCTTCGGCTTCATCGCCACCGATGACGGCCAGGAAGTCTTCCTGCATGCCTCGGCGCTGCCCGCCGGCGCCGTCGTGAAGGCGGGGTCGCGGCTCGAGTTCGGCATCGCCGACGGCAAGCGCGGCGCGCAGGCCCTCTCGGTGCGCGTGCTGGAGGCCCCTCCGAGCCTGGTGAAGATGAAGCGCAAGTCGGCCGACGACATGGCGATCATCGTCGAGGACCTCGTGAAGCTGCTCGACGGCATCGGCGCCAACTTGCGCCGCGGCAAGTACCCCGACAAGGCGCACGGCGCCAAGATCGCGGCGGTGCTGCGCCGGGTTGCGGACGACCTGGATGCCTGACGACCGGAGCACCGAGGACCAGAGCACCGAGGACCAGAGCACCGAGGACCAGAGCACCGAGGACCAGAGCACCGAGGTGCCGACGGCGCAGGAGCCGACCGACGCTGACGCGCAGGTCCCCGAGCCGACGGTCGTCGAGCTGAGCGAGGCCGAGGTCGCCGACCTCCTGGCCGCGCTCCCGCTCGCCCGGGCAGGCCTCGCTGAGATCACCCCGGAGAGCACGATCGGCGACCCCCTCGGGCACGTCGTCGAGCCCACCGGCGCGGTCTCGCTGCAGTTCGCCGCCGTGCTCGCGGGCTACCCGGGCTGGCACTGGACCGTCACGGTCGGCCGGGCCGACGGCGACACCGAGCCGACCGTGCTGGAGGCCGAACTGATGCCGGGCGAGGACGCCCTCCTCGCGCCGGACTGGGTGCCGTGGTCGGAGCGCCTGGCCGAGTACCAGGCCGCCCAGGAGGCGCTCGCCGCCGAGGCCGATGCGGCGGGAGCCGAGGGCGACGACGCCGACGTCGAGGACGACGCCGATGACTACGAGGACGACGACGAGTACGACGACGAGGACTCCGACGAGTCCGAGGCCGACGAGTACGCGGACGACGACCGCGATGTCCACGACCTCCACGCCGACGACGACCTCGACGGCGTCGACATCGACTCGGTCGATGTGGCCTTCGACGAGGACACCGACGTCGACACGGAGCTCGACCTCGCGACCGAGGAGGCCGCGGCGCTCGCGGACGACAGTGCCGAGGCCGACGAGACTGAATCCGACGACGCCGACGAGGCGGATGCCCTCAGCGACTCACCGGCGCTTGCGGGCGCGGATGACGCTGAGCCAGCCGAACCCGAGCAGGCCTAGCGCGATCCCGACGACCACCGTCCAGATCCACCAGCCGCCACCCGCGGCGGTGATCGGGCCGGCGTAGACGAGCGTTGGGATCAGCGCGAGCGCCCAGAGCCCGGTGCCGACGAGCACTGCGATGCGGCCGTCCGTCGGCACGGGCACCGGGTCGGGACGGCGCTCGTCGTCGCGCAGCCAGAGTCGCACGTTCGGCCCGTCCCTTCTTCTTCGGTGCTGCCCGGCTCAGCCCAGCCGCTCGACCACGTACTCGACGCAGCCGATCAGCGCGCGCACGTCGTCCGGCTCGATGGCCGTGAACGTCGCGACGCGGAGCTGGTTGCGGCCCAGCTTGCGGTACGGCTCGGTGTCCACGACGCCGTTCGCGCGGAGCGTTTTGGCGACGGCGGCTGCGTCGATCCGGTCGTCGAAGTCGGTCGTGACGACCACCTGCGAGCGGTGCGCCGGGTCCGCGACGAACGGGGTCGCGTACTCGACGCGCTCCGCCCACGCATACAGGGCGTTGGACGACTCCTTCGTACGGGCGTCCGCCCAGGCGAGGCCGCCGTTGCCGTTCATCCATTCGAGCTGGTTCTCCAGCAGCACGAGCGTCGCGACCGCCGGAGTGTTCAGCGTCTGGTTGAGGCGCGAGTTGTCGATCGCGTTCTTGATGCTGAGGAACTCCGGGATGTAGCGGCCGCTCGCGGCGATCCGCTCGACCCGCTCGATGGCGGCGGGGGAGAACAGCGCCAGCCAGAGACCGCCGTCCGAGGCGAAGTTCTTCTGCGGAGCGAAGTAGTAGACGTCCGTCTCGCTCGCGTCGAAGTCCGCGCCGCCCGCCGCGCTGGTCGCGTCGATCACGGTCAGTGCGCCGGCGTCGCCGTGCACGCGCGTCACCGGCGCCATCACACCGGTGGAGGTCTCGTTGTGCGTCCAGGCGTAGACGTCGACTCCCGCCACGGCCTCCGCCTCCGCCCGGGAGCCCGCCGGAGCCTCGATGACGTGCGGGGCCTGCAGCCACGGGGTCTTCGCCGCCTTGGCGAACTTGCCGCCGAACTCGCCGAAGACCAGGTTCTGGCTGCGCTGCTCGATGAGCGAGAACGCCGCGGCGTCCCAGAACGCGCTGGAGCCGCCGTTGCCGAGGACGACCTCGTACCCGTCGGGGAGGCGGAACAGCTCGCCCAGTCCCGAGCGTACGCGGCCGACCAGGTCCTTCACCGGCGCCTGGCGGTGGGACGTGCCGAGCAGTTCCGCGCCGGGGCCGGCCAGGGCCGCGACCTGCTCCGGACGGACCTTGGACGGCCCGCAGCCGAATCGTCCGTCGGCGGGCAGGAGGTCGGTGGGAATGGTCACGTCCGGCATAACTGAAGTGTATTGGCTGTTGAACGGGTGAGGCGGGTCCATGACGGCGTCCTACGCGGGGTGCCGTCACCTCGGCGTCGCCGGCAGCAAGTAGGCTCGTATCCGCAGAATCGCGCGGCCTGCACGGAGGGGTTCATGACCGACCTGATCGACACGACAGAGATGTACCTTCGCACCATCCTGGAGCTGGAGGAGGACAACATCGTCCCGCTGCGCGCGCGCATCTCCGAGCGTCTCGGCCACTCCGGCCCGACCGTCTCGCAGACCGTCGGCCGGATGGAGCGCGACGGTCTCGTCGTCGTCTCCGGCGACCGCCACCTGGAGCTCACCGACGACGGCCGCCGCAAGGCCGTGCACGTCATGCGCAAGCACCGCCTCGCCGAGCGCCTGCTCAGCGACGTGATCGAGCTGGAGTGGGAGTACGTGCACGAGGAGGCGTGCCGCTGGGAGCACGTCATGAGCGAGCAGGTGGAGCGGAAGCTCATCACCATGCTCGGCCACCCGACCGAGTCGCCGTACGGCAACCCCATCCCCGGGCTCGCCGAGCTGGGCTCCCCGGACGCGGCCTCCACTGAGAATCTGGTGAACCTCGTCGACGTCGTGCGCGGCGGCGATTCTGAGGTGACTGCCAGGATCCGCCGGCTGGGCGAGCCGGCGCAGGTCGACCCCGAGCTGCTCCTCCAGCTCAAGCAGGCCGGGGTTTTTCCCGGCTCGACCGGCACTTTCGCTGCGGCCGGCTCGTACGTCACCGTGCAGATCGACGGCTTCGAGGCCGGCCTCGAACTCCCGAACGAGCTCGCAGCGCACATCTTCGTCGAGGCCTGACCTCCGTTACCGTTTCGTTAAAAAGTGCGCGAAACGAAGTGACAAACGCCAAGTGGTCCCGTAGTCTCTAACGAGTTCGAACGGGCCAGAAGCCGGCCCAATAGGACCCCGACCGGGACGCTCCAACCCCCCTGAAGCCCGTCTCCCTGGCCGGTGAACCGAATGCCGATCGCATCGGACGGGAGCAGCTCCCTAGTGCTGCTGGAGCGCAGGAGGTTGCACTTTGGCACACTCTGGTTCGTCCGATCCTGCCCAGGACCGGACCCCTGAAGACCCGGAAACCGCTGCTTCACCGACGTCGATGACGTCCGCGCCCGGGTCCCACCTCGTCTCCAGGCGGTCGCTCCGCACGGCGAAGGCGCCGGTCGCCGCAGCTCCCAAGGCTGTCGCGAAGACGCCGGCCCCTGCTGCGAAGGAGTCCGCCAAGCCCGCCGCGAAGCGCAAGGGCGGCTGGATCCTCAACGTCGGCGTCATCACCGTGGCCACCGGCATCATCGCGACCATGTCGCTCCCCGCCTTCGCGTTCAACCCGAACGGCGCGGACTCCGCGAGCTTCGGCCCCAGCGCGTCCGACAGCATGAAGAAGGCGGCGGCGCAGTCCGTGGCCGTCGGCCAGGGCGTCACCGCCTCCACCGTCAGCCGCGACGTCGCCACCGCGACCAGCCAGCAGCAGCTCGACTCGGCCAAGGCCGCAGCCGCCGCCACCGCTGCCGCTGAGGCCGCCCGCCAGCGCGCCGCCGTGTCCCTCGCCAACTACGCGAGCAACTCCGGCCCGTCCGTCTCCTCCTTCCTGGCCAACCCGCCCTACCCGAGCTTCAGCCTCCCGCAGGTGTTCTCGGTGGCGAAGCAGTACATCGGCACCCCGTACGTCTACGGCGGCGCCAGCCCGAGCGGCTTCGACTGCTCCGGCTATGTCATGTACGTCTACGCCCAGTTCGGCATCTCCCTGCCGCACTCGGTGTCGGGGGAGGCCGCCCGCGGCACCAAGATCTCGATCAACGACGCCCAGCCGGGCGACCTGATCGTGATGCCCGGCCACATCGGCTTCTACGCCGGCAACAACAACATCATGGACGCCCCCGACTCGGGCCGCTCGATCTCGATCCGCCCGATCTGGACCAGCGACTACTACGTCGTCCGGCTGGGTATCTGACAGCAGAACCCGCGGTGAACACTGCGGTCCACGCACCAGAGATGGCGCGCCACGAATAGGTGGCGCGCCATTTCTGCGTTACTCTGATGCCCTGGCGCAACTGCCAGGCAGCCGTGCAGATCGGAGTCTCCGATGGCCGAGTCGACCACCGTGCGGTCACCCAGGGTGACCACCGAGGTGGGTCGCGGCCTCCGAGCCGAGCGTGAGCTGCTGCCGCGCCACCGCGACTTCCTCGCCTGCCGCCACCATTTCGAGGCCTGCCAGCGCCACCATGTGGCCTGCCGCCACCATGCCGCCGTCTTCCAGGGCGCTGTCCGTTCGGACAGTGCCCTTTTTGTTTCCCTGGCACCCGTTCGCCCCGTCCACCCGAAAGGACGCAGATGAAAACACTGGTCCTCAACGCCGGCTACGAGCCCCTCGCGGTCGTCTCCTTCAAACGCGCCATCGTCCTGGTGATGAATCAGAAGGCGACAGTGCTGTCGAGCGACGCGGCCCACCCGGTCTGGAGCATCTCGGGCCGCTACGACCGCCCGTCGGTGATCCTGCTGACCCGGTATGTGCGCATCCCGCACGGCCGCCAGGTGCCGGTCTCGCGCCGCGGTGTGCTGCGCCGAGACAGCCACCGCTGCGGCTACTGCGGCAAGACGGCGACGACGATCGACCACGTCTTCCCACGCTCCCGCGGCGGCGCCGACAGCTGGGAGAACCTGGTGGCCTGCTGCCTGCGCTGCAACAACGTCAAAGGCGACCGCACCCCGGCCGAGATGGGCTGGACGCTGAAACTCACCCCCCACGCCCCGCACGACAGCTCATGGGTGGTCCGCGGCGTGGAGGGCGGCCAGGCAGACTGGCAGGACTACCTGGGGGTGGCGGCCTGACTTTGCGCCCCAACGGCCTCGGGTAGGCTGGAAGGGCTGGCCTCTGTAGCTCAATGGAAGAGCTGCTCCGTCCTAAGGAGAAGGTTGGGGGTTCGAGTCCCTCCAGGGGCACCATTGAGGGTGCTGTAAAATTGCTGGTCATAGGCGATTTCCATCGAAATGGAAATCGCCGATTTTCGTTTTTGCCCACAATTTGCCCACAGGGACGTCGAAAAACTCTAAGAAACTCTAAGAGATCTCGTGTGATCTCAGTCGCCCTCACTCGATCGCTCCAAATGACGGCGACGAAGAGTCGCTGGCCTGCGTCGGAGCGACGCCTCATTCAAAACAACCCAGACGCGCCCGGTCGCAGCCGAAAGGCGTAGCCAAAGATGAGCGGGCCGACAATTCGCCCGGCGATAGCGATTCCGATCAGTGGTGGGGAGTCCAAGAGGCGTGCGACCGGGAGCAGGAAGAGGCAGGCGACGCCGACAACCACGGCGAGGATTGCAAGGCGCCGCCAGCGGCGTCTCGGCATGATCGTGCGCAGAAGCCTTAAGGGACGCCAGCTCCGGCCGGCGGCGAGTCGTCCTGCCTGCATCAGCGGAATCCATCCGTAGAACCCCAGTGAGAGCAAGGCGCCGGACACGAGCAGCGCTGCCGTCCCAATAATGAGGTACTGTTCTGCGGTTTCCGCAGTGAGCGCCCGATACGCGCGGTAACCGAAGACCAAGAGAGTTCCGGCCGCCACAATACAGACGGACACGGCTAGGGCCGAGAAAAGTGGTGCGCCGTGCGAGCCGGCGCTGAGTGCGGCCCAAACTTCGAGTGCAGCAAGACCGACCAGGAGCAGGGGAGGAAGAACCCATTCGTAAACTCGGGTCGGTGTGCCGGCCGGCAATGCCGCGAGCACGCTATTGGCCGCGGCATCGTCTTCCACGTAGTGCAGAGTACTAGGTGAGCAGATACGTCAGGAACTCGTTGAGTAGCTCAATGAGCGAGGCGCGGTCACGTCCACGTTGTTAATCAGACACTGGCGAGCGTTCTCTCCTCAAGCTGGATTCCGCGTTTCCAAGAACTCAGGCGGCATGTGGGAGAGGTCGCGTGCTTCACGACCCGCCACCGCTCTCGGAAAGAACCCTCTCGTCGAACAAAGATAAGACTTCGACGTCCGTCAGCGGCGACCCAAGCCCGTCGATTGGACGAACGCTGCTGATTGAACCGATGCTCCCTCTATAGCAAGCATCCGACATCACAGAGCTGGTCCGGCCGAGAGCGCTGACCGTGGATGGGGCACGATCCACTTCTCGTGCTTGAGACGACGACATTTCTGAACTCTGCAGAAGTTGGCAGATCATGATTGTTGATCTGCCCGGCAAGTTCCAGAGACCGCGGCGCCCAAAGGTTGGCGTGGAGCCGCATTGTGAGGTGTGGAATCGGTGTCGGATTCCAGCTTGTGCGCTCGTGTACGGGGATGCCGTCCACTAGCCATACGATCCCGTCCTCGGTCCATACGATGGCGTACTCGTGGAATTCCTGGGTGGCGTCGAAGCCCAGGTCGACTCGGTGGGGCGCGCCTCGATATCCGTAATCGAAGGCGGACCCCTCATCGCCGGGGTTGAAGTACACGTTCGTCAGCATCCGTGTCGGATCAGATCCGGCGATCTCGATGTCAATCTCCTGTCGCGGCGAACCACGGTGTAGAAAGAACCCGGTAATGACACCTGGACCTGCCGCCGCTCGGATGTCTGCCTGGAACCGTCCGTGGAGGAAGGTTCGTTCAGATGCAAGCGCCCCAGACACGAACGGACGGCTGGCGCCATCTCTCCTTTCGAGGACGACGCGAACTCCTCCATCGCCGTACAACAGATTGTCAGGTGAGAAGGATGCGAGATTGCCTGGGAATGTTTCCGTCATGCTCGGAAACGATTCCGATACGTCAGTCATGGGCGCGGCAACGATGACAGTCTCGGCCGCATGGCTTGGCAACTCACCGCGATAGCGCCGGCGCCACAGGGCACCCGGCGGTAACACCCACGGCGAGTCATCCATCGGCAGCACGCTACCGAGTTGTTGTCTTCCATCCGCCGAATGATCCGGAGAGCGATCATGCCGAAAGAGCTGAAAGGAGCTTGGCGCGCCAAGAGGGAAGGGCTCAACCGGGCTGGGAATCTTGAGCAGCTCGCACAGCGCTTGCCAGGCTGCCTCCTCATCGCCTTCGGGGCTGACTGTTGCAATCCGAGAAGCAGAGACGTCCTTGCGCACCGTTTGGGCCGGACCGCCGTCCTGACCCTCGAAGACGAACTTCGTGCTTTCTATTGCCATGGCTGACTCAAGCGCCGATGACTTTAGAGGAGGGTCGACGAGAGCGTCGAAGACTCGAAGCTCCTTGACTAAATCGGCGTCGGAAAGCAATTCTTCGCCGATGTCGAAGACACGAACTCGCAGCCCAAGCATTGAGAGTGCCATCGCAAGACCTTCTCGATCACCACGGCGCGTCCATGCGAGCACGCGCTCGGAACCGAGTAGTCCCCCAGGCATCACTGCGTGGCCTCCGTCGACGACACCGGCTCGAGCCAAATACGGCATCACCGAGTACGCGTTGTCGGACTCCCCGTCCAGCCGTTGCCCGATTGCGGGGGATGTCATCGCCAGCGCGTCGAGCTCTGCCAGCCGGTAGTTCATCCAGAGATCGACTGGGCCTTCGACCGGCATCGATCGTAAGAGCTTTTTCGCGCCTGCTCGGGAGAGCACATACCCGGACAAGTGCCAGAGGCCCCGTATCGGTCGAAAGACGCCACCGTGCTCGTCCTCCCTTAATGCTGTGCCGCCTGCGTCCTCATAGGACAGATACACGAGGTCCGGGCCGTCAGCCTTCGCTTTTCGCGTACCGGCTTCACGCCAGATTCGATCAATGGATGATCCCGCCGCCGGTCTAAACCACGCGTCATCTTCGAGGACCAAGACGTGGGATTCCGCGCCTATGGCAATGGATTTCCAAACCTCGATGTGTGACCTGGCAACGGCAATCTCTTGTCGAGACATGCGAACTGGCTCATCGGCTTGGAAGGACTGCGCAAGGCGGTCATCGGGCTGGACGAAAAGTTGATCACCGATCTGGTAGAGGGGGTCGACGTCAGCCGTGGCCGCGACCGCGCGACCATCCCGAGCGTCAATAGCTGCAAAGCGGCGCACTATCGACATCAGGTTGTCCCCGTCGACCGTCTTGAAGCGTCGTAGCTCCCGCGCAACACGACGCCATCGCGTTGGCTGCCGATCCAGATTGATTACGAGGATCGCTTCGATCCGACCGGGACCACGCCCGAACGCTCGGATACGGCCACCCGGAACGAGAGCGATCGCCGCGCGCCACGCTCGAAAGGTCGCCCCTCGCAGCGGGTGGAGTGTTTCGGTGAGATTCATAGGATGGAGATGCCTTCGACTAGCGGGGCCTGATGTTGCGCCAATTGCGGTCGTCATTGCGGTATTCGAGGTCCCAATGGGGCTCTGCAGTGGCGTGCCAGTTGAGCAGCATGAGGAAGTCGGCCGGCTTGCGGGCGATCGCAAGGTTCCGAGCGTGCGCGGCGAGAGACGCCGTTAGGTTGCCCGGCCCCGTCGTCGACTGAATCTCTAGATCAGAATCACGGCGCAGAAGTCTGTCCATCGCTCGATCGAGCGCGCGTTGCATCACTGGGTGGTGCGGTGGCGACGCGATCGGGTTGTTATTCACGTAGAAGATTCGGTTGTGCGTCGGCAAGTCAGCGTTCCGCAATTCCTCGGCCTGGACCATCCCATTCACGCTCGTGTCGTATGCAAGCGGCTGCACCAATAGGCGATGGTCCTCAAAGACCTCGCGCCACCCGCTTCCCAGCAATACGTCGTCGGCATCGACGTAAAGCCCGCCCTCGGCGAGCACGAAACACATCCTGAAGAAATCGCTCCGCATCGCTGGGTGATGGCACCGTTCGAACGCTGCAAGTGTGGGCGCATCGAATCGCTCCGAGATGTATGCCCGTGCAGACGCGTCCCCGAAGAACCTAAACGCAATGCCTTCGTCTTGTAGCGGCGCCCAACTCGCGAGACACCGGGCAACGTCCTCTGGTATGTCTTGAGGGTCGTGCCAGTAGCGCACCAGGGTTCGCGGGATGGTCAGTGCTCGATCTGCGACTTCCCCGTCTGCGGGCTGCTCAGTCCGCGAGATCTGTTCGATCGTCATTGCGCGTATGTAGTCGGAGCGGAGGGCATGATCATCCTCGAATCCGGGGGAGGGCTGCTGCATGCGAGGTTCTCGGCCGCAATGGCTTTGTGATCTCACCGACGTTCACGCTCGCGATAGTCGATATATTGCATGGAATTCCGTCGAAGGAATGCCCGCCCGTTCACGACAAACCCGTCCAGCCCGCTTTCCCATGCATAGGTGTCCAAATCCTCAAGATTGTTGATGAAACCTTTGCCGTTGAAGTTAAGCGATGTGTTGCATAGCACACCGAAACCCGTACGCGCCTTGAACTCGACGAGCAGGTCGAATAGGGCGGAGTTCGATTGCTCGTTGACGGTCTGCAATCGGGCCGATCCGTTGACATGAGTTACTGCTGGCAACGCATCAGTAGTGGCTATGGAGGTGAAGAGCATGTACGGGCTTTGCCGCTCGAGGCCAAACCATTTCGCTGCATCGGCTTCAAGGCAGACCGGAGCGATCGGACGGAACTGCTCTCGTTGCTTGATCTCGTTGAGGCGCACTCTGGCTCCATCATCGAACGGCGCAGCTAGGATGGACCGATTGCCAAGCGCTCGTGGGCCGATCTCATAGCGGCCATTCACCCAGCCAAGAATCAGACCGCTACTCAGCATTCTCGCGACCTCGGCTGGCGAGACGTCGAGAACGTCGTAGCGCCCGTCGAGCACGTTCCCATCCATCACGAACGGAAGGCCCGAATAGACGTCCCATTCAAGTTTCGCGTTGCCCGTGAAATGGAACTGGGCGTCGATAGCCGTGCCGATCGCTGAGCCTGAGTCGTTCGGAACAGGTGGAACAAACACTTCGGAGAACAACCCCGTGTCCCGCCACTTCGCGTTCCAGTCACAATTAAGCCCACATCCGCCAGCGATAACGAGTGGAATCCCCCTTCGCAGGTTTGCCTGGGCAAAGCGGGCAAACGTTTCGAATATTCGATCACTGTAGATGCCCGCAAAATTGCGGAACTCCTCGTCTTCGATGCCGACATCGAAATATGGCGAAGAATGCAACTTGTCATACAAGTCGAGCCGGATGTCGACTGAAGCTAGGAGGAACTTCATTAACTCCTCCTCCGCGGCGGTTGGTACGGTCCTTCTTGAGTAGGAAGCGAGAGCCATCAGTTTGCCGGCATCCGAAAATCGCGAGAACGGCGCGTTCTTCGGGAACGTGGGATCTGCGAGCCCATAGATGGACGCGTATCGGTTACCCGGCTGGTTCATCACATTGGCGAGCAGTCGAATGTTCACATCGCTATCGATCTCGTAGAACCCGCCGATCGCGCCTTCCCAGATAAGCGCGTAGCATGGCTCGCCTTGAGGGATCGGCGACATTCCATACGCGCTGAGAAGATGCGACCTCTCGTGTGACGAAGAGAAGTAGCCCACTTCGGCTGCCATGAACGGACGCCTGGTCTTTATGACCTCGCTCTGATCGAGGCCGCGATAGCCGACATGCTTGGGAAGGCCGGTAGGACGCGCTTCGCGCGGCCACCAGCCTCCCGCTGCGATTACGTCGGGGACCCTGTCGAGGCGAGCAATTGCGTCCAATATGTCAGAGCCTGCCAGCGGGGAGTATCGGTAGTTCGAGTCCTTTTCCGCTTCAATCGAAGACAGGAGATGGCCGTCTCGCAAATGAGCAACGGCCCCGTCATGGCCGGGGTTATAGGCAACGATGTCCACGAACAGGAACCTCTCGGTCTAAGTTGCGAAAAGTGATGGCGACATCGACACGGGGTGACGCCCAATCGGTATGTTGCTGTGAACGTGCACTTCGCTCGGACGAGTAAGAACCAAGCGCGTGTTCGACTGCCGAGCCACTCTCTCAGGTCACGCGGACAATGCATCAGCTCGACACGGTTTCTGCTCGATGAGAGTCAGATCGCTCTGGGCTGCCCGCAGACACTCAGCTGCTGTCCTGACCGAGCAGGGTACCGACTGCCGACGACACAATATCGAGAGCGTCCGAGTGGTTTCGATACCGGCACGCCGGCGGATGAGACTCTTCATCAGCCCAACCTGCGACTGCTGTCTAAGTTGGGTTAGCCCAACCGAGAAGGCTCCTCGAAACCTAGCTGTTCCACAAGCGTCCTCCGCTCCGCTGGAGCGCCTTCACGCTGGCGCCGGCGCGTACTGCCAAACTTGCGGCGGTGTGCTTAAGGTCGTGGGGAGTCATGTGCTCAAGACCTGCATCCCGGAGAGCGGTCAGCCATCAGGATTGCCGATTCCAGGCGGTGTCTGGCCGCGCGAGGTACCCGCCAGCGCAGGCTGGGAACACAAGTTCGCCGCCCTTTTCCAGTGATGAGCGCCTCGAGGCGAGGGGAGGGAAACGCGGGGAAGGGGTCCCGAACGAGCCTCCCATCTCTTCGGGGCCCAACGTGGATTAGTCCGTCCACTTCCGGGGCGGTTTGGTGGATGGCCAGACGGCAACGTTCCGGGTCGATGTCGCGCACGGTGAGCGCGACAGCTTCGCCCCAGCGGATGCCCGTGTAGGCCAGTGTTAGCACGAGGACGCTGCGCTTGTCATCGGGCACCGCTCGTGCGAAGCGGAAGACCTCTTCGTTGGTGAGATACCGGCGACGCTTCTTGGTCCCCTTACGTGGAAGGTTGCTCGCATCCCGAGCCGGGTTCGCCGGAATCCTGCCATCTCGTACCGCAACATCGAGGATCCCGATGAGGATCTGCACCGCCCGCAGGACGACGCCGGCCGATCGTGGCTTACCGGCATTGCCCAGGCGGCCCCCACCGTGACAGCTTTGCCCTGGCTCAGTTCCCGGATCCACTTCTCGACCGCGGAGGGGCGAATTGCGGCGATCGGTGTCGCCGTCCAGCGCGGCTCGACATAGACGCGCCAGGCGATGCGGATGGGAGAGAAGCTAGAGAGTTGAGTGCTTGCTCCTTGTTGGTGAGCCACCCTTCGGCGAGTTCACCGACATTGATCTTGGACTGGGATGCCTCGAAGGAGGTTCCCCTCGCCATCGATACTTCGACGGTTGCGTTGTAGAGTTCCGCTTCACGCTTTGTGCGGAACCCTCGCTTCTCGCGCTGCTGGTGCTCAGGGTCGCGCCAGCGCACACGATAGCGCCGGCCCTTGGCCGACTCGTAAGCGTCGATGCTTCCCACTCGCAGAACCTAACTCTCGCCACCGACGAGGCCGGATCGCGTTGACAAGGGCGACCGACTTGAGCGGCTATCTGAAGGTGGGTGCACTCTGGACATGTGGGAAGACGCCTGAACCAAGACCGTGGGGAGTATCGGCCGACGAAGCGGTAGAGCTTTGCGGGTAAAACGACAGGCCCATCCCTCCGTCGACCGACCGGCCTGCCGCGCCCCCGCAGTTATCAGCGCTTGCCACACAGCCTCTCGACGATGATCATGCTAGGCATGGGCGTCAAAACGATCAGGCGGATTCATTCCCGTCATCCGCCGTTCCGCGACCCGGCTACTAGTAGATTCAGAGCGACGGAGGGGGCGATGCAGCGATGGCAGAGATCAAGGCACCGTGCAAAGAGCCGGGCTGCCTGGCTGAAGTCGAGATTGACAGCACACAGGAGTCAGTGATGGTGGTCGCGCGGCGGCCAATCGCGATACCGAGCCGTTGGTCGGTCTACCTGGAGTGCGCCAACGGGCACCTTCATCGTTATGCCGTCAGCGGCGAGGAGCTCTCGTGACCGGGGGCCTGGGGTCAGACGCATACGCAGGCGACCGCTTCTGGTTACAGCGCGGCACCGCCCTTATCTCTACGTCGCTTCCCGAACTCAGTGCTCAAGCTACTCGGCTGGCCACTGCCGTCGCCTGGTTCTGGTCTCTGTATCTGGCGGTCGTCGCGGCCTGGTCCGTGACCAGCCACGCCGTACCGATCGTAGCGGCGATACCCGTAATCACGATTATGATCGCCTACCTCGGAGCGCTCTACGCTCAGTTCCCCGTCGCAGCCGAGTTTGACCCCCGCTCTCCGGAGCAGGTCAAGATCGCCTATCGACGTATGATCGTGGTGAAGAGGGGCCGGCTCTTCACCGTCTACGGCCTTCTGCTGATTTCAGCGATCGGGATCGCAGTCGTACTCGTCCTCTCCGTCGGCCGGTAAAAGCACGATGGACGAGACGTTTCCGGGATCCGATTTCACGATTCGGCAAATGCGTGCACTCATGCCGACTGGCGCCGACGCCGCAGCATGGTTCGATCCCGCTTCGGGCATAGTCGCTCACTCGGTTTCGCGCGAGCTCGCCGCCGATGCCTCGACGGACGCGGCGCGGATACAGCTGACGCCGGGCGCGCCCTTTCTCGACATAGACCACGAATGGGCTCATTTCATCCAAGCCATCGGGTTACCGTTCGTCAGACGGTGGAGCACGGTCTGGGGCGAACTCGTGGGAAGTCTGGTGTACGTGCTCCGGAATGAGATCATCGCGGGCAACGGATACGCGGCCGTGAAGCTGGCCGCGCTGCAACCGGGTGTGGCCGAGCCCGTTCGCGACGCCCTCGGCTATCTTGCACTCCGCAACTCGTGGGGAATAACGACGCTCGACCTGATGGAGGCTCATGCTATGCGGGTTGAGGCAGGTGTGCACATCAAAGACGAAGACTTCGGTTCTCTGTGGTCATACCTCGGCGATCACGCACCGAACGACCGCTACCGGCGGAGCTACGACATCGTGCGGCTCTTTTGCGGCGACCGAGCTGCCCACGCGCAGTTTCACGCCATCGCGTCGTTGTCATTGTCGTTCACCGACCCGCCCAGAGCCTTTCAGGCGATCGTCCAGGAGATCGCCCGCACGTTCCCCGTCACCACACAGACGGTTGAGGCCGCAGCCGTCATGGTGAGTGCAGATGTTTCCGAACTCGTCGGCTGGCCCTTCACGTTCGAATCTGAGTACAGGCACGCCTTCTTGCAGACCCAGTACGCACGCGCCAAGGACTGGGTGGAAGAGTCGGGGCTCAGCGCCGATGACCTGCTGGAGGATGTCACGTCTCTAGTGAAGTGTCCTGTCCGACCTGCGGTCGTCTATGGCACGAGAGAAGACGAGACATTCGAGACCATTCCCGGTGACGATCTCCTCACGATCATCGACTCGCTCTCCGACGACGAACTCCGAGCGAGTATGACGTATCAATTCACGATCGCCGCGGTCTCCCAGTACCTCATCAAGACCCATCTCACCGCGCTGCTCCACGAGGGTGACTCCGCGGCCCTGACCGGGAACTCGTGGCTCGCCACGATGCCGACGAACATTCCCGTTCTCGCGGTCGACATTCCCACAATCGTCGCTGCACGCGCCGCTGGCGAGGACGTCGAGCCATTGCTCGACCAGCAGGCCCGCAACATCGTCAAGTTTCTCTGCTGGAACCCGGCGACGGGAGCGAGCGAGCCGATGCCGAGGAACAGGGTCATCCTCTCGTTCGACGGCGACTTCGAGGGCGAGGTGTGGGAGGACGGACTGGCCCAACGGCTGTGTCGTCGGCTTGCAGAGCACTGTCCGCTGGCCCCGCTGTTCCTGGCGCACCTTCCCGACAACGCGAGCCAACTGCTGTGGTTCGGATGCGTCGCTCCCAATGCGGCGGAAGGCACGAGGATATTCCTCGCGCATCCCGAGGTGGCCACGGAGATCAGACGACTCTTCGACGAGGTCGAGCGCGTACGGGAGGCAACCGGCACCGATTTGAGTCTCGCTCTGGAGTCGTTCCTGCTTCCCGTTCCACCCGAGGTGCTCGGCGAAATGTTCGGACGGTGAGGCCGCGCAGGCCAGTCCTCATTTGCTAGGTGCCACGGCGATCTCGCCGGGGGTGTTGGTGACGGAGCATTGAGAAATGAGATGACTCGCGGAGCATCGCAAGGTCGGTGCTGATGGTGTCCGAGGGCAAGGGCCTGGCAATTGCGGCCCTGATCACTTCAATCGTCGGCACTGTCGTTGGGGTCGTGGTCTTCTTCGCCGTGGTGTCGGCATCGTTCAACATTGCATTAGGCGGTACGGACACGACCGTGAAGGCGCCGGCCGGTTCGGCTTCCGCGGCTCCCAGCCAGGCGAGTGCCGCTACGTCCAAGGTGGGTACGCCTGATAACCCTGCACCCCTGGGAAGTTCCGTTGTCAGCAAGGACTCACTGTGAAGATCAACTCGGTGAATCTGAATGCGGTCGACGCTGTGCACGCTGCGAACGAGTTCAACGACGCACCAGATGCAGGTATGACGTACGCGCTTGTGAACGCCACAGTCACCTACACGGGCAAGGACTCGGCGTACGCGGCCGAGGTGCAGATCTCCTATGTGGGCGCTGATGGGAAGGTCTACAACTCGTTCGACAAGTCGGTGGTCGGTCCTGATCCCCAGCTCGGAGCCGATGAGCTCTACACGGGCGCCTCGACAACGGGAAACGTTGTGACTCAGATCCCGGCGTCCGCCGACGGACTGCTTCGCGTGGAGCCGGGAGTGATCGCAGACAAGGTGTTCGTGGCGACGAAGTAGCAGACAGGTCGGCCCGTCCCGGTCGTTGAGGCCATCGCCGCGGTAGAAGAAGGCAGCTAGTCCGTCGTCCCTGTCGCGCCGCTGCGTCGCCGATCTATCATCTGGTCATGTCCGCCATCGTGATATGTGCAGGGCAGGCCGGCCTTTCCGTCAGCCATGAACTGGCGGCGCAGGGCGTCGAGCATGTCGTGTTCGAGCGGGCGAAGCCCGGTCAAGTTGCCCACAGGGTCGCCAAGACTCACGGCGCCTTTGGATTCAACTTCGGTTCGGGAAGGGTCGAGACCGGGTACTCTGAGCGGTGCGCCACGGCGCGTTCCACGAGTGCGTAGACACGGTCGTTCAGCGCGTCGCCAGGATAGTAGGCCGAGAAGATGGATTCGGCCTCGTCGGCGCTTTCGATGTCAAGCTCGGCGACGAGGCTGACGATGTCGGCGGTGTCGCGTCCGGGCCGGCTCATCGCGGCGCGGAGTTTCATGGCGAGGAGCGCATCCGCCGGCGCGACCTCGACCCGGATGCCGTCGCGGTCGTAGAGCGGTCTCCAGTCCACGGACTTGCCCCAGTCGGGGAAGAACTGGGAGGCATTCGAGTTCAGCCAGTCTTCGGGCCAATCCCGCTCGACTGCTATCCGCTCTGCAATACGAACGAGTGCGTCGTGCGGGTCTAATCGCGCGTCGACGTCGACCGTTCGTCGGCGGTCCACATGGGAGAGCGCGAGAGCAGCGCCGCCGACGATACTGATCCGAACGGGCCCGATCTCCGCGGCCCGTATTCGCTCGATGAGATCGTTCAGTCCGGCAATGAGTGACTCGCGGTCGAGCCCCGACGTCGGATCAGACACTTGCCAGCGTTCCCTCCTCGATCAGGATGCCGCGCTCCAGGAACTCGGGCGGGACACGGGAGACGTCTGGCGCATCATCCAGCGGGTGCAGGTGAGGGGCTCGTAGCTCACGGTCATCGGTAATTGCTTGCTTCGTCCAGCTGGCGGCGGGGAGGCCCGCCTGACGAAGTCGGTAGGCGACAGCTCCGGACAGCGCGGCGTCCCACTCTCGGCTGCCGGTGCTTCGCGGCTGGGCGACGACGAGCGCGGCGACGACCAAGGGAGCTTCCTTGGCCAGCCCATCGGAGAGGTCGAGAAGCGCCCGGAATGCGCCGTCTCTGCTGTCTTCCTCGAGGGCGTCCGCGATTCTCGCCGCAGTTTCCACAGCGCTCGGACGTGTGGTTGGGATGAGAAGAAGGCGGTGCCGGGCAGCGCGGGCGAGGTGCGCTGCGGAGGCGACCCCAGTGTCTCGCTTGCCGCGTTCCACACCAGAGACGATCGGTTGGTACGTGTCCGCTCGGTCGGCGATCTCCGCCTGGCTATATCCGGCCGCTGCACGCGCAGCGCGAATGAGATCCGCGAATGCCATGCCGATCACCTCCTCCCAGTTATACTCAATTCAGTATAAACCCAACTCCGGCGGGCCAGGGTGTCGGTCGGTCCACAGCTACCTCCGCGCCGCTGACGGACGTCGAAGTCGTTCCGATCTGCTCGGTATTGCCATCTTCAGGTTCGATCCACGCGGGGGCCTTTGGACGGGGTCGATCTCGTCGGCCGGCACCTGAGTGCGTTGCTTACTGCACTCGTCATTCCGGATGGCCGTAGACCAGCGCGTCTGCCATACTCCCTGCCATAACCGAAAGCCCAGGGCGAGGGGGCTGAGGACGATGGGGTTTGCGGCACGGCGACGCGAAGGCGGGGGACCGTTCCGGACCGCTGTGCTCGTCGTGACGTCCGTCGCCGTCGGTGTTCTCGTCAGCCTGACTTTTGTCAGAACGGCGCACGCTGAATCCGTCACCCTGACCAGTCCGGCGGTCATCGCCGATGTCGGCCCGGACGGCACGCCTGGCGCGCTCCTCACCGGGACGATCTCCTTCCTCCCGGCGAGTCCGCCGCCATCGAGTTCGCCCTCACCGAGTTCGCCCTCACCGAGTTCGCCCTCACCGAGTTCGCCCTCACCGACCGACTCGTCGAGTCCGTCCATCAACATCGGTAGCCCGCGGGACGACTTCACGGCCCGGCTTGCTGTGGGAACAGAGGCCGCCCCGAGTCGCACCGAGTGGTCCGCGGTCAGTCTGGACGGAAAGTATCTGCGCAGTGGGGACGGCTATCTGCCGGTCGTTCTGGACTCCGGGAGCAGCAGCCAGGAGGGCGGATGGACGGTCTTTCTGCCCGCCGCGGTGTTCCCCGTCGCCGGCGGAGACCGGTCGAATCCGCACGCGATCGATGGAACGTACGGGATCGGCGTGGACATCCTCCAGTCGTCTGACGGGGGTCTCACCGTCACGACCGTCGCCCGCGCCCGGAAGGCGATCACGCTCGTGCCACTCGCCGCGCTGTCTGCGACTCCCGCGCCTCCGGGCCCGTCCGCACCCACGGGCCCGGGCACCGCGGCTCCTTCGTCGGCGTCACCGACCGCCGTCGCTCCCGTCCCGAGCACCCGGACTCCGACCCCCACGACGGTCGCGGCACCGACTGTGTCGAAACTCGGCACAGGGGCGGCCGACGCGGATTCCGTCTACAGCGCGTTGACGCCCGCGCAGGACGTCCACCTGACGCTGACGTCCGGGATGGTTCTCATCGTCCTCACGCTGATCCTGCTGCTGCTCATCGGGTTCCCGGGTGTCCTCATCGAGTCGACGGTGTCCGACCATTACGACGAACTGTTCTCGTGGGTGAGACGTCGGCACCGGGTGCGAGCGGCAGCTGGTGCGGGCAGCCCGGCACGACTGACCACCTGGCTCAGCGTCGTCGCCGGTGTCGCTGTCGCGTCGATCATCTCCGGCTTCGTCGACCCTCAGTTCGGCGTGAATCCAGGGTCGGCCCGGGTTCTGCTCAGCTCCGCGGTGGTCTTCGTCGTCTATTCGGTGGTGGGTTGGCTGGCCGTCGACTGGGTGATCCATTCGACGGACCCGGCACTGAAGCCCACGATCGAGTTCAAGTGGTTGTCGTTGCTGGTGGTCGTCCTCTCAGTGGGGCGGTCAAGGCTCACGGGATTCGAGCCCGGGATCGTCTTCGGCTTGGTCGTCGGGCTGTCCTTCGGGGCCGCCATCAGCGCCGTGGAGAGCGCGCGCACAGCTCTGGTCGCTGTCGCGTATTCGTTCATCGTCGGTCTCGGCAGCTGGTTGGCGTACTCGGCGCTGAAACCGGTGCTGCAGGCGCAATCGGGCAGCGGTCACCAGTTCACCCTGGACATGCTCGCTGGCATCGCCGTCGCAGGGATGTCCACGCTGCCTGTGGCGTTCCTGCCGATCACCGGCCTGGCAGGAGGCGCAGTGTTCACCTGGAACAGGTGGGTGTGGGGCGCGGTGTACGCGGCGGGACTTGCGGCGTTCTTCGTCGTCCTCATGCCGCTCCCGCAATCATGGGGTGAGGTCTCCCTGGCCCTTGCCGCCTGGGTGGGCCTCTACGCGTGCTTCGCGGTCGCCGCTGTCCTGTTCTGGGGGTGGTTCCGCCTCAAAGACTGGCGGAAAGCGGCTCACCGCGCTCGATGAATGGCGGCCTGGCTGGACGCAGCGCGCTCGCCCGCTCTGTCGCGCCCCTGCGTCGCCGATCTATCATCTGGTCATGTCCGCCATCGTGATAGGTGCAGGGCAGGCCGGTCTTTCCGTCAGCCATGAGCTGGCGGAGCTGGGCGTCGAGCATGTCGTGCTCGAGCGGGCGAAGCCCGGTCAAGCATGGAGGGACCGGTGGGACAGCTTCACCCTTGTCACACCGAACTGGACGTTGGCACTCCCGGGGAGCCCGTACTCCGGATCGGAGCCGGAGGGCCACGTACCTCGCGACGCGATCGTGGGCTACCTCGAGGATTACGCACGCTCGGTGAGGTCGCCGATAGTGGAGGGAGTCGAGGTCACGCGGCTGAGTGTCGACGGCAGCGGTCTGCTCGCTGAAACCACCGACGGAGAGCGTGTGGCGGATGCGGTTGTCGTATGCACAGGCTCGTTCGCCAGACAGTATCGCCCGTCCGTCCTCGCTGCCGTTCCCGATCCGCTGATCCTGTCGTCGAGCGAGTACCGGAATCCGGATCAGGTCCCGGCGGGGAAGGTCGTGATCGTCGGCAGCGGCCAGACCGGGTGCCAGATCGCCGAAGAGCTGATCCGTTCGGGCCGGGATGTGGTGCTTGCGTGCGGGCGAGCGCCCTGGGCACCGCGGCGTCTCGACGGCACGGACATCATCACCTGGCTCGATCGGACGACGTTCTTCGATGCGACGGTGGCCAGCCTGCCGTCCCCCGCGGCCAGGTTCCTGGCCAATCCGCAGCTCACGGGAGCAGGGGGAGGGCACGACCTGGGCTTCCGGACCCTTCAGGCGCTGGGGGTCCGACTCGCCGGCCATGTTGACGGCTGCGACGGGACACGAATCGGGTTCGTCGATGACGTGACGGACTCGGTGGTCTTCGCCGACGACTGGTGGGCGGGCATGCGTGCCGTCATGCGCGCGCAGCTTCCCGCCCAGGGGTTCGGCATCCCCGACATGCCCGTCCCCCCTCCCTTCCGATCCGAACCGGTGGACGAGGTGAGCTTGCGAGACGTAGGCGCGGTCGTGCTGGCGGCGGGATTCCGGCCGGACTATGGGTGGATCGACGGTGAGGTCTGCGATGAGCTCGGCTTCCCCGTGACCCTGGACGGCGCGAGCCTCGTGATGCCCGGCCTGTTCTTCTGCGGTGTCCACTTCATGCGGGCTCGAAGGTCCGCCTTGATGTTCGGAGTGGGACGGGATGCTGCGATCGTGGCGCAGGAGGTCGCGCACGCCGGCGCATGACCACTTTCACGGACGCCCGGCGTCTAGCCGACCGGCGCGCGGAGGGACCATAATCCCAGCGAGAGCGGCTAATGCACTGCGGAGGGCACCTTCGCCCGGTCCCGGCCTTTCGTCTATCAGGACCTGTGCGACGCCCGAGGTGGACGGAAGGCACGGCCGCTCGGCGGCCGCTGATCGCCACCGCCCGAATCGAACCCCTCACGCCCCGCGCGCACCCCGCTGGAAAGCAACACCCGTCACGAGAGAGCAATCATCATGACCGTCACCGAACCAACCCCCGACACTGCCATCCGCCCCTTCACCGTCGAGATCCCTCAGGTGGACGTCGACGATCTCAAGCGCCGCATCCGGAACACCCGCTTCCCCGAGAAGGAGACCGTCGACGACACCTCCCAGGGAGTCCGGCTGGAGGTGATGCAGGCGCTCGCGACGTACTGGCTCGAGCAGCACGACTGGCGGAACGTCGAGGCCCGGCTGAATGCGCTCCCGCAGTTCGTCACCCGGATCGACGGGGTGGACATCCACTTCATCCATGTGCTGTCGAAGCACGAGGGCGCCCTTCCGATGATCGTCACCCACGGGTGGCCCGGCTCGATCATCGAGCAGCTCAAGATCATCGGGCCGCTGACCGATCCGACCGCGTACGGGGCCGACGCCTCGGATGCGTTCGACCTCGTCATCCCGTCGCTGCCGGGACACGGTTTCTCCGGGAAGCCGGACAAGCCCGGATGGGACCCGATCAGGATCGCGCGCGCCTGGGCCGAGCTCATGCCCCGCCTCGGCTACGACCGCTACGTCGCCCAGGGCGGTGACTGGGGGAACGCCGTCACCGAACAGCTCGCGCTGCTCAGGCCTCCGGGACTCATCGGCATCCACACGAACATGCCCGCGACCGTTCCGGACAGCATCCAGGCCGCGCTCGACGCTCACGAGGAGCCGCCGGCCGACCTGACCGCCGAAGAGCGAGGCGCGTGGGACCAGCTCGCCTTCTTCTACGCGCACGGTCTCGGTTACGCCCAAGAGATGGCCGGCCGACCCCAGACCCTCTACGCTCTCGCGGACTCGCCAGTCGGACTGGCCGCCTGGATGCTCGACCACGACGCGGCAAGCTACGACCTGATCGCGCGGGTCTTCCTGGGCGGGTCGGAAGGGCTCAGCCGCGACGACATCCTGGACAACGTCGACCTCTACTGGTTCACCAACACGGCGGTCTCCTCTGCGCGGCTCTACTGGGAGAGCAAGCTGGCGTTCTTCGCTCCGAAGGGCGTGCAGCTCCCGACCGGTGTCAGCGTCTTCCCGGATGAGATCTATGCCGCGCCGAAGAGCTGGGCGACCGAGGCGTACCCGAATCTGATCCACTTCAACCGCCTCGACCGCGGCACGCACTTCGCCGCCTGGGAGCAGCCCGAGCTGTTCTCGGAGGAGGTCCGCACGACGTTCAGGTCGCTGCGGTGACCATGCCGCTCGAGGCGACCGCTCAGGTGGAGGCCGGCGAACTGACCGTCGGCCTCGCCGAGCGGGGTCCGTCCGACGGTCCGGCGGTGCTGTTGCTGCACGGGTGGCCGTATTCGATCGACAGCTTCAGCGCCTCCGCGAGCATCCTCACCGACAACGGCTTCCGCGTGCTGGTCCCGCACCTGCGCGGGTACGGGACGACACGGTTCCTGTCGGCGGACACCCCACGGAACGGTCAGCCGGCCGCGCTCGCGGCCGACGCCATCGCGCTGCTCGACGCGCTGGAGGTCGCTGATGCGGTCGTCGCCGGCTTCGACTGGGGAGCGCGAACGGCCAACGTGCTCGCCGCGCTATGGCCCGAGCGCTGTCGTGCCCACGTCGCGGTCAGCGGATATCTGCTCAGCAGCCAGGCCGCCAACGCACAGCCGCTGCCTCCCGCGGCCGAGCTGGCCTGGTGGTACCAGTTCTACTTCGCGACCAGCCGAGGGGAGCGGGGATACGACGCGAACCGCACCGACTTCGCCCGACTGATCTGGCGGACCGCATCGCCGAAATGGGAGTTGGGGGAGGAGGAGTTCCAGCGCAGCGCCGCAGCACTACAGAATCCTGACCACGTCCAGATCGTGATCCACAACTACCGCTGGCGTCTGGGTCTCGCGGAGGGCGAATCCCGATTCGACGAGGTCGAACGACGCCTGGCCGAGCGGCCGACGATCGGCGTGCCGACGATCACGCTCGAGGGTGACGCCAACGGCGCCGCCCATCCCGACCCGGCTGCCTATCGGGACCGGTTCACCGGCCCGTACGAGCACCGCACGTTGACCGGCGGAATCGGCCACGACCTCCCGCAGGAGGCGCCCGAGGAGTTCGCGAAGGCCGTCATGGACGCCGAGCGGATGGCCCGAGATGCAGGGAAGGACGCGCACGCGACGGAGGCGCCCCATGTCTCGTGACGCGTGGAACGGACGCTTCCAGTCTGTCGCCCATCGCCACGACGCCACGGTCGATGCGCTTCCCGACGAAGGCCGGCTCGCACCGTTCAACCGGGCCACAGGGTGGCTGAACTCCGAGCCCCTGACGCCGCAGGCGCTGAGCGGCCGGGTGGTCCTGGTGAGCTTCTGGACGTACACCTGCGTCAACTGGCTTCGGACGCTGCCGTACCTCCGTGCGTGGCACGCGAAATACGCGGCCGCGGGGCTGACCATCGTCGGGGTGCACACGCCGGAGTTCGGATTCGAGCACGACCACGCCAACGTCGAGGCGCGCGTGCTGGCTCTGGGCGTGGAGTACCCCGTTGCGTTGGACGACGACTACGGGGTGTGGGGCGACTTCGCCAACAACTACTGGCCGGCCGTCTATCTCGCGGACGCATCCGGCCGCGTCCGCTACCACCACTTCGGCGAGGGCGACTACGAGATGACCGAGATGGCCATCCAGCAGCTGCTGATGGCCGCCGGTGCGCCCGAGCTGGATCTCGGTCTGGTGCAGCCCGAAGCGAAGGGGCTGGAGGTTGCTGCGGACTGGTCCACACTGCGCTCGCCGGAGACGTACCTGGGTTACCGACAGAGCAGCGGCTTCGAATCCGAGAACGCCGACTACTATGACCGCGTCGTCGAGTACGTCATCCACCGCGATCTGCCGCGGAACCGCTGGGACCTGGGCGGTGAGTGGGTGCAGACTCCGGACGCCGCAGTGTCCAGGCAGCCAGGCGGCCGTGTCGCATACGCCTTCCACGCCCGCGACGTGAATCTCGTGATGGGCGGCCGAGCAGATGCCGACCCCATCGGATTGCGAGTGCTCATCAACGGGCAGCCGCCGGGGGAGGCCTGCGGCACGGACGTCGACAGCCGAGGGCACGGCGTGGTCGACCGACAGGACACGTACCAGCTGATTCGAACGCGGGACGCGATCCGCGATCGGCTCTTCGAAATCGAGTTCGACCAGGCGGGGGTCGAGCTGTACTGCTTCACCTTCGGATAACAAGCAACAGTGTGAGGACGGGCCATGACCATCATCGATGAGGCGCTGAGCGCCATCGCAGCGAACGCCGCCGACTACGACGCGCGGAACGGCGCACCCCCGGCGCCGAAGATCGCAATCGTCACCTGCGCAGACCCCCGGCTGAGCGGCATCGTGAGGATGCTCGGCCTGGCCGATGCCGACGTCGACCTGATCAGAAACGTGGGCACCGTGATCGACGACGACTCCGTCCGATCGCTCATCGTCTCCACCCGGCTCCTCGGCACCCAGGAGATCATGATCATCAATCACAACGATTGCGGGATGTCGAAGTTCAACGACCAGGAACTGGAGGCCCGGCTGCGCACCGAGACGGGAGCGACGCCGATCGCACCGGCCCGGTTCTACAGCTTCACCGACGTGGAGCAGAACACCAAGGAGCAGGTCGCGAAGGTGAAGACCCATCCGTGGATCTCCTCCGATATCCCCGTCCGAGGATTCGTCTTCGACGTCAACACCGGTCGGCTCAGCGAAGTCGTCCCGGACTGACGCCGTCGCGGCTGAGGAGGTGCCACAATGCCGAGTCCCGCGATGGACGACCTGCTCGAGTTGCTCCACGATCGCCAGCGAGCTGCAGCCGGCCGACCGGCCGAGACGCTGGCGGAGACACGGGCATCGTTCGCCCCCGCCGGCCCCGTACATCCCATCCCGGACGACGTGCGTGTGACCGAGGTCACGGCAGGCGGAGTGGAGGCACACTGGCTCGACGCTCCGGGAGCCGACGCCGGCCGCGTTCTGGTATTCCTGCACGGCGGTGGCTTCGAATTCGGCTCGCTCGCCAGCGACGGGGAGCTGGCCGCTCGATTGGGACGGGCCGGCCGGATGCGGGTGCTGTTCCCGGAGTACCGGCTGGCACCGGAGCATCCCTTCCCCGCGGCGATCGACGACGTCCTCGCGGTCTGGCGGTGGCTTCGCGATGAGCAGGGAGTGGCCGCCTCCTCGATCGCCGTTGCCGGCGACTCCGCGGGCGGTGGCCTCACCGTCGCCCTGCTCGTCGCCACGCGCGATGCCGGGGGAGAGCTCCCTGCTGCCGCCGTTTTGATGTCTCCGACCGTCGACCTGACCAGCTCCGGGGCGTCGATGACGGAACGTGTCGATCAGGATCCGATCTCGACTCCCGAACTGCTCCGCCAGCTGGCCTCCGACTACCTCGATGGGGCCGACCCGAGAACGCCGCTCGCTTCGCCGCTGTTCGCGTCGCTGGCCGGCTTGCCCCCGATGCTCGTGCAGGTCGGGACAGCCGATCTGCTGTTCAGCGACGCCGACCGCTTGACGAAGGCCGCGGCCGCCGCCGGTGTCGACGTTCGACTGGAGATCGGCGACGGGCTGCCCCATGTGTACCAGCTTATGCTCGGCACCCCGGAGGCAGCCGACGCGACCGAGCGGATCGGACGGTTCTTGCGCGCGAGGGTGCCGCAGAGGTAGCGGATCGCCGGGGAGTCCGGGCCCTCGCTCTGGGGTGTTGGGGACCGTCGTGGTGGACGGTACGTTCGATTCAGTCGAAAACTGAAGGAATCACGATTGTCTGTCTTCCGCGATATCCTCACGTCCTCCAAGATTGTCGCGGTTGCAGCTCTGGCCACGGCGGCGATGGTTGTCGGGCCCGTCTCCAGCGCCGTCGCCGTCGCACCGCAGCAACCCGAAACCTCCCGAATCGCGACCGCAGCCAAGACCAAGGTCGTACCGAAACTGGTCGGCAAGACGGCGTACGACGCGAAGGCCGCGCTCAAGAAGGCGGGACTGGGCTACAGCTACCTGCCGCCTAAAGGAAGTTTTGTCGTCCTCTCGAAGAACTGGACTGTGACGAAGCAATCGCCCAAGCCCAACGCGAAGGTGAAGGCCGGCACCAAGATCAAGCTGACCGTGGTGAAGACCTCGACGCTCTCGAGCAAGTCCCCAAGTACTCCCTCGGCTCCGCCGACTCCAACGCTGACTGCCTCCCAGCAACAAGCGGTGATCGCGGCCACGGGCTACCTGTCCGACAGTCATGGCTTCAGCTACCAGGGGCTCATCGACCAGCTGAGCTCGTCGTACGGCAACGGTTTCTCGGTACAGGACGCCACCTTCGCGGTGAACTCTCTGAATCCTGACTGGAACGCACAGGCTGTGATCGCTGCCAAGGGATACATGTCCGATGGCCAGGGGTTCTCGCACCAATCTCTCGTCGACCAGCTCACCTCTAGCTACGGCAACCAGTTCACACCAGCGCAAGCGGAATACGCCGCGTCTCAGGTGGGACTCTAGGGCCGATGCCACGCCGATTCCGGGAGGACGTTCGTCAAACTCCGGCCTGAGCCACCACCACCGCGAGCTGTGTCCGGTTTCGGATGCCCCACTTGGTCTTGATCGACGTCAGCGCCGATTTGACCGTCGTCTCTGCGACAAAGAAGTTGGCCGCGAGTTCCGCGTCGGAAGCGCCGCTCATGAGCGCCACCGCGAATTCCCGCTCGCGATCGGTGAGCATCGCGAGTCTCTGCTGAGCGGCTCGGCGCACGTCGGCCGTCTGCGAGTTGCGGACCCAGTCAGTCAGCTGCCGCGCCGCGCGCTGCGAGAACGTGACTTCGCCTCTGGCCACCTGCTGCACGGCCTCGATGAAGCGCTGCGGGTCTTCTTCCTTGAGCAGGAATCCGGTCGCACCGGCGGTGATCGCATCCAGGGCGAGACCATCGTCGTCCAGTGCCGTCATCATCAGCACCCTCGGACCGTCGGGCATCGCCGAGAGCGTTGCCGCGACCTGGATGCCGTTCACCCTCTTCATATTGACGTCGCAGAGCACCACGTCGGGCTTCAGGGAGGCGACAGCACCCGGGACCTCGTCTCCGTCCGCGCATCGACCGACGACTACAAGATCCGCGGACGTGGAGAGGATGGTGCTGATGCCGGTGACCACCATCGGATCATCGTCGACGACGAGCACCCGGATCGGATGATTGAGGTCGGTCACTGCGTCAGTTTAGCGACGCGACCAGGGCAGCCATGCGACAACACCGAACGATCCTTCCGCGGTTGGTCCGGCCTGGAACGTGCCGCCCACGAGTGCCGCTCTTTCACTCATCCCGGTGAGGCCGTGACCTCCCGATGACGAAGATCCGGGAGCCTCGGGCATCAGCCAGTTCACGGCTCGTATCGTCAGCCCGGTTTCGGGGCCACCGCGGACTTCGACGAACAGCGTCGCGCCCGGAGCGTGCCGGCGCACGTTGGAGATGGACTCCTGCACCACGCGGTAGCACGCGTGCGCGACCTCGGGATCGCACGACCCCGGATCGGTGACCAGGATCTGTACTCGGACATCCGTTCCTTCGCGGAGGGAGGCGTCGATCAGCTGTCCCAGGTCGTTGAGTCCCGTGCTCGACGCCGAGACGGCGGCGGGATTGCGGAGCACGCGGACCACGTTCCGCAGATCCTCCAGCGACGTCTGCGCGGACTGCCGGACAGCGCGCGCGGCCTCGGCGGCCTGCACGTTCTCGCTGCCGACCGTGAGCTCAAGGGCTCCGGCCTGCAACGAGACCGCACTTAGGCGCGCTGCAAGGGTGTCGTGGATCTCGCGCGCGAGTTCCTGCCGCTCCCGTTCGAGCGACACCTCCTGATGCAGTGCGGCCATGTTCCGTGTGGCGGTGGCGGTTCCGCGCCGGGCCGCGTCTCGTTCCAGCCGCACTCGCCTGGCGATCCCGAACCCGGCGAACGGCGCCACGGCGAACGCTGCCAGAACAGGTACTGACCAGAAGAGGCTGAGCCGCGCCGCGGACCCTGCGATCGGCGAGCCGACGAAGTCGGAGAGGGACGAGGTGGGGGAGGCGATGTCCCAGCAGAAAGCCGCGGCAGTCGCAAGATAGGTGGCCGCGATCATCGCCCAGAGCAGCCAGCCGCGACGTGCCGCCGCAAGCGCCGCCAACGCGATCAGAGAGGGCAGCGGAGTGGTCGGCACCAGAAGCGTGACGCCCGTCGCGAGAGAAGCGACCAGGACAGGCATGCGATGCCGCCAGACGAGGACGACCGAGACCGCGATCATCGGGAACGCACCGAACCCGGCGACAGCACGAATGATCGGTGGGAACGTCGTCCCCGCGGTTCCGTCGTTCCCGGCTACCGCGATCGCGAGCAGCGAGCAGAGCACCGCGAGCGTGATCGACCCGCTGAGCGCCCACGCTCGTCGTGCGCGCGACCGTGCTGGTGCTGCAGGCCCGGGGATCGTCGGGGCATCCCACCCACTAGCGGGCGGTGGGGGAGCGACGGTCATGTGTTGATCGTAGGGCGGTGCGGTTTCACCGACCACGATCTTTCGGTCGGGTGTCGCCCGCGCCAGACCGTCCTTTCGGTCGCCCACACCGGACCGGATCGACGTGGCCCAGCGGGTGGCGCGCCTGGTGTCCTGGATCAAGCCGATCACATCATTCGCGGATCAGCACTCATCAGACCAAGAAGAGGTTCCCATGTCCAACACCCAGCCCGTCGCCGCACCTGAAGGCCTCCACCCCGACGGTGGACCGTCCGCACGAAGGGGCAACGGATTCGGCGTCGCCGCGCTGATCCTCGGCATCTTCTCGCTCGTCTTCGCCTTCGTGCCCTTCATGAGCTACGCGGCGATCTTCGCGGGGGCGATCGCCGTGGTCCTTGCCGTCATCGGCTTGACCAGGAAGTTCCGCGCTCGCGGCACAGCGGTCGCCGGCCTGGTCACCGGGGTGATCGGGCTCGTGCTCGCCATCGTGATGACGACGCTGTACGCCGCCATCTTCTTCGGGATCTCCAAGACCGTCAACGACACGAACAAGGCGGCGGCAACCTCCCACACCGTCGTGTACAGCGTCACCGGTGCAGCGCAGGATGCCAACGTGACCTACTCGACATTCACCAGCGGCACCTCGGGAACCGAGCAGTCCAGCAGCACCCCGTTGCCGTTCACCAAGACCATCACCGTCAAGGGATCGAAGGACAGCCTCTCCTTCAACTCGTTCGACCTGACCGCGATGAACGGCGCCGACGACACCGGCACGATCTCCTGCACGGTCACGGTCGACGGCAAGGCGATCGCGAGCCAGACCAGCTCGGGGAGCTTCGCCGCGGTGACCTGCAGCGGGACCAACTAGGCGACCGGGCAACGGCCGCCCACGCGCCCGCGGGGAGCTCGGCCGCCAGAAGATCGCGCGTACTGCATCCGGTCGAGGATCGCAGACCCTCCACTACCCGAAGACGGAGGACCACGACGTGACGTGGGCGGGACGGGAGGTGAAGCTCATGGCAACATCCAAATCCGATGCATCCACGGCCGGCAAGATTCTGTCGAATCCGAAGTCGACCCCTGCCGAGAAGAGCGTCGCAGCGAGTGACCTGGCTCAGAAGAAGCCCGACAAGAAGAAGTGACCCTGCAGCGATCCGGCGTCGACCCGCCGGATCGCTGCCAATTTTGTCCAATGGCAGCTCGCACTAATCAAACTGAGGGCAATAGACCGATTTGCTCAGCCGGTCGAGGACTTCGATGTCGTCGCGGGCGCTCCCACCCTCGGCTGAGGCATCGATCAGCTCCTGAGACGTGCTACCCGCCTTGAGTGCGTCACACCACTTATGTCCTGCTTCAACCAATTGATCGTCTGTGCCCGGAAGATCGTGGGCGGCAGCAGCACGCACTAGGGAGACGAACATCTTGTCCTTTTCGGCTCCGGTTAGAGGACGGTCACCGGCCCCAGTGTTTGCCGCGCACCCGGAAAGGATGGTGAGGCAGACAAAGGCCAGCATTCCAGTCTGAATTACTCGCACGAGGATCGAGACTAACGAGCAGGACGCACTCGTCGCGTCGCCCAGAACGAGGGTCGTAGCCGCGGGCTCGCGCGCTCCTTCCGCGACTTCCGCGTGCACGCGGGTGAGTGGCGTGGCGAGTCTTCCTTGTATCGGGTGCCGATCGGTCCGCGGCTAGCGTGTAGGCAAGTGGCGAGTTTGAACCGGTGATGGATTCGAGATAGCGGGGCGATCGTCGCCCGTTTTGGGGGCGCAAGGACCACGTCATTTGACGCCGAGTCCAGTGAGTCGACCACTAGCGTGAACAGTACATTCCACCCCGTCCGCAAGCGGGATGCCCCAGCCCAGGAGTTTGATCGATGACCGATGCCACGCCCCCTAGCGAGCCAACCAACACTGCATCGACGGTGACGCCAGGCGCGCCCGACGGTGAGGCCAAGCCGGACAAGAAGCGCAAGGCCACCCTGGCGACCTGGGCTCTGGTGCTCGGAATTCTTGGCATCCTCTTCGCCTTCATCCCGGGTACGGGCGGCTTCGCAATCTTCCTCGCCGTCGTCGCCTTGGTTCTCGCGGGAATCGGACTGAGCCGCAAGCAGGGGCGACGCGCGCTGACGGGCGTAATCCTCGGCGCGGTTGCGCTCGTCCTCGGCATCATCTTCTCGAGTGTGTATGGCGGCCCTGCCAAAGTAGCGCCGGCGCCGGCTGCCCTTTCGACGGACATCTCGTCCCCGAGCCCATCCACGTCTCCGTCTGCCTCCGCGACCACCCCGACGGCTCAGGCTTCCGCCACGCAGCCGGCGGCTCCGACCGGAACCGTCGCCCAACTGCAGGCGCTCGCAGCGGCCCAGGGATACCTCGCCTCAGGCATGGGCTTCTCGCAGGCCTCGCTTGCTGCCCAGCTGACATCGAGCGCCGGAAACGGATTTGCGCAAGCCGATGCTCAGTGGGCGGTCGACAACTCCGGAGCGGACTGGAACGCCCAGGCGCTGGAAGCGGCGCAGGGCTACTTGACCGCCGGGGTGGGGTTCTCGCAGGCCTCGCTCACCGCGCAACTCACATCGAGCGCTGGGAACCAGTTCACAGCGGACCAGGCGGCGTACGCCGTCGGTAACGCCGGCGCGGACTGGAATGCGCAAGCGGCCAAAGCAGCGAAGGGCTACATGGACTCGGGTATGGGTTTCTCCCGCCAGGCTCTCATCGATCAGCTGACTAGCACCGCAGGAAACCAGTTCACCGAGGCGCAGGCTGAGTACGGTGCCGACCAGGTGGGCTTGAAGTAACTCGAGCGTCGGTGGATGTCGCCTGACTTAGACGAGGGCAGCGCCGCGAGCGGTGGTCACGATTAGGGCAGATATTCCTTCGCCCTGGAATGTACGGGGCCATCGCGTTCTCGAGATCCAGTCGGGAACAGAGCCCTGCTCCCCGCGTTCGAACGTTCGAGTCGGGTCAGGTCGTCTCGCCTCGGACCGTACCAGAGAAGTAGGGCCGGAGGTATTGCCGCAACTCGGGATCGCACACATAGACATACGTACCTCGTATGCCGCGCGTGAGAAGGACCCCATAGATGTTCGTCACATACTCGAGGATGTCGGCGTCGGTGTATTCGATACCGCGACGCCTGTTGTTCTCCATGCCCTTCGTGTCGAAGTAGTTGGAGCGATCGAACCAGAGGCGACGCTCAGCCGAGTCAAAGCGAAGGTCAGGCCCGATGATTACCCCGGCGTAGTTGAGGTCGTACCCCTGGATGGTGTGGATTGAACCAACCTCCGACAGCGACCTGGGCGATGAAACCCAGTCGGTCTGCGTGCCGTTCCAGCGCAAGCGGATACCGTCGAGCTCTATGTCGTACGCGTCGCGATCCTTCTTGCTCACCCACTTCCAGGCGTAGCCGGCCACCAGGCGGGCGAGGCCCGTCTCCGCATCTCGGCGTTCGATCTCCTGACGCATCGCCCCGAGGTCGTCGAAGAACCGCAAGTCGTATCCGGGAAAGACCCTCGCCGTCATGCCCTCGCGGCGAAGGACACTGCGCACATACGGGGTGTAGTCGTTACCGGCCTGCACGCGCAGCTGGGACCGCAGCGGGAAGTAGCGTTTCGCGGACTTCGCGCTCTCGACGATGCCGCGGACAAGAGCTGAGGGTAGGTCGGCCGGACGCACGCTTTGAGCGGGGTCGACGAGAAGGATCTGATGAGTGCTTCTGGCACGCACCCAATCGAGCTGTGTGCGTTCGTCGTCGTCCACTCCGAACAAAGCTTCGTTGATAGTGCCGAAGGCGGCGTTCAATGGGCCGGCTGGTTGGTTGGCGCGATGGTTCAGCCGGTGCGTTTCGTCGACGACAAGGAGGTCGAAGTGGTCGCTCGACCTTCCCACTTCGAACGGTGTGAGAACCGACACATGCTTGAGGCCCGGCGTGCGCGCAAAGACCTTCTGCAGGGTGGCGCGGAGCGATTGCTGAGGGACGATGAGCCCGATCCGGAAATCGCTCAGCAATTCAGCGTTCCCCGGGACGAAGAACTCGGCGAACACCGTCTCCACGTCGGGGTCATCTTGCCAGGATGCGGTAGCGATGTCCCGTAGGAGCTTGATCAGGTAGACCGCGACGACCGTCTTGCCCGTGCCGGGGTCGCCCTGGACGACGACCGGCTCGGATGACCCGATCCGGATGTCTTCGAAGAGCGCTTCGAGGACACTCTCGACAGTGACGGCCTGGTCGACCGAGAGCGCTTTGAACGGCGAGAATTTGAAGAGGTCACTGTTGATGATCTCAGGCACGCTGCGCTCGAAAAGTCCACGCTCGCGGAGCTCGCCAAAGATCTGGTCGAAGTATGCCTGGTAACGCTCGCGATCGTAGTACGCCGCATCGCGAACACCGGGGAGGGCGTTGGCCACTTCGTACCGACCATCACCCGCGAACATCCGGATGAGGTACGACTCAAGGTCGAGGCAAGCCGACTTGTTGAACTCGTCGTGCATGACGACGCGAACGGAAGTGAGCGCATCCTTGCGGCGGTCGCCGCCATGCTGTCGCATCCGAGAGACCAGGCTGAGCGTTTCACCCACATAAACCTGCTGAGGCCCGTCCATGACATAGACCACCGGCCAGTTCTTGAGACGCGGGTCCACGACTTCGTCGAGAGCGCTGCCCGAACGGTCGAAGGGGACTATGTCAAAGCCGGTCATACTTGGTGCTCCGGCCGCGCGACTTATCCACCGGGTACTTGGCTTGGGTTCTGGCGAGTTTGTCGAGGACGATGCGGTCGGGATCCTCTCCGAGCGTGTCTGCGAGCAGCAAGCAATAGGTGAGGACGTCGGCGAGTTCCTCACGCACGCGCTCAGGGTCACCGTCGGCCCTCCACTGGAAGCACTCCAGAAGTTCACCAGCCTCAATGGACACGCTCTTCGCGAGGTTCTCGGGGGAGTGGAACTGAGCCCAATCCCGTTCCGCCACAAAGGCGCGCAGCGCTTCCAGTACAGACTCGTTCGTCACAGGGACACGCTAGCAAGGCTCCGCGCTATTGGCGGGCGCGGTCAGTGGGCCCCGAAAGTAGGCCGCAGTCGCGCTCGGTCGACAAAGTGCGTACCAGTTGAATATACGGAAATACTGCACTCATGAAACGGCGGCCCATCGGCCATTTCAGCCGACGCCGAGTGCCAGTTCTACCTGTTGCAATCCGATCTCGTGTGCGAGGGCGAAATCTGAAGTGAACTTCACCCTTGTGACGCCATTGGGTAGCGGTTCGTCTATGCGAGGGCGAGGGATGTCTTTCGCCCCATAGAAGCGCACACTTGCGAGCGCCTGGGCGATATCAAATCGGCGGTGCAGCACCTCATCCAATCCTGCTCCGCAGCTCTTCGCCAGCACGTTCCAGAGCTTCAGCCGCGCGTGATCGGTGCCAATCCGATCGGACAATTCTCGAACGACATCGCCGATGGGTTCACCAGACTCTGCGATGTCCACTTGCACAGAGGCGAAGTATCGCTCAACAGTGCCGGGTTTGCTAACTTGTTCCAACGACACTGGGTGCTGGCGGGTTGACCCGCGTGTGGTCTTCACCTCGACCGAACCGCGAGTGAAGACAAAATCTAGGGTGTCGTCTGGATCCGCATGCCAGGCACCCAACCACTCGTCGGGTCGCGTCGCCTTGCACATGACAACAAGTTCGCCGGCGAGGCCTACGACGTCAGTGTCGACTCGTTGCGCCAAACGCCAAAATAGGCCAGCCCAGCGCGCGATCTGAAAAGACAGTTCGTGTTCCCTCGGCCGGATCGCAAGAGATTTTGCTAAAGAACTGCAGACAGTCGCAAAGATGTCAGCAACACTGTTTTCAGAGCTTGAACAGCGCAGGGACGAAACTCTTAGCGACCGTTCTTGTCCGTTCTCGCTTAGTAACGAGAATGTGCCGAAGTCGGCGGACAGCGCAGCCAAGCGCACTGGCGGCGGGAGTATTGCGCTGGGCTCTGTTACAACGATAAGGGCAAGCTCGTCGGCCGAAGACCACCCTAAGTACAGGTCGTCCCGTGCGCGGCTGAGAGGAATAACTACATATCCGTCGACGGGAACAGCGTCGTTTAGTGCGCGATCCTGCAGCATTTTGAATGCGTCGAGGATCTCGACCTGCCCTGGGATTTGCTCGTTCATTCTTCGAGTAACCAGCCGCCCGCGAGTTCGACGGGCGTCCAGAATGATGTCGTTACCATCCCGGTGGAGGGAGGTTGGTCCGTGCTCTCTCGAATCCGGAAGCGATGAACCTGAACGGTGAGCCGCGCAGGATCAAACAGAGCTCGGTCTCCTGGGTAAGTCGCTGATCGGCCCTGGAACGGCTCGATGCGCGAACCAGCTCTCACAGTACGAACGCTATCGAGACCCGGCCGCATCCGAATCAATCGAACAACCTCGGCAGGTTGTTCGTCCGCGAGTCGCGCTAAATGCAACTTCAGCGCTCGGAGTTCGATCGGCACTGGCTCGATCTGCGGCACAATTTCGACAATCTCGAGGAGTCGAGGCAGTGGCACCAGAGTGTGAGTATGTCCGTACTCGTCGACCGAGCTGCCGAGTCCGGCAAGTGCCGCAGACAACTCTAGTTCGGTCGTCTCTGAGTCGTCCGGCCCAGTCGGAACCCGTGGATCGTATATCCAACGATCATTTACGGCCACAGCAACGGTCGGCAGCGAAGTAACTGACTGCCGCGTAGCCCGCATCGACGGATCAAGATAGAACTGCCTCTCCCATTCCTTCAAAGAGGTAGTCCCACTCTGAATAGCCCTCAAGCTGTTCAGCATGTATCTCTCGTGTTCGACGTACATCTCGAAAGCGTCACGAAGATCCGGCTCGAGGTAGACGCGACACTGTCCGAAGTACTTTCGTTTGTAGCCGAAAAAGCGGGCGCGCTGCTGAATAGTATCGGCTGTCCATCCACCGGGATCGCGAGGCATGTAAGTGACGGAGAGACCGTCAAGGGTGAATCCGCGGTCAAGTGCTTGGCCGCCCACAAGCACGTAGGCCTTGGATGTGTCCCACTCGATCACAGGAGTAGAACTGTCGCGCGAATTCATCTCGATGAGTTGGAGATTTCGCAGCACGAACCGCACGTTCAACCAGCACGCTTCAAAGCCGCTGATTGATCCGTCCGTGGCGGCAAGGGACTGCCAAGAGCGATGAAACTCCGATTGTAGAGCCCCGCAGTCTGACTCTTCCCCGTCCTCGATGGTGTCCTTCCAATGCTGGACAATCGCTCGGATCCATCGCACAAAAGTCGCGTGCGGAGTTGTGAGCCGTGAAGGATGAACGAGCATTGAACGGGTTTGGAGTTGCCCGCTCGCCACTACATGGGCCGCACCTAGCGTAAATTCTCGCAGCGCTGCAACAAGGCTCCGAGGAGGCGGCCCGTTCGGGTCGCCCGCTAGGATCAGGTCGTTATCCCCGATCACATGAACGATTTCAGACGGATGCCCGAAGTAGTCCGGCCCGCCGACGTAGTCAGTCCCTGGCTCAAGCACCCGCACGAAATCCGGAGCGAGAGTGTCCGTGATTGCGAGCAGCAGTGGAGCTTGAGGCGTGGCCGTGTATTGCAGATACGCATGGTTCGGAAACAGGTTTCGCAGTTCAAGGATCTGGCGATATGTCGTGGATTCGCGGTTTCGTCGAAACGAGACATTTAGGCTGGCTTGGTCGGCCTCGTCGTCAATGATCAAAACCCGATGTCGTGACCAGTCCATTCGTGAGCACAAGTCCTGAAAAGCCTCGATGCGGCTCCAGTTCTTTAGCAGTAGGCAGACAGCTGTTTTCAACAATTGGGGTGGTGTCGTTGGATCTCCCCAGTTGTCGCAGATCGAACGAAGCGTCGACTCGTCTTGTGGCTCAACAGAAGGGTTGACCAGAAAACTCCAACCGTTCTCGTCCGCCTCGGTCAAATCTTGCTTCAAGCGACGCACGCCCTGGTTCAGCAGAGGATTCGATATGCCAGAGACGACGACTACGAGAGCAAATCCGCTGTCACGCGCGAGGGCAATCACGCTCTCGTACGAGAGGGTCTTGCCCGATTGAACCCGGCCGACGACGAGGCCGGTTCTGGCGCTCGGCGACCCGATTGTGACGCCCGCTTCTTTCAGAATCGTGGTGGCGTCAGAGTGTAAGGATGCACGGGAAGCCTCGGGTGCGACACGCTCTAGGAAACCCGTAAAGGCATTGCCTATGACGATGCCATCGCGCTCCGAGGTCTCACCAATGGCTCGGATGGTTTGCTCCGTCATATTGCGCTCCCAATTCTCGTCGAAAGCGCTCGCGACAGTACAGTGTCCACGTTGCGCATCATCGTGCCAGCAAACTCGAGGCCGGCATCTCGGGTAAGGCTCTCGGAAACGACCAAGGCAACGGCGATCCTCAGAACCGCTTCGAAGGAATCACGGTCACCTAAGGCGAACTGTTGGATGAAGGGGTGCCTAGCGTTCAGCGCGAGCTCGATGCGAATTGGACCGCCGCCGTCTTTCTCGATGTGTCGGGTGAGCCACCGATGTGATTGCGAGTCTTGGACTGATCGGACAGTGACTTCCCAGTTCTGGCCGTTCAACTCAAATTCAACGAAGCGCTCGACAGCGGCAGACGACTCAACTTCCTCGTCATAAAGGACGTCGCCCTCTGAATTTGCATCGCTCTCAGTGGCGGCTCCCGTGACGTCGTCTTCACTTGTCACGGCTGCGAGAACAGTCGGGAGGCTGCGCGCGACAGAACGAGCAGTGCTTTCGGTGGCGTCCACTATCAGCTTGGCCTGTTGACGAGTTACTGCACGGGACCGGTAGTTCTCTGCTTGCTTGAGGAGGGGCAACGGCTCGCTGTCTAGCTGCTGTCGCAGCAGTTCAAGGAGTTCTTCCTCGTGATCACCCCATTGGAAACCGTCCTTGGTGTGGCTTACGGGGAGTCCCTCGACCTGCAGTTCTCCGAAGAGTCTCTGCGAGCGGTACGAATTGCCGCGCCCATAAATAGCTGCCGGGCGGTACGGAACGTCTCCAGAACCGAGAATTACACGTCCACGTCGAAATAAGGCGAACCCGGCTTCTCGGGTCGAGCCTTCCTCTCTGAGGGCGGCGAAGCCCATGACCCTGACACCGTCCGGCAGTGTGATCGAGACGTCCTTCTTCCACAGGACGACCTCCGCGGGCTCTCCGTTGATCTTGCCGTCTTCCGCGCGGGCGTCGGTGGCTAGCAGAATCGCTGGTTCCGTGTATGACATCCGTTCACCTGAGACGACGAGTCGTAAGTCGCCAGTCCGCAGGAAATTGCGATAAATGTCCCGCATGTGGTCGCGGATCTTCCCCAGAGTCCGCCCTCTGGGCACTTGATTGAGGTCCCAAAGCGTAATCCGCGTGAAATGCGCAGCGGCACTCACCGGCTCCGTTGTAACCATCAACTCTGAAGTTTGGCCCTCTAAGACAGCCGTCATGTCGAACGCGACCGTGTAAACGTTGGTGTCCCCGACACTTGTGGTCTCGACTGACCATCGCCGCGCGAACCAGATCGATGCGCTCTTCATGCCCATCCCGAACTCGGAGAGTCCGCTACGGTCGGGAGGTACGTCAGCTGCTCTGAACGCGCGCGCGAAATCTTGCCTTCGAATGCCGCCAGCGTTGTCCTCGATGGAGATTCGCCCAGGGCCGTCAGTGTCTATGTCGATGCTGACGGCTAAATGATAATCGGGTTCCACCGACCCAATGGCTTCGGCCTCGTCGTGAGCACTTTGGATGGCATTGTCCACGTATTCCGCAAGCGCGTACCAGGGCTCGTAGTTGAGGTGGCTGAGCACGCCAAGGATAGACACTCCTGGCGTGATGTCGACCGAGCCCGCGTAGTCGCTCAACTAGCCAACCTTGTCTGGCTCTCAGAGGAATGGAGCGTGAATGCTCTGCGCCGAAGCATCGGCGAAAGGAGTGGCCCCGCGATGTTTCGCACGACGGTCGCGTTGACCGCATTTCCGAGTGCCTTATAAGCGCCCCCTCGCCTCTCGGGAAGCTTGATCGAGTCGAGGCTTTGTAAGCGGGCGCACTCGCGAGGGGTCATGTAGCGGCGCTCCCAACCAATGATGGGCACCTGTGTGTCAGTCATCGCGATCAAGCTTGGCGCTGTGGTCGGCCGTTTGACTCGCACGCCGGACGCACGAATCTGAATCACGAAATTCCAGATGGACCGAGCCTCGCCTTGAGCGTTCCACTCGAACTTTTGAAGGCTCGAAGGCATCGAGTCAAGTCGCGATCGCTCGAGCCACGGATCAATCCAGATTCGATTAGCTGCGTAAAACTCTCGGTTGCTTCGAATGAAGTCGATTTTCCACTTGGGAAACTTGAACTGCTTCCGACGCGCGTGGCTCGGAAGTGCGGCCAATTGCGCTTCTTTCGAGAGGCCGCCGAGAGATTCGCCGAAGGAGCCCAGGTACTCGTCCATTCCAGCGGAACCCAGTTCCTCAAGCAGGGCGGACGGTGTCTCCTCCGAATACGGGTAAGTCGCGCCGAATTCCATCGCCCATATGGGAAACGAGGGGAGCTTCAGGGTCGATGGTGCAGAGCGTAGGAAGTCATCCCAGATCTCGAGGGCCCGAATTGACCCGGAAGAGAGCGGGCGCGCGTCCACGGGGTTGCTATCGAGGATCGAGCGAATGTCGGTGTGCGAACGTGGAGGAGTAGGCCAATTGAACTTGTGAAGCCCCGCCTTTGAACCGATGATGTAGACCCGATCCCGTATTTGAGGCACGCCAAAATCGTGTGGGGAGTATCGATGGGCATCCACGTCGTATCCCAGTTCGCGAAGTGTGCCGAGTATGACCTTGAAGGTCTCACCACCCTTGTGACGAAGCAGGTTGGGAACGTTCTCCAGGATGAAGTACGCGGGAAGCTTCGCCGCGATAATTTCGGCGACTTTGAAGAATAGTTGTCCTTGCAGAGTGTGTTCGAAACCAAGCTGCTCGCCGGCTTTCGAGAACGGTTGACAAGGGAACCCTGCAGTGAGCACGTCGTGATCCGGCACGGAGTGTGCGGGAACCGCGGCGATGTCACCCGCGGGTCGGATGCCGAAGTTGGAATGGTAGAGCGAGTTGAGTTGAGGTTCCCACTCGGCAGCGAATACTGCCGTCCCGCCCAGCCGCTCTAGCGCGACATGAAAACCGCCAAGACCAGCAAACAGGTCCACGAATGTGAATGGTCCAGCGGGGATTTCAGGCTCAGCCACGGGGGCGACCAACTCATCGACGTTCTGCAACACCCTCTTATCATGGCGGAATACCACCGTCATTCTTGGAGACGCGCTGGCACCAATGGTGGGGTGTCGCCGGAAGCGGCACTTACAGAACAATTGCGTGGGCAAGTTTCAAACGAGAGAGCGAATTTGCAACTTTGCTGGCGACCAGGAAGGTCAGCGAGATTGTCCGCGCGGTGGAAGACCGCGATATGCGCATTGCCCGACAACACCTTTGGAACCGCAGGTTCAGAGAATGTTGTCGATGGCTTCGGAACGCTTTGGCTCGCGAAGGGCTCCGCACATCGAAACCCGATCGAGGCTCGCCGATGCCCCCGCCGCCCGCCCCGTCACCTCCCCGCCCGACAACCCGCGAGCCCATACACTGACCCCTAACGGCGCCGCGAGCGTCCCGGCACATCGCCGACAGTCGATCAGGGGGAGGACGCCGCGTGCTGCTGACCGTCACCTACCGCGGCCTTGAGCCGGGCGACCTCGGGTTCTTGCTGCACAAGCATCCTGACCGCGTGCATGAGTTCGAGCTGCCGGTCGGGCGGGCGCACGTCTTCTATCCGGAGCTCGATGAGGAGCGTTGCACGGCCGCGGTGATGCTGGAGGTCGACCCGATCGAGCTTGTTCGCAGCAAGCGGTTCCGGGGTGATGCGGGGACGCTCGGGCATTACGTCAACGATCGCCCGTACGCGTCCGGATCGATGCTCGCCGTCGCGCTCGGGGCGGTGTTCCGCACGGCGATGACCGGACGCTGCGACGCGCGGCCGGAGCTTGCCGCCTCCCCGCTCGAGTTGGAGGTCGGGCTGCACGCGGTGCCGTTGCGCGGCGGCGACGACCTTCCCGCGCGGCTTTTCGGCCCGCTCGGCCTGTCCGTTGACCAATCAGCGTCGCTGCTCGATGGTGAGTTTCCCGAGTGGGGGCCGTCGCCGTACGCGACGATCGTCCTCCGCGGTACAGCGCTGCTCGGCGAGGTGCTCCGGCAGCTCTACGTGCTGCTCCCGGTGCTCGACGACGCCAAGCACTACTGGGTGGCGGACGCCGAGGTCGACAAGCTGCTGCGTGCCGGCGAAGGGTGGCTGGCGCAGCATCCGGAGCGGGACCTGATCTCGAAGCGGTACCTCGTCCACCAGCGCGAGTACGTGGCCGCGGCGACGGCGCGGCTGGGCGAGCTCGACCAGGGGTCGGAGCCGGCGGACGCGGCGACCGACAGCGAAGGCGACAGCGGGCGCGAGGAGGCGAACCGCCCGCTCAACCGGCTGCGCGCCGACGCGGTGCTGGCCGCGCTCGACGATGTCGGTGCGCGGACCGTCGCGGATGTCGGTTGCGGGCCCGGGGCGCTGCTCTCCCGGCTGGCTGTCGACCCGCGGTTCACCCGGATCGTCGGCACCGACGTCTCGCCTGCGGCCCTGGAGACGGCGGCGCGGCGGCTCGACCTCGCCGAGCGCAGCGATGCCCAGCGGGAGCGCATCCAGCTGCATCCGTCCTCCGTCACGTACCAGGACGACCGGATCGCGGGACTCGACGCCATCGTGCTGATGGAGGTCGTCGAGCACGTCGAGCCTGAGCGTCTCGACGCCCTCTCGCGTTCGGTGTTCGGGCTGGCGGCGCCGGCGGCGGTGGTTCTCACGACGCCGAATGCCGAATACAACGCGCTGTACCCGACGCTCGCGGCCGGGGCGTTCCGGCATCCCGACCACCGATTCGAGTGGACGAGGGCGGAGCTGGCGGCGTGGGCCGGCGCGGTCGCCGATCGTTACGGCTACCGGGTGGAGTTCCGGCCGGTCGGAGAGCCGGATGCCGTGCTCGGGCCGCCGACGCAGCTGGCCTTGTTCCGGAAGGAGGCGGCCGCATGACCGAGCTGCGCATCCCCGCCACCAGCCTCGTCGTGCTCGTCGGGGTCAGCGGGTCCGGCAAGTCGACGTTCGCGCGCGAGAAGTTCGGCGCGTGGGAGACGCTGTCCAGCGACGCCTTCCGCGGGCTGGTCTCCAACGACGAGAACAGCCAGAGCGCGACGGGCGACGCCTTCGACGCGCTGCGGTTCGTGGCGGGCAAGCGGCTGCGCGCCGGCCTGCTCACCGTGATCGACGCGACGAACGTCCAGGCCACCGCGCGCAAGAGCATGGTCGCACTGGCGAAGGAGCACGACGTGCTGCCGGTCGCGATCGTGCTCGACGTCCCGGAGCGCGTCGCCGTCGAGCGCACGGAGGCCCGGGACGACCGCGGTTTCGGCGCGGAGGTCATCCGCCGCCAGTCGAAGCAGCTCCGCAGCGGGCTTTCGAGTCTGCGCCGCGAGGGGTTCCGGACGGTGCACGTCCTCCGCGAGCAGGCGGAGATCGACGCGGCGACGATCGTCCGCACCCGCCTGCTCAACGACCGCGCCGACGACCACGGACCGTTCGACGTGATCGGCGACGTGCACGGCTGCCGTTCCGAGCTCGAGACGTTGCTGGGCCGGCTGGGCTACGAGCTGGCGCGCGACGGCCAGGGCCGACCGGTCGACGCGGTGCACCCGGAGGGCCGCCGCGCGCTCTTCCTCGGCGACCTTGTGGACCGCGGACCCGACACGCCGGGCGTGCTCCGCCTGGCGATGGGGATGGTCGCCGCCGGGCACGCGATCGCGGTCCCCGGCAACCACGAGGACAAGCTCGCGCGGGCGCTGCACGGCGACAAGGTGACCGTGGCGAACGGGCTGGAGGCCTCCCTCGCCCAGCTGGCGGAGGAGACGCCGGAATTCCGGGACGAGGTCCAGGCGTTCTGCCGCGAACTCGTCTCGCACCTGGTGCTCGACGACGGCCGGCTGGTCGTCTCGCACGCCGGCCTTCCCGAGCAGTTCCACGGGAGGGCGTCGGGCCGCGTCCGGGCGTTCGCGCTGTACGGCGACGTCACGGGGGAGAAGGACGAGTACGGCCTCCCCGTGCGCCTCGATTGGGCGCGCGACTACCGCGGGGCGGCCACCGTCCTCTACGGTCACACGCCGGTGCCGCGCGCCGAATGGGTCAACAACACGATGTGCCTCGACACCGGCTGCGTGTTCGGCGGTTCCCTGACCGCTTTGCGCTACCCGGAACGCGAGCTCGTCGCCGTGCCGGCCGAGCAGGTCTGGAGCGAGGCCGCCCGCCCGTTCGCGCTCGCCGTCGACACGTCCGCCGAGCGCGCGGACGACGTCCTCCGGATCGAGGATGTGCTGGAGACGCCGATCGTCGAGACGCGCACGTCGGGGAAGATCCGGCTGCGCCCGGAGTTCGCGCTCGGGGCGCTGGAGACGATGAGCCGGTGGGCGGTGGACCCGCGCTGGCTGCTCTACCTGCCGCCGACGATGTCGCCGCCGGGGCCGTCCTCCCGCGACGGGATGCTGGAGCACCCCGACGAGGCGTTCGTGGCCTACCGGAAGAGCGGTGTGACCCACCTCATCGCCGAAGAGAAGCACATGGGCTCACGCGCCGTCACGCTGGTGACGCGCGACGGGGCCCGGTTCGGGGCGCCGGACGGGTGGCGCGGCATCGTCCACACCCGCACGGGGCGCCGGTTCTTCCCGTCGGCGGCCGACGAGGACGCGTTCCTGTCCCGCGTGCACGAGGCGGTCTCCCGGGCGGGGCTCTGGGAGGAGCTGGACACCGACTGGCTGCTGCTGGACGGGGAGATCCTGCCGTGGTCGCTGAAGGCCGGCGCGCTCATCCGCGAGCAGTACGCCGCGGTGGGCGCTGCGGCAGCGTCCGCGCTGCCCGCCGCGGTGGCGACGCTGGAACGCGCGGCGGATCGAGGGCTCGACGTCGCGGCCATCCTGGACCGGACGCGCCAGCGCGAGGGCGACGCGGGCCGGTACATCGACGCCTACCGCCGCTACGTGCAGCGGACCGACGGTATCGAGGGAGTCCAGCTCGCGCCCTTCCAGGTGCTGGCCGCCGAGAGCGGCGTCCACGCCGAACGGGAGCACGCCTGGCACCTCGCGTTGGCCGACCGCCTGGTCGCGGCCGACCCGGTGCTGTTCCGCGAGACCCGGCGACGCGAGATCGACCTTGACGACCCGGTGTCGGTGGAGGGCGCTGTCGAGTGGTGGACGGGGCTCACCGGGGCCGGAGGGGAGGGGATGGTCGTGAAGCCCGCGGCGGGCCTCGTGCGCAACGAGCGCGGCCTGGCGCAGCCCGGCATCAAGGTGCGCGGCCGCGAATACCTCCGCATCATCTACGGACCGGACTACACCGAGCCATCGAGCCTGGACCGGCTGCGTGAACGCAACGTCGGCCACAAGCGCTTGATGGCCCTGCGGGAGTACGCGCTCGGTCTCGAGTCCCTCCACCGGTTCGTCGGGCGCGAGCCGTTGTGGCGGGTGCACGAGGCCGTGTTCGCGGTCCTCGCGATGGAGTCGGAGCCTGTCGACCCGCGGTTGTGAGTGGTGCGGCGCGAAGGGAGACTGCCGATGGGTGATCCGAAGATCCTCCGGTCGCTCAGTGGCAGTCGGCCTTCAGGGTCGCCACGTCGCTCTTGAGCGTGGAGATGTCCGTCCCCAGCTGGCTCTCGGTGGTGCCCGCATCCCCGGGCGTGTAGTCGGAGAGGTCGGCGCTGAGGTACGTCAGATCCTCGTTCACGTAGTGCAGATCGTCTTGCAGGGTCTGGTCGCTGACGGTGGCGGTGCTGGATTTGAACGTCTCCTCGGCCGACATCAGCGCGTCCCGTGCCGACACCGGCGAGGCGACCATGGTCGCCGCGATCGAGTCGATGGAGGTCGAAAGCGCCGCCGACGCGGTGGTGACGGCGGTGATGTCGGCCTGCGAGACAGGAGCGGGCTGGGCAGTCGGAGCCGTGCGGGCGATCGCGTGCTGGGCTGCGGTGACGCTGAAGATCACGGAAGCGGCGACGAGGGCGATCATCAGGAGGCCGAAAACCGTGGTGGCGTAGCCGATGATCACACCGGCAAGTGCGAACCCGTAACCTCGTTGGCCCGTCTTCTTCAGCTGCGACAGGGCGATGTGGCCGCAGATGACACCGACCAGCCCGACGAAGAACGACCCGATGAACGCGACCAGCGCCAGCGGACTCACCGGCGGCTCCACCTCATACCGCGGCGGCGCGTAGGGGAGGGGTCCGGCGATGGGCGGCGGGAAGGTCGGCGCGGGTTGCGGCGCCGGCGGCGGAGGGGGCACGGTGGACATCGGTTCAGGTTAGCGGGCATCGGCGGGGCGCCGAGCGGCCCAGTTGTGGGGTGATGTCGCCGGCGCGGGGCACCGTCGGGCTTTACGTGCGGGGCCGGAATCGCACCGCCATCACCCCTGACCCGAACTCCCGCCGCTCCACCAGCTCGAGCTCGACGCGCTCGCGCAGCCCGGCGAGCAATGTCGGCCCGTGCCCGGCGAGGACCGGCTGCACGACGAACACGTATTCGTCGATCAGACCCAAATCCGCCAGCGCGAGGGGGAGCGTCACCCCACCCACGAACAGACCCTCACCCGGCTCCCGCTTGAGCCGCTCGACCTCCTGCTGGAGATCGCCGGTCAGCAGCTCGGCGTTCCAGTCGACCTCGGTCAGCGTGCTCGACACGACGTGCTTCTTCGCGTGGTCGATGGCCTCCGCGAACGGGAGTTGCGTCTCGTCCATCCACTCGGGCCAGGCACCCGTGGCCGGCCGGCGCCACGCGGACTCCATCATGCCGTAGGTGACGCGGCCGAAGATCAGGGCGTCCGCTCGCTCCAGCTCGGCGGTCCAGAAGCGCATCGAGTCCTCGTCGGGCGGGAGCCCCGCCTCGTGGTGGACGCAACCGTCGAGCGTGACGTTGATGGCGTAGCGGAGGGGTCTCATCTCGTTCCTTTCGGAGGCCGCGGCGGGCTCAGTCCGTGGGCGGGCGGCGCAGGCGCTTGAGGTCGGTGCGGCGCTTCTTCGCCTCCAGGCGTCGCTGCTTCGAGCCGCGGGTCGGCCGGGTCGGGCGTCGCGGTGGCGCGGGCGGCTGGAGGGCCTCGGCCACGAGTTCGGCCAGGCGGAGGCGCGCGGCCTCCCGGTTGCGCAGCTGGGCTCGGTACTCGGATGCCGCGATCGTCAGTGCTCCGTCGACGATGCGACCGCTCAGGCGCTCGAGCAGTCGGTCCCGCTGGGCCGTTGAGAGGACGGCGGAGGCCGCCACATCCCAGACGAGCTCGACCCGGGAGTCGGCGGTGTTCACGCCCTGCCCACCGGGACCGGACGACCGCGAGAACCGCCACGAGAGCTCGGACTCGGGGATGGTGAGTCCGGCGTCGACGTGGAGGCCGGGGCGGTGGACGGTGGGCATGGGTCCATCATCCTCTTGGTCGCGATTTGCGCCGAACGGGTCAGCGCAGCGCGCGAAGGTACCGCCGCCGCGCCACGACCTGGGCGAGGCGGAGCAGCGGATGGAGTATGCGCCACGGCTGCTGCGGAGCCGGACGGGTGAGCGAGCGGACGGTCAGCACGATGTCGCCGTCGGCCGTGTCGCGATGCACGACGAAGGCCTCCTCGCCGTCGACGGGGTGCCCGGGCAGCGTTCGGTACGCGAAGCCGACCCGGTCCTGGTCCTCGATGACGGCGACGACCTCGACCGGCTCGACGATGGTCGCGCCGAGCACGCGCACGCGGATCCGCTCGCGCCGGCCTACGCGTACGGGAGCGGGGGAGTCGACCAGGAAACCGCTGCGCGTCTTCACCCGCCACCGGAGGACGTCCTCGGCCGCGCGCCGCCAGTGCTCCTCGCCGCGGCCGACGACGGCGGAGATCTCGGATCGGCGGAACTGCGGGTCGCTCGACGCCCAGGTGGGCGCTTCGGGCATCGTCACGCTCACACTCTAGGGCGCGAGTTCTCAGTCGGCCTGCAACCCCGCGCAGACGATCTCGGCGAGCGCCGTGAGGTCCTCGGGCCGCGTCTCGCCCGCTCCGTCCTCCAGCGGCGGCGCCGTCACGATCGCCCCCCACGCGAGCGCCGCGGCGCGCAGCCGCTTGCTCCCGACGGGGATGTGCAGGCTCCCCGCCAGCACCTTCTCGATGGTCGCGTGCAGTGCGCGGCGGTGCGCGGCCAGCTTGGCCTTGACCTCCGGGTGCGAGTGCTGCTCGCGCCAGACGATCACGCGCAGCACGTCGGAGTCGGCCTGCACGCGGAAGAGCTTCTGGCTCAGGTTCAGCAGCGACCTGACCGGATTGCCGGGTTCGATCAGCGGGCCGGGATCGATCTTGCCTGGCCCGAGGCGTTCGCCGACCAGGGACGCGAGGAGGTCCTTCTTGGTGGGGAAGTAGTAGAACAGGAGGCCCTTGGGGACCGCCGCTGCCCGGGCGATTTCAGAGGTCGCGGTCGCGTCGAATCCGTGTTCGGCGAAGAGGGACTCTGCCGCGTCGAGGATCCGGGTGCGGGCGTCCGTTGGCTGTTCCACCGGTGTCCTTCCAATGGTGTGCGAGGGGCCGGAGACCGGCCCCTCGCACGCGGTCGAGCTAGTGCGTCGCCTGCGGGTGATGCATCTTCATGGCGGGCTGCACGGCCAGGAGGCCGGCGGCCAGGGCGACGACTCCCGCGATCCAGGAGGTCCAGGACGCTGCGGCGTTCGAGGTGTAGTTGCCCACCCACGGCGAGATGATCAGCAGGGCGCCGAGCGCGACGTGGATCCACTCCATCGAGACGAGGCCCGGCATGGCCAGGCTCCACGCTCCGGCGGCGACCAGCAGCACACCCAGGACGAGCATGATCGGCAAGGACGCGCCCGTGTGGGCGATCCAGATCGTCGACAATGCGACATACAGACCGGCGGCGACGGCCACCCAGTCCTGCCAGCGAGTCCACTTCTTCATCGACACCAACATCCCTTCGTCAGTCGGCTCCCGATCTGGGGGTCATATCGCATTTTAGAATTGATTGACCGCCCGGTCAATGCGAATGTTGCGCGTCGAGGCCGGTTCGGCGGGTCAGCCCTGGCCCTGATCCCAGAGCCGCCAGCCCGCCTTCGTGAGGCGGTAGCAGAACGACCACCCTTCGGTCCCGCCTTGGTCGGTGCCGTCGAGGCCGGTGTCGGTGGTGATCGAGTACCCCATGCACTCGCCATCGTCTCCGGTGCGCCCGAGGAATGTGTAGGAGAGCAGCTTCGGGCCGTCGCACCACGCCGTCGTGTTCGAGGTCGTGAGGGCGCGGGTCATGCCGCAGTCGTTGTGCTGCGCCGCCTCCATGTAGGCCTGCGCCGTCGAGGAGAGCGTGGCGTCGGGGCCCGGGACCGGATGGCGTGGCATCGCCGTGCCCGATGGCAGACTCATGAGCGCGAACGCCCCGGCGAGCATTCCGCCCAGTCCGGCGAGAATCGCGAGGGCGATCAGGGGAGCCTTCCACACCGACCGGGCCATGATCCGAACCTAGGGCGTCCGGCGCGAACTCGGGAGGAGAGCGCGCCGCGACTGGCCGGCGGGATGCGAGATCAGCTCAGGCCATGGCCGTCGGCGCGACCCGCAGCCCGGAGCGCCGACGAGCGGGCATCGAGCCCGGACCACCGGCCGGAGACGCCGAACTCCGCGATGCCCGCGGTTCGCAGGATCACCTCGTCGTCGGCGAGCAGCGACGCGAGCTGTTCCATCCCGGGATTGTGACCGACCAGGATCAGCGTGCGGGCCTCGTCCGGCGTCTCGCGCACGACGCTGAGCAGTTCGTCCGCGGATGCCGCATACACGCGCTCGTCGAAGCGCACGGGAGGAGCGGGATCGAGCTCGGCGGACGCCAGCTGCCACGTCTCGCGGGCGCGCTGCGCGGGCGACACGATGGCGAGGTCGATCACGCCGCCGTGGCTCGCGAGCCAGCGACCCGCGAGGGGAGCCTGGGCATTCCCGCGCTCGGCCAGCGGGCGCTCGATGTCGGGGAGCGCGCCGGACCAGTCGGATTTGGCGTGGCGCAGCAGGATGAGGGTGCGCTCGGAGGTTGTCACGGTGTCAGTGTGGCCCACGACCCGGTGCGTTGGCATCGCCGCTCACTCGTGACGGCGGACGACCAGCACGCTCGTGGTGACCTCCTCCACCATCGGCTCGCCTCGAAGCGGTTCCAGCAACACCGTCAGCTCCTCCACTCTGCTCAGCTTGTCGCCGCCCAACGCACTCCCCAGATGCCCGATCACCCAGTCCACCGTGACCGGGTACTCAGCCGTCCAGGTCAGCACCTCCGTGGCGAGCCCGAGCTCCGCCGCCGTCGCGCGGCGCTCCTCCAGGGCCGTCGAATCCGTGCGGCAGTTGCCGGTAACCGGCCCGTACAACGATTCGAGCGCCTCCCGCACCGTCCGCTGCCACGGCGCGCGCCCGAGCCACAGCGGCGGCCCCTGCGTGACGACGGCGACCGCACCGCCCTGCCGGACCAGCGCAGCAGCCGCCCGCAGGGTCGAGCGCTCGTCCATCCAGTGGAGGGCGTTGCCGATCGTCACGAGGCCGATCGGGGCCGCGAAGGGGACCGCCAGCACCGGCAGGTCCCGGTCGTCGCCGAGCACGCACACCACCCGCTCGGCGCGACGGGCGCGCAGGCCCGCGAGCATGTCGGGCTCCGGGTCGATCGCGACCACGGCGGCGCAGTGCTGCGCGAGGGGCACCGCGAGCTGGCCGGTGCCGCAGCCGAGGTCCAGGGCGATGTCGTCGGCGCGCAGACCGGCGGCCGCGACGAGCAGGGCGGTCTGGTCGGCCGGCAGGTCGCGGCGGAAGCCGGCGTAGTACTGGGCGGTGGTCCCGGCGAAGTCGCTCCTCACGACTCGTCGAGCACGTCCCGGAGCCGGGCGGCGAACTCCCGGGGCTTGCCGGGGTAGCCGGAGTCCTCGGCCGCGAAGCCGCCGTGGTGGCTCGGGAAGACGACGGGCGACGTCCCGAGCAGGCCGGCCAGAGCGGTGGAGGTGCGGCCGGTGAAGACGCCCTCCGACTCCTCGCCGACGGCGACCACGATGCGGGTCGGGGCGGCCTTCAGTGCGGCGATGTCGGGGCGGTACCCGGTGATCGCGACCGAGCGCTGCGAGAGCAGGGGATCGGTGCGGTCGCCGTTGTCGGCGGTGGGCATCCCGAACATGGCGGGGTCGGGTGCGGGGAGGGCGAAGTAGTCGTCCGTGAACTCGCCGCGCCACGAGGTCATCATCACGAACGCGGCCATGCCCGCCCCGAAGCCCTTGGCTTCGTAGGCGGCGTGCACCGCGTCGAGGCCGCGCTCGGCGGCCTCCGCGTCGGGGAGGACGCCCGGCAGCGGGGGCTCGTGCGCGACGAGGGTGCGCACGTCCCCAGGATGGGCGGTCACCAGGGCCAGGGCGGTCACGGCGCCGCCGCTGCTCGCGAACAGGTCGACCGGGCCGGCCCCGAGCGCGTCGATGACGGCGTGGACGTCCTCGGCCTGCGTCGTGGGGGTATTGGTCACCTCGCCGTCGCTGCGCGTGCTCCGGCCGAGGCCGCGCGGGTCGTAGGTGACCACGACGCGGTCGGGGAGGTAGGAGGCCAGGGCGTAGAAGCCGCCCGCGTCCATCGGCTGGCCGATCATCACGAGCGGGGGATGGCCTCCGTCGCCGGCCTCCGCGTCGGCGACGTCGTAGACGATCTCGGCTCCTGGCGTGTGGATGGTGCGCGTTTCCATGACGGACTCGTCTCGGTCGGCGAACGGGTGATGGTGTGGATCGTACGCGCTGGGCCACGCGCCGGCCAGTCGCGGCCGGACTGCGGGCGCCGCTGACCGGGACGCCGCCCGCCCGAGGATGAGCGCCTCCGTCTACCCGAGAACTGGGGCGGCCGCCAGGCTTCGAGTTCGCTGATCCAGGGCGTCCATCCCAGGTCGCCGACCTACTCTTCATCGAGAGGTGGGGGAAACCGAACGAGACAGGAAACGATCATGGGTGCAGCGATTACCCCCATCAGGAGGCCCGCGCCCGTCGCGCACGTCGAGACGATCGAGGGCACCGGCGACAGCCGCACGATCAGCGTCCGGTGCTGGTGCCCGATCGGTCACGACCACACGTACGCGGAATGGGTGGCGCTGTTCGGGCGGTCCCAGTACGACGTCCGCTGACGAACAGCACGCCGCGCTCCCTCACCAGGGCGCGACTGTGCCGTCCCACGAGAACAGCAGTCCGGTCGGGCCGTCGTCGGGCAGCGTCGCGAGGCGGATCGCTCCCTCCGCCGCCTCGGCGGGGTCGCCGCCCAGGCCCGCGGCCCGTGGGTTGAGGTTGGTGGCGCGCAGGCCGGGCGCCAGGGCGTTGACCTTGATCCCGTCGGCGGCGAGGGCGTGCGCGTAGAAGAGGGTCACGCCGTCGAGCGCGGCCTTCGACGACCGGTAGGCGGCGCCGCGGCCGGACGAGGCGGCGACGTGGTCGAACTGCGGGTTCGGCCCGCTGCTCCAGGTGAGCGAGCCGGTGCCGCTGGATATATTGACGATCCGGGGATGCGCGGAGCGGCGCAGCGCCGGGAGGAACGCGTTCGTGACGGCGACCACGCCGAAGACGTTGGTCTCGTAGGTGCGCCGGAACACGTCCACGTCCACGTCGGTGATGACCTCGGCGATGTCGAGCGAGATGCCGGCGTTGTTGATGAGCACGTCCAGGGCCGGCACGGCAGCGGCGGCGGCGGCCACACTGTCGGCGTCGGTGACGTCGAGCGGGAGGACGGTGCCGCCGACCTCGGCGGCGGCCTGTTCGCCGCGCTCACGGTCGCGGGCGCCGAGCAGGACGTTCCAGCCCTGCGCGGCGAGCTGGCGGGCGATCTCCTTCCCGATCCCGCTGGTGGCTCCGGTGACGAGTGCGGTGGTTGTCGTGATGTTCACGCCCTCCAGCCTGCGCCGGCCGTCGCCGCGGAACCAGGCCCGGCGAGTACCACCTTCGGCAGGCCGGCCGTGCTAACGTTCTCCCGATCGTGATCCGAACGCAGGAGGTGAGACCCATGAACGCAGTATCCGCACTGGGTGCTTCCCTGCAGTGCACGATCGCGCGACGCCGGTAGCCGTCGCTGGAGCGCCCGAAGGCATCTTCGTGAAAGGCACTCCCATGAACGCACACACTTCTTCCTCCTCCCGCGCGCTCGTCCTCCACGGCGGCGGGTCCTCCGGCAACGCCTGGGAGCTCGGCGTGGTCGCCGGCCTCCTCGACGGCGGGGTGGACGTCACCCGCGCCGACCTCATCGTCGGAACGTCGGCCGGGTCGACCGCCGCCGCCCAGATCACCAGCGCATCGCCGACCGACCTCCTGGCCGCGATCCTCGACGCGCCGCCGCCCCAGCGCCCGGGCGCCCCGGGTGGAGGCCGACCCGGCGGGGACGGCGTCGCGCGCGGCGTCGCCGGCTCCGTCTCCAGCCAGCTGGAGGTCACCGGCCGCATCATCGCGGAGTCCTCCGACGCCGCCGAGATGCGCCGCGGGCTGGGCGCGTGGGCGATCGGGCTCGCCGATCAGGCCGACCCCGGCCGCCAGCACCAGTGGCGCGCGACCGTCGCCTCGCGCCTGCCCCGCCAGGAGTGGCCGGAGCAGCGCATCCTCCTCACCGCCGTCGACGCGCGCACCGGCGAGGGCGTGACCTTCGACCGGGACAGCGGCGTCGAGCTGGCGGACGCCGTCGCGGCGAGCTGCTCGAGCGGCTTCGCCTACGCCATCGACGGCGAGCAGTACATCGACGGCGGCTACCGGCGCAACGAGAACGCCGACCTCGCGGCCGGCTACGGGCGGGTGCTCGTGCTGTCGCCGTTCGGCGGCCGCACCCGGCATCCGCTCGAGTGGAGGATGCAGCTCGCGGCGCAGGTCGAGGAGCTCCGCGCCGGCGGCAGCCTGGTCGAGACGATCATGCCCGACCAGGCATCCCTCGACGCTTTCGGCGACAGCATGATGGACCTCTCGCGCCGGCCGGCATCGGCGCGGGCGGGCTACGACCAGGGGAGGGCCGCCGCCGCGGGGCTCAGCGGGTTCTGGGGCGGCGCGGCGGGCTGAGTGCACCCGTGGCCGCCGATCCGGCGATCGGCGGCCACGCTCGCGGCCGGGCGGCCTGGCGTCAGGGCGTCGGCGTCACGGCGTTCACATCGTCCACCGACATGGTCACCGGCGAGTTCGCGACCCCGCCGGACAGATACCCGGTGATCGCCAGCCCGCCGGCCGCCTGCAGTGCCGCCGTCGAGTCCGTCACCGAGCGCTGCCAGGCCGTCGGCTCCGTCGTGCCGTCGAGCCAGGTCTTCGTCTGCACCAGCGTCGGGTTGGTCCCGACCACCTGCACGCGGATGTCGAGCTTCTGCCCGGCCGCGTAGGTGAGGCCCGTCACGGTGACCGCCGGCTGCACGACGACCTCGTTCGCGCCGTTCTGGTCGACCCGCGTGATCTGGATCGTGACCTTGCCCGCGGAGGAGACGATCACCTTCGAGGTGTAGCCGCCGGCCGTGCTGATCCGCCTGCCCTGGACGGTCAGGTAGACGCTGCCGGACGACGGGACCTTGTCCAGTGCGACCGATAGGCGCAGGTCCGTCGCGGTCGAGGATACGCCGGGCAGCCGGGTCGTCCCGCCGGAGCCGGTGGGCAGCTGGATCAGGCCAGCGCTTCCGTTGACCGAGTACAGGGTCCCCGACCCCGCCACCGACCACGCGCCGCCGGTCGGGGCCGTGCCCCAGCCTCCCGACACCGTGCGCGAGAAGGAGTCGGCCGCCAGCACGTTCGGCGGCGGCGGTGGGGCGGTCGGCGAGACCGAGGTCGTCGCCGTCCCCGTCGCGCCGAGGTTGTCCGTCACGGTCAGGCGCACCGGGTAGGTCCCCGCCGCCGCATAGGTGTGGCTCGCAGTGCTGCCGGTGCCCGTCGTGCCGTCGCCGAAGTCCCACGCGTACGAGTTCACCGTCCCGTCCGGGTCGTTGGAGCCCGTCCCGTCGAACGCGCAGGTGAGGTTGGTGCACGAGGAGGAGATGACCGCGTTGGGGGGCTGGTTGCCGCCTCCGGTCGGCGGCCCGATGGTGAACTGGTCGCTGAAGTTCGCGCCGGCCGTTCGCACGTACGAGGCGTTGAGCTGGGTCGCGGTCGCGGTGACGTCCATCAGCCCGAAGAGCGGAGCCGTCGAGTTGCCGTAGGTCGAGGCGAAGTAGCCCGCCTCGGTGTCCGCGGGATTGATGTCGTAGTTGTTGTTGCCGCCGGTCCCGACCGTGGCGAAGACCGTTCCGGCGCCCTTGACGAGCGCGTTGCCCGTGTCGGCGACGCACGCCGGCGTATACGTGCCGGGGGTGATCGTCGGACAGTTGGCTCCCGTCGCGAGCTGCTTGGTGCGCTGGTAGAGGTGCTCGTGCCCGGTCAGCACGAGGTCGACTCGCTTGGAGACCAGCAGGTTCATGATGTCGGGGCCCGCCTCGCAGGTGTACTGGCCCATCGAGAGACAGGGTTTGTGCATCCCGACGACCACCCACGGGATGCCGGCCGAGCGGGCGCCGTCGATCGCGGCGGAGGTCCAGTTGTAGTGGTCCGTCCCCGCCGCGTAGGTCCAGGTGCCGTCGGAGAAGGGCAGGCCGGGCGAGATCATGACGAACCGGATCAGCGGCGACCCCTGCGGCACGTCGACGTAGTACTGCCGCCCGTAGGTGCCGACCGCGCCGGGCAGCTGGTTGGGCAGGCAGGCGCCGAAGTCGTTGATGTTCCCGTTCTGCCCGCTGCTCTCGTGGTTGCCCGACACGATCTCGAACGGGAACCCTGCTCCGACGGTCTGGGTGACGAAATCGCACCAGGCCTGCTCCTGCCCGGTGGCCGCGTACGACAGGTCACCGACGGCGAGATGCAGGTCGGGGTTGAGCGACTTGATCCCGGAGAGCACGGACTGGGTGTTCGCGTTCGCGGCGTAGTCTCCCGCTGCCGTGAACTGGATGCTGGGCTGCCCCGGCACGATCCCCTCGACGGTCTGCGGCACACCGAACGCGACGAGGGCGACGGCCGCGGACACTCCGAAGACGGCGAGAATTCTGCTCTTGGCCATCGCTGGCCCCTCCCGGCCCGCTCTGGTCCGGGCCTTCGCGGGCCAGGGTATCGCCCGGCGGCCGGGCCAGGGGAGTAGAACGTGAGGATTCGTCGGTGGAGGCCTGCCCGGCCGGAGGCGCGTGAGGGCCGGACAGTAGAGTCGGTGCGTGAGTTCGCAGACGCAGCAGCACACCCACGACGTCGCCATCGCCGGCGGCGGCCCGACCGGCATGATGCTCGCCGCGGAGCTGCGTCTGCGCGGCGTCGACGTCGTCGTCCTGGAGCGCGAGGAGGTGCGCAGCCCGCTCGTCCGGTCGCTCGGGCTGCACCCGCGCAGCGTGGAGATCCTCGACATGCGCGGGCTGCTGGAGCGCTTCCTGGCGCTGGGCCGGCGGTATCCCGACGGGGTCGGGCGGTTCGCCGGGATCGTGCCGCCGCGACCGGTGGCGCTGGACAGCGCGCACGCGTACCTCCTCGGCATTCCGCAGACCGTCACCGACCGGCTGCTGGAGGAGCACGCCGTCGAGCTGGGCGCGCAGGTGCGCCGCGGGGCCGAGGTCGTCGGCTTCGAGCAGGACGAGGACGGCGTCACGGTCGAGCTCGCCGACAGCGAGCGGCTGCGGTCGCGCTGGCTGGTCGGCTGCGACGGCGGCCGCAGCCCGGTGCGCCGCCTGCTCGGCGTCGGCTTCTCTGGCGAGCCGGCCCGCACCGAGTGGCTGCTCGGGGAGGTCGAGGTCACGATGCCCGCCAACGAGGTGGCGGCGGTGTCGGAGGAGGTCAGAAGGGTGCACCGCGGGTTCGGCATCGGGCCGGTGGTGGACGGGCTGTTCCGTGCGGTCGTGCCGGCGGCCTCCGTCGCGGAGGACCGCACGGTGCCGCCGACGCTGGACGAGTTCCGGGCGCAGCTCCACGCGTATGCCGGAACCGACTTCGGCGCGCACTCGCCGCGGGCGCTGTCCCGGTTCACCGACGCCACCCGGCTCGCGGACCGCTACCGGGTCGGTCGCGTTCTGCTCGCCGGCGACGCCGCCCACGTCCACCCGCCGCTCGGCGGGCAGGGACTGAACCTCGGCATCCAGGACGCGTTCAACCTGGGCTGGAAGCTCGCGGCCGAGGTCGCCGGACGCGCGGCGGCCGGCCTCCTGGACAGCTACGAGACCGAGCGGCGGCCGGTGGCGGAGCAGGTGCTCACCCTGACGCGCGCGCAGAGCGTGCTCATCGACCCCGAGCCGGGGCCGCAGGCCGTGCGGCGGCTGCTCACCGAGCTGATGGAGGTCGACGGGGTCGGGCTCCTCCTCGCCGAGCAGGTCAGCGGGCTGGGAATCCGTTACGCCCTCGGCGCGGGGCCTGACCTCCTCGGACGGCGGCTCCGCGATCTCCCGCTGCCGCACAGTCGGCTGTACGAGTTGATGCGCGACGGCCGCGGACTCCTGCTCGACCGGACGGGACGGCTGACCGCCACGGGCTGGGGCGACCGGGTCGGCCTGGTCGCGGACCCGGACCTCCCGATCGGTGAGCCGGCGCTGCTGCTGCGACCGGACGGCTACGTCGCGTGGATCGGCGACCGCCAGGACGGGCTGTCGGCGGCACTGCGCAGGTGGTTCGGCCCCGAGTGACGGCCGCGGTCGGCCCTGGACGTCGCCGGCGCGCAGGCACTAGGTTTCGCGCGTGGACCTTCGACTGACCGACACCCACGCCGTCGTCACCGGCGCCAGCCGCGGCATCGGGCTGGCCGCCGCCCGCGCCCTCCTCGACGAGGGGGCGACCGTCGTCGGCGTCGCGCGAACCCCGACCGACGAGTCCCGGGCTCTGGAGGCCGCGGCCGGCTTCCGCTTCCACCCCGCCGACCTCTCCGACCCGGACGGTATCGTGCGGTTGCGCGACGAGCTGACCGGCGAAGGCGGCCGGGTCGACATCCTGGTCAACAACGTCGGCTCCGCACCACCGCGGCCCGGCGGGTTCGCCTCCATCACCGACGACGACTGGCTGCGCACCTACGAGCTGAACGCGCTCGCCGCGGTGCGCGTCACCCGCGCGCTGCTCGACCTGATCCCCGACGGCGGAGCGATCGTCAACGTGGTCAGCGAGAACGCGATCCTCGCCGACCCGCTGGTGATGGACTACAGCGCGGCCAAGGCGGCGCTGCTCAGCTTCACGAAGTCGCTCTCGAAGGAGCTCGGGCCGCGCGGAATCCGCGTCAACTCTGTCAGCCCCGGTCCGGTCGCCACCGCGCTCTGGCTGGGCGACGGCGGCGTCGCCCAGACGGTGTCGGCGGCCGGCGGCGGCACCCCCGAGGAGGTACGGCACGGCGCGGAACAGGCCATGGTCACCGGCCGCTTCACCACCCCGGAGGAGGTCGGCGCGCTCGTGGCGATGCTCGCGAGCCCCGTGCTCGGCAACCTGACCGGGTCGGACGTGGTGATCGACGGCGGGATGCGGCCGACGATGTGACCGGCGCCGCACCCCGAACTGGGGGCCGCCGCGCAATCGATTTCCGCAGGACCGCTGTGCCAGGCTGTCCAGCGCGCGCCACGGGGGCGTGCAAAGGGGGAACCAGCATGACCGACGCGACCGACGACCGAGTGCAGCCTGCGCCGGAGGGCGCCGAGCCGTCCGTGCCGGCTCCCGTTGACGGCGTGCCCTTCACTGCGTCCGAGCCTTTCGGAGGGTTCGCGCCTGCACCTCAGCCCTTCACCCAGTCCGAGCGCGTCGGCCGCGGGATCGCGCTCGCGCTGCTCATCATCCCGGCCGGCGTCGTCGCCTGGACCGTCCTCTGGAACATCGGCTTTATCGCCTCGATCGTCACCTGGGGCGTCGCGATCGGCGCCGTCTGGCTCTACCGGTTCGGGTCGAAGGCGCGGGTCACCCGAGGCGCGTTCTGGGGCATCATCGCGATCGTCGCGGTGACCGTCGTGCTGTCGCTGCTCGCCGGGATCTTCGTCGACCTCGTCGCCGCCCTGAAGATCCCGCTCGGCGACGCCCTCGCCGATGACCGGGTCTGGCGCCTGTTCTGGGACAACCTGTTCACCAACGGGGACATGTGGCAGTCGTACCTGCCCTCGGTGCTGCTGGCCCTGCTGTTCGCGGTGCTCGGCTGCTTCACCACGCTCCGCCGGGCCTCCCGGGAGTCGCGCGCCTGAGCACGCCGCGAGTAGAGTCGCGCGCGTAGTCCCGACCGCGAGGGAGTCGCGCGATGACGAAGTTCATGATCTCGTTCCCCAGTGGAGCGATGCACATCACCGAGGAGGAGCTGCCGGCGGTGTCGGATGCCTCCCACGCGGTGATCCGGGATGCCCAGGAGGCCGGGGTGTACGTCTTCGGCGGCGGCATCGACGAGGCGGTCGGACCGGTGATGGTGTCGGGCGACGGAACGGTCTCGCCGGGGACCTATCCCGAGACACGGCTGCTGGACGGCGGCTTCACCATCCTCGACCTGCCGACCCGCGACGCGGCGCTGGAGTGGGCGGCCAAGATCGCGGCGGCGTGCCGGTGCGATCAGGAGGTCCGCGAGTTCCAGTACGACCCGATGTCGTAGGGCGCGGGGCTCCGAGTCGCGGACGTTTGCTGTCGTGGCTTGCTTCGCTCTCGACTCCCCACCATGCTGTGCCTGTGCGCATTCGTCAGTACGTCTACTTCAGATTGTTCAGTGAGGTGGTCACCGCTGACGCGATCACGGCAGCGCTGGGCCTCGATCCGGATGTGGTCACTGTGCGGGGGAGTAAGAGAATCGATCCGCCGGTTCCGGTCGCGCACTCCTGGCAGCTCCACTGCGATCGACCCGGGATTACCGTCGGCGCTCAGGTCGAACGAGTCGTCCGCCGCCTGCAACCGGTCGAGGATCGGGTCCGGAGACTTGTCGCGACCAAGGACGTCGACGCGGTGCTCCAGATCGTCCGCGACTTCGATGCCGAGGACGGCGAACCTGAGATCCTCGATTCGGTCGTCTCTCCGACCGGAGACGTGCTCACGAGGCTGGCCGGACAGCATCAACTGCTCGGATGGCACCTGGATGCTCGAACGCTCGCGTTCCTCACGAACATCGGAGCCGAAATCGACTGCGACGAGTACGGCGGATAGAGCGGGCCCGGCCGTGCGTGAACACGCCCGAGCCCGTGCCTTCACCCCGCCAGCGCCGCCGAGTCGAAGTAGGTCTCGTTGAAGTGGGCGAGCGCCTCGCCCCAGGTGCCGCCGGCGTCCTCGATCGCGCGCGCCTCGTCCAGCGCCGCCACGGTGGCGAGCGGGACGGCCAGGCCGTGCTCGGCCAGGTCGAGCACCGACTCGACCGGCTGTCCCGGGTCGTCCGTCTCGACGATGGCCAGGTGCTCGTAGACGTCGGGCGCCAGCTCGCGCAGCGCCTCGCCGATCAGGTCGCCGCGTTCCGTCCCCTCGGCGTCCCAGGTGAACCGGACCAGTCCGTCGGCCGGGAAGGCGTAGCGATGGCGTTCCCCGGCCGCGGCGACCGCATGGTCGAGGGCGGCGCGCACAGCGGCGGGGGCGATGATGTCCGTCATAAGGCTCTCCTTCGTGGCGTCGTTGTCAGCGTGTTCGGGCCTTGGTGCACCGCCGACGGGCAGCGGGTTCCGTGATTCTGGCACGAGCGGACCACCCCCAGGAAGGGGGCAATCGGGAATGTCGGGAAACTCTGGGGGAACAGTTCGTGGACTCCCCGGCCCCGGAGGTCTCCAGGTTGGCGGCGGAGAAGCCGCCGGCGAATGGACACCGTGTCGATCCGCGCCCGGACATTGGACGTGGTGTCGATTCTGACGTCGCGGCCGCACGCCTACCATCCTTGACATGAGCGCCATCGTCGACGAAGACCGGACCCGGGTTCACCCCGCAGAGGGAACGCACGCCGGTGCACCCCTCGGGCTCGGCGGCGCGCTCGGGATCGGCGGGCACGGCGGCGGCTTCCGCAGCGACGCCGACGTGGTCATCCTCGGCTACGACTGAGCGCGGCTCGGGCGACAGGGCTTCAGGAGGCCTCGTCCATCGTCGCCGACACCCCGTGCAGCAGCTCGCCCGGCCGGCACTCCAGCACGTCCGCCAGGTGCACGAGATTCAGCACGGTGGGCATGATCGTGCCCCGCTCGATCCGCCAGAGCGTGTGCTCCTGGAGCTCGGCGCGCCGGGCCAGCTCGTCCAGCGTGAAGAGCAGCTGTTCCCGCCGTCCGCGGATGTTCTCGCCGATCCGGTCGGCGATCGCGTTACTTTCCGAGTGCACGCGATGAATGCTAACAAGCCCGCGGAGAGTAGCCTGGCAGTGCCGTGCGCTCGATCGAGTGTTCGGAGAAGACGACGAAGGAAGAAAACGATGGCTACAGGCACCGTCAAATGGTTCAACGCAGAGAAGGGGTTCGGGTTCATCGCCCCGGATGACGGCAGTGCCGACGTCTTCGCCCACTTCAGCGAGATCTCCTCGCAGGGCTACCGCACGCTCGAGGAGAACCAGAAGGTCGAGTACGACCTGACCCAGGGGCCGAAGGGGATGCAGGCCTCCAACATCCGACCGCTCTGACAGCAGTCAGACTGAGAGATCCGGCCTCCCGCTGAGCGGGAAGCCGGGAGATGGCCCGGCCTGCCACAGGCCGGGCCATCGCCCACCGGGAACGCAGTACAGCCGCCCGTCCCCATACGGTTCGGCCTGCCATCCGGTTGCTTAGTGCACACATTATCCGTGCCCTACCGGTTGTCAACCGGGTTGCGGCACGGATTTCAGCGGACCGCTGCCTCCAGCGCCAGGATCGCCTCCGCCACGGCGGCCGGGTTCTCCCATGCCGTGAAGTGGCCGCCCTGCGTCAGCCTGGCGAACGAGCGGATGTCGGCGTAGCTCTTCTCGGCCAGCGAGCGCGGGTACGCCGACTCGTGAGTCTGGATGAGGATGCTCGCCGGCGCCTGCACGACCGGGTGGAGGTCGTCGTCGTTCGGTGATTCGCAGTACGGCCGGAAGCTCGTGCCGATCGAGCGGGTGACCCAGTAGACCATGACGTTCGTGAGGACGTCGTCCGGGTCGAACGCCGCCAGGCCGTCGCCGTCGCTCCAGGCCGCGACCTTCTCGCTGATCCACGCCAGCAGTCCGCTGGGGGAGTCGACCAGCGCCGCCGCGAGCGTGTCGGGCCGCGTGCCCATCTGGTGCGCGTACCCGGACTCGGCGGGCGTCGCGACCGAGGCGAGGAAGGCCCGCTCGGCGTCGTCGAGTTCCACGCCGGGCCGGCTGCGCCCGGAGAAGGACGCGTGGCTGGCCACGATGCCCGCGACCGCGGGATGCGCGCCGGCCAGCCAGTCGCTGACGCCCGCGCCCACGTCCTCCCCATAGGTCAGGTAGCGCTCGTAGCCGAGGTGGGTCGTCATGAGCGCGTCCCACCGGTCGGCGACGGTGGCCGAGGAGAAGCCGGACGGGAGGACTCCCGAGAAGCCGTAGCCGGGCAGGGAGGGCACCACGACATCCAGCTCGCCGTCGAGGGCGTCGACCAGCGGCAGCATCGTGGTGAACGAGTAGGGCCAGCCGTGCGTGACCACGACGGGGAGCCGGCCGGACCGGCGGCCGCGGGCGACGACGACGTGGACATCGCAGCCGTCGACCGGCACGACGAACTGCTCGAAGCGGTTCAGCCGCCGCTCGGCCTCCCGCCAGTCGTACCCGTCGCGCCACCGCTCGAGCAGGCCGCCCAGCACCTCGGGCGGGATCCCGTTGGACCAGTCCGGCCCCGGCGTCCTCCCCGGCAGGATGGTCGCCGCCAGCCGGCGGTCGAGGTCGGCGAGTACATCGTCGGGCACACTGATCCGAAACGCCTCCATGCACCCACGCTATCCCCACCCTCCGACCGTCGAAGGGCACGTAAACGCCCCTAAAACACGGTTTTAGGGGCGTTTACGTGCCCCTCGGCGGTGGTGGAGGCGTCGACGGCGCCGTCGTAGGCTGGTCGCATGGCCGACGACAGCCTGCGCCCCGAGCCCGACGCGAAGGTGGAGGCTGCGCGCTACCGCCTGCGTCGCGAGGCCGAGGCGCGCGGCGAGGAGGTCGAGGAGGTCAACGCGGGCCAGCCGACGATGGACCAGCGCTCGCATGTGATCGAGAACGCGATCCAGCAGGCGATCCGGCGCGGCGAGTTCGACGACCTCCCCGGCGCGGGCAAGCCGCTGCCCGGGCTCACCGGCACGCACGACCCGGACTGGTGGATCCGCCGCAAGATCGAGCGCGAGCAGCTCACCGGCCTCGGCCCTCCCGCCCTCACGCTGCGCACCGAGCACGCCGAGTTCGACGCGAGGCTCGACCGGCTCGGCTCCGAGGGGGCGGTGCGAGAGCACGTCGCCGACTTCAACCGCCGGGTGGTGAACGCCAGGCGGCAGCTCCAGGGCGGCCCTCCCGTCGTCACGCCGACCCGCGACGCCGACGAGGAGGTCGCCCGCTGGACCGAGCGCCGCGACGCGCGCCTCCGCGAGGCCGAGGCGAACCGGCGAGCGGAGGCGGAGGCGCTGGCGGCGCTCAGCCGACGCGAGCGGCGGCGGCAGCGCAAGGGCCGCTGACCGCGCGCTCCCTCTCCGCGAGCCCCTTCTCCGCGAACCAGGGGACGCAACACGCCGCTGTCCGATGCGGACAGCGGCGTGTCACGACCCCTCGCGGGGCTACTCCGAGAGGTGCTGCTTGGTGTTGGTGTAGACGATCGAGTCGGCGGTGGCGCCGACGAGGCCGAGCGTGACCCGCAGCAGCTGCGGCGGCAGGCCGCTGTTCGGCGGCGGCGTCGACGCGCCGAGGGTGAGCGGCGTGCCGTCCGGGAGGGTGGCGGTCGCCGAGTCGAGGTAGACCTGCACGTTCCCGCTCAGCGTCATCGTGTCCGCGGTCGTGAGCAGCACCGGCCCGGTCTGCTTGCGGACGTTGAGGCTGAAGCCCTGGATCGTGATGGTGTCCGCCGAGATCTTGATCACCGGGATGCGGCTGCCGTCCGCCATCGCGACCGTCACGACGGTGGCGCCCTTGAGCCCGGTGAACGACAGCGAGTTGCTGCCGAGCTGCGCGGGCGGCTGGGTGAAGACGGGCGCTGCGCCGTCCGGGGAGGCGGGCGTCGGCACGGGGGCCGGCGTCGCGCTGCCGGTCACGGGCGTGCCCGGCGCGCTCGGGAGGCCGGGCAGCGGCAGAGCAGGGGAGGGCGCGCCCGATGACGGCGACGGCGTCGGCGTCGACGGGTCGCACGAGCTGAAGATCGGAAGGCAGAGGGAGGCGGGCGCCGCCGTGCGCGAGGCGTGGGCGGGCACCGGGGTCGCGCCGAGCCCGGTCAGCGCGCCGGCGAGCGCGAGACCGGCCGCCAGTGCGACGCCGGCGGGACCTCTGCGGGCCTTCACGCGGGCTCCTCCGCCGCGTCATCGGCCGAGTCGTCGGCAGCGAGCGCGGCTCTGCGGCGGCGACGGCCACGCAGACGCCGTTCGCCGCGCTGCCCCAGCGGCATCCACGCCACCGAGAGCACTCCGCCGACAGTGCTCAGCAGCATCCCGATGAAGAAGCCGCCGAGGTTGACGCCGACGAGCGAGTACACCGCGATGGCGAGCGCGATCACGCCGTAGAAGATCCGGTGCGCGGGCATCGCCACGATCAGGATGCCGAGCAGCACGAGCAGGATCGGGATGATCGTCGCCTGCAGTCCCTCGATCCCGAGCTGGACGTGGATGCGGCCGATGTCGAGTTGCCCGGAGAAGAACATCTCGATGCCGCCGAGCGCGGTCAGCAGTCCGCCGGTGAACGGGCGCTCGCGGCGCCAGGCGCGGAACCGCTCCCTGGCGCTCCGGTCGTCGGACGGGGCGGGCTCCACGGCGGTCTCGTCCTCCGCTGCGAACTCAGGCTCCCAGGCGGCCTCCGGCTCCGCTGCCGTCTCCGGCTCCGCTGCCGTCTCCGAATCCTCGGGCATCCCCACCTCCGGCTCGACCATCGCGTGCCTCGTCCCCTGGCGGCTCAGAAGCATCCCTTCGATCCGTCCGTGAGCTGCACATGCATGCCGGTGAGCGAGAAGACCGAGGCCTGCGTGCTCCACGCGGTCTGCTTGAGGTTGTTGATCGTGACCGTGTCGGCGTCCTGGGCGAAGTCGCCCGCGCTGCCCTTGGCGGCCGTGTTGACCGTCGAGGCGTCGACGCCGATGCGGATGTTGTGGAACTGCGCGTCACCGGCGAGGTCGGTCATGCCGATCTGGAGGTCGGAGGCGCTGGCCGGGTTGCCGCCGCCACCTGCGGTGATCAGGATGCCGACCTTGCCGAGCGGCGTGTCCGAGACGACCGACTGGCAGAGGTCGGCGAGCGTGGCCGACTTGATGTTGGCGATCGCGACCTGGTGCTGCTTGCCCGCGGTGTCCGGCGCGACGCCGGCGTACTGCGAGAAGCCGGTGCCGTCGAGCTTCGACGCGCTGATCTGGAACTGGCTGCCGGAGACGGCGAACGAGACCGGGACGGCCCCCTGTGCGACCCCGGCCATCAGCAGCGTGGACACCACGGCGACGGGCACGGCGGCGAGCACGATGCGTCCGGCGTGGGAGCCGGAGAGCTTGCGGAACTTCATCGATCCTCCTGTTCGGGGGCTTGACAGCGGCGGTGCGGTCGTTCCCACGACGAGACTAGACGCTATTGACCGGTTGTCAATAGTCGGCACAATGGAGGACGGAAAGACCGTTCCGCAACTAGGCTCGAACCATGGACACCGATCGGCGCACCCGGCTCACCCCGGACGAGCGCCGGGCGCAGCTCGTCGCACTCGGGGTCGCGCACCTCGCCGACGGGCCCCTCGACACCCTCACCATCGAGGAGCTGTCGGCTCGGGCCGGGGTGTCGCGCGCCCTCCTGTTCCACTACTTCGGGTCGAAGCAGGGGCTGCACCGGGAGGTCGTCCGGACGGCTCGCGACAGCATGCTCCACGCCACGGAGCCCGTCCCCGAGCTGCCGCCGCGCGAGCGCCTGCATGACACCCTGACGCGCATCGTCGCGTTCGTGCGCGAGTACAGCGGCACCTTCTACTCGCTAGTCCGCGGCGTCGCGAGCGGCGACGAGGAGGTCCGCGTGGTGATCGAGGAGGCGCGGGCCGAGCAGGCCGACCGCATCCTCGCGGTGTTCCTCGAACTCGGCGCGACGGACACCCCGCTGCTGCGGATCGGCCTGCGCTCGTGGATCGCGTTCGCGGAGGACGTGCTGGTCTCGAGCGCGATCGGCACCGACCTCCCGTCGGGCGACATCGTCGCCTTCCTGGAGCGCAGCGCGAACGGGGTGGTGGAGGCGGTTCCCGCCTAAATACCTTCCTCGTCCAGGTCGTCCTGGGTGAGCACGCCGTCCTCCGGGTTCCCCTCCGGATCGTGCTCGTCGTAGTAGGGCTCGGCCTCCCGGGTCTGCCCGCCGGTCTGCCCGCCGGTCGGCCCGTCGTTGCCGTCGCCGGGGCCGTCCCAGACGGTCTCGCCGGCCACGCCGTCGTTCGTCACCAGCTCGTCGGCGAAGTCGGCCTCGGCGATCGGGTCGTCCAACGCGTAGTCGACCTCGCCGTCGCGGGGGTCCACCCAGCCGGCCGTGTCGCCGGCGTCGGAGTCGCCGATCTCCGGCCCGTCCGCGCCGTCCTCCGGGATGCGGTCGTCCATGCTCGTCCCCTCTCCTGCGATCCGGCCTGTTCGGGCCGAACGTACACCCGCGGGCGGGCGCAGCAGGAGAGGGGACGGGGAGGTCGTTACTTCGGGAAGCTGTACGTGCCGCTGGAGCCGGCGTCCTTGACCGCCGCGGCGACGAAGGCCGCGAACTGGGACGCGTCGGTGAAGCCGCCCTGGTAGCGCTCGCCGTTCACGAACACGGTCGGCGTGCCGAAGCCGCCGGACGTCGGGTTCTTGAGCTGCGAGTTCGACACCGCCTCGTTCGTGCGGTCGGTGACGAACTTCGCGAACGTCTGCTTGTTCACGCAGTCGGTGACCGCGGAGGAGCTGACGCCCCCGGTCTTGAACAGCGACAGCATCTTCGCGTTGGTGAGGCCGGAGCCGGTCTGCTCGTCCGGCTGGTTGGCGTACAGCGCGCTGTTGAGGTCGAAGTACTTGTCCGGCTCGTAGTTCGCCACACACGACATCGCCGCCGCGGCACGGGTCGAGTACTGGTTGTTCGTGCTGGAGTCGAGGATCGCGACCGGGTGGATCTCGAGCGTCGCCGAGCCGTCTGCCATCCACTGCTTCATCTGCGCCGCGTTGGTGGTCTCGAACTGGTCGCAGAACGGGCACTGGTAGTCGAGCCAGATCTGGATGTGCGCGGTCTTGCCGTCGAGCGTCTGCTTCGTCGGCGTCGGCTTGGCGCCCGGCGCGATCGCCGGGGTCGTGACCGCCTTGTCCGACGCGGTGAGCTGCAGGCCGCCGCTGAGCATGTTCTTCGGGTTGGCGACGCTGGTGGTTCCGCCGACGCTGGTGAAGATGATGAGGCCGATGACCGTGAGCACCGCGATCACACCGACGATCACCGAGCTCTGCACGATGATCTTGCGCCGCTTGGCCTTCTTCGCGGCCTCCTCGCGCATCCGGCGAGCGGTCTCGCGTGCCTCGGCTCGGCGATCGTTCTTCGTCGGGGTCGAGGCGCCTCTGCCCGTAGCAGCCATACAGGTCATTCCATTCGAGAAAGGGGGACGGTATCCGAGAAGCAAGCGTATTGGCAAAAGCTTTGGATGCGCCGAGCACCCGCTGGAGCCCTGGTCAGATTCGGGCGCTCGTGCCGGTCGACGCGCCGGTCGACGCTACGGGGATCAGCCGCTGCAGCTGCGTCACATGCGCCGGCGTGAGGTCGGCGAGGGCCGGCACCTCCAGCAGCTTCATCGTGCGGACGACCTGGTCGGACAGGATCTGGATTGTGCGGTCGACGCCCGCGCGGCCGCCCGCCATCAGCCCGTACAGGTAGGCGCGCCCGATCAGTGTGAACTTCGCGCCGAGCGCGTACGCGGCGACGATGTCGGCGCCGTTCATGATTCCGGTGTCGATCGCGACCTCGGTGCGGTCGCCGACGGCCTCCACGACCTTCGGCAGCAGGTGGAAGGGGATGGGCGCCCGGTCGAGCTGGCGGCCGCCGTGGTTGGAGAGCACGATGCCGTCGACGCCGAGGTCGACGAGCTTCTGCGAGTCCTCGACGTTCTGCACGCCCTTGACGACGATCTTGCCCGGCCACATGCTCCGGATGATGTCGAGGTCGGCGAAGCTGATGGACGGGTCCATCGCCGCGTCGAGCAGCTCGCCGACGGTGCCGCCGGTGGAGGACAGCGACGCGAACTCCAGCTTGGGCGTGGTGAGGAAGTCGTACCACCACCACGGCCGCGGGATCGCGTTGACGATCGTGCCGAGGGTGAGCTGCGGCGGGATGGAGAAGCCGTTGCGCTTGTCGCGCAGGCGGGCGCCGGCGACGGGGGTGTCGACCGTGAAGAACAGGGTGTCGAAGCCGTTCGCGGCGGCGCGGCGCACGAGCTCGTACGAGATCTCGCGGTCGCGCATCACGTAGAGCTGGAACCAGTTGCGGCCGGCCGGGTTGGCCGCCTTCACGCCCTCGATGGAGGTCGTGCCGAGGGTCGAGAGCGTGAACGGGATGCCCGCGGCGCCCGCGGCTCCCGCGCCGGCCACCTCGCCCTCGGTCTGCATCAGCCGGGTGAAGCCGGTGGGCGCGATCCCGAACGGCATCGCCGACGGACCGCCCCAGATCTCGCACGAGGTGTCCACCGTGGAGACGTCGCGCAGGATCGACGGGTGGAACTCGATGTCCTGGAACGCCTGCCGGGCGCGGGCCAGCGACAGCTCGCCCTCCGCGGCGCCCTCGGTGTAGTCGAAGGCGGCCTTCGGCGTGCGGCGCTTCGCGATCGCGCGCAGGTCCTCGATCGTGAGCGCGGCGTTCAGCCGGCGCTTCTTCGCGTCGAGCTCCGGCTTCTTGAACGACAGGAGCTCGAACAGCTCGGCGGGCTTGGGGAGTTGGCGGGTGACCATGTTCGTGTGCCTAACGTGCGTCGGTGGACGGGGACAGGGGGTGCGTGGGGGAGGCGTCGCGGTAATAGCCGCTGATGTGGTCGTGGACGCGGGTGCGCGCCGCCGCCGGGTCGCCGGCGTCGATGGCGTCGATCACGCCGCGGTGCTCGGCGCGGAGCCGGGCGGCCATGACCTCCCAGTCCGGGATGCGCTCGGCGCCGGCGAGCACGTAACCCTCGATCGAGCTGCGGAGGCCGGCCATCATCGTGGCGACGACGGTGTTGCCCGCCGCCTCCGCGAGGGCGAGGTGGAACTGCGCGTCGAGTGCCAGGAACTCCTGCGCGGTGAGGGCGGGGTCGTCCATCGCGTCGAGGAGCTGGCGGGCGTCGGCGAGGTCGGCGGACCCGCGTTCGGCGAGTTCGCCCGCGACCGACGACTCCAGCAGCAGTCGCGTGCTGACCACGTCGGCGACCGGGAACCCGCTGGCGGCGACCTGGAGGCGCATCAGCGCCTGCATCCCGCCGAGCGGCCGCGCCACGATGATCGCGCCGGAGCTCGGTCCCGAGCCGGTCTGGGTGCGGACCAGGCCCATCGCCTCCAGCACCCGGATGGCCTCGCGAACGCTGGAGCGCGCGACGCCGAACTCGGCAGCCAGCGCGCGCTCGGGACGCAGATGGTCGCCGGGCCGCAGCCGGCCGTCGACCAGGCGCTCCTCGATGCGGGCGAGCACGCTCTCCCACGCCTTCGGCTCTGGCGTCACCGCGGCCTCCTCGTCCCTCTGTGGTCGGACCACATGGTCCGACCACACGTTATCACGCCGCCGCCGTGCCCTCGACGCACAGCGGGGACGCAACACGCCGCCGGCGGCGGGCCGGAACGGCGTGTTGCGTCCCTCGATGACGCGGGTGGGTCGCCTACTCGGCGGGAGCTGCGGCGCCGCGGAACTCCACGTCCTCCACGCGCGAGCGCGGCATCGCGACGCCCGCCACGATGGTCAGCGCCGCGACGACGGCCACCGCCGTGAACACCGCGGTCGACGCGCCCTGCACGGCCGTGGGCGAGTGCGCCCCGCCCGTGCTGGAGAGGATGATCGCGTTCGCGATGGCGCCGAAGACCGCGACGCCCACTGCGCTGCCGATCGACCGGGCGAACATGTTGGTCCCGGTGACCACGCCGCGCTCGCTCCAGGCGACGCTCGACTGCGCCGCGATCAGCGTCGGCGTCGCGACGAGGCCCATCCCGAGCCCGACGACGAAGCAGCTCACCGCCACGAAGAGCACGCTCGGGTGCACGCTCGTCGCCGCCAGGATGATCGTCCCGAGGATCGTGATGCTGGTGCCGAGCAGGGCGGTGCTGCGGAAGCCGATCCGCAGGTAGAACCGTCCGGAGATGCTCGCCGCGATCGGCCAGCCGAGCGTCAGCGCCGCGACCGCGAGTCCGGCGACCAGCGGGGGCGCGCCGACCGTCGCCTCCAGATAGGTCGGCACGTACGAGGTGAGGCCGATCAGGATGGCGCCGATGCCGAGCGAGATGAGCGTGGTCGTCACCAGCAGCCGGCGCGAGAACACCCACAGCGGCATGACCGGCTCGGCCGCGCGGTGCTCGACGACGGCGAAGGCGACCAGCAGGAGAGCGCCGAGCGCGAACGCGCCGATGCTCCAGACGGAGTCCCACGCCCAGGCCTGCCCGCCCTCCAGCACCGCGAGGATGATCAGCGACATCCCGGCGGTCAGCAGCAGGGACCCCGCGTAGTCGATGCGGTGCTTCTTGGGCTCGATGCTCTCGTGGAAGCTGCGGATCAGCATCCACGCCGCCAGGACGCAGAGCGGCACGTTGACGAAGAAGATCCACCGCCACGAGAGGAACTGCGAGAACAGGCCGCCGAGGGTCGGGCCGACGACGGACGAGATCGCCCACACGCTCGCGAGGTAGCCCTGGGTCTTGGCGCGCTCGGCCACCGTGTAGATGTCGCCGGCGATCGTCATCGACATCGGCTGGATGGCGCCGGCGCCGAGCCCCTGCAGGGCGCGGAATGCGATGAGCGCCGGCATGCTCCAGGCGAAACCGCAGAGCACCGAGCCCAGGAAGAACAGGCCGATGCCCGCCAGCACGATGGGCTTGCGCCCGACGGTGTCGGACAGCTTGGCGTAGACCGGCACGGAGACCGCCTGCGCCAGCAGGTAGATGGAGAACAGCCACGGGAACTGCGCGAAGCCGCCCAGGTCGCGCACGATCGAGGGGACGGCGGTGGCGAGGATGGTCGCGTCGATGGCGACCAGTCCGGTCGTCAGCATGAGTGCGATCAGGATCGGTCCCCGCTCGGAGCGGAAGCCGACGCTTGCCCGGGTGATTTCGTTCATCTCTGTGAACAACAGCCCCCGGTCGGGATCATTCCCCGCATCCGACTTGACGTGAAAGAACGGAGCGCGCACAATCTGAAACATGTCTTTCATATCGGGAGGTCGCCCGGAGGACCGCCGCACGGTCACCGACCCGCGGGCGCTCCGGGCGCTCGCGCACCCGCTCCGGATCGCGCTGCTCGACCATCTGATGTCGTTCGGTGCGAGCACCGCGAGCGAGTGCGCCGAGGCGGTCGGCTCCACGCCCTCCAATTGCAGCTACCACTTGCGCGCCCTGGCCAAGTTCGGGCTGGTGGAGCGGGTGGAGGCCGACGACGGCCGCGAGCGGCCCTGGCAGTCCACGGCCACCGGACTCACGCTCGGCCGCACGGAGGACCCGGCGATGCAGTTCGGCGTAGACACCGTCGAGCGCTTCTTCGCCGACCACCAGATCGACGAGGACGCCGCCCGCCTGCACCGCTCGATCGCGCAGCGCGACAGCGTTCCGACCGAGTGGCGGGAGGCGAGCATCCTCTCCGGCTACGCGCTGCGGATCGCGCCCGAGGAGCTGCGCGAGCTGGGGGAGAAGCTGGACGCGCTCATCCGCCCGTACATCGCGCTCACCCGCTCGGACGCCCCGGACGACAGCTCGGTGGTCGTGCTGGGCCTCAACGCCTTCCGGCACCCGGACGAGCCGGCCGCGTCCGATGAGGGCGGCGCATCATGACCCGCTCCCCGCTCCTCCGCCGCGACTACGCCCTGATCTGGTCGGCCGGCCTCGTCTCCGACACCGGCGACTGGCTGCTGATGATCGCCCTGCCGCTGTTCGCGTTCTCCGCGACCGGCTCGGCACTCGGCGCCTCGACCGTCTTCCTCGCCGAGCTCATCCCGATGCTGCTGGCCGGCACCTTCCTCGGCGTGCTGGTCGACCGCTGGGACCCGCGGCGCACCATGGTCGTGACCGCGCTCCTGCAAGGGCTCGTGCTCCTGCCGCTGCTCGCCGCCGGCCCGGACCGGATGGGCATCGTCTACGCGGTCGCGGCGGTGGAGGCCTGCCTCGGCGCCATCATGAACCCGGCCCGCCAGTCGATGGTGCCGCGCCTGCTGACGCCCGACGAGCTCGGTCGCGGCAACGCGCTGCTCGCGATCAGCGACAACCTCGCCCGGCTGGTCGGCTCGCCGCTCGGCGGTCTCGCGTTCGCGGTGTCCGGCCTCCCCGGCGTCGTGATCGTGGACGCGGTCTCGTTCGTCGTGACCGCCCTGCTCGTCGCGTTCACCCGCCCGCTGCCGCCGCGCGTGCCGGAGCCGGGGGAGGAGTCCGCGCCCGCCGTCGAGCGTCGCCTGCTGCGGGAGTGGGTGGAGGGCATCGCCACCATCGTCCGCAGCCGCGAGCTCGCGACCGTCACGGTCATCGCCGTGATCGGCAGCCTCGCGCAGGGCGTCTTCCTCGTCCTCTTCATCGTCTACGTCACCGAGAACCTGCATGCCGGGGACACCGAGGTCGGCATCCTGCGCGGCGTCCAGGCGATCGGCGGCGTGCTCGGCGGCCTCCTCGCCGGGCTGCTCGTGCGCCGGGTCGCGCCGCGGCCGCTGATCGGCGTCGGCTACCTGGTGTTCGGCGCGCTCTCGCTGCTGACCTGGAACCTGGCGCCCGTCACCACGGCCGTCTGGGTCTACGCGGGGCTGTTCATCGCGATGGGCCTGCCCGCGGTCGCGACCGAGACGGGTGAGATCACCCTCGTGCAGACGGTCACGCCGCGCGCAGCCCTCGGCCGGGTGATCGCAGCGGTGAGGACGATCTCCGGCGCGGCGCAGGGCGTCGGACTCCTGGTGGCCGGGCTCGTCGCGGGCTCGGTCGGCGCTGTGCACGTCCTCGACGTGCAGGCCTCCCTCTACCTGCTGTGCGGTGTGATCGCACTGCTCTTCCTCGGCGGCCGCCGCACGACCGCGGAGGCCGTGCCCGAGCCGGCCGCCTCCCGGTCGACGCCCTCCTGACGCCCGCCCGACGCGGCGAGTTGGCGCGAAACCCGGCCGATTGCCAGATGTTTCGCGGATCGGCACGTAGGGTGTCGGTGTGTGGCGACTGGATAGGAAGAGCGAGGACGACGACGACATGACGTCCGACGTGCTGGAGGGCGATGCCCTGCGTCCGGCCGCCAGCACCACCTCCCCGCACACGCTCAGCCTCGGCGAGGCCGGTCTCGTGGCCGGCAACATCGCCGAGCCGGTGTGGGCGCGCTGGCGCGAGGAGATCGCGGCGATCGGCGGGGACTCCCCGCTGCTGCACTTCGAGGACAGCCCGCGGACGCGCATCGAGCTGAGCACGACGCACCCGGGCGGCCTCCCGCAGTTCATCACCGGGCAGAGCACGCTGCTCTCCAGCCTGATCCGCGACGAGCTCGCCCTGCGCACCGCGCGGGCGGCGGCCAACGCGATCACGGCGAAGGGGATCGAGCTGCGCTCGGTGCGCGGCATCGAATCCGTGCATCTCGCGATCGGGCTCGCGCAGTGGCGGCACGGCACCGAGGAGTTCATGGCGCCGATCCTGCTGCGCCCGATGGCGATCCGGCGTTACGGCCGCGACTTCGAGCTGAAGCTCAAGGGTCAGCCGTTCCTCAACCCCGAGCTGTCGCGCGCGCTGGCCGAGCAGTTCCAGATCACCCTCGACGCGAGCGCGTTCGTCGCGCTCGCCCTCGACAACGGTGCCTTCAAGCCGCAGCCGGTCATCGACCGCCTGCGCGGGCTCACCTCGCACCTGCCCTGGTTCAACGTCCAGCCCCGGCTGGTGGTGTCGTCCTTCGTGGACGTCGCACCCGAGCTGCGTGCGGAGGCCGACGACCTGGACACCACTCTCCTGGACGCGCTGGCCGGCAACCCGACCGCGCGCAGCACGATCGAGAGCGCCTTCAACCCGGCCCAGCCCGTCCGCCAGGACGAGCGGCCGCCGGCCACCGACTCCCTCCTGCTCGACGCCGACGAGGCGCAGGAGAACGTCGTCGCCCAGATCGCCGCGGGCAACTCGCTCGTCGTGAAGACCCTCCCGGGCACCGGCGGCACCCAGACAGTCGTGAACGCCGTCGGCGCGCTGGTCGCCCAGCACAAGCGCGTCCTGGTCGTCGGCCCCCGGCGCTCCAGCCTGGAGGACATCGCGCAGCGGTTCGCGAAGGTCGGCCTGCCCGGCGTCGCCGTCACGCCGCGGAGCCTGCGCCGCGACCTGATCCAGTCGATCGGCCGCAACGAGAAGGCCGAGCAGCCGCGCGTCACCGACGTGGACGACGCGCTCGTCCGCCTCCGCAAGGTACTGCTGGACTACCGCGCGGCGCTCGCCCGTCGCGACCCGGTCCTGCACGTCTCGGTGCTGGACGCGCTGCGGGAGCTGTCCCGGCTCGCCCTCCTGCCGTCGCCGCCGTCGACGACCGCGCGCCTCAGTCCGGCCTCCATCGAGGCGCTCGCCTCCGGGCGCGACGGCGCGGCCGACGCGCTGATCCGCGCCGCCCGCCTCGGCGAGTTCCGCTACGGGCCCAACGACTCGCCCTGGTACGGCGCCTCCTTCGGCACCACCGAGGAGGGCAAGTCCGCCCACGACCTCGCCAAGAAGCTCAGCCGCGCCGAGCTGCCCCGCCTCCTGGATCGCGCCAAGGCACTGATCGGGCAGACCCGGATGCGGCCGTTCGAGTCGATCGCCGAGCTCGGCGTCTACCTGCGGCTGCTGCTCGACGTCCGGGAGACGCTCGACCGCTTCACGCCGGCCGTGTTCGACCGCTCGATCGCCGAGCTGATCGCCGCGACCTCCTCGCGCCGCGAGTCGCCCGCCATGTCGGGCGCGAACCGCCGCAGGCTGCGCAAGCTCGCCCTGGAGTACGTGCGCCCCGGCGTGCACGTCACCGACCTCAACGAGGCCCTGCGCCGCATCCAGCAGCAGCGCATCCTCTGGAACCGGTTCGCCGTCGCCGGCGTCGTGCCGGAGGTACCCGTCGGCATCGCGGACGTGCAGGTGGCCTACCAGCGCGTCGCGGAGGATCTGGCCCGGCTCGACATCCCGCTGCGCCGCGTGGGCACCCCGCAGTCGCTCGCGGCCCTCCCGGTCGAGGAGCTGACCCGCCAGGTCGCCGGCCTCGCCGCCGAGTCCGAGGTGCTCGCCAACCTGCAGGAGCGCACCGCGCTGCTCGGGCAGCTCCGCGAGCGCGGGCTGGACCCGCTGCTGTCCGACCTGTCCGTGCGCCATGTGCCGGAGTCGCAGGTCAGCGCCGAACTGGAGCTGGCCTGGTGGCAGTCGGTGCTGGAGGCCCTGCTCGCCTCCGACCGCGCCCTGCTGAGCGGCAACACCAGCGTGCTGGACCGGCTGGAGGCGGACTTCCGCCTGGTGGACGAGGCCCACGCCTCCGCCACCGGCAAGCAGCTCGCCTGGATGCTCGCCGAGACCTGGAAGATCGGCATCGTGGACTGGCCGGAGGAGGCCAAGGCCCTCAAGAAGCTGCTCACCACGAGCGCGCCGACGGCCGCGACGCTCAACGCCGCGGCCCCGCACCTCGCGCGCCCGCTGGCGCCGGTCTGGCTGGTCTCGCCCTACGAGGTCCCCAGCATCGACGCGGAGGTCGCGTTCGACACCGTCGTGCTCATCGACGCCGGCGCCTCCAGCCTCGCCGAGAACATCCCGGCGCTGCGCCGCGCCCGCCAGATCGTCGCGTTCGGCGACCCGGTGACTCAGACCCCGTCCCGCTTCGACGTCGGCGTGCACGAGTACGGCACGACCGTGGAGGCCACGGACGTGGACTCCCTGCACGGTGACTCCGCCCTCTCCCGGCTCTCCGAGCTGCTGCCCGTCTACACCCTGGCCCGCAGCTACCGCGCCGGCGGCGAAGACCTCGCCGAGCTGGTCAACCGCCGCTTCTACGGCGGCAACATCGACTCCCTCCCGTGGGCCGGCACCTACCTCGGGCACGGCAGCCTCGCCCTCCACTACGTCACCGGCGGCCAGGGCATGCCCGACACCGACACCGGCGCGGTCGAGAGCACCGACGCCGAGGTGGCGAAGGTCGTCGAGCTCGTGCTGCGGCACGCGACCGACCGGCCGCGCGAATCCCTCATGGTCATCACCGCGAGCGAACGCCACGCGGTGCGCGTCAACCAGGCGGTGCTGTCCGCGTTCGCCAAGCGGACCGAGCTGGCCGACTTCATCCTCGGCGACCGGCCGGAGCCGTTCTCGGTGGTCACGCTGGAGCAGTCCGTCGGCCAGAGCCGCGACCGCGTCGTGTTCTCGATCGGCTACGGCCGCACCCCGCACGGCCGCCTGCTATCCAACTTCGGCGCGCTCGCCGAGCCGGGCGGCGACCGCCTGCTCGCGGTCGGCATGACCCGCGCCCGCCGCGGCATGGACATCGTCTCCTGCTTCCGCCCCGACGACATCGACGAGTCCCGGATGCGCCACGGAATCGCCGCGCTCGCTCAGGTGCTGGGGGAGGCCGACCAGCTGCAGGCCGCCGTGCCCGAATACCTGAGCCCGGACGCCGACCCGATGGTGGTGGACCTCGCCAAGCGCCTGGCCCGCCGCGGCCTGGACGTGCAGATCGGCTACCGCGGCAAACTCACGCTGGTCGCCTCGAACGTGGGCCGCGCCGTCGTGGTCGAGACGGACGACGACGTGAACCGCGGCAGCCTCCGCGAGTCGCTGCGCCTGCGCCCCGACGTGCTTCGCCGCCTCGGCTGGCACTACCTCCGGGTGCACAGCTTCGAGCTGTTCGCCGACCCGGACACCGTCGCGTCCCGCATCGCGCGCCTCATCGGCGCCACCGACGAGGCGAGCACCGAGACGGCGCCGATCACGTTGCCGCAGCTCTAACGCGGGACATTCGTGCCGAATGTCGCCTTTGGCGCCGCCATTCGCGACATTCGTGCCGAATCGCGCAGCGCGATTCGCCGCATTCGTGCGGAATCGGTGCGAGGAGGTCAGGGTCGCACCCTGGTAGCATCGTGGTATGACCGTGAAGCTGAGTGTGAGTCTGTCCGACGACGACCTGGTCTACCTGGACAAGATCGCGGCGGACGTCAAGGGCAATCGATCTGCGGCCATCCACAAGCTCTTGCGCATCCAGCGGGAGCTCGATGCCGAGAGCGCGTACGCCCAGGCGCTCGATGAGTGGGAGGGTTCCGGAGACCAGGCGCTGTGGGATCAGACTGTAGGCGATGGGCTGTCCGAGTGAGGCGGGGAGACGTTCTCGAGGTTCTCCTCGACCCTGTGGTCGACGGGGAGGCGGGCAAACGACGCCCCTGCGTCGTCGTCAGCTCGGCCGGGATGAACGCGGCTGTGACAAAGCGATCGCGCGGCGTGATCACCTTCGTACCGCTGACGTCCAACGTCGATGTGGTGCACCCCGAGTTCCAGGTCGAGGTCACCGAACGCGAGGACCTGGATCAGATGGGACTGCGCGTCCCCTCCAAGGTGCAGGTCGAGCAGGTCCGGGCGATCGGCTTCTCGCAGATCGGGCGGCCGCTCGGCATCACGCCGGCCTGGATCATGCACCAGGTCGACGAAGCTCTGCGGTTCCACCTGTCGCTGTGACGGCGGCTAGCCTGGAACGTATGAACGACAAGCCCGACCCCGAACGCCCCGCGCGCCGCTCCCGCCGCGTGCAGCGCGCCGGCGCGCCGGGCGCCGACCCGACGCCGCACCTCCCGGAGCGGGACCGCGACGAGAAGTCCTGGTCGCCCAACGACGAGCAGCTGCGGCGGGACGTGCCGCCGCACTACTGAGCGCGCGCCCTACGGCAGCGGGTCGGCGTGCTTGCCCGCGGTCGCCGACGGCGGCGACTGCTGCGCTGCCAGGAGGTCGCGGATCTGCGTGAGCAGGTCGAGGTCGGTGATCGGGGCGTCCGGCTCCACGACGCCCTTCTTGCGGAGGCGGTCCGCGCGCTCCTTGATCTTGTTGAGCGGGAAGACGAAGACGAAGTAGACGACGACTGCGACGATCAGGAAGTTGATGAGCGCGCCGAGGATCGCGCCGAACTTGATGCTCGATCCGTTGAGGGTGACCACCATCGCGTGACTGAGGTCGCTCTGCTTGAAGAACGCGCTGATCACGGGGTTGATGAGGTTGGTCACGATCGCCGTGACGACCGCGGTGAATGCGGCGCCGATGACGACCGCGACCGCCAGGTCGAGCACGTTCCCTCGGAGGATGAACTCTCTGAAGCCTTTGAGCATGACCGGTCCTTTTCGCTCGGTGGATGGAACTGGTGGTGCTGTGCGCCCGGGAGGGCGCGGGGTCAGGCTGCGGAGCCCGACGACGCCGACGAGCCGGAGCCCGACGAGCCGGAAGAGGAGGATGACGAGCCCGAGGACGACGAGCCAGACGAGGACGAGCCCGACGAGGACGAGCCAGAGCCCGAGCCAGACGACGACGAGGACGACGACCCCGACGAAGAGGACGACGCCCCTCCACCCGTCTTCGCCCCGCCGCGCGAGTCCGTCCGGTAGAACCCGGACCCGTTGAAGGTCACGCCGACCGCCCCGAACACCTTGCGCAGCGTGCCGCCGCAGTCCGGGCAGACCGTGAGCGCGTCGTCGGTGAACGCCTGGTGGATGTCGAAGGCGTGGCCGCAGTCGCGGCACGAGTAGGAGTAGGTCGGCATGGTCTTCCGTGTGCTGGGTGGGTCAGGTGAACTGGACGATGCGGGTGGGGGTGACCGCGCCGTCGACCGGCTGATCGTGCCGCTCGCGCGGGACCTCGTCCACGAGCTCGCCGTCGAACACGACGGCGTACACCGGGGGACATTTTTCCATGCTGCCGAGGGTCTTGTCGAAATAGCCGCGGCCCCAGCCCATGCGCATCCCGCCCGCGTCGACGGCGGCGGCCGGCACGAGGATGAGGTCGACGTCGTTGATCGCGATCGGCCCGAGCAGCTCGCCGACGGCCTCCGGCATCCCGAACAGCCCTTCGGTCTCGCTCTCGCCGTCGCCGGTGGTCCAGTCGAGGAGGCCGTCCTCGCGGGAGACCGGGAGTAGCACCCGCAGCCCCTGGGCGACGGCCCAGTTGACGTAGGGACGGGTGTCCGGCTCGATCGTCGTCGACAGGTAGCAGGCCACGGATCGGGCCGAGAGGTCCGTCGTCAGGTCGACCAAGTTCCGGGTGATTCCGGCGGTCGCGGCCTGCCGTTCGGTGCTCGTGAGGTTCTGCCGGCGCTCGCGCAGCTCCGCGCGCAGGGCGCGCTTGCGATGGGCTGCTGTGTCGGTCTCCATAGCGCAATCCTAGAAGATCCCCCCGGGACGGCGATCGAAATGCGGATACTGTGGGCGGTATGGCTACTCATGTGACGAAAGCAGTGATCCCCGCAGCAGGCCTCGGCACCCGGTTCCTCCCGGCGACCAAGGCGATGCCGAAGGAGATGCTGCCGGTCGTCGACAAGCCGGCCATCCAGTACGTGGTCGAGGAGGCCGTCGCAGCGGGCCTCCACGACGTGCTCATGGTGACCGGGCGCAACAAGAACGCGCTCGAGAACCACTTCGACCGCAACGCGGAGCTGGAGGACACGCTCGAGAAGAAGGGCGACACCGACCGGCTCGAAAAGGTGCACTACTCGACCTCGCTCGCCGACCTCCACTACGTGCGCCAGGGCGACCCGAAGGGCCTCGGCCACGCGGTGCTCCGCGCCAAGATGCACGTCGGCCGCGAGCCGTTCGCCGTGCTGCTCGGCGACGACATCATCGACGCGCGCGACGACCTCCTGAACCACATGCTCGACGTCCAGCGGAAGTACAACGCCACCGTCGTCGCGCTGATGGAGGTGCCGAGCGAGTCCATCCACCTGTACGGCGCCGCCGCCATCGAGGAGACCGGCGACGACGACGTGGTGCGGATCACCGGCCTGGTCGAGAAGCCGGACGCCGACCAGGCGCCCTCCAACTACGCGATCATCGGCCGCTACGTGCTGCGCCCGGAGGTCTTCGACGTCCTCGAGCGCACCGAACCCGGCCGCGGCGGCGAGATCCAGCTCACCGACGCCCTCGAGGCGATGGCCCAGGCGCCGGACTGGACGGGCGGCGTGTACGGGGTCGTCTTCCGCGGCCGCCGCTACGACACCGGCGACCGGCTCGACTACATCAAGGCGATCGTGCAGCTCGCCGTCGACCGCGAGGACCTCGGCCCGGAGCTGCGGCCGTGGCTGAAGGAGTTCGCCGACGGCCTCCACGACGAGCCCCGCGAGGTCCTCGAGGAGATGCCGATCGACGCGGCTGACGCGTCGGAGAGCGTTAACCGCTAGCGTTCTACCTGCGGCGAACGGTTGCCGCAGAAGGAGGACGCCGTGGCGTTCGTCATCCCCACGCTCAGCGAGGGACGCATCGGACTGCGACCGATCCGCCTGAAGGACGCGCGCGCCCTGGAGCGCTCGCTGCTCGACAACCGGTCCTGGCTGCGGCAGTGGGAGGCCACCAGCCCCTACGCGCCCGGCGCGTTCGACACGCGCGCCAGCATCCGCTCCCTGCTCGCGAACGCGCGGGCCGGGCACGGCCTCCCGTTCATCGTGGAGTACGACGGCCGGCTGGCCGGCCAGCTCAACGTCTCGTCCGTCACCTACGGCTCCCTCTCCAGCGCCACGATCGGCTACTGGATCGCCGAGGAGTTCGCCGGCCGCAACATCACCCCGACCGCCGTCGCGCTGGCGACCGACTACTGCTTCTACCAGCTCGGCCTGCACCGGATGGAGATCTGCATCCGCCCGGAGAACGTGCCGAGCCTGCGCGTGGTCGAGAAGCTCGGCTTCCGCTACGAGGGGCTACGCCGGCGCTACATCCACATCAACGGCGACTGGCGCGACCACTACTGCTTCGGCCTGGTGTCCGAGGAGCTGCAGCAGGGCGTGCTGCGGCGCTGGATGGACGGCGAAGCGCCTGCGGAGGCGGCGGCCGTGACGGCGGAGGACCGTGCCGCCGCGGCCATCCCGCTGCCGGTGGCCCGGCGACACTGAGCGGCCGTCGCTCTGAGCGTGCCGCACGCCGGTCGAACGCACGCTGAGAGTCCTCTCCATCGAAGACACACCCGGGCGCGTCCCGGGAGGCCGACCGGCCGACCCCTACCGTAGGAGCATGACTGGGGATGTGATGGGCGGAGGGGTCGTCGTCGCCATCGCGGCCGCCCTCTGGCTGGCCTACCTCGTCCCGGTGTGGCTGCGTCGCCGCGAGTACCTGGCGACCGAACGCAATGCCGTGCGCCTGCAGCAGACGCTGCGCATCCTGGCCGAGACGAGTGAGCTTCCGGACGAGGTCCGCATGGAGGCGACCGCCAAGACGGTCGCGGAGCAGCAGCGTGTCCTTCGCAGAGCGGAGGAGAGGCGTCTGGCCACCGCGCGCGCGGAGGCCGCCGCCCACGCCCGCCGCGAGCAGGCCGTCGCCGAGGAGCGCCGCGAGGCCGCGGAGGAGGCCGAGCGCGCCGCCGCCCACGCCATCGCGATGGAACGCGCATCCCGTGCGGCAGCGGCCCAGCGGGCACGCGAGCTCGCGGCGCTGAACGCGCGCCCTGTGCTCTCGCCCCAGCGCCGTCGCCGGCTGCGCCGTTCCCGCGCCCTGTGCACCCTCCTGCTGGTCGCCGGACTGGTGGGCGTCGCGTCCGGAGGAGCGCTGCTGCTCGCGACCGGCGCGTGGCTGCTGGCCGCCGGGTCCGTCACGGTCACCGTAGCCGCCCTCGGGATGCTGAGCCGCCTGTCCCGCGCGGCGAACGCCATGCCCGCGCCGGTCCCGTTCATCCCGGCCGCGCCCGCGTCGCCCGCGCTGTACGACGACGCCAAGCACGACCTCCCGGTGCAGGAGGCGCTGCGCCAGAGCTGGACGCCGCAGCCGCTCCCGAAGCCCCTGCACCTGTCGCCGGGGACCGTGGCCGCGGCCGCGATGGCGTCGGTGGACGCCGCCGCCGAGCTGCGTCGCATGGCCGCCCGCGCGGAGTTCGAGCGCAAGGCGACCGCCGTCGCCGAGGCGGAGCCCGCCGTGCCCGCGCCGGTGCTGCTGCGCCCGGTCGCGGTCGCGCAGGAGGCCGCCTCCGTCGTCTCCCGCCCGGCTCCCGCGACGGTCGTGGAGGCCGCCCAGAGCGTGTACTCCAGCATGGGGATCATCGGCCAGGTCGACGACGGTGCCCTCGACCTGGACGCCGTCCTCCGCCGCCGTCGGGCCGCCAGCTGAGCCCCGCTCGATTTCGAAACGGCCCCGCGAGGGTGCTATTGTTTCTAAGCAATCCCCCGGGGCTATGGCGCAGTTGGTAGCGCGCTTCGTTCGCATCGAAGAGGTCAGGAGTTCGAATCTCCTTAGCTCCACCGGAAGGAAAAGGACCGCCAGGAATGGCGGTCCTTTTGCTTTGAAGGCACTGTCGTTTGAGCGCTGTCGTTGCGGCGCTGTCGGCTCAGACCACCAGCATGATCGCGAGCACCAGCATCAGCACCGCGATTCCCGCGTCCAGCACGCGCCAGGCCATCGGCCGCGCGAACACCGGCGCCGCCACCCGTGCCCCGAACCCGAGCACCACGAACCAGAGCAGGCTCGCCGTCGCCGCACCCGCGCCGAACACCCAGCGGCCCGGGTCGCCGTGCGTCGCCGACAGCGAACCGAGCAGGAGCACCGTGTCGAGGTAGACGTGCGGGTTCAGCCAGGTGATCGCGAGGCAGGTGCCGATCGCCGCAGCGAGCGTCCCGCCTCCCGAGGTCGCGGCCGTCAACGTGGTCGGGCGGACGGCGCGCACGGCGGCGAACACCGCGTAGCCGACCAGGAACGCGAACCCGGCCCAGCGCACGATCTGGAGCGCGAGCGGGGCGGCCTTCACCAGCGTCCCGATCCCGGCGACGCCGGCGGCGATCAGCAGCGCGTCGCTCGCCACGCAGATCGCGACCACGGCGAGCACATGCTCGCGGCGGAGTCCTTGCCGGAGGACGAACGCGTTCTGCGCGCCGATGGCGACGATGAGAGCGGCGGCCGAGCCGAGGCCGGTGAGGTAGACGGAGAGCACCATTCGACGATAGGCAACAGCGCGCCATCAGTACAGCTTGATTTCCTTACGAACCATTAGCATTGCTGACGATGGATGCCTCGACCGATCAGCTCCGCACGCTGGCCGCGGTGATCGACCACGGCACCTTCGACCGCGCCGCCGCGGCTCTCCACATCACGCCGTCCGCGGTGAGCCAGCGGATCAAGTCGCTGGAGGAGCAGAGCGGGCGGGTGCTCGTGCGGCGCAGCAAGCCCATCCAGGCCACGGAGGCCGGCGCCGTCCTGCTGCGCCTGGCCCGCCAGGTCGCGCTGCTGGAGGCGGAGGCGGCGGCCGAGCTGGAGGGCGGCGACGGGGCCGCCGCGACCCCGATCCCGCTGGTCGTCAACGCGGACTCCCTCGCGACGTGGGTGCTGCCCGCGCTCGCGACCGTGCCTGGCGCGGTGTTCGACATCGTGCTCGACGACCAGGAGCACACCATCGACCGCCTGCGGGACGGGACCGCGATGGCCGCGATCGGCTCCGACCCGGAGCCGGTGCAGGGCTGCACGGTCACCGCGCTGGGGGCGATGCGCTACCGACCGCTCGCCAGTCCGGCGTTCGTGGAGCGCTGGTGCCCGGATGGCTGGACGGCGGAGCGAGCCGCGGTCGCGCCGATGCTGGTCTACAACCGCAAGGACGCCCTCCAGGACCGCTACGTTGCTGCCCTGGCGCCGGGAGCGCGCCCGCCGCGGCACTTCGTCCCGGCGTCCACGGAGTTCGTCGGCGCCGCGGTGCTGGGGCTGGGGTGGGGGATGGTGCCGGACCTGCAGGCCGACCCGCTCGTGGCCGACGGCCGACTCGTGGTGCTGGACCCGGGAGGCGCGGTGGACGTGCCGCTGTACTGGCAGCAGTGGTCGCTCCACTCGGCGGCGCTCGACGCGGTCGCGGCCGCCATCGCACGCGCGGCGGCGAGCGCGCTCCGCCCCGCCCACCCGCCGAGGGGCACGTAAACGCCCCTAAAACGCGGTTTTAGGGGGGTTTAGGGGCCCCCCGCGGGGGGAGCCGTGGGGCACTTAACGCCCCCTAAAACGCGGTTTTAGGGGCGTTTACGTGCCCCTCGGCGGAGTCAGAGCGCGTCGGGGCGGAGGTCGAGGCGGCGGAGGAGCTGCGCGTTCAGCGCCACGACGATGGTGGACAGCGACATCAGGATCGCCCCGACCGACATCGGCAGCACGAACCCGATCGGCGCCAGGACGCCCGCCGCGAGCGGGACAGAGAGCAGGTTGTAGCCGGCCGCCCACCACAGGTTCTGGGTCATCTTGCGGTAGCTCGCCCGGGAGAGCCGTATCACCGACAGCACGGAGCGCGGGTCGTCGCTGGCCAGGATGACGCCCGCCGAGGCGATCGCGACGTCCGTGCCGGCGCCGATCGCGATGCCGACGTCCGCGCGCGCCAGCGCGGGAGCGTCGTTGACGCCGTCGCCGACCATCGCCACGGTGCGGCCCTCTGCTTGGAGGCCGGCGACGGTCGACTCCTTGTCCTCCGGGCGGACGCCGGCGAACCAGCGCTGGATCCCGAGCTCGCGGGCGACCGACGCGGCGACGGCCTCCGCGTCGCCCGTGATCATCACGACCTGGATGTCCCGCTCCGTCAGCGCCGCCACCGCCTGCCGCGACTCCTCGCGGACCTCGTCGGCCAGGCGGAGCGCCCCGACCGTGCGCCCGTCGACCAGGACGTGCAGGATGATCGCGCCCTCGTCGCGCCACGTCGCCGCGATCGGCCGCTCGGCGGCGCCGCGGAGCTCCAGAAGTGCAGGCCCGCCGACCTCCACCCGCTGCCCGTCGACCGTCGCCGCCACCCCGACCGCCGGGGAGGCGGTGAAGTCGCTCGCGGCCGGCGCCGTCAGGTCGCGGGCAGAGGCGGCGGACACGATCGCGCGGGCCAACGGGTGCTCGGAGTCGGACTCCGCGGCGGCCGCGAGGGCGAGCACGCGGTCGTCGTCGCCGTCCGTGTCCACGCCCGTGACGGCGGGCTCGCCCTTGGTCAGCGTCCCGGTCTTGTCGAACAGCACCGTGTCGACCGTGCGCATGGTCTCCAGCGCCAGCCGGTCCTTCACCAGGACGCCGCCCCGGGCCGCCCGCTCGGTCGCGATCGAGACGACGAGCGGGATGGCGAGCCCGAGCGCGTGCGGGCAGGCGATCACGAGCACCGTGATGGCGCGGACGACCGCGTCGTCGGGGAGGCCGATCGCCGTCCACACGACGGCGGTGATCGCCGCGGAGCCGAGCGCGAACCAGAACAGCCAGCCCGCGGCCCGGTCGGCGATCCGCTGGGCGCGGGAGGTCGAGTTCTGGGCGTCGGCGACGAGCCGCCGGATGCCCGCCAGTGCGGTGTCGTCGCCCACCGCGGTGACCCGCACGCGCAGCGCCGAGTCGGTCGCGACCGTGCCCGCGATGACGGGGTCGCCCTCGCCCCGGGAGACGGGACGCGACTCGCCGGTGATCATGGACTCGTCCACCTGCGCCGCGCCGGACACCACGCGCCCATCGGCAGGGACGCGCCCTCCCGGACGCACCAGCACGAGGTCGTCCACCGTGAGGTCGGCGGGGGAGACGACGACCGTGCCGTCGCCCTCCAGCTTCTCGGCCTCGTCGGGCAGCAGGGCTGCGAGCGAGTCGAGGGCGGACGTGGTCTGGGCGAGCGAGCGCATCTCGATCCAGTGACCGAGCAGCATGATGACGATGAGGAGGGCGAGCTCCCACCAGAAGTCGAGCTGGTGGTCGAGGAGGCCGAGGGCCGCGCCCCACGACGCGACGAACGCGACGGTGATGGCGAGCGCGATGAGCAGCATCATCCCGGGCTGCCGCGCCCGCAGCTCGGAGACGGCACCGGTCAGGAACGGCCGGCCGCCCCACACGAACATGACGGTGCCGAGCACGGGGGAGACCCACGCCACCCAGGCGGCGTCGGGGAGGGGGTAGCCGAGGATCATGGCGAACATCGGCGAGAAGGCGACGACCGGGACCGCGATGACGAGGTTGATCCAGAAGAGGCGGCGGAAGGCGTCGACGTGGCCGGAGTGGTCGTGGGCGGAGTGGTCGTGGCCGTGCGACCCCGGGGCGTGATCGGCGTGGCCCATGTGGTCCGCGTGTTCGTCCGGCGCCTGCGCGTGCTCGGCGTGGCCGGTGTGGTCGGTCTGGCTCACGATGTCCTCCGATCCTCGGTCCCGCGCTCCGGGCGGAAGGTGCGCAGCCGCAGGCTGTTGGTCACGACGAAGACGCTCGAGAACGCCATCGCGGCGCCCGCGATCATCGGGTTCAGCAGGCCGAACGCCGCCAGCGGCAGCGCCGCGAGGTTGTACGCGAACGCCCAGAACAGGTTGCCGCGGATGGTCGCCAGCGTACGCCGGGACAGCCGCACGGCGTCAGCGGCGGCGGTCAGGTCGCCGCGCACGAGCGTGAGGTCGGCGGCCTGGATGGCGGCGTCCGTCCCCGTCCCCATCGCCAGCCCGAGGTCGGCGGCCGCGAGCGCCGCCGCGTCGTTGACGCCGTCGCCGACCATCGCCACCCGCCGTCCCTCCGCCTGCAGGCGCCGGACCACCGCCGCCTTCTCGGCAGGGAGGACCCCGGCGATGACCTCGTCGATCCCGACCTCGTGGGCGACCCGGCGCGCGACGGTCTCGTTGTCGCCGGTGAGCAGCACGGGCGTCAGGCCGAGCCGCGTCAGCCGGCGGACGGCCTCCGCACTGTGCGGGGCCACGGCGTCCGCCAGCGTGAGGACGGCCTGGGCACGGTCGCCCCAGCCCACGACGACCGTGGTCGTTCCGGAGGCCTCCGCGTCGGCGACGGCCTGCTGGAGGCCGGGGCCGAGCGGCATCCCCGCTGCCGCCACGAATGACGCGCGTCCGACGACGACGCGCTCGCCGTCGACCGTTCCGGAGACGCCGAGGCCGCCGTCGGTGCGGAAGGCCGTGACGGGAGGCAGTGCTCCGGCGTCCCTAGCCGCGTCGGCGATCGCGCGCGCGATCGGGTGCTCGGAGGCGTCCTCCACCGCACCCGCGCGGCGCAGTGCCCCGGCCGAATCGCCGTCCGCCGCCACGACGTCCACCAGCGTCATCCGCCCCGTCGTGACCGTCCCGGTCTTGTCCAACAGCACGGTGTCCACCCGCCGCGTCGCCTCCAGCACCTCCGGTCCCGTGATCAGGATGCCGAGCTGCGCCCCGCGACCGGTCCCGACCAGCAGCGCTGTCGGGGTCGCGAGCCCCAGTGCGCACGGGCAGGCGATGATGAGCACGGCCACCGCTGCGGTGAACGCTGCCTCCACGGGCGCGCCCAGCAGCAACCACGCCGCGAGGGTGACGAGCGCGATCCCGATCACCGCCGGGACGAAGACGCCGCTGATCCGGTCGGCCAGGCGCTGCGCCGCCGCCTTGCCGGACTGCGCGTCCTCGACCAGGCGGGCGATCTGCGCGAGCTTCGTGTCGGCGCCGACCGAGGTCGCGCGCACGAGGAGGCGCCCGCCGGCGTTGACCGTCCCGCCCGCGACGCTGTCGCCGGGGCCGACCTCCACCGGGACCGACTCGCCGGTCAGCATCGACGCGTCGACCGCGCCGGAGCCGTCGGTCACGACGCCGTCCGCGGCGATCCGCTCGCCCGGGCGCACCACGAACACGTCGCCGACGACCAGGCGCTCGACCGGGATGCGCTCCTCGCGGGGAGCGCCGTCGCCGTCGCGCCGCACCAACGCCTCCTTCGCGCCGGACTCCAGCAGCGCCCGCAGCGCCGCCCCCGCCTGTCGCTTGGAGCGCTTCTCGAGGTAGCGGCCGGCGAGCACGAAGACCGTGACGCCCGCGGCGACCTCCAGGTAGAGGTCGGCGCCCGTCATTCCGGACGCGCCCGCGCCGCCGAAGAGCAGCGCGTATACCGACCAGGCGAACGCCGCGGTGACGCCGAGCGACACCAGCGTGTCCATCGTCGCCGCGCCGTGCCGGAGGTTGACGACGGCGGCGCGGTGGAACGGCCACGCGCCCCACACGACGACGGGCGTCGCCAGCGCGAGCGCGACCCACTGCCACCCCGGGAACTGGAGCGCCGGGATCATCGAGAGCAGCACGACCGGGAGGCCGAGAGCCGCGCTCACGATCAGCCGCCGGCGGAGGGAGGCGAGCTCGGGGTCGGCCGCGCGCGCGGCGCCCTGCAACGCCGGAGCCGGAACCGCCGCCGTGTACCCCGCGCTCTCCACCTGCGCGACCAGCACCGCGGTGTCGTACCCCGCGGGCGCGAACACGGTCGCCTTCTCCGTGGCGTAGTTGACGCTGGCCTCGACGCCGTCCAGCTTGTTGAGCTTCTTCTCGACGCGGGCAGCGCAGGAGGCGCAGGTCATCCCGCCGATCAGCAGTTCCAACCGTGGCGAGGTGTTCGGGGCGCCGGTCGCGGACATCAGGCGCGGACCGCGCTGTACCCGGCCTCCTCGACCGCGGCGAGCACGGCGGCGTCGTCGACGGGGGAGGCCGACTCGACGGTCAGCACGCCGGTCGCGGCCGAGACGCCGACGCCCGTCACCGCGGCGATCGCGGTCACCTCCTCGGTCACCGCGCTCTCGCAGTGCTCGCAGGTCATCCCGGTCACCTGGAACGTCGTGGTCGTCATGGCTCATCCTCCGCTTCGCGTATACCCAGAGGGGGTATCCCAACGGAGACGACTTTATACCCAGGAGGGGTACTAGTCAAGGCGAACGGGAAGACGCTCAGGGGGCGCTCGAGCGCGGCTAGATCGTCGCCAGCACCAGGTCCAGCGCGTCTACGAACCGGTCGGCGCTCGCGCGCGTGATGCACAGCGGCGGCTTGATCTTCAGCACGTTCTTGCCGTCGCCGGTGGGTTGCACGATCGCGCCCTCCTGCAGCATCCGCTCGCACACCAGCGCGGCCTCGGCGGTCGCCGGCTCCAGCGTCTCCCGGTCGAGCACGAGCTCCACGCCGAGGTAGAGGCCCATCCCGTGCACCGCCCCGACGAGGGGATGCCGCTCCCCGAGAGCGCGCAGGCGCGAGGCCAGGTGGTCGCCGACCTCGGCTGCGTTCTCCTGCAGCCGCTCGTCGCGCATCACGTCGAGCACCGTCAGTCCGACCACCGCGCTGACCGGGCTGCCGCCGGCGGACGAGAAGAACGATCCTTCCGCCGCGAACGACTCGGCGATCTCCCGCCGCGTGATGACCGCGCCGAGCGGGTGCCCGTTGCCCATCGCCTTCGCCACGGTGATCACGTCGGGAATGACGCCCTGCTGCGCCGAGCCCCAGAAGTAGTGGCCGAGCCGGCCGTAACCGACCTGCACCTCGTCGGCGATGCAGACGCCGCCGCGGGCGCGCACCCGCTCGTAGACGCCCGCGAGATAGCCGTCGGGGAGCATCAGGCCGCCCGCGTTGCCGAACACCGGCTCCGCGATGAAGCCCGCGATGCCCGTCCCGGCTGCGTCGAGCGCGGCGAGCTGCTCGTCCAGCTCGGCGAGGTACTCCGGCCCGGAGGCGAGCCCCCGGTGCCGGCCGTGGAAGACGTTCGGCGACGCGATCAGCTCCACCCAGTCCGGCCGGGTCTCCAGCGCGCGCGGGTTGTCGCCCAGCGACGACGAGACGGCGTCGGCTCCGACCGTCCAGCCGTGGTAGGCCTCCGTCACCGCGAGGATCGTCCGGCGGCCGGTGTGCACCTGCGCGAGCCGGAGGGCGAGGTCGACCGCCTCGCTGCCGCTGTTGACGAGGAAGACGGTGTCGAGCCCGTCCGGCGCGACCTCCGCCAGCCGCTCGGTGAACCGGGAGAGTTCCTCGTAGTGGAACCGGGAGTTCGTGTTGAGCAGGGCCCACTGGTCGCGGACCGCGCGCACGAGCCGCGGGTGCGCGTGGCCGATCTGGGTCACGTTGTTGACCATGTCCAGGTAGCTCTGCGCGCGGGTGTCGAACAGGTGGTGCCCCCAGCCGCGCTCGATCAGCGGAGGCTCGGCGAAGTAGTGCTCCTGCACGCGCGCGAACGACGAGTCGCGGCGTGACAGCACGTCGGCAGGGTCGGCCGCGGCCGCCGCGAGGTCGACGCCGAACAGGTCGGAGGGGTCGGGGGAGACCGCGCGCCACACCGCCGCCGGCAGCGCGGGCGTGACGAACGCGGGAGGCCGCCAGCCGGGCACGCGGCTGAGCTGCGCGGTCAGGCGCACGGCGCTGCCGATCACCTCGCCGCGGTCGACGGAGGCCGTGGTCAGCGGGCGGGACAGCCCGTCCAGCCAGAGATCCACGTCCTCGCCGTGCAGCAGCCAGGCGCCCTCCACCAGCCGCAGCTCGCCGGCGAACGGCGCGTGCACGACGGTCCCGGCCGGGGCGTCGAGCGTGACGCCGAGCGCGATCGTCGGCGACGGCTCGGTGCGGTCGAGCCGCGCGCGGGTGAGGCGGGCTTCGGCGTAGCGGGTGAGCGCGTGACCGTTCTCCCGGCAGATCCGGCCGAGCACGGCGTCCTCGAAGCCCGCTCGTTGCCAGCGGCCGTCGTCCAGGTCGTGGCCGGTGACGGAGAGGTCGGCGAGGTGGGCGTCGGTGCTGTCGAGCGCGATGAGGCGGCCGAGCGCCGGGGCTTCGGGTTCGCGCGTCGCCAGTCGCGAGCGGATCGCGGCCTCCACCTCCCCGAACGGCAGCCGCCGCGCCACGTCGAACGCGACCCACTCGTGCGCGCGGTTCTCGTCGGCGTAGGCGTTGTCCCCGTCGAGGACGACCTGCTGCTCGCCGCTGACCACGAGGACGGCGCCGCGCAGCACGACGAGCGGCCAGAGCGCGGCGAGGTCGGCGTCGTCGAGCGGCGCCTCCGCATGGAACGCCTCGATCACGTCCAGCACGGCCAGCGGGTCCTCCGGCTGGTGGTGGAGGGCGCTGGTCACGGTCGCCGCGAGCTCGGCGACCAGCCAGCCGTCCGCTACGTCGCCGAAGTCGATGACGCCGGGGCCGTCCGCGCCGAGCACGATGTTGTCGTCCGTCACGTCGCCGTGGATGGCCTGCACCCGCAGCCGCCGTCGCAGCGGCTCGAGCGCGGCGAGTGCCGCCTCCGCCGCCGCCACAACGGCCAGCCGCTTCGCCGGCTGGAGGACATGGTCGGCGAGCAGCGCGACGACGTCGCCGCCGATCCGCGCGTCCCACTGGGTGGTGCGCGCGAGCCCGGGATGCCGCAGCCCGGCGAGCCCCGCGGCGATGCTCCCGGAGAGCCGGCCGAGGGTGCGCAGTTGCTCGGCGCTGAGCCGCGCGACCTCGGTGAGCGGCTCGCCGTCGAGGAAGCTCAGCACCCGCGCATGCAGCGTGCGTCCGCGCACCTCCACGGCGACGACGTCGTCGCCGTCGCGGGCGGCGAGCACGGCCGGGATGCGCGCGTCGGCCCCAGCGAGCAGCGCGAGCGCCGCGTTCTGGGCGTGCAGCTCCTCGACGGCGAAGACCGGGTTGGCGATCTTGAGCACGTAGCGGTGCGTGCCGGTGTCGACGAGGAAGTTGCGGTCCTGGTTGCTTCCCAGCTCGGTGATCCGGCCGGTGAGCCCGAAGGCGTGCTCGGCGACGGCCGCGGCGTCGTCGGTTCCGACCTCCGGGCGAGGCAAGGACGGCTGGGCCAGGAAGTCGGAATTGGGCACGGCTGCTCCTCGGCTGCGGGGGCTGGACGCGGCCAGTCTATTGAAGCCGCCGCACGGGTCGCACCCAGCGAACGCTCGGGCGCGGCATCGTAGCATCGACGCGTGAAAACCTGGAGGACAGCGGCCGTGGCGTTCGTGATCGACGCCGTGCTGATCCTCGTGTTCGTGCTCGTCGGGCGCCGCAGCCACGGCGAGGCGGCGTCCGCCTCCGGGATCCTCAGCACCTACTGGCCGTTCTTCATCGGCCTCGCCGCCGGCTGGTTCGTCACCTGGGCCTGGCGCCGCCCGCTCGCGCTGATCTGGCCGGGCGTCCCGGTCTGGCTGATGACGGTCGCGCTGGGGATGCTCATCCGCACCTCCGCCGGCCAGGGCGTGGAGCCGGCGTTCATCGCGGTGGCGTTCGTGGTGCTCGGGGTGTTCCTGGTCGGCTGGCGGATCGTGGCGATTCCGTTCGCGCGCCGCCGGGCGCTGCGGCGGGCGTAGCCGCGCCTCCGCGCGCGAACCAGGGGACGCAACACGCCGCTACGCCGTCGGGATGACGGCGTGTCGGGACCCCTCGATGGTCAGAATGCGGAGGCGATCAGCGTCGCGATCGTGTAGATGGCCAGGCCGGCGAGCGCGCCGACCACCGTTCCGTTGATGCGGATGAACTGCAGGTCGCGGCCGACCTGGACCTCGATCTTGTCGGTGGTCTCCGCCGGGTCCCAGCCGCGCACCGTCTCGGTGATGACGCTCGCGATGTCGTGCCGGTAGGTGGACACCAAGTGGCCGGCGGCGCCCGCGATGCGCTGGTTGAGGGAGGCCCGCAGCTCCGGGTCGGCGGCCACGCGGCCGGCGGCGTCGGCGAGGGCCGCGGACACCCGGTGGCGGAGTTCGCTGTCCGGGTCGCTGAGAGCGTCCACAGCCGCCGAGCGCGCCGCCGCCCAGGCCTGCGCGGCCAGTTCGCGGATTCGCGGGTCGTCGAAGGCGCGGGCCTTCGCGGCCTCCAGGCCGGCGATCGTCTCCGGGTCGTTCTGGAGGCGGTCGGCGAGCTCGGCGAGGTAGCCGTCGAACGCGCGGCGGGCGCGGTGCGCGGGGTCGCGGCGCACGTCGGCGATGAAGCGGCGCAGCTCCTGGTACACGCGCTCGTCGACCAGCTTGTCCACGAAGGACGGCAGCCACGACGGGAGCCGGCCGGAGACGAGATTCGTCAGCGCGTCCGGGTGGATGACCAGCCAGTCGTCGAACCGGTCGAGCAGCAGGTCGACGGCGGCGTGGTGGCCGCCGGAACTGAGGATCCGCACGCCGAGGCGGCCGATCGGGGGCGCCCACTCCGGCTCGATCACATGCGTGCGCACGACCGCCTCCACGGCCTCGCGCATGCGGTCGTCGTCCAGCAGGCCGAAGAAGCCGACCACGGCCCCGGAGGCCTCGTCCACCACCCGGCGCGCGTTGCCCGGCTCGGTCAGCCAGCGGGCGGCGGCGCCGGACACGTCGTACGCGGTCAGCCGGGTCGCGACCACGTCGTCGGACAGGAACTCGGTCTCCACGAATTCGCCCAGCGTCTCGCCGATCTCGTCCTTGCGGGTCGGGATGATCGCGGTGTGCGGGATGCGCAGGCCGAGTGGATGTTTGAACAGGGCGGTCACGGCGAACCAGTCCGCGAGCGCGCCGACCATCGCGCCCTCCGCGGCGGCGCGCACGAAGCCGAGCCAGGGGTAGCGGTCCTGGAGCGCGAACGAGACGGCGAAGATCACGGCGGCGACCGCGAGCAGGCTGGTCGCGAGGGCCTTCATGCTGCGGAGGGCCCGGCGGCGCTCGGCGTCGCGCAGCTCGGCCGCCGCGCGCTCGGCCCGGATGCGCTCGGAGGCGGCGCGCTCGGACGCGGCGCGCTCGCCGTCGGCGCGCTCGCCGTCCGGGCGCCGGCCGTCGGCGCTCTCGGCGTCGCCCGTGCGGGCGGTCGGCGCGCTCACCGGACGATGTGGAGCTCGCGGCTGGTGTTGTTCAGCCGGCGCGCGCCGTCCTCGTCGGCGACCACGATGTCCTCGATGCGCACGCCGAACCGCCCCGGCAGGTAGATGCCCGGCTCGATCGAGAAGCACATCCCGGCCACGATCGGCTGCTCCTCGCCCTCCACCAGGTACGGCGGCTCGTGGGTGGTGGTGCCGATGCCGTGGCCGACGCGGTGGACGAAGTACTCGCCGTAGCCGGCGTCCCGGATCACTGCGCGCGCGGTACGGTCGATCTCCTGCAGCGGCACGCCGACGGCGACCGCCTCGAACGCGGCCTGCTGCGCCCGCTTGACGACCTCGAAGACCTCGTGCTCCTCGTCGGTCGGCTCGCCGACGTGGACGGTGCGGGTGGTGTCGGAACCGTAGCCGTCCATCAGTCCGCCGAAGTCGAGCACGACCATGTCGCCATGCTGGATGACGCGGTCGCCGGCCTCGTGGTGCGGGTTGGCGCCGTTGGGCCCGGAGCCGACGATCGTGAAGTCCACCTGGGAGTGGCCGTGCGCGCGCAGCAGGCGGTCCAGGTCGGCGGCGACCTCGTTCTCGCGGCGGCCGGCGAAGGCGACGGTGAGGATGTCCTCGAAGGTCGCGTCGGCCGCGGCCCCTGCGGCGGCGAGGCGGTCGATCTCGTCGGGGCCCTTCACCGCGCGCAGCATCGGCAGGGCGGCCGAGAACGCGGCGAAGCGTACGTCCGGAAGCTCGTGCTGAAGCGCGAGCAGGTGCAGCGCCCAGGCCGAGTCGGAGACGGCGTAGCGGCCTCCCGACCAGAGCTGGTCGACCAGGGGCGCGTGCTCGTCCTCGCCGTCGGCCCAGGTGATCAGGCGGATCGCCCCGGCGGAGCGGGTCGCGGCGGCGCTGTCGCGCTCCAGCACGGGCACGATCATCGTCGGTTCGCCCTCGGTGGGGATCACCAGCATGGTCAGCCGCTCGGTCGCCGGCGGGAGGTAGTCGGCGAAGTACGCGAGGTCGGGGCCGGGAGCGACCAGGAGGGCGTCGAGCCCGGCCTCCTTCGCCTGGGCGGCGCCGCGGGCCAGCCGGTCGGCGAAGTGCTGGGCGGTGATCTGCTGCATGGCGGTCACTCCTCGATGGGGCCGAGCCAGGCGTTCGCGACGGTGCTGTGCGCGGACTCGGCGTCGGACGGGTGGAAGATGCCCGCGAGCACGTCGCGGTACAGCCGGCCGAGCTCGCTCCCGGCGAAGAAGGTCGAGCCTCCGGAGACCCGGATGGCCTGATCGACGACGCGGCGGGCGGTCTCGGTGGCGCGGACCTTCATCCCGACCAGCTTCGGGAACCACTGCGCGCCGTGGTCGGCAAGGGTGTCGACGTCGCGGGTGATCGCGTCCAGCTGGGGGAGCAGGGCGTCCTGATCGATCGCGGCGGAGGCCACGCGCCAGCGGATGTCCGGGTCGTTCGCGTAGCTGCGGCCGTCGTTCTTCAGGCTCGTCCGGCGGTGGGCAGAGGCCACGGCCAGCTCCAGCGCCCGGGCGCCGATGCCGGTGTAGACGGCGGCGAGGAGGAGCTCGAAGTTCGCGAAGATGGCGAAGACGAGCGGGTCGGGGTTGGGGCCGGGATCGAGGCGGCGCACCACGCGGTCCGCCGGGGCCAGCGCGCCGTCGAGCACGGTGGTGCTGCTCTGCGTCGCCCGCATCCCGATCGTGTCCCAGTCCTCGCGGATCTCGAAGCCGCCGCCAGTGCGCTCCACGAAGCCGTAGACGATCTTGGGGGCGTCGGCGCTCGCCGTGTCCAGGCCCATCGTGCCGAGGCGCGTCCACGCGGGGGAGAGGGAGGTGAAGATCTTGGTGCCGAAGTAGCGGTACGAGCCGTCCGCCTCCGGCCGGGCCTCGGTGGTCGACCCGAACAGCACCAGGTCGTTGCCGGCCTCGCTCAGCCCGAAGGCGAACACCTCGCCGGCGCCGGCCTCCCGGAGCAGGAACTCCAGCGAGTCGTCGCCGCGGTCGCGCAGGGTCTTGGCGACGCCCGCCCAGACCAGGTGCATGTTCACCGCGAGGGCGGTGGCGGGCGCGGCGCTAGCGAGCCGGACCTGGAGGCGCGCGGTCTGCTCCAGCGTCAGCCCCAGGCCGCCGAACTCGGTCGGGACCAGGGCCTTCAGGTAGCCGTCGTCGGCCAGCTCGGCGAAATCCTCGGTGAAGAACCGGTTCTCCGCGTCGTACCCGGCGGCCCGGGCGCGGAACCGCTCCAGTCGCTCGTCGCTCAGCAGCTCGTCGTGGGTGGTCACGCCCTCCACCCTAAGCGCGCACAATCCACCAGGGACAGTATCTTCCGCCGAGGGGCACGTAGATGTCACTTGGAGCCTGTCCAAGTGACAACGACGTGCCCCTCGATGGTCGAGGGTGAGCGCTTACTGGGCTGTGTAGCCGCCGTCCACTAGGTGGTAGCTGCCGGTGATGAACGACGCGGCGTCGGAGGCGAGGAAGGCGACGAGGGCGGCGACCTCCTCGGGCTGTCCGAGTCGGCCGAGGGCGTGCTTGCCCTCCAGGAACTGCAGCGCCTCCGCGCTCAGGTTGGCCTCCACCAGCGGGGTCTTGATGAAGCCGGGGCCGACGGCGACGACGCGCACGTTCTGGCCGGCGTACTCCAGCGCCGCGTTCTGGGTGAGGCCGAGGAGGCCGTGCTTGGCCGTGACGTAGGCGGACGAGTTCTCGAAGCCGACGCTGCCGAGGATGGACGCCATGTTGACGATCGCGCCGCCGCCGTTCGCGGCCATCGCGGTGAGCTGCGGCTGCATCGAGTACATGACCGCGTTGAGGTTGACCTCGATGACCTTGCGCCAGCTGTCCAGCGAGTAGTCGGCGACCGGGGCGGCCTCCCCGCCGATGCCGGCGTTGTTGACCGCGATCTTCAGCGGGGCGAGGGCGTTCGCGGCCTCGACGCTCGCCGTGGCGAACGCCGGGTCGGTCACGTCGCCGGCGAGTGCGGCGGCGGTTCCGCCCGCGGCCTCGATCTCGGCGACGACGGCCTTCGCGTGCTCCTCGTTCAGATCGGTGACCAGGACCGCGGCGCCGCTGGCCGCGAGGGTCAGCGCCACCGCGCGTCCGATGCCCGAGCCACCGCCGGTGACGATCGCGGACCGGCCGGCGACATCGTACTGAGCCATGAGTTGTTCTCCTTCCAGATATCCGACACCTGTCGGATAACTCCGATTGTACGATCAGAAGGTGAAGACAGGGAGGCCGAAGGGCCCGCAACCGGATGCGCTCCGAGCGAACACGGTCGCCGTCGCAGCGGCGGGGCCGGAGCGAACGCGCCTCGACCCCCGCCAGGAGAAGACACTGGCGCGGCTGGGCTCCGCCGTGCTCGCCCTCGCGGCGGAGCGGCCGATCACCGACGTGACCGTCTCCGGCCTGGCCGCCGCCGCCGGTGTGCACCGGTCGACCGTCTACGAGTACGCCGCCTCGCCCGCCGCCCTGCTGCAACGCGTGCTTCGTGCTCAGCTCGACGAGCTCCGCGCCGCCTACCTTCTGGATGTCGCACCCGACGACGCCGCGGCGGCCATCACCGGCGTCACGCGCGCGGTCCTCCAGCACATGGACGAGCACGACGCCGTCTACCGTCGCGGCCTCCGGGCGGAGGGCGCGGAGGCCGGCCTGCACGCCATGCTCAGCGACCACTTCCAGGGTTCCATCGAACTGCTGATCGACCAGCACAGCGTGAGCGTTCCCGCCGCCGACGAGCTGGAGCGCCGCGAGATCGAGCGCTACCTGGCCGACGGCATCATCGGCGCGATCGAGGTCTGGCTCACCCGCACCGGCCCGCGGGACGTGGAGGCGCTGCTCGCGCTGCTCGAACGGCTCACTCCATCGTGGTGGCCGTCCCGATGAGCGACGGCCTCCTCGAACGGCTGCGCCGCGGCCTCGGGCTGCGCCGTGCGCCGCTGCTGCACATCGCCTCCGACGTGGGGGAGGGGCCGGTGGTCGTGCTCGTGCACGGCATCGCGTCGTCGTCGGTGACGTTCCAGAACCTTGTGCCGCTGCTGGAGCCGCGGCACCGCGCCATCTCGATCGACATCCTCGGCTTCGGCCGCTCGCCGGCGCCGGAGGACGCGCAATACACGATCGAGGAGCACGTCGCCGCGATCGACCGCACGCTGCGCTCGCTGAAGCTGCGCGAACCGTTCGTGCTCGTCGGCCACTCGCTCGGCAGCCTCCTCGTCGCGCGGTACGCCGCCGAGCATCCCGGCGCGCTCAGCAGGCTGGTGCTCGTCGGACCTCCCGTGTACGCCACGCCGTCCGAGATCGGCGACCGCCGGGTGCGCACCCGGGTCAGCGCCTACCTGCGGGCGTACGAGTTCCTCCGGAGCAACAAGGAGTTCACCCTGCGCAACGCCGGCATCCTCGGGAGGCTGCTGCCGATCAAGAACGTCTTCGAGATCACGGAGAAGAGCTGGCGGCCGTTTGTGCTGTCGCTGCAGAACTGCGTCGAGCGGCAGACCGTGGTCGACGACCTGGCGCGCGTGCGCGTGCCGGTGGAGGTCGTCTACGGCACGATGGACGCGTTCATCGCGCCGGGCAGCCTCGCCGTGATCGCGGCCATGCGGCATGTGACGATGCACCGGGTGGAGGCCAACGACCACCTCATCCGCAAGCGGCTCGCGCGGGTCGTGGCGGTGGCGTGCGATGCGTCGAGTGGTCAGGCCTCGGGCGGGCAGACCGCGAGCGGCCAGACACCGAGCGGCCAGGCCTCTGGTGTTCAGTACGGGAGCGAGAGCGACTCCACGGAGTCGAGGTAGCCCTCCCCATCGAAGCCGTCGAACAGCACGGTCTGGGTGACGTAGCCCTGCACGAGCCCGATGTAGACGGGCGCCTGCCGCTCGGCGAGGTCGTGCGCCTCGTCGAGGCGCAGCGTCTGGGCGTGCCAGTCGGTCAGGTAGCCGACGAACATGGCGCGGATGCGGCCGCCGATGTCGGACGACATCTGCTTCAGCCGCGGGTTGATCGGCACCTGCCCCCAGACCTGCACGAGGAGCTGGATGTCCGCGATGTGCGTCATCAGGCCTGTGACGAGCAGGCGGACGATCTCGCCGGGCGTGGGGAGGGGCTGCTGCGCGCGTGCCTCGGCGACCTCCAGGAAGCGTGCGTCGAGGATCTCCGACGCCGTCAGCTCCATCAGCTCGTCCTTGCTCGTGAAGTGCCCGTAGATCGCGCCGGCCGAGAGACCCGACTCGGCGATGATGTCGGCCATCGAGGTGGCGGCGAAGCCGTTGCGCGCGAAGCAGCGGAGGGCGGCCTGGGCGATCTCGTGGCGCCGCGCTGTGCGGTACTCCTCGGTGACCTTCGGCATCCCGGCCTCCTCGCGACTCGAAAAAAAGAACGTTCGTTCTTGACAATAGCGGCTCAACTGTCGATTATAAAGAACGAGCATTCGTTTTTATTGAGTGGAGGCCGCCATGAGCACCAGCACCGATCCCGGCGTCGACCAGATCACCCCGCGCCAGGAACAGAACACGCGTCCCGTCGTCCACACGCCCTGGGCTCGCGCCCTCGCGCTCGCCGTGGGAGCGGCGGCCATCGTCGTCGTCATCCTGCTCGCCTTCCTATGGCCGACCGTGACCTCCACGGTCAAGGACCTCCCGATCGCGATCGCCGGTCCGTCCGCGCAGGTCAGCGTCGTGGAGAAGCAGCTCGACAAGGCAGCCAGCGGCGCCTTCGCGATCACGAGCCTGAGCGACCGGCAGGCGGCCGTCGACGCGATCCAGAAGCGCAGCGTCTACGGCGCGATCGTCCTCGGCGACAGCCCGGAGGTGCTGACCGCCTCGGCCAACGGCGCCGCGGTCGCGCAGATCATGAACACGGTCGCCGCCAACATCCAAGCCGCTGCCAACGCGCAGGCGCAGGCCGCCGTGCAGCAGGCCATCGCCTCCGGCCACGCGCCGGCCGGAACGAAGGCGCCCACCATCACGGTGAAGGTGACCGACGTCGTCCCGTTGGCGTCGACCGACGCTCGCGGTCTCGGGCTGGCCGCGTCGTCGTTCCCGCTCGTGCTGGGCGGGATGCTCGGCGGCGTGCTCATCTCCCTGCTCGTCGCGGGGAGCTGGCGCCGCCTGGGCGCCGTCGCGCTCTACGGTGTGGCCGGCGGACTGGCGGTGACCGGCATCCTGCAAGGCTGGTTCGGCATCCTGCAGGGCGACTACTGGGTCAACGCGCTGGCCGTCGGGCTGGCGATGTTCGCGGTCGCGGCCTTCGTGGTCGGGATGAACGCGCTGTTCGGACGGGTCGGCATCGCGATCGGCGCGGTGCTGACCGTGCTGGTCGGCAACCCGCTGTCGGCCGCTGCGCAGCCGCTGCAGTTCCTGGTCGGGCCGTGGGGCGCGATCGGGCAGTGGTTCGTGCCGGGCGCCTCCGTCACGCTGCTGCGCGACCTGTCGTATTTCCCGTCCGCTGACGCGCTGTTCCCGTGGCTGGTGCTGGTGGGCTGGGCCGCCGTCGGAGTGGTCGGGATGCTGGCCGGACACTTCCGCAACCAGGAGGTCACGGTCGCGGCAGCCTAGCCCGCCCATCCCCATTGCCGAGGGGCACGTCGTTGTCACTTTTCGCCCGCGGAAGTGACAACGACGTGCCCCTCGGCGGCTTCATGCGGCGCGCATAGGGTGGAGGGCATGGAGAAACGCACCCTCGGACGAACCGGACGCGACGTGTCGGTCATCGGTCTCGGCACCTGGCAGCTCGGCGCCGACTGGGGCGACGTCACCGAGGCCGACGCGCTCGCCGTCCTCGACGCGGCGACGGAGGCCGGGGTCACCTTCTTCGACACCGCCGACGTCTACGGCGACGGCCGCAGCGAGCAGCTCATCGGCCGCTACCGCGCCTCCCGCCCGGACCTCCCGCTGACGGTCGCCACCAAGATGGGCCGCCGCGAGGCGCAGGACCCGGCCAACTTCACGCTCGCGAAGTTCCGCGAGTGGACGGGCCGCTCCCGCCGCAACCTCGGGATGGACACGCTCGACCTCGTCCAGCTCCACTGCCCGCCCACTCCCGTCCTCTCGAACGCCGCCGTCTACGACGCGCTTGACACACTGGTCGAGGAGGGCGCGATCGCGAACTACGGCGTCAGCGTCGAGACCTGCGCCGAGGCCCTGGAGGCCATCGCGCGGCCGGGGACGGCCACCGTCCAGATCATCCTCAACGCCTTCCGGCTGAAGCCCCTCGACGAGGTGCTCCCTGCGGCGCGGGAGGCCGGGGTCGGGATCATCGCGCGGGTGCCGCTGGCCTCCGGGCTGCTGAGCGGCCGCTACTCCGAGACGACCGAGTTCGCCGCCGACGACCACCGCAGCTACAACCGCCACGGCGAGGCGTTCGACGTGGGGGAGACCTTCTCGGGCGTCGACTACGTGGAGGGCGTGCGCGCAGCGCGGGAGTTCGCCGCGCTCGCCCCGGAGGGCGCGACGCCCGCGCAGGCGGCGCTCGCGTGGGTGGTCGCGCAGGACGGCGTGAGCACCGTCATCCCCGGCGCCCGCTCGCCCGAGCAGGCCCGCGCGAACGCCGCCGCCGCAGGCGTCGCGCTCCCCGCCGCGTTCGCGGACTCCGTCCGCGGCGTCTACGACGCGCACTTCCGCCCCACCACCCACCCCCGCTGGTAGCTCCTCCCCCGAGGGGCACGTTGTTGTCACTTTTCGCGCCCGAAAGTGACAACAACGTGCCCCTCGCGGGCCGGCTTCACGCGAGGAGGCGGCGGAGGCGGCGGATGAGTTCCGCCGGTGCGGCGATGTCGTCCGCGGTCACGCGCACCATGCGCCACCCCAGGTCCTCGACGCGTTCTCGCCGACGGAGGTCCTTGCGCCAGGTGACCTGGTCCACCCGATGGATGTCGCCCTCGTATTCCAGGGCGACACGCTTCGCGGCGAATGCGAAATCGACGCGGGCTACAAAGGCGCCTTCGGCCGTCCGCAGTTCGTGATTGAGCAGCGGCGAAGGAAGCGCCGCCTCAGCGAGCAGAAGCCTCAGCCGGGTCTCGCCGGGAGACTCGGCCCCCACCCGGACGAGTTCGATCGCCTCCCGTGCCCGCGCGACGCCCCGACGGCCGGTCGCAGCGGCGGCGGCGTGCGCCAGCGCCAGCCGATCCGTGAGCGGCTCCGATCCGCCGACGAGGTAGTCGCCCGCTGCGACCAGTGCATCCCGATGGAGGAGCTGCGCGAGGTCCAGCCATGTCTGCTCGGGTGTGGTGACCGGCAGGTCCGCGACCATGCGGACCTCCCACCGGCCGAGCTTGTGACCGGCGAACCCCTCGATGGTCGGAGCCCGACCGGGAGCGCGGACGCTCACATGGATGGTTTCGTCGACCCGGGGAAGCGGTATCCCATAAAGGACTGCCGCGGTGGTGTGACTGAATGCGAAGTCCGTCCCGCGATGCGACGCATACGCGCGGCACCGGGACACCAATCCGTCGTCCGCCTTGGCGATCCGGAAGCCTCGGATCGGCCTGACGAGGTCGTTCCTGCGCAGTCGTCGGGCTCCCACCCCGGACTCGAGGGCGGTTCGCGTGGAGAACGGCCCGCTCTGAAGCGGCCGAGGGAGAGGGTCGATACGTCGCGTCATCCCGCCACCCTGCCAGCTGCGCTACCCACCCTCCCGAGTTATCCACAGCCCCAGGCGCCGAGGGGCACGTTGTTGTCACTTTTGCGCCCGAAAAGTGACAACAAAGTGCCCCACGGCGAAGGGGAGGCCGGGGAGGGGGGCGGGACGGGGGCGGGCGCGGGG